>NZ_SSBK01000023.1 GCF_004795035.1 Streptomyces sp. A0958
AGCTCCGACAGCAGACCGTCGACATCCTCACGATCCAACGTCAGGTCATCGGCGAAATGCCGGTCACCGGTCGCGTCGGGCACGTACTTCACACAGACAACGATCCTCAAGCTCACGCCGGCTCTCCCTGTACCTGGTGGTGTCCTGCGGGAATCCTATGGCACTCAGTACCCTTCGTAAAGGTACCCAGTGTCGGCGAGGTGCTTTCGGTGTTACGTTTCCGGCATGACCGATGACCGCGGACCGGCCAAGAAGCCCCCCATGCGTGACGTGCTCGCCGAGGCGGCCTTCGGGCTCTTCATGGAGCGCGGGTTCGAGCGGACCACGGTGGACGACATCGTCGCGAGGGCCGGGGTGGGGCGGCGCTCGTTCTTCCGCTACTTCCCCTCGAAGGAGGACGCGGTCTTCCCCGACCACGAGCGGTGCCTCGCGGACATGACCGCGTTCCTCGCGGCCGCGGACGACGGCGACCCGGTCGCCACCGTGTGCGACGCGGCACGCCTGGTGCTGCGGATGTACGCGGAGAAGCCGGAGTTCTCCGTACAGCGCTACCGGCTCACCCGGGAGGTGCCCGGACTGCGCACCTACGAACTCTCCGTGGTGCGCCGCTACGAGCGGACCCTCGCCGGCTACCTGGAGCGGCGATGGGCCGAGGACCCGGATGCCGCACCGGACGCCGCGCTGCGGGCCGAGGTGATCGCGGCATCGGTCGTGGCGGCCCACAACAACGGGCTGCGGTCCTGGCTGCGTTCGGGCGGTGTGGGGGACGCGGGGGCGGAGGTGGACCGGGCGCTGGAACTCGTGCGCGCGGTGTGGAGCGAGGCGGACGAACGCTCCGTCACATCGGCGCCGGCACCCGCGCCCGTGAGCGAGGACGAGGTGATCGTCATGGTCGCGCGCAAGGGGGCGCCGATGTGGCGCGTGGTGCAGCACATCGAGTCCGCGCTCGGCGGCGCGTGACGGCGCGACGAGAGCCACATCACCTCTTCGCGGCACTCAGTGCCTTTACTTCATGGAACTAAGTGCCATACGGTGCCGGTGTGCCGTCGCCGAGGGTGCGGCGCACCGAGTCGAGCGCGGGAGGCGGAACGTGTTCAGTACCGGAATCGACGTGGGGCCGCCGGCCCGCGAAGCAGTTCAGCCGCACAGCCGGGAGGGGCTGGTCTACCAGGTGTGCCGGTGGTGCGGCACGGCCTCCTTCCGCAAACTCCTGTGTCCCGTCTGCGCGTCGAGCGACCTCGAATCGGAACACAGCGACGGATACGGCGTCGTCGTGCGCTCCAACGTCGTGAACCGCTACTCGCGGGTGATGCGCAACGAGTCCCTGGTCCGCTTTCCCGAGGGCTTCGTCTACCGGTGCCGCATCGTGGGCGCGGCCCCGCACCTCGTGAACGTCGGCGACCGGGTCCGGCCCGTCGGCGGCAGGACCTCCGAGGCCGGCGAAGTGGTGCTCGAACTCTGCGACCAGCCCGGCTCCACCGGCTGGTACTGAGGAAGCCGCCCGGTACTGACGCGGATGCGGGGCTCGCCGCGGGCCCCGGCCGCCTTCGCGCTGGGCGACGAGGTCTGCACCACCGGCTGACACGGGGCGCGGCGACCTTCGGGTGAGGGGCGGGCCGGGCAGCCGGGCCCGCCCCTCGACACGCTCTTACTGGCCCCGTACAGGTTCGTCGGCCATACTGCCCGCCGTGGAGCAGCGCATAGATCCGAACACTCAGCCCGCGTACGCCGCAGGGACCGACCCGGCGTACATCCCCGGCCTCACGGTCCCCCGACCCGCCGCGACGGCGGAGGAGGAGCCGGAGAGCACCGAGGAGCCCGCAGTCGCCGACGCCGTCACGGAGCCGGCGACCGACGACGCGAAGCCCACTGACGGGCCGGCGGCGGACGACGAGGAGGTCGAGGAGGTCGAGAAGGAGGAGGCCGAGAACGACGAGAACGGGGAAGAGGCCGCCGACGGGCCCTCGTTCGAGGTGAGCGACCGGCGCGGTTCGATCTCCGCCGGCCGCGCGGGCGTCCGGTTCACGCTGGACGACCAGCAGGCCGACTTCGGCTGGGACGAGATCGGCGCGGTCGAACTGAAGCCGGCCCGCTTCGGCCGCAGGTTCACGGTCACCGTCCACCTGTCGACCAAGCGCTGGTTCAACGGAGAGGTCGAGGCGGCGGCCCGCAGCAATCTCAAGGAGTGGACGGAAGGCTTCGACGCGGTCCTGGACGCCTACTTCGAGGAGTCCTGACCGGCCCTCGGGCCGGACCCGGCGAGGACGGGCGCCCCGGGCCGGGTGCCGTGCGCGGGCGCGGCGTGGAAGCCCGTCCGGGCGCCCGCGCCGGCGGGCGCGGGCACCCGGACGGTGCGTTCCACGAGGTCCATGCGGCCGACGGTCGCTCAGGCGTCCGCCAGGACCACCGAACGGCTCAGGTGGCGCGGGCTGTCCGGGTCGAGGCCCCGGGCCGTGGCGCGGGCGACGGCCAGGCGCTGGACACGGACGAGGTCGGCCAGCGGGTCGAGGTCGCTCTCCACCCAGCGGGCGCCGGTCTCCAGCAGCTGCTCGCGCAGGCCCTCGGGGGCGGTGCCGAACATCCAGGTGGCGGTGGAGTCGGTGGCGATGCTGATCGGGCCGTGGCGGTACTCCATCGCGGCGTACGACTCGGTCCAGGAGAGCGAGGCCTCCTTCATCTTCAGCGCCGCCTCGTTGGCGAGGCCGGCCGTCCAGCCGCGGCCGAGGAAGGTGAACTGGGTGCAGTCCACGAGCCCTTCCGGCAGGGGCTCGGCGAGCGCCTTCTCCGCGTCGCCGACGACCGCGTCGGTGTGCAGGCCGAGGTGGGCGCGCAGCAGCGTCAGCAGTGTGGTGGCGAACCGGGTCTGGACGACGGACTGTTCGTCGGCGAAGTCGAGGACGACGACCGCGTCCGCGACGGTCATCACCGGGGTCTCGGGGTCGGCCGTGACGGCCACGGTGGGCGTGGTCCCGCGCAGCGAGCCGAGGAGTTCGAGCACCTCGGTCGTCGTGCCGGAGCGGGTGAGCGCCACGACCCGGTCGTAGCGGCGGCGGGCGGGGAACTCCGACGCGGCGAAGGCATCGGTCTCGCCCTGCCCGGACTCCTCACGGAGCGAGGCGTATGCCTGAGCCATGTAGAACGAGGTGCCGCAGCCGACCACGGCGACGCGCTCGCCGGGTGCGGGCAGCACGGCCGCGTGACTCGGGGCCAGCTCCGCGGCGCGGCGCCAGCACTCCGGCTGACTGGCGATCTCGGTCTCGACAAATGACACTTTTGCACTCCGTACTGGGGATGGGATGCTCGTTTACGCACGCTACCCGCGATGTGTGAGCAGTATCAAGCATTTCCCTTGCAGTGGCCTTGCAGAGGACTTGACTCGCCGGAGCCTTGTGCGACGCTTGCGCCCTGTCCGGTGATCGCGTCCAAGGGGATGGGCGCACAAGGCCCGGACCTGTGAAGGAGAAGTCTCTTGTCCAGGGATTCCCGGTGGAACGCACTGCTGGAACTCGTCGGTAAGCACGGCCGGGTGGACGTCGAGGACGCCGCGAAGACGCTGGACGTGTCGGCCGCGACCATCCGGCGGGACCTGGACCAGCTCGCCGAGCAGCAACTGCTCACCCGGACCAGGGGCGGCGCGGTCGCCCACGGCGTCAGTTACGAGCTGGCCCTGCGTTACAAAACCGGGCGCAACGCCCCCGAGAAGCAGGCCATCGGCCGCGCCGTCGCCGAACTGGTCGCGGTCGGCGAGGTGGTCGGGCTCACCGGCGGCACCACCATCACCGAGGTCGCCCGCTCGCTCGCCGTCCGTTCGGACCTGGTGGGCGAGGGTGCGGGCGGGGCGGCCGGGCAGCCGACGCTGACGGTCGTGACCAACGCCCTCAACATCGCCAACGAGCTGGTGATCCGGCCGCAGATCAAGATCGTGGTGACCGGCGGGGTCGCCCGGCCCCAGTCGTACGAGCTGACCGGCCCGCTGGCCAGCGGGGTGCTGGGCGAGATCACGCTGGACGTGGCCGTCCTCGGCGTCAACGCCATCGACACCGAACGCGGCGCGTACGTGCACCACGAGGGCGAGGCCAGCATCAACCGGCTGCTCGCCCAGCAGGCCCAGCGTGTGGTGGTCGCGGCCGACTCCTCGAAGATCGGCAAGCGGGCGTTCGCGCGGGTCTGCGACCTCGCTCTGGTCGACTTCCTGGTGACCGACCGGGGCATCGCGCCCGAGGCGTCCGCCCGTTTCACGGAGGCCGGCGTCACGGTCGTAGCCGTCTGACCCGCCCCCCTCACCCACGGCGGGCCGCCGCACACCCGTGTGCGGCGGCCCGCCGTTCTGCGTGCGCAACCCCGTGAAGTGGCTACTGCCTGCCCGTAGATGTTCATTAACTCCGAGAAACGAACAACTCTTGCCATCCGGGTGCGCGGTCGTGAACTATGTGTATGTCGCCGCGTAGGAGCAGCGGCCCCTGGGCGCCTACGTCCAGTCGCGCCGAGTTCGAGGCGTCGCTCGCCGGTGAGCCGAGTCCGATGCGCCGCCGGCAGGTAAGTAGTCTCCGCCCGCACGACCCGCACCACCTAGAAGGGACTCCCGTGTCAGACCTGCGACTCGGTGTCATCGGGCTCGGCCTGCGCCGGTCCATCGCGATGTCGGCCCACCACCCCGGGAAGGGATCGGCGATCACCGCCGTCTGCGACCTCGACCCGGAGGTGCGCCGGCGCGAGGCCGAGCACTTCGGCGCCGAGATCGCGGTCGAGGACTACAAGCTCCTCCTCGGCCGGGACGACCTGGACGCGGTCGTCGTCGCCACCCCGGACGACACCCACGAGGCCATCGCCGTCGACGCCCTGCGGGCCGGAAAGGCGGTCTTCGTCGAGAAGCCCCTCGGCATCACCGTCGAGAGCTGCGACAACATCCTGCGCGCCGCGTACGAGACCGGCACCCGGCTCTACGTCGGCCACAACATGCGCCACATGGGTGTCGTCAGGCTGATGCGCGACATCATCGCGCGCGGTGACATCGGCGAGCCCAAGGCCGTCTGGGTACGGCACTTCGTCGGCTACGGCGGCGACTACTACTTCAAGGACTGGCACGCCGACCGGACCCGCACCACCGGTCTGCTCCTCCAGAAGGCCGCGCACGACATCGACGTGCTGCACTGGCTGGCCGGCGGCTACACGCGGCGCGTCAACGCGCTGGGCGACCTGCTCGTCTACGGGGGCCTGCCGCGCCGCGCGCCGGACACCCCGCGCCCCGACAACTGGCTGCGCGAGTTCGACTGGCCGCCCACCGCCCGCAAGGACCTGCACCACATCGTGGACGTCGAGGACGTCTCGGTGATGAACATGCAGCTCGACAACGGTGTCGTGGCCGCCTACCAGCAGTGCCACTTCACCCCCGACTACTGGCGCAACTACACGGTCATCGGCACCGAGGGCCGGCTGGAGAACTTCGGCGACGGCCCCGGTGACGAGGTCAAGGTCTGGAACACCGGCCCCAGCGGCTACCGCGCCGACGCCGACATCACCTACCGGGTTCCGGAGGCCAAGGGCTCCCACGGTGGCGGCGACGGCCGGATCATGGAGGAGTTCTGCCGGTTCGTGCGCGACGGGGGCGTCACCGACACCTCCCCGGTCGCCGCCCGGATGAGCGTCGCCGCCGGTGTCCTCGCGACCCGCTCCCTGCGCGAGGGCGGTGCGCCCCACGAGGTGCCGGCCCTCGACGCGGAGCTGGTCGCGTACTTCGAAGGCGGCCAGGTCCGTTCCTGAGGACCTGACCGGGAAAGACCGGAGCAAGGCCCCCACGACCCTGCTCCGGAGGGTTTCACCGCACGACACGCACCGGCTCCGGCCGTCCGGGCCCGCCCGGCCGGACGGCCGGAGCCGGTGCGTGCAGGAGCAAGGACCCCTTCCCCCCACCAGAAGCAGGTGCACCGCATGAGACTGCGCCACTTGTTCAGCACCGCCATCGCTTCCGCCTCCGCATCCGCCGCGGCAGCCGCTCTCGCGCTGCTCGGCACGGCCGCTCCCGCACAGGCCGTGGAGCTCGGCACGACTCCCGGCACCTACACCGGTTACGCCTTCTCCTGCGCCCCGGTCCTGACCGACGTCACCTGGTCCACCACCGTCCAGCACGACCCCGGATACCGGGCCAACGTCTTCTGGAGCCATCAGTTCGGCTTCGACCGGGGCAGCGGCGCCTACCTCGGGATGCAGTCCAACGGTGGCTCGAAACGAACGCTCCTGTTCTCCGTCTGGGACGTCTCCGAGGCGAGGAACGGCTCCGAGGGGAGCTGGTGCCTGGCCTTCGGCGGCGAGGGCGAGGGCATGAGTTGCCGGATGAACCTCGACTGGACCGCGGGCCACCGCTACACGTTCAAGGTGGCCGCCGAGGGCGACGGCTGGTTCGGCGCCACCGTCGCCGACACCGCGACCGGCGCCTCGTACAAGCTCGGCTCCATCAAGACCCCCGCCACCGCCGTCTCGCCCACAGGCATGGTCGACTGGACCGAGTACTTCGAGTGGAACGACCCCCGTGCCACCTGCTACGACCAGCCGTTCAGCGACGCCCGGTTCGGCGTGCCGACCGGCAACGGCGGTACGGTCACCGCCTCGGTCTCCGGTACGTCGAGCAGCGACAACGCCTGCGCGTCGATGACCCGGACCGATGTCTCCGCCGACTCCACGGTCCAGAACCTGGCGATCGGCAACTCGGCGCGCGGCGAGGTGACCGGGCAGGCCGGCAAGTGCCTGGAGGCCCTCGGGGGCGTCGCGGACGGGGCGGTGGCCGATATCCACCCCTGCTCGGGCGGCGCGAACCAGGCCTGGGTGCGGGCGGCCGACGGCACGCTGCGGCTGCCGTCCGACCACTGCCTGACCGCCGACGGCACCGGAAACGGCGCGGCCGTACGGGTGCGTGACTGCGCCGGTACGGGGGCGGGCGGGGCCGTGACGGACACGGCCCGGCAGCGGACGTACAGCACGAGTGCGCACACCCTCGTCAACAAGGCGTCCGGCCGCTGCCTCGACGTCCCGGGTGGCGACACCACGGACGGCACCGCGCTGGCCCTCTGGGACTGCGCCGGCGGCGCCAACCAGCAGTGGAACGTCCCCTAGGGTCACAGCTCCCCGGCGGCGGCCCGCCCCGCGCGGTTCCGCCGGGGAGCTGTGGCGGCTGTTTTCGGCCATGCTCGGTGGGTAATCGGCCACTTCCGGTTTGACGGCGACCTGTCGCGTGCCGGTGACGGAGGCGGCCGAACCCGCGCCTTTCCTCCCGTCACATCCGGAAAATGCCGTACGGTGACCGGTCCGCCTGCTCTCGTACGGTCACCGGCCGGTGACCTCCTAGGCGGGTCAAGGGCTGTTTCACGCCAATCGCGCGCCCAGATGACAGGGTTCGAACGCACGGCCGGAAAGTGGTCGGCATAATCGCGTCCATGTCGATCACGGTTGGGGACATCGTTGACCTGGGCCGGGGCCTGTACGCATGGCTCCCGCCGAAGCGTGGCTGGGGGCTGGCCAACTGCGGCCTGCTGGTCTCGCCCCGAGGCGCGCTCTGGATCGACACCCCGTACGATCCGGTCCTGGCGGGCCAGTTCCTCGCCGAGAGCACCAAGCGGCTGCCCGCCGGCGTCTGCGTCGACCGGGTGATCGTCACGCACGCCAACGGCGACCACTTCTGGGGCGCGGGCGTGCTCCCGGACGCCGAGATCATCGTGACGCGCGAGGCCAGGGAACACATCCACTACGAGCCCTCGCCGCAACAGCAGCACGCGCTCGTCACCGGCGGCGACCGGTCCACCCCGCTCGGCTCCTACCTCGGACGGCACTTCGGCCCATTCGACTGGTCGCAGACCGAACCGGTCAGCCCCACCACCTACTTCACCGGCGAACTCGAACTGAGCCTGGGCGACTACCCCGTACAGATCACCTCGCTCGCACCCGCGCACACCACCGGCGACCTGATGGTCCACCTGCCCGCCCAGTCCGTCGTGTTCAGCGGCGACATCATCTTCTCGTCGTCCCCGGAGCAGCCCGGCGACCACCCGATCCACTGGGAAGGCCCGCTGAGCAACATCATCGGGGCCTGCGAACAGGTGCTGGCCACCGGCGCCGAGACCGTCGTCCCCGGCCACGGCCCCGTGCTCGACCGGGCCGGGGTGCGGGAGCACATCGGCTACCTCGAATACGTCCGCGAGCGCGCCCACGCCTTCCACGCCGCCGGTGTGCCGTCCATCGACGCGGCCCGCCGGGTCATCGCCGAAGGGCGTTACCCCGGCCTGGGGCTCCCCGAGCGGCTGGTGGTGACCATCGGCAGCGAGTACCGGCAGCTCGACGGTTCCGAACGGCCCAGCGTGGTCCAGGTCATGACCGACGTCGCCACGGTCGCACAGGAAGTGGAGCAGGCCAGTGAGACGGCAGGCAGAGCCGGCTGACCGCACGGTCCGCCGCGCGCGCCGGCGGACCGACCCGACGACAGAAACGCGGTAGCGGCATGGCATGGATCGTGGCAGTGATCGCCGTCGTCCTCGCGGTGGTGGCGGCCTCACGCGCGTACCGGGCCGGCCTCTTCGAACAGCAGGCCGTGACCCGCGCCGAACTCGCCGAACGCCAGGCGAAGGCCGCCGAGGCCCGCACCGCCGCCCTCCTGGACGAGATCCGGCAGCTCGCGCGCAAGCGGATACCCGCCGCCGCCCTCGCCCTCTCCCACCCCAGCGCCACGGTCCCCGGACTGCGCGAGGCGACCGAGGTCGACGGCGGCGCCGCCCTCCTGCTCACCGAGGCCGTCCAGGCCGCGCGCACCGCCGTCCTGGAGGAGCGCGGGCGCGTCGACGCCGCGGCCCGCGCGGCGATGCGCGGCACATCGGCCAAGATCCAGTCCCTGCTGAACCAGTCCCAGCAACTGCTGCACGAGCTCCAGCACGAGTACGACGACCCGCGCATCCTCCAGCTCGACTTCCGCAACGAACTGGCGCTGCGCCGCACCCAGTCCACCGCCGTGCTCTGCGACGCCTGGCCCGGCCTCGCCCGCCAGAACTCCCCGCTGGTCGAGATCGTGCTCGGCGCCCAGTCGCGGGTCGCCGGCTACGAACGGATCAAGGTCGCCAACCACCTGCGCGACGAACGGCTCGCCCTCGCCGCCCGGGCCGCCGAACCCCTCGCCATCGCCCTCGCCGAACTGCTGGCCAACGCCACCGCGTACTCCCACCCGGACACCGACGTCCAGGTCACCATCCAGCAGAGCGGTGGCCGCGGCGCGTTCCTGGTGGTGGACGACGCGGGCATCGGCATGGACGAGGACGCGCTGGAGCGGGCCCGCGCCCTGCTCGCCGGCCCCTCCGTGGTGCTTCTGACCGAGCTGGGCGACCCGCCGCAGACCGGCTTCGCGGTCGTCGGCCGGCTCGTCGTGCAGTACGGCTTCGACTGCCACATCGAGGCATCCCCGTTCGGCGGGATGCGCACGATGCTGCGTGTCCCCGCCCACCTGCTGACCGTGCTGGACGAGGACCGCGACCTCTCCGCCCTCGCCCCGGCGCCCGTATCGGCCGCCGCCCCGGCGGAATCGGCCACCGCCGCCCGGACCGGGGCCGGCGCACCGCCGCAGAGCCCGGCCGAGCCCACGGAACTGCCCAGCCGGCGCCGGCGCGCACCGCGCCGTACGCCCGCGACGGCCGCCGCCAAGGCCCCGGAGCCGTCCGCCGGACAGGTGCCCCGTACACCGGAAGCGGCCGGGGCTTCCTGGGCGGCCCTCCAGCAGGGCACCCTCAACGGCAGGAGCGTCACCGGGCGGAACCCCGCACCGGACACCGGCGCCCACGACCACCAGGACGACCAAGGAGACGACGAGACGTGAGCGCCCCCAGCCCCACCTCAGGCGACCTCGCATGGGTGCTGACCCCGCTGCTGGAACTGCCCGGAGTCCAGCATGCCGTGGTCGCCACCGGTGACGGCCTCGTCGAAGGCGCGTCACCCGGCCTCGACCGGGCCTCCGGCGAACGGGTCGCCGCGATGACCGCCACGCTGCACGCAGCCGCCCGCGCCTTCACGACCGCCTTCACCGACGTCGAGGCCCCGCAACTGGCCCAGACGGTCGTGGAATCGGACCTCGGCTTCGCCATCGTCGTACCGGCGGGACGCAACACGACGCTCGCCCTGTTCGCCGAACCCGGCGCCAAACTCGGCGACATCGCCTATCAGATGCAGGTGCAGGTCACCGCGCTCACCCGGGCGATGCACGCAGCCGCCCGCGAGCCGGACACCGCCACCCGGCCATGACCCCCGGCCCAGCACGCCGTCTGATCCCCGCCTATCTGGTCACCGGCGGCCGGACCCGGCCCGCCGGCCCCGCGCTCGACCGGCTCGCCGTCCTCGTGCGCACCGACGCCGCCGTACCCGACGACGCCGGAACGCAAGCGCGCAGACTCTGCGCCCTGCTGGAACCGGGTGCGCTCACCGTCGTCGAGTGCGCGGCCCATCTGGACCTCCCGGTCAGCGCCACCGTCTTCCTGGCCACGGACCTCGCGGCCACCGGACTTCTGCTCACCCGACCGCCGATACCCAGTGCCGGGGAGATCGACCGGTCGCTCGTCGAGAGGCTGCTCGTTGGACTCCGCTCCCTGCCCTGACCGGACCGGCGTCGGCTACCTGCCGGCCGCCGCCCGGACCCTGATGAAACTCGTCGTCACGGGTCCCTTCGGCGTGGGCAAGACGACCCTGATCCGTACCCTCTCGGAGATCGCCACGCTCCACACCGAAGAGGCGATGACCCAGTCCAGCACGCGGGTCGACTCCACCGCCGGGCTCCCCGAGAAGACCACCACCACGGTCGCCATCGACTTCGGGCGCCTGACCGTACCGGACGACCTGGTGCTGTACATGTTCGGCACACCCGGCCAGGAGCGGTTCCTGCCGCTGTGGGAGGACATCGCCCGGGGCGCGCTCGGCGCGCTCGTCCTGGTCGACACCCGGCGGCTCGCCGACTCCTTCCCCGTCATGGACATGGTCGAGGAGCAGGGGCTGCCGTACGCCGTCGCGGTGAACCGTTTCCCCGACGCCCCCGCGCACAGCGACGAGGTCCTGCGCAAGCACCTCGACCTGGACGACACGACCCCGCTGATCCAGTGCGACGCGCGCGAGCGCCGCGGCAGCATCGACGCCCTGATCGCACTGGCCGAACACGTGCTGACCCGCATGCCGCAGCCCGAGGACGCCTCATGACCACGTACGCACCGCCGCCGCGGCCCCTCGCGCTGTTCGGCCCCGCCTTCGCGGCCGACCCACAGGGCCACTACCGCGCCCTGCGCGAGCACGGCCCACTCGCACCGGTACGGATCGCCCCCGACGTCGAGGCGATGCTCGTCACCGACTACCAGGCCGCCATCGACCTGCTGCGCGACACCCACACCTTCAGCAAGGACCCGCGCGCCTGGCAGGCGACCATTCCGCCCGACTCACCGGTGCTGCCCGTGCTCGGCCACCGCCCCACCGCCCTGTTCAGCGACGGCGCGGTGCACGCCCGCTACCGCGAGGCCATCAACGACAGCCTGGCCCTGATCGAACCGCACGTGCTGCGCGCCGAGGTCGCCCGCGTCGCCCGGCAGCTGATCGGCAGGTTCGCCGCCACCGGGAGCGGCGACCTCATCGCCCAGTACGCCCGGCGGCTCCCGATGCACATCTTCGTCACCTGGTTCGGCGCCGACCCCGAGGACGGCGAACGCATCGTCGACGGGATCGCCGGGATGATGAACTCGGCCGAGGACGCCGCCGCCGCGTACGCCGACCTCATCGACGTCGTCACCCGCCTCGTCGCCGACCGGCGCGCGAGGCCGCGCCGCGACCTGACCTCGTACTTCCTTGCCCACCCGGCCGGGCTCGACAACGACGAGACCGTGCGCCAGATCTCCCTGGTGATGAGCGCGGGCAACGACCCCATGACCAACCTCATCGGCAACGCGATCCTCCACATGCTCACCGACGAGCGGTACGCGGGATCGCTGCACGGCGGCGCGATGACGGCCCACGAGGCGATCAACGAGGTGCTGTGGCGCGACCCGCCGCTCGCCAACCTGGCGGCCCACTACCCGCGCCACGACACCGAGTTCCACGGGGTGCGGCTGCGCGCCGGACAACTCGTCCTGGTCTCCTACGCGGCCGCCAACACCCAGTCCGTCCCGCCCGTCTCCGACGACGGGGTCCGCTCCGGGGCCAGCGCCCACCTGTCCTGGTCGGCCGGGCCCCACCGCTGCCCCGCCAAGCAGCCCGCCCTGCTCATCGCGATGACGGCCATCGAACAGGTCACCAGCCTCCTGTGCGACGCGGAACTGGCCGTGCCGGCCGCCGAACTGCTGTGGCGGCCCGGACCGTTCCACCGCGCGCTGGCGCACCTGCCGATCCGGTTCACCCCGCTCGACACCACGGTGACCGCAAGCCCGCCCGCCGCTCCCGCAGGAACCCAGGGCATGATTCCGGCGGCGTCGATCGACTCCTGAGCCGTGTCGCTCGTAGGCCGAACGGGTGAGGGAGGGGACAATCGCCCGATGAACAGTGAGCGCAGCCGGCACAACGCCGACCGATGTGCGGACGGAGTGGTCCGGTGAGCAGGTACGACAGGTACGACGTCACGGACGAGCAGTGGGAGGGGCTGGCCCAGGTCGTACCGCTGCGCAGCCGCAACGAGTGGCCCTCCCGGGTGGATCACCACACCCTCCCGGACGAGGGGGAGAGCGCCGAGCAGCGGCGCATGGTGGTACTGCGGGTCCAGGTGTTCGCCGACGCCCGCGAGGTCGCCGAATACCTGGTCGCCCAGGTGCCGGTGCTGCTCGATCTGACGAGCGCGGAGGGCGATGTGGCCAAGCGCGTCCTGGACTTCACCAGCGGCGTCGTCTTCGGCCTCGGCAGCGGGATGCACCGGGTGGACCGCAACGTCTTCCTGCTGTCGCCCGTCGGCATGGAGGTCGAGGGCACGACTGCGGCGGGGGTACCGGGGGCTTAGGGCCTGCCCCCGGGGCCTGTACGAGGGGGTGCCGTCCCGGTCCGATGAGCGGCCGGGGCGGCTGGTAGACCTGGTGCCGTGACGGAATTCGACGTACGCGCCCTGCAGCAACGGCTCGCCGCCTTCGCGGCCGCACGCGACTGGGAGCAGTACCACACCCCGAAGAACCTGGCCTCGGCGCTGAGCGTCGAGGCCGCCGAACTCGTGGAGATCTTCCAGTGGCTGACGCCCGAGCAGTCGGCACGGGTGATGGAGGACCCGGCGACCGCGCCCAGGGTGGCCGACGAGGTCGCGGATGTGCTCGCGTACCTGCTCCAGTTCTGCGAGGTGCTGGGTATCGATGTACTGGCGGCGCTGACGGCCAAGATCGAGCGGAACGAGGGGCGTTTTCCGGTTCCGGGGTCAGCGGCACGCGAAGATCGTCACTCTTCGGAGTGATCGATTTATCCACACTCGATTGAGTGTCCACAGATTTCCGAAATCCTCTGGCCTTTCGGTACCACCGCCCTCACTGTGGGTAATGAAGTGGTGAGCGGGTTTTCGCGTCGAACGGGGGCAGTCGATGGAAGCGGAGCGGCTGGTAGCGGTCATCAGGCAGGCCCTGGCACAGAGCCGGGGCACACCGGACATCATCGCCGAGGCCTGGCAGGCCCAGGCCCTGGCGCAGGCGGTCGGCAGCCGGCTGGCCGCGAGCGGCCCCAAGGAGTTACGGGGCGAGGCGCGCGCCCTCAGCGAGATCGGCGGCCGGAGCAGCGGCGCGCTGGACCACCCGGCGGCACGCGCCGGGGTCGCCCGCGCGGCACACCTCTCCGAGGTCGCCGATCCACGCGCGGCCCTGACCGGCCTGGGCGCGCTGCTCGGAGAGGTGGGGATAGCCCTGGTCGGGGTGGCGTGCGAGACCGACGAACAGAGCCTGTACTGGCAGTGCATGGAGGCGATCGACGCAGCCGACGAGTCGACGGACCGGGTGCGCGGCATGCTCCGGCTGCTGGACGAGCGGGACCGGGAGCAGCGGGAGGACCTGGAACGCGGCAGGGAGCGGGACGGCCCGCACGGGATGACCCACGGGCCGGTCGGCCCGGTCGGCCCGATCACCGGCATCCAATGACTGGCCCGTCCGGGGAACGGCGGCGGCGTGCGGAAGGGGGCGGGAGAGGGACGAGCGGGGCGCGTGGGTGCAGGATGGAGGCATGGATCTTCGAATCTTCACCGAGCCCCAGCAAGGGGCGAGCTACGACACCCTTCTCACCGTCGCCAAGGCCACCGAGGACCTCGGCTTCGACGCCTTCTACCGGTCCGACCACTATCTGCGCATGGGGCAGGGCGACGGGCTCCCCGGCCCGACGGACGCCTGGATCACGCTGGCCGGGCTGGCCCGGGAGACCAAGCGCATCCGCCTCGGCACGCTGATGACGGCGGGCACGTTCCGGCTCCCCGGCGTCCTCGCCATCCAGGTGGCGCAGGTCGACCAGATGTCCGGCGGGCGCGTCGAACTGGGCCTGGGCGCGGGCTGGTTCGAGGAGGAGCACAAGGCGTACGGCATCCCGTTCCCCAAGGAGAAGTTCGGCCGGCTGGAGGAGCAGCTGGCGATCGTCACCGGACTGTGGGCGACCGAGGTCGGCAAGACGTTCAGCTACGACGGCACGTACTACCAGCTGGCGGACTCGCCCGCGCTGCCCAAGCCCGCGCAGGCCAAGGTGCCGGTGCTGATCGGCGGGCACGGCGCCAAGCGCACCCCGAGGCTCGCCGCCCAGTACGCCGACGAGTTCAACATCCCGTTCGCGGGGCTGGAGGACTCCGAGAAGCAGTTCGGCCGGGTCAGGGAGGCGGCCGAGGCGGCGGGCCGCGGGGCGGACGACCTGGTGTACTCCAACGCGCTGGTGGTCTGCGTCGGCCGGAACGACGCGGAGGTCGCCCGCCGGGCCGCCGTCATCGGCCGTGACGTGGCCGAGCTGAAGGCCAACGGACTGGCGGGGTCGCCCGCCGAAGTGGTCGAGAAGATCGGCCGCTACGCGGCGATCGGGGCGTCGCGGATCTACCTCCAGGTGCTCGACCTCGACGACCTGGATCACCTGGAGCTGATCTCGGCGCAGGTCCAGTCCCAGCTGACCTGAGCCACCTGGGACGCCGGACACCGGAGAGGTCTGCGGTGACCCGCGACACCCGCGACACCCGCGACGCCTGAGCGAGGAGCTGCTGATGTCACCCGCCCGCGGTCCGGGCCCGGCGGCCGGGGCGCCGTCCCGCCCTCTCGCCGCCGCGCTCGCCGAGCAGACGGTCCTGCTCGACGGCGGGCTCTCCAACCAGTTGGAGGCGCAGGGCTGCGATCTGTCCGACGCGCTGTGGTCCGCGCGGCTGCTCGTCGACGGGCCCGGGCAGATCGAGGCGGCGCACGCGGCCTATGTGCGGGCGGGTGCGCAGGTGCTCATCACGGCCAGCTATCAGGCGAGCTTCGAAGGGTTCGAGCGGCGCGGGATCGGGCGGGCTGAGGCGGCCGGGCTCCTCGCCCGCAGCGTGGAGCTGGCCAGGCGGGCGGCCGGTGCGGTGGAGCGGGACGTCTGGGTGGCGGCCTCGGTCGGCCCGTACGGGGCGGCGACCGGGGACGGGGCGGAGTACCGGGGCCGCTACGGACTCACGCTCCGGGAGCTGGAGCGCTTCCACCGCCCCCGGATCGAGGCGCTGGCCGCCGCCGGGCCGGATGTGCTGGCCCTGGAGACGGTGCCGGACATGGACGAGGCGCGGGCGCTGCTGCGGGTGGTGGGGGAGTACGGGCTGCCGGTCTGGCTCTCCTACACCGTGGCCGGGGGCCGGACCCGGGCCGGGCAGCCGCTGGACGAGGCGTTCGCCCTGGCCGGGGAGTGCGACCAGGCCATCGCGGTCGGGGTGAACTGCTGCGACCCGGCCGACGCGGACGCCGCCGTCCGGACGGCGGCGGAGACCACCGGGAAGCCGGTCGTCGTCTACCCGAACAGCGGCGAGCGCTGGGACGCCGCGGAGCGGGGCTGGGCCGGCGGCGCCACGTTCGACCCCGGCCGGGCCAGGGCCTGGCAGGAGGCCGGCGCCCGGCTGGTCGGCGGCTGCTGCCGGGTCGGCCCGGCAACGATCGCGGAGCTGGCCGCCGTGCTGGGGGAGGGAGACGGCGGCCCTGGGCGGACACCGGAGTGACATTGGCGGGCGGCGGGCGGCGGGCGGCGGGCGGCGGGCGGCGGGGGAGGGAAGGGGAGGGGAGGGGAGGGGAGGGGGGACAGGGGGCGGGGCAAGGGTGAGGGCGAAATTGCCTGGAGGGAGGGGACCGACCGGACCATACTCAAACGCGTGTTCCTGACGATCAGTACAACCGGCACCCCGGAGCGTCCCGCCACCGATCTCGGTTTCCTGCTGCACAAGCATCCCGAGAAGGCGCAGACGTTCTCCACCTCCCACGGCACCGCGCACGTCTTCTACCCCGAGGCGTCCGAGGAGCGGTGCACAGCGGCGCTGCTCCTGGAGGTGGATGCCGTCGCCCTGGTGCGGCGGGGCAAGGGCAAGGGCCGGGGCGGTGCCCCCGACGCGGCGCTCGCCCAGTACGTGAACGACCGCCCCTACGCGGCCTCGTCGCTGCTGTCCGTCGCGATGAGCACCGTCTTCAAGTCCGCGCTGAGCGGTGCCTGCAAGGCGATGCCCGAGCGGGCCGCGGCCCCGATGGAGCTGCGGATCGAGGCGCCCGCCCTGCCGGCCCGTGGTGGTGCCGAGCTGGTGCGGAAGCTCTTCGGGCCGCTCGGCTGGTCGCGGGTGGAGGCGGTGGCCGTGCCGCTGGACGAGGAGTTCCCGGAGTGGGGCGACTCGCGGTACGTACGGTTGGTGCTGGAGGGCGAGGTGCGGCTCGCGGACGCGCTGCGCCAGCTGTACGTGCTGCTGCCGGTGCTCGACGACGCCAAGCACTACTGGGTGGCGCCGGACGAGGTGGACAAGCTGCTGCGGGCCGGTGAGGGCTGGCTCGCCGAGCACCCCGAGCACAAGCTCATCACCAGCCGGTACCTGTCGCGGCGCTGGGGACTGACCCGGCAGGCGATGCAGCGGCTGGAGCTGGTGCGGCTCGCGGAGTCGGACGACCTCGACGTCGAGAGCATCGACAACGCCGTCGACGAGAGCGCCGACACCGAGGACCGGCCGGTGCCGCTCGCCGTGCAGCGGCGGGACGCGATCCTGGCGGCGCTCACCGCGGCCGGGGCGGGCCGGGTGCTGGACCTCGGGTGCGGGCAGGGGCAGTTGGTGCAGGCGCTGCTGAAGGACACGCGTTTCACGGAGATCGTCGGCGTGGACGTCTCGATGCGTGCCCTGACCATCGCCTCGCGCCGGCTGAAGCTGGACCGGATGGGGGAGCGGCAGGCCGCCCGGGTGACGCTCCGGCAGGGTTCGCTCACCTACACGGACAAGCGGCTCAAGGGGTACGACGCGGCGGTGCTGAGCGAGGTGATCGAGCACGTCGACCTGGCGCGGCTGCCCGCCCTGGAGTTCGCCGTGTTCGGCTCGGCGCGCCCCCGCACCGTGCTCGTGACCACGCCGAACGTCGAGTACAACGTCCGCTGGGAGACCCTTCCGGCCGGGCACGCCCGCCACGGCGACCACCGCTTCGAGTGGACCCGGGCCGAATTCCGGGACTGGGCGGGCGAAGTGGCCGGCAGGCACGGGTACGACGTGGAGTTCGTACCCGTGGGCCCCGACGACCCCGAGGTGGGCCCGCCCACCCAGATGGCCGTGTTCACGATGACCAGGACCGACGAGACCGAGAAGGAGGCGAAAGCCGCATGACCAGGACCCACGACACCAGCGACCCCACCGGGCCGTCCGAGCGCAACGGGCCCACCGAGCGCAACAGGCCCACCGAGCCCACCGAGCCCACCGAGCCCACCGGGCCGTCCCAGCCCACGCAGCCCACGCAGCCCACCGGCCCCGCCGGGCCGTCCGCCCCCGCTGCCCCCACCGCGTCCACCGAGCCCACCGTGCTCACCGAGCGCTCCGAGCCGTCCGACCCCACCGCGTCCACCGAGCCCACCGCGTCCGCCGGGCGCGCCCCGCGCGTCCTGCCAGTGACCGACCTCTCCCTCGTCGTGCTCATCGGGGCCAGCGGCTCCGGCAAGTCCACCTTCGCGCGCCGCCACTTCAAGCCGACCGAGGTCATCTCCTCGGACTTCTGCCGCGGCCTGGTCGCCGACGACGAGAACGACCAGGGCGCCAGCAAGGAAGCCTTCGAGGTCCTGCACTACATCGCGGGCAAGCGCCTGGCCGCCGGCCGGCTGACCGTCGTGGACGCCACCAACGTCCAGCCCGAGAGCCGGCGCGAGCTGGTGCGGCTGGCCCGCGAGTACGACGTGCTGCCCATCGCGGTCGTCCTCGACCTGCCCGAGGAGGTCTGCCTGGCCCGCAACGCCGCCCGCCCGGACCGCGCCGACATGCCCCGCCGCGTCGTCCAGCGCCACCGCCGCGAGCTGCGCCGTTCCCTGCGTGGCCTGGAGCGCGAGGGCTTCCGCAAGGTCCACATCCTGCGCACGGAGGAGGAGGCCGAGCACGCTGAAGTCGTCCTGGAGCGCCGCTACAACGACCTGCGCCACCTCACCGGCCCCTTCGACATCATCGGCGACATCCACGGCTGCCGCTCCGAGCTGGACACCCTGCTCGGCAACCTCGGCTACGTGGACGGTGCCCACCCCGAGGGCCGTACGGCGGTCTTCGTCGGCGACCTGGTCGACCGGGGCCCCGACAGCCCCGGCGTCCTACGCCGTGTGATGTCCATGGTCGCGGACGGCAACGCGCTGTGCGTCCCCGGCAACCACGAGAACAAGCTCGGCCGCTACCTCAAGGGCCGCAAGGTCCAGCTGACCCACGGCCTCGCCGAGACCGTCGAGCAGCTGGAGCGGGTGGACGCCGAGGACCCCGGGTTCCGGGGGCAGGTCGAGGAGTTCATCGACGGACTCGTCAGCCACTACGTGCTGGACGGGGGCCGGCTCGTCGTCTGCCACGCCGGCCTGCCCGAGAAGTACCACGGACGCACCTCCGGCCGGGTCCGCTCGCACGCGCTCTACGGCGACACCACCGGCGAGACCGACGAGTTCGGCCTGCCCGTGCGCTACCCGTGGGCGGAGGACTACCGGGGCCGCGCCGCTGTGGTCTACGGCCACACCCCGGTCCCCAACACCTCCTGGATCAACAACACCATCTGCCTGGACACCGGAGCCGTCTTCGGCGGGAAGATGACCGCGCTGCGCTGGCCGGAGCGCGAGTTGGTCGACGTACCGGCCGAGCAGGTCTGGTACGAGCCGGTCAAGCCGCTGGTCACCGAGGCGCCCGGCGGGCGCGAGGGCCGGCCGCTGGACCTGGAGGACGTACGGGGCCGCCGCATCGTGGAGACCAGGTACATGGGCCGCCTCGCCGTCCGCGAGGAGAACGCGGCCGCCGCCCTGGAGGTGATGAGCCGGTTCGCGGTCGACCCCCGGCTGCTCGCCTACCTCCCACCGACCATGGCGCCCACCGCCACCTCCCGGGAGGACGGCTACCTGGAGCACCCGGCCGAGGCGTTCGCCCAGTACCGGGCGGACGGCGTGGAGAGGGTCGTGTGCCAGGAGAAGCACATGGGCTCGCGCGCCGTGGCCCTGGTCTGCAAGGACGCCGCCGCGGCCCGGGAGCGCTTCGGGACCGGCGACCTCGGCGGGAGCGGCCCGACCGGCGCGCTGTACACCCGCACCGGACGCCCGTTCCTGGACGACTCCGCGCTCACCGAGACCGTGCTCGGCCGGCTGCGCGCGGCCGTCACCGCCGCCGGGCTCTGGGAGGAGTGGGGCACCGACTGGGTGCTGCTCGACGCCGAGTTGATGCCCTGGTCCCTGAAGGCGGGCGGTCTGCTCCGCTCGCAGTACGCGGCGGTCGGCGCCGCGTCCGGCGCGGTGTTCCCCGCCGCCACCGGGGCGCTCGCGGCAGCCGCCGCGCGCGGCATCGACGTGGGCGCGCTCGCGGACCGGCAGCGGGACCGGGCCGAGGACGCGGCCGCGTTCACCGACGCCTACCGCCGCTACTGCTGGAGCACCGAGGGCCTGGACGGCGTGCGCCTGGCGCCGTTCCAGATCCTCGCCGTGCGGGGCCGCTCCCTGGCCTCCGTACCCCACGACGAGCAGCTGGCCTGGCTGGACCGGCTGGTGGAGCACGACCCCAGCGGCCTGCTCCAGGTCACCCGGCGGCTCGTGGTCGACACCGCCGACGAGGCATCGGCCCGCGCGGGCGTCGACTGGTGGCTGGAGATGACCGGCCGGGGCGGCGAGGGCATGGTCGTCAAGCCGCTCGGCGCGCTCGTCAGGGACGGCAAGGACCGGCTGGTCCAGCCCGGCATCAAGGTGCGCGGCCGGGAGTACCTGCGGATCATCTACGGTCCCGAGTACACCCGCCCGGAGAACCTGGAGAGGCTGCGGGGCCGTTTCCTCGCCCACAAGCGCTCGCTCGCCCTGCGCGAGTACGCCCTCGGCCTGGAGGCGCTGGACCGGCTCGCCGAGGGGGAGCCGCTGTGGCGGGTCCACGAGGCGGTCTTCGCCGTCCTGGCCCTGGAGTCGGAGCCGGTGGACCCCCGGCTCTGAGTTCGGAGCCGGTGGACCCCCGGCTCCGAGTTCGGAGCCGGTGGACCCCCGGCTCCGAGCGACGGAAGAACAGGCTGGCGATTCGCCGGGTGAACGGCGCGCCGCGCGGTGAGGATGTGGGCATGGGATTCCATGTCGACTCCGAGGCCGGGCGGCTGCGCCGCGTCATCGTGCACCGCCCCGATCTGGAACTGAAACGGCTCACGCCGACCAACAAGGACGCGCTGCTCTTCGACGACGTGCTCTGGGTGCGCCGGGCCCGGCAGGAGCACGACGGATTCGCGGAGGTGCTGCGCGACCGCGGAGTGGAGGTGCACCTCTTCGGCGACCTGCTCCGCGAGTCGCTGGAGATCCCCGTCGCCCGGCGGCTCGTGCTCGACCGGGTCTTCGCGGAGAAGGAGTACGGCCCGCTCGCCACCGAGCATCTGCGGGCCGCCTTCGAGGAGTTGCCCGCCGCCGAACTGTGCGAGGCGCTGGTCGGCGGCATGACCAAGCGGGAGTTCCTGGAGCGGTACCGGGAGCCGACCTCGGTGCGTTTCCACGTCATGGATCTGGACGACTTCCTGCTCGGGCCGCTGCCCAACCACCTCTTCACCCGGGACACCTCGGCCTGGATCTACGACGGGGTCTCCATCAACGCGATGCGCTGGCCGGCCCGGCAGCGCGAGACCGTCCACTTCGAGGCGATCTACCGCCACCACCCGCTGTTCACCGGCCCGGAGGCGGGCGCCTTCCACCACTGGTCCCAGGGGCAGGACGACTACCCCTCCACCATCGAGGGCGGCGACGTCCTCGTCATCGGCAACGGCGCCGTCCTCATCGGCATGAGCGAGCGCACCACACCGCAGGCCGTGGAGATGCTGGCCCGGGGCCTGTTCGACGCCGGCTCGGCCCGGACCATCGTGGCGCTCGACATGCCCAAGAGCCGGGCCCTGATGCACCTGGACACCGTGATGACCATGGTCGACGGCGACACCTTCACCAAGTACGCGGGCCTGGGCATGCTCCGCTCGTACACGATCGAGCCCGGCGACGGCCCGCGCGACCTCAAGGTCACCGACCATCCGCCCGAGCAGATGCACACCGCCATCGCCCACGCGCTCGGCCTCGACTCGGTCAGGGTGCTCACCGCCACCCAGGACGTGCACGCGGCGGAGCGGGAGCAGTGGGACGACGGCTGCAACGTCCTGGCCGTCGAACCGGGCGTCGTCGTCGCCTACGAGCGCAACGCCACCACCAACACGTACCTGCGCCAGGAGGGCATCGAGGTCATCGAGATCCGCGGCAGCGAGCTGGGCCGGGGCCGGGGCGGGCCCCGCTGCATGAGCTGCCCGGTGGTGCGGGACGCCGTATGACGAGCGCCGGCAGCCTCTGTATAGCGATGCATTGCGTCGTATAGAGTTCCAGGGTTACCGTATGCGTCCCCCCGCCCGACCCAGGAGCAGTCACCATGGCCATAGACCTCGCAGGCCGCCACTTCCTCAAGGAGCTGGACTTCACGGCCGCGGAGTTCCGCGGCCTGATCGACCTGGCCGCCGAGCTCAAGGCCGCCAAGAAGTCGGGGGCCGAGACGCAGCGGCTGCGCGGCCGGAACATCGCGCTGATCTTCGAGAAGACCTCGACCCGCACCCGGTGCGCCTTCGAGGTCGCCGCCGCCGACCAGGGCGCCTCCACCACGTACCTCGACCCCTCCGGGTCCCAGATGGGGCACAAGGAGTCGGTCAAGGACACCGCGCGCGTCCTCGGCCGGATGTTCGACGGGATCGAGTACCGGGGAGACAGCCAGGCGGTCGTCGAGGAGCTGGCCGCGTACGCCGGGGTGCCGGTCTTCAACGGGCTCACCGACGACTGGCACCCCACCCAGATGCTCGCCGACGTCCTCACGATGACCGAGCACAGCGCGAAGCCGCTGGAGGAGATCGCCTTCGCCTACCTCGGCGACGCCCGGTTCAACATGGGCAACTCCTACCTCATCACCGGAGCCCTGCTCGGCATGGACGTGCGCATCGTCGCGCCCGAGGCCTACTGGCCCGCCGCGACGGTCATCGAGCGGGCCCGCGCGCTCGCCGAGACGTCCGGGGCGAGGGTCACGCTCACCGAGGACGTGGCCGAGGGCGTGCGTGGCGCCGACTTCGTCGCCACCGACGTCTGGGTCTCGATGGGCGAGCCCAAGGAGGTGTGGGACACGCGCATCGCCGCCCTCGCGCCGTACGCCGTCACCATGGACGTCCTGCGGGCCACCGGGAACGCCGGAGTGAAGTTCATGCACTGCCTGCCCGCGTACCACGACCTCGGCACCGGGGTGGGGCGCGAGATCCACGAGCGCCACGGGCTGACCGAGCTGGAGGTCAGCGACGAGGTGTTCGAGTCCGCGCACTCCGTCGTCTTCGACGAGGCGGAGAACCGTATGCACACGATCAAGGCCGTCCTCGTGGCGACGATGGCCAAGGACTGACCCGCACGGGCATCCGCATGCCCATGCACCCATTTGGGTGAACATGCATGCGAGTGCCTATGATGGTTCCGATTGGTGGGGTTCGAGCTCGCACGCTCGAACCCCCTTTTCGTGCGCGCGACGGCCCCCACCGCCCGAGCCGCACCACCCCCCACGCGTTCCGCCAGAGATGAGACCCCGCCGTGAGCCCCCTGCGCCTCCCCGGCCCGCCGCACCGCGTCAAGGACCCCCACCGGCTGATCGCCGAATCGGGCGCCGACCTGGAGGGCCACGGCCTCAGGCGCACCATGGGCCTGTTCCAGCTGGTGTGCTTCGGGATCGGCGCCGTCGTCGGGACCGGCATCTTCGTGGGCCTGTCCGACAGCGTGGCCGAGGCCGGTCCCGCCGTCGTGGTCTCCTTCGTCCTCGCGGCGGTCACCTGCGTCTTCACCGCGTTCTCGTTCGCCGAGCTGGGCAGCGCGATCCCCGTCTCCGGCAGCTCGTACTCCTTCGCCTACGTCACGCTCGGCGAGCGCCTGGCCTTCCTCGTCGGCTGGTGCCTGCTCCTGGAGTACGGGGTCTCGGTCTCCGCCGTCGCGGTGGGATGGAGCCAGTACGTCAACGAACTCCTCGACAGCCTCTTCGGGCACCAGCTGCCCGCCGCGCTCTCCGCCGGACCGAGTGACGGCGGCGTGATCAACCTGCCCGCCGTGATCGTGGTCATGATGGCCGCCACCCTGCTGGTGCGCGGCGTCCGTGAGAGCGCCGGAGCCACCGCCGCGATGGCCGTCCTCAAGCTCACGGTCCTCGCCCTGTTCTGCGTCATCGCCTTCACCGCGTTCGAGCGCGGCCACCTCACCCCGTTCGCCGCCCAGGGCGCGGGCGGCGTCACGGCGGGCGCGTCCCTGGCGTTCTTCTCGTACATCGGCTTCGACGCGATCACCACCGCCGGCGAGGAGGTCAAGAACCCGCGCCGCAACATCCCCCTCGCGATCATGATCTGCATCGGCCTGGTCACCCTGCTCTACTGCGCGGTCGCCCTCGCCGCGCTCGGCGCGCTCGGCCCGGACGCCGTCTCCGACAAACCGGCGGCTCTCTCGCTGATCGTCGACCAGGTCACCGGCTCGTCCGTCGGCGGCGGTGTCATCGCGTTCGGCGCGGTCGTCGCCATCGCCTCGGTCGTCCTCGCGGTGATGTACGGGCAGACCCGCATCCTGATGTCGATGTCCCGCGACGGCCTCGTGCCGAGGGTCTTCGAGCGGGTTTCGCCCCGCACCTCGACCCCGGTCGCCAACACCTGGATCGTCGCCGTCGTCTTCGCCGTCCCCGCGGCCTTCTCCTCGCTCGGCATGGTGGTGAACCTGACCACCATCGGCACACTCGCCACCATGGTCGCCGTCAACACCGCCGTGATCGTGCTGCGCCGCCGCAACCCGGAGGTGAAGGGCTCCTTCCGCGTCCCGCTCTACCCGGTCAGCCCGCTCCTGGGCGTCGGCTTCTGCGTCTATCTGATGTACGGCACCGGCTGGACGACCTGGGTGCAGTTCGCCGTGTTCCTCGCCGTCGGGGCCCTCGTGTACGCCGGCTACGGGCGCAGCCGCTCCAGGCTGGCGCCCGGCTCATAGGGCCTGGTCCGGGCCCGGCTCACTTCGGCGGCAGGGTGAACCAGACCGCCTTGCCGCGCTCCGTCGTGCGGTGGCCGCAGGACGAGCTGAGGGTACGGATCAGCAGCAGCCCCCGGCCGTGTTCCTGCCACGGGTCCGGTACGCAGCCCGGCTCCGGCCGGGACAGATCCCCGGGCGGGGCCGGATCGCCGTCGTGCACCTCCACCTGGCAACCGCTCGCCAGCAGCTCCACCACCAGCTCTATGGGCTCGTCACCGGGCGTGTGCTCCACGGCGTTGGCGACCAGTTCGGCGGTCAGCAGCTCGGCGGTGTCGCTGTCGGCGGGGGCGTCGATGTCCGCCAGGACCGTACGGATCAGCGCGCGGGCGATCGGCACGGCGGCCGTGGAGTGCGGCAGGGTGATGCGCCAGAAGGGGGGCGGAGGACCGTCGGGGGGCACGGGGGGTCCGATCGGGTGAGCGCGGATGGTGTCCTGGGCTCAGACGTTTCCGTGCTCAAGACTTCTTGACTCAACCTTACGAAGCAGCGCGACGCGGACAAGAGGCTGTGGGCCGGTACGAAGGGGACGTTCGTCACTGACCCGGCAGGCACCGAGAAGCTCAACGCGCCGACCTCGGCGTCCAGCCGTCGGCGCCTTCGCGCTCGGCCTCCCGCGTTCACGAGGCGGCAGCCCGCCACCGGCTTCTCGCACGCGGTCACCGCCACCGGGAGTCTGCTCGTGTTCCTGCGAAGAAGCCCCGGCCGGGCCCGGAAGTCCGGGCCCGGCCGGGGCGTGCGGCAGCCGGAGGCGCCGGTCCGCCGAACATGGATCAGCGGGTCAGTACGGCTGCACCAGCACGTGGGCCGCGCCCGGGATGCCGACCTTCAGCAGCTCGTCCTCCTCGGGCGTCGTCTCCCCGCCCGTCTCCTGCTTGAGCACGGCACGCGACATGGCCTGCACCCACATGGCGCGGGGACGGCGCCGGGCCTCCCAGGTGTCGAGGGCGGCCGCGACATCCGCGTCGGCTTCCAGGGACTCGGCGAGCACCAGCGCGTCCTCCACGGCCATCGCCGCACCCTGAGCGATGTGGGGGGTGCTCGCGTGCGCGGCGTCACCGGCCAGCACCACCCGGCCGACGTGCCACGGCTCCTCGACGGTCACCTGGGAGATCCGCGAGTACACCACCGCTTCCGGACCGGTGACCGCGGCGAGCGCCTCGGCGACCGGACCGGAGAACATCGCGAGCCGTTCCTTCAGCTGTTCGTGGGCCTTCTCCGCGTCCGGCCGGAAGTCCTCGGACTCGGCGAACACCGCGCCCAGATACATCAGCTCGTCCGTGATCGGGGTGAGCAGCGCCTTGGCGGCCTGGCCCGCGGTGCCCATCACGACGCCCCGCACCTGCTCCTGGCGGGGCATGGTGACGCGCCAGTTGGCGAAGCCCGTGTACTCGGGGACGTAGCGGTCCCCGTACAGCCGGGTGCGCAGCGGAGAGCCGATGCCGTCGAAGCCGACGACGAGATCCCAGCGGCCGGCCGAACCGTCGGACAGGACGACGTCCACGCCCTCGCCGTCGTCGCTGAGTTCGGTGATGGTCGTGCCGAAACGGATCGTGGCGCCGGCCGAGGTGGCCGCGGCGCCCAGCACCTGGGCGAGCGCCGGGCGGGGGATGCCGTTGTTGGACGGGGCATCGCCCATGCGGGGCTGCGGTATCTCGGCCAGAGTGTTGCCGGCCGGGTCGGCTATGGTCAGGACCTCCCACTCGAAGCCCGCCTTGAGGCAGTCGTCGAGCACCCCGATCTCGCGCATGACGTGCAGGGCGTTGGACGGCTGGATGATGCCCACGCCCAGGGCGTCGAGCTCGTCGCGGAGTTCGGCGACCTCGACGGTGTGGCCGTGCCGGGCCAGAGCGGTGGCGAGCGTCAGCCCGCCGATGCCGCCGCCGTGGATCAGGACGCGCAGGGGTGTTGCCATGTCGGATCTCTCCAGAGCGAGAAGTAGGAGGCAGGGTAGGACGGGGCGGGGGTTCAGCCGGCTGCCACGGGCAGGCTCATCAGGTGGTCCACGAGGGCCAGCAGCACGTCACGGCCGAACGGCCGCTCGCGTACGTCACCGACCAGCAGCGGGACGTGCGGGTCGAGGTCGAGAGCGGCCCTGATCTCTTCCGGGGTGCGGGTGTTGTGGCCGTGGAAGCAGTTGATCGCGACGACGAACGGGATGTCCCGGCTCTCGAAGAAGTCGATCGAGGCGAAGCTGGTCTCCAGCCGCCGGGTGTCGGCGATCACGACACCGCCGAGGGCTCCGTTGACCAGGTCGTTCCACATGAACCAGAAGCGCTCCTGGCCCGGGGTGCCGAACAGGTAGACGACGAGCTCGGGACTGACCGTGATCCGGCCGAAGTCCAGGGCCACGGTGGTCGTGTCCTTCTGTCCGACGCCGGCCAGGTCGTCGACGCCGACGCTGGCCTTGGTGAGGTATTCCTCGGTGCGCAGGGGAGCGACCTCGCTGACGGCCCCCACGAGGGTGGTCTTGCCGACGCCGAAGCCGCCGGCGATCAGGATCTTCACGGCGGTGGGCGCCGCCTGACTGGTGGTCATTTTGGCTCAGAGTCTCCGGAGTCCGTCGCGAACAGCGGCCAGTACGCTCATGTCGGCGCCGCCGGACGCCCGGGCCACCGACAGCGGGGCCCGGGCGATCAGGAGGCCGGTGGCGACCAGGTCCGCCAGAAGGATCTTGGTCACCGAGACCGGCAGGTCGAGCTCCGCGGAGACCTCGGCGACCGCCGCGGGACGCCGGCAGCGCTCCAGGATCGACCAGTGCTCCGGCTGGAGCCGGCCCGGACGGACCGCCGCGCCGTGGTCGTCCCGCGGATCGTGCGCGGTCGTCAGCACGGTGATGAGGGTGAGATCGTCCCGCCCGGGGGCGGTACGGCCACTGGTGATCGTGTACGGGCGCACCATCGTGCCCGCCGCGTCCTCCTCGTCGTCGAACCCGTTCTCCCCGCGCAGCCAATCCGGGGTCACGTCCGCGGCCTGTCCCCGACGCCGAAGGCGTCGAAGTCGCTCCGCGCCGGGGTACTGAGCTTCTGGCCGACCTGCAGGACGAGGTTGTGCATGGCGAGCGACATGATCTCGGCGTCCACCTCCTGCGAGGCGACGACGGCCAGGTGCGTGCCTTGGCCCGCCGAGATGATGAAGAGCCACAGATCCGCCAGTTCGACGATCACCTGGTGCACGCCGCCGCCGTCGAAGAGCTGGCCCACACCGCGGGCCAGGCTCTGCTGGCCGGTGCAGATCGCGGCCAGCCGCTCGGCGTCGGCCCGCTCGACGCTGCGCGAGTGGCTCACCACCAGCCCGTCGTCGGAGAGCAGCACGGCGTTCCGGGTCTCGGCCACCGAGTCCACCAGGCCGTCGAGCAGCCAGTCGAGGTCCTGGCGAGTGGCGGTTGTGCGTGTCATGTCCGTTCTTCTCTCGTGAAGAGGTGGGCGGAAGGAGCTGGCTGCGTCGGCGGTTCGTCGGTCGCGCGGGCCGCGCGGGACCGGCGCTGGAAGGCCCCGATGGCGGCACCGGCGCGGCGGGGGGTCGCCCGGGGCGGCGGGTTCTCGGACCGGCTCGACGGCCGGGTCGCAGCGGACGGGGAGGCAGGGTCGATCCGCAGTTCGTCCGCGAGGCTGGCCTGGCGCACCCGGCGCGGCAACGGGGGCTCCCCGGCGGGCGTCGCCGGCGGGCCGGAACGCCCCGGCCCGCTTCCCGCACCGGCGGTGCCCGCCGCGGGGGGAGCCGGGCGGTCGGGTCCGGCCTGTGGCGGGCCGGGGTGTTCGGCGACCGGCTCCGGCTGCCGGGACCAGGGGAGCGGGAAGCCGGCCGCGTCCAGCGCGCCGCCCGTCGCGTACGTGCCCGGGTGGGGCTGCCGCACAGCCTCGTACGGCTCATCGGGCGCGGGATACGGCTGGTGCGGCACGGGGTACTGGCCCTCGGCCGTCATGTACGGCTGCCCGGCGTCCGCGTACGTGTCCTGGGGAGCGCCGCCGTACGCGGTGTCGTCCCGGTGACCGTACGCGTGGCCGTCCGTGCCGTCGTACGGGGAATCGGCCGTGGTGTGGTCGTACGCGCCGTCATAGGGCGTGTCAGGGTGTTCCAGGTCGCCGAACGGATGACCGGCGGGGGCCGGAGGTGCCTGCTCCTCCCGGTCGCGGAAGGGCTCCTGGGCCACTGGCACCGGGCCGGGCGGGCCGGCGGTCTCGAACGGCGGGCCCGAAGCGTGCAGGGCCGTGACCCCGGCGAGGGCCTGGCCGCGCCCCCGGCTGGGCAGCGCGTCGGTGTCGCGGAGTGGGGCGGGGGCCGGCGCGGTGTCCTCGGCGCCGAGGGACGGGACGGCCACCGGACCGGAGTGCGGGCCGGGGACGGTGAGCGCGTCGGGGACGAGCACGACGACCCGGGTGCCGCCGAAGGCCGATTGGCGGAACTCCACCCGCAGCCCGTGCTGGTCGGCGAGGCGTGCGATCACGTACAGCCCCAGCCGGATGTCGTCGGCGTGCGCGAGCACGTCCATCCGGGGCGGCCGGCTCATCAGCTCGTTGGCCGCGGCGAGCTGGTCCTCCTCCATGCCGAGCCCGCGGTCCTCGACCTCGATGGCCAGACCCCGGCTCACCCGGGCCGCCCTGACCTCGACGGGGCTGGGCGGTCCGGAGAAGGTGAGGGCGTTCTCGATCAGCTCCGCGAGCACGTGCGAGACCGGCCCGACGGCCCGCTCGGCGAGCCACGGCGAGCCGTCCAGGTCCAGCACGACGCGCCGGTAGTCCAGCACCTCGCCCTGGGCGGACCGCATGACGTCCAGCAGCGGTACGGGCTTGCGCCAACGCCGGTGCGGGGAGCCGCCCGCGAGGATCACGAGGTTCTCCTCGTAGCGCCGGAGCCGGGCGGTGAGGTGGTCGAGGTCGAAGAGGCCGTCCAGCACCTCGGGGTCCTCGTGCTTGCGCTCCAGCTCGTCCAGCTTCTTCAGCTGCTGGCCGATCAGTTGCTGGGTGCGTCGTGCGATGCGCTGCAGCAGCCGCTCGAAGCCGCGGTGCTGGTCGGCCTGTTCGACGGCCGCCCGCAGGGCACTTGCGCGGGCCAGGTCGAGCGCGTTGCCGAGCTGGGCCAGCTCGTCCGCCGTACCGTCCTCGCCGCCGTGTCCGACGGCACGGGCCTCGGCCTCGACATCGATGCGCTCGCCCCTGCCGAGCCGCTCGACGACGTCGGGCAGCGCCCTCTCCAGCTCCTCGGCCCGTTCCTGCAGCCGACTGATCCGGCGGCGCAGATTGCGGGAGAGGCGCCAGGTGAACCAGATGACCGCGACGACGGCGGCGAGGCCGACGACCGTGGTCAGGACGACCTTGATCAGCAGGGAGACGACACTGCCCTTGCCCTCATCGACCACCACGTCGGTGCGGGCCTCCATCAGCTTCACCAGCTGAGGCGTGACCTCGTCCATCGCGCCGCGCCAGTCCGCCTCCTTCGCGCCGAGGTCGACGAAGCCGGCCGCGTCCGGATCGGCCGGCCGCAGCACCCGGGCCTCCACCTGGGTCTTGGTCTTCCAGGCGGAACTGTTCGAGATCTCCTTCCACACGGCCTTCTCGTCCGCAGGGAGGTAGGGGACGACCTTGGTGGCGTACTGGAAGGACTGGCCGGAGACGGCCTGCCGGAACTCCTGGAGATCCTCGGTGCTCAGCTTGCCCCTGGCCCAGCCGCGCGCGAGCAGGGCGTCCGAGCGTGAGGTCATCTCCTTGGCCCAGAAGAGGTCGACCAGCGGCTGAGAGATCGTGGTGATCCGGCCGTTGTCCACGTGGCTGAGAGCGGTGAAGAGCTTCAGGTCGACGGCGATCAGGTCCGTGTAGTAGCGGTACACGGCCTTCTGCTGGTCGTTGCCGCCCTCGTCGACGAGCGTGCGCTGGGCCGGGAGTTGGGTGATCGCCGCACGGGCCTCGCCGACCGCGTCCCGTACCTCGCCGGGGGCGTCGTCGGTGTCGGTGTCGGAGAGGGACTGGAAGTCGGCGATCGCTTCGTCGGTCAGCTTGCGCTGCTTGCGCAGTGCGTCGGTGACACCCCCACCGCGGGCCAGCGCCTCGGCGCTGAGCCGCCGCTCCTCCTGGAGGTTGTAGTACACGATGTTGGACGGCTGGCCGGCCTTCTGGGCCAACTGCCCCTGAGCCGCCTGCTTCTGGAAGTCGAGCAGAGTCTGACCACTGGTGACGGCCCAGAGGGCGGTCAGGGCTGTACCGGGGACGATGGCCAGTACGAGCAGGGCCGTCCGCAGCGACATTGTGGTCGAGCTGCTCCGCCGTGACGCGCGCGTGCGCAGGGCATGCTCCTTGACGATGATGCCAGTCTCACGACCGGTCAAATCCGTTGAGAACTAGGTCGGATAGATAGTAGTCACAATGCAAAAAAGAAGAGGAAGTGGGCTCACATCTACGCTACCGATCAAGCACACGATCACCATGAACGCGCGGAACCGCCCGGCGACGGACCGCGCGGCCGCCACCGAGGCCGGGGTGGCGCCCCGCGGCACCACCGCACCGGCGACAAAGGCTGATCCGGTCGACCGCCCTGGACGCGGCGCGCCGTACGGGTGAGGCGGGGCCGGGGAGATATCTGTATTCAGTGCCCTTTGCCCGTTATGTGACCTTCTGTGTCACCCCACCCGCCGCCGCGCCCCACCCTCCTGCCGCATGACCGCACTCATCGTCTGCCACTTCGTCCTCGCGGCCTGCGCGCGCCCGCTGGTGCGATGGCTGGGCGCGCGCGCCTTCATCGTCCTCGCGCTGCCGCCCGCCGCCACCACCTGCTGGGCCCTCGCGCAGTGGGACACGGCCGCGTCCGGCGCCTCGGTCACCTGGTCGTGGGCGTGGATGCCCGACTACGGCGTCTCCGTGGACCTGCGCCTGGACGCCCTCGCCGAACTGATGGTGCTGCTCGCGGCCGGCGTCGGCACGCTCGTCCTGCTGTACTGCGCCTCCTACTTCAGCGACGACACCCCCCGGCTGGCCGGATTCGCCGGGAACCTGCTCGCCTTCGCCGGGGCCATGCTCGCCCTCGTCCTCAGCGACGACCTGATCTCGCTCTACGTCTTCTGGGAGCTGACCACGGTCTTCTCGTACCTCCTCATCGGGTACGACAGCGAGCAGCGGCACAGCCGCCGCTCCGCCCTCCAGGCGCTGACCGTCACCACGCTCGGCGGACTCGCCATGCTGATCGGCTTCCTGATTTTCGGTCAGGAGGCCGGGACCTACCGCATCTCCGCGATCCTCACCGACCCGCCCCCGGCCGGCGCCGCCGTCGAGGCCGCCGTCCTGCTCATCCTGTGCGGGGCCCTGTCCAAGTCGGCGGTCTGGCCGTTCAGCCTCTGGCTCCCCAACGCCATGGCCGCACCCACCCCCGTCAGCGCCTACCTGCACGCCGCCGCCATGGTCAAGGCCGGCGTCTACCTGGTCGCCCGGCTCGCCCCCGGCTTCGCGGACGTCCCCGCCTGGCGGCCCGTCGTGATGGTCCTCGGCGCCGCGACGATGCTCCTGGGCGGCTGGCGGGCGCTGCGGCTGAACGACCTGAAGATCGTCCTCGCCTACGGAACCGTCAGCCAGCTCGGCTTCCTCACCCTGCTGGCCGGCATCGGCAACCGCGACCTGGCGCTGGCCGCCGCCGCCATGATCCTCGGGCACGCCCTGTTCAAGGCCCCGCTCTTCCTCGTCACCGGCATCGTCGACCACGCGGCCGGCACCCGTGACCTGCGCAGACTCTCCGGTGTCGGACGCGCGCTGCCCCATGTCTGCGCCGTCGCCGTGCTCGCCGCCGCCTCCATGGCCGCGCTGCCCCCGCTGCTCGGCTTCGCGGCGAAGGAGGCGGCGTTCGAGGCGCTGCTGCACGGCGACGCGGCGGACCGCTGGGCGCTCGGCGTCGCGGTGGTGGGGTCGATGCTGACCGTCGCGTACACCGTCCGGTTCCTCTGGGGCGGTTTCCTGCGCAAGCCGGGGGTGCCCGACACCCCGGTCCACCGGGTCGGCCCGGCCTTCCTCGCCCCGCCCGCCGTGCTCGCCCTGTGCGCGCTGGTACTGGGGCCCGGGGTCGGATGGACCGACCGGCTGCTGAGCGCCTACGCCGACGCCTTCCCCGCCTCCGCCCACCCCTACCACCTCGCGCTCTGGCACGGCTGGGGCACCGCCCTGCTGCTCTCGGCCGTCGCCACGGCGGGCGGCGCGGTCCTCTTCGCCGCACGCGACACGGTCACCCGGCTCTCCCGGCGCATCGCCTGGCCCACCGCCGACAGCGTCTTCGGGCATGTGCTGCTGGGCCTGGAACGCCTCTCCCTCCAGGTCACCGGCTTCGTCCAGCGCGGCTCGCTCTCCGTGTACCTCGCCACCACCCTGCTGGTGATGCTCGCCGGACAGCTCGCCGTGCTCATCGCCGACCGGCCCTGGCACGGGGCGGCCCCGCCCCGGCTCTGGGACGTACCGCTACAGGGCGTCGTCGCCGCGCTGACCTGCGCGGCGGCCCTGCTCTGCCTGACCGTCAGGCGGCGCATGAAGGCCGTGGTGCTGGCCGGACTCACCGGATACGGGACCGCGCTGCTGTTCGTCGTCCAGGGCGGCCCGGACCTGGCGCTCACCCAGTTCTGCGTGGAAACCGTGTCCATGATCGTGTTCGTACTGGTGCTACGGCGGATGCCGGTGCACTTCCAGGAGTCGGTGAGCAGCTGGCGGCGGGCCACCCGCATCCCGGTCGCCCTGGCCGCCGCCGCGACCGTGAGCGTGGTGGTGTGGGTCGCCGCCGCCGCGCGCACCGCGCCCCCGGCGGGCGCCGCCATGGTCGAGGAGACCGCGCACCACGGCCTCAAGGACGTGGTCGCCACGATCCTGGTCGACCTGCGCGCCTGGGACACGATGGGGGAGTCCGCCGTCCTCGCCGCCGCCGCGGTCGGCGTGACCAGCCTCATCTACCTGCACCGCCGCGCCGAGGGAACGGTGGCGCCCCCGGAGGTACGGGGGCACACCGCCTGGTCGGTGACCGCCGCCCCGCTGACCGGCGTGCCCCGGGGCGACGAGGGGGCGCCCGAGCGCGGCTGGCTGGCGGCCGGCGGCACCCTCGCGCCCGAGCACCGGTCCGTCGTCTTCGAGGTGGTGACGCGGCTGCTGTTCCACCCGGTCCTGGTGCTCTCGGTGTACCTGCTGTTCTGCGCCGAGAACATGCCGGGCGGCGGCTTCGTCGGCGGCCTGGTCGCGGGCCTCGCCCTGATCACCCGGTACCTGGCCGGCGGCCGCTTCGAACTCGCCGAGGCCGCGCCCCTGCAACCCGGCCTGTTCACCGGCCTCGGCCTCTTCCTCTCCACCGGGGTGGCCCTGCTCGGCCTCTTTGACGGAACGGTCCTGCACGCCTGGACGTACCACGGCCGTCTGCCGCTGATCGGCGACTACGAGTTCGGTACGCCGGTGATCTTCGACTGCGGTGTCTACCTGCTGGTCCTGGGCGTCGTCCTCGACATCGTGCGGGCCCTCGGCGCGAAGATCGACCGCCAGATCGAGCGGGCAGCCGCCGAGAAGGCGGCGGGCCGGACGCCCGGACCGGAGCACGACACCGGGGAGGCCACCCCATGACCGTCAGCGCCTCGCTCCTCGCCACCGCCGCGGTCCTGTGCGCGGTCGGCGGCATTCTCATGCTCACCCGGCCCCTCACCCGCATCCTGCTGGGCGCGGTCATCGCGGGCAACGGCATCAACCTGCTCATCCTGTCCGCCACCGGGTCGGCCGGCCGCGAGCCGCTGCTGTACGGCGTCGATCTCGGCCGGGTCACCGACCCCCTGCCCCAGGCCATCGCCCTCACCGCGATCGTCATCACCCTCGCCACCACCGCCTTCCTCCTCGCCATGGCCTACCGCGCCCACCAGCTGACCGGCACCGACGAGGTCCACGACGACCTGGAGGACCGGCGCATCGTGCTGCGCGCCGAGGTGCTGGGGGAGCGCGACGAACTGCGCGAACGCTTCCGGGCCGACGGCGACCGCACGGCCGAGGCCCGCCGCCGCTACCGCGAGGACCGCCGCCGGCTGCGGGCCCGGCTGCGCGCCGACCGCGCCCTCCAGGCCAGGGGCCGCGACGCCACCGGCGACCTGTGGCACGACGTCCTCGGCGCGGACCCGGAGGACTACGCGGCGGCGGACACCACCGACGCCACCGACACGGACGATGCCACCGACACGGACACCAACGACGCCACCACCGCCAACGACGCCACCACCGCCACCACCGCCACCGACCCCGGACCGGGCCCCGGCGACGCCACCGACCCCGGACCGGGCCCCGGCGACGCCACCGACCCCGGCCCGGGCCCTGACGACGCCACCGACCCCGGCCCGGGCCCCGACGACGCCACCGACCCCGGCCCGGGCCCCCGCGACGACGGCCCCGGCGACGACGGCCCCCGCGACCCGAACCCAGGAGGCACCGGATGAACGCGATCGTCCCGCTGCCGGTGCTGCTCCCGCTCTGCGCCACCGGGCTGAGCCTCGCCTTCGGCACCCGGCTCAAGCGGTTCCAGCGCTTCATCAGCGTCGCCGTGCTCACCGCCGTCCTCGGGCTCTCGGTCACCCTGATGATCGCCGCCGACACCGAGGGCCCGCTCTCCGTCCACCTCGGCGACTTCGCGCCGCCGCTCGGCATCACCCTGGTCGCCGACCGGCTCTCCGGCCTCATGCTGACGATCTCCTCGGCCGTCACCCTGTGCGTCCTCGTCTACTCCCTGGGCCAGGGCATGGCCGACCGCGACGAGGAGACGCCCGTCGCGGTCTTCCACCCCGCCTACCTGATCCTGGTCGCCGGGGTCTCCTGCACCTTCCTCGCCGGCGACCTGGTCAACCTCTACGTCGGCTTCGAGATCATGCTCGTCGCCAGCTTCGTCCTGCTGACCCTCGGCGGCACCGGCCCCCGCATCCGGGCGGGCTCGACCTACGTGATCATCTCGCTGTTCTCCTCGATGCTCTTCCTCACCGCCATCGCCATGACGTACGCGGCGACCGGCACCGCCAACTTCGCCCAGCTCGCCGGGCGCCTCGCGGACATCCCGCAGGGCGTCCAGACGCTGATCCAGGCCATGCTGCTGACGGTCTTCGCCATCAAGGCCGCCGTCTTCCCGCTCGCCGCCTGGCTCCCCGACTCCTACCCCACCGCGCCCGCCCCCGTCACCGCCGTCTTCGCCGGGCTGCTCACCAAGGTCGGCGTCTACTGCATGCTCCGCACCGAGACGCTGCTCTTCCCCGGCAACCGGCTCGGAGACCTGCTGATGGCGGCCGCGCTCGCCTCGATGACCGTCGGCATCCTGGGGGCCGTCGCGCAGACCGACCTCAAGCGGCTGCTCTCCTTCACCCTCATCAGCCACATCGGCTACATGATCTTCGGGATCGGCCTCGCCACCCGGCAGGCGTACGGCGGGGCGATCGTCTACGTCGTCCACCACATCACCGTCCAGACGACGCTGTTCCTGGTCGCCGGGCTGATCGAACGCCGGGGCGGCACCACCGAACTGACCCGGCTCGGCGGCATCGCCCGCGCGGCCCCCGCGCTCGCCGTCCTCTTCTTCGTCCCCGCGATGAACCTGGCCGGCATCCCGCCGCTCTCCGGCTTCATCGGCAAGCTCGGCCTCATGCGCGCGGGCGTCGCCGACGGCGGGGTCTGGGCCTGGACCCTCGTCATCGGCGCCACGGCCACCAGCCTGCTCACGCTGTACGTCATGGCCAAGGTCTGGAACCTGGCCTTCTGGCGGGCCGCACCCCCGGGGCAGGCCGCCGCCGGCACGGTCCTGGAGTCGGACGACGACGACAGCGACGACGACGGCGACGAGGGCCCCGACCGGATGCCCGGCACCGGCGACGAGGGCGTACGCCTGCGCCACCAGCCGGCCGGCCTCGCGGTCGCCGCCACCCTCCACGGCCACGCCGTCACCACCACCAGCGTGCTGCCCCGCCCGATGACCTGGGCCACCGCCGCCGCGGTCGCCCTCGGTCTCGCCTTCACCGTGTTCGCCGGACCGCTGACCTCGTACACCGACCGCTCGGCCGCCGAACTCCTCGCCCGTACCCCCTACATCGAGGAGGTGCTCGGCCGATGAGACGCCTCGTCACCTTCTCCTTCCGGAACAAGGACCTGCCGCCCTTCAGCGCCGCGTTCGGCCGCCGCCGCGTGCTCGACCTCCCGCTCATCGCCTGGCTCACCGTCATCTGGGTGATGCTCTGGTCCAGCCTCAACTGGGCCAACCTGCTGACCGGAGCCGTGGTCGCGGTGGCCGTCTGCCTGGCGTTCCCGCTGCCCAAGGTCGACCTCGGGCTGCGGCTGCACCCCTGGGGCATCCTGCGGCTGGCCGGCTATCTGCTCTACGACATGTACACCTCCGGCGTGAAGGTGACCCGGCAGATCCACGGCCGCCACCCGCGCCGGGGGGCCGTCATCGCCGTACCGCTGCGCTGCCGCTCGGACCTGATGCTCACCGCCGTCGCCGTCGGGGTGTCCAACGTGCCCGACAGCTCGGTCGTCGAGGTGCGCCGCGCCACCGCCACCGTCTTCGTGCACATCCTGGACGGCCGGCCCACCGAGCTGGCGGCGGCCAGGCGGTCCGTCTGGCGCATGGAGGAGCTGATGGTACGGGCCTTCGGCACCCGCGACGAGATCGAGCGGGTCGCCGCACCACCCCCGGACCGGCCGCGCACCGGCGAGCGGCCGGGAGACCAGGAGGAGGGCACATGAGCGCACCGGAGACCGTGGACCGGGTCCTGCTCGTCGCGGCCGTCGTCGTGACCGTCGTCGCGGGCGCGGTCCTGCTGGCGCGCATCTGGCGGGGCCCCTCGATGCTGGACCGGGCCATCGCACTGGACGTCTGCGCCGCGCTCATCATCGCCGGGCTCGGCGCCAAGTCCGCCTTCGCGCGCGAGCCGTTCTACTTCCCGATCATGCTGGTGCTGGCCTTCCTCGGCTTCACCGGCTCGGTCGGCATCGCGCGCTTCATCGCCGTACGCGACCGGCCGCCGGGTCACCTGCACGGGGAGCGGGCCCGGCACGGCGAGGAGGAGGGGCCATGAGCGTCTGGCTCCAGATCCTCGACACGGCGGGTGCCGCCCTGGTGCTGATCGGCGCCGCCATCTGCCTGCTCGGTGTCATCGGCATGCTGAAGCTGCCGGACGTCCTCTCCCGCAGCCATGCCGCGACCAAACCGCAGGCCCTGGGCATGCTGATCGTGCTGGCCGGGGTCGCGCTGCGGCTGCGCAGCGGCATGGACCTCGCCACGCTCGCGCTGATCGGCTTCTTCCAGCTGATGACCGGACCGGTGGCGGCGCACCTGGTCGCGCGCTCCGCCTACCGGACCGGGCAGGTCGACCACGACGAACTGCTCTTCGACGAACTCGACGAACTGCTCACCGAGGAACGCTGACCCGGCGCCCGGCGACGACAGGGCCTACGGCGAACCGGCCGGGCGGATGTTGGCGAGCCCCAGCCCGAGGTCGCGCCCGGTACCGCGCACCCGGCGGGACGTCCCGTCCTCCAGCACCCGGGCGAGGAGGGCGAGCGCGTCGGCGACCCGGGCCCGGTCCTCGCCGAGCCCGGCCAGCAGCTCGGACTCGACGCCCACCTGGCGCGGGAAGATCGCGTCGATCGCCGCCTTGCCGGACTCCGTGATGGTCACCAGCACGGCCCGCCGGTCGGCCGGGTTCGGGGTGCGCTCGATATGGCCGCGCTTCTCCAGCTTGGCCAGCGTCTTGCTGACCCCGGCCCGCGACATCCCCATGTCGTCGGCCAGCCGGCGGGCGATGGCGGGTTCGGTGGCGTACCGCAGCGGAATGAGCAGGTCCGCCTCGGGGGCGGTGAGCGGGGCGCCCTCGTAGAGCGGTTCCAGGGCACGGTCGAACAGCGCGGACACCTGTTTGACCAGGGCCACGACCTCCATGGCGGAGACGTCGAGCCCGGGATTGTGGCTGACCCACGCATCGCGTACGCCGTCGGGATGGGACTGCACCAGCACTCCTTCGTCGCGGTGAGCTTACCGAACCACCTCTTTGTTAACCAGTAAACCATCGGTTATCTTTTTCGCCATGCTCTCCCGTCCCCCCGCCTCCGACGAGGCAATACGCCAAGCCGCACCGCCCGTTTCCCCCGGGCAGGTCTCCGCCCTGATCGCCGTACTCGGTGCGCTCACCGCCGTCGCCCCGCTCGCCACCGACATGTACGTGCCCGGCTTCCCCACCATGGGCGCCGCGCTGCACGCGAGCGGTTCGGCCGTACAGCTCACCCTCACCGCGTTCCTGATCGGCATGGTGGTGGGCCAGCTGCTCATCGGCCCGGTCAGCGACGGCTGGGGCCGCCGCAGGCTCCTGCTCTCCGGCGCGGGCGGCTTCGTCCTCTTCTCCCTGCTGTGCGCCGCCGCCCCGAACGTGGAACTGCTCACCGCGGCCCGCTTCCTCCAGGGCTTCGCGGGCGCCGCCGGCATGGTGCTCGCCCGCGCGGTGATCACCGACTGCTTCCGCGGCGCGGACGTGCCCCGCTACTTCGCGCTGCTCTCGCAGATCCTCGGCATCGCGCCGATCGCCGCGCCCGTCGTCGGCGGCGCGGTCCTCTCGCTGTCGACCTGGCGCGCCGTCTTCGTCGTCCTCGCCGTGCTCGGCGCGCTGCTGCTGATCGCCGTGGTCAGGAAGGTGCCCGAGACCCTGCCGCCCGAGCGGCGGCACGGCGGCGGCCTCGCCGGGACGTTCCGCACGATGGGCACGATGCTCACCCGCCGCGCCTTCATGGGGTACGTGCTCGTGCTCGGCTTCACCTCGGCGGCGCTGTTCGCCTACATCAGCGGCTCCAGCTTCGTCTTCCAGAACGTGCACGGCGTATCGCCCACCGTCTACTCGCTGATCTTCGCCTCGAACGCCGTGGGCATGCTGATCGGCGGGGTCACCTTCGCGCGGCTCGCCGCCCGGGTCCGCCTGAACACGCTCCTGATCACCGGGCTCGCCGTCTCCGGCACCGGGGCTGCCGCCCTGCTCGTGATCCCGGCCCTGACCGGGCAGAGCCTCGCCGTCAGCTGGATCTGCCTGTTCGTCGCCATGTCCGGCGTCGCGCTGATCTTCCCCGCTACCATGAGCATCGGCCAAAACCTCGGCCGGGAAGCGCCCGGCGCCGCCTCGGCGCTCATCGGCGGCCTCCAGTTCCTGTTCGGCGCCGCCGCCTCCCCGCTCGTCGGCCTCTTCGGTGAGGACACCGCGACCCCCATGGCCGTCATCATGCTCGCTGCCCTCGCCCTGGCCGGCCTCGCCCTCGTCCTGCTCGCCCAGCCGTGGCGGGCGCACGGCGAGGTCACCGCCGAGCCGCACGACGACGGCCGGCACTGACGGCTCCGGCGCGCGGGGGCCGTACCGGCCTCGCCCGCGCCGACAGGGCCCCCTACTGACCGGTCGGCTGCGGGGCCGGGCGCTCCAGCGGTGTGCGCCGGATGCCGGTGATGACCCAGGTGCCGCCCTGTTTGGCCAGGCTCACCGTGCGGTGCTCGGTGTACGGGGTACCCACCGCGAGCCCGCCCTTCTTGAGGTAACCCGGGTCTCCCGCGGTGAACTCGAAGACGGTGTCCATCTCGGCCTTGGCGGTCCTGCGGTCCCGGTAGACGGTGGACCGGTACCAGGCGACCTTCTCCTGACGGGTGGTCAGCTTGTTGTCCCGGAAGAGCGCGGTCACCTTGGCGCCGTAGTCCTGGGCTTCCAGTGACTCGCGGAACGCGGCGCCGTAGAAGGCGTACTCGCTCTTCACGCTCCCGGCCACCGACGTGCTGCTGCGGTCGTCGACCGTGCCCGAGTGGAGGACCACGGTCCGGCGGATCGCGGTGACGTCGGGGTCGTCGTCCGCCAGGGTCGCGAGGGACTCGCCCCCGTCCCCGATGAGCGTCCAGAGCGACCGGTTCTCCGGGCCGGTGGGCGGTCCGGCCTGTGGTGCGGTGGGGGAGGGCGCCGGGTCCGTGGCCCCCGCGTCGCAGCCGCTGGAGAGCAGCAGGGCGAGCGCGGGCAGGACGAGGCGGGTGGCGAGACGGAGGGGGTGGCGGCGTGGGCGCATGGGCGGAGCTCCTGGGTGGGGGCGCGCCCCGGTGGCCGGGGCGCGCCGTGGTGGGTCAGCGGTGGCTCACGGCGCCGGTTCGGGCGTCCACTGGCTCGTCCAGTAGCCCGCCGGGACGTTGCCCTGCTCGACGTATCCGGTCAGGCCCTCGGTGTGCGCGTAGCCGCCGGAGGCGCGGTTCCTCAGGCGCAGGTAGCCGGCTTCGGACTCCTCCGTCCAGTCGGCCTCGGTCGCGCCGGAGGCAGCCGCGCCGTAGTGGACGTAGCCGTCGGACGCGGACGTCCGCAGGTAGTCGCCCGTCCACCGGTTGCGGAAGCGGGTGTAGCCGGCCGCCGTGGTCTCCGGTGCCCACTGGGAACTCCAGGCGGTGGCGGGCACGCTGCCGTACTCGGCCTTCCCGGTCTTGTTCTCGATGTGCAGGTACTGCGAGGTCTGACGGTTCTTCAGTCTCTCGTACCCGCTGTCGCCGTATCCGCCGTCCTTCTTCCACACGCGCAGGTAGTCCACGCTCCAGGACTTGGGCCAGACGTCGTTGTGCCGGCCCGACCCGGCGTCCGTGTAGATGCCCATGATCATGCCCATGGGCATGTTGGGGGCGTCGTTGATGGTCTTGTACAGCTGGTTGTCGTAGTAGAAGTCGAGCTGGGTGGGCGTCCAGTCCATGCCGTAGACGTGGTACTCCTCGGTGGGCTCACCGCTGGGCACCGGGTCCTCGTGCGACACCCAGGAGCCGAGGAAGTTCGGGTCGCCCCAGCCGTACGCGGCGATGCGCCAGGTGTCCGGCTTGCTGAAGAACGTCTCTATCATGTCGATCTCGGCGTTGGCCGACGCGCTGCTGGTGTCCTTCGTGCCGACCAGCCACAGTGCCTGGTGGCCTCCGCCGCCGGTGTCGGAGAGTTTGGCGCGGGTCTCGATGTAGCCGTACTGCGTGGTGTAGCCGTTGAAGTCGGCCTCGTGGTGGTCGTTGGGCATCGCGTAGTTGAAGCGGTGCCACCAGTCCTTGTCGTACGTCTGGATGCTGGAGATCTTCACGGTGCCGTCGTAGGCGGGGTTCCAGGCGGGCGTGTCCTGGTCGACGCGCTCGGTGAGCACCCCGTCCGCGACGGTGTACCGCGCCTTGGCCTTCTCGCGGTCGGAGGCCCAGTGCGGGAGGTAGTACGGCAGCCACTTGTCCGTGTCCAGGGAACTGCCGTCGAACTCCTCCTGGAAGTCCAGCGTGTACCCGGGCTTGGCCACCGGATTGGCGGGGAAGTCGGCGGCCGATGCGGCCGGGGCACCGGTGAGCGTGCCCAGCGCGCCGAGCGCGGCGGCCAGCACCCCCACCAGAGGGGTGCGCAGACGGCGGTGTCTCAACTTGGCTCCTTCGGGACGGAGTTCGGCAGGCCCCGGCTGCCGCTGCTAAGGCAGGCCATGCAACCGGGCGCTTTCGAAAGAAAATTTCCTGCGTAATGTGCCGTCAGAGGTACCCGGTGTCAACAGTCGTGCGGACGTGAGCCGCCTTCCGTCCCCGGCCGCCGTCGCGCGTACCCGTTCGCCGTCGCGCGTCTCAGCCGCCGGGCTGGTCCGTGGCGAACAGCCGGCCGCGCGCCAGGTCCCGGGCGGCCTCCACGCCCCCCACGGCCACCGCGCCCGCGGTGAGCGCGCCGAGGGTCAGGGGCGGGACCTCGTAACAGATGCCGGAGAGCTGTTCGCGTACCGCCTCCAGGACGGCCGGGCCCGCTCCGGCCAGCGCCCCGCCGAGCACGATCAACTGCGGGTCGACGGCGAGGACCATGGCGCCGATGCCGTCCGCCACCGCGCGGGCGTAGCTGTCGACGGTGGCGCGGGCGGCCGGGTCGCCGTGCCGGGCGCGGGTGAACACCATGTGGCCGGCCTCTCCCGGGTCGCCGCCGAGCTTGGCGGGGGTGTCCTTCCAGCCCAGCCTCGGATGCCTGCCGATCTCGCCCGCCGCCCCCGTGCGCCCGGTGAACGGCCGGCCGTCGACCAGGATGCCCACCCCGAGCCGGTTGTCCAGGTGGACGTAGAGCACGTCGGACGTGCCGCGGGCGGCGCCGGTCCGGTGTTCGGCCAGGACGGCCAGGTTGGTGTCCTTCATCGCCACGACCGGGCAGCGCAGCAACTCGTGGAGCTGGTCGGCGAGGTGGACGCCCGACCACTGGGGGATGGCCACGCTCAGCCGTACGGAGCCCCGCGCGTCCACGATCCCCGGTGTCCCGACGCCGGCGGCCCACAGGGGCGGGCCGTCCGCCGGAAGGTGCTCGCGCACCAGGCCGGCCGCCTCCCGCAGGCGCTCGTCGGGGTCGAGCGCGGCGGGGGTGGGTCGGTGGGTCTCCGCCAGCGGTGTCCCGCCGAGATCGGTGATGCGCACACCGATGCCGTCGGAGTCGATGTGGATGCCGGCCAGGCGCCCGGCGTCGAAGTCGAAGGCGTAGCGCTGGGCGGGCCGGCCGCCGGTCCGTGTCGCGTCCTGGCCGTCGAGGGTGAGGCGGCGGTCGGTCACCAGCGCGGTGACGATGCCGCGCACCGTGGGGCGGGAGAGGGCGGTGACCTGGGCTATCGCGTTGGTGGTGAGTGGCGTCCCCTCGTACAGCAGTTGCAGGACGCGGCTGGTGTTGAGGTGGCGCAGAGCGCTCTGGTCCCCGCCCGGCAGGACGTCCGAGTTCTTCATGTCCCCCACTCGCTGCGTGCTTTCCATGTCACGGATCGACATACCCGCCCTTTCCCTCTTGACGGGCGGAGTGACGTGTCTGATCCTTTCGAAGGAAAGTTTCCTTCGAAACTCGCTGGCTGGCAACCTCGGCTCGACATCCTGCCACACCAGCGATTCCTTCCCGTGTTCACAGGAGAGCAGCGCGATGAAGATCAGCAGAGTCCTGGCAGGAGCCGTCCTGGTGGCGTTGTGCGGGACCGCGTGCGCCCCCGGCGCCTCGTCCGACACCACGGCGGCGGAGCCGTCCGGCCCGGTCAAGAAGGGTGCGGGCGACGAGAAGGTCACGCTCAAGCTGGTCTCCACGCCCGAGTCGGGAGCGGCGGTCAAGTCGGTCATCAAGGCGTTCGAGGCCAAGTACCCCCAGGTCACGATCGACTACGAGGACAACAACGTCGACGACTACAACAAGGCGCTGAACCTCTCGCTCGCCTCCGACCAGGCACCCGACATCGCCCTGCTCAACTCGGTCGGCACCACGGTCAAGGACGGCCTGGTCATCGACCTGTCCCGGTACGCGAAGGCGTACGACTGGGACAAGACTTACCCCAGCACCCAGCTCAACCAGTGGCGGGTCGCCGAGGACGGCAGCACGCTCGGCACGGGCGGCCTGTACGCGGCCCCGGCCGGCTTCTCGCTCGTCGGCGTCTACTACAACAAGGCGAAGGCGGCCAAGGCGGGCATCACCACCCCGCCGGCCACGCTGGAGGAGTTCGATGCGGCCCTCGCCAAGGCGAAGAAGGCCGGTGAGCTGCCGCTGCAACTCGGCAACCAGCAGGGCCACGCCTCCTTCCCCATCCAGCTCATCGGCCAGTCGGCGGACGGCGCCGAGCAGGCCGCGCGCTGGACCTTCGGCCAGAAGGGCGCCACCTTCGACACCCCGGGCAACCGCACCGCCGCCGACAAGCTCACCGCCTGGAAGAAGAAGGGCTACCTGCCCAGCGGCGCCAACGGCACCGACCTTCAGACGGCCGTCGACAAGTTCACCAAGGGCCAGGGCGTCTACTTCGTCGACGGCAACTGGGACGCCGAGAAGATCGGCGACAAGCTCGGCAAGGACGCGGGCTTCATCGCGTTCCCCTCACCGAAGGCCACGGCGATCGGCACCTCCGTCGCCTACGCCATTTCCTCCAAGAGCCGGCACGCGGACACCGCGGCCTTCTTCCTGGACTTCCTGCACTCGCCCGAGGCATCGGCCGCCGAGTTCAAGGCCGGCTTCATGCCCGCCGACCTCACCGCGGCCAAGCCGCAGGACGGCACCGTGATGAAGGACATCGTCGCGGCCTGGGGCAGGGTGAACGACGACAACGGTCTGGTCGGCTTCAACAACAACGCCACCGCGACCATGAACGACAAGCTCACCGCCACCACGCAGGAACTCCTCGCGGGCCGCACCAACACGGACGGCTTCGTCAAGGCGGTCCAGGACGAGTGGTCCAAGACGCATGGCTGACACACTCGTGCGCACCGAGCGGTCGGTGGCCGGGGCCCGGCGCGGGGCAGCCGCCCCGCGCCGCAAGGGCCGGTTCGTACCCCTGCTGTACGTGGCCCCCGCCCTGGTCTTCTACGGCCTCTTCGTCATCGCGCCCTGGCTGCACAGCTTCTGGCTCTCGTTCTGGAACTGGAACGGAATCGGCGTCGCCTCCTGGGCCGGACTCTCCAACTACACCGCGGTGTTCGAAGAACCGGCCCTGCGCGCCGCCCTGAGCCACGCGTTCGGCTTCATCGTCTTCTACACGGTCGTCCCGGTCATCCTCGGCCTCATCCTGGCCGCCCTCACCTCGGCCGTGCCCTGGCGGGCCATGCCCGTCATCCGCACCATCATCTTCCTCCCGCAGATCCTGCCGCTCGTCGCGGTGGGCGTCGTCTGGAAGTGGATCTACGGCGAGGACGGCCCGCTCAACCAGGTGCTGCGCGCCATCGGCCTCGGCTCCCTGGCCCGCGCCTGGCTCGGCGACTTCACGTACGCGTTCCCGGCCGTCGGCCTGATCGGCACCTGGGTCTCCACCGGCCTGTGCTTCCTGCTCCTGCTGTCCGGCATCGGCAAGATCGAACCGTCGCTCTACGAGGCGGCCCGGCTGGACGGCTGCGGCAGACTGCGCGAGTTCTGGCACATCACCGTGCCCGGCCTGCGCAAGGAGATCGGCGTCGCCTGCAACGTCACCGTCATCTCGGCCCTCGCCGGATTCGACGTCGTGTACGTGATGACGGGTGGCGGGCCCGGTTACTCCACGATGGTCCCGGGTGTCCAGGTCTACCAGCTCGTCTTCACCGCCGGCCGGGTCGGCACCGCCTGCGCCCTGGCCACGGTGCTCTCCCTCATCACCTGTGCCGTCATGTACGGCCTCAACAGGCTGTCGCGGGAGCGCTGAGGCATGCCGCGCATCTCACTGGAGTACCCCCGATGACCAAGCAACTGCCCAGGCTCGCGCTCATCGTCGCCGCCGCAGCCGTCCTGTTCCCCTTCCTCGCGTTGTTCAGCGCGGCGCTCCAACCACAGAGCAACCTCTCGCCGGGCCTGTCCTGGCCGTCCGACCCGCAGTGGGGGAACTTCGCCACCGCCTGGTCCACCGCCGGATTCGGCTCGCTGCTGAAGTCGAGCGCCGTCATCGCGCTCGGCGTCGTCCCCATCGCCCTCGTCCTCGCGACCCTCGCCGGCTACGGCCTGGCCACCATGCGACTGAAGGCCAAGGGGCCGCTGTTCGCCCTCCTGATGCTCGGACTGGCCCTGCCGTACGAGGCCATCGTCATCCCCCTCTACTACGACCTGGACTCGGTCGGCCTGCTGAACACCTACTGGGCCGTGATCCTGCCGCTGGTGGGGCTGTTCATGCCCTTCGGCGTCTTCTGGATGCGTACGCACTTCGAGTCGCTGCCGAAGGAGCTGATGGAGGCCGCGGCCGTGGACGGCGCGAACAGCTGGCGCACCCTCACCCGCGTCCTGCTGCCGACCGCCGTCCCGGCACTCACCACACTGGGCCTTCTCTACTTCATGTGGGCGTGGAACCAGTTCCTGCTGGCCCTGGTGCTCATCCAGGACCCGGCGATGCGCACGGCCCCCTCCGGCCTCGGCAAGTTCGTCCAACAGTACGGCAAGAACATCCCGCTGCTGTCGGCCGGCACCCTCATCGTGATCGCACCGATCGTGCTGATCTACCTCTTCTTCCAGCGCCACTTCATCAAGGGCATCCTCCAGGGTGCCGTCAAGTAAGGGACTGCGTACGTGACCGTCACCCTCGCGATCGTCGGAGCCGGGGCCCGAGGGGCCTCCTACGCCCGCATCGCCGCCGACCAAGGTGCCGCCGTCGTCACGGCCGTCGCCGACCCCGACCCCGCACGCCGCCAGGCCCTCGCGGACGAGTTCGCGCTGCCGTACGACCGGGTCTTCACCGACTGGGCCGAACTCGCCTCCCGGCCGCGCCTCGCCGACGCGGCGATCGTCGCCACCCCCGACCGCATGCACGTCGAACCGGCCGTGGCGCTGGCCGACCTCGGTTACGCCCTGCTGCTGGAGAAGCCGATGGCGCCCTCGGAGGAGGACGCCCGCCGCATCGTCGAGGCGGCGACGCGCAACGACATCCTCCTGGCGGTGTGCCACGTCCTGCGCTACACGCCGTACTCGGTCAAGCTCAAGCAGCTCATCGACAGCGGCCGGATCGGTGACGTCGTCAGCGTCGAACACCTCGAACCCGTCGGCTGGTGGCACCAGGCGCACTCCTACGTGCGCGGCAAGTGGGGCGTCGAAGCCGAGTCGTCGTCCATGCTGCTCGCCAAGTCGTGCCACGACATCGACTGGCTCGGCCATGTGGTGGGCAAACCGGTGGAGAAGGTCTCGTCCTTCGGCAGCCTGTTCCACTTCCGCCCGGAGAACAAGCCCGAAGGCGCCGGTGACCGCTGCGTCACCTGCCCCGTCGAACGCACCTGCGTCTACTCGGCCCCGCGCATCTACGAGCGCTTCCTCGGCGACCCCGTCTTCGAACAGTGGCCGCTCGGCGTCCTCACCGACGACGTGACGAGCGCCGGACTGACGAAGGCGCTGGAGGACGGGCCGTACGGCGAGTGCGTCTACAACGGGCGCAACGACGTCGTGGACCACCAGGTGGTGAACCTCCAGTACGAGGGCGGCGCCACCGCCTCCTTCACCATGACCGCCTTCACCGGCCTCGACTTCCGCAAGACCCGGGTGTTCGGCACCCGCGGCTCGCTCGACGGCGACGGCCGCACGCTCACCCTCCACGACTTCCTCACCGACACCCGCGAGGTCTTCGACTTCGACCCCGAGGGCGGGGCGTCGGCGGCGGACGGGCACGGCGGCGCGGACGACGAGCTGATCCGGGCCTTCCTCGCGGCGGTCGCCGGTGACGACCGGGAGCTGGTGAACACCGGCCCGGACGAGGCCCTGCGGTCGCATCTGGTGGTCTGGGCGGCGGAACGCGCACGCCGCAGCGGGCAGGTGGTACGCCTCGACTGACGGGCCGCGCGGCGGGCGAGCGCTCAGGAGGCCGCCAATCGTGCCGCATGCTCACACACCGGCGGCCCGCCCGGTCTGCGGCGAGCGTCAACGCCCATGATCGGCCGGGGCCACACCGGCGCGACGAGCCGTTCCCGACTCCGGCCAGGCTCCGCGCCAAGGGGGCGACGACCGCCGGCCTCAGAGCGCCACGAGGGTGACCTCCGTGGCCTTGACGCTGGTCCACACCTCCACCCCGTCGGCGAGCGACAGCTCCGCCGCGGACTGCGGGGTGATCTCGGCGACGAGGTCCGGCGCCCGGTCCGACCCGACCAGGACCCGGAGCCGGCTGCCGCCCGAGGTGATCTCGCGCACCGTCCCCGGCCACACGTTGCGCGGGCTGCCGGTGGGCTTCTCGCGGTGCACGGAGACGGCCTCCGGGGCGATCACCGCGAGCGCGGGCGCCCCGGCGGGCAGGGCGTCGGCGACGACGAGGTGCCCGCCGCCCGCCGGTGCCAGGCCGTCGGCGGTGGTCGTCCCGGGCCAGGCGTTGCGGCCGAGCATGCGGGCGACCCAGGGGGAGCGCGGGTTGCGGGTGACATCGGCGGGCGGGGCGTCCTGGAGCGTACGGCCCTCCTCCAGGACGAGGACCCGGTCGGCGAGCGCGACGGCTTCGACCGGGTCGTGCGTGACGATCAGGCACACGCCGCCGAAGCCTTCGAGGTGGCGGCGCAGGGTGTGCCGGACCTGGGAGCGGGTCGTCTGGTCGAGCGCGGCGAGCGGTTCGTCGAGCAGCAGGAGGCGGGGGCGGGCGGCCAGGGCCCGGGCCAGCGCCACCCGCTGGGCCTGCCCGCCGGAGACCTGGGCCGGCCGGCGCGCGGCGAGGTGGCCGACCCCGAGCCGGTCCAGCCACTCCTGGGCGCTGCGCCGGGCCTCGGCGCGCGGCACCCCCCGGGCGCGCAGCCCGTAGGCGGTGTTGGCCAGGGTGCTCATGTGCGGGAAGAGGGCGCCGTCCTGCGGGACCCAGGCCACGCCTCGGCGGTGCGCGGGCAGGGCGGTGACGTCGGTGTCGCCGAGCCGGAGCCGGGCGTGGGCGCGTGGTGTGAGGCCGAGCAGCGCGCGCAGGAGTGTGGTCTTGCCGGCGCCGTTGGGCCCGACGACGGCGATGGTGGTGCCGCCCTCCGCGTCGAGGGTGAGCTGATTGAACCCGGTGACCTCGGCGTGCAGCGGCCAGTTCTCCCGGTCGGCGGCGGGCTGCGGGGCGGCCTCCACCGGCTTGCGCACGGCCGCCGGTTCGTCCTCCGCGTCCTGCGGCCGGGGCGTACGGGGGCGGGCGGCGCCGCCGGTCCAGCGCCCGCGCAGGGCCAGGAGCACGGCCATGGCGATGACCAGCAGGAGCAGGGAGACCGAGGTGGCGGCCTCCGGGCTGTCCTGGAGCAGCAGGTAGACCTGGAGGGGCAGCGTCTGCGTCGTACCGGGGAGGTTGCCCGCGAAGGTGATGGTCGCGCCGAACTCGCCGAGGGCGCGCGCCCAGGTCAGCGCGGCGCCGGCGGCCAGCCCGGGGGCGACCATCGGCAGCGTGACGGTGAAGAACACCCGTACCGGCGAGGCCCCCAGGGAGGCCGCGGTCTCCTCGTAGCGGGGGCGCAGACCGCCGAGCGCCCCTTCGAGGCTGATGACCAGGAACGGCATGGCGACGAAGGTCGCGGCCAGGACCGCACCGGAGGTGTGGAACGGCAGCGTGATGCCGAACCAGTCCTCCAGCCAGGGCCCCAGCAGCCCGCGCCGCCCGAATCCGAGGAGCAGGGCGACACCGCCGACCGTGGGCGGCAGCACCATCGGCAGCAGGACCAGCGAGCGGACGAAGACCTTGCCGGGGAAGTCGACCCGGGCCAGCAGCCAGGCCAGCGGCACCCCGAGGACGAGGGAGAGGGCGAGCGCCCAGCCGGAGACGATCAGCGACAGGGTCAGCGCCTGCGTGGTCCCCTCGCTGGTGAGGTGCCCGCCCAGCTCGCCCCAGGAGGTGCGGGCGAGGATGCCGGCCAGCGGCAGCAGCAGAAAGGCGACGGCCAGGAGTGCGGGGACCGCCAGCACGATCGGCGCGCGAGGACGCGTGGCGCGGCTGAGGGGATGGTTCATCGGGGTTCCCTGAGGCTGGAGGGCAGGGGTGCCCGGGCCCGAGCACGGGCCGGGCACCCCGCCTGCGTTACGGCTGCTGGAAACCCGCGTCGGCGAGGATCTTCTGCGCCTCGGGCGTCGACAGCCACTTCACGAACGCCTCCGCCGCGGCGCTGTGCTTGCCGGCCTTCAGCGTCGCCGCCGGGTAGGAGGCGACCGCGTTCTGCTCGTCCGGGATGTCGACGGAGTCGACCTTGCCGGCGGCCGAGGCGACATCGGTCTTGTAGACCAGACCGGCGTCCGCCTCGCCCAGCTCCACCTTGCTCAGGACCGCCCGCACGTTCGGCTCCTGGGAGACCGGCTTCACGGTGCTCTTCTGGGCGTCCAGGATCTGCTTGCTGTAGCGGCCCACCGGCACCTCGGGCGCGGCGAGCACGACCTTCAGCTTGGTGTCGGAGAGGTCCTTGAGGTTCTCGACCTTCTCCGGGTTGCCCTTGCCGGTGGCGATGACGAGGCGGTTCTTGGCGATGACGGTGGGCGCCCCGGTGTCCGCCTTCAGCCCGTCCATCGTCTTCGTGTCGGCGGTCACCAGGGCGTCGGCGGGCGCGCCCTGCTTGACCTGGGCGGCGAGCTCCTGGGAACCGGCGAAGGAGAACGTCACCTTCGTACCGGGGTTCTCCTTCTCGTACGCCGCGCCCGCCGTCTTGAACACGTCGGTGAGCGAGGCGGCGGCGAGGACCGTCAGGTCGGCCGCCGGCGCGCCGGAAGCGGGCGCCGAGGCGCTGGAGCCGGTGGCCGAGTCCTTCGTGTCGTCGTCGCTGCCGCACGCGGTGAGCGGCGTGAGCAGTCCCACGACGACGAGGGCCGCCGCGGCGCGGCGGCGGGTGAGGGCGGGGGTGAAGGGCATGAGGGCGGGACTCCTTGGGAACGCGATAGGCCGATGCCGCCGGGCCGGTGAGCGGACCACCCGGTGGCAGAGGACAGCATGTGCCACAGAATAGGTGTTCTGGGGTCGCATTTACATGTTTCCATGGGAAACCACATGGCAGGTGCATATGCGCCTGGAGGAAGGTCCGAGCGGCAGCCGGGCGTGAGGCGCGCACACCGGCCGCAGGCCGTGCGCGGCCCGCGACCTGTCCGGGGCGCGGCCCGGGGCGGACAGTAGAGTTCGGGTGCGTCAGCCCCCGAGACCCGAGGTACCGTCCGTGACCCCCGAGCCCCCCTCGCACCCCCTCCCACCCGTCGTGACCGTGGTCGGGATCGGAGCCGACGGATGGGCGGGTCTGCCCGAGGCGGCGCGCGCGGAACTGAGGGTTGCCCAGGTCCTGATCGGCGCCGGACGCCAACTGGCCCTGCTCCCGCCCGAGTGCGCGGGCCGCCGCGTGCCCTGGCCCTCCCCGCTGCGCCCCGCCGTCCCCGGCCTGCTCGCCGCGCACGCGGACAGCCGCATCGCCGTACTGGCCAGCGGCGACCCCATGTTCTACGGGATCGGCCGCGCCCTCACCGAGGTGCTGGGCGCCGAGCGGCTGCGCGTCCTGCCGCACCCCTCGTCCGTCTCCTACGCCTGCGCCCGCGTCGGCTGGCCGCTGGAGGACACCGAGGTCGTCACCCTGGTCGGCCGCCCCGCCGCCCGGCTGGCCGCCGCCCTGCACGAGGGGCGCCGGCTGCTGGTCCTCAGCGCGGACGCCACCACACCGGCCGCGGTCGCCGAACTGCTGCGCGACCACGGCTTCGGCCCCAGCCGGATGCGGGTGCTGGAACAGCTCGGCGGCGAGGACGAGGCGTGCGTCCAGGGCACGGCGGACGCCTGGACCCACCCGGCGGGCGACGCCCTGAACGTCATCGCCGTCGAGTGCCGCAGCGCCCCCGGCGCCCTGCGCCTCGGCGCCGTACCGGGCCTGCCCGACGAGGCGTACGCACACGACGGCCAGCTCACCAAGCGGCACGTGCGGGCCGTCACCCTCGGCGTGCTCGCCCCCGCCCCCGGCGAACTCCTGTGGGACGTCGGCGGCGGCTCCGGATCGATCGCCATCGAGTGGATGCGCACCCACCCCTCCTGCCGGGCGGTCACCGTGGAGCGCGACCCGGTGCGGGCGGCGCGCATCGCGGACAACGCCGCCCGGCTCGGCGTCCCAGGCCTGCGCGTGATCACCGGGCGGGCCCCCGACTGCCTGGCCGGACTCCCCGCTCCGGACGCCGTGTTCATCGGCGGCGGCCTCACCGCACCCGGCCTCCTCGACACCTGCCGGCAGGCGCTCCCGCCCGGCGGCCGGCTGGTCGCCAACACCGTCACCCTGGAGTCCGAGGCGGTGCTCGCGGCCCAGCACCGCCTGCACGGCGGCGACCTGGTCCGCCTCGCCGTGGCGCACGCGGTGCCGGTCGGCGGGTTCACCGGCTGGCGCCAGGCGATGCCGGTCACCCAGTGGTCCCTACGCACACCCACGAACAGCCCCACCGGTCAAAGCCCGGCCGGCGCCCCCGCACAACCCTCAGGAGACGACAGATGACCGTGTACTTCATCGGCGCGGGCCCGGGCGCGGCCGACCTGATCACGGTGCGCGGCGCGCGCACGCTCGCCGCCTGCGGCGTGTGCCTGTACGCGGGCAGCCTGGTGCCCCGCGAACTCCTGGCGGAGTGCCCCGCCGACGCGCGCCTGGTGGACACCGCGCAGCTCGACATCGACCAGATCACCGCCGAACTGGTCGCCGCGCACCGGGACGGGCACGACGTGGCGCGGCTGCACTCCGGCGACCCGTCGGTGTTCAGCGCGGTCAACGAGCAGATGCGGCGGCTGGACGAGGCGGGCGTGCCCTACGAAGTGATCCCGGGCGTACCGGCGTTCGCGGCAGCCGCCGCGGCGCTCAAGCGCGAGCTGACCGTGCCGACCGTCGGCCAGACCGTCATCCTCACCCGCGTCGCCCAGCAGGCCACCGCCATGCCCGAGGGCGAGGACCTGGCGACGCTGGGGCGCAGCGGCGCGTTGATCGTCCTGCACCTCGCCGCCCGGTACGTTGACCGCGTCGTGGAGGAACTGCTCCCGCACTACGGGGCCGACTGCCCGGCCGCCGTCGTCGCCCTGGCCTCGCGGCCCGACGAGGTCATCCTGCGCGGCTCCCTGGTCGGCATCGCCGAGCAGGTGAAGGCGGCCGGTGTGATCCGTACCGCCGTCATCATGGTCGGCCGCACCCTGGGCGCCGAGCAGTTCCGCGACAGCCACCTCTACTCGCCCGCCCGCGACCGGCACGTCTGCTGACGGCGCCCCGGCCCCGGCCGGGCGGCGCGGCGGGTCAGCGTACGGAGCTGCGCCCCACGACCGTGCCCGCCCGGTCGACGCAGATGACGTCCACGGCCACCGGGGCGCCCCGCAGGACCGTCAGCGCCTCGTCCCGCGCCGCGACGGCCACCAGATCGCCCAGCGGCACCCCGCGCGCCTGGCACGATCGGAGCGCGGCCAGGCCGGTGTTGGCGGTGGCCACCTCGGCGGCCAGGGCCTCGTCGGCGCCGCCCCGCCGGGCCAGCTCCGCCAGATAGGCCTTGTCGACCTGGGAGCGGCCGGAGTGCAGGTCGAGATGGCCGGCGGCGAGCTTCGACAGCTTGGCGAACCCGCCGCAGACCGTGAGCCGTTCCACCGGGTGACGGCGTACGTACTTGAGCACCGCGCCCGCGAAGTCGCCCATGTCCAGCAGCGCGATCTCCGGCAGCCCGTACTCGGCCACCACGGTCTTCTCCGACGTGGACCCCGTGCACCCCGCCACATGGGTGTGACCGGCCGCCAGCGCCACGTCCACGCCCCGGCGGATCGAGTCGATCCACGCCGAGCAGGAGTAGGGCACCACCACACCGGTCGTCCCCAGGATGGACAGACCGCCCAGGATGCCCAGGCGCGGGTTCCAGGTGGACCGGGCGATCTCCTCGCCGTCGTCCACCCCGACCGTCACCTCGACGTCCCCGGAACCGCCGTGGGCCGCCGCGACCTCGGCGATGTGCTCGCGGATCATCCGGCGCGGCACCGGGTTGACCGCCGGCTCACCGACCTCCAGCGGCAGCCCCGGCAGGGTGACCGTGCCCACGCCGGGACCGGCCCGGAACACCACGCCCGAGCCCGGCGGCAGCGCCCGCACCCCGACCCGTACGAGCGCGCCGTGCGTCACGTCCGGGTCGTCGCCCGCGTCCTTCACCACACCCGCCGTCGCCCGCCCGTCGGCCAGCTCCTCCACGGCCAGGGCGAACGCCGGGGTCTGGCCCCGGGGCAGGGTGATGGTGACCGGGTCGGGGAAGTCACCGCTCAGCAGCGCCGTGTACGCGGCGGTGGCGGCGGCGGTGGCGCAGGCACCGGTCGTCCAGCCGGGCCGCAGCCCGGTGTGTTTGAGTTGGGCGGCGCGCCCGCCTTTCGCTTCACTCATGGATGGTTCCGATGCACGTACTGATTCTGGGCGGGACGACGGAGGCCCGCCGTCTCGCCGAGCTGCTGGAGGCGGAGCTGCCCGCCGGGAGCAGGGTCACCAGCTCCCTCGCCGGGCGGGTGGCCCGGCCGAAGCTTCCGCCGGGCGAGGTCCGCGTCGGCGGCTTCGGCGGAGCCGGCGGGCTCGCGGAATGGCTCCGCTCGCACCAGGTCCACGCGCTCATCGACGCCACTCACCCTTTCGCCGGGACGATCTCTTTCCACGCGGCCACCGCGGCCGCCGCCGCCCATGTTCCCCTGCTCATGCTGCGCCGGCCCGGCTGGGTGCCCGGCGACGGCGACGACTGGCACCCGGTCGGCTCCCTGGCCGAGGCGGCGCGGGCGCTGCCGGAGCTGGGGCGGCGCGTGTTCCTCACCACGGGACGCATGGGCCTCGCCGCCTTCGCGGACCTGGACGAGCTGTGGTTCCTCATGCGGTCCGTGGACGCGCCGGAACCCCCGTACCCGGCGCGGATGGAGACCCTGCTCGACCGGGGCCCCTTCACCCTGGAAGGGGAGCGCGAGCTGATCCGCCGCCACCGCGTCGACGTCCTCGTCACCAAGGACAGCGGCGGCGCCGCCACCGCCCCCAAACTGACCGCCGCCCGCGAGGCGCGCATCCCCGTCGTCGTGGTCCGCCGGCCACCGGCCCCCGAGGGGGGCGCGGTGGCCGGCAGCCCGGAGGAGGCCGTGGCCTGGCTGCGGGAGCAGCCGGGTCAGGGCGTGTCCGGCGGATAGCGGCGCGGCGTCCACACGATGTGCCGCCCTTCGCCCCGCCGCTCCCACCGGGTCTGCGAGGAGCCGACGATCAGGATCGTGCGCATGTCGACCTCGGCCGGGTCGAGATCGGCCAGGCGCACGGTCCGTACGCTCTCGGCCGGCCCGCCGACGTCCCGCCCGAGGACCACGGGCGTGTCCGGCGAGCGGTGTTCGAGGAGCAGGTCGCGGGCCTTGCCGACCTGCCAGGTCCTGCTGCGGGAACCGGGGTTGTACAGCGCGAGCACCAGGTCCGCCGAGGCGGCGGCCCGCAGCCGCTCCGCGATGACCTCCCAGGGCTTGAGCCGGTCGGAGAGCGAGATCGTCGCGTAGTCGTGGCCCAGCGGCGCGCCCGCCCGGGCCGCGGCCGCGTTGGCGGCCGTCACCCCCGGAAGCACCCGCACCGGCACGTCCGCGTACTCCTCCTGGGACGCCACCTCCAGCACGGCCGTCGCCATCGCGAACACGCCCGGGTCGCCGCCGGACACCACGGCCACCCGCCGCCCGCGCCGGGCCAGGTCGAGCGCGAACTCGGCCCGCTCCGACTCGACCTTGTTGTCGGAGCCGTGCCGTATCTGGCCCGGCCGGACCGGCACCCGGTCCAGGTACGTGGTGTAGCCGACCAGGTCGTCGGCGGCGGCCAGCGCCCCGCGCGTCTCGGGCGTCAGCCACAGCGGGCCCGCCGGACCCGTACCGACGACCGCCACCTCGCCGCCGCCCGGGGTGCGTTCGGGGCGGGCGTCGATCCGGCTCGGCAGGACGGCGACCGCGAAGTACGGCACCGAACCGGCGTCGGTCTCCGCCAGCTCGCCCAGCCGCTCCCCGGCCATCGTGGCGCGCTCGACGTAGCGGGCCTCGGGCAGCCGGCCGGACGCCTCGAACGCGCGGCGGACGGCGGGGAACGTACGGCCCAGCTTCATGACCACGGCGGCGTCGGTGGCGGCCAGCCGGGCGGTCAGCTCCTCCTCCGGCAGGGTGCCGGGCAGGATCGTCAGGACCTCCTCGCCCTCGGCGAGCGGGGTGCCGAGCCGGGCGGCGGCGGCGCTGACGGAGGTGACCCCGGGGATCACCTCGGTGGGGTAGCGGTCGGCCAGCCGCTTGTGCATGTGCATGTACGAGCCGTAGAAGAGCGGGTCGCCCTCGGCCAGTACGGCGACCGTGCGGCCGGCGTCGAGGTGCACCGCGAGCCGGGCCGCCGCCTCGGTGTAGAAGTCCTCCATCGCGCCCCGGTAGCCGCCCGGGTGGTCCGTGGTCTCCGTCGTGACGGGATAGACCAGGGCCTCCTCGATATGGTCGGCGCGCAGGTGCTTCGCCGCGATGGACCGGGCGATGGACCGCCCGTGCCGGGCGCTGTGGTAGGCGACGACGTCCGCCTCGGCGATGATCTCCACCGCCCGCAGGGTCATCAGGTTCGGGTCGCCGGGGCCGAGCCCGACCCCGTAGAGCCGTCCCGTCTGCTGCTCGCTCACGCTCATTCTTCCTCGCTGGCGATCGCGTTGAGGGCGGCGGCCGCGATGGCGCTTCCGCCGCGCCGGCCGCGCACGATCAGGTGGTCGAGCCCCGACGGGTGCGCGGCCAGGGCGTCCTTGGACTCGGCGGCGCCGACGAAGCCGACCGGCACACCGATGACGGCGGCGGGGCGCGGGGCCCCCTCCTCGATCATTTCGAGGAGCCGGAACAGCGCGGTCGGCGCGTTGCCCACGGCGACGACCGCACCCTCAAGACGGTCGCGCCACAGCTCCAGGGCGGCCGCCGAGCGGGTCGTGCCCAGCTCGGCCGCGAGGCCGGGCACCGCCGGGTCGGACAGGGTGCACACCACCTCGTTGTCCGCGGGCAGCCGCTTGCGGGTGACACCGCTGGCGACCATGGCGACGTCGCACAGGATGGGGGCGCCCGCCCGCAGAGCCGCGCGGGCACGGGAGACCGCGTCCGGCGTGAAGGCGATGTCGCGTACGAGGTCGACCATCCCGCAGGCGTGGATCATCCGGACCGCGACCTGGCTCACGTCCGCGGGCAGGCCGGTGAGATCCGCCTCCGCCCGGATGGTGGCGAAGGACTGGCGATAGATGGCCGGTCCGTCCTTCTCGTACTGGTGCACAGTGCTGTCGCTCTCTTCATCGGGCGGGGAAACGGGCTGAAATCGGGCAGAAAGCAGTCGAGTTGGGCTGGGGGCGGGCGGGGGAGGGACCTGTCAGGTGCCGGTGGCGCGGGCCGTCGCCACGGCGGTGGCGAGTACGGACGGGTCGTCGGTGACGCAGGGGGGCGCGTCGCGCCGGCCGTCCCGTACGACGGAGACCCGGTAGCCGTCCGGGCCGGCGACGACATCGACCCACGCACCCCGGGGACGGCCGCACCGCCGCTCGCACCCCGACCAGTGGACCGGAAGCGTTCCCACGGCCGCCCCGGCCCCCACGGTCGCCGCCGCGTCGCCCCGTACATCGGCCAGGGACTTCGCGCAGCCGGGCCGCCCGATGCACGCGCCCACCCCGGTCCACGGCGAGCGGGGTCCGGTGACGAGCCCGGCGGCGTCCAGCACGTCGAGCAGTTCGGCGGCCCGCCCCCGCTCGACGCCGGGGACGACGACTCCGCGCCACGGGGTCAGCCGCAGTTCGCCGCTGCCGTACCGCCGGGCGAGGTCCGTCAGCGTCCGCCACTGCGCCGCGCCGGCCCGCCCGAGCGGCAGCCCGACCGACAGCGCGTCCGTGTCCCCGGGGCCGGTCACCACGCCGAGAGCCGGGGGAGCCCCCTCCGCCACCGGTACGACCTCGCGGGCGACGGGCAGCCCGGCCGCAAGCAACCGCCGTACCACCGCATCGGACAACGGCCCGGCACCCCCGGGCAGATCCGTCACCCGCCACGCGCCGGAACCGGCCGCCGCCTCCAGGAACACCTCCGCGGCGAGGAGGGCCGCCCGGGGCGCCTCGTCCGCCGGTACCCGGGCGACGGACTCCAGGGCCCCGATCCGCAGATCCGCGTCCCCGTCGCCCCGCGCCCGCAGCGTCACATCGGCGCCCAGCGCGTCCACATCGCCGCGTCCGTCGTCCAGCGCGAACAGGAACCGGCCCGACAGACCGGCCGCCTCCTCGCTCGCGCACACCAGGGCGTCCAGCGCGGACAGCCACGGGCGCACCTCCCGCTCGCCGCGTCCGTCGAGCCCGGACAGCGGGGAGGCCACCACATTGCGGACCCGCTCATGCCGTTCGGAGGGCAAAAGCCCCATTTCGCTCGTCCGGGAGGCCAGTTCACCCCCGCACTCCTCGCCCAGGCCGCGCAGCTGCACATTGCCGCGCGAAGTGAGATGCACCTCACCATCGCCCAGCCGGCCGGCCAACTCGCGCAGCCCGTCCGCCTGGCCCGCGCTCAGCACACCACCGGGCACCCGGACCCGCGCCAGAGCCCCGTCGTCCGCCCGGTGAAGCCGCAGCGCACCGGGGCAGGCGTCGCCACGGGCCCGGGAAACGGCGTCTCCGGGCTGTGCGGGCAGGGTGGCTGGGGGCGGCATGGCGGCGAGCATACCGACCATCTCATCCGATCCGTATGACCCATCGTCGGCCCCAAGCCCTTACTATCCCTACCAGCGGACCATCCGGTCCGTCGTCGCCACAGACGGCGACAGGGGAGGAAGCCCGGTGCGATTCCGGCGCGGTCCCGCCACTGTGAGCTTGGTCCCACCCGGCCGAGCGAGTCAGGAACTCCCTTCCCCGCACCACTCGGCACGCTCGCCGGGCAGGGGAGCTCTCGACACCGCCCGGGGCGTGGACACCCCGAGGAAGGCCAGACGCCGCATGATCCTGCTCCTGTCGACGTCCGACACCGACCTGCTCAGCGCCCGCGCCTCCGACGGACCGGTCAGCTACCGGTACGCGAACCCCTCCCGGCTCCCGCTGCAGGACCTGCCCGGACTGCTGGACGGCGCCGACCTCGTCGTCGTACGCCTCCTCGGCGGTGTCCGCGCCTGGCAGGACGGCCTCGACCAAGTCCTCGCCACCGGCCGCCCCGTCGTGGTCCTCACCGGGGAACAGGCCCCCGACGCCCAGCTGATGGCCGCCTCCACCGTCCCCATCGGGATCGCCGCCGAGGCCCACGCCTACCTCGCCCACGGCGGCCCCGCCAACCTCGAACAGCTCGCCCGGTTCCTCTCCGACACCGTCCTGCTCACCGGCCACGGCTTCGAACCCCCCGCCGCCGCACCCTCCTGGGGCCCGCTGGAGCGCACGCCCCGGGCGACCGAGGACGGCGCCCCCACCGTCGCGGTGCTCTACTACCGCGCCCACCACATGAGCGGCAACACCGCGTTCATCGAGACCCTGTGCCGGGCCGTGGAGGCCGAGGGCGCCCGCGCCCTGCCGCTGTACGTCGCCTCGCTGCGCAGCCCCGAACCCGAACTCATCGACGCCCTGCGGGACGCCGACGCGATCGTGACCACCGTCCTCGCGGCGGGCGGCACCCGGCCCGCCGAGGCGTCGGCCGGCGGCGACGACGAGTCCTGGGACGCGGGCGCGCTCACCGGCCTCGACGTGCCGATCCTCCAGGCGCTCTGCCTCACCAGCTCCCACAGCGACTGGGAGGGCAACGACGAGGGCGTCTCACCGCTGGACGCCGCGAGCCAGATCGCCGTCCCCGAGTTCGACGGGCGCCTGATCACCGTCCCGTTCTCCTTCAAGGAGATCGACGAGGACGGCCTGCCCGCCTACGTCGCCGACGACGAGCGCGCCGCCCGCGTCGCCGGGATCGCCGTCCGCCACGCACGGCTGCGCCACATCCCGAACGCCGACAAGCGCCTCGCGCTCGTCCTGTCCGCGTACCCGACCAAGCACTCCCGGATCGGCAACGCCGTCGGACTCGACACCCCCGCCAGCGCGGTCGCCCTGCTGCGCCGGCTGCGCGCCGAGGGCTACGACTTCGGTGACGAGGAGGTCCCCGGCCTGGCCTCCGGCGACGGCGACGAGCTGATCTACGCCCTGATCGAGGCGGGCGGCCACGACCAGGAATGGCTCACCGAGGAGCAGCTGGCCCGCAACCCGGTCCGCATCCCGGCCGCCGACTACCGCCGCTGGTACGCCACGCTCCCGGCCGAACTCCGCGAAGCCGTCGAGGAGCACTGGGGCCCGGCCCCCGGCGAGATGTTCGTGGACCGCTCGCGCAACCCGGAGGGCGACATCGTCCTGGCCGCCCTGCGCCGGGGCAACCTGCTCGTCCTCATCCAGCCGCCGCGCGGCTTCGGCGAGAACCCGATCGCGATCTACCACGACCCCGACCTGCCGCCCTCGCACCACTACCTGGCCGCCTACCGCTGGATCGCCGCCCGGGCCGAGGACAACGGCTTCGGCGCCGACGCGATGATCCACCTCGGCAAGCACGGCAACCTGGAGTGGCTGCCCGGCAAGAACGCCGGCCTGTCCGCCGCCTGCGGCCCCGACGCGGCGCTCGGCGACCTCCCGCTCGTCTACCCGTTCCTCGTCAACGACCCGGGGGAGGGCACCCAGGCCAAGCGCCGGGTGCACGCCACGCTCGTGGACCACCTGGTGCCGCCGATGGCCCGCGCCGACAGCTACGGCGACATCGCCCGCCTGGAACAGCTCCTGGACGAGCACGCCCAGATCGCCGCGATGGACCCGGCGAAGCTGCCGGCGATCCGCGCCCAGATCTGGACCCTGATCCAGGCCGCGAAGCTCGACCACGACCTGGGCATCGAAGGACGCCCCGAGGACGAGGGCTTCGACGAGTTCATCATGCATCTCGACGGCTGGCTCTGCGAGATCAAGGACGTCCAGATCCGCGACGGCCTGCACGTCCTGGGCGGCGCCCCCGCCGGACCCGCCCGCGTCAACCTGGTCCTCGCGATCCTGCGGGCCCGTCAGATCTGGGGCGGCACCGCCTCCCTGCCCGGCCTGCGCGAGGCCCTGGGCCTGGACGAGTCCGCCGCCACCCGCACCGCCGCCGACGACATCGAGGAGCGGGCCCGCGCCCTGGTCCAGGCGATGGAGGACGCCGACTGGGCCGAGGACGCCGTCGCGGAGGTGGCCGCCGGACACCCCGATGCGGTCGCCGACATCCTCACCTTCGCCGCCCGCGAGGTCGTGCCCCGCCTGGCCGGCACCACGGACGAACTCGACCACTGCGTCCACGCGCTGAACGGCGGCTTCGTCCCCGCAGGGCCCTCCGGCTCCCCGCTGCGAGGCCTGGTCAACGTCCTGCCGACCGGCCGCAACTTCTACTCCGTCGACCCCAAGGCAGTGCCCTCCCGCCTCGCCTGGGAGACCGGCCAGGCCCTGGCCGACTCCCTCCTGGAGCGCTACCGCACCGACAACGGCGACTGGCCCGTCTCCGTCGGCCTGTCCCTGTGGGGTACGAGCGCGATGCGCACCGCCGGCGACGACGTCGCCGAGGCGTTCGCCCTGCTCGGCGTCCGCCCCGTCTGGGACGACGCCTCCCGCCGCGTCACCGGCCTGGAGGCCATCCCCGCCGAGGAGCTGGGCCGCCCGCGCATCGACGTCACCCTGCGCATCAGCGGCTTCTTCCGCGACGCCTTCCCGCACACCGTCGGCCTCCTGGACGACGCGGTCCGCCTGGCCGCCTCGCTGGACGAGCCCGCCGAGCTCAACCACGTACGCGCCCACACCCAGGCCGACCTGGCCGAACACGGCGACGAGCGCCGCGCCACCACCCGTATCTTCGGTTCCCGCCCCGGCACGTACGGCGCCGGGCTCCTCCAGCTCATCGACTCCCGCGACTGGCGCACCGACGCCGACCTCGCCGAGGTCTACACGACGTGGGGCGGCTACGCCTACGGCCGCGACCTCGACGGCTGCCCGGCCCGGGAGGAGATGGAGACGGCGTACAAGCGCATCGCGGTCGCGGCGAAGAACACCGACACCCGCGAGCACGACATCGCGGACTCCGACGACTACTTCCAGTACCACGGCGGCATGGTCGCCACGGTCCGCGCGCTCAAGGGCAGCGCCCCGGAGGCGTACATCGGGGACTCGACCCGCCCCGAGACCGTCCGCACCCGCACCCTGACCGAGGAGACCTCCCGGGTCTTCCGCGCCCGCGTCGTCAACCCCAAGTGGATCGAGGCGATGCGCCGCCACGGCTACAAGGGCGCCTTCGAACTCGCCGCCACCGTCGACTACCTCTTCGGCTACGACGCCACGACGGGCGTGGTCGCGGACTGGATGTACGACAAGCTCACCGAGGCCTACGTCCTGGACCCCACCAACCGCGCCTTCCTCGAACAGGCCAACCCCTGGGCCCTCCACGGCATCGCGGAACGCCTGCTGGAGGCCGAGTCCCGCGGCATGTGGGCCAAGCCCGACCCGGCGGTGCTCGAAGCACTGCGCCAGGTGTTCCTGGAGACGGAAGGCAACCTGGAGGGCGAGGACTGACCCGCCGGCCTCAGTCGCCGGTGCCGGGCTTGACTCCCCATACGTAGACGACGTCGTCCAGGGCGAGCAGGTCCCACAGCTTCGCCGCGTCGTCCACGGTGAGGTTGACGCAGCCTGCGGAGCCCCCGCCGTCGTACAGGTCGCCGGGGTGCCCGTGCAGCGCCTGCCCGCCGTCGAAGAACTGGGAGTAGGGCATGGGGGCGTTGTCGTAGATCGTGGAGACGTGGTCGCGGTCCCGCCAGTAGATGGTGTGCCGGCCGGGCCGCGTCTCCTGCGCGTCGCGGCCGGTGCGCACGGGCACGGGCCCGAAGACGACCTTCTTCCCCTGCTGCACCCACAGCAGCTGGCGGTCCATGTCCACGCAGGTCACCCGGGAGGACTCGACCGGGCAGCGGCCGGCGGCGTTCGGGTCGGGCGTCGCCTCGACCACGAGCACGGTGCGGTACGTGCCGAGGTCCGCGAACCCGTCGGCGTGCGGCCGGTCGTGTGCGCTCTGGAAGGCCCGGATGGCCCGGCAGTCGGCGTCGGACTGGCGGCCGTCCACGGGCAGGCCGAGGTGCTGCTCCAGCTGTCGCTGGTACGGGCCGGCCGGTGCGGTGCACGCGGTGTCGCGCACCGGGGCGGCGGCCGAGGGCGCCGCGGTGCACAGCAGCGCCGTGGCCGCTGCGGCGACCACGGCACCGGTGAGGCTGGGGGTACGCACTGCCGGACCTCCTGGCGGATCGGGAACCGAAGTGCTGCCAGCCAATCAGCGCACCCGCCCGGCCGCCCATCGATGAGCAGCCGGGCGGGTGACCGGATCAGGCGTGTGCGGACTCGTGCGTGTCGTCCTTGCAGTCCTTGCCCTTGCACGGCTCGCCGCGCTCGTTGGCCAGCTCGACCGTGACGCCCTCCGAGCTGTTGGCCTCCGTCACCTCGAACGGCCCGGAGACGGGGTTCGCCGGCAGGACGTAGCCCTCCGGGACGGCGATCTCGCGCAGGTAGTACTCACCGAGCGGCAGATCGTCGAAGGTGCACTGTCCCGCGCTGTCGGTGGAGCATCCGGCGTCGGAGAGGGTGTCGGGGTTCGTCCCGGTCGTCTGCAGCCCCGGCACGTCGTTGCTCTCGCGCCACAGCTCGAAGACGGCCCCGGCCAGTGGCCGCCCGTTCTTCGCGTCGGTCTTGTCCAGGGTCAGCGAACCGGTCACCGGCGGCACCGGCTCCCTGCTGTTGACGGCTTCGGTCTGGACGCCGGTCTCCGCGTTGTCCTCGGTGAGGGTGAGGGGCCCGAAGACGGCGGGGTCGGGGAGGTCGTAGCCGTCGGGTGCTTCGGTCTCGCGCCAGTAGTAGGTGCCGGGGGTGGTGGTTTCGGCGCAGATGCCGTTGGTGGGGGTGGTGCAGGTGGTGACGAGGGTGTCGGGGTCGGTGCCGGTGGTCTGGAGGCCGTCGATGCCGTTGGTCTCGCGCCAGAGTTCGAAGCCGGCTCCGGCGAGCGGGTCGCCGGTGTCCGCGTCCGACTTGAGGACCCGGACCTCACCCGTGACGGGCTGCGGCCCGCCGCAGTCCGGGAGGTCCCCGTTGAACGGGTAGGCGTGGAACTCCTGACCGCCGCCCCCGGTCGCGGAGCTGGTGTGCGTCACCGAGCCGGTGGTGAAGAACCTGCCGTTCACCCCAGGAAGGGTCACGGTGGTCATCGAGGACTGCTCGCCCATCAGGAAGCTGCCCTGGAACTGACCTGTCCCCACCAGATCCACGCTCGTGGCGTCCGGGAAGTTCCACAGAAGGCGCTCGCGGTAGGCGTTCAGCGGATCGGTCGCGTCGTCGATGCCACCGCTGTACGTGTTGATCGTGCGGTCCGCCCCGATGACGTTCACCAGGATCGTCGCGTCGTCGGGGATGTTCTCGAAGACGACCCCCTGCTGGCCGCCGGAGGCCGTGGCCATGTCGAAGTCGACGTCGAAGACCTGCAACGCGGACGTCCCGTCACCGGTGAAGAGCGTCTGCGTGCCCTGGTTGACCGCGGTCCCCGTCGAGGTCCGGAGCGTTCCGCCGGGGCGCGCGTAGCACTGGCTGGCCGCCGTGAGCTCATCGCGCAGTCCCGCGTAGGGCGCCATGGCCCCCGTGTCGTGGACGAGCGTCCCGGAGACGGTGCCGCTCTGCGTACCCGCGTAGCGCACGACGCCCTGCTCGCCGAGGACGCCGCCGGTCGTGTCGAGGGTCTGCCCGGGGGCGATCGTCACGTCCCCGCCGGTCGTCAGGAAGTCCTCACCGTCGGGCGGAGGCACCCGCGACCCGACCCCGACGATCCCGAGGTTGTACGAACCGCCCGCCTCCGGGTCCTTGTTCTGGTCGAAGTCGTCCAGCACCACGACCCGGCCCTCGGCCTCCGCCGCCCGGCCCCGAACGAGGAAGTCGTCGCCCACGAAGATGTTGATCCCGTTGTCCCGGCCCGCGAAGTCCCCGTTGTTGATGCCCGGGAACGGTTCGGGACAGTCTCCCGGCACACACGGACCCAGGCCGCCGGGCAGGGTCGCGGCGGCGGCCGGCGCCGCGCCGAGACCGAGGGTGAAGGCGGGAACGACGGTCGCCAGGACGGCGCAGGCCGCACCGGCGGCACGGGCGCGTGAACGCAGCGCGGCGAAGCGCCTGGGCATGGGTGGTCTCATAGCGGCATCCTGGCCAGCCGCCGCGTACGCCCCGCCGGACGACACGTGCCGTTGGGCCTTCCAGCGGACGGCGCCACCCGGACGGACGGCCCCCGTGCCCCATGGCCGAGCTGATCGGAGTCTGTGCGTGTACACGACATCGCGTCAAGGTCTCTGACAGGAAACTTTCCTGGCAGAAGGCGCGGCCACCCCTCCGGCACCTCATCTCCCCTCGCTGACCTGGGGTTTCGGGGAGCGTACGGGAAGCGCCTCACCTCGGATTCGCTCGCGCCCGCCTACAAGAGGTGAAGCCCCGAACCGAGTTCGGCCGGTCACCCGGCTTCCGACCAGCGCATACGTGAACGGCCGTAACCCACTTGAGGCGGAGGGGTTGACGGGTGGACGGCGACGGCCATAACTTCACGGCTTGAAAAAAGGCAGTAACGAAAAACTGTCATGCACCTGCCGTAAAGACCGCAACGAATCCGCAGCAAAACCAGCAGCAGAACCAGCAGCGAAGACCGCAGCGAACACCGCAGCAAAAACATGCAGTGAGCACCGCACGACGCCGCGTCCGTTCCGTGCAGAACAGGTCAGCCGCCCGCTCCCTCTTCAGGAAGGCCCCCCATGCCTCACTCACGACAGCGTCGCAGACGCCGGACCGCCCCCTTGGCCATGGCCCTGACCGCGACCCTGGCCGCCGCCGGGGCACTGGTCGCCCTGGACACCGCAACCGCCGGCGCCGCCACCCCGGGCGCCCTCACCAGCACCGGCAACGGCAAGTGCCTGGACGTGACCGACGGTTCGACCGCCGACGGAACGCCCGCCCAGATGTGGACGTGCTACCCCGGCAGCCAGAACCAGAGCTGGACGCTGAACAGCGACGGTTCGCTGACCGCCAAGGGCAAGTGCCTGGACCTGGTCGCGGGCGGCACCGCCAACGGCACGGCCGTGCACCTGTGGACCTGCTACGGCACCGTCGCCACCCAGAAGTGGCGGCTGACCGCAGCCGGTGACCTGGTCAACACCGCTGCCGACAAGTGCCTGGACATCAAGGACAACAGCAACGCCGACGGCGCACGCCTGCAGATCTGGGACTGCGCCGGCACCGGCAACCAGAAGTGGAACTACTCGGGCTCCGGCGCCCCCACCGACCCCACGACGCCGCCCTCGGGCAACGACCCCGACCTCGGCCCGAACACGGTGGTCTTCGACCCCTCCATGTCGGCCTCGTCCATCCAGTCCAAGCTGAACAGCATCTTCAACCAGCAGCAGTCCAACCAGTTCGGCTCCCAGCGCTACGCCGTCCTGTTCAAGCCCGGTACGTACAGCGCCGACGTCAACGTCGGCTTCTACACCCAGGTCGCCGGCCTGGGCCTGTCGCCGGACGCGGTGAACATCAACGGGGCGGTGCACGCCGAGGCCGACTGGTTCCAGGGCAACGCCACCCAGAACTTCTGGCGCGACGCGGAGAACCTGTCCGTCACCCCCAACGGCGGCAGCGACCGCTGGGCGGTCTCACAGGCCGCCCCGTACCGGCGGATGCACGTGCGCGGCAACCTCAAGCTGGACGACGGCGGCTGGTCCAGCGGCGGCTTCATCTCCGACTCGAAGATCGACGGCCAGATCCAGTCCGGCAGCCAGCAGCAGTTCCTCACCAAGAACACGCAGATGGGTTCCTGGTCCGGCTCCAACTGGAACATGGTCTTCGTCGGCGACTCAGGCGCCCCCGCCCAGTCCTTCCCGACCTACACCACCGTCTCCGCCGCGCCGGTCAACCGTGAGAAGCCCTTCCTCTACGTCGACGACGCGGGCGCCTGGAAGGTGTTCGTCCCCGCCGCGCAGGCCAACGCGTCGGCGACCACCTGGAGCGGCAAGACCCAGGCCGGCAGCTCGCTGCCGCTCGACCAGTTCTACATCGCCAAGCCCGGAGCGAGCGCGGCGGACATGAACGCCGCCCTGGCCGCCGGCAAGAACCTGCTGATCACCCCCGGCGTCTACCACCTCAACCAGACGCTCAACGTCACCCGCCCCGACACCGTGGTGCTCGGCATGGGCCTGGCCACCCTCATCCCCGACAACGGCATCACCGCGCTGACCACCGCCGACGTGGACGGCGTCAAGATCGCCGGCGTCCTGGTCGACGCCGGTACGACCAACTCCCAGACCCTGATGCGGATCGGGCCGGACGGCTCGTCGGCGAGCCACGCGGCCAACCCGACGACGCTCAACGACGTGTTCTTCCGTATCGGCGGCGCCACCGTCGGCAAGGCCACCCAGTCCCTGGTCGTCAACACCAGCAACACGATCATCGACCACACCTGGATCTGGCGCGCCGACCACGGCAACGGCGGCACGGTCGGGTGGAACACGAACACGGCCGACACCGGACTCGTCGTCAACGGCCAGAACGTGACCGCGTACGGCCTGTTCGTGGAGCACTTCCAGAAGACCCAGGTCATCTGGAACGGCAACGGCGGCCGCACGTACTTCTTCCAGAACGAACTGCCCTACGACCCGCCCAACCAGAGCGCCTGGAAGAACGGGAACACCAACGGTTACCCCGCCTACAAGGTCGGTGCCTCCGTCACCAGCCACGAGGCGTGGGGGCTGGGCAGCTACGCCTACTTCAACGTCAACCCCGCGGTGGTCGAGGACCACTCCTTCGAGGCGCCGCAGACCTCCGGCGTCAAGTTCCACGACATGGTGACCGTGGTCCTCGGGGGCGCGGGGACCATCAACCACATCATCAACAACACCGGGGCGACGGTCACGCCCAGCAACAGCGTCGCGTACCTCACCACCTACCCGTAGACGGAGGAACGCTCATGCCCAGATCCAGCAGCAGATGGCTCGCCGCCGTGCTCGGCGTCCTGCCCCTGGCCGCCGCCACCCTGGTCGCCACGGCCGCCCCCGCCTCCGCCGCCGCCAACCCCGGCCCCGGCTTCCCCGCCCACTACGCGGCCCCGTACGCGGAGATGTGGAACAGCCCGTCCACCTTGATGAACGCGTACAACGCCACGGGCAACAAGTACTACACGCTCGCCTTCATCGTCAGCCAGGGCACCTGCAACGCCACGATCAACGGCGACACCCCGGTCACCGACGCGGGCTGGAACAACGCCATCAACAGCCTGCGCGCGGTCGGCGGCGACGTCATCGCCTCCTTCGGCGGCGCAAGCGGCTCCGAACTGGCCTCCTGTAGCTCGGTGTCCGCGATGCAGGCCCAGTACAAGAAGGTCATCGACCAGCTCAACCTGACCCGCATCGACCTGGACATCGAAGGCAGCACACTCAACAACACCGCCGCCAACGACCGCCGAAACCAGGCTCTGGCCAACCTCCAGCAGGAGTACAGGGCGCAGGGCCGGAAGCTCGACGTCGACTACACGCTCCCGGTCAGCCCGAACGGCCTGGAGTCCAACGGCATCGCGCTGCTGAAGAACGCCAAGAGCCACAACCTCGACGTCAACCTGGTCAACATCATGACCATGGACTACGGCCCCGCCATGGACATGGGCCAGGCCGCGATCAGCGCGGCGAACGGCCTGCACACCCAGCTCGGCCAGATCTGGACCGACAAGTCCTCCGCCGAGCTGTGGGCGATGGAAGGCAACTGCCCGATGATCGGCGTCAACGACACGGCCGCCGAGGTCTTCACCACCCAGGACGCCCAGGAACTGGAAGCCTTCGCCGCGAGCAAGGGCATTCAGGAGCTGACCTTCTGGTCACTCGGCCGCGACAACCAGGGCTCCAGCGGCACCCCGCAGAGCACCTGGCAGTTCACCAACACCTTCAAGGCGATCACAGGCGGCGGCGGCCCGGTCGACCCGCCGTCCGGCACGACCGCCATCCGGGGCTACGACGACAAGTGCGTCGACGTGGCCGGCGCCAACAGCGCCAACGGTACGAAGGTCGACCTCTACACCTGCAACGGCACCAGCGCCCAGCGGTGGACCCGCACCGGTAACACCTTCCGCGCCCTCGGCAAGTGCCTCGACGTCGCGGCGGCCGGCACGGCCAACGGCACGAAGGTCCAGCTCTACGACTGCAACGGCTCCGGTGCCCAGGCGTGGACGACCGGCGCGAACGGCAGCCTGATCAACACGGGCTCCGGCAAGTGCCTCGACGTCACGGACTGGAGCACGACGGACGGCAACCAGCTCCAGATCTGGACCTGCGGCGGCGCGGCCAACCAGGCCTGGACGCTGGAGAGCCTGTGAACGGTGATCCCATAGCGCGCGGCGGCGAGAGCCACCTGCTTCGGATCGGTCTCCAGCGAACTCGTGCCCTGAGCCTCTACGTACAGGAACTTCTTGCCGTCCTCGCGTGTGACGACAGTGAACGGACCGTCCACGCCCGAGTTTTCCTCGGAGTCGAGGGGCATGATCTGGAGCTCTACGTTCCTCCGCTGACCGATCAGCAGGAGATGCTCCAGTTGGCCCCGCAGTACGTCGTTGCCGCCGAACCGGCGGCGCCGTACCGACTCGCACATGACGAAGCTCAGGAGCGGCGCGGGACGGCGGTCGAAGATCGCCTGCCGGATCAGTCGGGCAGTCACGCGCTGCTCGATGATCTCCGTATCGAGAGCGGGGCGTCACATGGCGAGTACTGCCCGCGTGTACTCCTCTGTCTGCAGAAGGCCGTTGACGGCCAGGGTGTCGCAGCACAGCAGCTCGATCGCCTGCTTCTCCAACTGGGCCATGCCCTGGAAGAAGACCGGGTACTGCGCCCTCTCCACCTGCTCCTTTCACACGGTCAGCAGACCGTCCGCGTCCAACTCGTCATCCGCGCGGTCGATCGCGCGCGGCGGAGGAATCCTGCGCCCCTGCTCGAACGAGGCGATGCTCGACGCCGAGTACCCCAGCCGTCGACCCAACTCCTCCCGCTCCATGCCCGCCCGCAGCCGCAACGTCTTCAAGCTCTGCCCGAACGCGGTGACCACGCCCTGGCCCGCCTTGTCCGCCGCCCGCGCGCCATCCGCCAGGAGCCGCCGGTGGAGCTCTGGCATGTCCGTCATGCGGCTGTCCGGATGCGGGCCGCAAGCTGGGGGAAGGCGTCTTCCCACACGGCGCGCACAGTGCGACCGACGAGGGTGCGGAGCACCGGCCACATCTGGAGCAGTAGATACCGGTTGAGGTACTCGGGGAGATCGTCGCGCAAGCCCTCGTGAAGGACCGTGCGGTACAGGCCCATTCGCTGGCGAGGCTTGCTCAGGTCGTACAAGGTCATTCCCGACCAGGCCACGTGCAACGGCAGCTGCACGACGCCCTGGGCTGGGCCGTGCAGCTCGTCCAACGACTCGGGTAGTCGCCGCCGGAACTTCTCCCGGTACAGTGCGAGATCCTCGGCGACCGCGCCCTGGGGCCCGCTCGGTGCCGAAGCAGGGTGCTGTGGGTCGGTGGCCATGACTTCATTATGACGGCCGGAGAGCGGCAGTAGCCGAAAGGCTCACAGCGCCGACTGCGTACCCACCGAGCGCACGGTCTGGGCCGACCGCCGCGCCACCTTCTGCCCCGCTGAACAGCAGGCCGGACTGAGCGCGGCGGTCTCCGCGTCTCAGATGTCCCGGAAGACACCACGCAGTTCTATGGCCTGCGACGATACGCGGCGGCAGAACGTTGACCTGCATTAATCATCTTTCAGGTGTCTCCTGCGCGTACACGTTGGTGCGGTCGAAAGTCCCAGCAAAGTCCCAGGGGCTACTGCAGCCCACGACCGCGTTCTCTGGGCTACATGCGGGCCATTTTGATGTGAGCACCGTGGAGCGGACGACCCCCTTGCCGCAGGGGACTGGCCGGCGTCGCGAGTCCGTGGAAATCGTCGAAGCGTTTCCGATGACCTCGCAAGCGAAATGCGTGGCGCTTCTGTAACCTGCGGACAAGAGGGCCTGACCTGAGGTCATGTGGCGTCAGGCCGCGTTTGAACCCGAAGGCGGACCGTCCTCCCGCAACAGGGACGACGCGCGGCCGGCGTTGCGGTCGGCCTGCCGGGGCAGGTAACGGCTTGCTCTGCCGTGCCAGGTGACGATCAACTCGTCCCGTGCCCGGGTCGCCGCCACGAAGAGCAGGGAGCGGGCTCGCTGCTCCTCCTGGCGATACCGGTCGGGACTGCTCAGCCTGAAGGTCTCGATGCGCTGATGGGGAATCAAGCCTTCGCTGACACCCGCCAGGAACACCCGCTGGAATTCCAGCCCCTTGAACCGGTGCATGGTGCCGATGTGCACGGTGTCGACGTCGCGGGGGCCCTCCCGGCCGATCTCGCTCGCGGGAATCAGGAACGGCTTGCACGCCAGCGTGTAGGCGAGCTGTGTGACGGCGTCCTTGTCGGGCACGCTGACGGCCATGGCGGCGTACGGAGTGCCGTAGCGCTCGTGACGTTCCTTGAGCAGGGCGGCGATCGCCCGCATCTCGGTCTCCCAGTCGGGAGCACGCCAGTACTGAGGAGCCAGCCCGGTCAGTACGGACCGGTACCCGTCCAGGGTGTCGGCCCCGTCGTCGAGATCGTCGAAGCTCTCACCGTGGACCAGGCCGTGGGCGCTGCCCAGGATCTCCCGCGTCGTGCGGTAGTTCAGGGTCAGCCGTCGGGAGGCCCGTCCAGGGGTGTTGATGCCGAGCCGGCCCAGCACCACCTGGTGCGAGTAGATGCGCTGGTGGGCGTCACCGACCAGGAAGATGTCGTCCGGCCCGGGGGCCGTCATCGCCCGCAGCATCCGCCAGTGGGAGGCCGACAGGTCCTGGGCCTCGTCGACGACCACATGCCGGTAGCGGGGCTTGAGCCACATGCCACTTCCGGCCTCACGATGGACGAGGTCCAGGCCGCCGTGCTCCTCCTTGTAGCGTGCCTGCTCGACGGCCTTCGCCATGTGGCGCCCCTCGATCCGCGCGGCCTCGTCGGCGATCAGCGCGTACGTGGTGCGGCGGGGCGGACCGTCCAGCAGCGAGCGGTACGTCTGCACCAGCTCCCACACCTTTTTCCGGTCGGCCCGTTGCAGCACTCCCCGGCCTTTGCGTTCCGCGCGGAAGTACAGACGCTCCGTTCCGCAGCCCTGCGCGAGGATGACGTGCTTGAACTCCGCGTCCAGGAAGTCGGCGTCGTAGTCGAAGACACCCACCTCCGTGCACGCGCGGTGCCAGAGCGCCATGGCCTCCTCGTCGCCCATGGGCGTACCGAGCACCGAACCGGGATGCTGCTCGACCACCTCCCGGGCGACCTGGTCCACGGACTTGACGTCGACCCGGCGCACGAGCGCGTCACCGCCGAGCCGGTGCAGGCGCTCCCTCAGGTCGGCGGCGAGATTCGTGTTGTACGTGGTCAGCAGCACGGGCCGGGTCCGGCCCGGGGGGAGCCGGTCGACGAGGTACCGGACCCGGTGGAGCGCCACGACGGTCTTGCCGGTACCCGGCCCGCCCGTGACCTTCGCCGATCCCTTGAAGGACGTGGTGGCGAGCCGGCGCTGCTCGGGATGGAGAAAGAGCCGCCACGCCTCGAAACCGTCCCCGAGCGCGTCCAGGACCGCCGCGTCCTCCGTGCTCACCTGGGAGACGGGGCGCCGAGCGGCCTGCGCCCAGTCCTGTGGGTCGACTCGTCCGTCGGCCCGCCACTGGTCGGTGACGAACGCGCGCACCTGGGACGGCTCCATGCCGTCGTGCAGCGCCAGCAGCACCTCCCGGGTGAGCCCCGGGAGGTTGTGACCGAGCACGGCCTCCAGCTGGCGGCCGTCGGTGATGCGCCGCAGGGCGGGCAGCAGGGAGGCGATGACACCGAGCTCGACCAGCTCCCCGTCGCCGTAGCGGGCGAAGAGCGGGACCGGGAGAGCGGTCGGCACGGGTTCGGAAGGCGAGGCGGCCTCTTCGGCGGCCGGGGCTTCCGCCGGCACGGCATCCGGTGCCGGATCGGGCTCCGGCCGTGCGGGCATCGCCACCACCTGGGCGCTGACCTCGCTCTGGTCGACGAGCTCGACACCGCCGGAGACCGCGTTGATCTCCACGGTCAGCCGGGCGAGTTCGTCCCGTGCCGCCGGCCCGATCCGGAGGGCCAGCAGACTGAAGCGGTTCTCCTCGGTCTCGAGGAGCAGCCCCATGCGACTGCCGTCGAGGGAGGCGAGGAACAGACGCCCGTTTCCGCCCGTCTCCCGCAGGAAGACCAGCCGCAGCGCCCTGTTGGACCGGTCGGTGCGCAGCCGGCGGACGAAGTCGCCCACCGCGTTCTTCGTGGCCGCGTCGAGGCGCCGGATGTCCTCGTTGGCCTGCGGTGTGACCGTGACCTGTGTCCGGACTCCCTGGCTCATGACCGGTCCCCTCCCTCTCCGGATACGCTCTCCCGCCGGTCGTCCAGCAGGGCGGCGAGCTCCTTCTCGTCCCAGCCGCCCGGCGCCCGGACCTGCCACCCGGCCGCGTGACACTGCTCCATGTACGCGTCGTCGGCCGCGTCCTCGTCCAGGACGACCGCGATCCTGCGGTCCGGCCAGGCGAGTTCGAGCGGCCTGGAGAGACCGGGGGCGTCCCAGCCCGCCTCGGCGGCCCGCACCTGGCCGCGCTCGGCGAGTGCCGTGGCGAGGACCTCGATCGCCGGGTCGCCCACGTACGACAGCTCACGAAGGACGAGATCCCACGCGGCGCGTTCCAGCTCCGTCGGCACCGCACGCGCACCGTCGGCCTGCGGCGACGTGCGGGGAGCCGCCTCGGCCGCCGCCTCCGGCGCAGCGCCCGGGTCCTCCCGCTCCGCTTCCGGCAGCACGAGCCCCGTGCCCGGCAGCTCCTCGCGCAGGGCCGGCAGGAGCCCGCCGGCTCGTACGGCCGTGGCCGCCAGCAGTCCCGCGTCGAAGGAGTCCAACTCGCTGCGGGCGAGTTGCAGACCGTCGGCCCGGCCGGTCCCGGCCGGATCCAGGAACTGGAGTACGTTGCCCCAGCACAGCCACGCCTTCCAGCGCCGCCGGTGCGTGTCGCTGTCCCCGGCGACGGCCTCCGCACGGTCGTCGAGCACGGCCAGTGCGCTCAGCCCCTGCGGCTTCGTCCGGGCGTCACCGATCAACGTCAGCGGCAGGCCTGAGCCGTCGCGTACGGGGTAGAGCTTCAGCCCCTGACCGCTCACCGGCGGCCGGGCGTCGCCCCGCAGCGTCGCCTCTATCCACGCGACGGCCGCCTCGGGGGAGGCGTCGACCACCTCCTCCCGCTTCGCCAACGGAAGCAGACCCCCCACGCACAGCCGGGCCAGCGCGTGCCAGCGCCGCAGGTCGGGGTCTGCGAGGAAGGCGAGGAGGGCGGGGACGGCACCGGCGAACAGCCGGTCGATCTCGGCCGGGTCCTGCCGCTGCCGCGCCCAGTTGGCCCGGGCCCGGCCGCCCGGTGTGGCGTCCCCGTCGACGGCGTACGGCGGCCACGCGGCCTGCGCCGACGGCCCGGCCAGGGCGGGGGTGAGGGCCTGTGCGCCCTCGTCCCCGTCCGCCGCCGCACCGCGGCCGGCCCGGGTCCGCAGCTCCTTGTCCCAGGCCATGACGTCGTCCCAGGTGATCTGCCAGACCAGCATGCCGTCGGCCCGGAGCCGGGCCCGCTTGGCGGCGTCCCCCGCGATCCGGTTCGTCGCCGTGGAGGCGTGCCACCGGTAGCCGTCCAGGTAGACGGCCACCGGCACGGGCGGCGCCCCGTCCGACGTGGTCTCACCCGCGACGGGGCGCAGCAGCAGGTCCGGCACCGTGCCCTGGGCGTGCAGCGGCTTCTGTGCGACGGACTCCCAGCGGATCGGGGAGCCGTCCCGACGGCGTAGCGTGAACTGCTTGCCCTGGCGTCCGGTCGGGGTCTCCTCGTGCTCCACGTCGGCCTTGTTCGCGGGATCGTCGAGCCAGCGGTCGAGGCAGTCGATGAACCGCCGCTCGAGATCGCTCTGGGCCTGCCGGGCGAAGCGCCTGCGGTCCTCCTCCTCAGCCTCCGCGCGCCCCGCCCGGTCCTTGCGGAGCGGCTTGACGTCCCACCGGCTGTGCCCGTCCGCACCGAGCACGTCGTCGAGCATCCACAGCGCTTCGAGGCGGTCCAGGAGCGGATATTCGCGCTCCGGCGCGTATCCCAGCAGACAGAGGTGACACGCGCGCCGGGGCCCGTTCTCGCACGGGCAGGCGCGCAGGTATTCCTGCGCCGCCGCCAGCACCGCCCGGAATTCGTCGCCCACGCGCTCGACGAGCCGTTGCAGATAGCCCGTGCCGCCGGGCAGCGAGTCGTAGAGCACCAGGTAGTTGCGGGTCAGCCCGGTCTCGCGGTCCGGTTCCGTGCTCGGGGTGGACCGGATGTGCGCGGGGTCGCCGCCGTAGCGCAGTGCGAGCCCCAGGTGCAGGGCGGCGGAGAAGGACGCCAGGCGTTCCGGCACGTGCAGGGTCGCGGCGGGCAGCAGGATGCGCAGCGCCTCGGTGCGGTGCTCGGTCGCGGTGATCACCCGCCGGTCCTGGGCCTGGACGGCCCGGCCGCGGCGCCGGGTGGGGCACCAGGGGCGGTGGTGGGCGAGCTCCGGCCGTCCGGCGAGGGATTCGGACAGCTCCTCCTGTACGGGGGCGTGGCCGGGATCGCGGTCGGTGGCACCCCCGCACAGCGGGCAGAGCACGAAGGGGGTGACGGTGACCTCGGTGCCGGCGAAGTACGTGTCGGGGCGGCGGTTCGCCCTGGCGGGCCCGAGGTTGAACCTCCGGATGACCGCCTCGCGCACGTGGTCGACGCCGAACGTGGCCCCCGTGTGACGCCAGCTCTCCTTGATCGCGGCCGGGTCGATGTCCACCGCCGTGGCCGTCGAGTAGTGCCGCTGGGTGCGCGTGTCGACGTCGTCGATGATCCGGGCGTCGTCCCGCTTGTCCCGGGAGGTCACCTTGTGCGGGACGATCACGTGGTGCAGCGCGGCCCGGCCGCCGATGCCGGGGCCGCCGCAGCGGGGGCAGGGCGAGGTGTCGGTCTCGGCGTTTTTCGTGCGGACGTGCCCGCACTCCCGGCAGACGCGCCAGGCGGCCACCGCCGGACGGGCCTCGTCCTCGCCGTCCTTGGGGCGCGGACCGAGATCGAAACCGTCGATGGTGTGGTGGTAGCCGAGGACGTAGTACGAGTTCCCGGGGGCGAGCTCGGTGAGCGCGGACTCGGCCGGCCGGGTGTAGGTCCGGCTCTCCGTGCGCCACTGCGACGCGGGAGCCTTCTCCGCGTCGGCACCCGCCGCATCACGGGTACGCCTGGCGGGCTCCTTGCGGGTCAGCGCGGCCTCGAGGCGCACACCGCCCTCCACCAGGCTGTAGTTCGGCAGCAGACCCCGCTGGACCAGGAACGCCTGAGCCCCGGCCTGCGCGAACTCCTGGAGCTGCCCCCCGACGGCCCTGGCCTCCCGGGCGAGGTTGCGCTGCTCCCGTGCCTCGTCCTCCACGTTCTCGTGCAGGGCCTCGGCCGCCTCGTTGATCCGGGCGCGCCGGTCCACGAGCTCGGCCCGCTCGGCCTCCCAGTCCTCCTCGGCGTCCCGCAGGGCCTCGGCCAGCTTCCCCGCCGCATAGCGGTGCAGCGACGCACGGGCATCGCGGGAGACCCCGGAGTCGGGCACACCGTCGATCTCCGGGAACAGCTTCAGGAAGTCGTCGGCCAGATCCCTGCGCCCGGTCACGGCCTGGGAGAACCGCCGCAGCCAGCCGACCCGCCCGAACAGGGCCGTCACCCGGTCGGGCAGCGGGGTCACGCCCTCCAGGCGCCCGCGCGCGGCCAGGTCGACGAGATGGGCGACGTACTGGCGGCGCAGCAGCTCGCCCGCCGACAGGAAGCAGCCGGGAGGCAGGATCCGCCCCGCGATCAACTGCCGTGGCTCGGCCAGGTGGTAGAGGGCGCGCGGGCTGGTGTCGGCGAGCGACACCATGAGCGCGTTGCCCGTCGAGCGGCCGGCCCGGCCGACGCGCTGGACGTATCCGGCGGTGGTCGGCGGCAGGGAGGCCAAAACGACCGCCTCCAACTGACCGATGTCGATGCCCAGTTCGAGGGTGGGCGTGCAGGACAGCACGTTGGGGTCGGTGTGCCGGACGCCCTGCCGGAAGCCCTTCTCGACCTCTTCGCGCTCCTTGCGGGTGAGCACCCCGGTGTGTTCGGCGGCGACCACGCTGTACGGCCCCGCGTCCCGGTACAGCTGCCGGTAGTAGTCCGCCCGGTAGTCCCGGCCGGCCCTGCCGGGCGCCTCGGTCGAGGGCACCGCCAACTGCCCCTCACAGCCCTTGAGCGGGCAGGGCAGGCCCTGCCACACCGGCACCCGCTCCGGCGGCACGGTCTGCGTCCAGCCGCACTCCGGGCAGGCCAGCGCCGCGTGCGCAGTCTGCTCGTCGGTCAGCGGCCGCACCCGGATGTGCCCGGGGGTGAGCCCGTAGGTCCCGTGGTCCTGGTTTCCCCGGCCCGCCGCCTCCTGGCCGGTACGCCGGCGGGCCAGGGCGCCGATCTCCGGGTCGGCCAGCCGCGGCAGCAGCTCGGCGAGGTAGCCGGCGGCGAGGGCCCGGTCCATGCCCAGGCAGCGTGCGGCGAAGTCGGCGTACCAGCTCTCCTTGGTGTCGGCCCGCTCGAAGTCCGTACGGCCCGATCGCGACCCCACCAGGACGAAGGCGGGCGCGTCCGAGTTCCAGCCGAAGGCCTGCATCCCTTCGGGGCGTCCGCCCCAGACGGGGTAGCGGTTGCGCCCCTCGGCGTTGATGAACTCGTCCAGCCACTTGTGCCGGATGCCGCCGCTGGTCCGCACGTGTTCCAGGAGTCCGCGGACGAACCCCTCGAAGCGGCGCAGCCGGTCCGGCCCGGAAGCGGGCAGGACCGGAGGAGCGGATTCCCCGGCGGGTCCGTCGTCCTCCGCCGCTTCCTCGGGGTCCACGGGCAGCTGCCGGCGCAGGTGCTCCCTGTATAGCCCTTCCGCGAGCTCGGCAGCGGTTGTCGGGTCCGGCAGATACACCTCCGCCGCCACCGTGCGGGTGAGCTCCAGGGTGCGGCCCGCCCGCGAGTTCAGTCCGAACTCCAGCAGGGTGTTGAACGCCAGCCGCTCACCGACCAGTTCCCACGTCCCCTTGGGCAGCCGCTTCTTGCCCGCCAGGAGCCGCTTCACCTTGTCCACGTCGTGCAGGTCGGGCGGCACGACGGACGCGAGCAGCTTCTCCTTGTCCACGGAGGCCCGCTTCACCAGCGCGGCGATCAGCTCGTTCAGCGGCACGCCCTCGTCGGCGAAGTCCGGTTCCTCCGCCGAGCGCTGTGCCAGCTGTTCCTGCACGAGCGAACGCAGCGAGAACTTCCAGGCGCGCGACGCGACGAATCCGGCCCGGTGCGCCGCGTCCTGCACGGAGTCGTTGAAGATCAGCGTCTTGCGCGCGTCGTTGCCGTCGGCGTCCTTCTTCGGCAGCTCCCCGCCGGTGAACAGCTGGGTGACCGCCACCGAGGCGAGCGGGGCCACACCGGCACCGAGGAACCGGATGCCCTGGGCCTGCCCGCAGGCCGGGCAGCGGTCCTGCTTGGCGTACGCGTCCTGGTCGGCGTTGTCGAACCACGCCTTGACGAACACCCCGTTCTCCGGGGCCTCGGCGATCGATCCGTCGGGGCGCAGCACCTCGTCGGGGTCTATCCGGCGCAGCGCCTCCCCGTTGTCCTCCAGGACCAGCACGGTCGCTTCGCGGACCGCCGCCCGCTTCCCGCGCCGCATGCTCCGGCCGAGTGCCTGCCGCGCCTGGTTCGCCGCCTCGGCGGGCGTCGCCGCGATGAGCGCCCGCACCCGGGCCTTGCCTGCCCCGCCGCCCGCGCTGAGCCGGTAGACGTCGTCGGGCGCGGAGACGAGGGAGGTCGGGTTGCGCTCGGGGCATACGGCGCTCCAGCCGGAGCGGCCGCAGTGCCGGCAGTACGCCGACGGCAGCCGCCCGGCCCGCGGCACGACGCGGTTCCGGTCCGCCTGCGCGGCGGATGTCACGGAGGCGGAGGCCGCCCGGTCGGCGTCCGTCCACGAGAAGGCGGGCTGCGGCGCGACGAAGCGCAGCACCCGGGAGAGCGCACGCACCCACAGGTGCGTCTCGACGAGCAGCAGCGGCCGGTCCTGGCCGGCGGGAGCCCCCGGGTCACGCGCCACGGAGATCAGCGCGATGAACCGGGCCAGCGCCTTGGCGGCGGTCTCCGGGTCCTGCGCCGCCGTCACCCGCCATGCGGAGCCGGCGGGGAAGGCCGCCAGGATCTCCCCGGCCGTGAGCGGCTGGTCCACGTCGGCGGTCAGCAGGTCGTGGGTGAGCGGGTGCGCGAGGAGGCGGCGCCCCATCTCGCGGGCGTCGGACGTGTCGCAGCCCAGCACAAGCCGGGAGACCTCGTCGAGCCCGCCGTCGCGCGCGGGCGGATCGGGCAGGGCCGCGACCTGGGCAGGCGAGGGCAGCGGCAACCACACGTCCACGGGGGAGAGGAAGGAGTTCAGCTCCCGCCGGTCCTCCCCGACCACGGCGTCGTCCGGAAAGCGCACCCCGAACACCTGCGACGCCACGTTCAGCATGGCCCGGGAACCGCCCGCACCGCCCTGGTCCTGCCGGTCCCGCACGGGCGACTCACCGAGCGTCGCCGAGGTGGCCACCGGGCAGATCGAGCCCAGCGGCCGCCCCTCCTCGGCCGCTCCGACGACCACGCCGAGCCGCCGCAGCAGCATGGCGACGTCGGTGCCCTGGGCCCCGTCGTACGTGTGGAACTCATCGATCACGATGTACGCGAGGTCCGCGTCGGCCCACAGCGGGGCGTCCTGCTGCCGCTGGAGCAGCAGGTCCAGCATCTTGTAGTTCGTGATCAGGATGTCCGGCGGATTCCGCCGTATCTCCGCCCGGTCGACGGCGACCCGCCCGTACGGGGAACCGTTCTTCGTGGAGCTGGCCTCACCGATGTAGAGCCCGGCGGTCACGTCCCGGAGCCGCTCGTCCTCCAGCAGCTCGCCGATTCGGTCCGCCTGGTCACCCGCGAGCGCGTTCATCGGATAGAGCAGCACGGCCTTGATCCCGTGCTTCCCGGCCGCCTTGGCCCGCCGGCAGTGGTCGATGACGGGGACGAGGAACGCCTCCGTCTTGCCGGAGCCCGTGCCGGTCGTGACGAGGGTCGCCTGCGGGACGCGCCCGCCCTTGGTCGTCAGCCGGGCGAACGCCTCTGCCTGGTGCGCGTACGGCCAGAAACCGCCCTTGTACCAGTCGAGGTGCTGCTGCCAACCGTCCTCGGCCGCCCGGAACGGCCGCCGGAGCCGGTGGTACGGCCCGCGGAAGAGCCCGTCGGCCGGGTCTGTGAGGAACTCGGTGAGGGCCCTCTGGGTGTCGGGCTCGGCGAGCGCGAACGTGGTGGTCAGATACTCGACCGTGGTGTCGCGCAGCGCCTGCGCGGCGAGTGTGGGACGCATGGTGCCCGCCGGCCCTCCCCCTGTGTCCTGCTCCGGGCGCTCCCGGACGCGCCTTGCGACGTGTGACGTCGGCCGCGGGTGATCATCCGCCCCCGGCCCCGCCCACTTTACGTCCGGGGTCGGACAGTGGGTCCGGAATCGGCCGGGGCGGGGGTCAGTCCGCGGGGGGCAGTACGTCTACGACGTACGAGCCCTTTGCGGGGAGGGTCTCGACGAGTCCGCGCTCGCGCAGCTCTCGGACAGCGCGACGGACGGTTCCCGCGCTGACGTTGTAGACGTCCGCCAGTTCGCGCTCGTTCTCGACTCGTCCGCCCGGCGGGATCTCTCCAGCGCGGATGCGTCGCTCGATGTCGTTGGCCACCCGCTGCCATTCATAGATCACATCTCCATCGTCTGTGCACACTGCGCAAGCCGCACTTTGGGAAGCACACTGTGCACGCTGTGCACAGTGTGCCTAGACTGGGTGTGCACACGAAAACGCCCCTGAGAGATCCGGCGTAGGGATCGCTCAGGGGCACACCGAAGATTGGAGCTTCGGCTATGCGAAACCTTATCGCCGCGCTGCTTGCGTGGCTGCTGGGCGTGCTGGCGCCTGGTTCAGGACGACGCGGGGTTGGCCCGCAGCCGACCGCCCCGACCTCCGTCCGGCGGCCGGAAGGAGTCGGCCCGACCGGCGTTCCGGCCCGACAACGCGCTCAGGAACGCGCCACCCGGCCGAGGTCCCCGTACGGGCTCGGGGAACGGCTCGCCGGGGAGGACAGCGCCCTCGTCCGCCCCTACCTCGCCGCGTACGAGCGGCAGGAGGAGCGCGCCCGGCAGCATCTGCGGCGGCTCAGCCTCGTGATGGCGGCGGACTTCGGTATCGACCTGGATGCCCGGGACGTGCACGCGGCGGGGGCGGCCTGGTGAGCGAGTCGACTCCCCGTACGCCCGCGCGGAAACCGGTCCGCCTCTGCGTGCGCTGCTACCTCGTCACGGACGCACCCGTGGTCGTGGCCGAGGTGCACCAGAATTCCGGGCCCGGATGGAACATGTACGCGTGCCCGAAGTGCGCCCCCCACTTCCCGCCGGTGCCGGACGTGATCGACCTCTTCCCGAGCGGGCGCGGCGGGGACCGGGACGGTGCCGAGTGAGTCCGCGCGGGGCGGTGACGGTGCTCGCGTTCCACCGTGGCTGGGCCAAGGCACTCCGCGTCGGCCCCGACACGTCCACGGCTCCGCCGGATACGCTGGCGGGGCCCACCCTGGAGGTCACCGTGACTACGCAGCCGATCCACTCCGACCCGCAGCCGATCCCGCGCACGCAGAACGCCGTAGCAGCCGCGTTGCCTGCTGCGCAGCGCATGGAGTTCTACCGCGAGATGGGTGAAGCGACCCCCGAGACGATCGGGGAGGTGCTCACGAACTGGTGGCTGCTCGTCCAGGTGGCAGGAGACCCGCAGACCGCGCGTACAGCCGCTGCGGTGAAGGCGGGCACGGCCCCGGGGCGCTCGGCGTCCACGGTCATGCGGGAGCTGCGGGAGCATGGGCGGTGAGTGCTGAGGATGACTGGTGCGAGGGTCCCGAGGAGGAAGACCCGCTGACCCTCTCGCCGCAGGTCGAAGAGGTCCTCTTCAGCCTCGACACTCCCGCCGACGTGATGTCGGCCGTCTCCTCCGTCATGGTCGAGATGCGCGAGGCCCTGGAGCTGGGCGTGCTTCCTCCCAGCGGCCGGCCACTCCCGGGACTTCCCGGAGCGTGTGTGTCGGCCATGCCGCGCGGCCTCGGCCTCGTCGAGTTCCACGAGACCGCTACGGAGAAGGGGGAGCGCGGGTTCTACCTCGCCCGCGTGATCAGGATCGACGACTACCCCGCCGAGTTCTGACCCCGCCCATGGTTCCATAGCGCGGCCCGCTTGTCCGCCCCGTTCTCCCTGAGGGAGGCGGGGCGGACTGCGTTCGGGCCCGGCCTACTGCTCGGTGGACTCCGGCGGCTCCGTGTCCCCGGGCTCCCACCCGACGGCCCGCATCCGACGCGTGAACTCCGCGTGCGCGGCCCGCATTTCCTCGACCCGGTTGGCTTGGTACAGGGGCCCCTCGTACCCGTCGGGCACGTTCGCTTCGAGCGGGAAGCTCTCGTGGGAGCTGAGCTGCTTCCAGGCGTCCTTCGGCTGCCCGTACCCGTGCTGCTGGTGCGCCTTGGCGATCCGGCGTCCCGTCGCGTCGAACCACATGTTCTCCTCGTACTGCTGAAGTACGGGGAACCGGGCGCGATACATGGCGACGAGCTCGTCGGCGCTGATGCCTAGCCATACGGCTACGAGGGCGTCGATCTCTACGAGGGCGGCGCGGCGGGCGAACTCCGCGCGGAGGGGGGCGTCGCGAGTCCAGGCGGGGCCGACGCCCTCGGCGAGCGAGGGCGTGTCGTCGGGCCAACGGGTGGCGGCGGCCCAGGTGTCCTGCTGCCAGGCTGAGTCGTAGAGCTCTTCCCAGAGGGGGGCGTAGGCGTTGGTCTGGGCGTTGAGGCGGAGGGTGCGGAGGAGGAGCGATTGAGCGAGGGGGTGGCACGAAGTAGGGGCCGGCATGGTCTCTGCATCTGAGACGTTTAGGTGGCCACGACTTGAGGCTCTGAGAGCGTAATCGAGGGGCAGCGAAGCCAAAAACCCTGCAACGAGCGCAGTTTGCAGGTTTGAAGCCAGCGCGGTGCTAAGTACAGCATTGACGTGAGTTGCACCGGGCGGTACCACGCTGGCAAAGAGACTTCGCTCAGTGTTCGATGGGACCATCTCTCGCCATGCGACGCGAAAGAAATCCGTGTAGGGGCGGGTGCTCGCTTCCCTCAGCAGGGCATCGACAGCCTCCTCTCGGGAGCTGTCACTCAGCTCCGGCCTGGCTGCCAAGATGTCGCCCTCCGCAGCATGAACCGCTGCCGGGAAAGCCTTCAGTTGTGCGAGGCGTTTGTAGTCCACCCAACGAGCTTGTGTCGCGACAAAGCGCGCACGTGATCCTGCTGGGCGGTAGTTAGTTCGCGGAATCTCGTCATCGTGAAGGTTCATTGCAGCCCAGGGCTCCACTTGGACTGAAGTGCGAGCTCCATCGATTGGCCGCTTAGCGAAAGGCGTGGCGATGCCGAAAAATGGCCCCTGAAGGATGACGTCGCTCCAGCTATTTGCCGGGCCGGAGTCCCAGGTGAAGTAGCCAGCGGTCCGGTCGCTCTTTTCGTGGAGCCCAGAACTGATGCGTGGACGCAATGCGCCGAGCCGATGTGGCCACCTGGCGAGGGCAGCAATTGCCGACTCCTCGGACGTAGTGACAGGAAACAGCAACTTGGTTTCTTCGACAGGCGGTGGGTTTTCCTCCCCTGCCAACTTCTGCCACTTGGTAAGCGTGGACTGATTCACCGTGACTACGCGCTTCGCGTGCGGTCGAGTGTCCCAAGCGCCGTTGTACTTGACACCGGGTGCGTCACCTCTGCCGTCGTGCCGTAGCGACTCGGAGAGCACCAGAGGATGCGCCAGCCAGCTGAGGTGCTGGAAGCGGATCTCTCGGCCGCTTCCGTAGACGTTCACGCTGAAGTGCGTGCTGTGACCGACCGGGAGGGTGAAGAGGTAGAGCTCGTTCACGAAGTCTGCGTGCAAGCGCAGGTGACGGTAGGCGGCCTTTCGGAGAATTCCTTCCTTGGAGCCGGTCAAGTGGGTCGTCGGATGAATGAGCCCTGCCGCGCCACGCTCTCCCGTCGCCCGCCACACCAGCAACATGAACGCCCGATACAGATCTGGCTGCGTCCCCACCAGCTCCGGATGGGTGTCCACCGACGCCAAGTAGCACGACAACGCTGCCGAGTCTGCCAGTTCTCCCAGGAACGCCGACTGGGCCGTCTGCCCGCCCAGAACTGCGGCCTTGTGATCAGCCCACGCCTCATTACTCGGCTTCTCCGCGAGCTCGAACCACGGCTCGAACTCCGCGAGGACCCCGCCTTCCTTCCACTCCTGCTGCACCCACGGCGGGTTCCCCACCATCAAGTCGAACCCACCCCCCGCAAACACATGCGCGAAGTCCAGCTCCCAGTGCAGGAACCCCCGCTCCCTCGCGATGCGCACCGCCGTCCCGTGCCACGGGAACAGGTCGCCCAGGCTCAGGAAGTCCACCCACCCCGAGATCTCGGTCATCTTGTCGTCGAGGGTCCGCTCGAACTCATCAAGTCCCTTGAGCCCGTTGACCTTCGGCATCTCGAACAGCGAACCGGCATCCTTCCCCGGCTCCACGTCAACCCGGCCGACGACCGACTCCGCGAACTCGATCCACTCGTCCAGGTTCCGCAACGCCACCTTCCGGTCCATGGCGCCCTTGCCGAGCTTCTTCAGGTCCTGCGCCCCGTTGAAGTAGTCCGGCGCCGTGCCGTCCAAAAGCGCGACCTCCTCCAGCGGCCAGAACCACAGCGCGCACCACGCGTCCATGACCTGCTTCAGCCGCCAGTACGGGCTGCCAGGCGCCTCCAGCGCCTCAAGCACGGCCTCCCGGTCCATCACCGGCGCCGACCGCTTGCCGTCCCCCTCCGCACCCCACACCGGGATGTCACGCGAGATCTCCTGCTCCGACAGCTCAAGCCGCAGCCGGACCAGGCCCCACAGGTACTCCACCCGCTCGGCCAGCGCCCGCAGGCGGCCCGTCTGCCCGTAAGAGCCGTCGTCCGCGTTCGTACCGGCCGCCGAAGAGGCGACACGCTTGGCGGGCGCGGGCGCGGGCGCGGCGTCAGCAGCCGACGCCGCCGCGAAGTCGAAGCCCGACTGCTCCCAGATGTCCAGGCCCAGGTCCAGCGCCCCCTGCCCGGTCCGTTCCTCCCGCTTCAGGACGGTCGCCTGGCTCGTCGCGGCCTTCCCCGAAGCGGAGGCCGAAACCGAGGCCGACGCCCTCTTCTCACCCTTCGGCGCCCGCCGCATCGCCGAGCGCCACTTCCGCATCGCCTCGATGAGCGACGGGTCCAGCCACTCCGCCACCGCCCCCGCCACCACGCTCTTCCCGGTGGCCTTCCGCACCGACACCGAGTCGCCGACCGAGCCCCACCCGAGCGCCGGTAGCAGGAACTGGTGCACCGGCCGGTGCACGCCGCTGCCCCCCAGCGCCTCCGTCAGCGGGACCGCCTTCGGCGCCTGGCGGCCGGAGGACTTCAGCCAGCCGCCGTCACCCAGCGACTTCCCCGGGTACACCTTGCGCGCCGCGCCGATCAGCGAGTTGCCCCGGTGGAGGTGCAGCCCGTACCAGGGCGCCCGCATCCCCGGGTACATGGTGTTGAGCCACAGAGAGATCTCCGCCAGCTCCACCGCGGTCCTGTTGAGGTCGACGCCGTACGCGTTGTGGAGGGCGATGTACGCCTTGGCCTTCTGGAACTCGCGCGGGTACTCCTCCGGGTCGATCTGCTCGCCCCGCTCCTTCTGCGCCAGCTTCAGATACAGCTCGGCCAGCTGGTTGACCGCCTCGTTCAGGAACGCGCCGGAGCCGAGAGCGGGCTCGCACACCCGCCAGCGCAGCACCTCCGCCGCCGTGACGCCGGACTTCTCCGGTTCGCGCGGGTCGATGCGCCCCTCGTCGTCGAGGCGGAAGCGCAGCGTCTGCTCAACCGTCGCCCGGGTCAGGGACTCCGGTGTGTAGTACGAGGCACTGGTCTGCCGATCCCGGCCGGCCAGCCGGTACACGTACGAACCGACCTCGTGCACCACCGAGTCGGGCACGCCCGTCTCAGGGTTGACGGCGTCCTCCTTGACGAAGACGCTGTCGCCCGGCGCGTCCGAGTAGAGCCCGCTGCGGACCTGGTCGGTCGTGATCAGCCAGGACCCGCCCTCCGGGTTGCCGCCCTTGGCGACCTCGTACATCGGCTTCTCGGCGATGAAACCGGTGTACGACATCAGGCCCTCGTACACCGCGCCGAGGTGGTTGATGCTGAGGTTGGCGTAGCTGATGAACCCGCCCCGGCCCTTGCCCTTGCCCTCGACCAGGGTCAGATGGCGCAGGACCTGGTGCAGCACCTTGTTGCGCAGGCGCAGGTCCAGGGGGGTCGCAGGGGCCGGTGAGCCGTCGCGACGGGTCGGTTCCGGGTAGTCGATCCGCTGCCCGACCAGCTTTATCGAGGTGGGGTCGAAGAGCCGTGAGCGCAGCGCCTCGATGCGTACGCTCTCGTGGCCGTCGTCCTCGGCCAGCTCCGGGGCCTCCTCGACGGGCGCGCTCCGGTCGGTGACCGTGTTCGCCACCGGGTGGCCGTTGAACACCTTCTCGAAGAGCAGGGAGAGGGACTCGTGGAAGTGGAACCCGTCGCGGGACGCGCTGCCCAGCTTCTCCTGGACCACGAGCTCACGCAGCCGGGCCACGCTGTATCCGGAGGCGTACGCCTCGCTCTTCACCGGCAGGATGTCGAGCTCGGGCCGGGCCTCGGCGTACAGCAGGAACAGGATGCGGTACAGGTAGCGCAGCGACTCCTCGGTGAGCAGGCGCGGCAGGTCGCCGTGCTCCGGCAGGGCGCCGGGCAGCCACTCCGGCAGGTCATCCGGGTGGACCCCGAACTCCGTGCGCGCCCGCCCGAGCACCTCGTTCGCGATGAGCTGGACGGACTTCTGGAGGCCGACGCGGAGTTCCGCGGTCACGCCCACCGAGTGGTCCCGGGACTCGGCGACCAGCTTGGCGATCTCGTCGTCCGAGCCGTCCTCGGCCGGGCGCAGGGACGAGGCCGCGAAGACCGCCGCGATCAGGTCGATCTCGTTGGCCTTGGCCCCCTTGGCCGCCTTGCGGGGGAGGGCGGTGTCCAGGTTCACGGCGAGGTAGCGGCCACGGGAGAACTGCTGCTTGTCCGCGAGGATCAGCACCCCGCCGAACAGCAGCAGCGCGTAGCGCGGGGCGTTGTCCGCGTTCAGTACCCAGGAGGCCAGCTCGCGGACGGTCGTCAGGGTCTTCGAGGCCGAGAGACGAACCGGTGCGGCGAGGAGGTTCGCCGGGCCGTCGCCGCGTGTGGCGTCCAGGTCCTCGGCGAAACCACCGGCCAGGACGACGACGCCGGGCTCCGCGTGGGCCACGGGCACGGCGATCGGACCGGTCGGGGTGCGGGCGGTGAAGTGCCCGGGACGCGGGTCGAAGCCCAGCGCCTTCAGCAGGCGTTCGTGCCAGCCGTCCAGCGCGCCCCGCCACTCGCCCTCGGGTGTGCTGTCGGCCTCCGCCTCGGGCTCCTGCAGCGGCTGGAAGGCCGGCGGTTCCGTGTCCGGGCCGACCGCCTTCAGCACGGCCGCGGCCGCCGCCTGCGCGGCGACCGCCGGTGCGTACGGCAGCCCGTTGTACTTCTCGGCGTCCGGGGCGAGCACGGCCCGGACGTCCATGTAGGGGCGGGTCAGATCGCGCAGGTTCTGCCGGGGCGTGGCCTCACCCTGGCGTTCGCGCGCCGACCACTGCTTGAGGGGGCCGCTCGCGAGCTGCTTCGGCAGGATGTCGTCCAGGTAGAAGGACGGGAGGTACTCGCGCTCGTTGATCAGGGAGTCGAACGTCACGCCTGCTGCTCCTGCTCGCTGTTCATGGTGGGGAGGTCGAGGGGACGAGGGCTCATGCGCCGGGCTCCAGCACGGCCAGGACCCGGATCATCGGCTCGCCCGAGGTCCGCAGCCGGGCGGCCGCCCCGGCCAGGCGGTCCGCCGCCTCGTCGCGGGTGGAGCGGGTGAAGCCCGGAAGCAGCTCCTGCCGCCAGTCGTTGACCTGCTTCTCGTACGCGTGCAGCGGGGCGTCGACCTCCCGGTCGGCGATCTCGCGCAGACCGTCGAGTTCGCGGCGGGTCACGGCCACCGCCTCCGGGACCAGCCGCTGAAGGTTCTCCAGGGGGCCCGGGGTGTAGTGGTCGGGCATGTCCGGCCCGATGCCCAGGTCGGCGAGCAACTGCGGCGTGAGTTCCCGGACGCGCGGCTCCGGCCCGTCGAGCCGGTCGATCGCGCGCCAGGCGACCAGGGTCGGGCGGCCCTCGGCGTTGGACCACACGCCCTGGGTGAGGACCACCGGCGAGGAGGCGCGGGCGGGGTCGACCTGGAGGACCTGGGCCTGCTGACGGCCGAGCTGGACGAGCACCTTGTCGGTGATCCACTCGACGACGGGGTGGAGCTCGCCGACGTAGTGGGCGTCCGGCCACAGGGAGGTCGAGTTCGAGTCCTCCCGTGCTCTCTTGAGGGAGTCGGCCGCGTCCTCACGGCTGAAGGTCAGTTTCATCCGGCGGGCGATGTTCTGGTCACGCAGATAGCCGGACGGCAGGACGTCGAGCCGGTCGGCCAGGTCCTCGGGGGTGTCGAAGCTCAGGTCGGTGCCGTGGAAGGTGGCGTCGAGACGGAGGGACTCCAGCCGGGCGAGCTCCTCCAGCCCGGTGCGTACGTACAGGAGGCGGTTGCGCTCCGGTGCGGTGTCGAAGAGGCGCAGTTCGTCCACGGTCGGCACGCCCGGCTCCTCCGGAGCCGGGCCCCGGCCGTCCTGCGCCGGGACGGGCTCGTCCTGCGCGTCGGACCCGTAGTCGTCCAGGTCCATGTCCAGATCGAAGTCGAATTCGGCGTCGAAGCCCGTGCCCGGGCCCGCGCCGTCTTCGTCCGCCGGTGCGGGGCCGGTGCCGAACTCGCTCATCGTCCGCCGGGCGACGGGGAACTCCTCGCCGAGACCCCCGCCCTGGGCAAGGGCCTCCACATCGACGGCCTCCAGGTCTGCGACCGCCTCCTCCGGAGGGGCCTCGCGGAGCAGCGCCTCCATCACGCGGCGCTCCTCCTTGTCCCAGTCGTCCTCCCGCGTGGCGGCCTCCACCGCACCGAGCACCTCGTGGACCCGGGCCTCGCGGGCGAGGACCTTCTCCGCGACGGTACGGTCGTCCAGGGCGCCCCCGACCTCGCTCCGCAGGATCAGCGCCCGGAACTCAGGGTTCTCCGTCTGCCCGTAACGGTCGATGCGGCCGTTGCGCTGCTCGACACGGATCAGGCTCCAGGGAAGGTCCCAGTGGACGAGGTGGTGGCACTGACGGTGCAGGTTGACACCCTCGGAGGCGCCGTCGCCGGTCAGCAGCAGCCGTACGTCGCTGCCGGCCCGCGCGAACTCGTCCACGTAATCCATCTGGACCGTGTCCGAGACCTCGCTGTGCATCACCTTGACGGCTGCCTCGCCGTCCTCACGCTTTCGCCAGCCCAGCAGCGCGGGCAGCACCGTCCCGAGCCAGTTGAGGGTCTCGCGGCGCTCGGAGAACACGACCGCGCGGGTCCGGCCGCCCGGACCGACCCCGATCTTCCGGAGGTAGGAGACGAGGGCGGCGAGCTTGGCCGTGGCTGTGGGACCGGGTCCGGCCGTCGACGCCCGCTCGATCTCGCGGGCGAGCTCCGTCAGCCGTACCAGCGAGGCGACCTCCGGCACCGGCGAGTGCGCCTCGGCGCCGGTCAGCGGCGGATCGGTGACGTGCTTGTGGCCCTCGGGCAGGGCGTACCCCAGACCGGACAGCTTCTTGCGGGCCGTCGCGAACAGCGCCCGGTGCGAGGACAGGAAGGACTTCAGCAGCACGTACGGGAAGAGATGATCGGCCCCGTGCGGGTCCGGGCTCCCGAGCCAGCTCCCGGTCAGCTCGGCGAAGACGCGCTCCTCCAGCTCGCCCGCCGCGCACGGGATCGGCTCCGACGCGCCGCGAGGCGCCCAGGAGTCGTGCAACGCCTTGGCCACCTCCGTGCTCACCTTCGTACGGCGCAGCATGAGGTGGTGCAGCTCCGACGCCTTCGGGTGCTGCTCGTCCGTGACCGCCATCGGGTCCAGCAGACGGACCAGACCGGTGAAGTCCCGCATCACACCGTTGTGCGGGGTGGCGCTCGCGAGGACCAGCGCGTCCGTCTGCTTCGCGAGCAGCTCGGCCAGCACGCGGCGGTCGCTGCTCCGGTTGATCAGGTTGTGGGATTCGTCGATCACGACGGCGTCCCACTCGATGCCCTGGAGCCAGGCCCCGTAACGCTTGGCGTTCTTCAGGGTGTCCATCGAGATGATGACGCGCTTGTAGTACGTGAACGGGTTCCGGCCGACGGGGATCTTCCGCTCGATCCGGGAGATGCCGACACTGTCCAGGCGGACGAGGGGCAGCGAGAAACGGGTCCACATCTCGTGCTGGAACTGCTCCAGCACCGGCGCCGGAGTGACCACGAGAATGCGCTCCCCGCGTCCCCGGCGGATCAGCTCGCCCAGCAGGATGCCGATCTCCAGGGTCTTGCCCAGGCCGACCACGTCACCGATCAGCAGGCGTGGCCGCAGCGGGTTCGCGAGAGCCTTCTCGGCCGGGCGCAGCTGATAGTCCATGCGATCGAGCAGGAAGCCCTCGGTGAGCGCGAGGCGGCGTTCGATCTGGGGGAGCGGGGTCTTGCGCAGCACGGCCTCAAGGAAAAGCCGGCTGAGGCGGAAGCTCTCTGACCCGTCGTGGACGAGCCTGGTGTTCTCGGGGCGCAGGACGCGCGGCATGCCGTCGAGCGAGGTCAGGAAGCGCGCCCGGTGCCCGCGCACCAGCTCGGAGGCGCCGGTGGCCTCGATCACGATCTCGCCGGAGGGGGTCCGGCCGCTGCTGCGGACCAGCCACTCCTCGTCCCGTACCTCGATCACCGTGCCCGCGGGGGGTGGGCCCGAGGAGAGTTCGGACGCTGCGTCGGGCATGGCGGGTGGTTCCTTTCGACGGGCCGGCGGGACGCGCGCCGGACCCGGGCACGTACGAGGTTCTGTTCCTACCGGTGAGGAGGGGGCTACGGGGCCCTTTTGAAGCCTAGACGGCCTGGGAACGCTGCTTGCGCCAGGCCCGGGAGGCGCCCGTGCGGCCGGTCAGAGGTGTCCACTGTGCGCGTACGCCCTGCGGAGCCGCTCGGCGGCGTCCCGGGCGAGGCGCGGCACCACCTCGGACTCGGGCACCGCGTGCGGTTGCGGGGGTGCCAGGTCGTAGCTGGTCACCCCGGGCTGCGCCGGCACCGGCGCGACGGCTTCCGGAGGCGGCTGCGCCGCGGGGTCCACCACGGTCGGCACGTATCCGGCGGGACCGGGCGCGGGCTCGGCAGCCGGGGCGAGGGGCGCCGGGACCTGCGCCTCGGCCTCCAGGAACTCGTCGAACAGGTCGGGTGCCCATGGGCTGTCCGGAGCGCCCCCGTCGTCCACGGCCTGCTGGGCCGCCTGCCGGACCCCGGGGTCCGGCAGATCGGACAGCGCCCGCGCCGGGAGCTCGGGAGTCAGCCCGGACTCCGCCACCAGGCTCCGCAGCTGGTCCGCGGCGGCCTCTTCCGTCAGCCCGTGATCGATGAGCAGCTGGCGGAGGTCGCTCGCGATCTCGTCCAGGGACGGCCGCTGCTCCGCCGTCTGTACGAGAATCCGGCCCAGCAGCGGCAGGCACGGCCCGTACACACCGTCCCACTTCGGGGCGGTGGGCATGGGACCGTACGGGTACGGCGGCCGCTTCGTGGCAGCGAAGAAGAGCACGGCCCCCAGCGAGTAGATGTCCGCCGGCTCCGTGACGTGCTTGGCGTCCCTCGCCTGCTCCAGAGACATGTAGGACGGGGTGCCGAAGCCGGTACCCGTCTTCGTGAGAGCCGCGTCGCTGTCCCGCTCCGTGAGCACGGCGAGACCGAAGTCGAGCACGACGGGACCGTCCGGGCCGACGGCGATGTTGCCCGGCTTGAGGTCGCGGTGCAGCAGCTTGGCGCCGTGGATCGCGCGCAGCGCGTCGACCAGGGCGAGTCCGAGCGCCCCGTACGGTCCCACGGCCAGCGGGCCGCAGGCGTGGACGAGCTTGTGGAGGGTCGGGCCGGGGACGTAGTCCATGGCCAGCCAGGGCTGTTCGGCCTCGGCATCGGCGCCGAGCAACGCCGGGACCCGGGCGCTGGCGACCGTACGCATCGTCTCGATCTCCTGCGCGAACCGAGCCCTGGTCTCCTCCTCGGAGTGCTCGGAACTGTCCCGCAGCTTCGACGGCTTGATGACCTTCACCGCCGCCAGCACCGGCTGCGCCGACTCGTCCAGCTCCGTCAGGTGATACCCGGCCTCCAGCTCGGGACCCAGATGCTCCAGCGGGAGCCTGCGCCCGAGGTAGGTGCGGCCCATTCCGCCCTGGCCGAGTACGGCGAGCAGTTCGAACGGGCCGAGTAGCGCCGGGTCCGTCTCCTCGTTCAGCTCGTACACGGCCGTGCCCCCACCCCTGTCGAACCTGATCGTGCTGTTGTCGGCGGTGCGGGCGGTCCCGGAGGAGCCGGACGCACGGGGAGGCCGCGTCCGGCCGACGGCGTACGCGGATGCGGACAGTCTAGGACGGGCGGCCGCGTCCTCTGCTGGGGCTGAAGCAGGTCAGGGAGGTGAGCGGCTGGATCGGACTGTACGCTGGCTGAGAACCGACGTGCGAGCCCTGCGCATGGGACGCCCCGCTGCGATCGGGGCAGGCAGCCCCGGACACCCCGCAGGGATGTCGACGTGAGGGTTACTCGTTGCCGCGTCCGTCGATTCGGTACCGCGGTCCGCGAAACGTTCGTGCGATGTCCTCTCGACGAGATCGCGTGACGCACGACGAGGCTTATCCCTGTGCCCCCTCAAGATTGGCCTGGTTGGGTCCCGCTGCCGTGAATTCGTCCTTGGGGGGAGCGCCGTTGGCCCTGCGCTGTGGTGTACCCGCGTGGTAGAAGTCTGATGCTGTTCCCACGCTCTGGTCGTTCCGCCGGCCAGTTGCCTTCGGGCGTTAGGAGCCCTCGGCTGTGCCACCCACTTTGTATCGCGACACCGGTTACACGCTCCGGCATCTGATCGAGAACATCGAAGGCGGCCGTATCGGACTCCCCGACATCCAACGCCCGTTCGTCTGGTCCGCGGCGAAGACCCGCGATCTCTTCGACTCGATGTATCGGGGCTACCCGATCGGCACCCTGATGTTCTGGGAGACCGGCGCTGAGGTGGGGACGCGACAGATCGGAACGGAAGCCGGTGATCGGGCGCCTCAGCTGTTGGTTGTTGACGGGCAGCAGCGGCTCACCGCCCTGTTCGCTGTCCTCACTGGGCGCAAGATCGTCACTAAGTCTTTCGACGAGATCAACGTTCGCATCGCGTTCCGTCCAGAGGACCAGACGTTCGAGGTCACGGACGCGGCGATCGAGCGCGACGCGCACTTCATTCCGGACATCACCGCGCTATGGGCCCAGGGCGGTTACAAACCCACCGTCCGGCAGTTTTTCCAGCGGCTCGAACAGGCCATCGGCCAGCCCTTGTCGGACGCTGCCAAGGATGAGCTCGAAGAACGCGTAGATAGGGTCCGGGACCTGCACGAGTTCCGCTTCCAGGTTGTGGAGTTGGGTGCTTCGGCCAACGAGGAGCAGGTCGCCGACATCTTTGTGCGCATCAACTCCGAAGGCGTGAAGCTCAACCAGTCCGACTTCATTCTCACCCTGATGTCAGTGCATTGAGAGAAGGGCCGCCGCCAGCTCGAAGGCTTCAGTCGCGGCGCGGTGGTAGCAGGACTCCCCGGTCCGAGCCCTCGAAACGCCTTTCTGGACCCTAGCCCAGACCAACTGTTGCGCGTAGCTGTCGCTGTCGCCTTCAGGCGCGCCCGGCTGCAGCACGTCTACAGCGTCCTACGAGGCAAGGATCTTGAAACCGGCAAGGTCACCGCCACTCGACGGCAGGAGCAGTTCAACCGCCTCGCCCAAGCACACACGAAGGTCCTGGACCTGACCAGCTGGCACGAGTTCTTCCAGTGCGTCACGGCAGCCGGCTTCCGCAGTCGCAAGATGATCACCTCCGACAATGCCCTGCTGTACAGCTACACGATCTGGCTGATCGGGCGCCACGACTTCGGACTGCCGGTCGATGAACTCCGTCCCGTGATCGCACGGTGGTTCTTCATGGCGCACACCACCGGCCGATACTCCAACTCGCCGGAGTCACAGATGGAGTTTGACCTGGGACGGATCGGCAGTCTGCTGCCAGGTGACGGCCGAGCCTTCACCGCGGAACTCGACCGGATCATCACTGCGAACTTCACCGGCGACTACTGGGACATCTCCCTCCCGAACCGGCTGGACACATCCTCATCGCGTTCACCAGTGCTGTTCGCCTACCAGGCGGCGCTCAATATCCTCGACGCCGAAATGCTCTTCGGCGACCAACGAATCCGTGATCTGCTGGACCCTTCAGTCCAGCCCGCCAAGGCTGTCGGCCGGGATAACCTGTTCCACCGCAAGGCGCTCGCCGGAATGGGTATCACGGACCGGCGCCAAGTCAATGCCATCGCCAACATGGCCTACGTGACGTGGCCGGCGGACGAGCTGCCCAACACCGACGCACCACGCGACTACTGGCCGAGGATCACGTATGCGATGGACCCGAAGGTGCTCGAGCGGCAGGTACGGTGGCACGCGCTCCCGGTCGGCTGGGAACAGCTTGACTATTTCACCTTCCTGGAACGGCGGCGCCGGCTAATCGCCAAAGTCGTGCGGGAAGCGTTCGAAACCCTCACAGGGGAACGCCCTGTGTATGTTCCAACCACCCCGGCCGACATGATCGCCGCCGGCGAGTCCCAGGGCACCGAGTTCAAGGCTAGCGCCCGCTGGAACGTCCATACCCGAGAGGCCGACAAGTCGCTACGGCATAACATCGTCAAGGCCGTCTGCGGCTTCCTGAACGGCGAGGGCGGAAACCTGTATGTCGGCGTCGCTGACGACGGGACCGTCCTCGGCATCGAGAACGACCTCACCACTCTGGAGGTGGATCAAGCCGATCGTGACAACAGCGCTCGGCCACAGCGTTCTGACCTCTACTCGATCGAATGACAGGGAAAGAGTTTGCCGTGGACGGACCTGTCGTTCGACACCGAGATGCCGGCCGACGTCGTGGCGCGAGTGCGGGAGGCTGATCGCGTCGAGCCCCGGCCAAAGTCCCAGAAAAGTCCCAGAGGTGCCACCGCAGCCTCTCTGGCCTTGCATTATGCAGGTCAAGAGGGGTGCGGTGGAACTTTTCCGGAGGTGCCTCAGATGTCCCGGAAGATCTCGATCTGCGCCCCCACCGAGTTCAGCCGCTCCGCCAGCTCCTCGTACCCGCGGTTGATCACGTACACGTTGCGCAGCACCGACGTGCCCTCCGCCGCCATCATCGCGAGCAGGACCACCACCGCCGGGCGCAGGGCGGGCGGGCACATCATTTCGGCCGCGCGCCACCTCGTCGGGCCCTCGACCAGGACGCGGTGCGGGTCCAGGAGTTGGAGGCGGCCGCCGAGGCGGTTGAGGTCGGTGAGGTAGATGGCGCGGTTGTCGTAGACCCAGTCGTGGATCAGGGTCTGACCGTGGGCCGAGGCGGCGATGGCCGCGAAGAACGGGACGTTGTCGATGTTGAGGCCCGGGAACGGCATCGGGTGGATCTTGTCGATCGGCGCCTCCAGTTTGGAGGGGCGGACCGTCAGGTCGACCAGCCGGGTGCGGCCGTTGTCCGCCGCGTACTCTGCGGTGCGGTCGCAGTCGACGCCCATCTCCTCCAGGACCGCCAGCTCGATCTCCAGGAACTCGATCGGCACCCGGCGGATCGTCAGCTCGGACTCCGTGACGACGGCGGCGGCGAGCAGGCTCATCGCCTCGACCGGGTCCTCGGAGGGGGAGTAGTCGACGTCCACGTCGATGGAGGGCAGGCCGTGGACGGTGAGCGTCGTCGTGCCGACGCCCTCCACCCGTACGCCCAGCGCCTCCAGGAAGAAGCAGAGGTCCTGGACCATGTAGTTGGAGGAGGCGTTGCGGATGACCGTGGTGCCGTCGTGGCGGGCGGCGGCCAGCAGGGCGTTCTCGGTCACGGTGTCGCCGCGCTCGGTCAGCACGATCGGGCGGCCGGGCGTGACGGAGTGGTCGACCCGGGCGTGGTAGATGCCCTCGGTCGCGGCGATCTCCAGGCCGAAGCGGCGCAGCGCGATCATGTGCGGTTCGATCGTGCGCGTACCGAGGTCGCAGCCGCCCGCGTACGGCAGCTTGAACGCGTCCATGCGGTGCAGCAGCGGGCCGAGGAACATGATGATGGAGCGCGTGCGGCGGGCGGCGTCCGCGTCGATGGCGTCCATGTCGAGCTGGGCCGGCGGGACGATCTCCAGGTCGGTGCCGTCGTTGATCCAGCGGGCGCGCACGCCGATGGAGTTCAGGACTTCGAGGAGGCGGTAGACCTCCTCGATGCGGGCCACCCGGCGCAGCACCGTACGGCCCTTGTTGAGCAGTGAGGCGCAGAGCAGCGCCACGCAGGCGTTCTTGCTGGTCTTGACGTCGATGGCGCCGGAGAGCCGGCGCCCGCCGACCACGCGCAGATGCATGGGGCCGGCGTAGCCGAGCGACACGATTTCGCTGTCGAGTGCTTCACCGATGCGGGCGATCATCTCAAGGCTGATGTTTTGATTGCCGCGCTCGATGCGGTTCACGGCGCTCTGGCTGGTTCCGAGCGCCTCGGCGAGCTGGCTCTGTGTCCAGCCCCGGTGCTGACGGGCGTCACGGATGAGCTTGCCGATACGTACGAGGTAGTCATCTGACATGTCGGCAGGCTATCTCAGATATGAGATGGCGCCCGTGTGGGGGTGTGCCGTTCGGGTGAGAGGCGTGTGCCGGATGTGGTGAGGGGGGCGAGGAGGTGGTGTACCGGCACGGCAGCGACAAGCGGCCCTCGACGGGCCGGTCGCGGTGGCGGGCCGGTCGCGGTGGCGGGCCCGTCGCGGTGGCGGCCCCCGGCCCCAAGGTCCCCGGCCCCAAGGTCCCCGGCCCCAAGGGCCCCGGCCCCAAGGGCGGGCGCGGCACCGGCGTCGGCGGCCCGGCCGGCAAGGGGCTGATCCGTCGCCGTACCTCCCCCTGAGGCTGTTCGGGTATCCGTGTCGCGGGCAAAAACGCAGGTAGCTCTGGTGTCACGCTCGGATGCGCGGCGTACCAGGGCGCCCGGACATGACCCGTCAGCGGTCATGTACTAGAGTTATCTCGACATCGAGATATATGCCGAAGGCGCACAGCGGGCCGCCGCACGGTAAGGGTTACCTAACTAAGCCTTACCTTAGCGGATGGCCCGGTGGTCCGAGGCGGCACCACGCCGCGTCCGCCGTGGCGAGGCGCGGCGCGGAGTTACGCGCACATTGATGAAGGAGACTGTCGTGTCGGCGAACAGCTTCGACGCCCGCAGCACGCTGCGCGTGGGCGACGAGTCGTACGAGATCTTCAAGCTGGACAAGGTCGAGGGCTCCGCGCGCCTCCCTTACAGCCTGAAGGTGCTGCTGGAGAACCTGCTCCGCACGGAGGACGGCGCGAACATCACGGCCGACCACATCCGGGCGCTCGGCGGCTGGGACTCCCAGGCTCAGCCCAGCCAGGAGATCCAGTTCACGCCGGCCCGTGTGATCATGCAGGACTTCACCGGTGTGCCGTGTGTCGTGGACCTCGCCACCATGCGTGAGGCCGTCAAGGAGCTCGGCGGTGACCCGGCGAAGATCAACCCGCTGGCCCCGGCCGAGCTGGTCATCGACCACTCCGTCATCGCCGACAAGTTCGGCACCAACGAGGCGTTCGCGCAGAACGTCGAGCTGGAGTACGGCCGCAACAAGGAGCGCTACCAGTTCCTGCGCTGGGGCCAGACCGCCTTCGACGAGTTCAAGGTCGTCCCCCCGGGCACCGGCATCGTCCACCAGGTCAACATCGAGCACCTGGCCCGTACGGTCATGGTCCGGGGTGGCCAGGCGTACCCCGACACCCTCGTCGGCACCGACTCGCACACCACCATGGTCAACGGCCTCGGCGTGCTGGGCTGGGGCGTCGGCGGCATCGAGGCCGAGGCCGCGATGCTCGGTCAGCCGGTCTCCATGCTCATCCCGCGCGTCGTCGGCTTCAAGCTGACCGGCGAGCTCCCGGCCGGCACCACCGCCACCGACCTCGTGCTGACCATCACCGAGATGCTCCGCAAGCACGGCGTCGTCGGCAAGTTCGTCGAGTTCTACGGCGAGGGCGTCGCCGCCACCTCGCTCGCCAACCGCGCCACCATCGGCAACATGTCGCCGGAGTTCGGCTCCACCGCCGCGATCTTCCCGATCGACGACGAGACGCTGAAGTACCTGCGCCTGACCGGCCGTGACGAGCAGCAGGTCGCGCTGGTCGAGGCGTACGCCAAGGAGCAGGGCCTCTGGCTGGACCCGTCCGCCGAGCCCGACTTCTCCGAGAAGCTGGAGCTGGACCTCTCCACGGTCGTCCCCTCCATCGCCGGCCCGAAGCGTCCGCAGGACCGCATCGTCCTCGCCAACGCCAAGGCGCAGTTCGCCCAGGACGTCCGCAACTACGTGGACTGCGTGGACGAGGCGGGCAAGGAGTCCTTCCCGGCCTCCGACTCCCCGGCCATCGGCGCCGCGGGCCCGACGAACCCGGTCCCCGTCACCGCCCCCGACGGCACCACGTACGAGCTGGACCACGGCGCCGTCACCGTCGCCGCGATCACCTCGTGCACCAACACCTCGAACCCGTACGTCATGGTCGCCGCGGCGCTCGTGGCGAAGAAGGCGGTCGAGAAGGGCCTGACCCGCAAGCCGTGGGTCAAGACCACCCTCGCCCCGGGTTCGAAGGTCGTCACCGACTACTTCGACAAGGCGGGCCTGACCCCGTACCTCGACAAGGTCGGCTTCAACCTCGTCGGCTACGGCTGCACCACCTGCATCGGCAACTCCGGCCCGCTGCCGGAGGAGGTCTCCAAGGCGGTCAACGAGCACGACCTCGCGGTGACCTCGGTGCTCTCCGGCAACCGCAACTTCGAGGGCCGGATCAACCCGGACGTCAAGATGAACTACCTGGCGTCCCCGCCGCTGGTCGTCGCGTACGCCATCGCCGGTTCGATGAAGGTCGACATCACCAAGGACGCCCTCGGCGTCGACCAGGACGGCAAGCCGGTCCACCTCGCGGACATCTGGCCGTCCGAGGCCGAGGTCAACGACGTCGTGGCGAACGCCATCGGCGAGGACATGTTCAACAAGTCCTACCAGGACGTCTTCGCGGGCGACGCCCAGTGGCAGGCGCTGTCGATCCCGACCGGCGACACCTTCGAGTGGGACTCCGAGTCCACCTACGTGCGCAAGCCCCCGTACTTCGAGGGCATGACCATGGAGACCTCGCCGGTCGAGGACATCACCGGCGCCCGGGTCCTGGCCAAGCTGGGCGACTCGGTCACCACCGACCACATCTCCCCGGCCGGTGCGATCAAGGCCGACACCCCGGCCGGCAAGTACCTCACGGAGCACGGCATCGAGCGCCGCGACTTCAACTCCTACGGCTCGCGCCGCGGTAACCACGAGGTCATGATCCGCGGCACGTTCGCCAACATCCGCCTGCGCAACCAGATCGCGACGGGCACCGAGGGCGGTTACACCCGCGACTTCACCCAGGACGGCGCTCCGGTGTCGTTCATCTACGACGCCTCGCAGAACTACCAGGCCGCCGGCACCCCGCTGGTCATCCTGGCCGGCAAGGAGTACGGCTCCGGCTCGTCCCGCGACTGGGCGGCCAAGGGCACCGCGCTCCTCGGCGTCAAGGCCGTCATCGCCGAGTCCTACGAGCGCATCCACCGCTCGAACCTCATCGGCATGGGCGTCCTGCCGCTCCAGTTCCCGGAGGGCCAGACCGCCGAGACCCTCGGCCTCACCGGTGAGGAGACCTTCTCCATCTCCGGCGTGACCGAGCTGAACGACGGCACGACCCCCCGCACGGTGAAGGTCACCACCGACACCGGCGTGGAGTTCGACGGCGTCGTCCGCATCGACACCCCCGGTGAGGCGGACTACTACCGTAACGGCGGCATCCTGCAGTACGTGCTCCGCAGCCTGATCCGCAAGTAGGGATCAGCGGCAGTACGGCGAGAGGGCCGCGCCCCCGGCGACGGGGGTGCGGCCCTCTCTCATGTTCCGGAGCCGACGGGTCGCTCAGTAGAGGAAGGAATAGATGTTCCAGCCGCCACTGATCTTCGCCTTGGGCTTGTACGGGGCGGCGGCGTCGCCGGTGCCCTCGTACCGCCACAGCACCCCCGACTTGTCGCGGGCGAGGAGGTCGGAACGGCCGTCCCGGTTGACGTCACCGGTGGAGATGAGCCAGTCGTACGTGTTCCAGCCGCTGCCGATCTTGGTGCGCTTGGCGTACGGGGCGTCCGCGTCGCCGGTGCCCTTGTAGAGCCACAGGACGCCGGACTTGTCGCGGGCGACGAAGTCGTTCTTGCCGTCACCGTCCAGGTCGCCGTTGCCGGCGAAAGCGGTGTAGATGTCCCAGCCGTAGCCCACCTTCGTGCGCTTGGCCAGCTTGCCGCTCTCGTACCCCAGGTAGAGGTAGAGGTCGCCCTTCGAGTCGCGGGCGAGGATGTCGCTGGGCACGTCCCCGCCGATGTTGCCGGGGGAGAACGTCATGTTGTAGATGTCCCAGCCGTAGCCGACGTCGTCGCCCCAGAGCTCGCTGGGTGGGCGGTAGTTGACGCTGCCGGAATTTCCGAAGGTGTAGATCCCGTCGGGCCGGCCGTCCCCCGTGTGGTCGACCTTGACCACGGCACGGATGCCGCTCCAGCCACGTTCTTCGCTGTTGTCGGGGACGAAACCGCCCTCGCGCGTCGACTCGAAGCACACGCGGAACAGATTGCTGTCGATGCCGCACAGATTGAAACGCGGAGTGGCTGCTGCCGCCGCTGCCGCGGGCTGGTCCGCCCGCGCGCGCAGGGACGGCTGCGGGGCGTCGGCCGCCACGGCGGAGGTGCCGGTGGCGACGAGGGCGGCGGTGAGCGCCGCGGCCGCCGCGCGAGCGGCTGTGCGTGTGTGGTGCCGGCCAGTGGTCTTGGCCACGAAGACTCCATGGGTCGTCAGGAACCGTGCGTCCGCCCCCGGTTGGGAGTGGAACACAGATTCGACCACATCGTGTCACGGCCATGGGCACGAAAGCCTTACTTCCGATCGGAACGGAACGTGCTCGTGGCACGACGAGAGGGCCGCACCCCCGGCGACGGGGGTGCGGCCCTCTCTCATGTTCCGGAAGGGAACTACCGGACGGCTCAGAAGAGGAACTTGTAGCCGTCCCAGCCGCTCGTGCCGATCTTCGCCTTGGGCTTGTACGGGGCGGCGGCGTTGCCGGTGCCCTTGTACAGGTAGAGCTCGCCGCCCTTGCGGGCGATGAGGTCGGTACGCCCGTCCAGGTCGACGTCGCCCGTGGAGATCAGACGGTCGTACGTGTTCCAGCCGCTGCCGATCTTGGTGCGCTTGGCGAACGGCGCGTTCTGGTTGCCGGTGCCCTTGTAGAGCCACAGGACGCCGGACTTGTCGCGCGCGACGACGTCGTTCTTGCCGTCGCCGTCCAGGTCGCCGTTGCCGGCGATCTCGCTGTAGATGTCCCAGCCGTAGCCGGCCTTGATGCGCTTGGTGACCGTGCCGTCGCCGTACCCGAGGTAGACGTAGAGGTCGCCCTTGGTGTCGACGGCCAGGATGTCACCCGCCGCGGCTCCGCCGATCTGACCGGGGGAGACGAGCTTGTTGTAGATGTTCCAGCCGTAGCCGATCTTGACCGAAGACGCGTCGAACTTCAGGTAGCCCATGTCCCCGTTGGTCTCACGGAACCAGAGGCCGTCGCTCTCTCCGTCGACCTGGTTGTCGACCTGCATCATCGCGCTGACGCCGAGCCAGCCCGAACCCGAGACCTCGCGGGCGGTGAGGCCGCCCTTGCCGTTCGGATTGTACGAGTAGGCGGTACCCGCGGAGTTCACGCCGTACAGCGCGAACGAGGGGGTGGCGGTGGCGGCCGAGGAGGCCGCTGCCGGCTGGTCCGCCGCCGCGCCGAGCGACGGCTGCGGGGCGTCGGCGGCCACGGCGGAGGTGCCGGTGGCGACGAGGGCGGCGGTGAGCGCCGCGGCTGCCGCGCGAGCGGCTGTGCGTGTGTAGTGCCGGCCAGTGGTTTTGGCCACAAGTACTCCATGGATCGTGAAGTGGGACGTGGCCCGCCGCACGGAGGCGGCGGGCCACCGATTCAGCCGAATCGTGTCACGATTTCGGACGCGAAACCTTCACGTTTCGTCATGACTCTGTAACCGTGTGGCCGGGATCAGAAGAAGAGGCGGTACGTGTTCCAGCCCGAGGTGCCGATGATGGCCTTCGGCTTGTACGGCGCCGCGGCGTTGCCCGTGCCCCGGTACAGGTACAACTCGCCCTTGGCGTTGCGCGCGACGAGGTCCGTGATGCCGTCCATGTTGAGGTCACCGGCGGCGAAGATGGTGTTGTACGCGTTCCAGCCGCTGCCGATCTCGGTGCGCTTGGCGTACGGGTCCTTCTGGTTGCCGGTGCCCTTGTAGAGCCACAGGACACCGGACTTGTCGCGGGCGACGAGGTCGTTCTTGCCGTCGCCGTTCAGGTCGCCGTTGCCGGCGATGTCGGTGTAGATGTCCCAGCCGTAGCCGACCTTCATGCGCTTGGTGACCGTGCCGTCGCCGTAGCCCAGGTAGAGGTAGAGGTCGCCCTTGGCGTCGCGGCCGAGCAGGTCACCGCCCTCGGCGCCACCGAACTGACCGACGGAGACCAGGGTGTTGTAGATGTCCCAGCCGTAACCGACCTTCTTCGCCGCGGAGTTGTCGTTGGCGTAGTAGTAGATGTCGCCCTTGGTGTCGACCTGCCAGCGGCCGTCCGCGATGTTGTCCGCGTTGTTGTCCACCCGGCCGACGAACTTGACGTCCTTCCAGCCGGTGTCGAGCGGGACGCGCTTTTCGAGGCTGCCGTCACCGCTCGGCGTGTAGTAGTACGAGGCGCCGGAGCTGTCGAGACCGGCGAGACCGAACAGGGGAGCGTCGCCCGGCTCGGCGGCGAAGGCGGATGCGCCGGTGCCGACCAGGGCCGCGGTTATCGCGGCGGCGGCGAGACGGGTGGCGGCCCGTCCGGTCCGACGGCCAGAGATCTTGGCCACGTGTGTTCTCCATGGGTGGTGGGACGAGGCGTGACGCGCCGCGGGATACGGGGACACGCCACGGAATTGAGGGTGATCCTTTCACGACTCCCTCACGTCTCCAAGGGTTTGGCGAAATGAGGCCAACGCTGCGTCTTCGCCCCGGTATGCGGACGTTGCGGGGGACCGGCGGCCAGTCATTGACAGCGGGATGCGTACACCGGCGCGGGCCGGGCAAGCGGACGTTAGCTTCCCGAAACTCTCAGGACAGCGGAAGAAGAGGAGTTGTCGTGTCATTTCTGTGGGCCATCATCGCGGGACTCATCATCGGCCTGCTGGCCAAGCTCGTCATTCCCGGCCGCCAGCCCATCCCCCTCTGGCTGACGGTTCTCCTCGGCATCGTCGGAGCCCTCGTCGGCAACGCCCTCGCCAGTGCCTTCGGCGTACGCGATACCGGGGGCATCGACTGGATCAGGCACGTCTTCCAGATCGGCGTCGCCGCCGTCCTCATCGCCTTCGTCAGCCCCGCGTGGGCCCGACGGCGCACCTGAGCGACCGCATGACAACGCCCTGCCCGCCGCGCATCGCGGCCGGCAGGGCGAAGTCGTGTCCGTGTCCGCGGATCAGGCCCGGTGCGCCGCGATCAGCCCGTGATACCAGCGGTAGCTGTCCTTCGGCGTGCGCTCCTGGGTGTCGTAGTCGACCCGGATGATGCCGAACCGCTTCGCGTACCCGAGCGCCCACTCGAAGTTGTCCAGCAGCGACCACACGTAGTAGCCCCGCACGTCGACGCCGGCGTCCATCGCCGCCCGCAGCGCCGCCAGATGCGTACGCAGGTACGTGACGCGGTCCGCGTCGCGCACCGACCCGTCCGGCTCCACGGTGTCGTACTCAGCCGAGCCGTTCTCCGTGATGTGCACCGGCGGCAGCGCGTCCCCGTAGGTCTCCTTCAGCGCGGTCAGCAGGTCGGTGAAGGACTCCGGGACGACCGGCCAGCCCATCGCGGTCCTGCGCACACCCGGGTACTCGGTCTCGCGGTACCGGTTGTCGGTGGCGACCCGCAGCGCCGGGTCCGGCTCGCGGTGCGGGGCGTCGGCGACCACGATCGGGCGGTAGTAGTTGATGCCCAGGAAGTCCAGGGGCTGGGAGATCAGCTCCAGGTCGCCCTCACGCCGGAAGTCCTGCCCGGTGATCAGCTCGCCCCAGGTCTCCTCCTCGGTGGCGGGGTAGCGGCCGGCCAGGATCGGCTCGGTCCACACCAGGTTGTGCTGGGTGTCCGCGCGGACGACCGCGGCCAGGTCGGCGTCCGACCCGGTGGCCGGGACGTTGCGGTCCAGGTTGAGCGTGATGCCCGCCTCCCGGACCCCCGCCGCCCGCAGCGCCTTCATCGCCAGGCCGTGGCCGACGAGCAGGTGGTGGGCGGCGGCCAGGGCGCCGCGCCCCTCCTTCGCGCCCGGCGCGTGCCGGCCCACCGAGTAGCCGAGGAACGCGCTGCACCACGGCTCGTTCAGCGTGATCCAGCGCGGCACCCGGTCGCCCAGGTGCTCCGCCATGATCGCCGTGTACTCGCCGAACCGCTCGGCCGTCTCGCGTACCCGCCAGCCGCCGCGGTCCTCCAGGGCCTGCGGCAGGTCCCAGTGGTAGAGCGTGGCGGCCGGCTCGATGCCCGCTTCGAGGAGTTCGTCGACGAGCCGTGAGTAGAAGTCCAGGCCCTTGGGGTTCACCGGTCCCGAGCCGTCCGGCTGGATGCGGGACCAGGCGATCGAGAAGCGGTACGAGCCGACACCCAGCTCGCGCAGCAGCGCCACGTCCTCCCGGTAGCGGTGGTAGTGGTCGCAGGCGACGTCACCCGTGTCACCGCCGTCCGTCTTCCCGGGCGTGTGGCTGTAGGTGTCCCAGATCGACGGGCCGCGGCCGTCCTCCTGGGCGGCACCCTCGATCTGGTAGGAGGCCGTGGCCGCGCCGAAGACGAAGCCGGGCGGAAACACGGGGAAGTCAGTCATGGAAACCCTCACTTGACCGAGCCGCCGGTGATTCCGGCGGCGATGTACTTCTGGGAGAGGACGAGCAGGACCGCGGCGGGGATCGCGGACAGCACGGAGGCGGCCATCACCGAACCCCAGTCGCCGACATGGGCGCCGATGTACTGGTAGATGCCCAGTGTGATCGGCTTGACGTCGTCCGTGGTGTTCAGCGTCAGCGCGAACATGAAGTCGCTCCACGCGTACAGGAACGAGAACAGTCCCGCCGTGATCAGTGAGTTGCGGCTCATCGGGAGCACCACCCGCACGAACGTACGGAAGCGGCCGGCGCCGTCGACCTCGGCGGCCTCGATGACCTCGCGCGGGATGGCGACCATGAAGGACCGCATCAGCACGATCGCGAACGGGATGCCGAGCGAGGCGTCGGCCAGCATCAGACCGGCGTAGGAGTTGACCAGGCCGAGGTCCACGTACGCGCTGTACAGGGCGTTGGCGATGACGATGCCGGGCACCATCTGGGTGATCAGCGTGCCGAAGACGATGGTCTTGGTGCCGCGCAGCTTGAACTGCGCGAGCCCGTAGGCGGCGGGCGCCGAGATCGCCAGGCAGATGGCCACCGCGCCGAGCGCGACGGCCAGCGAGGTCAGCAGGTTGCCGCCCTGGTCGGTGAGGGCCGAGCGGAAGCCCGACAGGTCCAGGCTGTGCGGGAAGGGGTTGACCTCCAGCAGCCCGGACTCGGGCTGGAGCGCGGTGTTCACCATCCAGTACAGCGGGAACAGCATCACGCACAGCACCAGGATGCCGAAGACCATGGCGCCCCAGCGCCGCTTCGGCCGGCCGGTGAGACGGGTGGGGGCGGCGGGGGTACGCACAGTGCTCGCCATGCCGGTCACTTCCCCTCGTTGCGGTTGGCCCGCAGGTAGAACACCGCGAAGACGGCGGAGATCAGGATCAGGATGTTGCCGACCACGGCACCGGCTCCGAAGTCCAGCTGGACGAAGGAGTTCTGGTACGTGAGGGTGCCGAGGGTCTGTGTGGAGTCCGCGGGGCCGCCGTCGGTGAGCGCGAGGATCAGGTCGAGGATCTTCACCGTCGACATGAAGCCGAGCACCAGCACCACGGTGATCACCGGCCGGAGCATCGGCAGGGTGATGGAGCGGAACGTCCGCCAGGCGGAGGCGCCGTCCAGCGAGGCGGCCTCGTACAGCTCCTTGGGGACCTCCTGGAGGCCGCCGTAGAGGATCACCATGTTGAACGGGATGCCGATCCAGATGTTCACCAGGATCACCGAGATCAGCGCCATGCTGGTGCTGGTCAGCCACGGGGTGTCGCCGCCGACGCCGATCGTTCCGAGGAACGAGTTGAGGACGCCGGTGTCCTGGTCGAGGATGCGCCGCCAGACGACACCCGAGACGACCATCGGCACCAGCCACGGCAGCAGGATCAACGACCGCAGGATGCCGTTGAGCGGGAAGCGGCGGCTGAAGAAGACGGCGAGGCCCAGACCGATGCAGAACTGCCCGATCAGGGAGCCGATCGTGAACAGGACGGTGTGCCACAGGGCCTTGCCGAAGAGCTCGTCGTTGAAGACGTTGCTCCAGTTGTCCGTCCCGTTGAACGGGGACTTGCCCGTGAAGAACGTGGACGGCGAGTAGTCCTGGAAGCTCATCACGATGTTGCGGACGAGCGGGTAGCCGAAGAAGAGCGCCATGAAAACGACGGCGGGGGCGATGAAGCCCCACTGGGCGAGCCGCCTGCGGCGCCGGATGCGGGCCGGGTTCGGCGGCTTCGCGGCCTTCTTCGAGGCGGGCGCCGGGACTGCGGCTGCGGAAGCGGTGGTGGTCGACATGGTTCAGATACCTCAGTTCCCGCTCGTCGCGCGCTTCTGCGCACGCGCCAGGGCGGCCTCGCTCGGCTCACCGGTCAGGGCGGACTGGAACGCGCTCTGCAGCGCGAGGGAGACGGACGACCACCGCGCGCCGAGCTTGGCGGTACGCGAACGGGCCGTGGCGACCTGGTCGGCGAGGGCCGCCAGCTCCGGCGCCTTCGTACGCCACACGGCGGCGGCCTTCTGGTTGGCCGGGACCATCCAGCTGTTGATGGCGTAGGTGATCTGCTCCTGCTCGCCCGACATGCAGCCGATGATCTTCGCGGACGTCTCCTCCCGCTCCCTGTCCCCGGTGTTGGGCACGGTCAGCACGCCGCCGCCCAGCGGCCCCACCGAGTCGTCGCCCGCCTTCGGGACCGGGATCTGGGCGATGCCCCAGTTCAGCCCCTTCTTGGAGTTCAGGGTCTCGACCTGCCATGGGCCGTTGATCATCATCGCCGCGTTGCCCGCCATGAACTGGTCGTTCACATCGGCCTGGGTCCAGTTGACCGTCGACTTGGACAGTGAGCCGTCCTTCAGCAGGCTCTTCCAGTAGTCCAGCGCCCCGGCCACCTGGGGGCTGTCGAGCTTCGTCTCGTCGCCGCCGTTGGACCACATGAAGGGGGTGAACTGGAAGACGCCGTCCTCGGCGCCGCCCGCACTGAGCGCCAGACCGTACCGCTTGCCCTGGGTCAGCTTCTTCGCCGTCTCCCGCATCTCGGCCCAGGTGGTGGGGACCTTCAGGCCGGCCTTGTCGAGCGTGTCCTTGTTGTAGAACAGCGCCAGCGTGTTCACGGTGCGCGCGGCCCCGTAGTACGTCCCCTCGTACGAGCCGAAGTTCACGATCCCCTCGGGGATGTCCCGCGTCGTCAGGCCGAGGTCCTTCAGCGGGATCAGCCCGCCCGCCTCGGCGAACGTCGGCATCTCGGAGGCGTCCAGCTGGAGCACGTCGGGCAGCGACTTGGACGACGCCATCCGCAGCGCCTTGGTCATCACCTGCGAGGCCGGGACGCTCTGCTGCTCGATGGTCACCCCGAGCTGCTTGCTGCACCGGGCCAGCGTCTGGGCGTCCCAGCGGTGGTAGGACTCGTCGGTCGAGGAGTTCAGGACCGTGTACACGTCCGGGTCCCGCTGCTGGCCGCAGCCGGACAGGACCACACCGCCGATCAGCGCGGAGACGACGGTGAGCGGGACGGCGACCCCGGGGGTGAAGCGGTTCGACATTCTGCTGCCTCTTGTCGGCAAGGGCCCGGGCGGCTGCGCTGCCGTCCGACCGATTTGTTTGCTGCCAGTACTAATACGGCATGCGGGCGCTCGTTTCTAGACCGTCCTGGTGACACGCGCGTCACATAGGGGCAACATGCCCGCTCGCGAGGGGTGTCGAGGGCCTGACTCGGGCGGATTCACAGCCTTCGCCGGGTGAATCGAAGCGCTTCGAAAAATATTTGTTTTGTGTACGATCAAAATCAGGACCCACAGGAACGGACCCCCCATGAAGTTCACCGACGGCTTCTGGCAGATGCGAGACGGTGTCCACGCCTCGTACGCCACCGAACTCCGCGACCTCCGCCTCGACGCCGACCGGCTCACCGCCTACGCCGCGGTCCAGCACGTGACACGGCGCGGGGACACGCTGAACGCCCCCCTGATCACCGTGGAGGCGTACGCCCCCGCCGAAGGCGTCATCGGTGTCCGGGTCACCCACCTGGCGGGCAAGCGTCACCCGGGCCCCGACTTCGCCCTGCCCGGCGCCACCGGCGACGCCCCGGCCACCGCCCGGGACCACGGCGGCGCCGCCGAGCTGACCAGCGGCCCGCTCACCCTCAGGCTCCCCACCGCCGGCGGCTTCGGCCTGGAGTTCCTCGACGCGGACGGCCGGCTCCTGACCGCCGCCGGACGCAAGGGGACCGCCTTCGCCACGACCGGCGACGGCGGCCACCACATGTTCGCCCAGCTCGCGCTGGGCGTCGGCGAGACGATCCACGGGCTCGGCGAACGGTTCACCCCGTACGTCAAGAACGGCCAGGTCGTCGACATGTGGCAGGCGGACGGCGGCACCAGCAGCGAGCAGGCGTACAAGAACGTCCCCTTCTACCTCTCCTCGCGCGGCTACGGCGTCTTCGTCAACCACCCCGGGAAGGTCTCCTTCGAGGTCGGCTCCGAAGCGGTCGGGCAGGTGCAGTTCAGCGTCGAGGACCAGACGCTGGAGTACTTCGTCGTCGCCGGGCCGACCCCGAAGGATGTGCTGGCCCGCTACACCGCGCTCACCGGCCGTCCCGCCCTGCCCCCGGCCTGGTCCTTCGGCCTGTGGCTGACCACCTCGTTCACCACCTCCTACGACGAGGCGACCGTCACCTCGTTCGTGGACGGCATGGCCGAGCGCGGCATCCCGCTCTCCGTCTTCCACTTCGACTGCTTCTGGATGCGCGAGTACCAGTGGTGCGACTTCGAGTGGGACCCGCAGACCTTCCCCGACCCGGCCGGCATGCTCGCCCGCCTCAAGGACAAGGGCCTGAGGATCTGCGTCTGGATCAACCCGTACATCGCGCAGAAGAGCCCCCTGTACGCGGAAGGCGCGGCGAACGGCTACTTCGTCCGCACCCCCGACGGCGACGTATGGCAGTGGGACATGTGGCAGGCCGGCATGGCCCTGGTGGACTTCAGCAACCCGGAGGCCACCGCCTGGTTCCAGGGCAAGCTGAAGACGCTCCTCGACCAGGGCGTGGACGGCTTCAAGACCGACTTCGGGGAGCGCATCCCCACCGACGTCGTCTGGCACGACGGCTCCGACCCCGAGCGCATGCACAACTACTACACGCACCTGTACAACAAGGCCGTCTTCGAACTCCTGGAGCGGGAGCGCGGCCAGGGCGAGGCCGTCCTCTTCGCCCGCTCCGCCACCGCCGGCGGCCAGCAGTTCCCCGTGCACTGGGGCGGCGACTGCTGGTCCTCCTTCGGCGCGATGGCCGAGTCCCTGCGCGGCGGCCTCTCCCTCTCGCTGTCCGGGTTCGGCTTCTGGAGCCACGACATCGGCGGCTTCGAGGGCACGCCCGACCCGGCGGTCTTCAAGCGCTGGCTCGCCTTCGGCCTGCTCTCCTCGCACAGCCGGCTGCACGGCTCCTCCTCCTACCGCGTGCCGTGGGAGTTCGGTGACGAGGCGGTCGCGGTCGCCCGGCGGTTCACCGAGCTCAAGCACCGCCTGATGCCCTACCTGTACGGGGCGGCCGTCGAGGCCCACCGCACCGGCGTCCCCACCATGCGCCCGATGCTCCTGGAGTTCCCCGACGACCCGGCCGCCCGCACGGTGGACCGCCAGTACCTCCTGGGCCCGGACGTCCTGGTCGCCCCGGTCTTCAGCGAGGACGGCCACACCGAGTACTACGTCCCCGAGGGCACCTGGACCCACCTGCTGACCGGCGAGACCGTCACGGGCCCCGCCTGGCACCGCGGCACCTACGGCTTCGACAGCCTCCCGCTGCTGGTCCGCCCCGGCGCCGTCCTGCCGCTCGGCGCGGACACCTCCCGCCCGGACGGCGACTGGACCGAGAACCTGGAGCTGCGCGTGTACGCCCCCGAGGGCGCCGGCGACTTCACCCGCACGGTGACCGTCCCCGACCTCACGGGCGCCCCCGCAGCCACGTACGAGGTGGTCCGCGAGGGCGGCATCCTCCGCGTCACCGCCGACACGGACCGGCCGTACGAGGTCGTGGTCGTCGGCGACACGGAGGTGGACGTGGTCAGGGGCTGAGCGGAGGCGAAACGGGATTGGCCCGGCGGCAGCCACGGGGCGGCCACGGGCGGCCACGGGCGGCCGCCGGCCACCGCAGCCACCGGCCACCGGCCCTCGGCAGCCACCGCCCCCCGGCAGCGGAGCACCGGTGGCTGCCGTGTCGGCGGTCGGTGGTCGCCCGTGGCTGCCGCCGGACAGTCCCTAGCCGTATCAGGGCACTCCCGGGCGCGCCCGCCCTTCCGGTCCGGGGCCGGAATGCGATCGTGGAGCGGCGGGTTCGTACCGTCGACAGCACGTGAGCGGTAACAGCACTGAGAGCGGATGGCCTTCACATGGGCGAGCTGATCCTGATCCGGCACGGTGAGACCGAGTGGTCCCGCAACGGACGGCACACGAGCCACACCGACCTGCCCCTGACCCTCCTCGGTGAACGGCAGGCCCGGGCCCTCGCGCCGCTGCTCGCGGACCGCGCCATCGCGCTCACCCTGGTCAGCCCCTTGGTCCGGGCCCGGCGCACCGCCGAACTCGCCGGGCTCACCGCGCCCCGCGTCACCCCCGAGCTGCGCGAGTGGGACTACGGCGGCTACGAGGGCATCACCACGGAGGAGATCCACCGCGGCCGCCCCGGCTGGAACCTCTGGACGGACGGGGTCGCCGCCGGCCCCGCGGCCCACCCCGGCGAAACCCCGGCGGAGGTCGGCGACCGGGCCGACCGGGTGCTGGCCGAGGTCGCGGAGGCCGCCGGGTGGGCCGGTGACGAGGACATCGCGCTCGTCGCCCACTCCCACTTCCTGCGCGTCCTGACGGCCCGCTACCTCGGCCTGACCCCGGCCGAGGGCACGCTCTTCCAGCTCGCGACGGGTGCCGTGTCCCGCCTCGGCACGGAGCACGGCCATCCGGTGATCACCGCATGGAACCTCACGCTGCCCGAGAGCCTGTTCCCGGCAGCGGTCCCGGAGCCCCCCGAACGCGCCTGAGGGCCTAGAAGCAACGCCGTTCAGTTAGGCGTGGAGGTCGTTCGTCAAGGCTGGTGAACGAGGCAGCGGAGCTGCTGTAGAAGAGGAATGTCACTCCAAGACATCCTCACCACAGGAGCTCCGCTGTTGGAACAGG
>NZ_SSBK01000024.1 GCF_004795035.1 Streptomyces sp. A0958
TCAGCCCGATCGAGTACGAGGAGAAGCACTACGCCAACCAGGCAACGACCGAACAAGTGAACCTGAAACTACGTCACCCCGCCCTGACCAGCTAGTCAACACCTCCCGCACAGCGGGGGAACCTCACCTACTGCGTCGCGTCGCAGTCCGCGCAGCGGCTCACAGCTGCCCGCTCAAGGTTGCCCTCGGTGGCGCGGAGCGGGCTGGAGGGCGCGAGACGGCGCCATGCCCCGGGCGAGGGGGTGAGCACCCAGCCGTAGACGGGTGGCCGGATGTCGGCCGGTTCGATGTGCGTACAGCCGGGAAGGTGGGCCTTGCCGCTGGCGTGGAGGATGATCGCGGCCAGCGGCCAGCCGTCCCAGTCGCTGGTGGGTGCGCTGCCGCGGGGTGTGCGCGGAGCGCAGTCCGCACAGTTGTGCATCTCATGGCGTTCGCAGTACTGCATGGTGCTCAGCCTGTCAGGCTCCGAGGCGTTGCTCGGTTCGATCCGGCCAACTCCTCTACTCGTACGCGAAGTCGTGGTCGCCCGGTCGACCGGGCGGCTTGAGCGGAAAGCGCGAAGCGCGAAGCTGCCGTCGGGCCGGAATGTGGTCCAGCACACACCGGCCGGAGCGGTGACTCCGCTTCTCGCCGTCGGTCATACAGGCGACACCATCGAAGCGAGTCGAGGGAGGGAGGGCCGCCATGACCGACATGCTCACCGCGGCCCGCCACACCCCGGGCGCTGCGCGGGGGCCCCGGCGGGCGGTGGGGGCCGGTCCTGGTCTGTGTGTTCGGCGTTTCCTTCTGGGGCCCGGCGGCCTTTCCGGTCGACCACTGACCGGCCACTGACCGACCGCCGTTCTCGCAGGCGGCGGCGTCACCATCAAGACCGATCCGACATGAAACGAGGGCAACATGACCGGCGCTGTGAAAGGCCCTGCCAGCTACTTCCCATCCATCGAGAAGAAGTACGGCCGCCCGATCGCCGAGTGGAAGGACCTCATCCGATCCTCCCCGCTGACCAAGCACATGGAGCTGGTCAACTGGTTCAAGTCCGAGCACGGACTCGGCCACGGCCACGCCAACGCCCTCGTCGCCCACACCCTCGCCGAGGACAGCGGCAAGTGACCACACCGGGACGTCGAGGCCGGGTTCGTCGCTCAGGCGCTCCGGCAGGTCGACAAATGATCTCGCGGTGTCCGGTGTGTTCGCGGCGCCGGAGCCATCCTGAACAGCCCCGTTCACCGGAATGGGCCCGCGTTCCTTCGGCAGGCTGGTGTCCGCGCTGTGCCGCGAAGGGTGGAGGTACGGTCCACAAGGGCCGTCCGTGGGCTCCTCCACTGGAGGAACCGGTGCTGATCGTGGCGCATTACCGAGCGACAAACCTGGCGGGCCGTCAGCTCAGAAGAACACCATCGACAGGACCAGCCGAACCTCGACACGGAGCCAGTGCCAGACGTCGGTCACGGAGCCTCCTTCGGTGCCGGATCATCGACCTGCTGCTGCGGCTCAATGCCGAGCAGGGCACGACGCTCGTCCTTGCCACCCACGACATGGACATCGCAGCGCGCTGCCGTGGCGGCCGCCCGCGCCACGCTGCTCGTGACCACCGTGGCCGGCGCCAGCATGGAACCCCACCGCCGCCACGATGACCCTGCTGATGCTGCGCCGGCCGGTGGCCCGCCTCGACCCGGCCGTGTAGTCGTCCTGCGAAGCCCGTTCGGCGCGGCGGGAGAACACCGGGCCGACGAGGTGCGCCACGCCGTGAAGCGCCCCGCCGCGCTGCCCGGCCGGCCGGTGCTTCCAGGGGTCGCCGGCCTCGGAATGCCGGTGCCACGGGGCCGGGTTGCGGTGCTGGGTGACAGCGCGGCGCACAGTTCGGACTCCCGTGACTGGGAGGACTGCTGCGCACCGATCAGATCGTCGGCGTGATCGCGGCCCGCGTGCGCCGGGCGGCAGTTCCCCAGGGCCTTTCATTCGGATCAACCCGCCCCGGGACCGTGAGACCGGACAGAACATCCTGACGCGGGAGCGTTCGGGTGGGCTTCGAGGTCTTGGAAGGCGGTAGCCCAGTCCTCTGCGAGCAGTTCGAGGGCCTGCCGGGTATTCGATGGGAGACCGTCGAACGGCGCGTTTCCGTGGTCAGGACAGACGGAGAGGCGGTGGTGCAGCCAGGTCCCGAAGCCACAGTTTCGTGGCCATGCCACGTAGGCTGCCGCCGTTGGCCAATGCATCAGAGCGGGGGAGCGGGCCGATGAGTCATGAGACGGATGTCTTCCAGCCACTCCAGGCGGCCGACCCGCCTGTGGTGGGTGGCTACCGGCTCGCCGCCCGGCTGGGCGCGGGTGGCATGGGCCGGGTCTACCTCTCGCACACGCCGGGTGGCCGGCCAGTGGCGATCAAGGTGGTACGCCCGGAGCTGGCGGACGACCCGGATTTCCAGCGGCGGTTCGGCCGGGAGATCAGGGCGGCCCAGCGGGTCCGCGGGGCGTACACCGCTGAGTTGATCGACGCCGACGCGGATGGTGAACCACCCTGGCTGGCCACGTTGTACGTGCCCGGGCCGTCCCTGGCCCAGACTGTGGCCCGGCGCGGTCCGCTGGCGGTGCCTGCCGTGTTGTGGCTGATGGCGGGGATGGCCGAGGCGTTGCAGGCCATCCATGCCGAGGGCATCGTGCACCGGGACCTGAAGCCGTCGAACGTCCTGCTGGCCGCCGACGGCCCGCGCGTGATCGACTTCGGTATCGCAGTGTCAGCTGACGGAACCTCCTGCACGGCGACGGGACAAGCGGTCGGCACACCCGCGTACATGGCCCCGGAGCAGGCGTCCGGGACAGAGGTAACGGCGGCGGCCGATGTCTTCGCCCTTGCCCAGACAGCGGCGTTCGCGGCGTTGGGAAGGCCGCTCTACGGTGATGGCCCCGGCGTCTACGTGCTGTACAGCATCGTGCACTCCGAGCCCGACCTGTCTTCGCTGCCCGAGCCCTTGCGTCCGCTGTTCGCCCGGTGCCTGGCCGCCGATCCGGCGGAGCGGGCCACTCCGGCAGAGATCTTGGAGTGGTGCCGGCAGCGGCTGGGAACGGACGCCGACGCGGGCGGGGCACCGGCCGTGTGGCGGGAGATCGGTGGGCAGGACGTCGTGGTTCCGCCACCGGTGCCGGACCCCACCCCGGTGCAGCCGCAGCCGCCGATCGGGTTCCCGCAGCCCCCGGCCGCAGTGCCCCTGCCGGGGGCTGCGGAGCGGAAGGTTCGCAGGCGGCGCATCGCTCTGATCACGGCCGCCGGTCTGGCGGGGGGCGCGCTCCTGGCAATGGCGCTGGCCTTGGCTGTGGCTGTGGCCTGGACGGTACTGGACACGAAGAGCCGGGGCGATCACCGGGATACCGCCGGCTCATCGGCGTCTGCCACGGAGCCGGCCACACGGTCGTCGGCATCCGCGCGGGGGTCCTCGTCGGACTCCGAGGACTCGGCCGATTCCCCGGACTCCTCGGATTCCTCGGACACTTCGGACTCCTCGGACACCTCGGGCTCGGCGGCTCTGGGCACCGGTGAGGACACAGCGGGCCCTTCGTCGTCCTCCCCGGCCTCGCCCCGGGAACCGCGGCCCGAGCCGTACTCCTTGGTAATGCTGCACTCGGAGAACTCGGTGAACCTCAAGAACCCGGCCGAGGAAGCGAAGGGCCGCACGGGGGACATCCGGTTCGGCTGCCGCTTGACCGGTTGCGAACTGGAGGGCGACAAGAGCGTGTTCGTGCAGCTGCCCGGCAAGCCGGGCGGCACGCTCGACGACTGCCGTTGGCTGCTCAAGTCCGAAAAGAACCACCGCCTTCCGCTCGCCGGCGCTGCGAACGGAAGCGAAATCTGCATCAAGGGCCCCGAGGGGGACATCGCACTGTTCGTGATCACGACGAAGTCGACCGCCATGCCGGAAGCCGGCTTCCTCCAAGGTGACCTGACGATCTGGCGAGGAGCGGCCCAGGTGACCGATTAGGCATGTGCGTGTCGATCGGTACGAACGGAGGCCGGTGGCGTCGGGCCCCGGGCGGGCGGAGGGCCACGTGTCGCCGGCAGAGGCCCCAGCTCCCGGAGTCGTTCGCCGATACCGGTGGCCCATACCTGTGCGCACTGGTGCGGCACGGCGGCCTGTACGTCGATCAGGTCCCTGGCGAGTCCGCGGTCGGGCAGTGGGCGGACTTCGGTCCCGACGACATCTTCGAGCGGCGGCACCAAGTCGTGCTCTGTGTGCCGTGTGCCTGGACTTGTCGATTCGCCTTGACGTCAAGTTCGGTTGAGGCTTTAGCGTCAAGCCTCCAGTGATCACCGCCTGATGACGGGAGAAGACCTCATGATCCTCGTGACTGGGGCCACCGGAAATATTGGACGAGCCCTCGTGAAGGAGCTCCAGGCGTTCGGCGCCGGGCCACTGAGGGGGCTCACTCGTGACACCATGCGGGCCGCGTTTCCGGACGGTGTTGAAGCCGTCGAGGGCGACTTGGCCCGGACAGCCTCGTTGAAGCCGGCGCTGGAGGGCGTGCGTTCGCTGTTCCTCGTGTCACGCATGGGTTCGGACGCCGACATCCTCGACGCTGCCGCGCAGGCGGGTGTGGAACACGTGGTGTTGGTGTCGTCCATTACCGTCGAGACTCATCCGCACCTCGGCCCCGCCGACGAGAACCTGGCTGTCGAACGCCTGCTCAAGGACAGCGGCATGGCGTGGACGATCCTGCGGCCGACGCAGTTCGCCTCGAACGCGTTGTGGTGGGCGGAGGTGATCCGCGAGCACGGAACCGTCCGCGTGCCCTACGCGGAGGTCGGCCTCCCCACGATCCACCCTGCGGACATAGCGTCGGTGGCCCGCGTGGCGCTGACCGAGCCCGGCCACCGCGGGCGGACATACGCGCTGACCGGGCCGGAGAGGATCACCGCACGTCAGCAGGTCGGGGCCATCGCGGCAGTACTGGGACGAGAGGTGCCGTTCGCCGAGATCAGCCGACAGGAGGCTCACCGCCAGATGGCCACCTTCCTCGGCGACGAAGCTGCTGACGCAGTGCTCGACGTGACCGGCGGCGATGTCAACGATGAGCTGCTCACAGTGCGTGACACAGTTCCTCGGATCATCGGTTCTCCGGCCAGGACGTTTCATCAATGGGTCTCGGAGAATGCCGCGGCCTTCGCTTGAGCCGACGATCCGGGACGCATTCACCGTTGGCCGACGGCAGGGCGGCCGGCCGTCTTTCTCGAACCGAACTGAGGGAGTCCTGAGTCTCCCGAGGAGACGCTGACCTGGGGAACGACCGGCTGCGGCGTCGAGGTTCATCGTGTCTGTCAGGACACGGGGGCGGCCTGCACGTCCAGGCTCCGGCAGACTGGAGCATCGTTTCGACTGCCGCGTAGTGGCACGCTCCCCGGGCGGACGGCCGAGAGCTGAGCGGGACCGGCCGGGGCCGGCCGGCCGCAGGGCCCCGGTACAGGAGCAGGGCCCGGACCGTGCGTCGCGGACGCGAACCAACAGCGTCCGTGCGTCGCGGTCCGGACCCTGCCCCGTGCGGTGCCGCCCCGCGGCGGCGGTGCGTCAGCTCTGTGCGGTGTCGTCGCCCGCCTGCGCTGCGCCCTCAGCTGCGCCTGCCTTCTCGCGCATCTTGCGCACCAGCTCCGCCTTCTGGTCGGCGGCACCCTTGCGGTCGAGGTTGCGGTGCGGGCCATTGTTCTGCCGCTCGGCGCGGGACAGCCTCTTGCGCTGGCCGCCCCCCATGCCCACGGGGTTGTTGATGTTCTTGCTCACGGTCATGGGTTCTCCCGAAATGATGTGAAGTGATCTACGGATTCATCGGTGGAGGACGAGACGGCTGCCCCCGGCCGACACCGGGCCGACGAAAGGCTTGCTGTGCGGGGCCGACGGAACCTGGGGCCTGTTCATGGAGCGGGTGACGAGAATCGAACTCGCGCTTCGAGCACGGGAATCAACAGGGCTTGGGCAGTTGAGGCGGCCCTGACTTCCGCCTACTCGTGGCGCGGCTTGGATGGCCATGGTCTGTGGAAGCTGCACCTGACCACTGTTGTCTGCTCTGCTGGGCACGGATAGGGCACGTGGGCCGGCGGTGCAACGGCTCCTGCGAGGTATGTGCACCGGGCGGGCCCGCTGGTCAGAGGGGGATGATGCGGAGTTGGTTGCCGCAGAGCCTGGTCATGTCGTCGCTGTCGGAGGTCAGGAGGGCGACGGGTTTCGGCTGGCGCAGGGCGACTTCGGCGACTGTGGCGTCGATGGCGTACTTGTGCCCGTTCAGTCCGGCGGCTTTGAGGAGTTCCGCTGCCGCTTTCGCGGCTTGTTCGGTGACCGGCTCCACCTTGACGCGTGGCAGGGCCCAGTTGAGGCGAGGCATGTTGGTGCGGGAGCGGGTGGCTTCCACGATGGTGTTCGCCCCGATCACCAGGTCGGCTCCCATGTCGTGGAAGACCCGCAGCATTGCGAGGAGCTTGCGATCCTGCGCGATCCAGGCGGAGAGCGCTTCTGAGTCCAGGACGACGGTTTTGACGCGCTCGCTCACGCGGCATCCGCGCCCTTGGAGGAGCCGGCGCCGCCGAAGATCTTCGCGTGGGCTTCGGCGAGCTCGTCGTCGCTGAAGCTACCGTGTTCTTCCTCGTGGCGGCGAAGGGCATCGCCGAGAAGCTGGTACCGGATCTGGCGGGCCACGGCTTCCGCCACGTAGCCGGAGACGTTGTCCGTGAGCTTGCGCAGCTCCGCCACCTGCTCGCTGGGGAGCGTGACGGTGATGCGGGTCGTTGAGGACATGAGTCAAGCATACTCAAGTATGCACAAGGTGGCCCAGGCCCCTGCCCGGCCTTGACCGGTCGAGACTGCATGCTCCGGGCGGAGAAGGGGGTGTTCGCGCTCCGGTTGTCCGCAGTGGGTGAGGACCCGGGGCGGTGCCGCTTGTGGGTAAGCGAAAGGCGGTGGTCTCTGGACGCAGTGCTTGACCGCTGTTGTCCGCTCCGCTGTGCACGGGTGGTGCCATTGCGGCGAAGCCTGCCAAGTTGCATGCTCCGGGTGGGCTGGTGGGCTGGTGGGCTGGTGGGCCAGAGAGGGAAATGTTCCCGCAAGCGGTTCCCGAGCGGAACTGCTCGATGGGGTGTCTCGCGGGGCGCGGGACCGGAGTTCGGCCAGGCCCGCGCCCTCGTTTCCTGAGCCATTGATCCCCCGGCCACGACGCGCCCTGACCGTCTTCAGACTGGAGTGGTCTGCGGCTGCTTCTGGTCAGCCGGCGGTTGCCGCAGGAAGAGGCTGATCAGGAGAACGAACGCGGCGAGGGCGGTGAGTGTGCGCAGGTTGTTGAGTAATTCCCAGCGCCGCAGGATCTCCGCGTGATCGGCCGGGGCCGAGCTGAGCGCCCATTCCTTGATCCGGCCGTTGATCGGCACATTGCCGAGACGGGTGATCAGGAAGGACGCGAGAGTCAGCAGACCTGCCGAACCCGCGATTACCCGGGCGCGGCCGCGTGTCAGCGCCGCGAGAACGAGGGAGCTCAACGTCGACACGGCCATCGCGGCCTGCATGGTGATGCCGTTCGTCTTCATCAGCTCGGCGTGGAACGACAGCCGCATGTCGAGCGGAACCGCGTTGAAGGTGGGGACGAGGTTGGCCGCGCCGTAGCCGAATGCGCCGGCGAGGAGACCGGTAGCGAGCAGGGCGAGCGCCTGGAGGAGGCGGAGACGCATGTTCGTCACCCCTGCGCGGCGACGAATCGGTCGCGCGGTTCGCCGTGGAGGTGGCCCGGTGGGAGCCGTCGGCCGTACGCGAGCAGGAGGAGATCCTGTGCGGCGCCGGACAGAGGCGTGCCGGTGCCGAAGGACCAGTCGAGGTCATCGGCGCGGAGTTCGATGCCGCTCAGGTCGGCTCCGAAGAACTTGAGGGTCCTGGCGTCGATGCTCCCCAGGAGAATGCGCACGCGCTCCTCGGGAACCCGGCGGCCGAAGCCCAGAGCGACTGTGATGTCCAAGCCGTGGACCACGTCGTGGCCCAGGGCCGCCTCGATCCCGCCGACCGGCGGTTTCCAGGGGTGGTCCGCGTTGTCGCCGAGGAATGCGGCGAGCTCCGCCGTTGAATGGGTGGCCGCGTCCTTGTGGGCGCACCGGCTGGTCATCCGGTGGAGGCTGCCTCGCGCCTTGATCAGTTCCCGCGCCATTTTGGGGAGCGAGTACCGGAACCCCATCGTCATGTGGGCCGCGACCTCCCGTACCCGCCAACCCTCGCACAGGCTCGGAGCGTCCCACTCCTCGCCCGACAAGCCGTTCAGCACGACCGCCAGCTCCCGGCGTTCGGCTGCGATCGCGGCTTCGATGTCCGCTGCTGGTCTCCGGTGCGACGTGTTCCCCATGGCCTCAAGGCTCTCGGCAGTCTCGTCATAAGTCCAAGAGGTTGCATGTCTCGCAACTAGAATGATCAGTTATGGATATTCGGCAGCTGCGGTACTTCGTCACGGTCGCCGAGGAAGCCAATTTCACGCGCGCCGCTGCCCGTCTGCACCTGGCGCAGCCGGGGGTGAGCGCACAAGTTCGTCAGCTCGAAAGGGAACTCGGGCACCCGCTGCTCGACCGCTCCGGCCGGTCAGTGACCTTGACGGAGGTGGGTGAGGCCGTACTGCCGTACGCGCGTGCCGCGCTCAGTGCCGTCGAAGCGGTACGGCAGGTCGCTGACGAGTTCACCGGATTGCTGCGCGGTCACGTCACCCTCGGCCTCGTCTCGGGCGCGGCCGCGGCATCTCAGGAGTTCGACCTGGCCGCCGTACTGGCCGGCTTCCACGAGGACCACCCCCAAGTCGAGATCGCCCTGACCGAGGACACCTCGGAGCGGATGCTCACTGCACTGAATCGCGGGGAGCTCGACATGGCCGTGATCGGACTCGCGGACGAGGAGCCCCCGCCGGGTATCTCCGTCCAGCTCCTGGTCGATGAACCCTTGGTCGCGGGCGTCGCCCCGGACGACCCGGCCCTCACGCCCCCGGAGCGCACGAGCATTCCGTTGGCCGAGCTCCGCGACCGTCCGCTGATCAGTCTGCCGCGTGGCACAGGACTGCGCGGGGTACTCGACCGCGCGTGCGGGCAGGCGGCGTTCCAGCCCCGCATCGCCTTCGAGGCCGCCGCTCCGCTGTTCCTCGCACAGCTCGCCGCCCGCGGTCTCGGCGTGGCGGTGATTCCGGCCCTCCCCGCCGGCGCGGCGGCGGCCCTCGGACTGCGGACGCTGGAGATCACCGAGCCGCGGCTACGCGGCCGGGTCGCTCTGGCCTGGCGCACGGACGGCCCCTCCAGCCCCGCGGCCACCGTCTTCCTGGACCTGCTGCGTGCAAACCTCACCGCGCCGGGTGAGGGCCCCGGAGCCCCAACTGGCGCGCCGTGAGGGCAGTCACGGCACGCGAATGGCACACGAGCCCCGAGAGGTCTGGACAGCAACAAAGGCCCTGGTCTCTGACCGGGGCCTTCACCAAAGAGCGGGTGACGAGAATCGAACTCGCGCTGTGAGCTTGGGAATCAGCGGTTCTGGGGCTACCGAAGGCGCTCTGACCTGTGCTTTTCCGTGGAAGCAATGGTTGGCTACGGTCCCTGGGAGCCGTGCCTGACCGCTGTTGTCCGCTCAGCTGGGCACGGATGGGGCACGGTCGTGGCAGTTCCTTCGGCTGCGGTGTCGATGGCGTGCCCGTGCAGCCGGGAGCCTTTGCGGGACTTGCCTGCTGCCTCGGTGGCGGTTAAACGGTTGCGGACGACGGAGACACCTTGTCCAGCATCCTGCGGGTGGCGGTCCCGCGCTGTGCGGAGCGCAGGACCGCGTAGCCGAGGAGACCACCGACGGTGTTGGCGATCAGGTCGTTGACATCGACGGCGCGACCGTTGGCGAAGACGATGTACTGGAGCAGTTGGACGGCCTCGATGCTCAGGCTGATGAGCGCGCAGGCCAGGACGGTGCGGCTCCGGTTGAGCCGGGGGAGGAGCAGCGGCAGGATGAAGCCGAGCGGCATGAACATGATCACGTTGGGGACCATGGTGATGTCCGCCAGGAGCAACGGGATCGGCTGAATCTGCCCGATCCATTCGGCCTGGTTCCGATAATCCCCGCCGTAGATCCACAGAGGGAAGAAGGTGAGTGAGATGACCGCTGAGGCGTAGAGCGCGGTGGCGACGCGCAGCACCAGCGAGCCGCCCTGCCAGCCGGGGAGGCCTCGCCGGTGGCGTACCAAGGCCACGAGGGCGAAGACGGCGAGCGCGGGCCCGAGGATCGCGGCGGTGGGAATGTGGATCTGGAAGTTCATGGGTGCTCCTGAGGTTCGCGTACCGATCGTCTTGAGCGATCGTCGTCCGCTGAGACGTCAGAGCGGATCTGCCGAAGGACGGAGCCTGCGCGGAGCACTACGACTTTTGGCAGAAGGGCTCCCGACCCCGGATACGTACGCTGCCCGTATGGATTCCCCGCATTTCGGCAGACGGTCCTCCCGGATGCGTCGTGTCCTGTTCGCCGCCTCGGCGTCGTTCTCGTCGGGGCGGTCTTGGTGCTGGCGCTCGCCGCCGACCACCGCACCGGTGTCTACGGGTCCGTCCTCGCACGCCAGGCCCTCCTCTCGGCAGCCGCACCCGTTCTTGCCCTCGCGGTCGGGGCGGTGCGCCGGTGGCGAAGCGATCCGCGGCTCATGGCGGGGGCCGGCGCACTGGCCGGGGGCGTGTCCCTCGGATGCAGTGCGTGGATGCATGTCACCGCCGGGTCGCCGGAGGCGCCGGCGCGGCACGCCGACGCCTACACCCTGTTCGAGATCACAGCACTCATCGTGGTGCTGGTCCTCACCGTCCGGTACGGTGCCGCGCTGCCTGCCGTGGGGGCGTCCCTCCTGTTGTGCCTGGCCGCCGTTCTGCGCCCGGTAGCAGTGGAGGCGACGGAGAACAGCCTTGTCCTGGCGCTGCTCTGTACGTTCGCCGTCTGTGCGGGGTTGACCGGGGCGCTCGTGTCCCGGCTGGCAGCCGCTGACCGGCGGCGTCACGCTGAGCAGGTGCGCTTGGAGCAGCGGCTCACCTTCGCCCGGGACCTGCACGACTTCGTCGCGCATCATGTGACGGGCATCGTCGTGCAGGCCCAGGGGGCCCAGGTGGTCGCGGCGTCCGATCCGCAGGTGACGGTCTCGGCGCTGGGCCAGATCGAAGGGGCGGCCTCGGAGGCACTCCGGGCTTTGCGGCACATGGTGAGTGGGCTCCGGACGGAGGCCCCGCTCGTACCGGTGGGCGAAGCGGAACATCTGCGAGCTCTGGTGGCGACCTTCGTGCTGCGGGGCGGCGGACCTGCCCGGCTCGAGGAGGAGGGCCCCGTCGACAGCCTGCCGACAGCGCCCATGGCGGCCGTGCACCGGGTCACCATGGAGTCCCTGACGAACGAGCGTAAGCACGCGCCGGAATCCCGGCACGTCTCCGTGGTGCTCCGAGCCCTCCCCCGATCCGTGGAGATCGACATCACCAACGATCTGCCCGGGGCCGGGGCACCGACGGCGGTGGGGTACGGTCTCGTCGGACTTGAGGAACGCGTCACCGCCGAAGGCGGCTTCTTTCAGGCGGGCCCCGACGGCGGTGGACGCTGGCGGGTGCATGCCCGAATCCCCTTGGAGAGCGCGTGGAGGGACGGCCCGTGATCCGGGTGCTGCTCGCCGACGACCAGGAGATCGTCCGCACCGGTATGTCCATGATTCTTTCCGCCGAGGACGACATCCACGTCGTCGCCCAGGCCCAGGACGGCCTCCAAGCCCTGGAGATGGCCGAACTGCACCGACCGGACGTCGTTCTGATGGACATCCGGATGCCCCGCCTGGACGGTCTGGACGCCCTGCGCCACCTCACCCGGCCCCATGCCGTGCGCCGGCCCCAGGTCGTGATGGTGACGACCTTTGACGATGAGGACTACTTGGCCCGCGCGGTGGCAGCGGGGGCCTGCGGATTCATCCTCAAGGACTCCGGCCCGCGTTTGCTGGCCGAGGCGGTCCGTGCGGCTGCGGTCGGTGACTCGCTGGTCAGCCCTTCGATCACCGTGCGGCTCCTGAAGCAGCTCCGACCGGCCCCCCACGGTCCGGAGCCTGCCACCAAGCTCTCGCCGCGAGAGAAGCAGGTAGTCGTGTTGCTGGCCGAAGGCATGACCAACGCCGAGATCGCCGCAGGCCTGTCCATCACCGTGGGAACGGTCAAAACACACCTCACCAATGTGCAGTCCAAGCTCGGAGCAAGAAACCGCGTGGAGATCGCGGCCTGGGCCTGGCGCAGCGGTCTGATCGGACGCGGAGCCTGAAGCGTCGGCGCCTTGCGCGGAGGCCAGGTGCGTGCGGGCAAGGAAAGGGCCCCGGTCACTGGCCAGGGCCTTTATCAAAGAGCGGGTGACGAGAATCGAACTCGCGCTCTGAGCTTGGGAATCGACGGTTCTTGCGTTGCCCCACGCGGCCTGACCTGCTGATACGCCACCCCACAGGTACTCTTGGCGTTGTCTCGCATGTCCCGAATTCACCGCTGTTGTCCGTCCGGCTGGGCACGGATGGGGCACGAGCGGAGGAGGCCCGAGGCCACGAGACCCTTACATCCAAGCTGAGCAGTCCTCCAGCGTGATATCCGCGACGGCCGCGTCCGTGACGTCTTCCACGTCAGGGATGTAAGGATGAATTTGTCGGGACGCGGCGGCAGGAGGTTGCTTTCGAGATGAGGAGTGCCTCTCCGGTTTCGACTAAGAAGGGGGAGGTATATGCATCCATCTGAATATCACTGACATTCTCGTGCGCCTTCCGAAGGCAGGTTCATGCGTAGGTCATCAAAATCCATCGGTACGCTCCATGGTTTTTCGCACCGCACCCATCAGCTCTTCATCTGATAGGTCGTCAGGATCTTTGTGGGCCGGATCGATGGAATAGTCTTCCAACAGTGAGAAGATCTGATCGAAAGCCGTGAGGAGTGGGTCGCGGAGCCTCTCGCCGTTATTCTGGGATGTGCGGCGGGCGTCTAGCCAGCCGCGGGCGAAGTCCGCTCCGCTGATGGACCCCACGGTGAAGGCCTGCATCAGATTCACCTGACGGGCAGCGCCTGTTCCGGCGGGAATTTCCCGTGCGCGGGCCCAGGCAATGTGGCGGGGGGAAAATGACTGCGAGATGTCCTTGAGTTCAGGCCATCGCTTGGCTGCGGCGCGGACGTATCGTCCGAAGCGGGCTCGCCCTCCGTCCACCCCTTCCGGGACGGCGCCCTTGAGAAATCCTGCTGTTCCTGCCACTAGCACGTACCCAGGGCGAGGGAACAGAATCGCACCCTGCCGGTCCGACGAGGCAAGGAGGAGGGGAGGACCGACTCCAGCCAATTCCGATGCCGCTATGTCTGGTGCAATCAGACGCCAGGTTCGGCTAGCAGTTTCGGACCCCATCGCCATCACTAGTACAGCGTCCGCTCCTCCCGTGCGGCAGCCTTCAGCGATGCGCTGGACTAGAGCGTCGTCCACGCGCGAGCCGGCAGGCGCCGGAACGACGAGCTTGGGGCCGACGGCCAGCCAGGCCGAGTTGTAACCCCCGAGGCTGGACAAAATCCCCAGCTGATCGGAGTTTGCTTCGCCCGGGATGTTGTAATCAGTCACCAGAGGAACCCCTTGTCGATGATGTCCTTAAATTGTTTGTCTCCCAATTTCCAGGCCGACCAAAATTTCCCGTCCGCGTGGAGCATCACCATTTTTTGGGTGGCTGGATTAATAAAGCCCACAGCTTGCCCCTGACCTCTGTAATCAAAGCGGTGAATTTTTGTCCCGTCCGCGGTCATATGGGAGCGCATGCTTTCTTCGAATCGCTTCAGGTTTGCTCCATTCAGATTGCCTTTCGCGTCCAAAAAGTCGTCGCCATGTGCATGAAACTTCTTGCTCATTACTTTCTGGCTCGAGAAGTCTGCCTTCTTTTCCCAGCCGCCGCGAGGGCAGGGGGCGAGGCCGAGTGGGTCGGACGATGAGTGGGGGTTGTGAACATAGGTGAATGCGTTGGGTGCCGGTGTGAGGCCGAGCGGATCCGGGGTGAGATAGCGAGCAGTCTCGGGGTCGTAGTGCCGGTTAAGATTATAGTGGAGGCCGGTCTCGGGGTCGTGGTATTGGCCGGGGAAACGGAGTGGGGTGTAAGCGGTATTGGTTTTTCCCCAGGCGGTGGTGCCCCAGAGCGTTGTCCGAGAGCGCCAGGCGAGATTTCCGGACTCGTCAACGAGTTCGGCGGGAGCACCAATCAAGTCCGTGGCGATCGCGAAGAAGCGTTCGTCTGTCGTCGATGGATCGGTGTCCGCAGCAATGATGCGTTCGTGCTGGGCCATGGGGCGTGTGCCCTGGTGGTCCCAGGTCAGAACGACCGGGCGGGGGAGGCTCGGGGAGGTGGTCGTCTGCTCGCAGAGGGTAGCGTCGTCCCAGGTGAAGCGAGTTTCCTCGACGACGGTCAATCCGTCGTCGCCAAGGCGTTGCTTGGCGGTGCGCCGGCCCAGCGGGTCATACCGGTAACGCCATCGTGTCCCATCCGGTGTAGTGACGGCGGTGAGACGGTCCTCGACGTCCCACGAGTATCGCCAGGTGTCGGGCCTCCTGGAGAGGCGGGTCTTCTGGCGCAGGGTGATGCGACCAAGAGCATCGTGCTCGTAACGGACCCATCCGGCACGCGTGATGGCCGTGCCGACGTACGCACGGGGCCCGGTGGCTTCGCTGCCCGGATGAGAAGCCGGCCATGAGGCGGTCACGGACACGGCCCTGCATGTGTGCCGGGTCGGTGACGTGGTCGGTTCCGCTTCCGCTCTGAAGATGGCCTTTGCCAGTTACCAGAAGGCCGCTCGTACGCTCGCCGGCGTCGCGCACGCGCTCGCCGACGCCCATGGGGTCGGCGAGCAGCTGACAGCCGAAGCGGAGGTCATGGTCTCCGCGATTCTCTCCGATCCGGAGTACCTGCCGAACGTGGCGGCTCGGGCCTGGCGGTGGGCACCCGAGATGGAGGAGGTCGCTGATGCTCTTCGTGCGGCTGACCTGCCCACGGACCTGGCGGAGGCCACGGCTAGCGTGCTCACCCTCTGGGAGAAGGACAGGGGCCAGTACGACTTGCCGGTTGCGCATGTCCTCTCCCAGCTCCGGGCAGAGAGGAGCTGATTCGTTCACGCCGAGGGCGGTCACCTCCGCCGAGAGCGAGGCGTAGGAGCGGTGGGCGGGGGCCGCCGCAACAGGCGCCGGCGAAGGCATGGGGCATGCGGAGGGCGCGGAGCCCTCCAGGTGGGCTGGACAACAAACAAGGCCCCGGTCTCCGACCAGGGCCTCAATGCAAAGAGCGGGTGACGAGAATCGAACTCGCGCTCTGAGCTTGGGATTCAGCGGTTCTCGAATGGCCAAGATGGCCCTGACCTGCATGTTTGGCCCGACCGGGCAAGGTCGGTGCGGTCTCTGGGCACCGGGTTTGACCGCTGTTGTCCGCTCCGAAGGGCACGGATGGGGCACGAACACGAACGCGGTCACTGCAGGGAAACAGCCCTTGGCGTGTCACGCCCAAGCGGTGATGAGGTCGTCGGGGGTGAGGCTGAGGATGCCGTTGGCGCTGCTTCCGCTGCGGGCGACGGCGAGCAGGGGGGTGGAGTCGTCGGTGCCGGGCAGTTGTGAGCGATGGGTGACGAGTCGGGCGAGGTCGCGGTTGTCGAAGGGTTTATTCTCCAGCCACTTGATGGATCCGACGAAGGTGATCTTCTTGGCGATAGGGGATCGGTCGGCGCCGACGAGGTCGATTTCAGGGTCGTTGGTGCGGGTCCAGTAGCCGCCGATCACGTTGGTGGCCTCGGGCAGCCGGTCGTCGGTCAGGCGCCACAGTGCCTCGCGGATCACAGGTTCGACGGCGCGGCCCCGCCAGGACGTCCAACTGGTGCGGATCGATTCGAGAACACGGTCTCCACGCCCGCGCTCGATCATGGGGATGCCGGGCCCGAGGAAAGAGAGCCAGAAGCGCAGGTATGGATCGGCGACGTGGTAGCGGCTCTCGCGGCTCGGCCTGGTGGACAGCGGAAGGTCGGCCGCCACCATGCGTCGGCTGGTGAGGAGCTCCAGGGAACGTTTCAGAGAGCCTGGATTGAGGTCGCCCGCTGCCCGGCCGATCAGGGTGAAGGTGCGTTCCCCGTGTCCGATGGCGCTCAGCACGGTGCGGGCCTGTGCCTCTGTGGGGAACTCGGCGGCCAGAGTGCGCTCGCCGCTGACGAGGAGGGCGGACGTCGGACGGGCCAGCGCCTGCTCCAGGTATTCCCAGAGGGTGGCACCCGGAGGCCATTCCTCAAGGACGAGCGGGAGGCCGCCAGAGACCAGGAAGGCGTCGAACGCCTCAGCTGGCGGGAGGTCGAGCATGGCGGCGACCTCGGTCGGATTGAGCGGAGGTACGACCATCTCGGTGCCGCGCTGGTAGAAGGGGCGACCGTAGGTATTCAGCTGCTCCATCATCGCGATGTCCGAGCCGATGAGGACGAGCAGTACGGGGAGCTTGGACAACGTCCGGTCGAATGCCTTCTGTAGCGCGCCCTCGAAAGCGGGGTCCTCGCGCACGAGGTAGGGCATCTCGTCGAGCACGACCACGCTGGGCGTGTCCTGAGGCAGGACACTGGCGAGCAGGCTCAAAGCCGCGTCCCAGGTCTGCGGGGTGGCGAAGTCCGCGATGCGGCCGGCGTCGGGGAGCGGAGAGACGGCGAGCTCGGCGGCGAAGCCTGCCAGGTCCTCGGCCTTCGAGCCGCCTACTGCGGTGAAGAAGACATGAGGAAGCTCGGAGCGTTCCAGGAACTCCTCCACGAGCCGGGACTTGCCGACGCGTCGCCGGCCTCGGATCAGTACGGCGCGCCCGGGCCGCCCGCTGCGTCCGCCGGTCCGTACAGGAGCTAGTAGGTCATCAAGAAGGCCGAGCTCCGTACGACGCCCAACGAATCCGTTCACAGGTTCCACCTTGCCGATCGTTCATTCTCTGCAGGGTAGGTTACTTGCCTAAATGCAAGTTGCGCCAATGCAATGCTTTCTGCGCAGTTGCTGCCTACGTCCCGTGAGGCTGGGAGAAGATCAAGGCCGGCTTGCATGCGGTGGGCCCGTGTCATGGCTCGCCGACTCGCCGACTCGCCGGCACCCGAGGGCGATCGACGGTCAGTGGCGGCACCGGGTGTCGGACGGTGTGCGTGGGAGGGCTGCGTCCGCACGCCTCCGGCAGTCGACGCATGTCGGGGACTGTAAATCGTTTGACAGACCCGACCCTGAACAAGAACGGCAACGTCTACAACCACGGCACCGATGTCTCCTTCACCGCGCACCTCGGCTCGACCTACAAGAACCGCGCGGTCGAGATCTGGGCGAACCCTTTCGGCGGCGACAAGCCCAACAAGCTGCTGAAAACCGGGACGGTCAACTCCAGCGGCACCCGCATCGCGCCCAGGACGGGCAAGTCCACGGCATACGCCCGGGTCAGTGTTTCCACCGCCGTTTCCAAGCACTACAAGACGGCCAAGATCGGCTCGACGTCGTACTACTGGTTCCACAAGAGCACCGATCCGCTGCTCACTACGACCATGTCCTACTACAAGGGGCGTAAGCAACGTTTCGACCTCCAGGTCTACTCGGGCGGAAAGTGGTATTCCGCCGACTCGGAGTACTTCGCGCTCGGCACGAACGGAAAGCCGGCCGTACGCCTTGGAGCGCCGGATAAGTCCGGGATCAAGGCGCGGATGCGGTCGTGTACGTCAACGGGTCGTGCGGCGACACCGTGAACTCCACGACGTATGGCTCCTGAAAGTACCTGTACTTCTCCAACTAAGGGCTGTATCGCCAAGAATTGCGGGACAGCCCTTTTAGCCTTGCCGAGCGGTGTCAGCGCGCAGGCCCCCGCTCCGCCGACCAAGCGCCCTGCAAGTTCTTCAGGTGAGTGTCGGTCGAACGGATTTCGGACGGGCTTCCGTAGCTCAGCTTCTTCTTGTCCACGGTCTGTTCGAGGCTCATCTCTCGACCTCGACGCCCATCCGGTCCGCCACCGAACGCGACTGCTCACGCACCCAGTCCGGGCCGGAGTCCCAGCCCATGTCCTCCGGCCGGCTGGCCGTCCAGTCCCCGGGCGTCCTCGCGCCCGGTCGGGGAGGGATTTCGAAGTGCACATACCGAAGACCGGCGTGCCCGGGGTCCCGTCCGTCCCGCGAACGTACTTCTACGAATGGGCCAGGATTACCGCCCGCTCGCGTTCGTACATCTCGATTGCTCGCGGATCCCCATCGTAGTAGGCCTCCCAAAAACCGGACTCGTTCCAAGATTCTGGACACAGGGAGAAGGATCCGGATTCGAGCTGGAAGTATCGCCAGGTCGGCGGCAGAGAGTGGGAAGTGACGGTGAAAATTCGGGTGTCGAAGAGCGCGGACTGCCTCAGCCCGCCCTCAACGAATTCGATGCGGAAAGAGTTGGCCATTTTGAAACGAGTGGAGATTTCGAGGACTGCGTACTCATGTCCATTAGTGAGGGTGGCGATCCCCTGTGTGATTTTGGGGTCCGTGGTGTTGTCGATGTTCACTCGAACGCGCATGCGCCTTACCTTCTGTTCATGATTACCTTGTAGTCGTAATTCAAAACCCGCCCCGTTTCGGGATTGTAATAATAATGTACCTGGAAGTCCCCGTAAGGTGACTGGTGCGTCCTGGTGGTGTATTTACCCCAGTCGCTGAGATTGCTTCCGTCCGACGTCATGGCCTCACGCACTGCGGGGTTGCCGATCTTTTCTCCGTCGATCACTCGCCGTGAGTCGGCGATAGCATCGGGCGTGAGCCAGCCGTTCTCATTGAAGATGGAGCCGGCTGATTCTCTGCGCAGTTGTTCGGCGAGCCGCTGGCCCTCGGCCGAGCCCGGCACGAAATTCTCGTTGGCATCCTTGCCCTCCCGCCCTGTGTCGTTCAGACAACGAGGTGCCAGGCCCAGGGGGTCGGACCAGGTGTGTGGGTTGTGGACGTACGTCGACGGGTTGGGGGCCGGGGCCAGCCCCAGGGGGTCCGGTGTCGTGTAGCGGGCTGTTTCCGGGTCGTAATGCCGGTGGTGGTTGTGGTGGAGGCCGGTTTCGGGGTCGTAATACTGGCCCGGGAATCGGAGAGGCGTGTACGCGGTGCTGCGTCTGGCCCAGGTGGTGGTGCCCCAGAGGGTGGTTCGGGTGTGCCAGGCCAAAGAACCCGTTTCGTCGACGAGTTCGGTGGGTGCGCCGACCAGGTCGGTGACGATGGCGAAGAAGCGTTCGTCCACTGTGTGCTGGGAGGAATCGGCGGAGAGGATGCGTTCGGTCTGGGCCAGGGGGCCGAGCCCTTGGTGGTCCCAGGTGAGGACGATGGGCCGGGGCAGCCCGGTTGCGGTGGTGACTTGTTCGCAGAGGGTGGTGCCGTCCCACGTGAAGCGGGTCTCCTCGACCACGGTCCGGTGGTCGTCACCGAGGCGCTCCTTGGCGATTCGGCGGCCAAGCGGGTCGTAGTGGTACCGCCATCGAGTGCCGTCCGGGGTGGTGGCGGCGGTCATGCGGTCTTCCGCGTCCCATTCGTAGCGCCAGGTGTCGGGCTTGCGGGAGAGTCTGGCCTTTTGGCGCAGGGTGATGCGGCCGGCGGCGTCGTGCTCGTACCGCGTGTTCCCAGCACGGGTGATAGTGGTTCCCGTGTACGAACGGAGGCCGGTGGCGTCATGGCCCGGGCGGGATGAGGGCCACGTGGCGGCGGTTTGGTTGCCGGCGGCGTCGTAGGCGTACGCCTCGTTCCAGTCGGCAGCCGTGACCCGGGTGACGCGGCCGGCGCCGTCCAGGTCAAAGCGGTGGAACCCGTTGAGGCTGTCGTCCAGACCGGTGAGGTACCCGTCGGTGCGGTAGGCGTAGGCGCGTGTGTTCAGCGTGGTGCGGTCGCGGCCAACAAGGTGCTGGGTGCTGAGTCGGCCCGCCGCGTCCCAGGTGGAGGCGAGGGTAAGGGCGCCGCCGAAGGAGCGTTCTCGTTCCCGGCCGGCAGAGTCGTGGGCGAAGGTGATGCGCCGTTCACCGCAGGTCAGTTCAGCGGGCCGGCCCGCCGCGTCGTACCCGTAGGTGGTGCGTCGGCCGGTGGGGGTGACCCGGCGGGTGCGCTGTCCCAGCGCGTCGTACGCGTACGTGGTGGCACGGCCGTCCGCAAGTTCCGTCTTCACCCGCCCGGCTTGGTCGTACTGGTAGATCAGCTCGGTGCTCGGGCCGTTCGCCTGCACCAGCCGTCCTGCGGGGTCGTACGCGAATGTGGTCACCCGGCCGGCTGCGTCCTTGCGGATCACGCGGCTGAGGGCGTCGCGAGAGTAGGAGACGGTCTCCCCGAGCGGGGTGACGGAGGCTGTCATCCTCCCGGCCGCGTCGACGGTGTAACCCGCGGTGCGGCCGTCGAAATCGGTCTCGGAGACCAGTCGGCCGGCGCGGTCGTAGGCGTACGTCCAGGTGAGTCCCTGTGGGTTGGTGACCCGGGTGAGGCGCAGGTCCGCGTCGTGCGTGAACTCGTAGCGGGCTCCGTCGGGATCGGTTCGGGCCGCCAGGAGGTCGAAGTGGGTGTACTCGAAACGACTCGTTCCGCCGATGGGATCGGTATGGGTGAGCCGGTTGCCCTCGCCGTCGTAGGTCCATGACTCGATACCGCCGTCCGGGCCGGTGCGCTCTGCGAGTTCACCGTTGGGGGACCAGCGCAGGTGGGTGACCGCTCCCAGTGGGTCGGTGGCGCGCACGGGGCGGCCCAGTGGGTCCCGGTCGTAGCGGGTGGTGCCACCGAGTGGGTCGGTGATCTCCACAGGCAATCCGGCCAGGTCGCAGTGGACCTTGGTCACGTTCCCCAGTGCGTCGGTGACCGAGGTGACCCGGCCCGCCGTGTCGTAGGTGTAGCGGGTGGTGCTGCCGCCGGGATCAGTGACCGCCGTTCGATTGCCGTGGTCGTCGAATTCCTGGAGGCGCCGGGAGCCGTCCGGTTCCACGAGCTCGGTCACGAGCCCCAGCCGGTCCCGCATGACTCGGAGTCGGGCGCCGTCCGCCTGCGTGATCCCGGAGACTCTGCCCTCCTCGTCGTAAGACAGCGTGGTGGTGTGCCCAAGCGCGTCGGTGTGCGTCAGCCGGTGTCCACGGGCGTCGAAGGTGTCGCGGGTGGTGTTGCCCAATGGGTCGGTGGTGGCCAGGACTCGGCACCTGCCGTCGACGAGATGACGGGTGGAGCGGCCGTCGGCGGTGGTGAGGGTAGTGGTCCGGTTGCCCGTGGGCGGATCGGGTTCGGTGTATGTCAGGGTGAGCTGGAAGTGGCCCGCCTCACCACCCTCCGCGACGACGCGGTCCCGGTCGTCGTAGGCGTAGCTGTATCGGCTGTTGTTGGAATCGATCCACGCTGTCACCCTGTGGCGTTCGTCGTAGGTGAAGGTGAGGGTGGCGCCGGATGGTTTGGTGACGTTGGTGAGGTTGCCGTCGGTGTATCCGTAGGTGCGCAGGGGGAGGGCCGCGGTTGGGTCGGCGGTCGTGAGCCCGTTCTCGCCGGTCGTGGGGGTAAGCGCCAGGCTCGTAACGAGTCGGTCTGCCAGTGCCAGCTTCAGGTGGTGGCCGGCGGAGTGGACGAGTGCGAGGGGTGTGCCGTCGTCGGTGCGGTCGAAGGTGATGGTGTTGTTGTTGCGGTCGCTGATCTCGTCGAGCCAGGCGGTGCCGTCTTCGCCGGGGTCGGTTCCGTGTGGGGCGTCGAAGTGGCGTGTGAGGCCGGTGTCGGGGTCGGTGAGCGTGTAGTCGCCGGATGCGTCGCGTTCCAGGATGCTGCGTGAGGTCCCAGTTTCGGGGTGTGTGGGAAGGCCGGGGGCGGGGTGGGGGTAGGTGATGAGGCGGCCGTCGTCGGTGATGTGGATGACGCCGTTGGCGTCGATTTCCAGGTGTTCGTCGACGGTGGAGGACCAGGAGGGGCCGAAGAAGCGGCCTGCGGTGTAGCCGGATTCGACGCGGCGGGTGAAGGCGAGCGGTAGGACGCCAGGGAGCACGATGTCGGTCTGGGGCAGGAACATGCGGCCGGAGGCGAGGTCGACCGGGTCGGTGCCCTTGGTGGCGCGTTCCTCGGGGGTGCGGTTGTGGGTGCCTTCGGGGGCGTCGTCGATGAGGCGGCGGGCCTTGTTCGCGTCCTGGGCGAGGTCTGCGAGTTCTTTGGCGGTGCGGGCTCCCTTGACCGCGGCGCCTCCGCCGCCGGTCGCGGCGGTGAGGGCCAGGTCGGGGACGAGGCGGCCGAGTCCTTCGGCGGGGTCCTTCATGAACTCGGTGACCATCTGCTTGCCGGCGCCCCAGGGGTCGTTGGCGACCTGGACGAGTCCGGCGGCGGTGTTGTTCAGCGCGAGGGCGTACTCGGCGGGGTGGGTGAGGTTGTACGGGTCCATCGGGTTGACGGTGCGCACGAAGTTGAGGAGCCCGGCCGTGCCCTTGGCTATCCCGCCGACGAAGTGGGTGTTCATGATCTGGGTCTCGGCGAGCCCGTCGGCGACGTGGTCGGCGTAGCTCGGCTTCTTCGGCGCGGCGTCCCGCGCGGCGGCCACGGCGGTGCGGGCGGTCTCGGCTGCGGTGTTGCGCTGCGTATGGGCCTCCGCGAGGAGTTGCTGCGCCTCCTCCATGCGCGCCTTGCCCGGATCGGTGAACTCACCGGGCCTGGGCGGCAGCGTGGACGGGTCGCGTTTGTCGGAGGGCAGGGCGTTGTACGTGTCGACGGCCTTGTTGAACGTGTCGCACTTCTCCTTGTGGGCGTCCATCGCCTCCTCGGAGGCCTTGGTACCCGACTTCCACTTGTCGATCGCCAACTGGGCCTGACCCTGCGCCCATTCGACCGTCCCGGCGAACGACTCCAACGCGCCCGCGGCCTTCTCGAAGGCGTCGGAGGCCTTGAACCACTGGGGAGGCTCCACGGAGACCGACTCCCGGAACGCGTCCGCCGTCTTCCCTTTGAGCTCGGAGGCGTCCAGCCCCTTGAGCCCGCCACCGACCTTGTCGAACGCGCCCTGCAGGGCTTTGAGATGACCGGCCGAGGAGCGGATTTCGGAAGGGCTGCCGTAGATCAGCTTCTTCTTGTCCTCGGTCTGCCCGAGGTCCATCTCGTCGACCTCGGCGCCCATCCGGTTCGCGACCGAGCGTGACTGTTCACGTACCCAGTCCGCGCCGGAGTCCCAGCCCACGTCCTCCAGCCGGTCGGCCGTCCAGTTCCCCGCGTCCTCGACCCGGTCACCGACCCACTTCGCGCCGTCCTCGACGGCGTCCTCGATGACGTCCGGTGTCAGATCGCTGACAAGATCCCCGAGTCCCATGGATCAGTTCCCCCCGTTGCCCTGCTGCTGTTGGCGGGACCGCTCCTCCGGTGAGGGCCCGAACGTCTCGTCGACCTGCCGGTCGAAGGCCTCCTGGTCGACGCCGAGCAACTGGTTCATCAGCTCGGCCTGCCGGCCGCCGTTGCCCTCGGTCACCAGGGCCCGGCCGGTGTCCTTCCAGGTCTGCCCGGCCTCGTCCCCGGCCCGCTGGAACGACTCCGGGCTGTAGTCGGGGCTCAGGTAGTCCGGAGTGAGCACGTCCCCCCAACCCTGCTTGACAATGTCGGCCTCGGACGCGTTCGGATTGCCCACACCGGCGTTGACCACGATCTTCAGCGTGCCCTCGATGTACTGGTCCTCCTCCCACAAGACCCCGGCGGACAGGCCCAGCTTCGCCGCGATGGCGTTGGCGTCCTGGACCAGCGCCCGGACCCCCCACTCCCACCGCTCGCAGAAGTCCTCGAACGTCACCGACAACCCGTAGTGCCCGGCCTCCATACCGGTCATCGACAGGCCCGACACCCCCTTGCCCAGGACCGCCCCGGTGCCGGAACCGATCTCCTCCAGCTCGTCCACCGCCGCCCGCAGACCACTGGTGATCTTCTTGACGCTCGCCGGATCTATGTGCAGATCCCCCGCACCGCCGCTCATCGCCCCTGCCCCTGACCGTGGCCCGGTACGACAGTCGAAGCCTCCGCGTCCTGCTCGTCGATGGCGACCGCATCCGGAACGATCCCCGCCACCGGCGGGAAGAACATTGACCCGTCGGGGTCGGCGATGTTCACCGCGACCCCCGCCGGCACCCCCATCGCCGGAACGATCTCGTCCAGCAACCGCGCACCCCGCAACTCCGCGATCTCCCACGACCGCCCGGCGCCCCCGCCACCGTCGAGTGCGTTCCGCGCCTGAGCGAACCGGGCCAACGCCACCTCGTCCGTGAACCCGCACACCCAGCGGACCCCGCCGGACTCCGCGGTCCACAACCCGCCGCCGTCGATGGGTACCAGCACCAACGCCCGCCGGAACTCCCCCAGCAGCGCCCGCGGATCACCCACCCCGGCCCGCTGGTCCGCTATCCGCTCCGCCAGCACTGTCCCCTCGGCCATGAAACCCCCGTACACCATCCGCCGATCGGTCCCGAACACCGTAGAACACCACGCCCGCGCAAGGATCGGCAGTTCCGTCGGCCATGGCTGCCTTCGGCCGGCGGGGGCGTGAAGGTTGAGTGAGGTACGGGAGCACCGGCGGCGGACAGCCTGGTCCACGCGGCCACCGCGCTGGGTGACAGTGCCTGCGTTCTCAGTGCACACCAGGACGCCGGTAGCACAGCTCACGGGAGACATACCGTGGGCCAGACAACAAAGAAGCCCCCGGCCGCTGACCTGGGGCTTCTTTCAAAGAGCGGGTGACGAGAATCGAACTCGCGCTCTGAGCTTGGGAATCAACGGTGCTTGAGTTGTCAGAGGGGCTCTGACCTGCGATTTCGCATTGGGCAGGTGGACAGCCGGGGTCTCTGGGAGCCGTATCTGACCGCTGTTGTCCGCTCTGCTGGGCACGGATGGGGCACGAGTGGTGGCGGTGCAGCGGTGCCCGCCAAGTTGCATGCCCCGGGTCGCCGCACGAGGGCGCCCCGGGGCGGAGCTCCGGCCGTCATGACCGCGGAACTCGAGGTGCCGTCGACACCCTCCCGCACCAACATCCCACGCTTGAACTGGGCCCCACGGACACAAGTACGCCATCGACGCCACTGTCGCCGAGGTCGCACTGCGCCAGCCGAAACCGGTCGCCCTGCTGACGTCCGACAGCGACGGCATAAGGTGCCCATGTACGCCCCTGTCCGGCGCGGTTGATTTCAGCAGCGGATGTCAGAGACCTTCTGATCCGTAGCTCTGGAGAGTCCGGTCGTTGGAGGTCATGCAGGTTGCCGTAAAGAGCGATGTGGGAGTTGTCACCCATACATAGGGAAGTCATTGCCCAGGATGATCCGCCAGAGACGGATAGCTTCACGGTGGTCGCCCCGGTTCTCAGCGGCCAATGCCAAGTCCGCTCTATCCCGAGCACTCTTCAGGCTGTCATTTGCGGCATCCTTGCTCGCCCAACTCAAGTAGGTGGAAAGGTCGCCGCTAAACCCGGCGGGGTCCTGTACGGAGAGATTGTAAAGGTTGTAGTCGAAGAACAATCGCAGCGCTGCCCTTGAGTTGTTTCCCAGAGTTCCGTACGTCCGCGCAACCAACATCTCAAGATGGAAGGAGGAGAGACGCGAGCTGTGTGCCTTATTCCATTTCTTGGCGAACCGGATGACTCTCTTGAGGTTACCGCCCAAGGCGTTGTTGCGATCGTCGAGGTATGTCTCGTGTTTATTGGGATTGGTGGTCAACCAGTTACCCGCACCATCAGGGATGCCGAAATCGCCACTTGTGTATTTTTCGACCGGAGCCACGTCCACGCTCAAGCCGTCGGCGTAGAAGAACCGCACAGCCTGACCACGAGCGCCAACCTTGCGTACGGGCGAGTTTTCGTTAAGCACCTTCCGCACCCGATACAGAAACTCGGAGGAGTTTTCTCGGTATCTTCGGTTCCACAAGTCCTGGTCGACATGCATATGGACCATGAGGTCAATGTCATCGACAGGATTGCAAGCGGTGTTCCGCCCGAGCGAGCCGATGATCTTGTGGGACTGATAGCGGATGTCGTTACCGGCAGGAAATGCTGCCTTTATGACGTTCACGACTGCATCTCGGCGTCCGTAGACCTTGGTCCGGGTGGCAGATGAGGGCTTCGTCTCGAGGTCGAACTCGTTGAACGCGGCCACGGTGGTCGTTGCCATTTTTACTCCCCCTCGTCCGTGGCGTAGCTCTGGCCACCGCCGCTGATGTTCTTGCTGGACTTTTTGTAGGCCAGGCGGCCCGGTGGGTCTGACGTCTTGTTGAGCTCATCCCGAGTGTTGGTGAGGTTGCGCAACGTGTCTCGCGCGTCCTCGCGGCTCATATCGACCAGGTCGATCGCGAGAAACTGTCGGGCGGCTGTCTGCAACTGAAGGTAGGCGTTCGCCGACGCCTGCGCCTGTGTCATACGACGCGACGCGTTCACGGTGGTCAGGGTGGCGCTGAACGCGGCCGAGATAAGGGCCAACACCCCGGGCCAGATACCGAGGTTGCCACCGAGGGCAGTTCCGCCAGAGATGGCGGCAAGCGCTGCTGCCGGGACACCGAGCATTAGGTTGATGAGCCGCCACAACTTGGCCTGCTCGAACTGTCCTTGAGCACTCCACAACGCACTCTCGTGGATGCGGTCGGCTTCTTGCGCGATGCCCCTGTGCGACTCAGGGAGGCCGCTGGGAATCAGTGACACGAACACCTCATTGGGTCAGGAACCGCGTAGCAGTGGGAATGGGGCAACTGGGGTAACCGGCCAGTGTAGGCAGGTGGGTTCACGGTGGGCCAGCGGTGTGCATGTGGTGTGACGTTTTGCCATGGCCGCCAGCGTGCAGCATGCTCAGCCGCTCAGAACCAGCCTGAGGGAGGGCGGGCGGTCGAGCGGCCGACCTACGGACCTCCACTGCGGGACCGGTGAAGCGACCGTATGCGACCCCTCCGGCGTGAGGGCCACCCACCCACATCACGAACTCATCGCCGGCCGCCAGCTCACTCACGTAGCGAACTACGGTCCGCGAGCTCAGAACGTGGCCGTCGCGGCGGTGCCCTTCAAGGTCAAACTTTTTCGGGGTGCAGCTCAGAAGCCAGGTGGACACACATCCCCCAGGGTGACTCCGGTGATGGGGTCACTCTAGAAGGCGGCACTGACAAGGCAGTCGAGTTGCCCCTTGATGCGAACTACAGTCACGAGGGTCACTGAGGTCACTCGACCTGGTCGCGGCAACGGTGGTGACTGAGATAGATCAGCTGGGGTTGCGGCGGTTGCTGTACCGCACGGTCGCTGACGACCACCTCAAGAGTGCAGGTCGATACTTGGCGACGACCGCAACAAGAGCGGGACGCCCCGGTCGGTCCCGGGCAGCGGGCGGCCCCGCCCAACTAGTCTCCGAGGAGTTTCGGAGATCGCAACTTCCCAGACCAGACCGTCGTTATCGTGGATGCGACCTTGGGGGGAGCATGGCACGGGTTAGGCCAAACCGCCGCATCGAGCGAGCTGGCGTGAACGCCATTCGGACGCTGCTAGAAGATCATAATCACATTGTCCAAGAGATCGAAGGCGGTAATGACCACGGCGAGGATTTGCATGTCCTCCTGACGAGAGACGGGCGCCGAACCGGGCACGTTCTCGCTATCCAGGTGAAGTCCGGTAGGAAATATAAGCGCGCCAAGGGCTATAGCATTGCGATCGAGGATCATTACGAGGACTGGAAAAATAGCAAGATCCCCGTTGTGGGTATTGTCTATGATCTCGAAATGAGGAAGCTTTATTGGGTAAACCTGACGGCTGCGCTCGAAAACGCCAAGGGTGTCGTCAAGCGCGTAAGTATCCCTCAAGCCTCCCTTCTGAATTCGGGGACTATCCCTGATTTTATCTCCGCGATTGAGTCTTACATCGACTCGACCGGCATGCGGCTGCGGGAATTCACGCTAGAGGAAGCATTTGCCGCAGTTTCCCGGGCGCTGGACGGCCTTGATCCCAACAATGTACCCAACCCGCTCTTCGAGGGATGGGCAGAGCTGCTATTTCGTCACGAGCAACGGGCAAAGCGGGTCGCGCGGTTCATACTTCAGACTTGCCCCCTTTTTCTGCTTGCTAGCCTGCTGGTGTATGAGTGGCCCTATCAGGTGCGTTACGTAAAAAATTACACGGATCTTAGTCCTGTCCTTACTGTAGGAAGCCTGTACATTTTTATCTCTTGGATGACGCTTACGATCTTCTTTGAGTTGCGCGCAGGGCGCCGCCCGGAGGAGACAGGGAACTGGCTGATCGCTGTTTGCGGACTCTACCTATGGATCCCCGTGATGGATGATGAAGGAAGGGGGTCAGAATGGATGGGTGAGGCGTTAGTGGTTTCTAGTGTGCTGATTTCTCATTTCGGTTTGCTCACCCTGTTGACATTTTATATCAAGCGCGAAGTGGCTAGAAAGAAGCGTCGCTCTACATAGCAAAACGGTGGTCAGTCCAAAGCCTCATGTTGGCGACATCTGAACTGAGAGGACAAGAATGTCGGTGGTCACCCCCGGCGCCCATCTCTATCCTTCGGCGGATCGGCGGTGCTTCCTCTGCAACCAGGATTTTGTGGAAGCTCACCCTGTAGTGATGTGGGCCGGTTCGGGCGTCCCTATTTATCTTCACGGACGACGATGTGCCAGTTCGTTTGTTCTCAGGCTTGCACGTGACGCCTTGGAGGTCGAGCACTTGCTTAAGGGCGATGTCCAGTCCGCATCGCCGGAGCTCTGACGCCCTGGGCCGCGACCGCTCGGCTCTGCCTGGGGCGAAGGTGGTCGGGATGGGAGCCCACAAAGCTCACCACGAATCCGCTGGCACTCGCGTACGGCGCCCCTCCCATCCCGGAGTCTGAGCGCCCCGCCGGAGGCATCATCTTGAAGCCGCGGGCTTGGTTCTCGTCCCATGCACTCCGGGCCTATCTCTCGTGGGCGCGCGTCGGCGGCGGCAGCGCCGAGCGGGCCGGAGGCAGGAGCGCGGGCGCAACCAAAGCCGGGTGCCTTGATGAAGTAGGGAAAGATCTACCACGCTGAAGTCGGGCACTGCGTGGGTCGTGCCCGAACATGGCCGTCGACCGCACCTGGTGGGAGCGGCCGACGGCGGGTCCGGAGATTGTCAGGCAGATGTGGCGGCCTTACGGCCCCTACGTGTGCGGTGGTGGAGAACTTCGTCGAAGGTGGCGCGGGCGCCCGTGGGGTCGATGTAGTGCATCGCCAGGAGGGCGGCGATGACCGCGCCGACCAGGTCGTTCTGGACTTCGGACCAGGTGTGGTCGTCGCCGCAGGTGGTGAGGCCCTTCAGGCCGTGGAGGGCGTGCATTGCCTCGCCGGCTTCCTCGGCGACCTTGCCCACCTGGAGGGCTTTGAGTTCCTCGTCGGGGAGGTGGGCGCCGGCCGCTCGGCAGACGACGGAGAGCTTCTCGATGTTGTCCCACAGGGTGTCCACGTCGGACCTCCGATCGATGGGTTCGGTTATTCCTGTGCGGGACGTCCGAGCTGGCGTACGGTCCATCCGGCCATGCGCCAGGCGTCGGCGTCGATGAGGTTGCGGAGGTCGACGAGGACCGGGGCCGCGACCAGTGGGGCGAGGGCCTTGGGGTCGGCCTCTCGGAAGTGGGGCCACTCGGTAGCCAGGACGATTAGTTGGGCGCCCTGGACGGAGTTGTCGAGGGCTTCGGCGTAGTCGAGCTCCGGGTGCCGGCGCAGTGCCGTGGGCACGGCGTGCGGGTCGTGGACGGTGACGGTCGCGCCGCGCTGGTGCATGAGGGCGGCGATCGCCAGGGCCGGGGATTCGCGGACATCGTCGGTGCCTGCCTTGAAGGAGGCGCCCCAGACGGTGATGCGTACGCCGTCGACGGGGCGGCCGAGCGTCTGCTCGATGAGCCTCAGTGCGGCGGTGGGGCGGGATTCGTTGACCTCCTCGGCGGCTCGCAGCATGGTCGCTGCCTCGGTGGCGCCCAGGGTGCGGGCGGATGCGGTGAAGGCGCGGACGTCCTTCGGGAGGCAACCGCCGCCATAACCGGGGCCGGCGTTGAGACCGCCGCGGCCGATACGGGGGTCGAGGCCGATGGCCTCGGTGAGCTGCTGGACGTCGGCTCCGGCGGCGGTGCACATGTCGGCGACGCCGTTGATGAAGGAGATCTTCATGCCGAGGTAGGCGTTGGCGGCGCCCTTGATGAGTTCGGCGGTGGCGGGGTCGGTGACGAACAGCGGGATCCCGTTCGCCAGGAGAGGTGCGTAAACCTGGCGTACGGCGTCCTCTGCGCGGGCCGAGGGGACGCCTACGACGATCCGGTCGGGTCGCAGGGTGTCGTCGATGGCGTGGCCCTCGCGGAGGAACTCCGGGTTCCAGACGACCTCCACGTCCTCACCCGCCGGGGAGAGACGCGCGAGGAGTGCGCCGAGGTCGCGTGAGGTGCCGACGGTGACGGTGGACTTGCCGATGACCACTGCCGCACGGGTGAGGTGCGGGGCGAGGGCGCGGGCGGCGCCGAAGACCTGTCCGGTGTCGTAGCTCCGTCCGTCCGCGTCGATCGGCGTGCCCACGGCGAGGAAGTGGACGGACGCGAACTCGGCCGCCTCTTCGAGGCTGGTGCTGAACCGCAGGCGTCCAGTGGCGGTGTGGGTGGTGAGGAGTTCGGGCAGGCCGTCCTCGTAGATGGGGCACTCGCCGGCGTTGAGGCGGTCGATCTTCGCCTGGTCCAGGTCCACGCCGATGACCTCGTGGCCGATCTCGGCCATGGCAGCGGCGTGGGGGATGCCCAGGTGACCGCAGCCGATGACGGATACGCGCATGGGGTCGACGCTCCTTTCCTTGCCTCTCGCCCGCCCGGTGAGTCCGGGCCGGCCGGGTGCGTCACGCTAGCGTCACCACCCGGCGCGGCCCTCTTCGTGCAGGTGAATCAACCAGCGTGCTGCTTCAGGAGTTTGACGAGTGCGGGCAGCGCCTCAGCGGCGGTTGCCCGGCACACCAGGTCACCGTCCTGGGGCCCTTCCAGCGGGTAGGGCATGAACTGGCCGTCGTGCCAGAAGCCCTCCGGGTCCAGGTAGACGATCTGCATGCCGCGAGCGCGGGCGCGAGCCTGGACCTTGCGTCGGTCGGCGTGCAGGCCGACGACGAGGAGTGCCTTGGCGCCGTCGATCCAATCGACGTCGGGTACGGCTTGGTCGTAGCGGCGCATAAAGCACTCGTCGAGCCCGGCACGCGCGGCGAGCACGTCGAAGTTGTTGGTGATGACCGGACCGACGAGGTGCCCGGCGTCCTTCAACTCCTTCAACGCCCACATGGCTGGGGTCGGCTCGGCCAGGAAGCACGCACGGAACATCTCCACGAATTCTGCCGTCTTCTCCTCCGGCTCCGTCAGCACCTCATGGAGAAGTGTGTCCGCTGTCGGGGAGAGGGTGAAGCGGTGCTCCCGCGGCTCGTGGCCCTGGCGGTCGGTGACCCGGTAGATCTCGTGGAGCCGGTGCAGGGGCGGGATGCCCGCCTCGACCGACGTACCGCATCCGATCTCCACCTGGAACGGTCGCAGGTTCGCGAGGACGGATAGGTCCGGCACGCGGGTCGGCGTGCCGGGGCGGTCTTTGAACCGGATTCCGGTGGAGAGCACGTTCCACGGCAGTTGCCGGACAGCGGGCGGCGGCGCGTAGGACACAGAGGCGATCTGCACGTCCAGGCTCCGGTAGCCGGCTGGGAGGGTGCGGCCCGCAGCGGCGTCTTGGGGGTGGGCGTCGTGCTCGGTGATCCGGCACTTCAGATCCCGTCGGGTCCATAAGAATCCACCGGGAGCCTCCTTCCAGCCGCCAGCGGCGAGCGAATCCCACAGGGCGTCTTGGTGCGCGGCGACCTCGTCGGCCGGGGCGGACGCGGAGTGATAGAGGTACAGGTCGGTCAAGCCGATGGCCGGCGCAGCCGTGGTGGGCACCAGGCCGTACCGGTAGCGGTAGTGGATGATCCGCCGCCGTGCGTCGTCGGAGGCCGCCCAGCCGGACTGGCTGGCGGTGGCCTTCTCCTGGGTGCGGCGCCAGATGCCTTCTTCGATGTAGCGGGGGCGGTCGGCGTCGCCGAAGTACGTCTTCCAGACCTGCTGCTGGTCGGGGACGAGCTGGTCGATGACGATGTACGGGATGTCCATGATCCCTCCCTGGGGAATCACGCGTGGATGTTCCAGATGGCTGACGAGGTGCAGGCCGTCCCGCTCCGGGCAGCCGAAGCCGCGCTGAGCGGGGCGGTTCTTCAGCGCCGCTCGACGAGAGAGCAGCGTGGGAGGCTCCGGCGGTCGAGCGCGGGCAGACGGCATCGGTATCGGGAGCGGCCTCAGCGGTCGGAGGGCAGGCTCGCGTCCGGTGCGACGGCGGTGGGCCGATGGCCAGCTCCTTCAAGGAACGGGCCGGCGTGCTCACGCAGTGCCCAGGCCGGGCCGACCAGGCCGACGACGGCCAGAAAGGTGAACGCGATTCGGCCTCCGTGGTCGGACCGTGCGGTTCTGGACGCGGCGTTTCGGGCATGGCGGCGCCGAGCCCCGGTCACGAGGTGCCGCCGAGGGTGTGTTCGTGGGCGACGAGGAGGCGGCTGGTCTGCGCGTACAACCGCTCCAGCTCAGCAGAGGTGAGGATGAGCGCGCCGTCGAGGGTCGAGCCGTCATCGAAGTGGAACTCGACGGGAACCGACCCTTGCTGGGCCCTCGGGTCGTAGACCGCGTCCCGGCCGGCCAGCAGCGTGGCGTGCGTGGCCTTCACCGGCACGGGCTTGAGCGTCGTCCCGTCGGCGGGCGCGGACCACTGGGTCCCGCCCCCGGGAGGGCGCAGGTGGTAGGTCGTGGCGGAGCCCTCACCAGGGAGGGCGACCACGACCCCCACACGGTCGTCACGGGCGCTGTCGGTGGCGAGGTCGCCGAGCCGGGGAACGAAGGGAGCTGCCGTACCTAACCCGGCTCCCTGGGAAGGGAGGTGGGGAGAACGTCGTGGCGTCATGCCCTGAAGTTAGGGTCAGGACAAACCTCGAATATGAGCCGGAGGAATATGACCCCTATCCGTCCAGGTGGAAGCGGTCGGACATGCGCCGCAGCTTCTCCCGCGTGGCTGCTCGTTCCGCGTAGACGATGCTGCGAAGCGTCGAACGGGCGATGGGGTGGTTCCGCACGAGCTGGGGCGCGATCCGCTCAGCCGTCTCCAACTCGGCCAGGGCCTTGCCCCGGTTCCCGTCCCACAGCCAGGCGCGCGCGACGTCCATGTGGTGGTGACCCTGCCGGGAGTTGGGCAGTGTCCCGACCAGTACTGGGCTGGTACGGCGGTTTATCTCCAGTGCCTTGCCCTGCTCGCCCATTTCCAGAGCCACGCTAATCGCGTGGATCTGCACGTTCCCGGCGGAGAACGTCAGCGAATGCCGGTCGTACACAGGTGCCCCGACATAAGCGTCCATGCGCTCGGCAGCAGCCTTCGCGTGTCCGATCCGGTCTTCGGCCTCCGAGGCGCGGCCGGCTCGGGCGGCGGAGACCGCAGCCCGTAGCTGCAGCGTGCCCCAGGCCCGCACGGCCAGCGGCTCACCACGGTCGTACTCCTGCTCCACCGAGGTGATTGCCTTGTCCGAGAGCGTCAGAGCGTCGGCCCAGTCAGCCGTCGCCCACATGTCCCAGACCCTCATCCAGTCGGCGACGGCGGGCAGCACCGGATCTCCCGACAACCTGGCTGACCAGGCTGCCCGCTCGCAGGCCATGGCGACCAGTTCGGGGTGCCCGAGGGAGTGGGCGGCGGTGTGTGCGAACTTGCAGCACACGGCGTAGATGGCAAACGCCTCCTCCCGCTCGTGCCCCTCCGACTCCTCAGCCAGGGCGCGCGCCTCGCGGAACAGGTCCGGGAGAACGCGGAGAATCGCCACGTTGGAAGCGGTGTCCCGCAAGCGGTGCAGCCGGGTCACCTCACGCCACAGCTGTGATGCGGGCCGCGGAGCCCCGTCGAAGACGGGGACGAGGTCGTAGCGGCGCAGCTCGCGCAAGATCGACGAGGCGGCAACCTGCCACTGGTTGTCGTCTGGGGAGCTGCTGTACGGCCGCCCGATCAGGTCGTTCGGATGGACGTGCAGCTCCGCGGCTACCTGGTTGAGCAGCCCGACCCGGTCCAGCTCGATCAGGCCACGTTCCATCTTCGACACCCAGCCCTGCGACTTCCCCAGGGCCGTCGCCAGGTCGGCCTGCGGCATGCCCAACCGCAGCCTCGCCCTGCGGACGCGCTTGCCGATCTCCTCGGCTTCCTCCAGCATCAGGACACCTCCCGGCCGCCGGACGATCCGGCGCGATCGCCGGTCTGTCCGTACAGAGTTCGTCTCCAGCACGGTACCCATGACGCGGCTTGTGCGTGAGACGAGCTGCCGGGGCAGGGCTGCCATAGCCGTGTTTCCCGCTTCGCCATGAAGGGCCAACACGAGGCAGGGGAACTTTTACCTTATCGGCGACCGGCTTGTCCGAGCCTGGTGCTGAGTCCTCCGCCGTTGCTGTTCCACGGCAGCGGATCATGTTGATGAGGAACACACCACGTCGCATTTCGCCGGAGGCAGCCAGTGACCGTCGTGACCGTCTTGCACCCGGGATCCATGGGCGCGGCGGTCATCGCTGAGTTAGTCGCTGGCGGCCATGAGGTGCTGTGGGTACCCAAGCAGCGCAGCGAGAACACGTGGCGCCGCGCGAGGGAGGCCCGCGCCACACCTTGCGACTCGCTCGCGGAAGCGCTGTCCCGTAGCGCGGTCGTTCTCTCGGTCTGCCCACCGCAGGCGGCGGAGGACGTGGCAGCGGCCGTGGCTGCGCACGCCTTCGCGGGGGTGTACGTCGATGTCAATGCCATCAGTCCCCAGCGCGTGCGGCGCATCGCCGACGACATCCGTCCCGGATCCGAGGTCGTCGATGGTGCCGTCTTCGGTCCGCCGCCAGGTGAAGGGCGTACGGCACGGCTCTATCTCGCAGGGGCCGGCCCCGCCGTCGACCTGGTGGAGCCGCTGTTCGCGAAGTCCTCGCTGGATGTGCTCCGGGCAGGCGAGGCCATCGGTTCCGCTTCCGCCCTGAAGATGGCCTTCGCCAGTTACCAGAAGGCCGCTCGTACTCTCGCAGGGGTCTCCCACGCGCTCGCACACGCTCATGGCGTCGGCGACCAGCTCACGGCTGAAGCCGAGATCATGGTCTCTGCGATCCTCTCCGATCCGGGATACCTGCCGAGCGTGGCTGCCAGGGCCTGGCGCTGGGCGCCCGAGATGGAAGAGGTCGCCGATACCCTCCGGGCGGCCGACCTGCCCGCGGACATGGCCGAGGCCACGGCTCGGGCCCTTTCGTTCTGGGAGCAGGACAAGGACCAGTACGACTTGCCGGTCGCGCAGGTCCTCTCTCAGCTCCGGTCGGGAAGAACTGCTTGACCTTGCTCCCGCTGAGAGTGCCTGCCCAGGGCTGATCACCTCCGCCGAGGCCGAGAGGTAGCGGTGGGTGCGGCCGGTGTCGCAGGCTGCGGGAGAGCTACGGGGCGTAGGACGGTGCTACGTGCCTGCGCCGCCTGAGCTTGCCGACTTGGAGCGGGCCTCTGCGAGAGCCGTTGTACGCGCCAGGCCAGTGTGCGTGCTGGGGAGCGGGCGTCGTCGAGGGCGCGTTCGTCTGCTGCCTGCTGCAATAGCCGGCCGGGATCGTGGCCTGCGGTCTCCGCGGCGGCCAATGCGGTGGTCAGCGCATCGGTGGCGGGGTCGGCGAGGATTTGGTCGGCGTGTGCGGGGGCGGTCTGGCGGATGAGCTGGGCGTACCGGACCGCGACCTTCTGAGGCGGTCGACGCTGGCCGGCGGCAAGCAGGTGCCCGGATGAGGTCCGCTCGTAGGCGGCCTGGAGGTGGAGCAGGGTCTGCTGGGCGGCTGCGGTCTGCTGGGTGTGCTGTCGTTGGTCGTGCCAGCGGGCGGCGGCGATGACGGCCAGGAGCGCGGCATCGAGGAATATCGCCAGGAGAGCTCCGTCCTTGGGTGATGGCTCGCGGAGCATTGATTTCACCGCCCCGCGCAGGGCACGGGCGTGGTGGTGTTCGGCGTGGATACGCGAACGAGTTGCCCGTTCGAAGGCAGAGGCCGCTGCTCGGAGTTCGGTACGAATGTCCGGCGGTGCGGTGAGAGCTACGGCGTCGAGTGCTTCGCCGAGGGCGGCCAGGTGGGCCTGGGCGGCTTCGGCGTCCGGCTGGCCGAGGTGGTGGGGGATGCGCTCTGTGGCTGCGGTGGCTTGGTGCCACGGGTGCGGCCGTAGAAGCCCGTTGGGATTGTCGGCAGGGATGTCTGCTGCGGCGAGACGGCTCTGGATCTTGGGGAGGGAGAGGTCCGGTGACAGCGTGGAGCCGGAGAACCACACCGGTTCTCCTTCGGCGTTTGTGTCGTGTTCCAGGGCGACTTTGTAGCCGCGTGGTTCTCCGGAGGGAAAGTGCAGGACCTCAACGAGGACGCCGCTGGTGCGGGTGAGGAGAGCGAGAAACTCCTCGGTGGTGGTGGCAGCAGCCGCTGCTGTGCGGACAAGGGTGCGCAGGCGTACGCGGGCAGGCTTGTCACGGCCGGTGCGGTGGGCCTTCTCCCGCTCGGCGCGGGTGGGCCGTTTGGCGGCGGTGCGGTCTCCACGTACGACTTGGAAGAGGCCGTATTCCTCCTCGACGGCTGCGAGTTCGCGGTCGGCGGTGAGGTAGTCGTTCCAGTGGCGTGCGGTGCGCAGGTCGCCTCGGATCTTGGTGGCGGCGATGTGGATGTGGTCGTCGGCATGCCGGACGGCGACCCATCGGCAGCCTTCGGGATCGTCTGTCGGTGCGATGCCGGTTGCTGTGACGACACGACGGGCGATCTCCGCCCATTCTGCGTCGTCGAGGATGCGGTCGCCGGGTGCTGCGCGGACGGAGCAGTGCCACACGTGCTGCTTCGGGGCCCGGCCGAGTCGCCTGGCCTGCTGGACGCGTAGGTCGAGGTCGGCCACGAGGAGCTTCTTCGTGGCGGCGGTGTCGTCGGTGCGGCCGGGGTCGGGTGCGAAGCCGTCCCAGGAGGCGACGAGGTGCGGGTCGGTGTGCTCGTTGGCCCGGCCGGGGCCGTAGAGGTAGCGGATGAGGCCGGCTGTGCTCTTGCCGCTGCTGATCTTCGCGATCACCGTGGCCCCTTTGTGGCGGCAACCTGATTGGTGGCTGCTGCGATGTGGCGGACGGCGGTGCCGGCCGTGTCGAGGACGCGTTCCGCATGGTCGAGGAGTGCGGTGTCCCCAGGGTGTGGACGGTCGCCGGAGTTGAGCTTCTTGGCGATCTGGTTGACGTTGTGGCCGATCTTGGCGACTTCACCTCGGAGGGCTGTGAGTTCGTCGATGTAGTCGTCGAGCTGAGTGCGCTGACCAGGCAGCGTGAGGTCTCCCTGGATGTGGGCCATGACTACGGCGCCGACGTAGTGGGCGGCAGCGATGTTCAGCGAGCGGGCCACGGTGAGGATCGCTGTTTTCTCGTCGGTGCTGTAGCGGACGTCCACGCGTTCCTTGCGCTGGGTCTCTTTGCGCTGACGGCGGCGGGCGACTCGGTGCAGTGCGGCGGCTTCGGCGGCACGCTGCGGCAGCACGGTGCGGGTGGTGGTGTCGACGGGCTTGTTCCGGTCGGGCGCCCCCTGGCGCCCGAGCTCCTCCGCCACCCCCGGGGCGGAGGCATCTGCGTTGGACCGGCCCGTGGACGGTCCAATGCCATACCTTGCTCCGCCTGATGCCGGGGTGGAGGTCATCTGCTGTTGCGCTGACGAGGGTTCGCGGTCGAGGCCGTGCATGGGGGCTCCTGCAAGTGGTGGTGGAGGGAGAGGGCCCGTTCCTCCCGTGCTGATTCATGGGAGGAACGGGCTGGGGTGACGTGGGGTGCGGGGTTCAGTCGGTGCTTGTGGTGACGGCGTCGAGTTCGGCCTGCAGCAGGTCCTTGACCTCGTCCAAGCGGCTCCGGGAAATCCCGAAACCCTGGTCCCTGACGGCCTTCTCGATGTTGCGGCGCGAGGCGCGGCCCGCTCGCCCGAGGGGAGCGGTGCGGCCGATGGCCACGGCCTGCCTCAGGGGAACACTCGGCTGCTTGCTAACCGGCTTACCGGGCTGCTGCGGCACGTCGGTGTTGGTGTCGGGTGGCGGCGCGAGCTCGCCGATCGTGTGTTCCGCGGTGGGTTCGTGGCGGCCGTCGGTGTTGTGGCGGTCGGTGGCGGTGGGGCGTCGGGCGACGAGGAGGTAGAAGTGGACGGCTCCGGCCAGGGCGAGTGGGGCGATGGCGGAGATGACTCCGACGGTGATGTCGTCGAGGGCGAGGCTGGTGTGGCGGGTCTGCTGGTTGAGGCGGACGGCGTGCAGGACGTTGGCCCAGATGCTTGTGGCGGTGGCGACGCCAACCAGGGCGGAGACGTAGAGGCGGGCGGACAGGGGAGCGGTCCGCAGGATGAGCAGGGCGCCGATCCCGATGGCGATGAACCCGTCGATGACGAGCGGGAAGGCGTAGGTGAGCGCCCGGTGGATATGGCTGGCGGCGGCCATCTGACGCAGCGCGTCGTAGGACAGTGCGAAGGCGGCCACGGCCAGCAGTGACACGCCCGTGCGGATCGCGGTGGCCAGTGGCAGCGGGGCAGACGGTGCCGTGGTGATGGCGGGGGAGGACAAGGGAAATGCTCCAGAGTGCGGGTGCGGCTGAGGTGGCCCTGAGGGCGGGGGACCCGTCACGACTCGTCGCGTGCCTGGTCAGGGCCGGTACGAGTGCGGCGGTAGTGACGAGTCGACTCGTCACCGGACCGCGACTCGTCACCGCGCTGACCTGCGCGGGGACGGGTCGTGACGGGTCGTGCCGGGTCAGGCCCCGGTCGCCGTTTCGGGGGTGGGCTCAGGGCAGTAGCGGGCCCAGGAGTCGGCGAACTGCAGGCGGGCGAAGCCTCGGGCCTGAACGTTGCCGTGGAAGCGGCGGGTGACCGAGCTGATGTCGTACTCCTTGAGCAGGAGTTGCAGGCCCCGAGGGGTCAGTCCGTGGGTGGTGTACTCCGCCCAGGGCATCTCGTCGTCCTGGTTGAGGATGTCGAGGAGCCGGCTGGTGCGGAGTGCCGGCGGGTTGCCTTCAGTGGTGAAGGCGCGGCGGATGTCGGCCAGGAGGCGGATGCCCAGGCTGCTGCGGTCCTGGTCGTGCTCGGCTTCGTGCTTGGCCATGATCTGGCAGGCGGCGCGGGCGAGGTCCGGCCATGCTCCGCCGGCGAGATCGGCAACGCTCACCAGCGGCTGCCATGTGTCGGCCGCCCGGTCTTCGACCGGCATGGCCGGTGTCAGCTCCATCGCCTCGGCGTGCAGGGGAGTCAGCCAGGCGACGAGCCGGTCACGTAGCGCGTGGAGCGGCGGGGTGTCACGGAAAGTACGGAACTCCGCCACCTTCTCGCCCGGCCTGCGGCGCCGCATCCGGATCACGATCGACCGGTCCATGATCGTGTCCGGCAGGTCGCCGGTGCCGGCGAGGGCCGCCATGGCAAAGGTAGGGAACTTTGAGACCTCGTGGTTGGGTCCGGAGACCCGCAGGGTGGGGCGGTTGCGCTGGTGCCCCGCGTTGAGCAGGCCACGCATCTCCTCGTTCTTCTCCGCGACCTTCGCGGAGCCGAAGAGCGTGTCGGCCTCGTCGACCAGCAGGGTGGGCGGCGTGGCGGTGATCGACCGGAACACCGCAGCGGCCGACGCGTTGACTGTGATCAGCGGATCGTGAACGCTCTCGGTGATCACGTCCAGCAGCCGCGACTTGCCGCACCGCTTCGCTGGCCCCACGACGGCCAGTCGCGGAGCGTGCTGCCACGCCGTCTGCAAGTGCGTAGCCGCAACCCACAGGGTCACGGCTGTGAAAGCCTCCCCGCTCGGCAGTACGACGTAGCGGCGAATCTGCTCCCGCAGCTCCGCGAGCACCGCCTCGCCTTCGGACGGTGGAGCAGGTTCGGGCTCCTCTGCCGGCGGCGGTACGGGCTCGGCGGGGCGGCCGGGTATGGCCACCGGCGGCCATAGGGCGGCGGTGTTCGGAAGGGATGGCGTGCTCTGGGCGGGATCGTCCATACTGGACATGTAGCTCCTCTGCTTGCGGGCCAATGGGACGGCAATCCCGGCCTCGCAGTCAGTCGTTCAGGGATGGGCGGCGTGAGGTTTGCGCTCTGAGCCCCTCGGTGTTGGGTCACCGGGGGGCTTTTTGTATGTCGGGGGCTGGTTGAAGGCATGCCTCAGCGGATCGGTGCGGTCTGCTGGGGTGCTTTACGGTACCACGGACTATGCGGATCGCATAGCACTATGCGATCCGCAGAACGGATGCTAATCTTGTTCCATGCCGCACAACCGGCGGTACACGCAGCGAACGGGAGGAGGGAGCGATGCCGGATGACGAGGAAAGCCCTGAGGGCGTGCTCCTCAGCGGCGAGGAGAACGCTGCTGTGCGGGTCAAACTGGAGCGCGAGAAACGCGGCTGGAGCACCACCACGCTGTCCGACCGCATGAACGACGTCGGCTTCGACATGAACCCGTCTGCAGTCTGGCGCATCGAGAACCGCAAGCGCCGGATCAACCTCGATGAGGCCATCGGCTTCGCCGAGATCTTCGGCATCCCGCTCAGCAATTTCGTCGGGCCGCCCAGCCTGGCGACCATGGGCCGGGCCATGGAGCTGATCGACAACGTCGTCGCCGCCTACAGAGCCTCCAACCGTGCCAACCACGAGGCACGCAAGGCCCGCGACCAGCTCGACGCCTATCTCGCCGACCACCCGGACATCCGCGAAGAGGCTGACGTGATGGTCTCCAACGCCATCGCCACCGAACTGATGAAGAGCAACGAAGAGTACGGGCCCGCCTCGGACTCATAGCGGCCCACACCACCTGGCGCAGCGGGAACGCAAACCCCCGCTGTGGCCGTCCTGCCCATCCCATCCCTGAACGACACGAGGCCAGGCGCGGGGTTGCCGCCCCATCCGCCGGCCGGAACCGGAGCACTCACTTGCGCCCTTCGGCGATACCGCACGCCCCTGTTCAGCACCCGCGACCGCAGGGGGAGGTGACCACTGCCGACGCCCTCCTCACCGTGGAGCAGGCAGCCGAGCGGCTCGGCACCGGCGTGCGCTTCATCCGGCGACTCATCCAGGAGCGCCGCATCCGCTACGTCAAGCTCGGCAAGCCCGTACGGATCCCTGAGAGCGCCATCGCCGCGTACATCGAGGAGCGCACCGTCCCGACTCTCGGCGACGCCCGTTCCCGCTTCGGGAAGGCCGCCTGATGGCCGCCCGCAAGCCGCAGCGGCGGCGTGAATTCGGCACCGTTCGTCAGCTCCCGTCAGGGCGGTGGCAGACGCGCTACTGGGCTCCGGACGGCAGCCGTCGCACCGCCCCGGAGACCTTCGAGACGCGTACCGAGGCCCAGACCTGGCTCACGCTCACCCAGGCCGACATCGAGCGCAAGCACTGGGTTGATCCCGATGCTGGCTCGATCAACTTCGAGACGTACGCCATGAAGTGGGTCGAGGAGCGCGGGCTCTCCGCCACCACGGAGGAGCTGTACCGAAGGCTCCTGCGCCTGCACCTGCTGCCCGCATTTGCCTCGGTGAACCTGGATGACATCACGCCGCCGGGCGTGCGCACCTGGCGGGTCGAGCGGCTAGGGACTACCGGTGCGACGACCGTCGCCAAGTCCTACCGCCTACTCAAGGCCATCATGGAGACGGCGGCCGACGACGAGCTGATCCGCCGCAACCCCTGCCGGATCAGGGGCGCTGGCAGCGAGAAGGCCAAGGAACGCCCGACTGCCACCGTCGAACAGGTCGACGCGCTCGCCGACGCCATGGGGCCGAGGTGGCGGCTGATGGTCTACCTCGGTGCCTACGGGCCCATGCGCCCGGAAGAGCAGGCCGCCCTTCGGCGGCCCGACGTCATGCTCGAACCGCTCGCGGTCAAGATCCGGGACGCTGCACCCGAACTGACCACCGGCCGCCGCGTCGAAGGCGACACCAAGTCGGCCGCGGGAAGGCGAACTGTCTTCCTCCCGGCCTTCCTGTACATCGAGGTGAAGCGACACCTCGATTGGTACGCCGAGAAGGAGCCCGACGGACTCCTGTTCATCGGGGAGAGGGGCGCCCCCTTCCGCCGGTCCACCTTCGGCCGCAAGTGGCGCAGGGCTCGGGCCAAGGTCGGCCTGCCGGAGGGCTTCCGCTTCTACGACCTCCGGCACACCGGCCACACCCTGTCCACCCAGTCGGGCGCCACGCTCAAGGACACGATGGTCCGCGCCGGCCAGTCCTCTGAGAAGGCAGCGCTGATTTACCAGCACTCCGATGGTGAGCGGCAGCGGGAGGTGGCGTCGGGCATCGACGCCCTGGTGAAGGAGGGCCGTCGGAAAATGGCGGAAGCGCGCCGCTCGGTTCCACCAAGGAATTAGGTGGACGTGGGCAGGGCCTGCTGGCCCTGCCCACGTAGCGGTGGCGCTTGGTCTTCAGCCGGGAAGTGCCTCGATCGCACTTCGAAGTGAACCAGCGAGCGAGGTCAGGGACGTGGCGGACCCGAGCGCGAGGCTCAGCATCTCCATGGTCTCGGTGAGGCGGCGCCCGTCCGGCGTCGGCTCCCGTAGCTCCTCGTCAATTCTGGCCACGGCTTGGCGGCAACTGTCGATGCTGTGCACTTCGTCTGCGTATGTGTCTAGGGCAGCTACCAGCTCGGCGAGTCTGGTCTGTGCAGCCAGCAGCCTGGGGTCGTCTGCTGCGGTCCCAGAGACGTGGACTTGGCGCATGTCACCACCGACCCTGCCGGTGTTGACCTGGTTACCGCTGCCGGTGACGTTGGTGCCACCACCAGCGTTTGCTCGACCGAATCTCATGATCAACCTGCCTTCTCGGTTCTGTTTGCCGGACCGCCAGGCATGGGGCCTTGTTGCATGCCGCCGCCCATATTGCCGGTGTTGACCTGGTTGTTGTCGCCGCTGATGAAGTTCTGGGTGATGGCAATGGCCTGACGTTTGAACTCGCCGGTCGCCAGGCCGTGGTCGGCGAGAAAAGCGCTCACCGTGCTGAACATCCGCGATTGCAGGATTGACACGTAGCGCTGCACGTCCTCGGTCTGGTGCATGTCCTCAGTTGTCTCCCGACCGCAGTGCTCTCTCAGACTCACCGGCCGGCCGTCGTCTCTCTCGCGGACAGCGGCCGCGGCCATGGTCACAGCAGTCAGCAGCCCGAGTCCGCGTCCGATGGTCGTGTACACCCGGGACGCGAGCGCCACGGTATCTCCGCATGCATGAAGCGGTGTTTCTGCCAGTTTCCTGGCGAGATCCCAGCCCTTGGCGGGCGTTACGTTTGCTGAGGGAAGCAGCGGTGCCAGGACGTGGGGGCGGGTGACGAAGTGCAGTGTGTTGCCTTCCAGGGCTGCATGCGCGAAGACAGTGACGACGATTTGGCCGTCCCAGGCGACGACTTGCGCGGCGAGGTATCTTCGGGAGAAGTGACCGGTGGGCGCATCCCGAGCTTCGGTGCACATCTCAGTGGCCTCCGGCCAATCCGACTTATCACCGCCGCCTCCACTGTTCTGGCCCAAGCTCTTCCATCGGCCCTCGGGGATGCCGAGGAACTCGGCCACATCACAATTGGGCAGGGCGTGGGTTTCGACGAGAGCTCCTCGAAGCTCCTCCAGTTCGTCGCGCACCTTGTCGAGGAGCTCTTCCGCCTCGAATTTCTGACTCGCGTCAAGGTCGGACAAGTCGGCTGTAGCCAAGGGCGGGCCGTCTTCTTCGTCCTCACTGGTGCGGGCTGACGTGAGCTGGATACGGGTAGCTCCTTTCGGCCACGAGTCGAGGCCGGCTCCGACGAAGCGATCCACCCTGCTTTCCCTGCGGTACGCGATGCTTTGCCACCCCTCAGTGACCTCGCACGCCGTGATCCTCTTGGCGGCGAACGGTGCGAGGAAGGGACGCGTGGCGATGCGTCCGCGGCTAAGGCGCAGCGACTGCACGTAGGCGTGACACGCCCAGCGGTCAAGAAGGTGAAGCGCAGTGACGGCGATCAGCAGACGCGGTGCGACCAGTAGCCCTTCCAGGGCGGCCTCGCGTAGCAGCGGGAGATGTGGTTTGGCGAAAGTCCAGAGGGCGAACAGCGCCGCAACGAGAAGGACAGCCGGTACGAGTGCGTTGAAGCCCCAGCGCATAATCGCCTGGCCCGATCGCCCTGTGAAGAACTGCCACAGCAACACGGTGGCGACAATCGCTGCCAGTCCTCGTGGACGGGAGCCCCCCCAGGTAGACCAGCATTGCCAACAACAGTGCGCCCCGGAGCCGACGCTGCCGTCGTGCTGCAACGCTGTGTGTGAGCACTGGCGCCAGCCCGAATCCGAAGGACGGTGCTGGCCGCTTGCGCGCGTACAGCACGTTTGTCAGGGCCCACTGCGCGAGGGATTCGCCGGAGAATTCGTCCAGCTCCCGAATAGGCCGTTGGGGCCTCCCCTGCATCTTGTCTTGCCATCGCCCGAGCCAGTCTCGTGCTTGTGCAATCCGGTTGACCCGCTCATGCACGGAGCCAGCGATTCCTCGGATCACGGAGTTCGTGCTCGGCACCGGATCTCGCTGCGCGTACGTGGTCCGGGCGGGACCCTGCCCCGGTACGTAGGCGATTGGCTTCCCGGTTCCGCTGTCCACTGGGACTCCGGGGACTGCGGCCGGCTCATGAGGACCTGTGCAGCGCGGGCTTCCGGTGGGTGCCACCGTCCTCCATGACAGCAGCGGCATCTGCCACCTCCCCCGCGGACGCTTTTTGTGAGGGCCCCACCCTCTGCCACGTGGCATCAGCTTCGCTGGTGAATGACCGCGTCTGGCTCAGAAGCACCTGAGCGTCGGCCGACACGCTACGAATCCTCATCGTCTTGAAAGGCGGGCCGGAGACGTGCTGGCACGTTCAGTCAGTGCATACGGCGGGCGGCGTGACTCAAGTCACCGCGCAACGGGTGTCGGCGACCCTCCCAATGCAACTCTCACGCGTCGAGGGCGCTGTTGAAGTACCGGTCTCGTCGGGAGTTGGGGCATGCGGAGGGCACGACACTCGGCAAGAGGTCTAGACAACAAGAAAGGCCCCGGTCATTGACCTGGGCCTTCTTCATGGAGCGGGTGACGAGAATCGAACTCGCGCTCTGAGCTTGGGAAGCTCATGTTCTACCATTAAACTACACCCGCGTAACGCCATCGCTGATCAGCGACGCATCGTTCCACACTGTACCCCATCGCGGACCGCCCCAGGTGTGGGCCATGACGGCGAGGGTGATGTGGGTGTCGGGGGCGGGAGTTGGGGGCGTAGCGTGGGTGTCGGAGTGCCGCGTGGAGGGGCGTCCTGTTCATCCCCTAATGTGGCGGTCTCGTCCACGGCTTGATGGGGAAGGGACTTGATGGACTCCATGGAGCGCACCGTCGTCCGCTGTGCCGAAGGGCACGTTTTCGCTACCACCTCGTTTCCGATGCAGCAGCTCGGGGCCGGGCGGATCGGGCCCGGGCGGCTCATCCGGTGTCCTCGTTGTGCTCGGTTGCGGCATGCCGTACCCGTGGTGTTCGAGCAGCGGTAGGGAGCGGAGTACAGGCGCGCGGGCGGCCCGATGGGGGTGGGCCCGCGCGTTCTGCGTATCCTCGGTGGGTGCTTCTCTCAGACAAGGACATCCGGGCCGAGATCGACGCCGGACGCGTACGTATTGATCCATTCGATGCGTCGATGGTGCAGCCCTCGAGCATCGATGTGCGGCTCGACCGCTACTTCCGGGTGTTCGAGAACCACCGCTATCCGCACATCGACCCGGCCGTCGAGCAGGTCGATCTGACCCGTACCGTCGAGCCGGACGGGGACGAGGCGTTCATCCTTCACCCCGGGGAGTTCGTGCTCGCGTCGACGTACGAGGTCATCTCGCTGCCCGACGATCTCGCGTCGCGGCTGGAGGGGAAGAGTTCGCTCGGCCGGCTCGGGCTGGTCACGCATTCCACGGCCGGGTTCATCGACCCCGGTTTCTCCGGGCACGTGACCCTGGAGCTGTCGAATCTGGCGACGCTGCCGATAAAGCTGTGGCCGGGGATGAAGATCGGTCAGCTGTGCATGTTCCGGCTGAGTTCTCCCTCGGAGTTCCCTTACGGCTCCGAGCGGTACGGGTCTCGTTATCAGGGGCAGCGCGGGCCGACCGCGTCGCGCTCCTACATGAATTTCCACCGGACGCAGGTGTGAGGGCCGATGAGTGACGACGTGCGGGAGAACCTGACGTACGACGGCTTCGGGCATGCCGTCCGGGAGCTGGCGCAGGCCGTGGCCGACGACGGGTACGAGCCGGACGTGGTCCTGAGCATCGCGCGCGGCGGGGTGTTCGTCGCGGGTGGGCTGGCGTACGCGCTGGACTGCAAGAACATTCACCTGGTGAACGTGGAGTTCTATACGGGTGTGGGCACCACCTTGGAAATGCCCGTCATGCTGGCGCCCGTGCCCAACGCCATCGACTTCTCGGACAAGAAGGTCCTGATCGCCGACGATGTCGCCGACACCGGGAAGACACTGAAGCTGGTGCGTGACTTCTGCATCGATCACGTCGCCGAGGTGCGGTCCGCGGTCATTTACGAGAAGTCCCACTCGCTCGTGAAATGCGAATACGTGTGGAAGAAGACCGATCGCTGGATCAACTTCCCGTGGAGCGTGGAGAAGCCCGTCGTACGGCGTCGTGGGCAGGTTCTCGACGCCTGAGTGAGTGAGCGAGTGCGTTAGCGCGTTAGTGAGTCAGCGCGTTGGTCGATGCGTTCCGAAAGGGGGCCGCCGGTTCGTTTTTGACCGTCGGCCCCCTTTCAGCTTCTCTTCGCCTCTTGCTTCAGATCGTGCCCAGTTTCAGGATCGACACCAGCGCCAGCAGCTGGATCGCCGACGCGCCCAGCGCCTTCGGCCACGGCAGGTCGTGCGACTTGCTCACCATCGACGTGAGGAGCGCCGCCGCGGCCAGCCAGGTGAGCCAGCCGAGGATCATGACCAGTGAGTTCTCGCCGCCCAGGAACATCGCGAACAGCAGGCGCGGGACGTCCGTGATGGACATGATCAGCATGGACAGGCCCACCGTCGGCTGCCACGAGCCGTCGCCGCCGAGCTGGCGGGCCAGCGTGTGGGTGACCGCGCCCAGCACCAGGCCGCCGAGCACGAAGCAGACGCCCGTGATGAGGACGTACGGGACCGCGTTGGAGACCGGGGCGTGGATCGCGTCGTCGCGGGCCTCGTCGAAGCCGAAGAGGGCCAGCAGGCCGTAGAGGAACGTCACGATCAGGGCGGGGCCCCAGACCGGGTAGTCGCGCATCTGCCAGAAAGTCGGGCCGGGGCGCGTCACGATGCCGCTCAGCAGCTGCTTCCAGTGCAGGTGCGGGCCCATGGGCGGGGCGGGGGAGTGGCCGGCGCGGTAGGCGTTGCCGTCGCTGTACGGCTCCTCGCCGATGCTGAACGCCTGGGTGTGGCCGGGGTTGTTCGCGTACGGGTCGCCGTGGTGCGGGCCGCCCTGCTGGGGGTACGGGTCGGTGAAGTACTCGGGCTCGTCGGGGCCGCCGCCCGTGTAGCCGCCACCGCCGTTGTAGCCGCCGGAGCGGTACGTACCGCCGGGGTTGTAGCCGCCGTCGGCGGGGTAGGCACCGCCGTCGTTGTAGCCCTGTGCGGCGGGGCGCGGGGCGTTGTTTCCTCCCGTCGGCGGCCATGGCTGCTGTCCGTACGGCGGCGGGGGTGCCTGATTGCCGTACGGCTGCTGCCGCGGTTGCTGTTGCCCTTGCTGCGGGGTGCGGTTGTCCCGGCCGCGTCCGATCCTGAATCCAGCCACCCGTCGAACGTACCTGCTCCGCCGGGGGCGGGGGCCGGGGGCAGGGGAACCGGCCTGCCTTTGACGCTCAGCTGTGACATCCCCCAAGGGGCCCCCGAGGGGCTGTCCGCAGGGCGCTACGGGGGGAGAGCAGGGTGCTGCGGGGGAAAGCAGGGTGCTGCGGGGGAAAAGCGGAAGCGGCCGGTCCTGCCCCCGAGGCAGGTCCGACCGCTTTGCTCCGCCGTGGCGCGGGTCCGGCTACTTCGCCGGTTCCGGCTCCGGTGCGTCGGCCGGTTCCGGCTCGCCCGCCGGGTCGGCCGGGGTCTTCACGGAGTCGAGCAGCAGCTGCGACACGTCGACCACCTGGATCGACTCCTTCGCCTTGCCGTCGTTCTTCTTGCCGTTGACCGAGTCGGTCAGCATGACCAGGCAGAACGGGCAGGCCGTGGAGACGATGTCCGGGTTGAGGGAGAGGGCTTCGTCGACGCGCTCGTTGTTGATGCGCTTGCCGATCCGCTCCTCCATCCACATCCGGGCACCACCCGCGCCGCAGCAGAAGCCGCGCTCCTTGTGGCGGTGCATCTCCTCGTTCCGCAGGCCCGGGACCTTCGCGATGATCTCGCGCGGGGGCGTGTAGATCTTGTTGTGACGGCCCAGGTAGCAGGGGTCGTGGTACGTGATCAGGCCCTCGACCGGGGTCACCGGGATCAGCTTGCCCTCGTCGATGAGGTGCTGGAGCAGCTGGGTGTGGTGGATGACCTCGTACTCGCCGCCGAGCTGCGGGTACTCGTTCGCGATCGTGTTGAAGCAGTGCGGGCAGGTCGCGACGATCTTCTTCGTCGCCTTCGCCTTCTTGGTCGAGTCGTCCTCATCGTCCTCGCCGAAGGCCATGTTCAGCATCGCGACGTTCTCCTGGCCGAGCTGCTGGAACAGCGGCTCGTTGCCCAGGCGGCGGGCCGAGTCACCCGTGCACTTCTCGTCGCCGCCCATGATCGCGAACTTGACGCCCGCGATGTGCAGCAGCTCCGCGAAGGCCTTCGTGGTCTTCTTGGCCCGGTCCTCCAGGGCGCCGGCGCAGCCGACCCAGTAGAGGTAGTCGACCTCGGTGAGGTCCTCGACGTCCTTGCCGACGATCGGGACCTCGAAGTCGACCTCCTTGGTCCACTCGACGCGCTGCTTCTTGGCGAGCCCCCAGGGGTTGCCCTTCTTCTCCAGGTTCTTGAGCATGGTGCCCGCCTCGGACGGGAACGCGGACTCGATCATCACCTGGTAGCGGCGCATGTCGACGATGTGGTCGACGTGCTCGATGTCGACCGGGCACTGCTCCACGCACGCACCGCAGGTGGTGCAGGACCAGAGGACGTCCGGGTCGATGACGCCGTTCTCCTCCAGCGTGCCGATCAGGGGGCGCTCGGCCTCCGCGAGGGCGGCCGCCGGGACGTCCTTCAGCTGTTCCTCGGTCGCCTTCTCCTCGCCCTCCATGTCCTTGCCGCCGCCGGCCAGCAGGTACGGGGCCTTGGCGTGCGCGTGGTCGCGCAGGGACATGATCAGGAGCTTCGGGGAGAGCGGCTTGCCGGTGTTCCAGGCGGGGCACTGCGACTGGCAGCGGCCGCACTCGGTGCACGTGGAGAAGTCGAGGATGCCCTTCCAGGAGAACTGCTCGACCTGGGAGACACCGAAGACGGCGTCCTCGGCCGGGTCCTCCCAGTCGATCTCCTTGCCGCCCGTGGTCATGGGCTGGAGCGCGCCGAGCGCGACCTCGCCGTCGGCGTTCCGCTTGAACCAGATGTTCGGGAAGCCGAGGAAGCGATGCCAGGCGACACCCATGTTCGTGTTGAGCGAGACAGTGATCATCCAGATCAGCGAGGTGCCGATCTTGATCATCGCGACGAAGTAGATGAGGTTCTGCAGCGTGCCGAGCGCCAGCCCCTTGAAGGCGAGGACCAGCGGGTACGAGACGAAGTACGCGGCCTCGTAGCCGCCGACGTGGTGGATCGCGCCCTCGAGACCGCGCAGGGTCAGGATCGCCAGGCCGATGACGAGGATGACGTACTCGACGAAGTACGCCTGCCAGGCCTTCGAACCGGCGAAGCGGGACTTGCGGCCCGCCCGGGACGGGAGGTTCAGCAGCCGGATGGCGATCAGCACGAGGATGCCGACCGTCGTCATCAGGCCGATGAACTCGATGTACAGCTCGAACGGCAGCCATTCACCGATGATCGGCAGGACCCAGTCGGCCTTGAACAGCTGCCCGTACGCCTGGAGCAGCGTCGGCGGCAGGGTCAGGAAGCCGATGGCGACGAACCAGTGCGCGAAGCCGACGATCCCCCACCGGTTCATCCGGGTGTGGCCGAGGAATTCCCTGACCAGGGTGAGGGTGCGCTGCTTCGGGTTGTCGGTGCGACTGCCGGCCGGGACCGGCTGTCCGAGCGTGACGAACCGGTAGATCTGCGCGACGGCTCGGGCGATGAGCGCAACGCCGACCACGGTCAGCACCAGCGACACGATGATCGCGGCGAGTTGCATTGGGGGCTCCTCGGGCCTGCGAGGGTGGGATCGATCCAGCGTCTACTAGCGGGTACTGCGTCTGCCAGTGAGCACGGGGACGTGAGTACTGGGACTACGAGTATCGCTACTACTAAGCAGTAACTTAATCAGTCTGTGCTGACACTATCCACTTATTCCGCCGTCCTGTAGCCGGGCAGGCGGTGATCTGTGTCGCTCAGGTGTGCCTTGCCGCGCCACGGCAGGGCACGGGCCGCCTCGCGCAGGGGAGCGCGGACCGCCTCGGCGAGGATCGCCAGGTCCAGCCGCAGCCCCTGGTGCTCCGCGTAGTGCTGATCGAGGAGCGCCGCCTCGTCCCACGGCATCCCCGAGCGGTGACGCACCTGGGCCAGTCCGGTCAGGCCGGGCCTCATCTCCTGCCGCCAGTGTCGCGCGCCGGGGGTGCCGTGCCGTACGTCGCCCGGGGCGAGCGGTGCCGGGCCGACGAGGGAGAGCTCGCCCCGTACGACGTGGTGCAGCCGGGACACGACGTCCAGCTTCAGGCGGCGGGTGCGCAGGGAGCGCAGGACGAACGGCCGGCCGTGCAGCCCGGTGCGGGTGGAGTGCGTGAGTACGCCTCCGGGGCGGCGGCACGCGGCGAGCGCCAGTGCGGCGGCGGCCAGCAGGGGGGAGGCCAGGAGCAGCAGGGCCGAGCCGAGGAGCACGTCGAGGGTGCGCTTGGCGGTGGGGCGCGGCGGCGGGGTGGGGGCCAGTGCGCGCAGGGCGCGGCGGGCGGCCGCGGTGCGGGAGGGGCGCGGCGGCTGCCAGGGGCGTGGCCTGGGCCGCCTCTGCCCTTTCCTCTGGGTCTGCACGTTCGCACCTGCCTGGTTTCGGCGGATCGGATGCCGGTTTTGCACTGCTCACGGCATTTTGTGACAGAACAATCCCATGCGGCCATGATGGGGAGGGTTGTATCGCTCGCGGGGCGGACAGGTGTCGTCGGTGGCGCGAGGTGCATGCACGTTAGTTGAGCCCGCTCGACTCAGGTCTGTTGACTCCGGGACGGGAGTCATGCATCCTTGAGTCAGATCCACTCAAGTAGTCAGTTGGAGGAATCGAAATGGCACGTGCGGTCGGCATCGACCTGGGCACGACTAACTCCGTCGTCAGCGTTCTCGAAGGCGGCGAGCCCACCGTCATCACCAACGCAGAGGGCGCCAGGACCACGCCGTCCGTCGTCGCCTTCGCGAAGAACGGCGAGGTGCTGGTCGGCGAGGTCGCCAAGCGCCAGGCAGTGACCAACGTCGACAGGACCATCCGCTCCGTCAAGCGCCACATGGGCACTGACTGGAAGGTCGACCTGGACGGCAAGAGCTTCAACCCGCAGCAGATGAGCGCCTTCATCCTGCAGAAGCTCAAGCGTGACGCCGAGTCGTACCTGGGCGAGAAGGTCACCGACGCGGTGATCACCGTCCCGGCGTACTTCAACGACTCCGAGCGTCAGGCGACGAAGGAGGCCGGTGAGATCGCGGGCCTGAACGTCCTGCGTATCGTCAACGAGCCGACCGCCGCCGCGCTGGCGTACGGGCTCGACAAGGACGACCAGACGATCCTCGTCTTCGACCTCGGTGGCGGCACCTTCGACGTGTCCCTCCTGGAGATCGGCGACGGCGTCGTCGAGGTGAAGGCCACCAACGGTGACAACCAGCTCGGTGGCGACGACTGGGACCAGCGCGTCGTCGACTACCTGGTGAAGCAGTTCGCCAACGGTCACGGCGTGGACCTGTCCAAGGACAAGATGGCTCTCCAGCGTCTCCGTGAGGCCGCGGAGAAGGCGAAGATCGAGCTGTCCTCCTCGACGGAGACCACGATCAACCTGCCGTACATCACGGCGTCGGCCGAGGGCCCGCTGCACCTGGACGAGAAGCTCACGCGCTCGCAGTTCCAGCAGCTCACCGCGGACCTCCTGGACCGTTGCAAGACCCCGTTCCACAACGTCATCAAGGACGCGGGCATCCAGCTCTCCGAGATCGACCACGTCGTTCTCGTCGGTGGCTCGACCCGTATGCCGGCCGTCACCGAGCTCGTCAAGGAGCTGACCGGTGGCCAGGAGGCCAACAAGAGCGTGAACCCGGACGAGGTCGTCGCCATCGGCGCCTCGCTCCAGGCCGGTGTCCTCAAGGGCGAGGTCAAGGACGTCCTGCTCCTCGACGTCACCCCGCTGTCCCTCGGTATCGAGACCAAGGGCGGCATCATGACGAAGCTCATCGAGCGCAACACCACGATCCCGACCAAGCGCTCCGAGATCTTCACGACGGCCGAGGACAACCAGCCGTCCGTGCAGATCCAGGTCTACCAGGGCGAGCGCGAGATCGCGGCGTACAACAAGAAGCTCGGGATGTTCGAGCTGACCGGTCTGCCGCCGGCCCCCCGTGGCGTCCCGCAGATCGAGGTCGCGTTCGACATCGACGCCAACGGCATCATGCACGTGGCCGCGAAGGACCTCGGCACCGGCAAGGAGCAGAAGATGACCGTCACCGGCGGCTCCTCGCTGCCGAAGGACGAGGTCAACCGGATGCGCGAGGAGGCCGAGAAGTACGCGGAGGAGGACCACGCCCGCCGCGAGGCCGCCGAGTCGCGCAACCAGGGCGAGCAGCTCGTCTACCAGACCGAGAAGTTCCTCAAGGACAACGAGGACAAGGTCCCCGGTGACGTGAAGACGGAGGTGGAGACCGCGCTCACCGAGCTGAAGGAGAAGCTCAAGGGCGAGGACACCGCCGAGATCCGCACGGCCACCGAGAAGGTCGCGGCCGTCTCCCAGAAGCTGGGCCAGGCGATGTACGCCAACGCCCAGGCCGAGGGCGGCCCGCAGGGCGACGCGCAGCCGGGTGCCGAGCAGGCGCAGGGCGACGCCCAGGACGATGTCGTGGACGCCGAGATCGTCGACGACGAGAAGGACTCCAAGGGCGGTGCGGCGTGACCGAGGAGACTCCGGGCTTCGAGGAGGAGCCCGACGTCCCCTCCGGCGCCACCCCTGAAGACGCCGAGCCGAAGGCCGCCACCCCCTCCGAGGAGGAGGCGGCGGCCCCGGCCGGGGACGCGAACCAGATCACCGCACTGACCGCGCAGCTGGACCAGGCCCGCAGTGCGCTCACCGAGCGCACCGGCGACCTCCAGCGGCTCCAGGCCGAGTACCAGAACTACCGCCGCCGCGTGGAGCGGGACCGGGTCTCGGTCAAGGAGATCGCCGTCGCGAACCTCCTGTCCGAGCTCCTGCCCGTCCTCGACGACGTCGGCCGGGCCCGGGACCACGGTGAGCTCGTGGGCGGGTTCAAGTCGGTGGCCGAATCGCTGGAGACGGTCGTCGCGAAGCTCGGCCTGCAGCAGTTCGGCAAGGAGGGCGAGCCCTTCGACCCGACGATCCACGAGGCCCTGATGCACAGCTACGCGCCGGACGTCACGGAGACGACCTGCGTGGCGATCCTGCAGCCCGGGTACCGGATCGGCGAGCGCACCATCCGTCCCGCGCGGGTCGCGGTCGCCGAGCCCCAGCCGGGGGCGGCCCCCGCGGCCGCGAAGGAAGAGAAGGCAGACGACGAGGAGAGCGGTGGCGGCGAGGAGGTCTGACATCCTGTCCGATCACCTGGCAGCACACCGCCCGGCCACCAGGACCTTCCGTCCGGGCCGTGCCAGGGCCTGCGGGCCCGGCACCGCCCGGACGGGAGGCTCCCGGCCGGTCGTCCGGAAGGAGGGACGTCGATGAGTACGAAGGACTTCGTCGAGAAGGACTACTACAAGGTTCTCGGCGTCCCCAAGGACGCCACCGACGCCGAGATCAAGAAGGCGTACCGGAAGCTCGCCCGCGAGTTCCACCCGGACGCCAACAAGGGCGACGACAAGGCGGAGGAGCGCTTCAAGGAGATCTCCGAGGCGAATGACGTCCTCGGCGACACCAAGAAGCGCAAGGAGTACGACGAGGCGCGCGCCCTCTTCGGCAACGGCGGCTTCCGGGCCGGGCCGGGCGGCGCCCAGGGCAACTTCAACTTCGACCTGGGGGACCTCTTCGGAGGCGCCCCGGGCGGGGGCCAGGGCGGGGCCGGCGGTTTCGGCGGCGGCGGCGGTCTCGGCGACGTGTTCGGCGGCCTGTTCAACCGCGGCGGCGGCGCCGGGACGCGGGTGCAGCCGCGGCGCGGCCAGGACATCGAGTCCGAGGTGACGCTCAGCTTCACCGAGGCGGTCGACGGGGCCACGGTCCCGCTCCGGATGTCCAGCCAGGCCCCCTGCAAGGCGTGCTCCGGCACCGGCGACAAGAACGGCACCCCCAGGGTCTGCCCGACCTGCGTCGGCACCGGACAGGTCTCGCGCGGCAGCGGCGGCGGGTTCTCGCTGACCGACCCGTGCGTGGACTGCAAGGGCCGCGGCCTCATCGCCCAGGACCCCTGCGACGTCTGCAAGGGCAGCGGCCGGGCCCGTTCCTCGCGGACCATGCAGGTGCGCATTCCGGCGGGCGTCTCGGACGGGCAGCGCATCCGGCTGCGCGGCAAGGGCGCGCCCGGCGAGCGCGGCGGACCGGCCGGTGACCTGTACGTCGTGGTCCACGTCGACGCCCACCCGGTCTTCGGCCGCAAGGGCGACAACCTCACCGTCACGGTGCCCGTCACCTTCACGGAGGCGGCGCTCGGCGGCGAGGTGAAGGTCCCCACGCTCGGCGGACCGCCCGTGACGCTGAAGCTGCCTGCCGGTACCCCGAATGGGCGTACGATGCGGGCCCGCGGCAAGGGTGCGGTCCGCAAGGACGGCACCCGGGGCGACCTCCTGGTCACCGTCGAGGTGACCGTGCCCACGGACCTCGGCACCGAGGCCAGGGACGCACTGGAGGCCTACCGGAAGGCGACCGCGGGCCAGGACCCGCGGGCGGAGCTGTTCCAGGCGGCGAAGGGAGCTTGAGGTGGACGGCCGACGGCGTAATCCGTACGAACTGACCGACGAGTCCCCGGTGTACGTGATCTCGATCGCGGCCCAGCTCTCGGGCCTGCATCCGCAGACACTGCGCCAGTACGACCGCCTCGGCCTGGTCTCCCCCGACCGCACGGCCGGACGCGGCCGACGCTACTCGGCCCGTGACATCGAGCTGCTGCGCACCGTGCAGCAGCTGTCGCAGGACGAGGGCATCAACCTCGCCGGCATCAAGCGCATCATCGAGCTGGAGAACCAGGTCGCGGCCCTCCAGCAGCGCGTCGCCGAACTCTCGGCGGCCGTGGACGGCGCCGCGGCGGCGATGCAGCAGCGCGAGGCCCAGGTCCACGCCTCGTACCGGCGCGACCTGGTCCCGTACCAGGAAGTGCAGCAGACCGGCGCCCTGGTGGTCTGGCGGCCCAAGCGGCCTAAGGACTGAACAGCCCCGTGCCCTCGCGTACGCGGCCCGTCATCCCGGTGTTCCGGGCATGGCGGGCCGCTTCGTCGTGTGCGGGGGCACGGGCTCGGCGACGCCGGACCGGACGAGCAGGGCGCCGAGGTGGGTGCGGCTGGTGGCGCCGAGGGCCTGCATGAGCTTGGAGATGTGGGCGCGGCAGGTGCGGATGCTGATGCCGAGGGTGCGGGCGACGGCGTCGTCGTGGTTCCCCTCGACCAGCAGGCGCGCGACGCTCTGCTGGACGGCGGTGACGGGGGCACCGGGCACAGCGGTGGGCAGCGGCTCGCTGAAGGGCGTGGCGCGGGCCCAGAGGATGTCGTACAGCTGCGCCAGGTAGCGGACGAGCGCGGGGTGGCGGATCTCCAGGGCGGCGCTGCGGTCGGGGGTGGCGGGGAGGTAGGCGACCTTGCGGTCGAAGATCATGAGGCGGTCGACCGCCTGCTCCACGGTGCGGACCTGGAGGAGGTCGCTGGGCAGCCGGTTCAGATACGCCTTGAGCCCCGGGCCGTAGCGCGCCGAGTGCTGGTAGATGTGGCGCAGCCGGACGTTCCGCTCGACGGTGGGCAGGGTGCTGGACAACGCCACCCGGAGCATTTCGGGTGACCGGGTGCTGCCGGGCTGAATGGTGAGGATCTCGTCGTTCGCCTCCCGCAGGGCGGCACTGATGGCCGCCTGGATGGTGGACTGCCCGGCGACGACGCTGATGGCGAGGTCCGGTGGCCTGTCGGTGAGAGCGCCGAGCGCGCCCAGGGTCCGGGCCAGGAGATCGACGGAACGCACCTGTTCCAGGATTTCGCGCGCCAGGGGGTGCAGCAGCGATGCCAGGGCCGCTGAGGGCGGTACGGGGCGCAGCCACAGGCCGTCGCCGGGGTCGGGCGCGAGCAGTGCGTTGCCGAGGAGGCAGGGCACGTCCGCGAGGGCGGACCGGGCGATGCGGCCGTGGGACAGGGCCTGTGTGTAGAGGCTGACGGCCTCGTCGCACAGTTCGTGGTCGCTGTGGGCGTGTCCGGGTGGCGGGGGCATTACCGGGCGGTCTCCACGATGTCGGACCGGACGAGGAGGGCGCCGAGGTGGGTGCGGCTGGTGGCGCCGAGGGCCTGCATGAGCTTGGAGATGTGGGCGCGGCAGGTGCGGATGCTGATGCCCAGTTTCTCGGCGACCGCCTGGTCGGCGCAGCCCTCGACGAGGAGGCGGGCGATGCTGAGCTGGACGGCGGTGGTCGGGGCTCCGGGGACGGCCGTCGGCAGGTTCTCGGTGAAGGGTGTGGCCCCGGCCCAGAGCGTTTCGTAGACATCCGCCAGGTAGCGGACGAGGGCGGGGTGGCGGATTTCCAGGGCGGTGCTGCTGTCGGCGCTGGCGGGGATGTAGGCGGTCCCGCGGTCGAAGATGAGGAGGCGGCCCACGGCCTGCTCCATCGTGCGGATCTGGAGACGGCCGGAGGGGATCTCCGTCAGGTACTCCTTGAGCCGGGGGCTGTAGCGCGCCGGGTGCTGGTAGAGGTGTCTGAGCCGTCCTCCGGCCGCGATGACGAATTCCGCGTTCGTCAGGCCCTGCCGCATGTTGTGCGCCATGCGGTTGCCGCCGGGCTGGGCGGTCAGCACTTCCTCCCTGGCCGACCGCGAGGCGTTGCGGATGGCCGCGCGAATCCGGTCCTGGCCTTCGATCACGGTGATCGAGTGGTTGGGGTCCTCACCGGCCATCGCGGCCAGCGGCATCAGTGACCGGGTCAGCGCGGTGGTCAGCCGGAGGCGTGCGTCGATCTCCCGGCTGAGGGGACCGAGCAGTTGCCCCAGGGCCGCGGACGGGGGTACGGGACGCAGCCACGCGTCGTCCCGCGGATCGGGCAGGAGCAGGGCGAGGCCGACGAGGCAAGAGGCGGGCTCGATGGCGCTCCGGGCGATGCGGCCTGCGGTGAGGGCCTCCGCGTAGAGGGCGAGGCCGGCTTCGCACAGCTCCTGCCCGCCGTGGGGGTGCGGCACCGTCACCTCACGGCGCCTTCCGTGATGCCGGTCTGGACGAGCAGGGCGCCGAGGTGGGTGCGGCTGGTGGCGCCGAGGGTCTGCATGAGCCGGGAGATGTGGGCGCGGCAGGTGCGGACGCTGATGCCGAGCTTGCGGGCCACGACCTGGTCGGTGTTCCCCTCGACGAGGAGGCGGGCGACGCTCAGTTGGGCGGCGGTGACCGCGGTGTGGGGCGGAGCGGCCTGGAGGGGGGATGTGAGCGGTTTGGCCTGGGCCCAGAGCACTTCGTACACCTGGACCAAGTAGCGGACGAGCGCCGGGTGGCGGATCTCCAGGGCGACGTCGCGGCTGGCGCTGGCGGGGATGAAGGCCACGGTGCGGTCGAAGACGATGAGCCGCTCGACCGTCTGCTCAATGGTGCGCACCTGGATGTGGCCGGGCGGCACCTCGTTCAGATAGGCCTTGATGGCCGGGCTGTAGCGGGCCGGGTGCTGATAGATGTGACGCAGTGCCACACCTCTCTCGACCATGGCCAAGGCGCGCCCCAGCGCCTTGGAGAGCCTCTCCTCGTGCCCGGTGCCACCGGGTTGCAGGGTCAGGACCTCGTTCCGTGTGCTGTCCAGGGCGTTCTCGATGGCAGAGTCGATCAGCGGGACGCCTTCGAGAACGGTGATGGCGAGATTGGGATCGGTGCTGGCGACGGAGGACAGGGGGGCGAGGGAGTCGGCCAGGGCGGCCGAGAGCCTGATGCGGTCGTGAACCTCCCGTATGACGGGCTGCAGCAGGTGGGTCAGCGCCGCGGACGGCGGCACGGGACGTATCCAGTCATTGTCCTGGGGGTCCGGGTGGACGAGCGCCAACTCGATGAGACAGGGAGCTGGTCCGAGCGCGGTACGGGGTACCCGGCCCGTGCTGAGTGCCTCGGTGTAGACCCTGATCCCCGCATCGCAGAGTTTGAGGTCACCGTGCGGGTGATGCGATATGTCCTCGTCCTTGCCCATTCGTGACCCCCCACTTTCGACAGTGCAGCAAGATGACGGTGGTGGAAGCGTAGTCCCCGGGCCACTGTGGGGGGTGTCGGGGAAGCCGGGAACTTCCCCGGCTGATCCAGGGCATGGCCACGCTTCTCCCCCGTTGGGTGGCCACGCCTTGCCGGCCCGGGGGGTGGGGGTCTTTGGGGTCCGGTCCGGTCAGGAGTCCTGTTCCAGGATTCCTGACCGGGCGATCAAGTAGCCGAGCTGGGCCCGGCTGTTGCTGCCGAGCGCGGCGCTGAGCTTGGCGACATGCGCGCGGCAGGTCCGTACGTTCATGCCGAGTCGGCGGGCGATCGCCTCGTCGACGTAACCCTCGATGAGAAGCTTTGCTATGGAGCGCTGGATGCCGGTGATGCCGTCGTTGGGCGGAGTGTACGGTGCCTCGTCGCTGAGCGGGGTCGCCAATTGCCAGAATTGGTCGAACACGGAGATCAGGTACTCGACGAGTCCGGGATGGCGTAGTTCGAGCGCTACCTGCCTGTCGCGGCGGGCAGGTATGACGGCCATGGAACGGTCGAAGATGATCATGCGGTCGATGAGCTCTTCCAACGTCCTGATTTCGACGTTTCCCGCGTGGAGCCGCTCCAAGTAGGCGAAGACACCGGCCCCATGGCGAGCTGTGTGCTGGTAGAGCGTGCGCAACCGCACGCCACGGCTGAGAGGTCCCTCCACGCGTTCGAGAGACTGGGTGAGCACATCGAGGTTCCGGACGCCGCCGGGCTGGATTGTGAGAATTTCCTTCGTGCACTGGGCCGTCGCGGTGTCCAGCGTCGCGTTGATGGCCTGAAGCCCCTCCAGAACGGTGATCGCGTGTGTCGTCACTGAAGGCTGTGAGCTGATGGCCATGAATGGCTCGAACGCGTCGGCCAATTCGATGGTGATGCGCCGGCGGTCCCGGATTTCGCGTTCCAGTGGGTGCAGGCGCTGAGCGAGCACGGCCGACGGCGGAACGGGACGGAGCCAATTCGCGTCGTCCGGGTCCGGGCGCAACAGACCGAACTCCAACAGGCACGGTGCCGGGCCGATCTCCGACCGGGCGATCCGGCCGGCACCCAGGGCACTGCCGTACAGCCGTGCCCCCTCGTCACAGAGCTCTGTGATGAGGTGAGGATGCGTAGGTTTGATGCTTGTTGTGAGCAAATCTCCGCCCCCCAGGGTCCTGAACGTACAGGAACATGATGCATCGCTCCTGTGGCTTCGACGTGCCCAGTTGCGACATGGTCTTGGTAGAGCCGGGGGAGAGGGACCTACCAAGTGAGGACGAAGCTGACCATGTACAAAAAATTGCTTCGCTCGGTTCTCGCCGTTGCCTTTGCCGCTACGGCGTTTGCCGTGGCGGCTGGGGCGGACGTCCTGAGTCCAGGCGGGGGGGACGTGTCCTGGAACAACACGTCTCTGAACGAGCTCAGCACCTCTGACGTTTCATGGGATGTCCTGCCTGCACGTAAGGTCACGGCCCCATGACCACCCCGCCGGACGACCGGACCTTCCGGCGCGAGATGGCGACCGCCTACCGGTCAGGGTGGCATTTCATCGATCTCGTCACGGCGCTGCCCCACCGTGGTGACTCGTTGATGGTCACTCTGTTCGGCGACCCGGTCGTCGTCGCCCGCGAGGACGACGGCGAGGTCCGCGCCTACCGTTGCCTGCGCAAGCCGCGGGGCGCGCCGCAGCCGGTGCGCTGCGCCATCCGGTACGACATGATTTTTGTGAACCTCGCACAGCGTGACCACCAGCTGTTCGAACCCGAAGCCATTTCCGCCACCCCCCGCAGTGCCTGAGCGATCCCCCGTCGTTCCACGTCGCTCAGTCACTCCCCCACACAACGGCGCCACCGTGACCTGAACACGGTGGCGTCGTTGTGCTGTGTCCGGACGCGCTCAGCCGCGACCGAGCGCCCGGTCGAGGGTGATCTCGATGACGACCCGGTTCGGGTTGGGCGAGGGAACGCGCCCGTAGCGCTCCGTGTGGCGGCGTACCGCGTCCGCGACCCTGTCCGGCTCTGTGCTGACCCGGGCCACGCCCTCCAGGGTCGCCCAGCGGCGGCGGTGCACCTGGCACGCCGCGACGCGGGCCCCGTCCGGGCCCGCGGCCAGGATGTTGGCGACCTTGCGGCTGTGCTTGTTGGTGATGACGCGGGCGAGACCGGCCTCGGGGTCGTACGTCACGCAGACCGGCACCACGTGCGGGGTGCCGTCGGGGCGGACCGTGGTGAGCGTGCACACGTGGTTTTCACGCCAGAACGCGAGGTAATCGGGACCGGGATGGTGTACGTCGACTGCCATGGGCCCCAGCGTAGGCGGGCCCCGGGGCGCTGCGGTGGCGGGCTCCCGGGGTGGCCGCTTCACTCGAACGAGGGTCGGGTCACGTTTTCGCCTTGAGTGGAATGGGCTCAACCTGAGCGCGACCGGCCTTGAGTGGAATAGACTCAACTTTGTACACGTTGACCGTGTCAGACCAGTGAGTACGGACCCCGTCATCGCGAGGAGGAGACAGCGCACGTGGACGCCGAGCTGACCAACAGGAGCCGGGACGCCATCAACGCGGCCACCAGCAGGGCCGTGAAGGACGGCCACCCCGATCTGATCCCGGGGCATCTGCTGCTCGCGCTGCTCTCGGGCGAGGACAACGAGAACCTCATCGATCTGCTGGCCGCCGTCGAGGCCGACCAGATCGCCGTACGCACCGAGACCGAACGGCTCCTGGGCGCGCAGCCCAGCGTGACCGGGTCGACCGTCGCACCGCCCCAGCCCAACCGGGAACTGCTCGCCGTCATCGCGGACGCCGCGCAGCGCGCCAAGGACCTCGGCGACGACTACATCTCCACCGAGCACCTGCTGATCGGGACCGCCGCGAAGGGCGGACGCGCCGGTGAGATCCTCGACGGGCAGGGGGCCAGTGCGAAGAAGCTGCTGGACGCGTTCGAGAAGAGCAGGGGAGGGCGACGGGTGACCACTCCCGACCCGGAGGGCCAGTACAAGGCCCTGGAGAAATTCGGCACGGACTTCACCGCCGCCGCGCGCGAGGGCAAGCTCGACCCGGTCATCGGGCGCGACCAGGAGATCCGCCGCGTCGTCCAGGTGCTCTCGCGGCGCACCAAGAACAACCCGGTGCTCATCGGTGAGCCCGGCGTCGGCAAGACCGCCGTGGTCGAAGGGCTCGCCCAGCGCATCGTCAAGGGCGACGTCCCGGAGTCCCTGAAGAACAAGCGGCTCGTCTCGCTGGACCTGGGCGCCATGGTCGCGGGCGCGAAGTACCGCGGCGAGTTCGAGGAGCGCCTGAAGACCGTCCTGTCCGAGATCAAGGAGAGCGACGGCCAGATCATCACGTTCATCGACGAGCTGCACACCGTCGTGGGCGCGGGCGCCGGCGGCGACTCCGCCATGGACGCGGGCAACATGCTCAAGCCGATGCTGGCCCGCGGCGAGCTGCGGATGGTCGGCGCCACCACGCTCGACGAGTACCGCGAGCGGATCGAGAAGGACCCCGCCCTGGAGCGCCGCTTCCAGCAGGTGCTGGTGGCGGAGCCGTCCGTCGAGGACACCATCGCGATCCTGCGCGGGCTCAAGGGCCGTTACGAGGCCCACCACAAGGTGCAGATCGCGGACGCCTCGCTGGTCGCCGCAGCGACCCTGTCCGACCGCTACATCACCTCCCGCTTCCTGCCCGACAAGGCCATCGACCTCGTGGACGAGGCCGCCTCCCGGCTGCGCATGGAGATCGACTCCTCGCCCGTCGAGATCGACGAACTCCAGCGCTCCGTCGACCGGTTGCTCATGGAGGAGCTGGCCCTCAAGAACGAGTCCGACCCCGCCTCCAAGCAGCGCCTGGAGAAGCTGCGCCGCGACCTCGCCGACAAGGAGGAGGAGCTGCGCGGCCTCAACGCCCGCTGGGAGAAGGAGAAGCAGGGCCTCAACCGGGTCGGTGAGCTGAAGGAACGCCTGGACGACCTGCGCGGCCAGGCCGAACGCGCCCAGCGCGACGGCGACTTCGACACCGCGTCCAAGCTGCTGTACGGGGAGATCCCCGGCCTGGAACGCGAGCTGGCCGAGGCCGACGAGGCCGAGCAGGAGGCCGCGCGCGAGCCCAAGGAGACCCTGGTCAAGGAAGAGGTCGGGCCGGACGACATCGCCGATGTCGTGGGCGCCTGGACCGGCATCCCGGCCGGACGCCTGCTGGAGGGCGAGACGCAGAAGCTGCTGCGCATGGAGGCGGAGCTCGGCAGGCGCCTCATCGGGCAGACGGAGGCCGTCCAGGCCGTCTCGGACGCGGTGCGCCGCACCCGCGCCGGCATCGCCGACCCCGACCGCCCCACCGGCTCGTTCCTGTTCCTCGGCCCGACCGGTGTCGGCAAGACCGAGCTGGCCAAGGCGCTCGCGGACTTCCTCTTCGACGACGAGCGGGCCATGGTCCGCATCGACATGAGCGAGTACAGCGAGAAGCACAGCGTCGCCCGCCTGGTCGGCGCCCCGCCCGGATACGTCGGTTACGAGGAGGGCGGCCAGCTCACCGAGGCGGTCCGCCGCCGCCCGTACAGCGTCGTCCTGCTCGACGAGGTCGAGAAGGCCCACCCCGAGGTCTTCGACATCCTGCTCCAGGTCCTGGACGACGGCCGGCTCACCGACGGGCAGGGCCGGACGGTGGACTTCCGCAACACCATCCTGATCCTGACGTCCAACCTCGGCAGCCAGTTCCTCACCGATCCCCTGACCAAACCGGAGGAGAAGAAGCGGCAGGTCCTGGAGATCGTCCGGGCCTCCTTCAAGCCGGAATTCCTCAACCGGCTGGACGACCTGGTGGTCTTCTCCGCCCTGTCCGGCGACGAGCTCGCGCACATCGCGGGGCTCCAGATCGACCGCCTCGCGGCGCGCCTGGCCGACCGCCGGCTCACCCTGGAGGTCACCCCTCAGGCCCTGTCCTGGCTGGCCGAGGAGGGCAACGACCCGGCGTACGGCGCCCGGCCGCTGCGCCGCCTCATCCAGACGGCGATCGGTGACCGGCTCGCGAAGGAGATCCTGGCGGGCGAGATCAAGGACGGCGACACGGTCCGCGTGGACCGGTTCGAGGACGGGCTGATCGTCGGCGCGGCGACGTGAGCGGTGCGCCGACGCCCGTAACCGGAACCCGCACGGCGTAACCGGAACGCCCAGGGCCCCGTTCCCCACCGGCCGGATATCAGCTTGTGGCGGATCGGGGCCTTCCGGGCTTGCCATGCCCCGCCCGGCATGGGAGAGGATGGCAGCCAACCGCACGAAGGGAAATTACGGTGAGCATCGATCCGTCCTCGATTCCTAACTTCGGGGGCCAGCCCGAACCGCAGGCGGCAGGACCGGAGGGCCCCGTCGTCCCTGACCAGGACCTCGTCAAGCAGTTGCTGGACCAGATGGAGCTGAAGTACGTCGTCGACGACGAGGGCGACCTCGCCGCGCCGTGGGAGGAATTCCGCACGTACTTCATGTTCCGCGGCGAGGGCGAGCAGCAGGTCTTCTCGGTCCGCACCTTCTACGACCGCCCGCACGAGACGGACCAGCGCCCGGTCCTCCTCGACGCGATCGACGACTGGAACCGCCGCACCCTGTGGCCCAAGGTCTACACGCACACCCACGAGCCCGAGGAGGGCTCCGAGGAGGCCGGCCCCTCGGTCCGCCTGATCGGTGAGGCGCAGATGCTCATCGGCACCGGCGTCTCCCTGGAGCACTTCGTCTCCTCGACGGTCAGCTGGGTGCGCGCCTCCATCGAGTTCGACAAGTGGCTGCTGGAGCGCCTGGGCCTGGCCCCGGCCGAGGAGAAGGCGGCTGATGGCGCGGACGGCACGGAGACGGCCGCCCCGGACGCCTGAGCCACCACCGCACCACACCGCGAAGCCCGGCACGGGAACCTCCGTGCCGGGCTTCGCGGTGTGTCGAGCTTCCTGAGCCGGTTGACGGCCTCCTGCACTTCGGGCCGTTTGCAGAAGGTGAACGCGCGCGCATCGAAGGCCGGACGGTCCCCCTTGAAATCAGATCGTGATCTGAGTAAGCTCTGATTATGTCTACCGTGCGTCTGGAAGCCGAAACGGAATCCGTCTCCTTCACCGATCTCTCCCGCAACCCCAAAGGTGTCGCCGCCAGAGCTGCTGCCCTGGGACGGCTTCGGGTCACCCATCGGGACGCGCCGGACATGGTGCTGACCACGGCTGTACGCGCGGAGGGTGCGGAGGAGAACCTGACCACCGCCTCGCGGCTCTTCCTCGCACTGATGAAGCAGGACGACGGTGCCAGGGCGCTCCTCCTCGCGCTGCCCGAGGTGTTCCCCTGGGCGCGACACCTGGACGCGGAAGAGGTTCGGGCTTTCACTGTCGAGCTTCTTGAAGCGCTGTCGGACGCCGCCGAACTAGGGGCGGGAGAGGCTGTGCACCGCGCGATCGTCTCCTGGCGCGCCACGGCACGCATCAATGCCGATCCCGAGCAGCTCAGGGAATCGCTGCGTCCGCTCGACGGTGATGACCTCGGTCAGGTCGAGGTGCGTGGGTGAGCCCGAAGAAAGGAGACCGAGTGAGCGTTCCGCCCCTCGACGGGTGGAACGTCGTCTTCGGGACCACAGAGGCGGTGACGGGCTGGGAGGAACTGTGTCGTGTGGCCCTGCCGAGCGCGCATCGCTGCCTGGATGCTCTCCGAGGTGCCCCCCTGACCCGGTCGAACTGGAATCGCCAGCACCAGTTGCGCGGCAGGCACGCCACCAAAGTGTGGAAGGGCTCCGACCTGGACCAGTGGGAGTACGAGGTCACCAGCGGTGGTCGAGTGCGCTACCTGGTCAGCCCGGAGACTTCCACCGTGATCCTCGTGTACGCCTCCCCGCGACATCCCAAAGACACCGAGTGAACCGTGATCACTTCGGGAGCGGGGCTTGAGCAGGTCCCGCACCCCGAAGCGAACCGGCGGCGCTCTTTTCGCGCCCCCTGTCAGACCGCCAATCGCTTGAGGCGGGTAACCGTCTCTTCCAACACACCCTTCCGCTTGCAGAACGTGAAGCGGACGAAGGGCGCGCCCTGGTCCCGGTGGTCGTAGAAGACGGCGTTGGGGACGGCCACCACACCGCACCGCTCCGGCAGCGCCCGGCAGAACGCGATCCCGTCGCCGGACGCGTCGAGCGGGCGGATGTCGGTGGTGACGAAGTACGTGCCGGCCGGGCGGTAGACCGCGAACCCGGCCTCCGTGAGACCGGCGCACAGCAGGTCCCGCTTGGCCAGCAGATCCGCGCGCAGCTCCTCGTAGAAGCGGTCGGGCAGCCGCAGCGCCTCGGCCACGGCGTACTGGAGGGGCCCGCCGGAGACGTACGTCAGGAACTGCTTCGCCGAGCGGACCGCCGTCACCAGCTCGGGGCTCCCGGTGACCCAGCCGATCTTCCATCCGGTGAACGAAAACGTCTTGCCGGCGGACGAGATCGTGACCGTGCGCTCGCGCATGCCGGGGAAGCCGGCCAGCGGCAGGTGCTCGCCCTCGAACACCAGGTGCTCGTAGACCTCGTCGGTGACGACCAGCAGATCGTGCTCGCACGCCAGCTCGGCGATCGCGCCAAGTTCCTCGCGGGTCAGGACGGTGCCGGTGGGGTTGTGCGGGGTGTTGATCAGCAGCAGCCGGGTACGCCGGGTGACGGCCGCGCGCAGCTCGTCCAGGTCCAGCCGGTAGGTGCCGGACGAGGTGTCGGGACGCAGGGTGACGGGAACGCGGGTGGCGCCCGCCATGGCGATGCAGGCGGCGTACGAGTCGTAGTACGGCTCCAGCGCGATGACCTCGTCACCGGGCTCCAGGAGCGCCAGGAGTGATGCGGCGATGGCCTCGGTGGCGCCGGCGGTGACCAGGACCTCGGTGTCGGGGTCGTAGGCCAGGTCGTATCGGCGCTGCTGGTGGGCGGCGATCGCGGTGCGCAGCTCGGGGACGCCGGGGCCGGGCGGGTACTGGTTCCCCTGCCCGGCGCGCAGGGCGCGGACCGCGGCCTCGCGGACCTCCTCGGGGCCGTCGGTGTCCGGGAAGCCCTGGCCGAGGTTGATGGCTCCGGTGCGGACGGCCAGCGCGGACATCTCCGCGAAGATCGTCGTGCCGAACTCGGCGAGGCGGCGGTTGAGCAGCGGTCGTCCCTGTGTCATGACCGTCATCCTGCGCGCAAGCTCTGGAGTTGCTCAAGTCTGCTTTGGGCCCGCCGGGGCGAGGGCATCTCCCCTCCACGCCGGAACCGGCGCGGAGCGGGGGCCTCGCTTCGGGGGACGGAAGGACGTGAGGTCATGCGTGGTGTCGTGGTCTGGGTGATCCCGGTCGTATTGGTCGTGGGCCTCGTGGCCTTCGTGGCCTTCGTGGCGAAGCCGGCGGGGGCCGGCGGGCAGGGGCGTACGCCGGTTCGCGGCAGGCGGCGCGGAGTGGTGGGCGGCGGGACGGCCGGGGGCAGCTGGTGGGCCGGTGGCGCGGACGGGGGCTCGTCCTGCGGCAGCGGCGGCCACTCGGGCGGCCACTCGGGCGGTCATTCCGGTGGCCACTCCGGTGGCCATTCCTGCGGAGGCGGCCATTCGTGCGGCGGGGGTTCCTCCTGCGGCGGCGGGGGCGGATGCGGCGGAGGCAGCTGACACGGGGCAGCTGATCCGCGAGGTGCCCGGCGGGACGTGCGTTGCGCGCCCCAAGTCCCGCCGGGCACCTTTTTGTTGGGCCCTACGGCGCGTCTGCGGTGAACAGATGAGCGGAAGGCCCCCGGGGGGATGGAAACCCCGGCAAGTTGGGCAAAAACGCTGTGAGTGCGGCGTAGTTCGTGATTCCCTCGGTGGAGAGAACATCCAGCCCTCGGACCCCAGTTGGACCTGATCGGGCGCTTCCCACCTCCCACGCGCACGACGCGGGGGCGTCCCCTGTCCATGTGTCCATGCGTGTTTGCGGAGCCGACCCATGCTCACGACCCTTCATACGGCCTATTCCGATACCCGTGCCGCCGATCTCGCCTGGGCGCTGGGGCGTGAACCGCTCCCGGCGCTGGCCGTCCTCGACCTCCAGCTCGCGGGCGCCACGATGCAGTTGCGGCTGCTCGGCGCCTCCCACCAGGTCCTCCTGGAGGAGGAGCACGGCAGCTGCTCCGAGACCGTCGCCTGCATGCCCGGCAGCAGCACCCCGCTGCCCCTGGGCGTCGCCAAACGCATCGGCGACTGGGAGTACGAGTTCGCTGCCCGCGTCGAGACCCTCGGCGCGGGCTCCTTCGCCGGCCGCGCCCAGGAGCTGCTGGCGCTCGTCGCCGACCACCCCCACGGCCTGGCCGGTACGTTCCCGGGCAGCCCGCACGCCTTCACCGCCATGCTCGCCCAGCGGACCGAGGGCCAGGTGCGGTGGCGCACCTGGCACGCGTACCCGCAGGAGGGGCAGCTCGTGGTGACGCGGACCCGGGTGGGCGTGCGCATGCCTGCGGCGGCGCTGTGACGGGCGCCGGCTTCGCCGCGGGTGCGCCGGTTACACACTTGTGGGTGACAAGCGGCGACGGATCAGTGACGTAGCGTTCGCGGCATGATCGACCAGCATGTGTCGCTGCGAGGGGGCGCGGCGCGGCTTCCCGTCCGGCCGAGGACCGGTCGGTATCTCGTGCTGGCGGCCGTCTTCGTCTGCGCGGCCTGCGGACTGGTGTACGAGCTCGAACTGGTCGCACTCGCCTCCTACTTGATCGGTGACTCGGTCACCCAGGCGTCCGTCGTGCTGTCCGTGATGGTGTTCGCGATGGGGATCGGCTCGCTGCTCGCGAAACGTTTACGCAGCCGGGCCGCGGTGGGCTTCGGGCTGATCGAGGCGGCGCTCGCCCTGGTCGGTGGCTTCTCGGCGCTCGTGCTCTACGCGTCGTTCGCCTGGTTCGGGGAGTCGCGGTACGCCCTGGTCGGGTTCTCGCTGACGATCGGCATCCTGATCGGTGCGGAGATCCCCCTGCTGATGACGTTGATCCAGCGGGTGGACCGGCAGGACGCGGGCGGGGCCGTCGCCGATCTCTTCGCCGCGGACTACGTGGGGGCGCTCGTCGGCGGGCTGGCCTTCCCGTTCCTGCTGCTGCCGGTGCTCGGGCAGCTCACCGGCGCCCTGCTGACCGGCGCGGTGAACGCGGCGGCGGGCGGGGCGCTGGTGCTGTGGGTGTTCCGGCGGGACGTCCCGGCCCGGTCCCGGTGGCTGCTGATCGCCGCCAACGTGACGGTGATCGCCGTGCTGGCCGCGGCCGCGATGCTGGCCGACGACTTCGAGCGGGCGGCGCGGCGCGCGGTCTACGGGGACCAGGTGCGGGTCGCCGTGCAGACCGATGTGCAGGAGGTGGTGCTGACCGGTGCGGGCCGCAGCTCCCTGGACCTCTATCTGGACGGGCGGCTGCGGGTCAGCTCGCGCGACGAGTACCGCTACCACGAGGCGCTGGTGCACCCGGCGATGAACGGGACGCACGCCCGGGTGCTGATCCTGGGCGGCGGCGACGGGCTGGCGGCGCGGGAGGTGCTGCGCTACCCGGACGTGCGGAGCGTGACGCTGGTGGAGCTGGACCCCACCGTCACCCGACTGGCCCGTACGGACCACGCGCTCTCCGCGCTGAACGGGCACGCGCTGGACGATCCCCGGGTGACGACCGTGACCGGCGACGCGTTCACCTGGCTGCGCACGGCCCACGGGCGCTACGACGTGGTGATCTCCGATCTGCCGGACGCGGGGATCTCGGCGAGCACGAAGCTGTACTCGGCGGAGTTCTACGGCCTGGTCGCCGAGGCCCTGGCGCCGGGCGGCCGTGTGGTGGTGCACGGCGGCCCGCCCGTCGGCCGGCCGCGCACGTACTGGACGGTCGACGCGTCGATGCGGGCGGCCGGACTGCGTCCGCGCCCCTATCGGGTCAGCGGGCGCTGCTCGGGTTACGCGGTGGGCCCCAACCGGGCCCCGGGCGGCACGGACGGAAACCACGGCTGGGGGTTCCTGCTGGCCGCGGCGACCGCGCGGCCCGGTCTCGGCCTGGACCCGCGGGCGCCCGCGCTGCGCTCCCTGACCCTGCCGGGGCTGCTGGACGCGGGGCGCAGGGCGGAGGCCGGGCGGCTGTCCGGGCTGGAGCCGTCGACGCTGGTGCACCCGCGCTACTGGGAGGAGCGGTGAGCCATCCGGCGGGCGGTCCCGGGCGGCTGCGGGTGCGGAAGCGCTGACGCGACGGCCGGGGCTGAGTAGGCTCGGTTTCCATGGAGCATGAGGTGTTCGTTCCGGTTCCGGTCCCGGCCCTGCGGCGGACGCTGGGCGATCCCGTCCGGGTCGCCCGCTGCGTCCCCGGGCTTCAGCAGGACGCCGACGCGTCGACGGGCCCGCTGGCCGGCCGGCTCAGAATCCGGGCGGGCGGCCACACCATCACCTACCGGGGCACGCTGCGCCTCACCCCACTGCCGGACGACCCGGACGTGGACTCCGCGTACGCCGTCCTGGTGGAGGGTGAGGGCGCGGAGGCCCGGGGCGGCGGCTCGGCGAAGCTGACGCTGACCCTCCGGCTGACGGAGGGCGACGAGGGCACGTCGATCGCCTTCGACGGCACGGTGAGCGGGGAGGGGCGCCTGCGGGACCTCGAACCGGCGGCCGCGCTGTCTACGGCCCACCGGCTGCTGGACCGGTTCGCGCAGCAGCTGGTGACGGAGTCGCTGGCCGCGCACGGGGAGTCCTCGGGCGGTTCGGGTGGTTCGGGTGGCGAGGCGCCGGGCGGTTCGGGTGGTTCGGGTGGCGAGGCGCCGGGTGGCTCGGGTGGCGAGGCTGCGGGGGATGGGGTGGCCGGCGGCGAGGCGCCGGGTGGTGAGGCTTCCGGCGGGGACGCGGGTGATCCGGGCGCGGCCGCCGTTTCGGCGGACGAGCTGGCTGTCGGGGAAGCTGTGGAGCAGGCCCTTGAGGAGGCCGCCGAGGAGGCGGACCAGACCGGCCCCGAGCCCTCGGCCGGCTCCCCGATCACCGCGTCCGGGCCGCTGGGCGGCGCCGACGAGGTCCTGCCCACGCACGAGGCCGCCGCCGACGAGGCGCCCGGCGGAGAGCAGCGGGGGGAGCAGCCGGGGGAGCAGGACGGGGAGCAGTCGGCGGAGGGCGAGTCCGTGTTCGACGCCCCGATTCCGCCGTCGTCGCTGGACCCGGTCGCCGGGATCGAGTTCACCGTCCCGGACGAGCCGCCGGCCGAGGCCGCGCACGCCCGGCGCACCATGATCGGGCGCAGCGCCGAGGAGGTCGACCATGCCCCGCCGCGCGGCCGGTACTCACCGGTGCCCTCGCCCGACGCGGGCGGCGCGGGTGCCACGCTGCGCTGGGTCGCCCCGGCCGCCGCGCTCGCCCTCGCCTCGGCGGTGGTCGTGAGCCGGGCCTTGCGGCGCCGGAGGTAGCGGCGCCAGTAGGCTCGTCCTGTGAGCAGCAGCGAGAAGGACGTCCGGCTCTCCGTCGGCGACACAGAGTTGACCGTGAACCCCGCCAACGGCTGCCGTATCAGCAGCCTGCGGATCGGCGGCACCGAACTGTTGCGGCAGGGGGAGCGGTACGGCTGCTTCCCGATGGTGCCGTGGTGCGGGCGCACCGAGAACGGACAGTTCCGCGACGGCGGTGTCCTGCACCAACTGCCGTTGACCGCCCCGCCGCACGCCATCCACGGCACCGGCCGTGACACGGCGTGGCACACCGCGCTGGAGAGCGATACGCAGGCGTCGTTCTACTACGACCTGACCGACCCCTGGCCGTACCCGGGCCGGGTGACCCAGACCTTCGAACTGGCCGAGGACTCCCTCACGTTGGCCTTCGGCATCGAGACGTACGGGGACTCCTTCCCGGCGCAGGCGGGCTGGCACCCGTGGTTCCGCCGCCGCCTCGACAGCGGCGAGGAGGTCCGGATCGACTTCGACGCCGCCTGGCAGGAGGAGCGCGGCGAGAACCATCTGCCGACCGGCCGCCGGATTCCGCCGTCGGCCGGGCCGTGGGACGACTGCTTCGGGATGCCGGACGGCGTCGACGTGACCCTCACCTGGCCGCAGCGGCTGGCGCTGACCGTGAAGAGCCGGTCCGAGTGGGTCGTGATCTACGACGAGCAGGACGAGGCGGTCTGCGTGGAACCGCAGTCCGGCCCGCCGAACGGGCTGAACACCGCCCCGCGTTATGTCACCCCGGTCGATCCGCTGGAGATCGCGACCACGTGGAGCTGGCGCCGACTCTGAGCACGGGGCCGCCTCCGAAGCGTTGGCGCCGATTCTGAGCACGGGGCCGCCTCCGAAGCGTCGGCACCGGGTCTGAGCACGGGGCCGCCTCCGAAGCGTCGGCACGGGCTCGGAGTGCGGAGCCGCCTGCGAAGCGTCGGTACCGGCTCGGAGGCGTCGGCGCCGGCGCTCGGAAGCTCCGGCACTGGCTCCGAGCCCGGACACCGGCCGGAAGCGGGCGCCTTATCCTCGTAGCCATGACTGACGTACGCGCTGAGCTGCTCCAGCAGATCAAGGACAAGGCCGTGGTACACGGCAAGGTGACGCTCTCCTCCGGCCTGGAGGCCGACTGGTACATCGATCTGCGCCGCATCACGCTGGACGGCAAGGCCGCTCCGATCGTCGGTCAGGTCATGCTCGACGCTACGGCGGAGCTGGACTACGACTGCGTGGGCGGTCTGACGCTGGGCGCCGACCCGGTCGCGACGTCGATGCTGCACGCCTCCGCGGCCCGTGGCCAGGAGCTGGACGCCTTCGTCGTCCGCAAGGCGCAGAAGGCCCACGGGATGCAGCGCCGGATCGAGGGCACGGACGTCAAGGGCCGGCGCTGCCTCGTCGTGGAGGACACCTCGACGACCGGCGGCTCGCCGCTGACCGCAGTCGAGGCCGTGCGCGAGGCGGGCGGCGAGGTGGTCGCCGTCGCCGTGATCGTGGAGCGCGGTGCGGCTCCGGCCATCGCCGAGGCGGGCCTCCCGTACGTCCACGTGTACACGGTTTCGGACCTCGGCCTGGGGTGACCTGCGGTTCTCCGCGAAGGCGGTCGGTTTCACGTGAAACCGACCGCCTTTGTCGTACCTCTGCGAACCGGGGCCGTGAACGCTGGGGGACTCCGCCGGGTGGAGCCGGGACCGGAGTCTGGGAAGATGGGGGCGACGATGACGTCGCCCCCAGGTCAGGGACCCAGCAACGCACACCCGCACATCCCAAGGAGCGGACAGATGCCCATCGCAACCCCCGAGGTCTACGCCGAGATGCTCGACCGGGCGAAGGCAGGCAAGTTCGCCTACCCGGCCATCAACGTGACGTCGACCCAGACCCTGCACGCTGCCCTGCGTGGCTTCGCGGAGGCCGAGAGCGACGGCATCGTTCAGATCTCGACCGGCGGCGCGGAGTTCCTGGGCGGCCAGTACAACAAGGACATGGTCACGGGCGCGGTCGCGCTGGCCGAGTTCGCGCACATCGTCGCCGCCAAGTACGACATCACCGTCGCGCTGCACACCGACCACTGCCCGAAGGACAAGCTGGACGGCTACGTCCGCCCGCTGCTCGACGTCTCCGCCGAGCGCGTCGCCAAGGGTCTCAACCCGCTGTTCCAGTCGCACATGTGGGACGGCTCGGCCGAGACGCTGGCCGACAACCTGGCCATCGGCCAGGAGCTGCTGGCCAAGGCCGCCGCCGCCAAGATCATCCTTGAGGTCGAGATCACCCCGACCGGCGGCGAGGAGGACGGCGTCACCCACGAGATCAACGACGAGCTCTACACGACCGTCGACGACGCGCTGCGCACCGCCGAGGCGCTCGGCCTGGGCGAGAAGGGCCGCTACCTGCTGGCCGCCTCCTTCGGCAACGTGCACGGCGTCTACAAGCCGGGCAACGTCGTCCTGCGTCCGGAGCTCCTCAAGGACCTCCAGGAAGGTGTCGGCGCCAAGTACGGCAAGACCTCCCCGTTCGACTTCGTCTTCCACGGCGGCTCCGGCTCCACCGCCGAGGAGATCTCCACCGCGCTGGAGAACGGCGTCGTGAAGATGAACCTCGACACCGACACCCAGTACGCCTTCACCCGCCCGATCGTGGACCACATGTTCAGCAACTACGACGGTGTGCTGAAGGTCGACGGCGAGGTCGGCAACAAGAAGGTCTACGACCCGCGCAGCTGGGGCAAGTCCGCCGAGGGCGGCATGGCCAAGCGCGTCACGGAGGCCTGCGCCAACCTGCGGTCCACCGGCACCAAGCTGAAGTAATTCCGTACGGATGTGTGGCGTGGGCCCGGCAACCCCCTCGGGGTGCCGGGCCCACGGCATGTCCGTGTCCGGCACGCACGATCCGAGGGAACAGCTGTGAGCACGTCCTACGACTTCGACACCGTCATCGACCGCCGCGGAACCTGGTGCGTCCAGTGGGACGGGGTCGCGGACCGGTTCGGGGTGGACGGGCTGCTGCCGTTCACCATCTCCGACATGGACTTCGAGACGGCCCCCGAGGTGCTGGCCGCCCTGCGGGCCCGGCTCGACCACGGCGTGTTCGGCTACACGGACTGGCGGCAGGACGACTTCCGGTCGGCCATCGCCCACTGGTACGCGACCCGGTACGGCACCACGATCGACACGGACCGGCTGGTGTACGCACCCTCCGTGCTCAGCCAGCTCTCCCAGCTGCTCCAGATGTGGACGGCCGAGGGGGACGGGGTGGTCCTGCACACCCCCACGTACGACGGTTTCCGCAAGGCGGTCACCGGGCTCGGGCGGGAGCTGCGGGGTGTGCCGCTGGGGGACACGGACGCGCTGGAGCGTGAGCTCGCGCGGCCGGACAGCACGGTCCTCGTGGTGTGCTCGCCGCACAACCCGTCGGGGCGGGTGTGGACGGAGGCCGAGCTCGCCGAGATGGCGGCGCTCGCCGCACGGCACGGGGTGGCCGTGATCAGCGACGAGATCCACGCGGACTTCGTGCACGACGGGCGGCCGCACGTGCCGTGGACCCGGGTGGGCGGTGACGGTCGCTGGGCGGTGATCACCTCGGCCTCGAAGGCGTTCAACTTCCCGGCGCTGACCGGCTCGTACGGCCTCATCGGGCGGCCGGAGGACCGGACGGAGTTCCTGCGCCGGATGGAGACGGCGGAGGGCCTGGCGTCCCCGGCGGTGCTCTCGCTGACCGCGCACATCGCCGCGTACCGGGAGGGCGGGGCGTGGCTGGACGCGGTACGCGCGTACGTCGCGGAGAATCTGGCTCTCGTCGCCGAGCGGCTGAACGGTGCGTTCCCCGCCCTGGAGTGGGAGCCTCCGCAGGCCGGGTACCTGGCCTGGATCGATCTGCGGCGCGCGGGAGTCGAGGACGACGAGGCGCTTCAGCGGGTGCTGATCGAACGCGAACGCGTCGCGGTGATGCCTGGGAGCACCTACGGGGCGGAGGGCTTCGTGCGGCTGAACGTGGGGTGCCCGCGGAGCAAGGTGGAGGCGGGGCTCGCGGCGCTGATCCGGGGCGTGGAGGCGGTGCGGGGCGCCGCGTAGCGGCGGTGTGGGCGCGGCTGCGGCCGGTTTCGGGGCTCTGCCCCGGACCCCGCTCCTCAATCGCCGGAGGGGCTTGAAGGGAAAGCCGCCGGAGGGCACAGCCGCCGGAGAGGCTCGAAGCGCGGGCTCGAAGCGCGGGCTCGAAGGGCGGGCTTGAAGGGCGGGCTCGAAGGGCGGGCTTGAAGGGCGGGCTTGAAGGGCGGGCTTGAAGGGCGGGCTTGAAGGGGCGCCGGGGCCAGGCACACTTGGATGCATGTCGATCCACGAGAACCTGCTCGGGGGCCCTCCCCCGACCCACCTGCCCGACGACCCGGAGCCGCGCGAACTGCTCGCCGCCGACACCGCGCCCGCCGACGTCGCCGCGAAGTACCCGACCTCCTCGCTGGCCTGGGCGCAGCTCGCCGACGAGGCGTTCGAGGGCGGCCGGGTCGTCGAGTCGTACGCCTACGCCCGCACCGGCTACCACCGCGGTCTCGACGCGCTGCGCCGGGCCGGCTGGAAGGGCCACGGCCCCGTACCGTTCGAGCACGAGCCGAACCGCGGCTTCCTGCGGGCCCTGCACGCCCTCGCGCGGGCCGCACAGGCGATCGGCGAGCAGGAGGAGTACGAGCGCTGCGCGACCTTCCTGCGCGACTCCTCGCCGACCGCCGCCGAAACCCTCGGCTGACCCGACCCCGTACCGCAGGCCCCGCGAGCGCGCACCCGCGCCCGCGGGGCCTGCGCGTCCCCGGGGGCGGCGTTTAGGATGCGGACAGGGGACCGGAGCTCCACCACCTCACGGAAGGGGCGGACCGCTACCCGGAAGCTCGTGTCGAGGAGACAGCGATGTCGTCGATTCACCCCGACCCCGAAGCCACCGGTGCGCAGACCCCGCACCTCGACTTCGCGGGAACGACTCCGTACGAGGACTACGTCCAGGCGGATGTCCTGACCCATCTCCAGCAGCTCCGCTCGGACGACCCCGGCGAGATGGTCTTCCTGGTCACCACCCAGGTCATGGAGCTGTGGTTCACCGTCATCGTCCACGAGTGGGAGACCGCCGCGCACGCGATGCGCGGGGACCGGCTCGACGTCGCGCAGGACGCGCTGAAGCGGTCCCTGCGCGAGCTGGAGGCGCTGAACGCCTCCTGGACGCCGCTCGCCCAGCTCACCCCCGCCCAGTTCAACTCCTACCGGTCCTCGCTCGGCGAGGGCTCCGGCTTCCAGTCGGCCATGTACCGGCGGATGGAGTTCCTGCTCGGCGACAAGTCCGCGTCCATGCTCGTGCCGCACCGGGGCGCGCCCCGCGTCCACGCGGAGCTGGAGAAGGCGCTCGGCGAGCCCGGTCTGTACGACGAGGCGCTCGCCCTGCTCGCCCGGCGCGGTCACGCGATCCCCGAGGCCGTGCTCGGCCGGGACCTGACCCGGAAGTACGAGCCGTCGCCCGAGGTCGAGGCCGTCTGGACCGCGATCTACGCCAACCCGGACCAGAACGACGAGCTGGTCCGCCTCGGCGAGGTGCTCACCGATGTGGGCGAGCTGGTGTGGCGATGGCGCAACGACCACCTCCTCGCGACCCGGCGGGCCATGGGCTCCAAGACCGGCACCGGCGGCTCGGCCGGGGTGGCCTGGCTGGAGAAGCGCGCCACGAAGAACGTGTTCCCCGAGCTCTGGACGGCCCGCAGCCATGTCTGACCTCCGGGAGCGCGCACAGGCGCTCGACACCGCCGACGCCCTGGCGCCGCTGCGCGAGCTGTTCACCCTCGACGACACCGTCTACCTGGACGGCAACTCGCTCGGCGCGCTGCCGCGCCACGTGCCCGCCCGGGTGCAGGAGGTCCTCACCCGCGAGTGGGGCGAGCTGCGCATCCGGTCCTGGAGCGAGAGCGGCTGGTGGACGGCGCCCGAGCGGATCGGTGACCGCATCGCCCCGATCGTCGGGGCCGCCGCGGGCCAGGTCGTCGTCGGCGACTCGACCAGCGTGAACGTCTTCAAGGCCCTCGTCGCCGCGACCCGGCTGGCACCCAAGGACCGCGACGAGATCCTGGTGGACGCGCACACCTTCCCCACCGACGGCTACATCGCGGCCTCGGCGGCCCGGATGACCGGGCACCGGATCGTCCCGGTCGCCCCCGCCGACGTCCCGGACGCGCTCGGTCCGCGTACCGCCGCCGTCCTGCTCAACCACGTCGACTACCGCTCGGGCCGGCTGCACGACCTGCCGGGGCTCACCGCCGCGGTACGGGCCGCCGGCGCGGTGGCCGTCTGGGACCTGTGCCACAGCGCGGGGGCTCTCCCGGTCGGTCTGGACGAGCACGGCGTGGACCTGGCGGTGGGCTGCACGTACAAGTACCTCAACGGCGGCCCCGGTTCGCCCGCGTACCTGTACGTCGCCGAGCGGCACCAGGCGGCCTTCGACTCGCCCCTGCCGGGGTGGACGTCGCACGCCGACCCGTTCGCGATGACGCCCGGCTACAGCCCGGCCGAGGGCGCCGTCCGGGGCCGGGTCGGCACCCCCGACATCCTGTCCATGCTGGCGCTGGAGGCCTCCCTCGACGTCTGGGACGGGGTCGGGATCGACGCGGTACGGGCCAAGTCCCTGGCGCTGACGGACTTCTTCCTGGAGTGCGTCGAGGCGTACGCCCCCGAGGGCCGGGTCACCTCGGTCACCCCGGCCGCCCACCGGGAGCGCGGCAGCCAGGTCGCGCTGCGGTGCGAGGACGCCGAGCCCGTGATGGCCGAGCTGATCGCACGCGGTGTCGTGGGCGACCTGCGCCGGCCCGATGTGCTGCGGTTCGGTTTCACACCGCTGTACGTGGGGTTCGCCGACGCGGAACGCGCGGCGCGGGTGCTTGCGGAGGTTCTGGGCGCCCCGGCGGCGTAGGCTGCCGCATCCGTCCGGTGACCGGCTCGCCCCGGTCGCCGGACGGCGTCGCGCCCGATTCGGCACGGGTCGCGGAGGGGGTAACGGACGGCGTCGCGCCCGATTCGGCACGGGTCGCGGAGGGGGTAACGGAGGGCGCGCGGAGGCGTCCGTCCCGCTTCGTACACGGTGGTCCCCGGCGTCGATTCCCGGTGGGCGTGCCGGACTCCCGTACTGGTACCGTCCCCGCAGGTCAGGCCAGTTGGCCGGGTGACAGTGAGGGTGGGAGCAGCATGTCGGATTCTGCCGAGCGCGACCGGGACGCCGCCGAGACCGAGTCGGCGTTCTCGCATCCGTCCGTCGCCCCCGACGCGTCCGCCGCCTACGGCAGCCACCCGGACCAGGTCATCGACTTCTACGCCCCGCGCGAGGGGCGCACCGGCGCGCCCGTCGTGGTCGTCCTGCACGGCGGCGCATGGCGTGGCCCGTACGACCGGGCCCATATGTCGCCGTTCGCGGACTTCCTGGCCCGGCGCGGGTTCGCCGTCGCCAGTGTCGAGTACCGGCGCGGCAGCGAGCTTCCGCAGCAGCGCGGCTCCGGCCCGGTCGCGGGCCGCTGGCCGGAGACCTTCGACGACGTGGCCGCCGCGATGGACGCGCTGCCGGAGCTGTTGGCGCGGGAGCTGCCCGCGGCCGACGGCCGCCGGATCGTCGTCACCGGGCACTCCGCGGGCGGGCATCTGGCCTTGTGGGCCGCCGCCCGGCACGTCCTGCCGGAGGGCTCGCCGTGGCGGCTGCCGAGGCCGCCCGCGCTGCGGGGTGTGGTGGCGCTCGCGCCGATCGCGGACTTCGCCTCCGCGGTCGCGCTCGACGTGTGCTCGGGAGCGATCGGGCAGCTCCTGGGGCCGGCGGAGGACTTCGCCGAGCGGAGCGCGTACGCCGACCCGGCCCGGCTCCTGCCCACCGGGATCGCGACGGTCGTGGTGCAGGGGACCGCGGACCTAACGGTTCCGGCGGCCGTCTCCGAGGCGTTCGTGGACGCGGCGGCGAAGGAGGGCGAGACGGTGGGGCTGACGCTGCTGCCGGACGTCGGGCACTTCCCGCTGGTCGACCCGGCCGCCGACGCCTGCGCGGTGGTCGCCGAGGAGATCGCCCAGCTCGCCTGGTAGGTCTGCGCGGTGGTCGCGTAGTACTTGCGACGGACGGGCGGGAATCCGCATCACTGCTGACGACCCGGCCCGCCGCCCCGCCTACCGTGGAGGCGTGACCGAGACCAAGACCAGAAGCCCGGAGCTCCGGATCGCCGCCGGCGCCATCGGCGATATGCGGCAGGATCTCTTCCAGGACCCGTTCGCCTACCGGCCGATGGCGCCGATGCGCACCGACGGGCCGTTGACCAGGCGGTTGCCGGAGCGGATCGGGGCCGGTTTCGCCTGGGCCCCGCACGCGCTGGTGCTGTTCGCCGCGCTGATCACCTTCCTGGCCGGATTCGCCGCCACCGGCAACGCCGGCGTCCTGCTGGCCGGGCTGCTTCCCGCCGCCTGTGTGGCGATGACCCTGATCAGGCCGGTCGGGGCGTTCTGGGTATCGATGGCGCTGACACCGGTGACCGTGATCGTGCAAGGCAGCAACGAACCGTGGGGGCCGAGCCTCTTCTTCTCCCACCTGGTGGTGCTGACCGTCGTCGCGGCCAGGACCCGGCCGCGCACCGCCGCCCGGATGTGGGTGCTCACGCTGCTGCTGGGCCTCCTCGTCGAGGGCGTCGCCGGTGCGGGCGGCGGGGCGGCCACCGCGGCCATGGCGGTGGCCTCGGCGTTCGCGCTGCTCCTGGTGAGCCTGGTGCAGATCCGGCGGGAGGCGCAGCGCGAGGTCACCGTGCAGCGCACCGTGACCGCCGTCGAGCGCGACCGGCGCACGCTGCTGGAGGAGCGCACCACGATCGCCCGCGAACTGCACGACGTGGTCGCCCACCACATGTCGGTCGTCGCGATCCAGGCCGAGGCCGCCCCGTACCGGGTGGAGAACCCGCCGCCGGAGCTGGAGCAGGCCTTCGTCACGATCCGGGAGAACGCCGTCGCCGCCCTCACCGAACTGCGCCGGGTCCTCGGCGTCGTACGGGCCGACGACTACGAGGCGCCGGACGCCCCGCAGCCCACCCTGGCCGACCTCGACAGGCTGCTCGCCAACGTGGGGGAAGCGGGCCTGGAGACGGAGAAGGCGGTGACCGGCGCGGTGCGCGAACTGCCCCAGGGCGTCGAGCTGTCGGCGTACCGGATCATTCAGGAAGCGCTCAGCAACAGCCTGCGGCACGCGCCGGGCGCCACCGCCAGGGTCGAGATCGGCTACGTCCTGGGCGGGCTCGGGCTGCGCGTCGTCAACGGGCCGCCGACCGGTCCGGTGAAGCCGTCACCGGGGGCCGGGCACGGGATCACCGGGATGCGGGAGCGGGTCGCGATGCTGAACGGCGAGATGACCGCCGAGGCCACCGCGGAAGGCGGCTACGAGGTCACGGCCTTCATCCCCGCCCAGCCGACCGCCTCCGGGGCCTCCGGCACCTCCGGTACCCCCGTGGAGCAGGTGTGACCACCTCGCCCGCCGCCCCGATCCGGGTCCTGATCGTGGACGACCAGATGATGGTCCGCGAGGGCTTCTCGGTCCTGCTCAACGCCATGCCGGGCATCGAGGTCGTCGGCGAGGCGGTCAACGGACGCGAGGCGGTCTCCCAGGTCGCCGCGCTCAGGCCCGACGTGGTGCTGATGGACATCCGCATGCCGGAGCTCAACGGGATCGAGGCCACCCGCGAGATCGTCGCCGCCGACGCGGACGCGAAGGTACTGGTGCTGACCACCTTCGACCTCGACGAGTACGTCTACCAGGCCCTGCGCGCCGGTGCCTCCGGCTTCCTCCTCAAGGACGCCTCGGCCCGCCAACTCGCCGACGGCGTCCGCGTGGTCGCCTCCGGCGAGGCACTGCTCGCGCCCACGGTCACCCGGCGCCTGATCACCGAGTTCTCCAAGCTGGCGTCGTCCCCGCGGCCCCCGGCCCTGGCCCGGATCGGCGACCTCACCGAACGCGAGACGGAGGTGCTCGTCCTCATCGCGCAGGGCCTGTCGAACGCGGAGATCGCCGGGCACCTGGTGGTCGCCGAGTCCACGATCAAGACCCATGTGAGCCGCATCCTGGTCAAACTGGGCCTGCGCGACCGCACCCAGGCAGCGGTCTTCGCCTACGAGGCCCGCCTCGTCACCCCTTCCTGACCCCGGGCACCCGCACACGGCAGGGGCTGGCCCGGGTGCGGGTGGCCGGATAGCGTCGGTCCATGGAACAGCCCAGCGCCTCTCCCGCCCCGTTCGACCCCTGGTCGGCGGCGTTCGTCGCCGATCCGTACCCCGCCTACGCCGAGCTGCGGGCCACCGGCCGGGCGCACTACTTCGAGGCCACCGACCAGTGGCTCATTCCGCACTACGCCGACGTGTCCGCGCTGCTGCGCGACCGGCGGCTGGGGCGGACGTATCTGCACCGGTTCACACACGAGGAGTTCGGCCGGACGCCCCCGCCCCCCGAGCACGAGCCGTTCGAGACGCTCAACGGGCAGGGGCTGCTGGACCTCGAACCGCCGGACCACACCCGTATCCGGCGCCTGGTGTCCAAGGCGTTCACCCCGCGCACCGTCGAACAGCTCGTCCCGACCGTCCGGCGGCTGGCCGCCGGGCTCGTCGACGACTTCGTCGAGCAGGGCGGGGGCGACCTGCTCTCGGCCGTCGCCGAGCCGCTGCCCGTCGCCGTGATCGCCGAGATGCTGGGCATCCCGGAGTCCGACCGGGCGCCGCTGCGGCCCTGGTCGGCCGCGATCTGCGGGATGTTCGAGCTCAACCCCTCCGAGGAGACCGCCCGCGCCGCCGTCCGTGCCTCCCTGGAGTTCTCCGCGTACCTGCGCGAGCTGATCGCGGAGCGGCGTACGAACCCGGGCCCGGATCTGATCTCCGCGCTCGTCGCCGCCCATGACGAGGGCGAGCGGCTGACCGAGCAGGAGATGGTCTCCACCTGCGTCCTGCTGCTGAACGCCGGGCACGAGGCGACCGTCAACACCACGGTCAACGGCTGGTGGACGCTGCTGCGCCACCCCGAGCAGCTGGCCGCTCTGCGCGCCGACCACGGGCTGCTCCCGTCCGCCCTGGAGGAGCTGATGCGGTACGACACGCCCCTCCAGATGTTCGAGCGCTGGGTCCTGGACGACATCGAGATCGACGGAACGGTCATTCCGCGCGGCTCCGAGGTGGCCCTGCTCTTCGGCTCCGCCAACCGCGACCCGGCCCGCTTCACGGACCCGGACACGCTGGACCTCACCCGCCGCGACAACCCGCACATCACCTTCGGCGCCGGCATCCACTTCTGCCTGGGCGCCCCGCTGGCCCGCGTCGAGCTCGCCGCCTCCTTCGGCGAGCTGCTGCGCAAGGCGCCCGGCCTGCGGCTGGCCGCGGAACCGGAGTGGAACCCGGGCTACGTCATCAGGGGCGTGAAGGAGCTGCGCGTCGAGCTGTGAGGGCACGAGGCATCGACCTGTGGGGCCGGGCCACGGGGCGGCCGTGCGCCCGAAGCCCCGGCGCTGCCCGCGCCGGGGCGCTGCCCGCGCCGGGGCGCTGCCCGCCCCGGCGCGGGCAGCGCCGGGATGCCTACCGCGCCGGAAGCATCAGCCCCAGGCCCCCGCCCGCACCGTCCAGGTCCGCGTCCGCACCGGTCCGCCCACCTGTATGTCCGCCCGGTAGCGGAAGTCCGCCCCCGAGACCGTGACGGCCTTGGCCTCCGCGATGACCGGGGCGGTGTCCGGCGCGGCGATCGTCACCTCCGCCACGCCGTCGTCACCGGACCCGGAGGTCACCGTCACCGAGGCGACCGGGCGGTCCAGGTCGTTCAGCACGACACCGTCCGCCTCCACGCGGAGCCGGTGCGTCAGGGGCGCGTCGGGCGGCTCCGGAGGCGCGGGGCGCACGAGGGTGCGGACCAGGGAGCGGCAGCTGTCCCAGACGGCCGTGATGCCCGAGCGGCCGGTGCCCGTGCCCGGGGCGCCGTTCAGGGCAGGGATGCGCAGCGCCCCCAGGACCACGCCGTCGCTGTCGTCGACGAGCAGGTCCAGCCGGCGCACCGCCCCGTCCAGCGCCGTGCGCGCCGCAGCCACCGCGCCCGTCGGCACGCCGAGCGAATGCGCGAGTTCCAGGGCGGCCGAGGTGCCGACCGGTACCAGCGAGAGCGCGCTCATGGCCGGTTCCCGCTCCCGGTGCAGCAGGGACACCGCGCGCCGCAGCGCCCGGTCGTCGCCGATCACCACCGGCCGCCGGCCGCCCCGCCGGGACAGGGCCCGGGCGAACTCCCCGGGGCTGTCCGGGAGACAGATCTTGGCGTGCGAGCCCGCGCTCAGCACGTCCTTGGCGATGCGGACGGACTCGCCGTCCGTCCGGCGGGCGACCGGATCGATCACCACCAGCAGATGGGGCGCACCGTTACCGGGGGGCTGGGCAGCCGACACCTCGGTCCTTCCTCGGGTAGCATCTTGGTGCAAGAGCCCCTTGCGCTATTGCGCCAGGGGCTTCGTCTATTCCGGGGCACCCGGTTCGACGGTTCAGGCTGTGCCGTACAACGTCGTACGGCATGTACGGCGTTTTCGTACGCCCCCTGACCTTGGACATGCCCCGCCCGGAAGGGGTGTACGCCTGTGCCCGCACTTGTGCTGCTCGGTGCTCAGTGGGGTGACGAGGGCAAGGGAAAGGCCACCGACCTCCTCGGTGGATCCGTGGACTACGTGGTGCGCTACCAAGGCGGCAACAACGCCGGTCACACGGTCGTCGTCGGCGACCAGAAGTACGCACTGCATCTCCTCCCCTCCGGAATCCTGTCACCGGGATGTACCCCGGTCATCGGTAACGGTGTCGTCGTCGACCCGGCGGTCCTGCTCTCCGAGCTGAGTGGGCTGAACGACCGCGGCGTGGACACGTCGAAGCTGCTGATCAGCGGCAACGCCCATTTGATCACCCCGTACAACGTCACCGTCGACAAGGTGACGGAACGGTTCCTCGGGAAGCGCAAGATCGGCACGACCGGGCGCGGTATCGGCCCGACGTACGCCGACAAGATCAACCGGGTCGGCATCCGCGTCCAGGACCTCTACGACGAGTCGATCCTGGAGCAGAAGGTCGAGGCGGCCCTGGAGCAGAAGAACCAGCTTCTGGCCAAGGTCTTCAACCGGCGCGCCATCGAGGCCGGCAAGGTCGTCGAGGACATGCTCCAGTACGCGGAGCAGATCAAGCCCTACGTCGCCGACACGACGCTCGTCCTGAACGACGCCATCGACGCGGGCAAGGTCGTCCTCTTCGAGGGCGGTCAGGGCACGCTGCTCGACGTCGACCACGGCACGTACCCCTTCGTCACCTCGTCGAACCCGACCGCGGGCGGTGCCTGCACCGGTTCCGGTGTGGGCCCGACCAAGATCAGCCGGGTCATCGGCATCCTCAAGGCGTACACGACGCGCGTCGGCGCCGGCCCGTTCCCGACGGAGCTGCTGGACGAGGACGGCGAGGCGCTGCGCCGGATCGGTGGCGAGCGAGGTGTCACCACCGGCCGTGACCGCCGTTGCGGCTGGTTCGACGCGGTCATCGCGCGGTACGCGACCCGGGTCAACGGCCTCACCGACTTCTTCCTCACCAAGCTGGACGTGCTGACCGGCTGGGAGCAGATCCCGGTGTGCGTGGCATACGAGATCGACGGCAAGCGCGTCGAGGAGCTTCCGTACAGCCAGACCGACTTCCACCACGCGAAGCCGGTCTACGAGATGCTCCCGGGCTGGTCCGAGGACATCACCAAGGCGAAGACCTTCGCCGACCTGCCGAAGAACGCGCAGGCGTACGTGAAGGCGCTGGAGGAGATGTCCGGCGCCCCGATCTCCGCGATCGGCGTCGGCCCCGGCCGAACCGAGACCATCGAGATCAACTCGTTCCTGTAGGCACACGGGCGCGGAGGAGGGCCGGGGCGGAGGTCGCGCCCCGGCCCTCCGGCATGTCCGTGCGGGGGCGGCCGCTGCTGGTCTAGACCTTGACAGGTCCAGACCAGCAGCGGTTGGGTGTCGGGATGCCCGGACGGCCCGCCCCGCCAGGGTCTGTCCGGCGGATCTTCGTGGGCCCGCGAGCATTCGCCGGACACACCTTGGGTGCGCGGCGAGCCATGCCCGTCCTTGTCGAAGGAGTGAGCAGCGCTGAACCGCATCAAGAGCGTTCTGACCGTACTGAGCGCCGTCATCGCGACGGCGGCCTTCCTGCCCGGGGTCGCCACCGCCGCGCCGGCCGGCCCGGAAACCACCGGCTCCACCTCGTGCGCGCCCCTGTGGAGCTCCTCGACCGCCTACTCGGCGGGCGGCACGGTCTCGCACCACGGCCGCAACTGGACCGCGAAGTGGTGGACGCAGAACGAGAACCCGGGCGCCACCACCGTCTGGGCCGACGCGGGTGCCTGTACGGGTGGGGTCTCCGACTTCGTCATCAGTGAGGCGGAGTTCAACGAGATCTTCCCCGACCGCGACCCCTTCTACACGTACCAGGGCCTGATCGACGCGCTGCACGCGTACCCACGGTTCGCGAACACCGGTACCGAGCAGACCAGGAGCCGGGAGGCGGCGGCGTTCCTGACGCACGCCGACTTCGAATCGGTCGGCCTCCAGTACGTGAAGGAGATCAACGAGGCCAACTACTGGATCAAGTGCGACTACAGCCAGCCGTTCGGCTGCCCGGCGGGCCAGTCCGCGTACTACGGGCGCGGACCGATCATGTTCAGCTGGAACTTCAACTACAAGGCGGCGGGGGACGCGCTCGGCCTCGATCTGCTCAACGACCCCTGGCTGGTGGAGCGTGATCCGTCGGTCGCCTGGCAGACCGCGCTCTGGTACTGGAACACCCAGAACGGCCCCGGGACCATGACCTCGCACGAGGCGATGGTGGGCGGCGCCGGCTTCGGCGAGACGATCCGGTCGCTCAACGGATCGCTGGAGTGCAACGGCGGCAACCCCACCTCGGTGCAGGCGCGGGTCGCCAAGTACGAGCACATCACCGGTGTCATCGGGGTCAACCCCGGGACCGGGCTGACCTGCTGACGTCACATCGGTACCTCGGGGCCCACCGCGATCCCGCATCGCGGACGGGCCCCGAGGTTTTACCTTCGGAACCCCGTCAGTGTTGGTCTAGACCTTGACAGGTCCAGACCAAGCGCGCTTGAGTGACGGGAACCCCCCACAGCGGTGCACCGGGTCAGCGATGCGCCGCGCCGAAGGAGTGTGCAGATGTTCCGACGTGTCATGGGCCTGCTCGCCGCGCTGGGCGTGGTCGTCGCAGGGCTCGTCGTACTCCCCGCCACGACCGCGTCGGCCGCCGACTGCGCGGCCGCCTGGAACGCCTCGTCCGTCTACACGGGCGGCGGCTCCGCCTCGTACAACGGGCACAACTGGACCGCCAAGTGGTGGACGCAGAACGAGACCCCCGGCAGCTCCGACGTCTGGGCCGACCAGGGCGCCTGCGGAAGCGGCGGCGGCACGGACCCGGGCGACCCCGGCTCCTCCTCCGGCTTCGTCGTCAGTGAGGCCCAGTTCAACCAGATGTTCCCCGGCCGCAACTCCTTCTACACCTACAGCGGGCTGGTCGCCGCCCTGGACGCCTACCCGGGCTTCGCCAACACGGGCAGCGACACCGTCAAGAAGCAGGAGGCCGCGGCCTTCCTCGCCAACGTCAGCCACGAGACCGGCGGCCTCGTGTACATCGTCGAGCAGAACACCGCCAACTACCCGCACTACTGCGACAGCGGCCAGCCCTACGGCTGTCCGGCGGGCCAGGCCGCGTACTACGGGCGCGGCCCGATCCAGCTCAGCTGGAACTTCAACTACAAGGCCGCGGGCGACGCGCTCGGCATCGACCTGCTGGGCAACCCCTACCTGGTCGAGCAGGACGCCGCCGTGGCCTGGAAGACCGGCCTCTGGTACTGGAACACCCAGAACGGCCCCGGCACCATGACGGCCCACAACGCCATCGTGAACGGCGCGGGTTTCGGTGAGACGATCCGCTCCATCAACGGCTCGATCGAGTGCAACGGCGGCAACCCCGCCCAGGTCCAGAGCCGCATCGACAAGTACCAGGCGTTCGTGCAGATCCTCGGCGCCACGCCCGGCTCCAACCTCAGTTGCTGATCCACGAATTCACACGTGTGGGGGACGCCTCCGGCCGCGCGGCCGGAGGCGTCCCCCACCTCGTTGTCAGTGGTGGCCTCTAACGTCGAAATCGTCGGGACCGCAGGCGGTCGGCGCACGAGGGAGAGGCACCACGATGGAGTTCCGGATCGAACGCGGCGAGCTGACGGACGCCGTCGCCTGGGCCGCTCGCGTGCTGCCCACCAGATCGCCCGTGCCCGTCCTGGGCGGTCTGCTGCTGGAGGCGGCGGACGGCAGGCTGAGCATCTCCGGCCTGGACTACGAGGCGTCCGCCCGTATCGAGGTGGCGGCGCGGACCGAACGGCCCGGGAAGGTCCTGGTCATGGGCCGCCGCCTGCTCGATGTGTGCAAGGTGCTGCCCGAGGGGGCGGTGGAGTGCGCGGTCGAGGGGTCGCGGTTCACGGTGACGGGCGGCGGCGCCGGATTCGGCCTGTCGGTCCTGCCGTTGGACGACTACCCGGCGCTGCCGCCGCTGCCCGATGTCCTCGGCGCGGTGGACGGGCAGGAGTTCGCGGCGGCCGTCGCCGATGTGTCGGTTGCCGCAGGCCGGGACGACACCCTGCCCACACTCACCGGCATCAGGCTCGGGCTCGACGGCGAGCGGATGACCCTCGCGGCCACGGACCGCTACCGCTTCGCGGTCCGTAAGCTCGACTGGCTCCCCGCGGAGCGCGGCGTCACGGCCGACGTCGTCGTCTCGGCCCGCCGGCTCAGCGAGATCGCCCGCTCCGTCGGCGCCCGCCCCGGCCCGGTCCGCCTGGCCCTGGACAACGGCTCGGCGGGTTTCGAGCGGGAGGGCATGCGTACCACGGTCCGGCTGCTCGACGGCCGGCTCCCGCGCCACGACAAGCTGTTCGTGCTGAACGGCCCGGTCAGGGCGGTGACCGGGCGCGAGCCGCTGGTCGAGGCCGTGAAGCGGGTCGCGGTGGTGGCGGACGGGGACAGTCCGCTCCAGTTCGCCTTCGCCGCCGGCTCCGTTCTGCTCCAGGCGGGATACGAGGACGACGTGGCCTCCCAGCGCCTGCCCGCCGAGCTCGCGGGCGCCGACGAGATCACGGTGGCGTTCAACCCCTCGTACCTGACGGACGCGCTGGCCTCGTTCGACAGCCCGGTCGTCCGGTTCCAGCTCATGGGCCGGGGCCAGCGCGCCATGATCACCGGACACCGGGACCACGAGGACGCGGTGGCCGCGGCGGACGGGGCGGGGGACACGGCCCACCAGCACCTGCTCATGTCGGTCAAGCCGCTGGTCCAGTGAGGACGGACGCGGCGCCGGGCCCGCCGCCCGCCCGGCCCGGCCTTGGTCACGCGGCCGAGTGCGGTCCGTCAGCCGGACTTCGTGGCCCGCCGGCCGCCTGCCCCGGCTTCGGTCACGCGGCTGAGTGCGGTCCGTCAGCCGGACTTCGTGTACGTGAGCTTCTCGCCGCTGGATGTGTTCTCGCGGCTGAGCGTGCCGTCCGGGAGCAGGGTGAGGGTGGTCGGGCTGCCGGGGGTGCAGGACGCCATGGGCTCGCCCTCCGTCACGGTGGACGGACCGATCTCCACCGTCTCGCCCTCGGCGGCCTCGGCCGTCAGCGGCGCCTCGAAGACGCAGCGGTAGGTGCCGCCCGTGGCCAGCGGGCCCTCGGCGGTCAGGGTGAGGACGGTGTCGCCCACCTCGCCCTGCCGGATGACGAGTTCACGGGTGGAGTGGCCGGTGGCGTTGTCGATGCTGCCGGACCAGGACCCGAGGTAGCCCTCGGGGACGCCGCCCTCCTCGCCGTTCTGCCCGTCGTCGCTGGGCGAGGGGTCGGGGGAGCCGTCCGGGGAGGGGGAGCTGACGACGTCCTCGGTCGGGGACGGGCCGGTGGAGTGGGTGGGGTTTGCCGTGGGCGTCCCGCCCTTGTCGTTCATGAGCGCGTAGACGGAGCCCCCGGCCCCTATCGCGACCAGCACGGCGACGACGACCAGGGCGATGGTCGAACCGCGGCTGCGGCGGCCGGGTTCCGGAGCGGGGGCCGGGTGCGGGGCGCCGACCGGGTAGCCGGGACCGTACGGGGGAGTCGCGCCGAGACCGGGCTGCTGCGGGTACCCGTAGGGATAGCCCTGACCCGGGGCCGGCTGCTGCGGAGAGCCGTAGCCCGGGGCCGGGTTGGGCTGCTGGGGGTGGCCGTAGCCCGGGGCCTGGTGGGGCTGCTGGGGGTGGCCGTAGCCCGGGGCGGGCTGCGGCTGCTGGGGGTGGCCGTAGCCCGGGGCCTGGTGGGGCTGCTGGGGGTGGCCGTAGCCCGGGGCGGGCTGCGGCTGGGCCGGCTGGTGCGGGTAGCCATAGCCGGGGGCCGGCGTCATGGCCGGGGGCGGCCCGGTCGGTGGCGGAGCGGCGGGACCGGGTGCGGGTGCGGCGATCGCGGTGGGGAGCGCGTGGACGGACGCGGGCGGCGCCCCCGAGGGCTCGGCGGGCGGCACGGGAAGCACCGCGGTGGGCGACTCGGGCGGGGACCCGGGCGCGGGCTCGGGCGGGGTGCCGGCCGCCGCTCCGGCCGGGGCCGACTTGGTCAGGGGCACCGCGTCCTGCGGCCCGGCGGCCTGTGGCCCGGTGGCCTGTGGCCCGGCGTCTCGTGGCCCGGCGTCTCGTGGCACCGAGTCCTGCGGCCCCTCGGCCCGCGGCCCCGAGTCCCGCGGCCCCGAGTCCCGTGGCTCGACATCCTGTGGCCGCGCGTCCGCCGGCCCGCCGCTTCCCGGTCCCGCGTCCGCCGGCCCGCCGCTTCCCGGTCCCGCGTCCGCCGGCCCGCCGCTTCCCGGTCCCGCGTCGGCCAGCTCGCCGCTTCCCGGTCCCGCGCCGTCCGGTCCCGCGTCGGCCGGTCCCGCCCCGGCCGGGACCGCGTCCTCCGGGTCCTCCGAGTCGAGCAGTTCCACGGCGTGGCGGCCGAGTTGGGCGATGAGCGCGCCCGGCAGCCAGGGCTCCGCGCTGTTGTCGCCGTCCGCCAGCAGGGCAAGGATGTCGTCCGTGGAAGGCCGGGCCTCCGGGTCCTTGTGGAGGCAGCCCCGGATCAGGTCGTCGAGGCCGGCCGTCACCCCGGTCAGGTCGGGGTCTTCCTGCGCGATGCGGAACAGCAGGGCGTGCATCTCGTTGGCAGCCGCGCCGAAGGGAAGCCGCCCGGTCGAGGCGTACGTCAGCACCGAGCCCAGGCAGAACACGTCGCTCGCCGCGCTCACGCGCTCGCCCCGCACCTGCTCGGGCGACATGAAGCCGGGCGAGCCGACCAGTGCGCCGGTGCGGGTGAGACCGCCGTCGGTGACGGTGTCCAGGGCTCTGGCTATCCCGAAGTCGATGACGCGCGGACCGTCGATCGTGAGGAGGATGTTGGACGGTTTCAGGTCGCGGTGGATGAGGCCGGCCGTGTGGATGGCCTTCAGGGCGTGCGCGAGACCGGCGCCCAGGATGCGGACGGACCGTTCCGGCAGGGGGCCGTACGTGCCGGGGGCGGGCCCGGACGAGGTGCCCGGACGGCCCGAGACGGTGGCGTGGAGGGAGGGGCCCGCGACATAGCCGGTGGCGACCCACGGCACGTCGGCCTCGGTGTCGGCGTCCAGCACGGGCGCGGTCCAGGTCGAGCCCACCCGGCGTGCGGCCCGTACCTCCTGCCGGAACCGGTCGCGGAATTCCTGCTGGGCGGCGAGTTCCTCGCGTACGAGCTTGAGCGCGACCGTACGGCCGCGGTCGGAGCGGGCCAGATACACCTGGCCCATGCCGCCGGCGCCGAGGCGCCCCAGCAAGCGGTAGGCGCCGATGCGCTGTGGGTCGGTGGACCCGAGCTTCTCCATGGTGTGCGGCCTCCCCCGTACGACAACACGCCGGACGGGGACGAGAATAGCGGCGTGGTTCGCCGTGTCGCGGCCCCTCCGGGGCTCCGGGCCGGTCCGGCACCGGTCTAAGGTGACCCGGAACCGAACCGGGGAGGGGCGCCATGTGCGCGAGCGGAGCCGTCACGCGCAGCACCCTGCGGCAGCAGATCGCGGACGCGCTGCGTGACGAGGTGCTCGCCGGGCGTCTGCTGCCGGGGCGGGAGTTCACCGTCAAGCAGATCGCCGAGCAGTACGGGGTCTCCGCGACGCCCGTCCGCGAGGCGCTGTTCGACCTGTCGGCGCAGGGGCTCCTCGAATCCGACCAGCACCGCGGGTTCCGGGTGCACCAGTTCTCCGTCGCGGACTACCGGGCGATGGTGGGGGCCAGGGCCCTGGTCATGGACGCGGTCATCCGGGACGTCTTCCACGAGCCGGCCCCGGCGCAGCAGGCGGCCTACCGGGACGCGCTCGTCTCCGTACGCCGCCGTGCCGAGGAGGCGGCCCGCGCGGCGCGCTGCGGGGACCTGGACATCCTCATCGGCTACGACCTGCGCTTCTGGCGGGAGTTGGGCGGGCTCGTCGGCAACGCCTACATCAGCGACTTCCTGCACCGGCTGCGCGTCCAGGCATGGGTGTTCGCCGTGCCGTACCTGCGTGGTGACGCCGATGTACGGGACTGGCTGTGGAACGGCCACGCGGAGCTCGTCGCCGCGATCACGCACCGGGACCGCGAGGCCCTGCGCGCGGCGATCGGCGACTACAACAGCCATGCGCTGAGCTGGGCCGACCGGCTGGCCGATCCCCCGACCGCCCCGGGACGCCCCTGACCCCGGCCGGCCCCGCCCCGCCCCGCCGCCCACCGCGTACCTGGGGGCGGCCACTGTGCGTGGGGTGCCGCCCGCATTACGCTGTCCCGACCACCGCACGCCCCCGTTGGAGAGCGAGACTTCGTGGCCTGTGACCTGTGGCTGGTCCCCCTCGTCGATGTGCTGTGCCACAGCCCCGACAACCCCTTCGCCGAAGAGATAGCCGTCTACGACAAGGCCCTGGGCGAAGCGGGACTGCCGCCCGTCCCCGTCTACGCCTACATGCCGGGGCTGACCGGCGACGTGGCTCCGGTCGCGGGCTTCGACTACGACGCGCTGCACTTCCTGCGCCGCGCCTATCTGCTCCAGCTCAGCGGCCTCGCCGTCACCCCGGTCGACGCGCTGGGCGGGGACTACGAGCAGCTGCTGGAGATGTTCGAGCCGACGGCCCGGCAGTCGCACCTGGTGTGGCACTACGACCACGCGGGGGCGTACGTGCCCCTCGACTTCCCCGCCCCGGTCTCCACCGACGACCTCCTGGAGGCCGGCGGGCCGCTCGGCTCGGCGCACGGGCTGCTGCGGGAGCTGGAGTTCGTCGCCCCGGCCATCGGCATCGACCCGGCGAACCCGCCGGCCGCGCCGCTGCCGCCCGCCGCGCCCACCGAGCTGGACGAGCCGGCGAGCGTCCCGTACGACGACAACCCCTTCGCCCGGGAACGCCACGTCTGGCTCGGCCTGCACGCCGCGGTCACCCGCAGCCTCGCCCAGGGATCGATGATCGTCTTCAGCTGACGCGGCCCGGCGCCACCGCCGGGGCCCCCGTACTGCCCGGAACCGGTCAGCGCGGGGACTCCGGCGGCCGCTGCCGCGGCATGTTCGGCCGGCCCATCGACTGGAGCGGGAAGCGGCCGGGCGCCGTCCCCTGCTCCGGGCGCCCGCTCCCCGAACTGCCGGTGACCAGCGCCTGCATCCCCATCGGCGCGGGCCCGGCCCGGAACTCCACCATCCAGTCGGCGGTCTCCGAGCGCACGAGCTCCGTGATGTCCTCGGAGAAGCGCCGCAGCACCCCCAGGCACCGCTCGGTCGCCTCGCTCGCCGTGCCCTCGGTCGGGCCGAGCACCTCCCGTACGCACTCCGACGACCAGTCGAACCGGAGCACCTGGAGCCGCCGCTGCACCGCCTGCGCGGTCGCGAGATTCCTTATCCAGCCCGAGGTGAGGCCGAAGTACCGGTCGCACGCCATGCACGCGGCACCCAGCAGCAGCGACAGATACCCCCAGCCGGCCGCGTCGTGCAGCGCGCCCGCCAGGTCGAGCAGGGGCAGGGCGGCGCCCGCGACCACCCCGGCCGCGGTCCCCATCCGCAGCGCCCTGGCCGTGCGCCGCTTCCACAGCCGGTCGTTCAGATACCAGTCTGCGGTGCGCAGGGCGTCCGCCTCCGCCCACCGGTACAGCTCGTCCAGCCGCTGGGACGGTTCGCCCCAGTCGCCCAGCGGGAACGGCTCCCCGGTCAGGTCACGGCCTCGATCGCCGCGGCCCTCGGCGCCGGAGCCCGTACCGGAGGGAGCGGCCGCACCCGCCGGACCGGGCGTGCCGGACTTGCGGGGCGGCACTTCGGGCTGCATCTCCGGCTGACTCACCGGGGTACTCCTCTGCATGCTGCGTGGCGACGCGTGCTCTCGACCGCGTACTCGACGACGGGGCGGATCTCTGCTCCCCAGCTGCTCCATGCCCCTGGACGCGACGGGCAGTCCCCCATGCGTAACCATGCGTGACGGGAGGTGTGCGCGTGCGTTCCGGGACGCATGCCCTTCCTACCGCCGAATGGTGGGCCGCGGGGTCGGAATCGCGGTATTCCCGGGTGCGTACGGCCTCTGGTCAGGTATAGGAGTCCCGGCACGGCCCTCCCAATCTCACTCGAAAGAGTTGCTCGTCGGCGGGTGGGGCGCGCCGCCCGGCGACCACGTAGGCTCGGCGTACCGAAACCTTTGTCGTCGAAATGCCTGGAGTGACCGTGATTCCCGGTGGTGGTCAGCCCAATATGCAGCAGCTGCTGCAGCAGGCCCAGAAGATGCAGCAGGACCTTGCCCAGGCCCAGGAGGAGCTTGCCGGGACCGAGGTCGACGGCCAGGCCGGCGGCGGCCTGGTCAAGGCGACGGTCAACGGCTCGGGTGAGCTGCGCGGCCTGGTGATCGACCCGAAGGCGGTGGACCCGGAGGACACCGAAACCCTCGCGGACCTCGTCGTCGCGGCGGTCCAGGCGGCCAATGAGAACGCCCAGCAGCTCCAGCAGCAGAAGCTCGGCCCGCTGACCCAGGGCCTGGGCGGCGGCATGCCCGGCCTGCCGTTCTGACCGTCCGCATACCCAAGACCGTACGTACCCCCTACGGTACGTACCACGACTCAGCCGGCTCAGTGAGGAAGGCGTTCCGTTGTACGAAGGCGTGGTCCAGGACCTCATCGACGAACTGGGCAGGCTGCCCGGCGTCGGTCCCAAGAGCGCGCAGCGGATCGCCTTCCACATCCTGCAGGCGGAGCGCACGGATGTGCGGCGCCTGGCCCATGCCCTCCTGGAGGTCAAGGACAAGGTCCGCTTCTGTGCGGTCTGCGGCAATGTGGCACAGCAGGAGGAGTGCGGCATCTGCCGCGACCAGCGCCGCGACCGGTCGGTCATCTGTGTGGTCGAGGAGCCGAAGGACGTCGTCGCGATCGAGCGGACCCGTGAGTTCCGGGGCCGCTACCACGTGCTGGGCGGGGCGATCAGCCCCATCGAGGGCGTCGGTCCGGACGATCTGCGCATCCGCGAGCTGCTGGCCCGCCTCGCCGACGGCTCCATCACCGAACTGATCCTGGCGACCGACCCCAACCTGGAGGGCGAGGCCACCGCGACGTACCTGGCGCGAATGGTCAAACCGATGGGCCTGCGCGTCACCCGGCTGGCCAGCGGCCTGCCGGTGGGCGGCGATCTGGAGTACGCGGACGAGGTCACCCTCGGCCGCGCCTTCGAGGGGAGGCGACTGCTGGATGTGTGACGCCCGCGTTCCGCTTCCCGACTCTCACCACGGCTTTACGTTCAGCGCGGTTATCTTCTACTCACCGTCTCCGACCGTGCCCACGGGAGGTCTCCTCGATGTCTGACGTCACGTTGAACACCGTCACGCAGGACCCCGGCGACTTCGCGGTCCAGATCGCCGACCAGATCAAGACGTTCATCGTCGCGGTCACCGAGGTGTCCAGGGTCGAGGAGCCGGAGGAGGCCGTTCCGGTCCTGCTCCTCCAGGTCTCCCAGCTCCTGCTGGCCGGCGGCCGGCTCGGCGCGTACGAGGACATCGTCCCCGACGAGCGCTACGAGCCGGACCTGGGCGCCGAGCCGGACGCGGACGGCCTGCGCGAGCGCTTCGCGGCCCTGCTGGAGCCGATCGACGTCTACTCCGAGGTCTTCGACCCGTACGAGCCCCGCAAGGCCCCGGTCGCCGCCCGCATCTCCGACGACCTGGCCGACCTCGTCACCGACCTGCGCCACGGCCTGGCCCACTACGAGGAGGGCCGCACCACCGAGGCCCTGTGGTGGTGGCAGTTCTCCTACTTCTCCAACTGGGGCTCGACCGCCTCCGCCGCCCTCCGCGCCCTCCAGTCCCTCATCGCCCACATCCGCCTCAACCAGCCCCTCCAGGAGCTGGACGGCCTGGACACCGACCAGGACGCCGCCGACGACGAACTGGCCGAGGAGGCGGGCCGCGTCATGGTCGAGGAGATCGCGGGACCGCTGGGGCTGCGCCCGGTGAAGTAGCCGGGCGGCTCCCGCCCCTGGGTGTGGGCTGGGCCACATAGGGGAATGCGTACGGGTTCGGTGGGCAGCAGCGCGGTACGAGCGGTTCGGCGACACGCCGATGATCACGTGGTGAGCGGGACATCTCAGCATGTGGTATCAGCGGGGTGTTTCCGGGCTGCTCGTTAAACTGAGCCGACCGCAGTAATGGACTGAGCGAGGAGCGCACGTGGGCCTTGTCGTGCAGAAGTACGGAGGCTCCTCCGTAGCCGATGCCGAGGGCATCAAGCGGGTCGCCAAGCGAATCGTCGATGCCAAGAAGAACGGCAACCAGGTGGTTGTCGTGGTGTCAGCGATGGGCGACACGACGGACGAGCTGATCGATCTCGCCGAGCAGGTATCCCCGATACCGGCCGGGCGTGAGTTCGACATGCTGCTGACCGCGGGAGAGCGGATCTCCATGGCACTGCTGGCCATGGCGATCAAAAACCTGGGCCACGAGGCCCAGTCGTTCACCGGCAGCCAGGCAGGCGTCATCACCGACTCGGTCCACAACAAAGCGCGCATCATCGATGTGACGCCCGGCCGTATCCGTACGGCGCTGGACGAGGGGAACATCGCGATCGTCGCGGGGTTCCAGGGTGTGTCCCACGACAAGAAGGACATCACCACCCTCGGCCGCGGCGGGTCCGACACCACAGCCGTCGCGCTCGCGGCAGCGCTGGACGCCGAGGTCTGCGAGATCTACACCGACGTGGACGGCGTCTTCACCGCCGACCCGCGGGTCGTGACGAAGGCCCGTAAGATCGACTGGATCTCCTTCGAGGACATGCTGGAGCTGGCAGCGTCCGGCTCCAAGGTGCTGCTGCACCGGTGCGTCGAGTACGCACGCCGTTACAACATCCCGATCCACGTCCGCTCGTCCTTCTCCGGACTGCGCGGCACCTGGGTCAGCAACGAGCCGCAAGGGGACCAGAAGGTGGAGCACGCGATCATCTCCGGAGTCGCCCATGACGTCTCCGAGGCCAAGATCACCGTCGTCGGCGTACCCGACAAGCCGGGCGAGGCCGCCGCGATCTTCCGTACGATCGCGAACGCCGAGGTCAACATCGACATGGTGGTGCAGAACGTCTCCGCAGCCTCGACGGGCCTGACGGACATCTCGTTCACGCTCCCGAAGGCCGAGGGCCGCAAGGCCATCGACGCCCTGGAGCGCAACCGCGGCGTGATCGGCTTCGACTCGCTGCGCTACGACGACCAGATCGCCAAGATCTCCCTGGTCGGCGCGGGTATGAAGACCAACCCCGGTGTCACCGCGGGCTTCTTCGAGGCGCTTTCGGACGCCGGTGTGAACATCGAGCTGATCTCGACATCCGAGATCCGCATCTCGGTTGTCACCCGCGTCGACGACGTCAACGAGGCCGTGCGCGCCGTGCACACCGCCTTCGGCCTCGACAGCGACTCCGACGAGGCAGTCGTGTACGGGGGCACCGGCCGATGACCGCACGCCGCCCTTCGCTCGCGGTCGTCGGCGCGACCGGGGCGATCGGTGGCGTCATGCTCCAGATCCTCTCGCAGCACGCGGACATCTGGGGCGAGGTCAGACTCGTCGCCTCACCGCGCTCGGCCGGCCGCAAGCTGGTCGTACGCGGTGAGGAGAGCGAGGTCCTCGAACTCACCGAGGACGTCTTCGACGGCATCGACGTGGCGCTCTTCCTGGTGCCCGCCGAGGTCTCCGCACGCTGGGCCCCGCTCGCCGCGTCCAAGGGCGCCGTCGTCATCGACGACTCCACGGCGTTCCGGACGGACGGTGACGTTCCGCTCGTCGTGCCCGAGATCAACCCGCACGCGGTACGGATCAGGCCGCGCGGCATCGTCGCGAACCCGAACTGCACCACGCTGGCGCTGATCGTCGCGGTCGGCGCCCTGCACGCCGAATTCGGCCTGCGAGAGCTGGTCGTCTCCTCCTACCAGGCCGTCAGCGGCGCCGGACGCGACGGCGTCGCCGTGCTGCGGGAACAGCTGTCGATGGTGGCCGGCACCGAACTCGGTACGAAGCCGGGCGACGTACGACGCGTCGTGGGCGACACGCACGGCGGCCCGTTCGCCGCGCCGGTCGCGCTCAACGTCGTCCCGTGGGCCGGGACGGAGGCCGGGGACGGCTGGTCGTCCGAGGAGCTGGCCATCCGCGACGAGTGCCGCAAGATCCTCGACCTGCCGAACCTGCGGGTGTCGGCGACCTGCGTCTACGTACCCGTCGTCGCCACGCACTCGATGTCCGTGCACGCCCGCTTCGAGAACGACGTCGCGGTCGACCGGGCCCACGAGATCCTGGCGACCGCACCCGGCGTGGTGCTGTACGACAGCCCGGGCGCCGGTGACTTCCCCACCCCGTCGGACGTGGTGGGGACCGACCCGACCTGGGTCGGCCGGGTCCGGCGCTCGCTGGACGACCCCCGGGGGCTGGAACTCTTCGTCTGCGGCGACAATCTCCGCAAGGGCGCGGCACTCAACGTGGCCCAGATCGCGGAGTCGGTGGCCGCCGAATTCCCCCGGCCCTGACCTGGCACGATCACCGTGTTCCGATCGAACCTGTTTTGTGCGTTCTGTGAACGGTCTGTGAGCAACTCGCTGGTCTGAACCTCTTGAGCTGGGGAGTCGCCGTGACCGACGATGACCTTTCGGTTCGTTGCAACCGTGGGCCGGGCGCCAGGCGTCTAAGCGGTCACTTCTTGCGCGGCGGGGCGCATGTGCGGGGCATCTGGGGAAGAACGGGTTCGTATGAAGGCATATCGCAGGACCTCAAACGCGGTGCCGTATGCGTACAACCCTGACGGGGGGAAGCGTGTCCAACTGGCGTGGCAGAGGTTCTCGATATCACAGTGGTGGGCCCCTTGCGCGGCGCTTCGGTGCGACCGCTCCGACGGGCCCGTACAACCGGCGGCATGCCGGTGATCGCGCCCATGCCCGCCGCGCGTCACACGGGGCTGCCGTCGCAGCGCGAGGGCGCTGAAGAGAGCGTGGCAGCCGGAACCACCGTCGACCATCTCACCGAAACCTACCGCGCCCACTACCGTTCGCTGCTGGGCCTCGCTGCCCTGCTGCTGGACGACACGGCGTCCTGCGAGGACGTCGTGCAGGAGGCGTTCATCCGCGTGCACTCGGCACGCAACCGGGTCCGGGAGCCCGAGAAAACCCTCGCGTACCTGCGCCAGACCGTCGTCAACCTCTCCCGCTCCGCGCTGCGCCGCCGCATCCTCGGGCTGAAGCTGCTCTCCAAGCCGATGCCGGACATGGCGAGCGCGGAGGAGGGCGCGTACGACCAGCTGGAGCGGGACGCCCTGATCAAGGCGATGCGCGGCCTGCAGAGGCGACAGCGCGAGGTGCTGGTCCTGCGCTACTTCGCGGACATGACCGAGGCCCAGGTCGCCGAGACGCTGGGGATATCCCTGGGCTCGGTGAAGGCGTACGGGTCCCGCGGCATCGCGGCACTGCGCGTGGTGATGGAGGCGCAGGCATGAGCCGGCGCGGCGACCACCACGACCACGTTCCTGAACAGGACCTGCGGCTCGGGGACGGAAGCGGCCCCAGTCGTGGGCCCTCGCGCGGGCCCACGCGAGGGCCCACGCGAGGGCTGCCGACTGACCGGACTGGAAACGGAACTGTGAACGACGGGCCGGAGAACGCCCCGCACGCGGGCCGCGACGAGGCACCGGACGCGCGTCCCGCCGGGGACAGGATCGCTGGGGGCAGGTCGGCTGGGGACAGGTCCCCTGGGGACGGGATCGCTGGGGGCAGGTCCGCCGGGGACGGTGACACCGTGGGCTTCGCGAGCCCGGCCGACCTGTTCGGCGGCGGCGGCGGTCCCTTCGGCGGTGGCGGCGGCCCCCTCGGCGGCGGCGACCCCTTCGGCGAGGGCGACGGTCTCGACGAGGACGCGCTGCGCCGGATGATGCACGGCGTGGTGCAGGGCATGGAGCCCAGTGAGGGCAGCCTCGACCGCCTGTACCGGGCGGTGCCCGCCCGGCGCGCCCGCCGACGGCAGGCCCTCGTCGGCGCGGCGGCCGCGGCGCTGCTCATCGGCACGGCGATCCCCGCCTTCGTCCACGTCGCCAACTCGAAGGGCTCCAGCACCGCGAGCCCCGCCATCGCCGGCCACGGCGAACAGGCGCAGGGCGGCAACGGCGACGCCCCCGGCACCGACTCCGGCAACGGGAGCGGCGGCGACGGTGGCGACGGGCAGCACAACGGCGGCCCGGGCGTCCCGCAGAGCACCGTGAGCCCGTCCGACAGCAGCGGCCAGGGCATGGACGGCGACGCGACCGGTGCCTCCGCCGATCCGGCCGTCAGCGCGGAGGGCGTCATGCCCGCGTGCGACCCGGGGCAGCTCGGCGTCAAGTCGGCCAGGACCGGCGCCGCCGGTGCCGACGGCACGGTGTACGGGGCCTTCCGCATCGCCAACGTGTCCAGCAAGGACTGCTCGGTGAGCAGCAGCGGCACGGTGGGCTTCGAGGCGATGGGCGCGGCCGACCCGACCAGGATCGAGGTCGTCCGGCACACCGAGGGCGATCCGGCGTCCCGCCTGCCAGACCCCGCCACCGAGGAGGCCACCGTCCTGCTGAAGCCGGACATGGTCTACGAGGTGCAGTTCGCCTGGGTTCCCAAGGACACCTGCCCATCCACCGGCGGCACGCCCTCTCCGACGCCGACGGAGGGCGCGGCGGGCAGCGGCAACGGCGGCGGCACGGCCGGGTCCACCGCGGGCAGCGGTACGGGGGAGAGCGAGGCGGGTACGGAGACCCAGTTCGGCACCGCGGACGGCGGAGGGGCCGCACAGGGCAGCATCTCCGTGCAGCACACCCCGGAGCCCGGTGCACCGGTCGCCACGACGAAGATCGACAACGCGTGCGCGGGCACGATCTACCGGACCGGCGTCCTGGAACCTTCGCCGTAAGGGTGTATGGGCGTAATGGCGTATGGGCGTGCGTAAGAGCGCGTAATGGCGTAGGGGCGGGGCGGGGGTGACCCGACTGGTGGCGACCCGACCGGGGGACGACCCGACAGGGGGACGATCGGACCCGCACCCCAGTGTCCGCCCCGGCTGCCCGGCTCAGGCATGGGAAGGGGCCTCCGTGTCGGGGACCAGGCCCAGCGCCAGGTCCCTGGCGGCCTCGGCCTCGCGCCGGAGCAGCCGGAACCACATGAAGACGACGAACGCGGCGAAGACGAACCACTCACCCGTGTAACCGAGGTTCTGGAACGCCTTCAGGTCGAGCCCACTGCCCTCCGGCACGGTGGCCGGTACCGGACGCAGGGCGGTCGCACCGTCCTGCGCGGCACTGCCCGCCGCATCCGCCGACGCACCGGAGGTCCCAGAGCTGTCCGAAGTCCCGGAGGAGCTGTCCGAGGTCTCGGAGGAGCTGCCCGAGGTTTCGGAGGAGCTGTCCGAGGTTTCGGAGGAGCTGTCCGAAGTCCCGGAGGAGCTGCCCGAGCCGCCGGTGTCGCTCGTCTGCAGCGTCACCCACGCGTCGTATACGTCGTACGACACGAGGTTGACGAGCGACGCCGCGCTGATGATGCTTACCTGGCCGTCGGGCAGCCCGCCCGTCGCGTCGACCCCGGCGGTTCCCGCGCTCTCCGAGGCCTGGAGGTCGCCGGTCACCGTGACCCGGCCGGTAGGCGCGGCCGGTACCGGCGTCTGCCCCGCCCTCCCGGGCAGCCAGCCGCGCACCACCGGCAGGGCCTTGCCGCTGTCGGTCCGCAGCATGTCCAGGACGTAGAAGCCCTGCCGGTCGTCCAGCTTCCGGCCGGGCACCAGGAAGCGGTCCGCGTACCGGCCGGTCGCGGTGGCGGGCCGACCGGAGGTCTCCGTGTCGACGGGCAGCAGCGCGTCGAGCGGCTTGGCGGCCCGGGTGCCCGGCGCGGGCTGCTTCTCGGCGGCCTCGTGCGTGTGCACGCGGTCCTCGAAGCGGCCGAGCTGCCAGGTGCCCATGAACACGCAGAACGGGATGGCCAGCACGACGAAGAGGTTGATCCCCCACCATCGCGGGGTCAGCAGGAACCGGTACACCCCTCCACGGTACGGTCCCCGCTCCGGCCGGACGGAGCGGGGGCACCCGAAAAGCCGCCCCTTATCCAGGCCCTACGCGTCGCCCACCGGCTCCCCCTGACCGGGCCCGCCGGGCCCACCGGGGCCCTCGGGACCGACCGATTCCGCCGGGCCGACCGGGTCACCCGGCCCGGCGGGCGAGATCCCCGCCAGGTGGCGCCGTGCGAAGTCGAGCTCCAGCCGGACCTGCTTGATCCGCTCCTCCACGACCAGTGAGCCGTGCCCCGCGTCGTACCGGTAGACCTCGTGCACCGCGTCGCGGTCCTTCAGCCGGTCCACGTAGTTCTCCACCTGGCGGATCGGGCAGCGCGGGTCGTTGACGCCCGCCGAGATGTAGACGGGCGCCCGCACGGCGTCGACATACGTCAGGGGTGACGAGGCCTCGAACCGCTCGGGCACCTCCTCCGGCGTCCCGCCCAGCAGCGTGCGGTCCATCGCCTTCAGGGCCTCCATCTCGTCGTGGTACGCCGTGACGTAGTCCGCGACGGGGACCGCCGCCAGACCGAGGGCCCAGTCGCCGGGCTGCGTACCGAGGCCGAGCAGGGTCAGGTATCCGCCCCAGGAGCCGCCGGCCAGGACCAGCTTCGCCGGGTCCGCGAGGCCGGACTTCACCGCCCACTCCCGCACCGCCGCGATGTCCTCCAGCTCGATCAGCCCGACCCGGTGCTTCAGCGCGTCCGTCCACGCCCGTCCGTAGCCGGTCGAGCCGCGGTAGTTGACCCGGACGACCGCGTACCCGTGGTCCACCCAGGCGGCGGGCCCGGCCGCGAAGGCGTCGCTGTCGTGCCAGGTGGGGCCGCCGTGGATCTCGAAGACCGTCGGGAACGGCCCCTCGGCCGGAGCCGCCGGGCGCTGGACGAGCGCGTGGACCCGGCCGCCCGGCCCGTCCACCCACACGTCCTCGACCGGCACCGAGGCCGGCGCCTTGACTCCCGGCGGGTCGAGCACCACCGCACCGGTCGTGGAGCGGACGACGGGCGGCTCCGCCGCCGACGACCACAGGTACTCCACCGTCCCGTCCGGCCGGGCCGTGGCGCCCGAAACCGTGCCGGTGGGCGTCTCCACCCGCACCAGCGCGGCGCCGGCCGCGGCGGGCTCGTACCGCCACAGCTCGCTGCGGGCCTCGAAGCCGTGCTCGATCAGCAGCGCGGAACCGTCCGGATACCACTCGGCGCCCACATCGCCCGGCAGGTCGATGGCGAGGTCCGTCTCCGTGCCCGCCACCGGGTCCCAGATCATCGGCTCCCAGCGCCCGCGCCTCTGGTGCCCGACCAGCAGCCGGGTGTCCCCGTCGACCGGAGCGAAGCCGAGTACCGCGAGGCCCAGCTCCTTCGTACCGCCCTCGGTGTCGTCCAGCTCCGCGACCGTCGTACCGTCCGGCCGTACCACGCGCAGCGCGGAGTGCATCGCGTCCCCGTGCTCGGTGTGCTCCAGGGCGATCAGCGTCCCGTCGTAAGACAGGTCGCCGACCCCCGCCGACTCGCGGTGGCGGTAGATCTCCACCGGGGCTGCGCCCGGCCGTACGACATGGACCGTCGTGCCGTCCTCGTCCGTCGAACGGCCGATCACCGCCGTGTTGTCGCGGCCGATCGCGAGACCGGCCGGGTAGGACGCTTCGAGGCCGGGCGCGGCGGGCTCGACCCGGGCGTCCACACCGCCGTGGAACGGCCGGCGCATCCACACCCCGAACTCGTCCCCGTCGGTGTCGTTGAACCACCACACGGCCTCGCCGTCCGGCGTCAGCACACCGTCCGTCGTCCCGTTCGGCCGGTCGGTCACCTGGCGCTGCTCCCCGGTCGCCCGGTCCCACGTGTACAGCTCATAGGTCCCCGTCGCGTTGGAGACGAACAACGCGCGGTCCGGCGCGTCCTCGGCCCAGTCGGGCAGCGACACTCTGGGAGCCCGGAAACGCTGCTCCCACGGCGGGGCGGATGCGGTCGTCGACGAACCAGTGGCCTCAGTCATGTCCCCATTCTGCGTCGGAGGGCCGACAATCCGTTCGCCTCGTCCTCAGCCTGTGGATAACCTCGCGGGATGTCCACCGCTCCGATACCTCCCGTGCCTCCCGACTGGCGCGAGGCCAATCGCAGGATGTGGGATGAGCGTGTGCCCATCCATGCAGGCAGTGACTTCTACGACCTCGACTCCTTCCGCGCGGGCAAGGACTCCCTCAGACCCTTCGAGCTGGCCGAGGTCGGTGAGGTCACGGGCCGGACGCTGCTGCACCTGCAGAGCCACATCGGCCTCGACACCCTGTCCTGGGCGCGGCACGGCGCCGCCCAGGTCGTGGGCCTGGACTTCTCGGAACCGGCCGTCGAGACCGCCCGCTCCCTCGCCGAGGACCTGGGGTTCGGTGCCGACCGCGCGGCATTCGTCGCCGCCGACGTGTACGACGCGGCCCAGGCGGTCCCGGACTCCTCGTACGACATCGTGTACACGGGCGTCGGTGCGCTGAACTGGCTGCCCGACATCGACCGCTGGGCCGAGACGGCGGCCTCGCTGGTGGCGCCCGGCGGTTTCCTCTACCTGGCGGAGTTCCATCCGCTCACGGACTGCCTCGACGACGAGACGGGTTCGCGGATCGTGCACGACTACTTCAGCCGCGAGGCATGGGTGGACGAGACACCGGGTACGTACGCGGACTTCGACGCGCCGACCGTCCACAACCGGAGCGTCGAGTGGCAGCACCCGGTGGGCAGTGTGGTGTCCGCGCTGGCCGCGGCGGGCCTGCGGATCGAGTTCCTCCACGAGCACGACGTGTCGCTCTTCGCACGTTTCCCCGTGTTGAAACGCGGCGCGGACGATTTCTACCGCTACCCGCCGGACCGCCCCCGCATCCCGCTCATGTACTCGCTCAAGGCGACGCGCCCGGCATGACAGAGGTGCGGCGGTGCCCCACAAGGAAACCGGAACGCCGCCGCACCTCTTCTGCTTCTCCTTCTTCTTCTGCTGCTTCTTTCCCCTACGCCGCAGAGCGGAACGCGGGCAGATAGCCGCCCGACTGCCCCTCGGGCTTGGGGTGGTACGAGTCGTAGACGGGGATCGAGAGGCTGTGCAGCCACGGGTCGCCGGAGCACAGCTCGTGCCCGGTGAACTCGTCCGCGACCCCGGCGAAGGTGAGCCCGGCGTTCGCGGCCTGCTTGGCGATGACGCCGTTCAGCACGTCGGACGCGTTGTTGATGGCCGTGCGCTCCTTGTCGGAGAGCCCGGCGACGCAGCTTCCGCCGACCTTGTAGAAGCGCGGGTAGCCCAGCACCACGACGTGCGCCTGCGGGGCCTTGGAGTGGATGGAGTCGTACAGCGAACCCAGTCCGGACGGCAGGGTGTTGTTCATCTTCCCGACGGCCGCGTCCACGGCCGCGAGGCAGGCCGACTCGCCGGACAGCACACAGTCCTGCATGACGTCGGCGAACCCGACGTCATTACCGCCCGCCGTGACGCTCACCAGCGAGGTGGACGAGCTCAGCGCCCCGAGCTGGCCACTGGCCACGGTGCTCGTGGTGGCGCCCGAACAGGCGACGAAAGCGAATGAGGAAGGGGAGTTCGCCTCAGCCCAGAGGTAGGGGTAAGCCTTGGTGCTGCGACGGCAGTCACCGCTGTCGGAAATGTAGCTTCCCGCGCCGACGCCGGACGAGTACGAGTCGCCCAGGGCGACGTACCCGCCGGCGGCGGCCGAGGAGGATGCCGAAGCCGGCTGGGCCACGCCCAGAGCGGCTGCGGCGGCGAGGAGCAGAGTGGATGCGGACGCCCAGAATCTCCGTACTGACATAACTGTCAGCCCTCCGAAGTGTGGGGGGTGGGTGGGGGGTTGAGTGAGCGTCCCCTGTTCTAGCAGCTACCGGTACCAGTCGGTAATGGCTCTACGAGAACCCGCCCGAATTACCCGAATAGTCGCTCGCGAGCCATAGCTTCGCGCGTAGATAAACCTACAACTCCCCCTGAAGTAAAGGTTTTACGACGATCGGCTCATCACTTCGCAGGCGAGTGGGGCGGCCTGCCCGACGGGAGGCACGCTGCGTACTGACGTCGCGTCACCACATCTCCGCCGTTCACCAGATGGAGGGAAGTGAAAGCTCATCCGTATTCTTCGACGGACCGAACGGATACTCTCCGTTACATCTGGTCGGGGGAGGGGCCGTCCCGTTCAACGGGAACGGCCCGGGCGGCAGTGACGAGACCGGGTGGCGCTCCGGTCTCGTCACTGCCTCAAGGGCTGAGGGGCCACCAGAGACAGAGAGGTACCGCTCACGATGCAAGCCATCCTTCGTGCGACGGGCGTGGAGCTGTTCTACGGCTCACAAAGGGGGCGGCGACGACCTCCCCCTCCTCGCGAGCTGCACCGCCAGAACCCCGCGCACCGCCGCCCTGGCCTCACTTCCCCTCGCCCGCCGCCACGTCGACCCCGAACACATCCGATGCGACTGGCCAGGCAGCGCGACAGGACCCACAAACCCGGCTCCCCAACGGCCCCGGCTCCCAGAATGGGCCCGGCTCCCAGAAGGGGCCCGGAAACCACTCAGGGGCCCGGAAACCACTCAGGGGCCTGACCCGCTTTCGCGGATCAGGCCCCTGACCTGGTCTTACGGCTGTCGGGGTGGCGGGATTTGAACCCACGACCTCTTCGTCCCGAATGAGGGTCGGGCGGGATCGACACCTGCGAATCCTGTAAAACTGCAGGTCAGGTGATTGGTCTGAAGTGGCGCGGAGAGGTTCCGGTTGGCCTCTGAGGGTAGATCATCTCCCAGGAATCTCCCAGCGAGGGGTGCAGTGCTCTCGAAGCCGTGGTTCCGAGCTGCGTAGCGCAAGTAAATTTGCTCGATTTTCTCTTTCGGCTGTGTTGCCCAGTCATCTGACGCACGAGAGCCCAGGGTTCCCGGCGGGAAGCAGCTTCACCTGTCCAGCCGGAACACGTAGTGGGCGGTCGGCGGCGGCGTTCCACAGGACCACGTTGCCTTCGGCGACGCCGAACGATAGGTAGGGGGTGCTTGGTACAAGCGTGCCACCCTGCTCGTTCAGGGCGTGAACCGAGACTGTGGGACGGACGCAGACCCAGTCCGCTGAAATACCGAAATACGGTGGGGCCTTGGTGTGATGAGTTGCTGCTCGTTTCAGCTTGTCGGCCGCATGCTGCGGTGACGCGAAGGTCCACTCGGCGGCTGTGAGCAAGCCAAGGGCGAGGAAGAGTGCGGCCAGGGTGCCAGCGGAGACGCTTCGCGGCCGTATGAAGTGAAAGTAGCGCAGGACGCCCCAAACTGCTGCTATGAACAGGATCGCCGCAAGGGTGGGCCACAGCAGTTTCACCGCCGAGATGAGCTGGTACGCCCCGCTGACCGCCGTCTCTTCCGGTGACAGAGACAGCTCGTCCGCATAGCCGTCCTGCAGGATCCTCCCGGTAAGGGGCAGCGCCGCCACGAGCAGTGTGGCGAGTAGGGGAAGCGCCGTCGCGGCCAGTATCTGCCATCGCCAGCGGCGCCCCAGCAGGATCAGACCAGTCACGTAGAAGCCGATTGCTGCCGTCGCCCAGGTGGACCGGGAGTCGACGCCGTCGAAGAGCCCAGGTGAGGTTCCCCCGAGATGCGAAAGATGCTGACAGCGGGTCAGATGGGTGTCATGAGAGGAGCCCAGACGATGCCTGCCCCGAGAAAGTACCCGCTGGAGTTGCGTGAGCGTGCGGTCCGGATGTACC
>NZ_SSBK01000025.1 GCF_004795035.1 Streptomyces sp. A0958
ATCCACCTCGGCCTCACCCGAACCGACAACACCTGGCACCTCATCCCCGCCACCGCATAGCGAAAAGGGGCCGTCCGGCCTGCGGCCGGACAGCCCCCCAACAAGATTTTCAGCGGCCTTCTAGACGCCCAGGCGGTGGCGGCGGCGCCACGCGACCACCGCCGCACCGGCCCCCGTCACCACGATGAAGCCCATCGCCACGAGGAACGCGGGCGAGGTGGGCGAGGATGCCTCGCTGCCCGCCACGACGTACGCGGCCGTGTTCGGGATCGATCCCAGGCCGGTGGCCACCAGGAACGGCGGATAGCCCATGCGGGAGACGGCGGCACAGTAGTTGGCGGCGGCGAACGGCACCCCGGGGAAGAGGCGCAGCGCCAGCATCGAGCGGAAGCCGTGCCGGCTCAGCTGCCCGTCCGCCGCCCGCAGCCAGCGCCCGCGCACCAGGGTGCGCAGCGCTTCCTGGCCCAGCACCCGGCCCAGCATGAAGGAGACCCCCGCGCCCAGAACCGTGCCCGCCAGCGCGGCCGCGAGACCCGCCTGCGAGCCGAACAGCGCGCCCGCCGCGAGGTTGAGCAGCGGCCGCGGCACGAAGGCCACCGTGCAGACGCCGTACGCGAGTCCGAAGAGCACGACCGCCGCGGTGCCGCCGTTCAGCTGCGCGGGCCAGCCGGACGACAGCAGCCGTTGCGGCTCCAGGAGCAGCATCGTCGTCGCGGCGCCCAGCAGCACCGCGACGAGCAGCGAGAGCCGGGACCACGGCGAGAGCAGCACCCGCGTGCAGCGCACGGCGAGACCGGGGGCGGGGCGGGTGACGGTGACGGGGTCGAGCATTCGGGGAGAGTAACCGACACGGGCATGTGATCGCCGTAATGCTCCACCGGACACCGCGGTGGCCCGCTGAGTGGCCCCGCGCCCGAACCCCGCGCCCAATGCCCCTGGCCCCCGCCGTAATTCGCTCGACGGGCCGAGGGACCGTCGGAGATGATCGGGCCATGTTCCGGTACGCCTTCCTCGCAGCGCAGTCCGCAGTCGCGGACACGCCGAAGGCTGCCGTGAACACCGTGGCAGCAGCAGTCGCCGCAGCGTGCACCGCTGCCGCGGCGCCCCTCGGCGGCGCCCGAAGCTGACCCTCCCCCGACTGTCCGGCGGACCCCGCGAGGGGAGGGTCGGCCGGGCCCCGGGGTCCTCACGTCACGCTTCGCATCCCAAGGAATCAACCATGCCCAAGACGGCCTACGTGCGCACCAAGCCGCACCTCAACATCGGCACCATGGGTCACGTCGACCACGGCAAGACGACCCTGACCGCCGCCATCACCAAGGTCCTCAGCGACCGGGGCACCGGCACCTTCGTCCCCTTCGACCGCATCGACCGGGCGCCGGAGGAGGCGCAGCGCGGCATCACCATCAACATCGCGCACGTCGAGTACGAGACCGGCACCCGGCACTACGCCCACGTCGACATGCCGGGACACGCCGACTACATCAAGAACATGGTCACGGGCGCCGCCCAGCTCGACGGGGCGATCCTCGTCGTCTCCGCGCTCGACGGGATCATGCCGCAGACCGCCGAGCACGTGCTGCTCGCCCGCCAGGTGGGCGTCGACCACATCGTCGTCGCCCTGAACAAGGCGGACGCCGTCGCCGACGGCGAGGACGCGGTGCTGACCGACCTGGTCGAGCTGGAGGTGCGCGAGCTGCTGTCCGCGCACGGCTACGGCGGCGACACCGCGCCCGTCGTGCGGGTGTCGGGCCTGCGGGCGCTGGAGGGCGACCCGCGCTGGACCGGGGCGGTCGAGGCGCTGCTCGACGCCGTCGACACGTACGTACCGATGCCGGTGCGCTACACCGACGCGCCGTTCCTGCTGTCGGTGGAGAACGTTCTGACCATCACCGGCCGGGGCACGGTCGTCACCGGTGCCGTGGAGCGCGGCAGGGTCCGCGTCGGTGACCGGGTGTCGGTGCTCGGCGCGGACACCGAGACGGTCGTCACCGGCCTGGAGACCTTCGGCAAGCCGATGGAGTCCGCCGAGGCCGGCGACAACGTCGCGCTGCTCCTGCGCGGCGTCGAGCGCGACCGGGTGCGCCGCGGGCACGTCGTCGCGGCGCCGGGCAGCGTCACACCGAGCCGGCGCTTCACCGCGCAGGTGTACGTCCTGTCGGGGCACGAGGGCGGCCGTACCACCCCGGTCGCCACCGGGTACCGCCCGCAGTTCCACATCCGCACGGCCGACGTGGTCGGCGACGTGGACCTCGGCGAGGCGGCGGTCGCGCTGCCCGGTGAGACGGTCACCATGACCGTCGAGCTGGGCCGGGACGTCCCGCTGGAGCCGGGCCTCGGCTTCGCGATCCGCGAGGGCGGCCGCACGGTCGGCGCGGGCACCGTCACGGAGCTGCTCTGAGCCGTGCGGGCCTTGCGGGCCCGCCTCCCACCGAACCCGGGGGAGGCGGGCCCGCCGCCGTACGGACCGGCTGACCGCACCCCGCACAATGGGGGAGTGAACGAGTCGATACCCGTCATCCGCGACGTGGACCACGGCACCGCCCGTCTGCTCCCGGACGTGGACCGGGAGCGGGCCTGGCTGCTGACGGTCGACGGCGCGCCGCAGTCGTACGTCGACCTCGACGCGCCCGAGCACCTGGAATTCGAGTACGCGCGGCGCCTCGGCCACGTCGTGGACTGCGCGGCGGAGCCGGGCGAGCCGCTGGACGTCCTGCACCTGGGCGGCGGCGGCCTCACGCTGCCCCGCTATGTCGCGGCCACCAGGCCCGGCTCCCGGCAGGAGGTCGCGGACGCGGACCGCGGGCTGCTCGCCCTGGTCGCCGAGCACCTGCCGCTGCCGGACCGCAGCGGCATCACCGTGCACGCGGCGGACGCCCGCGCCCAGCTGGAGGAAACCGCCCCCGGCTCGGTGGACCTCCTGGTCGCGGACGTCTTCGGCGGCTCCCGGGTGCCCGCCCACCTCACCTCCGTCCCGTACGCGAGGGCGGCGGCGCGGGCGCTGCGCCCGGACGGGATCTACGCCGCCAACCTCGCCGACGGGCCGCCGTTCGGCTTCCTGCGCTCGCAGCTGGCCACCTTCGCGACCGTCTTCGACGAGCTGGCGCTGATCGCGGAGCCGGGCGTGCTGCGCGGCCGGCGCTTCGGCAACGTGGTGCTCGTCGCCTCCCGCTCCCCGTTCGACACGGCGGCCCTCACCCGCCGCTGCGCGGCCGACGCGTTCGCGGCGCGGGTGGAGTACGGCGACGCGCTGGCCGCGTTCGTCAAGGGCGCCCGGCCGGTCGGTGACGAGGACGCGGTCGCCTCACCCGAGCCGCCCGACGGCGCCTTCCGCATCGGCTGACGTGGGCGGCGCCACCGTCTGGGCGGCCACCTCGACGGACGCGGTCCGCCGGGTCAGGTTCCGTACGTCGGGCACGAACAGCACCGCTCCCGTGACCAGCACGACCAGCCCCGCGCACCCCCACAGCGCCTGGCCGCGCCCGACCATCGACTCGACGGGTCCGGCGAGCGCGGTGGCGACCGGCACCATGGCCACCGAGCCGAACCAGTCGTAGGCGGAGACGCGGGAGAGCTTCTCCTCCGGGATCTCCTGGTGCATGGCCGTCATCCAGGAGACGCCGAACACCTCGATGGCCGTGCCGCTGACGAACATCACCGCGCACAGCCCGGCGGCGGACAGCGGCACGGCGAGCCCGGCGGACGGCAGGGCGAGCGGGAAGACGCAGAGGGTTCCGGCCAGCAGCAGCCGGCGTGGCTTCCACCGCGTCATCAGCAGCGCCCCGGCCAGGTTGCCGACGCCGAACGCGGCGAGCGCGAAGCCCCAGGGCCGGGCGCCGCCCAGTTCGTCGCGGGCGACCAGCGGCCCGTAGACCGCCTCGGCGGCCCCGACGGCGGCGACCACCACGGAGAACTGGGCCACGATGGCCCAGAGCCACGGGCGGCCGGTGAACTCCTGCCAGCCGTCCCGCAGGTCCGCGAGCAGCCCGCCCCCGGGCTCCCGGGACGGGATGTGGCTGACGTCGAGGAAGGCGCGCAGCGCGCCGGCCACCGCGAAGGCGGCGGCGTCCACGGCGAGCACCCAGCCCGGGTCCATCGCCGCGATCATGGCGCCGCCGAGCGCCGCACCGCCGATGGCGGCGCCCTGGGTGGACATCCGGAACAGCGCGAAGGCGCGGCTCGCCTGCTCGCCGCTGACGCTCGACATCAGCATGCCCTCGGCCGCCGGGCTGAAGAAGGCCTGCCCGGTGCCGCACAGCGCGGTGAGCAGCATCATCTGCCACAGTCGCGGGTCGCCGGCCAGGACCAGCAGGGCGAAGAGGCCCTGCGAGACACAGTTGAGGGCGTTGGCCGCGACCATCACCCGGTGGCGCGGAAGCCGGTCCGCGATCGCCCCGCCGATCAGCAGGAATAGCACCAGCGGCACCGTCCTGGCCGCCGCCACGAGACCGACGTCGCCGCCGTCGCCGCCCGCCTGGAGAACCGCGAACGCCGCCGCGATCAGCGCGCCGTGGGTACCCAGGGCCGTGATGATCGAGGCGGCGGTCAGCAGCCGGTAGTTGCGGCCCGCCGGGGCGGGGCGGGCGGAGCGGGGTACGGGGGCGGCTGCGTCGGTCACTCAGGGACTATCGCGGCCGCGGCCCGGTTGTGCAAATGGGTTCCCGCGGGGTCAGGAATCGGTGTCGGTGATCTCCACCAGGCGCACCGTGCTGAGGATCTTCTGGATCGTCGCGTCCGGCAGCTCGTCCTTGACCCCGGCGGCGGCGTACAGCACCCAGGAGGAGAACGCGCCGGAGCTGTTCTTGAAGGTGAAGGCGTACGACTTGCCGTCGCTGTCGCACTTCTTCTTCTTGGTGACGTTGGGCGCGGTGGCGGTGACCAGGCTCCCCGTCAGCCCCGACTTGGTGGTGTACTGCTTGGCCTTGCTGATCTTGATGGTCTTCTTCGGCATGTGCTGCGCGTACGCGGCCCACGCCCAGGTGCCCGCCTCGTTCCGGGCGTTCACATCGGCGTCCTTGGCGCCCTGGGCGCCGCGCGTGCCGGTGCCGGCCAGGCTGTAGGTCTCGTCGGTGCCGTCCTTGTCGGAGTCGTCGACGCACCACTTGCTCTTCAGGTCCGCCGGCGCGGTGAACCCGATGAGCGGCGGCTTGTCCTCCTTCGATTCGTCCTCGAAGTAGGAGAACGTGGTCGGGGACAGGACCTCCCAGTCACCGGGCACGTCGAACTGGGTGCCCCACTTGGGGTTCGTCACGACCTTCCAGCCCGCGATGAGCGGCTTGGCGTCCTCGTCGCCGCGCGGGTTCGCCACGGGCGAGGAGGCGGAGGCGGACGGCTTCGCGGGCGCGGACGACTTCGTGTCGTCGGCGACGTTCTTGCCGTCCTTGTCGTCCCCGTCCTTGTTCAGTACGACGACACCGGTGACCGCGGCGGCCACCACGACCGCGGTCGCCGCGACGATGGCCACGACGGTCGTCTTCTTCTTGTCGTTGCCGGGCTGCGGTCCGCCGGGACCGGGTGCCGCGTACTGCGAAACGGTCGGCTGCTGGTACGGATTGGGCTGGCCGTAGTCCCCCGGTCCGCCCTGCTGCGGGTAGCCGTAACCGGGCTGCTGCTGCGGGCCCGTCTGCTGGTACCCAGGCTGCTGATAGGGATTCGGCTGCTGGTAACCCGGCTGCTGGTACGGGTTCTGGTTCTGGTCCTGCGGGTTCTGCTCGCCCCCGGGCGGCTGCTGTCCTGGCCACATGGCGAGTAACGATAGAGGTGCCCCGCCAGGCGTGCTACGCCCGCCCCCGTGTGCGAACGGTGAAGGTGAGGGGCGGGCGGGGCGGGGCGTCGGCCGACGAGGCATGGCCAAAGTGTTCTACTCATGAGTAACATCTCGCGCATGAGCGCTGAACAGATGACCGCGGGCGAGATGCTCGCCGCCACGGTCCCCATGGTCCGGACCCTCGACCTCGAATTCCTGGAGACCACCGCGGACCGCGCGGTGGTCCGCATGCCGGACCAGGCCGACTACCACAACCACGTCGGCGGGCCGCACGCCGGAGCCATGTTCACGCTGGCGGAGTCGGCGAGCGGCGCCATCGTCATCGCCGCCTTCGGAGACCAGCTGACCCGGGCCGTACCGCTCGCGGTGAGCGCCGAGATCGGCTACAAGAAGCTGGCCATGGGCGAGGTCACCGCCACCGCCACCCTCGGCCGCCCCGCAGCCGAGGTCGTCGCCGAACTCGACGCCGGCGAGCGCCCCGAGTTCCCGGTGGCCGTGCAGATCCAGCGCGCGGACGGTGCCGTGACCGGCGAGATGACCGTCGTCTGGACGCTGCGCCCGAACTCCTGACCTCGGGTAGGGACCGAAGGGCCGTCGTGCACCCGGAAGGGGCGGGGCGGCCCTTGGCGCTGTCCGGCCCGGCGACGCGCCGGGTAGGCTTCCCGGTGCGCCGATGAGCTGTCCGGCGGGCGAGACGACATCACTACGGAGGAACCGGCGTTGCACATCCAGGAGTGGCTGGAGACCGTTCCCGCGATCAGCGTGTACGTCCTGGTGGGCGTCGTCATCGGAGTGGAGAGTCTGGGCATCCCGCTGCCCGGCGAGATCGTCCTGATCAGCGCGGCGCTGCTGGCCGCCAGCCACGACGGCATCAACCCCTGGATTCTGGGTGCCTGCGCCACGGCGGGGGCCGTGGTCGGCGACTCCATCGGCTACGCCATCGGCCGCAAGGGCGGACGGCCGCTGCTGGCCTGGCTCGGCGGGAAGTTCCCCCGGCACTTCGGCGAGAGCCAGATCGCCCTGGCGGAGCGCTCGTTCCAGAAGTGGGGCATGTGGGCCGTCTTCTTCGGCCGCTTCGTCGCACTGCTGCGCATCTTCGCCGGTCCGCTGGCCGGTGTGCTGCACATGCCGTACTGGAAGTTCCTGATCGCCAACGTGCTGGGCGGGATCGCCTGGGCGGGCGGCACCACGGCCGTCATCTACTCCGTGGGCGTCGTCGCCGAGGCCTGGCTCAAGCGGTTCTCCTACCTGGGCCTGGCCATCGCGGTCCTGATCGGGCTCGCCTCGATGCTGGTCCTCAAGAACCGCGCCAAGAAGGCCGCCGCCGCGCACTCCTCGTCCGCCGCCGAGCCGGAAGCGGGAACGGTGCCGGTCGCCGACTGACCCGGCAGACGGTCCTCAGCCCTCGCGGCCTTCGCAGGCTTCGCGGTGGGCCTTGGCCAGCTCCACGTAACCGACCGCGTTGAAGCGGACGCCCTCCAGCTCCTCCTCGGTCAGCTGCCGCTTGACCTTCGCCGGTACGCCCGCCACCAGCGACCCCGGCGGGACGCGCATCCCCTGCGGGACGAGGGCCTGCGCCGCGACCAGCGAGCCCGCGCCGATATGGGCGCCGTTGAGGACGGTGGCCCCCATGCCGACCAGGACGTCGTCCTCGATGGTGCAGCCGTGCAGGACGGCGTTGTGCCCGACCGAGACCCGCTCGCCGACCGTCACGGTGAAGCCGGGGTCGACGTGGACGCTGCAGTTGTCCTGGATGTTGGAGTCCGCGCCGATGACGATGGGGCCGCAGTCCGCGCGCAGCACCGCCTGGTACCAGAGGCTGGAGCCCGCCGCCATGGTGATGTCACCGATCGCGACCGAGGTCGGCGCGGTGAACGCGTCCGGGTCGATGGACGGCTCCTTGCCGCCCATGGCCATGATCAACGCCTGTTCCGCCATCGCGCGTTCCTCCGTGCTCCGGTGCCGTGGGTCGCGGTGATCCGGTGGGAACCGGCCGTCCGCCGGGGAAACGGTATGCGACGTACGGGCGCGCCACCGGCCTGTTGGGGTGAAGATCACAGGCCGGTGGAGCCGACGGCCCGGGGGGTGCGGACTACCGTGTGCGCGTGCCCAAGAACAGAAACGCGTTCTCCTCCCTGACCGCCTGGCGGCGGCGCGCCCTGTCCGGGGCCGTCCACCGCTGCTGGCGCTGGGCGCGGGAGGCGGGCGCGGTCACCGCCGAGCACCCCGGCGGACTGCGGTTCGCCCGGATCGGCGAGGGCACCCGGCTGGCCTTCCCGCAGGGCACGGTCTTCGGGGAGCCGTGGATCGAGCTGGGCGACCACTGCGTCATCGGCGAACAGGTCACGCTGACCGCCGGGCTCATGCCCGACCTGGACCTTGGCCCCGAGCCGATCCTGACCCTGGGCGACGGGGTGGTGCTGGGGCGCGGCAGCCACATCGTCGCCGACACGACGGTGACCATCGGCTCGGACACGTACTGCGGGCCGTACGTCTACATCACCTCGACCAACCACAGCTACGACGACCCGCACGAGCCGGTCGGCAAGCAGTGGCCCCGGATGGAGCCGGTGTCCATCGGGCCGGGGTGCTGGATCGGGACCGGGGCGGTGATCCTGCCGGGGGCGCGGCTCGGGCGCAACGTGGTGGTGGCGGCCGGCGCGGTGGTCCGCGGCGAGGTGCCCGACCGTGCGGTGGTGGCCGGGGCCCCCGCCCGGGTCGTACGGAGCTGGCATCCGGAGGAGGGCTGGCAGCCGCCCCTGCGGACACCGGCCCCGGTGCCGATCCCCGCGGGCGTCACCCCGGAACAGCTGCTGGCCGTCGCGGAGCTCGAAGAGGGCTGACCGCCCGCCCCGCGCTCACCCGGTCGCGAGCAGCACCGTACCCACCAGTGCGAGGCCGGCGCCCGCCGCCTGCACCCCGCGCAGCCGTTCCCCGAGGAAGCCGCGCGCGGCCAGGGCCGTGACCACCGGGTAGAGCGAGGCCAGTACGGCGGCCACGGTGACCGGGCCGTGGTGGGCGGCCATCGAGTAGGTGCCGTTGGCCGCGACGTCCGCGAGGCCCACGAACGCCAGCGCGGGCAGCGCCGCCCGGACCGCCGACGCGCCTTCCTCGGGCAGCGCGCGGCCTCCGCGCCGCACCGAGACGTACAGCGCCCCGCCGCCCACCACGGTGTTGGTGACCCGCTGCACGAACAGCGCCAGGAACAGCCCGGTCACCGTGGTCGACGCCTCGGCGATCAACGACATCACGGCCCCGAAACCGAACGCCGCCACCAGCGTCAGCAGGATCGCGCGCCGCTGCACCGGCGCCCCGCGCAACTGGGGACCGCCCGCCATCACGATGCCCGCGACGGCGACCGCGACCCCGGCGAACTGGAGGAGCCCCGGGCGCTCCCCGGCGATCAGCCCCACGCTCACCGGGACGGCGACGCCGAGCGAACCGAGCGGGGAGACCACCCCCATCGGACCGAGAGCGAGCGCCTTGTAGAAGCAGAGCATCGCCACCGGCCCCACGACGCCCGCCGCGACCGCGTACCAGAGCTGCGCACCCGCCTCGCTCCAGCCGCCCGTGGCGATCACGATCACGCCCAGCACCGCCGCCGCCATGATCTGCGAGACGACGACCACGGTGAGCGCGGGGGTGCGCCGGGTCAGCAGGCCGCCCCCGAAGTCGGCCAGTCCCCACAGGAGGCTGGTGGCCAGGGCGAACAACGCTGTCATCGCGGACCTCGCAGTACAGTGCGGCGAACGGTTGGGTACACCACACCGTAGTGCAGGAAGCTCGACTACGTCATACAAAATATTGGACGGAATGTGACTGACCTCGATCAGCTGACCCAGTCCCTCGCGCGCAACCTCAAGCGCTGGCGCGGTGAGCGCGGCTTCACCCTGGACACGCTGGCCGCCCGCGCGGGAGTCAGCCGCGGCATGATCATCCAGATCGAGCAGGCCCGCACCAACCCGAGCGTCGGCACCACCGTCAAGCTCGCCGACGCGCTGGGCGTCAGCATCACCACACTGCTCGACTACGACCAGGACTCACCGGTCCGCCTGGTCCCCGCCGACCAGGCCGTACGCATGTGGTCCACCGAGGCGGGCAGCGCCACCACCCTGCTGGTCGGCACGGAGGCCCGGGGCCCTCTCGAACTCTGGTCCTGGCGGCTGATGCCCGGCGACGGCAGCCGCTCCGACCCGCACCCCGAAGGCACGGTCGAACTGCTCCACGTCACCACGGGCACCCTGACCCTCGTCGTCGCCGACACCCCGTACACCGTGTCCGCCGGCACCTCCGCCACCTTCGAGGCCCACCACGCGCACGCGTACCGCAACGAGGGCACCGAACCGGTCGAACTCACCATGGCCGTCAGCATTCCGCCCGTCAGATGAGACGCGGTCCAACCCTGCGGGCGGCGCTGTTAGCGTGACGCGCATGCGCGCACCCATCGGTTCCTTCGAGAACGCCTGCCCCGCCGTCGACCGTCAGGACCTGCTCACCGCCCCGGTGGCCGGGGCGGTGAGCACGGGCTGGGGAGGCATCCCCGCCGAGCAGATCATCCACGTGGACACCGACCCCGAGATCGCCGACACCGCGGTCTTCGTCGCACACCACGGCGCCGACCTGCTGAACCACTCGGCGAACTGCGTCGTCCTCTCGGGCAAGCGCGGCAGCGAGGTCACGCTCGCCGCCTGCCTCGTCCTGTCGCACTCCCGCGTCGATGTGAACGGCGTCGCGCGCAAGCACCTCGGCCTGCGCAAGGCGCGGTTCGCCTCGATGGACACGGCGGTCGGCGAGACCGGCATGGAGTACGGCGGCATCACCCCCATCGGGCTCCCGGCCGCCTGGCCCCTGCTCATCGACCCCGCGGTCGTGGACGAGGAGTGGGTCCTGATCGGCAGCGGCTCCCGCCGGGGCAAGCTCATCGTGCCGGGCAAGGCACTGGCCGCGCTGCCGGGCGCGGTGGTGGTCGAAGGGCTCGGCGTCCGCGTCTGAGCGGTCCTACCCCTTCAGCTTCGGGATCTCGATGGCCGGGCAGCGGTCCATGACCATGTCGAGCCCGGCCGCCCGGGTACGGGCCAAGGCATCCTCGTCGATCACACCCAGCTGGAACCAGACGGCCCGGGCACCGGCGGCGACCGCCTCGTCCGCCACCGCACCGGCCAGGTCGCTGTTGACGAAGACGTCCACCACATCCACCGGGAACGGAATGTCCGCCAACGAGGCGTACCCCTCCTCGCCGTGCACCCGCTCCGCCTTGGGGTGCACCGGCACCACCCGCTTGCCGAAGCGCTGAAGGACCTCGGCCACCCCGTAGGCGGCGCGCGAACGGTTGTCGGACAGCCCCACCACCGCCCAGGTGTCGCCGGTGTCTTCCAGAATCCTGCGGATCGTCTCCGTGTCTGCGTACATGCCCCGGACAACCGGCAGCCCGTCCGGGGCATTCCCGCAGGTACGCATAGGGTGGCGGGATGCAGGAGCAGTATCGGACCGTCGCCCGCGCGGGCGTGCACGAGAGCGAGATCAACCGCTCGCGCTTCATCTGCGCGCTCGCTCCCGCGGCCACCGAGGAGGAGGCGCAGGAGTTCGTCGCCCACGTCCGCCGGGAGCACCCGACCGCCACGCACAACTGCTACGCGTACGTGATCGGCGCCGACGCCTCGGTGCAGAAGGCCGGCGACGACGGCGAGCCCGGAGGCACCGCCGGCGTCCCCATGCTCCAGATGCTGACGCGCCGCGAGGTCTGCTACGCCGTCGCCGTCGTCACCCGCTACTACGGCGGGGTCAAGCTGGGCGCCGGCGGGCTGATCCGGGCCTACGGGGGAGTGGTCGGCGAAGCGCTCGACGCGCTCGGCACCCGTACCCGCAGGCGCTACCGCCTCGCCACCGTCACGGTCGGCCACCAGCGGGCCGGCCGGCTGGAGAACGAACTGCGGGCCACCGGAAGGACCGTGCGCGAGGTCCGCTACGGGGCCGACGTGGCCATCGACATCGGGCTGCCCGACGCCGAGGTCGAGGACTTCCGCCGCTGGCTGGCCGACGCGACGGCGGGCGAGGCGCACGTGGAACTGGGCGGCGAGGCGTACGGCGACGCCTGACGCGGCTGCCCGCCCGGCCGCCTCCCGGGTGATGGGAGACTGTGGGGCGTGAGGGCACAGGGGCGGAGGAAGCGAACCATGCGGGTCGGAGCCGGGTCTTGAGGATTTTGCACACATCGGACTGGCACCTGGGCCGGTCGTTCCACCGGGTTCCCCTGCTCGACGCGCAGGCCGCCTACCTCGACCACCTCGTGGCCACCGTGCACGAGCACGAGGTCGACGCCGTGCTCGTCGCGGGTGACGTGTACGACAGGGCGGTGCCCCCGCTGAGCGCCGTCCGGCTCTTCGACGACGCCCTGCACCGGCTCGCCGCCGCCGGAGTGCCGACGGTGATGATCTCCGGCAACCACGACTCGGCCCGCCGGCTCGGCGTCGGGGCCGGGCTCATCGGCCGGGCCGGCATCCACCTGCGGACCGACCCCGCGCACTGCGCCACCCCCGTCCTGCTCCCCGACGCGCACGGCGACGTGGCGTTCTACGGGCTCCCGTACCTGGAACCCGCCCTGGTCAAGGACGTGTTCAAGGCGGAGCGCGCCGGGCACGAGGCCGTGCTGAGCGCCGCCATGGACCGGGTACGCGCCGACCTCGCCGAGCGCCCGGACTCCACCCGGTCCGTGGTCCTCGCCCACGCCTTCGTCGCCGGCGGCGAGCCCAGCGACAGCGAACGCGACATCACCGTCGGCGGGGTCGCCGCGGTCCCCGCCGGAGTCTTCGACGGGGTGGACTACGCCGCGCTCGGCCATCTGCACGGCTGCCAGGCCGTCACGGACCGGGTCCGGTACTCCGGGTCCCCCCTCGCGTACTCCTTCTCCGAGGCCAACCACCGCAAGACCATGTGGCTCATCGACCTGGACGCCGAGGGCGCGGTCACCGGCGAACGGATCGACTGCCCGGTGCCCCGCTCCCTCGCCCGGCTCCGCGGCCGGCTCGACGACCTCCTGGACGACCCGGCGCTGGACCGGCACGAGGACGCGTGGGTGGAGGCGACGCTCACCGACTCCGTCCGCCCGGCCGACCCGATGGCCCGGCTCACCGAGCGCTTCCCCCACACCCTCAGCCTCGTCTTCGAACCGGAACGGGCACCCGACGACCCGGACACCTCGTACGCCGGGCGCCTGCGCGGACGCGACGACCAGAGCATCGCGGAGGACTTCGTGGCCCACGTCCGCGGCGGGTACGGCACCGACGAACGGGAGCGGGCGGTGCTGCGCGGCGCCTTCGACCACGTACGGGTCGAGGACGGCGTCCGCGAGGTGAACCGGTGAGACTCCACACCCTCCACATCACCGCGTTCGGCCCCTTCGGCGCGACCCAGGAGATCGACTTCGACGCGCTCTCGGCCGCCGGCCTCTTCCTGCTGCACGGACCGACCGGCGCCGGGAAGACCTCCGTCCTGGACGCCGTCTGCTACGCCCTGTACGGCGCGGTCCCCGGCGCCCGGCAGAGCCCCGGCACCTCGCTGCGCAGCGACCACGCCCCGGCGGACCTGCCGACCGAGGTCCGGCTCGAACTCACCGTCGGCGGCCGGCGCCTGGAGATCACCCGGCGCCCCGCCCAGCCCCGCCCCAAGAAGCGCGGCGGCGGCCACACCACGGAGAAGGCGCAGAGCTGGCTGCGCGCGTACGACCCCGAGGACGGGTGGCAGGCGCTCAGCCGCTCGCACCAGGAGATCGGGGAGGAGATCACCCAGCTCATCGGCATGAGCCGCGAGCAGTTCTGCCAGGTGGTGCTCCTGCCCCAGGGCGACTTCGCCCGCTTCCTGCGCGCCGACGCCGAGGCCCGCGGCCGGCTCCTCGGCAGGCTCTTCGACACCCGGCGCTTCGCGGCCGTCGAGGAACGCCTGGCCGAGCTGCGCCGGGCGGCCGAGGCACAGGTCAGGGCCGGTGACGACCAGATCCTCGCCCTCGCCCAGCGCATCGCCCAGGCGGCCGGGCCCGCCGCGCGCGAGTGCCCACCGCCCGACGCCCAGCCGGGCGAGCCCGGTCTCGCGGACGCGGTCCTCGGCTGGGCCGCGACCGCCCGCAGCAGCGCCCGCGAACGCCTCGACATCGCCGCATCGGTGCTGGCCACCGCGGAGAGCAGGCACGCCGCGGCCCGCCACGCCCTGGACGCCGAACGGGAACTGGCCGCGCTCCAGGAGCGGTACGCCGAGACCCGCCGCCGCGCCGCCGCGGTGGAGGCCGGCCGCGCCGCGCACGAGGAGGCGCGGGAACGGCTGGGGCGCGCCCGCAAGGCGGACCTCGTGGCACCCGCGCTGGAGCTGCGCGAGGAGGCGGAGCGCGCGTACCGGCGGGCGAACGAGGCCCGGGACCGCTCCCGGGGGCGGCTGCCCGGCACCCTGGCCGACGCGGGCGCCGAACAGCTGGCGGCCCTTGAACGCAGGCTCCGCGAGGAGCTGGGCGGCCTGGAATCCGCGCGTCGCGCCGAACACCGCAGCGCCGAGATCGACCGCGAACGCGCCGCCCTGGAGCGGCAGGCCGCGGCCGACGACGAACTGATCCGCGACACCGAGAACTGGCTCGCCGGCTGGGAGACCACCCGGCAGGACCTCCAGGCCCGCATCGACGCGGCACTGGAGGCCGCGACCCGTACCGAACTGCTGGCCCGCCGGCTCGATCCGGCCCGCCGCCGCCTGGACGCGGCCCGCCGCCGCGATGCCCTCGCGGCGCAGCTGACCGTCGCGCAGAGGCGGCTCGCCGAGGCACGCGAATGCGCGCTCGGCACCCGCGAGCACTGGCTCGACCTGCGCGAACGCCGGCTGCGCGGCATCGCCGCCGAACTCGCCGGGCAACTGGTCGCGGGCGAACCCTGCGCGGTCTGCGGTTCGGCGGACCACCCCGCTCCGGCCCGCACCGGCGCCGGACACGTCGACCAGGCGGCGGAGGAGGCGGCCGAGACCGCGCACCGCAGCGCCGAGCGGGCCAGGGCCGACGCGGAGCAGGCACTCGCGGTCGTCCGGGAGCGGCACGAGGCGGCCCGCGCCGAGGCCGCCGAGACGGCCGGCGCCGAGACCGCGACGGACGCGGGCGCCACCGGACCAACGGTCGCCGCGCTCGCCTCCCTCGTGGACACACTGACCGGCGAGCACGCCGAGGCGTACCGAACCGCCGCCGGGACGCACGCCGCGCGCGAGGCCCTGACGGCGGCCGACCGGGAGCAGCGCCGGCGCGCCGACGACCGGCAGCAGGCCGAGCGCCGCGCCGCCGCCCGTACCTCCCGGCGCGAGGGGCTGGACCGCGAACAGGCCGCCCTGAACGAGGTCATCGACCGGGCCCGCGCCGGGTACGCGAGCGTCGGAGAGCACGCCGCGGTCCTCCAGGAACGGGTCGCCCTCCTCGTGGACGCGGCCGGCACGGTGCGCGAGGAGGAGACCGCGGCGGCGCGGCTCAAGGAGGCCGACGACCGGCTCGCGGACGCCGCGTTCCGGGCCGGTTTCGACACCCCCCGGGCCGCCGCCCAGACCCTCCTGGACGACGCCGCGCAGCGCACGCTCCAGCACCGGATCGACGCCTGGCAGGCCGAGTCGGCCGCGGTCGCCGACCGGCTCGCCGAGACCGGTGCCCGCGCCGCCGCCGACCGGCCGCCGGCCGCTCCGCACGCGGCCCAGGAGGTCTGCGACCGGGCCGAGCGCGCACTGAGGGAGGCCGCGGCCGGCCTCGACGCGGCCCGGGAACGCTGCGCCGAACTCGACAGGCTCTCGCGCCGCGCGGCGCAGGAGGTGCGCGCGCTGGGGCCCGTACGCGAGGAGTACGAGCGGGTCGCCCGGCTCGCCGGTCTCACGGCGGGCACGTCGGCGGACAACGCGCGCAAGATGCGCCTGGAGTCGTACGTGCTGGCGGCCCGGCTGGAGCAGGTCGCGGCGGCGGCCACCGCCCGGTTGCAGCGCATGTCCTCCGGCCGCTACCAGCTGGTCCACTCCGACGCCCGTACCGGAGGCCGCAGGGCGGGGCTCGGGCTGCACGTCATCGACGCCTGGACCGGCCGCGAGCGCGACACGGCCACCCTCTCGGGCGGCGAGACCTTCTTCGCCTCGCTGGCCCTGGCACTGGGCCTCGCCGACGTGGTCACCGACGAGGCGGGCGGCGTACGGCTGGACACCCTCTTCATCGACGAGGGGTTCGGCAGCCTCGACGACCAGACCCTCGACGAAGTGCTCGACGTGCTCGACTCGCTGCGCGAACGGGACCGCAGCGTCGGCATCGTCAGCCATGTCGCGGACCTGCGCCGCCGCATCCCCGCCCAGCTCGAAGTGGTGAAGGAACGGCACGGATCGGCCGTGCGGCTCCGGGCCGCGGACGGGCTCAGCGACTGATCGGGCGCCCGGGCAGGGGCGAGGAGTAGACGACGCTGGTGGTGACGGAGCCGAGCGCGCCGATCTTCCCGGACACGGCCTCCAGATGCCGCATGGAGCGGGCCGTCACCTTGAGTACGAAGCAGTCGTCGCCGGTGACGTGGTGGGCCTCCACGATCTCCGGCGTGGCCTCCAGGAGGTCGTGGAACGGCTTGTAGTTGCCGTTCGGATACCGCAGCCGTACGAAGGCGAGGATCGGCAGCCCGAGCCGCTCCGGGTCGACCACGGCCGCGTATCCGCTGATGACCCCGGCCTCTTCCAGCCGGCGGACCCGCTCCGTCACGGCGCTCGACGACATGGCCACCGCCCGTGCCAGCTCCGCGAACGAGGCCCGGCCCTCGCGCTGGAGCACATCGAGGATGCGCCAGTCGGTGGCGTCCGGGGAATAGTCGCTCATGCGGACAGAGAACCGTGGAAACCCCGGCAGATCAAGGCGGATGCCGGGGATCGCGCCTTCCCGGCCGGGTCGGCCGACCGTAGATTTCCGGGCATGACCCACCAGCCCGGCGCCCTCCCCGGCGCCACCGCCACCCACCCCGTCCTGCGCGTACCGCCCGCGGCCCCCGCCGAGGCCGTCGCCCATTTCGGGGCCTCGCTCGCCTTCCACACCGACGTCTCGGACATCGCGGCGGCCCTCGACGCCGGCACGGACCCCGGCTTCGTCCTGCTGGACTCCCGCTCCACCGAGTCCTGGGAGCAGGGGCACATCCCCGGAGCGGTGCACCTGCCGACGGCGCTCGTCGCCGAACGGGCGCCCCGGCTCCTCGACCCGGCCGTGCCGGTGGTCACCTACTGCTGGGGGCCCGGCTGCAACGGCGCCGCCCGCGCCGCACTCGCCCTGGCCGGGCTCGGCTACCAGGTCAAGGAGATGCTCGGCGGCTTCGAGTACTGGGCGCGCGAGGGCTTCGCGTACGAGACCCGACAGGGCGGCGAGCGGCGCGCGGCCGATCCGCTCACCGCACCGGCCGGCGCGGACGCCTGCGGCTGCTGACGACGGCCGGCCCCGGACACCGCCCGGGAACCGGCCGCCGGCGGATCAGAGCTTCGACAGCTCGTCCACCAGGTCGTCCAGACCCAGCGGGCCCTGCGACAGGGCCGCCATGTGCCACGCTTTGAGGTCGAAGGCGTCGCCGTGCGCCGCCCGGGCGTTCTCCCGGCCCAGCAGCCAGGCGCGCTCGCCCAGCTTGTAGCCGATCGCCTGGCCCGGCATCGAGAGGTAGCGGGTCAGCTCGCTCTCCACGAAGTCGGCGGGCCGGCCGCTGTGGTTGCCGAAGAACTCCTGGGCCAGCTCCGGCGTCCACCGCTCACCGGGGTGGAACGGCGAATCGGCCGGGATCTCCAGGCCCAGGTGCATGCCGATGTCCACGATGACCCGGCAGGCGCGCATCATCTGCGCGTCCAGGTAGCCGAGCCGGCGCTCCGCGTCCGGCAGGAAGCCCAGCTCGTCCATCAGCCGCTCCGCGTACAGCGCCCAGCCCTCGGCGTTGGCGCTGACGATGCCGATGGACGCCTGGTAGCGCGAAAGGCTCTCCGCCACGTGCGCCCACTGGGCGAGCTGGAGGTGATGACCGGGCACGCCCTCGTGGTACCAGGTGGACACCAGGTCGTACACCGGGAACCGGGTCTCGCCCATGGTCGGCAGCCAGGTGCGCCCCGGCCGGGAGAAGTCCTCGGAGGGGCCCGTGTAGTACGGAGCGGCGGCGCCGCCGGGCGGGGCGATCCGGGACTCCACCCGGCGGACCCGCTCGGCCAGCTCGAAGTGCGTGCCGTCCAGGGCGTCGATGGCCTCGTCCATCAGCCCCTGCAGCCACGCCTGGACCTCGTCCACCCCCTCGATGTGCTCGCCGTGCACATCGAGATGGGCCAGCGCCTCCCACGGACCGGCACCGGGCAGCACCTTCTCGGCCTCGGTCCTCATCTCCGCGAGCAGCCGGTGGTACTCGGACCAGCCGTACGCGTACGCCTCGTCCAGGTCCAGGTCGGTGCCGTTGAAGTAGCGCGACCAGCGGGCATACCGCTCACGGCCCACGGTGTCCGGCTCGCCCTCGATCGCGGGGGCGTACACGTCGCGCATCCACTGCCGCAGCTCGTCCAAGGCCCCGGCCGCCTGGGCGGCGGCCTCGTCCAGCTCGGTGCGCAGGACGTCCGGGCCGGCGGCGGCGAAGTCCTGGAAGAAGCCCTTCGCACCGTCCCCGACCCACTCGTCGAGCTGGCCGATGAAGGTGGCGGTGGCGCGCGGACCGCCGTACAGCTTGCGCTCCAGACCGAGCGCCAGGGACTCCTGATAACCGGACAGCGCGGCCGGAACCGCCCGCAGGCGGTCCACGACAGCCGCCCAGTCCTCGTCCGTCTCCGTCGGCGTCACCGTGAACACCTCACGGAGCGAGTGGGCCGGGGAGTGCAGATTGGAAACGGCCCGCAGCGCCTCGTCGGCCTCGTGGACGGCGAGTTCGGCCGTCAGACGCTCGCGCAGCAGCCGGCCGCAGCGGCGCTCGGCATCGTCCGCGGCACCGGGCAGCCGCTCCGCGCGGTCGAGCCGCGCGAGGGTGTCCCTGGCCAGCGCGGCCAGTCGCTCCTGGCCGGCGGGCGAGAAGTCGGGAAGGCGGCGCGAGCTTGCCGCGACACCGAGGTAGGTGCCGGAGATCGGGTCGAGTTCGATGAATGCGTCGACGTAGGCGTCGGCGACCTGGCGCGGCAGTGCGCTGCTGGAAGAGTCTGACATGTGGACATCCTCGTACGGCGGGGGGCCTCCCGTCACCATCAATCGACAGGACGGACCTGACCGGCCGGCGGCAGCAGCGGACCGCACTCCCACTGCTGGAAGATCAGCCGCGTCTCCACCCGGGCGACCTCGCGGCGCGAGGTGAACTCGTCGAGCACCAGCCGTTGCAGATCCGCGGTGTCCGCCACGGCCACATGCACCAGATAGTCGTCGGGGCCCGTCAGATGGAACAGGGCACGGGACTCGGGCAGCGATCTGATCCGTTCGACGAACGGCCCGATGAGTTCGCGGCGGTGCGGACGCACCTGTACGGAGAGCAGCGCCTCGAGACCCCGGCCGAGCCGGGCCGGGTCCAGGCGCAGCTGGTGCCCGAGGATCACGCCCGTGCGGCGCAGCCGGGTCACCCGGTCCAGACAGGTCGAAGGGGCGACGCCGACCTCGGCCGCCAGCTCCCGGTACGTGGTCCGGGCGTCGTTCTGCAACAGCCGCAGAATGTGCAGATCCACCGTGTCGAGAGCGACCGATCCAGTCATTCGCCGAACGTAGCACGGCCCCTGTGCTGTAGATCCCGGTGAGTGTTCAGAGTACGGGCATGGACACCGAATCCGCGCTGCCGCCCTTGACGACGACCTCGTCCCGGGCGCTCGCCACCGAAGCCGTGCACGCCGGACGCGACGACCTCGCGGCCCTCGGCCTGCACGCCGCGCCGATCGACCTGTCGACCACCTACCCCTCGTACGACTCCAGGGCGGAGGCGGAGAGGATCGACACCTTCGCCACCACCGGGGCCCGCCTCGACGGGCCGCCCGTCTACGCACGGCTCGACAACCCGACGACCGCACGCTTCGAGACGGCCCTGGCCCGGCTCGAAGGGACCGCGAGCGCGGTGTCCTTCGCCAGCGGAATGGCCGCGCTGACCGCCGTGCTGCTGGCCCGCGCGAGCGCGGGGCTGCGCCATGTGGTGGCGGTGCGGCCCCTGTACGGGTGCAGCGACCACCTCCTGGGCGCCGGGCTCCTCGGCACCGAGGTGACCTGGACCGACCCGGCGGGCATCGCCGAGGCCATCCGGCCCGACACGGGCCTGGTGATCGTGGAGACGCCCGCCAACCCGACCCTCGCCGAGGTGGACATCAGAGCCGTCGCGCACTCCTGCGGCTCCGTGCCGCTGCTGGTCGACAACACCTTCGCCACCCCGGTCCTCCAGCGCCCCGTCGAACACGGCGCGCGGATCGTCCTGCACAGCGCGACGAAGTACCTGGGCGGTCACGGCGATGTGATGGGCGGGGTCGTCGCCTGCGACGAGGAGTTCGCCGCCGTGCTGCGCCAGGTCCGCTTCGCCACCGGCGGCGTCCTGCACCCCACGGCCGGGTATCTGCTGCTGCGCGGCCTCGCCACCCTGCCGGTGCGGGTCCGGGCCGCCTCCGCGAGCGCCGCCGAACTCGCCCGCAGGCTCTCCGCCGACCCGCGGATCGCCCGCGTGCACTACCCCGAACTGGGCGGCGCGATGGTCTCCTTCGAGGTCTACGGAGACCCGCACCAGGTGATCGCCCGGGTACGGCTGATCACACCCGCCGTCAGCCTCGGCAGCGTCGACACCCTCATCCAGCACCCGGCCTCCATCAGCCACCGCATCGTGGACGAAGGAGACCGGCAGACTTCCGGCGTCGGCGACCGGCTGCTGCGCATGTCGGTCGGTCTGGAGGACGTCGAGGACCTGTGGGCCGACCTCTGTCAGGCGCTGAGCGGCGACGAGCCCGCGGCGGATGTCAGCGCTCGGCCTGTTCGTACGGCGGCAGGGAGCGTGCCGGGGTCACGCCAAGACGTGCGGTGATGACGAGGGTGCCTTCCTCGATCTGGTAGTCGAGCGGCAGCGAGAGCGCACGCATGGCGGCGACCATGCCGGTGTTCGACGCCTGGGTGACGGCGTAGACGCTCTCGCAGCCGGCCTCGACGGCGAGCGCCGCGAGCCGGGCGAGCAGCTCGGAGCCGATGCCGCGGCGCTGCCAGCCGTCCTCGACGAGCAGGGCGACCTCGGTCTCGTCGCCGTCCCAGAGCAGATGGCCGAGGGCGACCAGCCGGCCGGAGGCCGTCTGCACGGCCAGGGTGCGGCCGAAGCGCGGGCTCAGCAGGTGATCGAGGTAGCGGTCGGCGTCGCGGACCGGGCCGTGGTAGCGCAGCCGCAGGGTCTGCTCGGAGCAGCGCCCGTGCATGGCGACGGCCGCTCCGAGGTCGGCGCGGTCCGCCCGGCGCACGGTGATCTCGTTGCCCTCGGGCAGGGTGAGCACCTGCTCGCCGCGCGGGACCCGGGGGCCGAGCCGGGCGTCGAGCTCCACCAGCGCACGCGCCCGCGCGAACTCCGTGGGCGTGAACGGGAGATAGGGGCGCTCGACCGTAATGACACCGCCGGACGGATCGCGCAGCCGCATCGTCGTCTCCGCCAGCACGCCTTCCACCGGGGCGGTCTCGCCGGTGGCGCGTCCGGTGACCGACACGGCGGGCAGCGAGTGGATGGAGCACCGCCCGAGCAGCTGACGCAGGGCGAGCGGCAGTTCGGCGGCGTCCAGGGCGGTACGGGTGGCGAGGCCGAGCACCCGCGTGGGGCCGTCGACCAGGTCGTGGGCATCGGCCCGTTCGGTCCAGGTGGAACTGCCCCCGGCGGCGGAGATCGCCCGGGTCAGCTGCTGGGCCGGCAACGAGGCGGGCACCCGCAGCAGGAACTCGTCGACGGTGCCCTGCGCCAGCGGGTGCGTCTGGAGCGTCAGGATGTCGATCCCGTGCCGGGCCAGCACGGTGCACAGCGCGGCCAGGCTGCCCGGCGCGTCCCGCACCGTGGTCCGCATCCGCCACAGCACCATCTCGCCGTGGGCGTTGGCGGCGTCCGTACTTGCCGGGCCCGTGCCCGTGTTCGTGCCCGTGCCTGTGTCCGGGTTCGTGTCCGCGGTAGCGTCTGCGATCGACGTTTCGGACGGGGGCGCGTGGCTGTGACGCCGTGCCCACCAGGTGTGGAACCCGGCGGTAGCGGCCAGCGCCACGGCGGAGGCGATGAGCAGATACGGCCCGTCCGGCTGGTGCCCGATCAGGTTGGCGATCGCGTCGGCGACGGCCACCGCGGTGAACAGGGCGGCGAGTTCGATCAGGTCCCGCCGCCAGTGGTGGGGGCGGCGGGCACTCTTCGCGGATGTCACGTCAGTCATGGCATCCACTGTGACCGCACCGTGTTGCCTGATCGCGAACGCTTTGTGACCGATGGGTTAAGTGCCCATTCAGCTGCCTATCGTCGGTTTCGGATCGGTTGGCCAGGTGATTTCGAAGGACCGGCGGGTGTGGGGCGCGGCGTGCGGGGTGTCGGCTGCGGCCTGGGCGGGCCATGGTGGGCCGGGGCCGGGGCCACCTGCCCGTCAGGCGCTTCCCGGCGCGCAGGTGGTGCGCCAGGCGTACCACCTGCGCTTCCCGCCGCGCGCGGCGGTCGCGGCGAGGCCCGGGACCGGGCCGGTCTTCGGCGGGCCACAGCGTTCCGCGCACTCCGCCGCCACGGCGAGCAGATCGCTCAGGCCCCGGGGGCCCGTGCGCGGGCCAGCAACGCGGGCAGCACCGGCACCAGCACGGACAGCACGGTCCGGTACGCGCCGGTGCCGGCTGCCGTACGAGCCGCGTCCGCCAACCGCCCCGGCTTCACCGCCTCGCGTTCGAACGACTCGAAGCGCAGCCGGTCGCCGTTGCCCGTCACCACCGGGTCCAGCGAGGACAGCGGGGCCCGCTGGTAGTAACGGGCGGCGGCGACATCCGCCACACAGAGGAGCCCGCGCGCCCCGATCCGCGGCGAGGCGAGGAAGCCCGCGAAGAACCGGGGATGCGGCTCGAAGCCACGCGGCGTGGAGCCGCCCGCGGTCTCTAGGCCGAGCAACTGCCCGCCCCGCCAGGACGCCAGGGCGGACGGACGTGAGTAGGCCAGAGCCCGCACGGTTCGGGTCAGGGAAAAACGGTAGGACCCACCACTGACAATCGGCCTTTGCCGCAGGTCAACACGGGTTCTTTCGGGGTCCGGCCAGCGCGCGCACCCCGCGGACGATGTCCGCCGGCGCCAGGTGGGCGTAGCCGAGCACGAGGCGTACGCAACCGTCCGCGGGCCGCTGCGTCCCGTAGTCGCGCAACAGGCGTACGGCGACCCCGTCATCGGCCGCGCGGGCGACGAACTCCTCCTCCGGACCCCAGCGTTCCGGCAGCCGGGCGATGATGTGCAGACCCGCCGCGATGCCACTCACCTCGGTGCCGGGGAAGTGCTCGGCCAGCGCCCGCGTCAGCACGTCGCGCCGCTCGCGGTAGGCGCGCTGGCAACGCCTCAGCTGGCGGTCGTAGCCCCCGCCCGTCACGAAATCGGCGAGTACCGCCTGATCGAGGGACGGATTGCCGAGGTCCATCGTCCGCTTCCGGTCGACGAGCTCGTCGGTCATCGAGGCCGGCGCGATCAGCCAGCCCAGCCGCAGGCCGGGCGCCAGCGACTTGCTCACCGAGCCCGTGTAGGCGACGTGTTCGGGGTCGAGCCCCTGAAGGGCGCCGACGGGTGCGCGGTCGTAGCGGAAGTCACCGTCGTAGTCGTCCTCCACCACCAGCCCGTCCGTCTCGCGCGCCCACTCCAGGAGACGGCTGCGACGGGCGGCGGAGTACGCCACTCCGGTCGGGAACTGATGGGCCGGGGTCGTGACCACGGCGCGCACGCCGGAGCGCACCAACGGCTCCACGGCCAGGCCCTCGTCGTCGAGCGGCACCGGGGCCGTCGCCATACCGGCGGAGGCGAAGAGCGCCGTGTGCTCGGGGCTCCCGGGGTCCTCCACACCGACCGTGCGCATGCCGCGCCCGTGCAGGACGAACCCGAGCAGCGTCGTCGCCTGCGCCACCCCGGAACAGACCACCAGCCGTTCGGGATCGGCGACCACCCCGCGCCGCCGCGTCAGCAGCGCGGCAAGGGCGATGCGCAGCTCCGGCAGGCCGCGCGGGTCCGGATAGCCGAGTGCGCGGTGCGGCAGCCGGCCGAGCACCGAGCGGTGGGCGGCCGCCCAGGCGCTGCGCGGGAAGAGGGAGAGATCCGGCGTGCCCGGCCGGAAGTCGACGCGAACACCACGGGCGCGCGGGGCGAGATCCCGCGCACCGCCCGCCGCCGCCCGCGCGGACCCGCTCACCCAGGTCCCGGCCCCACGCCCGCTGCGCAGATAGCTTTCGGCGGTCAGCTGTTCGTACGCCTCGGTCACCAGGCCGCGCGAGACACCCAGATCGGCGGCCAGCTCACGGGTGGACGGCAGCCGCGTCCCCGGTGCCAGGCGGCCGGAACGGACCGCCTCGCGCAGGGCCGACTGGAGCGCCCGGCCACGGCCACGGGCCGGAGCGGATGCCACCGGCAACAGCAACTCCCAGGCCGTGGAGACCGGTTCCCGGCCTTGGTCGTCGGCCTTTGAGCGCGCATTGGTCCCCGAAGACGTCATGAAAGTGGACCTTAAACCGGGCCGCCCGGCTCCCTAGCGTCGGTGCCATGAACGTGACCTATGTGCGCGGGGCTCTCTCGGCCGCCGTCGCCTGCCTCCTCGTCGGCGCCTCCTTCACCGCCAACAGCGTCCTTGGCGACTACCCGTACGCGGGAGGCCAGGCACTGCGCTACGGCCTCGCGGCGCTGCTTCTCCTGCCCCTGCTCCGCCGGGAGGGGGAACCGAGGCCCGTCGCCACGCTGCGCGGGCTCTCCGGCCGCCAGTGGGGGCGGCTGGCGCTGCTCGCCGCCGTCGGCATGGTCGGCTTCAACCTCGCCGTCCTGGCCGCCGAACGCTCCGCGGAACCAGCCGTTCCGGGCGTCTTCGTCGGCTGCGCGCCGATTCTCGTGGCGGTGCTCGTGCCTCTGCTCGACGGCCGCCGTCCCACTCGTGCCGTGCTGTACGCGGCTGCCCTGGTCGCAGCGGGTGCCTTTACGGTCCAGGGCTGGGGGCGTACGGACCTGGCGGGCATCCTGTGCTCCGTGGGCGCGCTCGCCGGTGAGGTGGGCTTCGCCGTCCTCGCCGTGCCGGTGCTGCGCCCGCTGGGCCCGAAGCTGCTGTCCGCGACGGTCTGCGTCATCGCCGCGGCCGAGTCGGCGGCCCTGGGCCTGGTGCTGGACGGCGGCGGCTTCCTGCGGGTGCCGACCGGGGCCGAGGCGGCGGCGCTGGTCTGGCAGGCGGCCGTGGTGACGGTCATCGGCTTCGTCTGCTGGTACATGGGGATGCAGCGCATCGGCGCCGAGCGCGCCACGCTCTTCTCCGGCCTCATCCCGGTCTCCGCCGCACTCACCGCCCCGCTGGTGGGAACCGGTTCTTACGGTGTCGCTCAGGCCGCCGGTTCCTGCCTGGTCGGGCTCGGTGTGGCGATCGGGTCGAGAGTGCTGGGACGGCGCGGCGGGGAGCGGGCGGCGGCTTCAGCGGCTGGTGTCGAGGATCACCCGGGCCACGAGAGCGGGGTCGTCGTTCATCGGGACGTGGCCGCAGCCGGGCAGACGGACGAGGCGGGCGCCGGGGATCTTGCGCTTCGCCCTGATTCCCTGGCGTCGCAGGAGGAGCCGGTCGCGGCCGCCCCAGGCGATGGTCACCGGTAGTCCGGGTATGTCGTCGGTGAACAGCACGTCGCGGCCGACGGCCAGGGTCTGGTGGAAGCCGGTCGCCTCGCGCAGCGCCAGGGTCTCGGAGACCGCCGCCTGCGGCGAACGGCGGCCGGGCCGCGCGTAGATGGTGCTGGTCAGCGCCGTGCGACCGGCCGCCGTGCGGGACAGCCGTTCGATCAGGGGCAGCGGCATCGACTCCGCGGCGAGCCGCATCGCGCGCAGCGTCCCGAACGCGTAGATCCGCTCGCGCTCGCTCCAGAACCCGGCGGGCGAGAGCGCGGTCACCGAGCGGGCGAGACCGCAACGCCCCAGCTCAAGCGCCAGCAGCCCGCCGAGCGAATTGCCCGCCACATGGGGGCGGTCCACGCCTAGCGTCTCGCAGAAGGCCCCGAGCAGCGACGCCACGGTCGCGAGATCGTACGGAACGCCGTCGGAAGCGCCGGTGAGGCGCCGAAGCCGGGCAGGTCGACGGCTGTCACATCCCGCTCCACGGCCAGGACCGACACCACCGGGTCCCATGCCTGACGGTGGTGGCCGATGCCGTGGAGTAGCAGCAACGGCTCCCCGGAACCGGTCCGTTCGTACGCCACGGACACGGTCCGGGGCCCTCGGGCTGACTCGACGCTGAACGAGACCGTGCTGGCCATGGCGGTGCTCCCGGAAGTTGCGGTCGCGACACGGAAACCGTGCCTGCAAGCGGCTTAGACATCGCGTCAACAACAATTACCGTCAGGTAGCTTCCAGTTCAAGGGGGCTGCACGCGGCGAGCCCGCGACCGTGGACCGGCTGCCGATGGGCCCACCGCTCGTCCGCCCCCGCGGCCCGCTCCTGGCCGCGCCGCCGCCCGGCCATCCGTGACGCATACCGGCCTCTGGCCTCTTTCGGCCGATTCAGTCGTTTCCGGCCAGTCGTGACGGAACTGCCCGGTATCCCCTCGCACCGGCTCCGACGTGGGGCTTTGTGCTACGCGCGGTGCGCCGGTCCGCGAACGTCCTGTGAACGCTCTGCGGCAGACCCCCCTATTCACAGCGTCACAGGCGAGGATTGGTCTTGACCAAGGGGGTGTGCCGTCCTAAGGTCTCAACGTTAAGACAGGAACCTTTAATAAATAACGTCGCGGAAAAGCCGCTGGGCGATTGCGGAGGACAGGGTGGGGACCACGCAGCTGGAAACGGTGCAGGAGCCGAAGTACTGGCACCTCAAGACCGTGCTCAGTGAGGCACTCGACTCGGACTTCGCGGTGGGGGAGATCCTTCCCAACGAGCGCGAGCTCGCCGCCCGGTTCGGCGTCGCCCGGGCCACGCTCCGGCAGGCCCTGGAGCAGCTCGAACTCGAAGGCAGACTGCACCGCCGCCGCGGCGTCGGCACCACGGTCGCCCCGCCGCGCGTGGGTGTCGCGGTCTCGACCGGCCGGCACGACTGGACCGGCGGCGAGGCCGGCGAGGCCTGGCAGTCGGTGGACTGCGAGAGCGCTCCAGCCCCGGCCGCGATCGCCGCGACGCTGAACGTGGACGGCGAGGAGCCCCTGCACATCGTGCGCCGCATCCGGCTGAGCCACGGCCAGGTGGTCGCGGCGGAGCTGCTGTACGTGCCGTCGTCCTCCGTACCGGAGCTGTCCGGCATAGACGCCCCGTCCGGCGCGGCCAGGGCCCGCAACGTCGTGCGCGAACTGCACCGGCTCGGTCTCGACGGCCAGGACCGCTCCGTCGAGCTGGGTTCCGCCCGCGCCGACGACGCCAAGGAGCTCGACCGGCTCCCCGGCGCCCCCGTCCTCGTGGTCACCACCCGCTACCTCGCCGCGGGCGGCACCGCGGCCGTGTCGGTCGCCACGTACCGCGCGGACACCTGCCGGCTCACCTTCGGCGACTCCGGCGACCTGGAGATCAGCCACTCCGCAGAGGAGCGCGTGGCCTCCTGACGGGGGCCGCCGCCGGTCCGGCCGCCACGACTGAGCCGACCCCGATCCGGCCGCCATGACTGGGCCGCCGGTCCGGCCATCAGTCAGCCCCGGAACACGCACCGCGCAGTACGCACCACCCGGCCCGTCGCACTCAGCGGCGGGCCGTGACCGTTCCCTCCACGGCGAAGAGCTCTTCCTCGACGTGGTCGAGCGCGAGCCGCAGCGCACCGGTCGCCACCGCCGCCTCGCCGAGGAGCGAGAGGGCCACCCGAGGGGGCCGCAGACAGTAGCGGGCCAGCTCACCGCGGAGCGGGTCCAGGACCCCGTCCAGACCGGCGGCCCAGCCCCCGACCACCACCAGCTCGGGATCGAGCGCCAGCGCCAGCGCCGCCACGTCGTGGACCAGGCGCTGAATGAACCGCTCGACCGCGGCCTGCGCCTGCTCGTCCCCGTGCCGCGCCTTCGCGAACACCGCGGCGACTGCGTGCTCGTCCAGCGGGTCCAGCGGGGTGTCCGTCGTCGACAGCAGGTGCTCCGGCGTCACGTCACGGCCGAGCAGGTGCAGCGCGCCGATCTCCCCGGCCGCGCCGCCGAACCCCCGGTGCAGCCGCCCCCCGATCAGGGAGCCCGCTCCGGGGCTCAGCCCCGCCAGCACGAACACGATGTCGTCGGACTCCGTGGCCGCGCCCTTCCAGTGCTCGGCGACGGCGGCCGCGTTGGCGTCGTTCTCCACGAGTACGGGGCAGCGGAAGGAACGCCTCAGCCGCTCGCCCAGGGCCAGGCCCGTCCAGTCCGGCAGCGCGGTGCCCAGCCGGACGGTGCCGTCGGCCTCCACGATGCCCGGACTGCCCACCCCCACCGCCCGCAGGCTGCTGCGGGCCACACCGGTGCGTCGCAGGACATCGGCGACCACCGCCCGTACCCGGTCGAGGCGGTCGTCGGCACCGGCCGTCTCCGACACCTCCCGGGAACCGGCGCCGATGATCCGCCCGTCCAGCCCCGACAGCAGGGCGGACACACGGTGCGGACCGATCTCGATGCCCAGCAGGTGCCCGGCCTCGGCCCGGAACCGGAACCGCCGGGCCGGACGCCCCTGGCGGCGTGCCTCGGCCCCGTCGGGAGCGGACTCGACCACCAGCCCCGCCTCGAAGAGCCCTTCCACGACGCCCTCGACCGTAGGACGGGACAGCCCGGTGATCCGGGTCAGGTCCGTGAGGGTCGAGGAGGACGCGCCCCGGAGGGCATGCAGTACCACCGCGGAATTGATCCGACGCAACAGCGACGGGTCCCCACCGGTCAGCCGGCCCACGGTGTGTCCTCCCAGCTCGTGCGCATGTCAGGCGGATCGTACTCGCTGCTCAGGGGTAGGGCGACCGTGGGCGGCGATGCCGTTCGGAAAGGCCGCGATCAGCCGGGAGAGACGAACCCGGACTCGTAGGCGGCGATCACCGCCTGCGTGCGGTCACGCGCGCCCAACTTCGCCGGCACGGCGCTGACATGAGTCTTCACCGTCTCCATCCCCACCACGAGCTTGTCGGCGATCTCGGCGTTGGTCGGGCCCCGGGCCATCAACCGGAGCGCGGCGGCCTCACGCTCGGTGAGCGAAGCCCGCTTCAACACCTCGCGCGCCTTGTTCGTGCCGTATTCGGCCGCGAGCTGCCGGACCGCCGCCGACAGAAGGATGCGATACCCCTCCCACGACACCGGTCCCGGCACCAGGTCCGGCGGCCCGGTCACCTCCTCGTCGACCTTCGCGCCGCACCCCCGCGCCGGACCCGCCTGCACCACGGCCACGGTGATCATCTCCCCGCGGCTCACCACCACGGCTGACAACATCACGACGGGAACGGGCGCCAGGACGGTAGCCCACCAACAGCGAACAGGGATCACTGATCTGTCGGGCAACGGGTGACAGCGCTCGAAACCCAGCCGCCCGCCCGCCCGGCCGGTGGCGTGGCGGTCTTCGCCCTCATGGACATCGATGCGGACGTGTGGAACGAGCAGATGGCCAAGGGCTACGACGAGTCATCCCGCGCACATGTAAGCGCCCGAAGTGCTGGTCCCTACGGTTTCGTTCATCGAGTCCCGAGCCGGGACCGGTACCCGGCTCGGGAGTTCGCGGTCGGGCCCCGGGGGCCGCTTCGTCATCGAGGGGTCCGTACCCGAACCGCAGCGCCTGCCGCCTGGCGAGACCGCGCGGCCCTTGCACTCCTCTCACCGCCATGTCTGGCCCTGCGAACTCGACTTGATGGCGCAGCTCGTCGGCCTGGCCCCGTCCGAGCGGTGGGTGGACTGGAAGGAAGAGCCCTTCACCTCGGCCGGCAGGTCGCACATTTCCGGGTGGCAGAAACCGCTCCACGGCCCCGTCTCCCGTTGATGGGCGGGCCCTTGCACACCCCTCGCGCCAAGGAACGAGGTGGCTGAAACCATCTCAAAGTGCGGAGCGAAGCTCCGATTGTCAGTGGGGAGAGGTTTACTGACGGCATGACCACCGCACATCACCTCCGCCTCATCGACGGGATGCGCGCCCGAGAGTTTCCCGCGGAACGCGTCCGGTCGGGTTCGGGAGTCAGCGGGCCCGGCTTCCACACGGCGTTCCTGCACGCGGACGACGACGCCTGGGAAGACGACGAAGCCGGCCGGCTGGAGCGCCGCGCTCAGTGTCTCGCGGACCACGAAGCGCTGGTCACGCTGCTCGGCAGCCGCTGGGGTGAGCCGCAGACGATCAGCCTGTGGAGTGCCCTGGAGCGGATGATGTCCGGCGAGGAGATACCCGACCCGTGGGCCGACACCGTGGCGGGGTGCGAGTACCTGCGGCTGTGGCGCACGGAGGAGGGGCGCTGGGTCGCGCTGGCGCTCTACGTGGAGGACGAGGGCTCCGGGTGCGAGCTGAGCGTGGTCGTGACGGAGATCGACCCGCCCTGACGGCCCGGACTACGCGGTGCCGTCCTCGTCCACGGCCGTCCGCAGGCGTTTGTACTCCTCGGCCATGGTCTGAGCGGTCCAGTGGGCGTTGAGGCCGCTGGGGTTGGGCAGTGCCCATACGCGGGCCCCGCCGATCGTCCGCTCCTGGGGGCCGATGAGGGCCCGGCGGTCGCCGAATGCCGTGCGGTAGGCGGTGATGCCGACCACGGCCAGCCACCGTGGCCGCAGCCGCTCGATCTTGGAGGTCAGGATCTGTCCTCCGGCCCGGAATTCCTCGGCGGACAGTTCGTCGGCCCGGGCCGTGGCCCTGGCGACGACGTTGGTGATGCCCAGCCCGTACTGGAGCAGCTCGGCCTGGTCGGCGGGGCGCAACTGCCGGGGTGTGAAACCCGAGAGGTGGAGCACGGGCCAGAAGCGGTTTCCGGGGAAGGCGAAGTGGTGGCCCGTGGCGCCTGTCGTCAGGCTCGGGTTGATCCCGCAGAACAGCACGCGCAGACCGCCCGCGACCACGTCGGGAACAACGCGGTCACGGGCGGCCTGAAGCTCCTCGGGCGTCATCGGCCGGAAGGCAGGGTCGCCGCGGTCAGAGGATCGAGCCAGGGGTGTATCCGGCGGCCTCCGGGTGCTGCTTGGTGATCTCCTCGATCCGGGAGACGAGCGCGGTCACCTGGTCGCCCGCCGCACCGGTGAAGGAGAGCTTGTCCGCCATCAACTCGTCCAGCTGGGAGCGGTCCAGCGGGATGCGCCCGTCGGCCGCGAGCTTGTCCAGCAGCTCGTTGCGCTCCGTGCCCTGCTCACGCATGGCGAGGGCGGAGGCGACGGCGTTCTCCTTGATGGCCTCGTGGGCGACCTCGCGGCCGACGCCCGCACGCACCGCGCCCATCAGGACCTTGGTCGTGGCGAGGAAGGGGAGGTAGCGGTCCAGCTCGCGGGCCACGACGGCGGGGAAGGCGCCGAATTCGTCGAGCACCGTCAGGAACGTCTCGACCAGCCCGTCGAACGCGAAGAACGCGTCCGGCAGGGCCACTCGGCGGACCACCGAGCAGGAGACGTCGCCCTCGTTCCACTGGTCGCCCGCCAGCTCTCCGGTCATCGACGCGTAGCCGCGCAGGATCACCATGAGGCCGTTGACGCGCTCGCAGGAGCGGGTGTTCATCTTGTGGGGCATCGCGGACGAGCCGACCTGGCCCGGCTTGAAGCCCTCGGTCACCAGCTCGTGGCCGGCCATCAGCCGGATGGTCTTCGCCACCGAGGAGGGCGCCGCCGCCAGCTGGACCAGGGCGGTCACCACGTCGTAGTCGAGCGAGCGGGGGTAGACCTGACCGACCGAGGTGAACGCCTGCGCGAAGCCGAGGTGCCCGGCGATGCGCTGTTCGAGCTCGGCCAGCTTCCCGGCGTCGCCGCCCAGCAGGTCGAGCATGTCCTGCGCCGTGCCGACGGGGCCCTTGATACCGCGCAGCGGGTAGCGCTCCAGCAGGTCGTCGAGCCGGCCGTAGGCCACCAGCAGCTCGTCGGCCGCGGTCGCGAAGCGCTTGCCGAGGGTCGTGGCCTGGGCGGCGACGTTGTGGGAGCGTCCGGCCACGACCAGCTCGCGGTACTCGGCCGCCAGCTTGCCGAGCCGGGCCAGGACGGCCACCGTACGGTCGCGCATCAGCTCCAGGGAAAGCCGGATCTGGAGCTGCTCGACGTTCTCGGTGAGGTCGCGGGAGGTCATGCCCTTGTGGACGTGCTCATGGCCGGCGAGGGCGTTGAACTCCTCGATCCGGGCCTTCACGTCGTGCCGGGTGACCTTCTCGCGCTCGGCGATCGAGGCCAGGTCGACCTGGTCGAGGACGCGCTCGTAATCGGCGAGGGCGGCGTCGGGCACCTCGATCCCGAGGTCCTTCTGGGCGCGCAGCACCGCCAGCCACAGCTGACGTTCCAGCTTCACCTTCTGCTCGGGGGACCAGAGGACGGCCAGCTCCGTGGAGGCGTAGCGGCCGGCCAGGACATTGGGGATGCGAGGCTTCGCAGACACAGCAGTCACGTGTCCAGATTCTACTGGCGGTTCGTGCAGCTCAGCGCCGCGGTCCGGTTTGTGGATTGCTACGAACGCGGCGGGTCCGACGCATGCTGCTCGCCGGTGTCCACACGGCGCCAGGAAGCCAACGGAGCCGAGGCGCCGTCCTCCTCGGGAGTGACCCAGAAGGCCCGGCCCAGCTCCGCGCTGAACTGGGCGCCCGTCCGGCCGTCGCCCGACGAGCGTCCCGTCAGACGCCTCCCGATCCACGGCAGCAGGTGCCGGCGGGCGAAGCGAACATCGTCCACGCGCCGGGTCGCCCAGCGCGGCGGCACCGCGGCGGGCAGTACGGCCTGCCAGTCGCTCTCCGGCGGCAGCCCCAGCGCCTGCCAGACCGCCTCGGCCACCCTGCGGTGCCCCTCCGCGGTCAGATGCAGCCGGTCGACGTCCCACAGGCGGGGGTCACCCAGCGACGGCGCACCGTAGAGATCGACCACTGCCGCGTCGTGCCGGGCGGCCAGCTCGTCGACCAGGGCGAAAAGCTCCTCCATGCGCGGCCGGAACCGCTCCATCACCGGGCCGTTGCGGCCGGGGCTGCGCATCAGCACCAGCTTCTTGCACGAAGGCGCCAGGCGCTCCACCGCCTCCTCCAGCCGCCCGCGCACCATGCCCATGTCGCACTTGGGGCGCAGGGTGTCGTTGAGGCCGCCGACCAGCGTCACCACATCGGCCTGCATGGCCGCCGCCACGTCCACCTGCTCGTCCACGATCTGGCCGATGAGCTTGCCGCGCACCGCGAGATTGGCGTACCGGAAGCCGGGCGTGCGGGCGGCGAGCCGGGAGGCGAGCACATCGGCCCAGCCCCGGTACGAACCGTCGGGCAGCAGGTCCGACATGCCTTCGGTGAACGAGTCGCCGACCGCGACAAGACTGGTGTAGGTGGCATTGATTTCCATGGCGACGCGATCGTATCGCGGTGGCCGTCCGGCCCTGCCGCGGGAGCGGTGGCTCCGGGCGCGGGGCCCGGAGCCACCGGGGATCAGCGGGTCTGGGGGCGGCCCACCAGTTCCCGCAGGACGTCCTCCATCGTCACCATGCCCGCCAGCCGGCCGTCCTCGTCGAGCACCGCCGCCAGGTGCGTACGGCTGCGCCGCATCGCGGTCAGCGCGTCGTCGAGCGGAGTGGCCGCCCTGACCCGGGCGATCGGCCGCATCGAGCTGACCGGGAACGGCATGTCACGCGGGATGACATCGAGGGCGTCCTTCACGTGGAGGTATCCGAGGATGCGCTGCTCGGCGTCCATCACGGGGAAGCGCGAGAACCCCGTCTCGTACGAGAGCCGCTCCAGCTCCTCGGGTGTCGCCCCGACCCGGATGTACATCACCCGGTCCACCGGCAGCACCACGTCCCGTACCGGCCGTCGGCCCAGTTCCAGCGCATGGTGCAGCCGCTCGGCCGCCCGGTCGTCGATCAGACCGGTGTCGCCGGCGTCCTTCACCAGCCGGGCCAGCTCGTCGTCCGAGAAGGTGGCCGACACCTCGTCCTTCGTCTCCACCCGCAGGATCTTCAGCAGCGCGTTGGCGAAGGCGTTGATCGCGAAGATCACCGGGCGCAGCGTCCGGGCCAGCGTCACCAGCGGCGGCCCGAGCAGCAGGGCGGTCCGTACCGGCTCGGCCAGCGCGATGTTCTTGGGCACCATTTCGCCCAGCAGCATGTGCAGATAGGTCGCCACCGACAGCGCGATCACGAACGAGATCGGATGGACCAGCCCGTGCGCCACCCCCACCGCGTCGAAGACGGGCTCCAGCAGATGCGCGATGGCGGGCTCGGCGACGATACCGAGCACCAGCGTGCACAGGGTGATGCCGAGCTGCGCCGCCGCGAGCAGCGCCGAGACGTGTTCGAGGCCCCAGATGACGCTGCGCGCCCGCCGGTCCCCCTCTTCGGCCTGCGGCTCGATCTGGCTGCGGCGTACGGAGATGAGGGCGAATTCCGCGCCGACGAAGAAGGCGTTCACGACGAGTGTCAGCAGACCGATGAAGAGCTGTACGACGGTCATCGCTCACCCTCCGACGACTCGTGGGAGCCGGTCACCGGTGCGTGCAGCAGCGCCCGCGCGGCGCGGCGCCCGGAGGCGTCCACCACGTCGAGCCGCCAGCCGGCCAGCTCGATGGAGTCGCCCACGACGGGGATGCGGCCCACCTCCGTCGCGATCAGGCCGGCGAGGGTCTCGTAGGGGCCGTCCGGCACTCTCAGCCCGATCCTCTTCAGCTGGTCGGTGCGGGCGGCGCCGTCGGCCGACCACAGGACGCGTCCGTCGGCGTCCTCACCGGCCGGCGCCAGGTCCGGCGTCTCGTGCGGGTCGTGCTCGTCCCGCACCTCCCCGACGACCTCCTCGACGATGTCCTCCAGCGTGACGACGCCCGCCGTGCCGCCGTACTCGTCGATGACGACCGCCATGGCGAGCTTGCCGGACAGCCGGTCGAGCAGCCGGTCCACGGTCAGGGTCTCCGGTACGAGCACCGGTTCGCGCAGCATCTCGGAGACCCGTTTGCGGGGCCGCTGCTCGGCGGGGATCGCCAGGACGTCCTTGATGTGGGCGACGCCGACCACGGTGTCGAGGCTGCCCCGGTACACGGGGAAGCGGGAAAGCCCGGTGGCCCGTGTCGCGTTGGCGACGTCCTCGGCGGTCGCGTCGACCTCCAGCGCGGTGACCTGGACCCGTGGGGTCATCACGTTCTCCGCGGTGAGTTCCGGCAGGTTGAGGGTACGGACGAACAGCTCGGCGGTGTCCGCCTCCAGGGCGCCCTGCTTGGCGGAGTGCCTGGCCAGCGCCACCAGCTCCTGCGGACTGCGCGCGGTCGCCAGCTCTTCGGCGGGTTCGAACCCGAAACGGCGCACGATCCGGTTGGCCGTGTTGTTGAGATGGCTGATGAAGGGCCGGAACACCGCCGTGAAGGCCCGCTGCGGGGTGGCGACGGTCTTCGCCACCGCGAGCGGTGAGGAGATGGCCCAGTTCTTGGGGACCAGCTCACCGACCACCATCAGGAACACGGTGGACAGGGCCGTACCGATGACGAGCGCCACGGACGACGCGACACCCGGCGACAGGCCGACGGCCTCGACCGGTCCCCGGATCAGCTTCGCGATGGACGGTTCGGAGAGCATGCCGACGACCAGGTTGGTGACCGTGATGCCGAGCTGGGCCCCGGACAGCTGGAAGGTGAGGCTGCGGGCGGCCTTCATGGCGCTCGCCGCACCGCGCTCGCCCTGTTCGACCGCTCTCTCCAGCTGCCCGCGCTCGACCGTGGTCAGGGAGAACTCCGCCGCGACGAAGGCGCCACAGGCGAGGGAGAGCAGTACCGCAACGAACAGCAGAAGCACTTCGGTCATCGGTTCACCTCCGTCCCATGATCGGGCAGGGACTGGCTGACCGCGCGCGGTCGGCGGGTTCGGCTACTGGGAGGCTCGCCCATGGGCGGAGGCTCACACCTTTCGTCAGGGTCGGGAACGTTGAGCACCCATGGTAAAGGATCGGCAAAGTCGAGGTGTGTGACCGCCTCCTACAGCGGCTTCACCCAACGCCGCCAGTGGTCCTCGCGGTGGTAGCCGGCCGCCTGCCAGGCGTGGTGCGCGCGTTCGTTCTCCTCCAGCACCATGGCGTCCACCCGTCGGCCGCCCAGCGCGGCGAACCGCTGCTCCGCCGCGTCCAGCAGGGCGGTGGCGATGCCCTGGCGGCGGTGATCCGGGTGCACGGCCAGCCGGTAGGCGGAGCACCGCCAGCCGTCGAACCCGGCGATGACCGTCCCCACCAGCGTGCCGTCGCGCTCCGCGAGCAGCAGCGCCTCGGGATCGCGGGAGATGAGGCGGGCCACCCCGTCGTGGTCGTCACTGATGCTCGTCCCCTCCGCCGCCGTACGCCAGAACCGCAGGACGGCATCGATGTCCGGCAGGGCGGCGTGGCGGATGCAGAGATCACTCATGGGGCGAGCCAATCAGAGGGCGGTCCCCCCGTGCGAGCGGATTCCCCACCGCCCGCGGGGGAAACCTCAGCGCAGGTGCACCGGCAGCGAGTCGATGCCGTAGACGATCGACAGCTTGCGGAAGGTGAGGTTGTGCGGCGGGACGGCGAGCCGCATGGCGGGGAACCGTCTGGCCAGGGCCGGGTAGACGGAGCGCAGCTCCATCCGGGCCAGTTCGGCGCCTATGCAGCGGTGGATGCCGTGCCCGAAGGCGAGATGGCCGGCCGGAGTGACCCGGTCCACGTCGAAGCCCCCGTCGTCCGTGACGTAGGCGGGGTCCCGGTTCGCGCCGCTCAGCGAGCACAGCACCATGTCGCCGCGCGGAATGACCACCCCGGCGATCTCGATGTCCTCGCGGGCGAACCGGGGGAAGGCGATCTGTACGGCGGAGACGTAGCGCAGCACCTCCTCCACGAACGGCGCCGTCACACTGTCGTCCGCCCGCAGCCGCCCCAGGACGTCCGGGTTCCGCAGCAGTACGAGGGAGCCGAGCGCGATCGTGCTCGCCGTGGTCTCGAACCCGCCGGTGAGCACACCGTCGGCGAGGCCCGCGAGTTCCTCGTCGTCGACGCTGTCCCCGTGCTCCCGCACGATCATGCCGAGCAGACCGTCGCCGGGGTTGCGGCGCTGCGCCCTGACGACACCGCGGAAGTAGTCGAGCGAGGCGGACATGGCCCCGAAGGGCGCCGTCGTACCCGCGAACAGGTCGAAGCGGTCCATCGCCAGCTGCTGGAAGTCGGCCCGGTCCTCGTAGGGCACCCCGAGCAGTTCGCAGATGGTCAGGGAGGGAACGGGCAGCGCGAACGCGTGCACCAGGTCGACCGGTCCCGGCGCCGCCGCCATCGCGTCCAGGCGTTCCCCGACGATGGCGTCGATCCGGGGCGCCAGGCGGCGCAGCCGGCGCATCGTGAACTCGGGGGTCAGGATGCGGCGCAGCCGCGTGTGCACCGGCGGATCGCTGAAACCCAGCCCGCCGGGGCTGTGTTCGGCGACTATGCCCGCGTTGCCCGCCAGGTGGGCGAAGTCGGTGCTGAAGCCCTCCGCGGAGCCGAGCACGGCCTTCGACTCCTCGTAGCCGGTGACCACCCATGCGTCCATGCCGAAGGGCAGCGCCACTCTGGAGACCGGCGCGCTCGCCCGTACGTCGGCCAGCCCCCGCACCGGGTCGAGGCCGTCCCTGCGCAGCGGCATCAGCAGTTGCTCGGGAAGCAGCTTCATCGTGGAGGACCCGAGCCCGTGCTTCTGAATCCTGGCCAGGTAGCTGCGTCCGAGCCTGGCGGTGAGGCGGGAACGGAACGTCGTCGTACTCAATGTCACTCCATGAGTCGTCGCGAGATCTGGTCGGTGGGCGCGTGCGGCGCCAGGACGTGGCCGACTGCGGTGACTTCGGCTACCTGACCAGGAATTATGACCACTTGTTCGAGCAATGGAGTGACAGGGTGCGGAATACGTCACCGATGGGTCGGCGGGGCGGGGGGCGTACGGGCCCCGGCGGCTGCCGACGCCGCGGCCGGACCGCCCCGCCCGGCCTCAGCCCCGCGCCCGGTGCCCACCCAGCGGCGGTGCCAGCCAACTCGACGCCCGGGCCCGGAAGTCCGCAGGCGCGAGCGACCCAGCCCCCTCGGGCACGACACCCAGCAGCGGCGCGCCCGCGGCCACCGGCAGATCCGTCACATTGCAGCGCGCCGCCAGATCGGGGTCGGCCGGCATGCTGCCGATCACCACCCCGAGGCAGTCGAGCCCGCGGGCCCGCAGCGCCTCCGAGGTCAGGGCCGTGGAGTTCAGCGTGCCCAGCCCGGCCGGGGCCACCACCAGGACCGGAGCCGCCAGCAGCCGGGCCGCGTCCGCCAGGGTCGCGCCCCCGTCGTCGAACCGTACGAGCAGCCCGCCCGCCCCCTCGACCAGCACCAGGTCGTGATCGACGGCCAGCTTCTCGGCCGCCTCGGCGATCTCGTACGGCCCCACCGGCGTCATCCCGGCCCGCCGGGCGGCCGTCGCGGGCGCCAACGGCTCCGGGAAGCGGGCCAGTTCGACCGCCGTCACATGGGCGCCCGCCAGCCGTGCCACCTCGGCGGCATCGCCCGGCTCGCCCGGCTCCAGACCCGTCTGGGCCGGCTTGAGCACCGCCACCCGACGGCCCGCAGCCGCCGCCGCGACGGCCGCCGTCACGATCGTCTTGCCGATCTCCGTACCCGTACCCGTCACCACCAGAACGCTCACGTCAGCCCTCCCGCGCCGCCGCGCACACGGCGCGGCAGATCCGTGCCACATCATCGTCACCGGTCACATACGGCGGCATGGTGTACACGAGGTCGCGGAACGGCCGCAGCCACACCCCTTCGCGCACCGCCGCCCGCGTCGCCGCCGCCATGTCCACCTCGTGGTCGAGCTGTACGACACCGATGGCGCCGAGCACCCGCACGTCGCGGACCGAAGGCAGTTCCCGGGCCGCCGCCAGCCCCTCGTCCAGTCCGGCCTCGATCCGCTTGATCTCCTGCTCCCAGTCCTGGCCGAGCAGCAGGTCGATGGAGGCGCAGGCCACCGCCGAGGCGAGCGGATTGCCCATGAACGTCGGACCGTGGGCCAGCACCGGCACCTCGCCGCGCGAGATCCCCTCGGCCACCTCGCCGGTGCACAGCGTCGCCGCCATCGTCAGATAGCCGCCGGTCAGCGCCTTGCCCACGCACATCACATCGGGCGAGACCCCGGCATGGCCGGCGGCGAACAGCTTCCCCGTACGGCCGAAGCCCGTCGCGATCTCGTCGAACACGAGCAGGACGCCGTACGCGTCGCACGCCTCGCGCAGCACGCGCAGATACGCGGGGGAGTGGAAGCGCATCCCGCCCGCCCCCTGGACCACCGGCTCCACGATCACCGCGGCCAGCTCGTCGGCGTGCCGCTCGATCAGCTCGCGCAGATGCGCCGCGTACGCGGGATCGGGCTCCGCGTCGTAACCGGCCGGTGGCTCGTCGGCGAAGACCTGGCGGGGCAGCGCACCCGACCACAGCTCGTGCATCCCGCCCTCGGGGTCGCACACCGACATCGGCTGCCAGGTGTCCCCGTGGTAGCCGCCGCGCCAGGTCAGCAGCCGCTTCTTGGCCGGCCGCCCGGCCGAGCGCCAGTACTGCAGGCACATCTTCACGGCCACCTCGACCGACACGGAACCCGAGTCGGCGAGGAAGACGTGTCGCAGCGGCTCCGGGGTGATCTCCACCAGCCGGGCCGCCAGCCGGACGGCGGGCTCGTGCGTGAGCCCGCCGAACATCACATGGCTCATCCGGTCCAGCTGGCCGCGCGCCGCCTCGTTCAGCACCGGGTGGTTGTACCCGTGCACGGCGGACCACCACGACGACATCCCGTCGACCAACTCGTGCTGCCCGTGAGCCGGTTCGGCGAGGCGGAGCCGGACCCCGGACGCGGACTCCACGACCAGCGGCTCCTGCCGGCCCGGCATCGGCCCGTACGGATGCCAGACGTGCGCCCGGTCCAGGTCCCGGAGCGTGGCGGGGGGGAGCGGCTCAGGCATTGGGAGCGAGGTCCGTACCCGCGCCGCGGCGGCGGACCGCCACCAGGTCCGTGCGGGCGCCCGGCACCTGCGCGTCCTGCGTCTCCTGTGCGGCGGCGGGCGCGGTCTCCGCTTCCGGGGCCTCGCCGCAGGGCGCGCAGCCGCCGGAGTGCGAACCGCAGCCCTCCGCCTCCGGGGCGCAGCCGCCGGAGTGGGAGCCGCAGCCGGCGGCCGCGTCCGCACGGTGGCGGGGGAGCGTGGTCGTACCCGCGCCCTCGACCTCGAAACCGGCGTCCGCGATCATGTCCAGGTCGGCCTGACCGGCCTGGCCCTCACTGGTCAGATAGTCACCCAGGAAGATCGAGTTCACCAGGTGCAGGGCGAGCGGCTGCATCGAGCGCAGATGCACCTCGCGCCCGCCCGCGAGCCGTACCTCCACGTCCGGGCAGACGAACCGCACCATCGCCAGGATGCGCAGACAGCGCTGCGGCGTCAGGTTCCACTCCTTGGCGAGCGGGGTCCCCTCGAACGGGATCAGGAAGTTGACCGGAACAGAGTCCGGGTCCAGCTCGCGCAGGGAGAAGACGACGTCGACCAGATCGGCGTCGCTCTCGCCCATGCCCGCGATCAGACCCGAGCACGCGGAGAGGCCGGCGGCCTGCGCCTGGTGCACCGTGTCCACCCGGTCGGCGTAGGTGTGGGTGGTCGTGATCTCCCCGTACGTCCCCTCGGACGTGTTGAGGTTGTGGTTGTACGCGTCGGCGCCCGCCGACCGCAGCCGGTCGGCCTGGCCGTCGGAGAGCAGACCGAGGCAGGCGCACACCTCGACGCCCTCGTTCTGCTCCTTGATGGCCTCGATCGTCTGCGAGACCCGGTCGACGTCACGGTCCGTCGGGCCCCGGCCGCTGGCCACCAGGCAGACGCGCTTGGCGCCGCCGGCCACCCCGGCGGCGGCCGCCTTCGACGCCTCGTCGGGCTTCAGCCAGGTGTACTTGAGGATCTCGGCCTTGGAGCCGAGCCGCTGCGAACAGTACGAGCAGTCCTCGGGGCACAGCCCGGACTTCAGATTGACCAGATAGTTCAGCTTCACCCGCCGCCCGAACCACTGACGGCGCACCTTGCCGGCCGCGGCCACCACATCGAGCAGTTCCTCGTCAGGGGTCGCCAGTACGGCGAGCGCTTCTTCACGGGTCGGCAGCTCGCGCCGCAGCCCCTTGTCCACCAGCGTGTTCAGGAGGTCCATGGCGTTGATCCTTACGTACGGCACCTCCCGGAGCCAAGGAGGATTCGGACAACAGAGTTCACGGAGGGTGTGTGCATTGCCACACCGTGGCCTGCCGTGCCCGCGGTTAGGGTCTGTGAGCTGCCTACAAAAGGGACCGCCCATGTCCGCCACCCCGTTCGACTGGATCGACGACGAGGCGCGCCGGCGCGCGGACGCCGGGCTCGTGAGAAGGCTGCGGCCCCGGGACGCCGACGCGGAACTCCTGGATCTCGCGAGCAACGACTACCTCGGCCTGACCCGGCACCCCGAGGTGACCGGCGCCGCGGCCGGCGCGGCGCGCCACTGGGGCGGGGGAGCCACCGGCTCCCGTCTCGTCACGGGTTCGACCGCGCTCCACGCGGAACTGGAAGGCGAACTCGCCGCCTTCTGCGGGTTCGAGGCGGCTCTCGTGCTCTCCTCCGGTTACGCCGCCAACCTCGCGGCTCTCACCGCGCTCGCCGGACGCGGCTCCCTCATCGCCTCGGACGCGGGCAACCACGCCTCCATCGTCGACGGCTGCCGGCTCTCCCGGGCCGAGACCACCGTCGTCCCGCACGCCGACCCCGAGGCCGTCCGCAAGGCGCTGCACGGCCATCCGGGCCGGAAGCTCGCCGTCACCGACTCGGTCTTCTCCGTCGACGGCGACGCCGCGCCGCTGGCCGCACTGGCCGACGCCTGCCGCGCGGAACACGCCGCACTCCTCGTGGACGACGCGCACGGTCTCGGAGTCCTCGGGGAGGGCGGGCGCGGCGCGCCCGCCGCCACCGGTCTCGCGGGCGGCGACGACATCGTCGCCACGCTCACCCTCTCCAAGTCCCTGGGCAGTCAGGGCGGCGCGGTCCTCGGCCCCGCCCGGGTCATCGACCACCTGGTCAACACCGCCCGCACGTTCATCTTCGACACCGGGCTCGCCCCCGCCGCCGTCGGCGCGGCGCTCGGCGCGCTGCGGCTGCTGCGCCGCGAACCGGAACGCGCCCTCAGGGCGCGTACGGTCGCCACCGCGCTGTACGAGGGACTGGCCTCGGCCGGTCTGAGTGCCGTGCGCCCCGACGCGGCCGTGGTCTCGGTACGCGCGCCCTCGCCCGACGCCGCCGTCCGCTGGGCCGCCGACTGCCGGGAGGCCGGCATGGCGGTCGGCTGCTTCCGGCCGCCGTCCGTCCCCGACGGCATCTCCCGGCTGCGGCTGACCGCCCGCGCCGACCTGACGGACGAGCAGATCGCGTGGGCGGTGGCGACCGTTCGGCGGACCGCTCCCCAGGCGTGAGGCTTCGTCTGCCCCAGGCGTGAGGTGCCGTCTGCCCCAGGCGTGAGGTGCCGTCCGCCTCAGGCGTGAGGCGTCGCCCGCCTCAGCGTTTCAGGCCGGCGACGAAGGAGATCCAGGCTGTGGTGGAGAACTCCAGGGGCGGCCTGGACACATCCTTGGAGTCGCGCACGGCCAGCCGCCTGTCCAACGGGGCGGTCTCCACGCAGTTGTTCATACCCGTGCTGCGGCTGCTGCGCCGCCACCGTAACGCGTGCTGTGCGAGGCAATCCGACATGACGCCCCCCTCGGGCAGTCCGGGGTCACCGATCGCCGCGGTCGATCGCGGAGATCAGGTCCAACGAGTGCTCCGGCGACAGCGCGTGCGTCTGCAGGTTCCGGAAGGCCGAGCTGTACGCCGCAAGGTCTTCTTTCCGTTCCAGATAGAGGCTACTCGTCAAGTGGTCAAGAACGACCACGTCAAGGTCGGAAGCGGTCGGAAAGGAAAAGATAACGAAAGGGCTGGTTAGGCTCACGTAGCCGCCGACCGAGAACGGGAGTAACTGGAGTTGCACATGGGGTAGTTGTGCCACCCGTGCGAGATGGCGCAACTGCTCGTGCATCACCCGCCGACCGCCCACCTCCCGCCGCAGCACCGCCTCGTCCAGCACCGCGCTCAGCCGCAGCGGAGGATCGCTGCGCAGCACCCCCTGCCGGGTCAGCCGCACCTCCACCAGCGAGTCCACCTGACCGGCCGGAAGCCCGCCCAGGGAGTCCCGGGTCACCGCGCGGGCGTAGTCGGCCGTCTGCAACAGGCCGGGCACCACCGAGGTCTCCAGCGTGCGCGCCGTCCGCGCCTGCGACTCCAGGCTGATGAAGTCGCGGTACTGCGGAGGGATGAGACCGCGGTACGCATGCCACCAGCCGGCGCCGCCCCCGCCCGCCGAACCGGCGAGCGCGCCCAGGAGCTCGCGCAGCTTCGGATCGTCCATGCCGTACGCGTCCAGCAGCCGGTTCACGTCGTCCGGCCGCACCCCGCTGACACCTGTCTCGATCCGGCTTACCTTCGACTGGTGCCAGCCGAGCAGCCCCGCGGCCTCCCGGCTCGTGAGACCCGACGCGTGGCGCAGACTCCGCAGCTCCTCCCCGAGCTTGCGGCGCCGCACCGCAGGACCGTGCTGCATCTGATGGCTCCCTCCCGCTGCCTGCCGAGGGGACAGTGTGGCGCCCTCGCGGGCCCGGGCGGGAAGAGTTCACCGGTTCGAGCGACAGATATATGCATATCTTGGTGGATCGCCGTCGCAGGGGGCGGCATCGGTGGCAATCTGGCGCGAAGCACAACCGGACCGTTCGCCGGCCCGGTACCGGGTGGGAAAGGGACGGCTCGCCATGGCAGACCATCAAGAAGCACGTGTCACTCTGCCGAGCGAGCCGGTCTCGGTCGCCGCGGCCCGCAGGTACGTGGCCCGGGTTCTGGCCGAATGGGGCCTGCCCGACGACACGGAAACGGCCGAGACCGTACGGCTCATCGTCTCGGAGCTCGCCACCAACGCCGTCCTGCACACGTTCGGCCTCTCGCCCACGTTCACCGTGGAGCTGCGGCTGGAGCGCGAGGAGCAGCTGCGCCTCGGCGTGACGGACAGCCATCCACGCCGGCCCCAGCGGCTGCCCGCCGCGGTCCAGCAGGACAACGGGCGCGGCATGGTCATCATCCGCTCCCTGGCCAAGGAGTACGGCGGCCGGCTGACCGTCACGCCCACGCCCGACGGCGGCAAGACCGTCTGGGTCGAGCTGCCGTGGCACGCCCCTGTCCAGCCCTGAGGTACGAAACGTCCGTGCTCGGCGTGGGCCGCGCGTCAGCCGACCCGGCCGTAGTAGACGCTCTTGGTCCAGATCTTCTCCAGCCGGACCACGGCGCCGGTCTTCGGCGAGTGCCAGATCTTCCCGCTGCCGGCGTAGATCCCCACGTGGTAGACGCTGCTGCCGGAGTGGAAGAAGACCAGGTCGCCGCGTTGCCGCTTGGAGGCGGAGATGTGGCGGGTCTTGTTGTACTGCTGCTGGGCCGTGCGGGGGAGCTGCTTGCCGGCCTTCTTGAACGAGTAGAGCGTCAACCCCGAACAGTCGAAGCGGCTGGGGCCGGTGGCACCCCACCGGTAGGGCGCCCCCTTCTTCGACGCGGCGATGTTCAGGGCCTTCATCGAATGGCTGGCGGCCTGCGCCTCGGGGGCGGCGCCAGGGACGAACAGTGTGCCGCCCACGGCGGCAAGAGTCATGACCGAGGCCGTTGTGGCCCGGGCGAGCAGAGACGGGACATGAACCTGCGCACTCATGCGCAACCCTTCGTCAGCCGCCTGTGAAGGATGACCTGTCGGGTTCGGGCTGGCGAAGTTGCCCGGCCGCACACGGCGGCTTCACCCCGAGGGACCTCCGGAAATCCGGCCGTCCCGTAGTGCTCGGGTCCTCCACTCCTGCCGATCCACTCCTGTCGACCAGGCATCCGGACGGCGGCAGGACTCGGCGTCCGCCCGGACCGCCCCGCCGCGGTGGCGGGGGCTTGTCGTCCCAGGGATCTTGACTCACCGAGTGCCGGATTTCCGAGGCGAAACGGCCATATGTGAAGATCCTCACGGATGGGCCGTTCAGGTGGACAGGCGTGCTTCGGCCGGTCCGCGCACCCCTTGCGGCCATGGCAGTACCAGCGGCGTCGCGAAAGATCCGGCCCCTCACGCATCGGGAAAACGCAAGTCGAGCGGTCGCTCGTGCGAGGGAACACCTACGCCGAACGAGCGAGGAAATTCGGTTCGCCCGTCGGGCGTGTCAACTCGGTGGACCGGGCGGCAGGGTGACCCGTGCCGCCCGCCGCTCCCCGTCCAGCACCCGCAGCGCCCGCGTCAACGTGGCCGTGTGGATGTGCGTTTCGCCGCGCCGGTGCATCACCGCGAGTGCGTCCCGCAGGGCCGCCGCGTGCGAGGCCAGCGCCTGTGCGGCACGCAGGGCCGCGTAGGTGTCGTCGCCGCGGGCCGGGTTGATCCGGCCCACCTGGTCGACCACGTGCAGGTAACGGTCGATGAACTCGCACTCGGCCCGCGTCAGGGCGGGCAGCGGGGAGAACTCCGCTGGCGGCATGGCCGGTTCACCGCCCGGTGTGCGCAGGTGCCGGGACGCGGTTGCGCACGATGTGGTCGACCAGACCGTAGGCCAGGGCGCCCTCCGCGTCGAGGATGAGGTCGCGCTCGGTGTCCCGGGCGACCTCTTCGGCGGTGCGCCCCGTGTGACGGGCCAGCATGCCGGCCATCGTCTCGCGCATCCGGGCCAGTTCCCGCGCCTCGATCTCCAGGTCGGACGGCTGCCCCTGGACGGGTTCGGCCAAGCCCGGCTGGCTCACCACCACCCGGGCGCCGGGCAGCATGTGCCGCCGCCCCGGGGTGCCCGCGGCGAGCAGCACGGCCGCGCCGGCGCTCGCCCGCCCGAGGCAGAAGGTCTCCACCTCGCAGTTCAGGAAGGCCATCGTGTCGTAGAGCGTGGTCATCGCGCCGAACGAGCCGCCCGGCGAGTTGATGTACAGCGAGACGGGCCGGTCGGGCGCGTCGTGCTCCAGGTGCATCAGCTGCGCGACCAGGTCGTTGGCCGCCGTGTCGTCCAGCGCGGTGCCGAGGAAGACGACGCGCTCGGCCAGCAGCTTGGAGTACGGATCGAGGGTCCGGGACCCCTGGGAGGTGCGCTCGGTGAACTCGGGCAGGACATAACGGGCGGCGGGACGGTGCAAGGCGGGGCCTTTCCTCCGGTTGCGCGGACCCCATGGGGTGCCCGCGCACGCTGCCGTAAAAAATGTACAGAACGTACAGAAGGTTATGATGGGAGCATGGCCTACGAGATTCCGGTGACGCAAGCCCGTGCTGAACTCGCCGAACTGATCAACCGAGTCGTCTACGGCGGCGAGCGCGTGGTCGTGACGCGGCACGGGAAACCGCTCGTCGCCCTCGTATCGGCCGCTGACCTGGAACGACTTGAGAAGGACGAGGTGGCGGAGCAGGGACAGGTGGTCAGCTCGGTCTCCTCGATCGGCTCCACCGCGTCCGCTCCCGGCGAACGGCACCGTTTCGGCATCGCCGCCGAACACCGCGGGCACTGCGGCCCGGACGCCTGACGGCCCGCAGACCGCCGCACCCCGCCTCCGGCGGACGGCGCCCCGCTGCGCCGCCCGCCGACGGACCGGATCAGGCCGTCCGGGCGTGCTCCTCCAGCCAGGCGTCCTCCGCCGCGTAGTCGAAAAGACCCGTGCCGTACGACCGCGCCATCGCGGGATAGGCGTCCTGCCAGTCACGCCCCGCCAACTGCGCGGTGATCCACGCGACGGTCTCCGGCAGCGACTCGGCGTACCCCGTCACCGGCCGGTACCCGAGCTCCCGTTCGGCGGCCGTCATGTCGTAGACGATGGGGTGCGGCGCGCTCCAGGGCGTCGAACCGACGCCTTGGTCCGAGGGGGCGCCCGGCATCAGCACCGTCTCTGTGCTCCGGCCCACCACCGCGTCCACGGCCTCGCCGATTTCCGCGACCGTCGGCGCATGCGGATCGGCGGCGTTCAGCACCCGGGAGCCGGGCTTGAGCGCGGCCAGCCGGATCAATTCGGCCACGTTGGCCGCGTGCACGGGATGGAAGCGTGACCTCCCCCCGTACGCCAGCACGCGCCGGGTCCGGCCGTCCAGGGCCCGCTTGACGAAGTACAGCTCGCGCGGCGAGCGGCAGTGCGGGCCGTGGACCGCGCCGGCCCGCAACAGCGTGACGGGCAGCGTGCCGCCCGCCGCGAGGAGATCGTGCTCCGGACGGATCTTGCGGGTCGCGTACGTGTCCTCGCCCGGTGCGACGGTGGCCTGCGACTCGGGAATCGGCACCGGGTAGCGGGGCGATCCGTCCGGCTCCGCCTGGGTGTCGAAACTGTGGCCGCGCTCGTCCTCGTACACCGCGCCGCTGGAGACGACCACCGCCGAACCGATCCGGTCCGCGAGTCCGGTCAGCTGCCGGGCGTGCTGCCGCCCGTACGCCACCATGTCGACGAGGACGTCGCATCCCGGTCCGAGCGCCGCCGCGAGCGCGCCGTCCCCGTCACGGTCCAGCGCGACCGTCCGGACCTCTTCGCCCCATCCCTCGTCACGGCCCCCGCCGCGCGAGGCCGCCGTCACCTCCCAGCCGTCCGTCACGAGCGAGCGCACAGCGGCCCGCCCGATCTGTCCCGTCGCGCCCAGCACCCATGCGTGTCCTTTGCTCATGCACCGAAGCTAGGGCGCGTCCGAGGCCCCGGCCAGGAGGGTTCACCGATCGCGAATCCGCCCTCAGCGTCGCGGTTTCAGGAACCTGCCCGGCTGCCGCGCCTGGGCGGCCTCCTTGACCTTGACCGCGTACTCGTCGACGTACTCCTGGCCGGAGAGGCCGAGGATCGCGTACATGATCTCGTCGGTGACCGCCCGGATCGCCGCCTTCTCGTTCTCCAGGCCGGCGTAGCGCGAGAAGTCCAGCGGTTCGCCGAAGCGGATGGTGACCTGCTTGATGCGGGGGAGGACCTTGCCGGGCGGCTGGATCTCGAAGGTGCCGACCATGGCGCAGGGCACCACCGGCACCCGGGCCCGGATGGCCATGACCGCCACCCCGACCTTGCCCTTGTACAGCCGGCCGTCGTGCGAGCGCGTCCCCTCCGGATAGATGCCCAGCAACTCGCCCCGGCCCAGCACCCCGAGCCCTTCGCGGATCGCCGCCTGCCCCGCCTCCTTGCCCGACCGGTCCACCGGGATCTGCCCGGCACTGCGGAAGAACGCGGCGATCAGCCGGCCCTTCACGCCGGGACCGGTGAAGTACTCCGCCTTGGCGAGGAAGGTGATGCGCCGCTTGATGATCGCGGGCATCAGGAAGTGGTCGGAGAACGACAGGTGGTTGCCGGCGACGATCGCGGCGCCGTCGTCCGGAATGTGCTCCACGCCCTCGATGACCGGCCGGAACAGCAGCCGCAGCACCGGCCCGAGGACGACGTGCTTGAGGACGTAGTAGAACACGGTCTCTCCCCGGTCTGCTGGATCAGCGGGTCAGCGAAGCGACATCCGGACGATCGGCTCCCCTGCGGCGGCCGATCGTAGCCCGATGAGAGACGTGTACCCCGCGCTCACACCCGAAAGCCGGGGCCCCTCACAGCCCCGCGCCGAAGTCCTGAGTCCAGACGATGCCGCCGGCGCTTTCCTGTACGCCCACACCCAGCTCCTTGAACGAGCAGTTCAGGATGTTCGCGCGGTGGCCGGGGCTGTTCATCCAGGAGTTCATCACGTCGGCGGGCGTGCGCTGCCCCTTGGCGATGTTCTCCCCGTACGTGCTCCACCGGTAGCCGGCGGCGGTGATCCGGTCTCCCGGGCCCGAGCCGTCCTGCGAGGTGTGCGAGAAGTAGTCCTGCGCGGCCATGTCCGCGGAATGCCGCTGCGCGGCGGCCGCCAGCTGCGCGTTGCCGCTCACCGGCGCACAGCCTTCCTTGGCGCGTTCGGTGTTGACCAGCGCCAGGACCTGCTGCGCGTCGGATGACGGGCTCGGTGCGGGCTGGGCCGGGGCCGGCCGGGTGGTGTGCGGGGACGGGGCCGCCGAGGGGGGTCCGCTCGCGGTGGCCGTCTTCTTCGGCTTCGGCTTCGCCTTCGTCTTCGTGGCGGTGGGGCTCGCGCTCGTGCTCCTGCTGGGGGACGGCGAAGCGGAGGCGGACGGCGACAGCGAGGGGGACGGGCCGGACGAGGCCGCCGTGGGAAAGGCGTCGGCCGAAGGGGCGGACGCCACACGCGTCGCGTCGTCGCTGTCGCCCGTCGACAGGTGTACGGCCGCGCCCCCGGTGCCCAGGGTGGCCACCGCGATCACCGAGGCCACCACGGCGTTGCGCCGGCTCCGCCGCGTCTGGTCGCGCCGGAGCTGGGCCCTGCCCGCCCGGCCCGGCACCGTCAGGGGCGTGGCGGACGCCACCTCGACCGGCCGCGCCGTGTGGCCGGCGCCCGCCACCGCGAGCGGCACCAGCGCCAGCCCGACGAGCAGTCCCTCGGCCGGCACCAGGCCGGAGCCGAACCCCGAACAGACCGTGCAGCCGCGGGCGTGCCGCGCGATGCGTTTGCGCCACAGCGGCGACGGGTTCCCGTCCCACCCGGTGAGCATGTCCTCCAGCAGCACGCACCGGGGCTGCGCGGCCAGCGCGCCCACCACCACCCGGGCGGTGTCCAGCTGCGCCTTCATCCGCTGCACGCGCACGGCGGTGTGTTCGGGGGAGAGGTTCATCGCCGCCGCCACCTCGGCCCGGGACAGCTCCCCGGCCGCCTCCAGCCACCACAGCGAGAGCAGTGCCCGGTCGTCCTCGTCCACCCAGCGGGTCGCCTCGGCGACCTGCCGGCGCTGCCCGGACAGACCGAGCCGCAATATGGTCACGTCGACGAAGTCGGCGCCGGGGTCGGCGGCGTCACGGCCGGTGTCCAGGGGCTCGGCGGGTATGGGCGCCGTCTGCCGCTGCCGCCAGTGCCCGCGTATCTCGTTCATCGCGATGGCCACCAGCCAGGAGCGGAAGCGCTCCGGCGTCCGCAGGCCGGGCAGCGCGCGCAGCATGCGCAGGACGGTCTCCTGCACGACGTCGTCCACGTCCGCGTGGCCGTTCAGCGCACGCCCGACGATGTTGTACAGCAGCGGCAGATAGGACGCGACGAGCTGGTCCTTGGCCCCGGCGTCCCCGGCCTGCGCCGCCTTGATCAACGCCTTTTCGCGGTCCTTGCCCATGCTGTGCTCACTCTTCCCGAGTCCTGTTCCGGCTTCTCGCACACCTGGGAGATGCGGCCCGGCGGGGACCATAACAAAAACCGGTCGATCACTTGTACGCAACGAGGTCCGGCCCCGCCACGTGGGCGGCGGGGCCGGACGAAGTCACCGGATCATCCGGCGGGTGTTCAGGGCGCGGTGCCCCAGGAGAGCGCTCCGGCGACGTACACGCCGACCTTCGACGCGTCGGTGAAGCTGGTGGCGGTCGAGTGGCTGTAGTCGTCCGCCTCGTTGAAGTTGGACCAGTCGTTCTTGTTCAGCCGCAGCTGCATCTCACCGGTCGAGGCGCCGGCCGCGAGGCTGCCGCTGCCGAAGGAGACCTCCAGGTAGTGGCTGGCACCGGCCTGCGAACCGCCCGACTTCACTCCGAGCGTCAGGTTCCCGCAGCCGATGACCGCGTAGTCGCACGCGGTGCCGAACGTGGTGGAACCGGACTCCGGGGTGAACCAGTAGCGCAGCTTCACCGTGGACAGGTCGACCGCGGTGCTGCCGGTGTTGACCAGTTGGAGACTCATCCGGATCTGGTTGTCGGTCGCGGAGGAGTCGTTGTTCTTGTACTGGACCTTCAGGGCGCCCGTTCCCGTACCGCCACCCGCGGAGGTGGTGGCCGAGAGGGCCGATGAGGCCGCCGAGACGTTGCCGGCCGCGTCCTTCGCCTTGACGGTGTAGCTGTAGGCGGTCGAGGCCGACAGACCCGTGTCCGTGTAAGAGGTCGTGGTGGAGGTGCCCACCTGGACCCCGTTGCGGTACACGTTGTAGCCCGTCACGCCGGTGTCGTCACTCGACGCCGTCCAGGACAGCGAGACGCTGCTGCTGGTCTTCGCCGTCGCGGTCAGACCGGTCGGCGCGGTCGGCGCCTGGGTGTCGTCGTCGCTGCCGTTGTCGCCACCGCCGTTGTCGCCGCCGCCGTTGTTGCCGAGCGCCGGGTAGGCGTTGCGCAGCAGCTCCTGGAACTGCGCGGAGAACCAGTGGCCCGCGACCGGCGAGTTGGGCAGCGCGCCGCTCATGCTGTTGCCGTTGCGGCCGTTACCGGTGTACGTGGGGTCGCACATCCGGTCGAAGCCCTTGCCCTCGTCGTTGTCCTCGGGCTGGCTGCTGCCGTCCGACTCCCCCGGGGGCTTGGCCCACACGTAGGCGTCGATCCCCGGCTCCGGGGCGGTGGTGGGCCGCTCACCGATGCCCGCACCGCTCTGGTTGCACCAGTTGCCGGCGTGGATGCGCCGGTCGACCCGGCCGCCGTCCACATAGGCGTCCACGCTGGTCAGCGGGCCCGCGGAGGTGGGCCGCTCGGAGCCGCCCCAGCCGTTGCGGGCCGTGTCGATCAGCATGCCGATGTTGGAGTTGAAGCCCTCGCTCACCAGCATGGTGCGCAGCGCCTGGGCGAACGACAGCTCATCGGCGTAGTAGTTCCAGTCGACCCACTTGGACTGGCGCACGGTGGTGCCGTTCACCGAGTCGGTGATCTTGAAGTTCGGCTCCTTGAGGGCCGAGTAGTTGGCCGTGTTCACGATGAAGCCGGTGACGTCGTTCACCGTGGCGCCCTCGGACGTGGCCGCCTTCTTGAACTCGGTCGCGGCCGGGCCCATGTTGGTGTCCCAGCCCAGCCAGCCGTGGTGGGCGGCGTCGACGTAGTTGTAGACGTTGGGAATGGCACCCAGGGTGTGCAGGGCGTACCCGACACCCTTCTCGTAGTTGCCGTTCGCCTTCATCGTCGCGCAGGCGTCGGTCGAACCCTCGGTGCCGCCCGCGTTGGTGACGATGTTGGGCAGCGAGTCGGGCTCGATGATGGTGACGATGCGCAGGCCGGCGTACGCCGGGTCGGCGAGGATCTCGGAAATCGGGTCGATGTAGTCGGTCTTGTACCGGCCGAGCTCCGTGGGACCGAGCTCACCGTTGGACGCCAGCGCGGCACAGTCGCGCCCCGGCAGGTCGTAGATGACGACCTGGAACAGGTTCGCGCCCTGGGCGAGAGCGGTGTCCAGGTGCTCGCGCAGGCTCATCGCCTCCGACGAGCCGCCGATGGCGGCGATGCGGTCCATCCAGACGAAGGCCGGCGTGTCGGCGATGGCGGCGCCGCCCGGTTCGGCCGCCGCCTTGGCGGACCAGTCGGGGTTCACATAGGCCTTGGCGCCCACGTAGGGGTTGTCGACCCGGGCCGCCGCGTCGGCGGTGGTGGGGATGGCCACCGCCAGGGCTGCGCCCATGGCCAGGGCGGAGACTGCGGCCAGCCTTCTGCGCAGCCCGTGCTTGATCGTGCCTCTGGTACTCATTGCGGCTCTGTGCTCCTCTCGTACGTCTGCGGAGAATCCCCGCAGACGGGTTCATGGGGGTGCTGCCCGATGTCGGGCACAGCGGGGTGAGTGATTGACCCGCCATCGGGAGTGGTGGGGTGACCGGTGGTTCAGCCGGTCACGGCTCGACGCCCCAGGCCAGGGCGCCGGCGACGTAGGCGCCGACCTTCGGGGAGTCCGCGTACGTGGTGTTGGTGGCCCGGCTGTAGTCGTCGCTCTCGTCGAAGTTGGACCAGTCGCTCTTGTTCAGCCGCAACTGGAGCTCACCCGTGGAGGCGCCGGCGGCCAGGGTGCCCGCCCCGCCGGTGAAGCCGACCTCCAGGTAGCGGTCGGCGCCGGCCTTCGGACTGGGGACGGCGACCACCGTGTGCGTGATGTTGGACGAGCCGAGCGCGGCGTAGTCGCAGTACGTACCGAACGTGCTCGGGCCGCCGTCGGCGGTGAACCAGTACCGCGCCTTCACCGTCGTCAGGTCGACCGGAGCGCTGCCGGTGTTCACCACCTGCAGGCCCAGCCGGACCTGGTTGTCGGTCGCGGAGGAGTCGTTGTTCTTGTACTGGACCTTCACCGCGCCGGTCCCGGCCGAGCCGCCCGTCTTCGTGGTGGCGAGTACCGCGTCGGACAGCGCCGAGGTGTTGCCGCCGGCGTCCCGCGCCGCTACCGCGTAGGTGTACTCGGTGCCCGCGGCGAGCCCGGTGTCGGTGAACGTCAGGCCGGTCGTGTTGCCGGCAAGCACACCGTTGCGATACACGTCGTAGCCGGTCACCGCGACGTTGTCGGTGGCGGCCGACCAGGAGAGCGACAGGCTCTCCTTGGTGGTCGCGGTCACCGTGAGGCCCGCCGGGGACGTCGGGGGCTCGGTGTCGCCGCCCGGCTCACCACCGCCGCCCTCCACCAGCAGTTCCGCGTAGATCGCGAAGGCGAGCGCGAGCGCCGCCTGCGCCCAGAAGCGGTGGTAGGTGAAGGTGGGTGCGTCGCCGCCGTCGAGGTAGGCCTGCACCTTCGGCCAGTCCGGGTCGTCCTTGTACCAGCTACGGATGCTGATGAAGGTCGCACCGGGCCGGACCGGGTCGCCGTTGGGCATGGTGCCCGACCAGCCGGAGGGGATGTACACCTCGTCGTCGAACCGGTTGTAGTCCAGCCGGGTCTCCGGGACCGAGATGCCCTTGTCCGTGGTGTTCAGCGCCATCGCGTCGAGCAGCGCCTTCGCCAGCGCAGCCGCGTCCTCGTCACCCGACTTGGCGGCGTAGTAGGTGAGCGTCTTGACGTACGCGGCGCCCACACCGACGTCGTTGGCGTAGTCCACGACCGAGACGTGCAGACCGGCGTTGTCACCGGGCGAGGCCGCGTTCCAGGTGTCCGGCCGGCCCGTCCAGTTCAGGGTGGAGGGGAAGCGGAAGCTGCCGTCGGCGCCCACCGTCGTCTCGCTCGACGCCCAGGCGACCCACTTGGACAGCACCGCCTCGGCGGTCGCGTTGCCGGTGACGTAGTAGTACGCGGCGACCCGCTCCATGCCCCAGGCCTGGAAACCGAACCAGTTGTTGCTGGCGGGGTCGTGGTACACCGGCTGCCAGTCGTACGCCATCCCGTAGAAGGTCGGCGTCCCGGCCGGCGGCCGGCCGTAGCTGCCCTCCCAGCTGTTGGTGCAGCCGCCCGCGAGGGCGCCCTCGCTGGACTGGAGCCAGGTCAGGAACTCCAACTGCCGGGTCAGGCTCTTGGACCAGTCCGACTTGGCGGTCGCGGACTTCGGGGTGAGCGAGGGCACGTTGGACAGCGCCCACGCGGCCAGCGGGTTCTGGTAGCCCTGGTGGGACGCGCCGTCACCGATGCGCCACGCCCAGCCGCCGCCGCTGCCCGCCGCGGCCCCGCCCCAGGCGTAGTACCACGACAGCAGGTAGTGCTGGGAGTCCCGGCCCGATGCGGCGGGGCAGGAGTTCGGGTCGGTGCAGTCGCCGATCCGCTTGAAGTACTTGTCGAACATGGCGTACCGGAGGTAGTCGCCCATCTTGGCGGCCTTCGCCACCGAGGCCGCGACCTGGCTCTCCTTGCCCTGTTCCGAGGCCCAGCGGTACGCCCAGTAGGCAGCCTGCACCGCGCGGGCGTCGGCGTCCGGCGCGTTGGTGTACTTCCACTGCTTGGCGTAGCTGGAGTCCCCGACGAACAGGTCGAGATATCCGTTGGGGCCGCCGTACTCGAAGAGGTCGGTGGTCGGCTGCGGGACGGTCTCCCACACCGACTCCTGCGCACCGCGCTGGTAGGTGTTGATGAAGGAGGCGCCGGCGCCCGGCCCGGACTCGCCTCCGGTGCCCGGCTTGTTGCCGTAGCCGTAGACGTTGTCCAGGTCCATCAGCCAGTGCATGCCGTAGATGTCCATCGTCCCGTAGGACGAGGCGAGTTCGGAGGAAATGGGGTCGGCGCCCACCGGGACCGTGCCGTCCAGGGCGGAGGGGTAGCCGTCGGGCAGCGGGTGCTCCGGCGCGTAGGTCGCGGGTGCCGAGGGGCTGTACGAATCGCTGGTGGACTGGTCCGCGTGCTGCGGGATGATGGTCTTCTCCGCCACCGCCCAGGCCGCGTTGAAGGGGGCCCAGTCACCCGTCACCCGCCCGTACGCCGCCTCCAGCCACATCCAGAAGCTGACGGCCTCGGACGTCGTCTGGTGGCCGTGGTCGGGCGCCTCGACCATCAGGGTCTCGACCGAGTGGTAGGGGAGACCGTCGGGGCTGAAGTAGCCGTTGGCAGCCGCCTTGATCTTGCCGTACTGGGTGAGGAAGGCCTGCGTGTACGGGTCGTCGGACGCGGCCGCGGCCGTGGCACGGGCGCCGGTGCCGGCCTGCGCCGAGGCGGGCTTGGCGAAGGCCGTGCCCTGCGTCAGGCCCAGGGCCAGCGCGCTGCCGCCCAGGGCGCTGCTGAACGTTCTCCGTGATATCGACACAAATCCTCCAGTGGCGGGTGTCGTCGGGGAGGGGAGGAGATGAAGCGGTGGGGACGGGGGTGCGGGGAAGCGGGGAACGCAAGGGGGAGTGGAGAGGGAGAGGGGCCGTGTGCCCGGGATCAGGGCTCGATGCCCCAGACCAGGTCTCCGCCGGCGTACACGGTGATCTTCGAGGCGTCCGCGTACGAGGTGCCGGTGCCGTGGCTGTAGTCGTCCGACTCGTCGAAGTTCGACCAGTCCGTCTTGCTCAGGCGCAGCTGGATCTCGCCGGTCGAAGCGCCCGGGGCCAGGCTGCCGCTCGCGAAGCCCACTTCGAGGTAGTGGTCGGCCCCGGCCTTGGGGGTGCTCGCCGCGACCACCCGGTTGGTGACCGTGGAGCAGTCCAGGGGCGACCAGTCGCACCAACTGCCGTACGTGGCGGCGCCGTTGTCGCCGGAGAACCAGTAGCGGACGGTCACCGACGGCAGGCTGACCGCCGTGGTGCCGGTGTTCACGAGTTGGAGGCCGGGCTTGATCTGGTTGTCGCCGGCCGAGGTGTCGTTGCTGCGGTACTGCACCTTCAGGGTGCCCGGGGTGGAGCCGTCCTCGCCCCCGTCGTCCCCGCCGTCCTCGCCCCCGTCGTCCCCGCCGCCCAGTGCGGCGCGCACGGCGTCGTTGGCGGGCTTCGGGGCCAGGTTGTCGTCGTACAGATTGGCGGCGCCCTCGCCCGGGAAGGTGCTCGGCACCCAGGAGTACTTGTCCGTGTAGTCCCAGACGGTGATGCCGACGCAGCGCCGGACGGAGAGGCAGGCGTCGACCACCTGGGCGTAGTACGAGGACTGGGTGGCGAGCTTGGCCGCGTCGGCCGGAAATGGCATGCGCACGTCAAGCTCGGTGACGGCTACATCGAGGCCGAGATCGGCGAACCGCTGCATGTTCGCCTGCATCTGGTACGGGAAGCCGTACTGGATCGCCAGGTGCGCCTGCATTCCGACCCCGTCGAGCGGCACGCCCTCGTCGAGCAACTCGCTCACCAGGTCGTACATGGCGTCGCTCTTCGCGCCCATGCCCTCGATGTTGTAGTCGTTGACGTAGAGCTTGGCGTCCGGGTCGGCGGCGTGCGCCGCGCGCAGGGCGGTGGCGATGTAGTCGCTGCCCATCGCCGTGTAGAACGGGCTGGTGCGGAAGGTCCCGTCCTCGTTGAACGGCTCGTTCACCACGTCCCAGGCGGCGACCTCGCCGCGGTAGTGGGTGGCCTCCGCGGTGACGTGGTCGGTCATGGCCGCCGCCACCCGCGCGGACGGCAGTGAGCCGACCCAGCCGGGCAGCTGGCTGTGCCAGACCAGGGTGTGGCCGCGTACGGTCTGGCCGTGCTGCTCGGCGAAGTCGGTGATCGCATCGCCCTTGGTGAAGTTGAACTGGCCCTGCACGGGCTCGGTGGTGTCCCACTTCATGGAGTTGCCAGGGGTGATCTGCCCGAACTCGGAGCCCAGGGTCGCGGCGTAGGCGGCGTCGGGCAGCTCGGGATTGTCGGTGGCGGAACCGAAATACCTGCCCTGGGCGGCGGCGAGGTCGTGCAGCGTGCTCTGCGGGGCGGCTGACGCCGGCCCGCCCACCAGGCCGGTGGCAAGGGCGAGGGCGCCGATCAGGAGGGCCGGGAGTCCCCCGGTGCGACGGGGCCTACAGCGCTTCACCAAGCTCATGACGAACGCCTTCCTCTGCCGGGCAGCGTGGAACATCACGGGGAGCGCGGCTGCGCCCCGTAACGCCCCTACCGCCAAACGGCGTTGGGGGAGAAGGGAGGGGGTGGAGTGTGCAAGTCCTGATTGTGGGAGCGCTCCCAAGGTGGCGTGGCGACAGGCACCTGTCAAGAGTTAAATCGCAACTGCCTTACGGGCATGTGAACGCGGCCATACGTCGAACAGGCCTGTCGCGCAGCGTCGTTGAGGCCCGGGTGAGGAACGGCCGCCGCCCGCCGGGACGCGTGCCGGCACCCCTGCAAGCCGGTGCGCGGAGGTGCCTGCGGAAGGGGTGCTCGGGGCCGGTCCGGAGTGTTCGCGATCGCACGCCCGAGGGGCGTTGGCGGGTGCCTGGGCAGTCGGGGTCGAGGTGCACGATCGCACACGCGTGGTGACTCACAGCGAGGTGCGTCCTCCGTAGCCATACCGACGACCCAGGGGGTCCGCTCTACGGGGCCGGAAGCGAAGCGGCAGGACAGCGACGCGATCGGCACGGGAGAAGGCGGCGCCCGCGGGTCGGGTGCACGTACGGAACGTGGTGCCCGTCCGCGTACGGGTTTCGACCCAGAGTGACGGACGAGGCGCGCGTAACCGAGGCACGGGCCAGCCGTTTGCGGCGCCCGCAAGCCCCTGCCGTCGTGCGCGAAGGTGTACGTCCGGAGGTGCCGCGCCCGCCCCCGGCAAGGGCCCGGGAGGTGCCGCGGGGGCCCCGGCCGGCCGGCTGTGAGCGGGCTCGCCGCGGGCGGACGCGGACGGGGAAGGACGGGTGCGGACCCCGCCGGGCGGCCGCCGCATACCGCCGTTCACCCCGGCGTCACGTCATGCGGGCCGGCGACCCCGCGGCCGGAGACATCGTCGCGGAGGCCGTCGCCACCCCGGAAACCACCCTCCCGGGCGCTGTTGGCACACACCCGCACTCCCCTCGCGGTGGAGGCCGGGCGCCACCGCGAGGGGTGTCACAACCGCTTTCCCGGCTCAGGTCTCCCGGGTCGCGGCCATCCCTATCGTGATCAGCCCCAGCAGCACCCAGCCGAACCAGAGCCAGCCGTTGCTCCCCAGCGCCACCGTGTAGGCGGTCACCGCCACCAGGGCACCTGCGGTGAGCATTCCCATAGTCTTCGTTGATCCGGGCATGCGCGCACCCTCCTAGGACACAACCTCATCGGCCGCGCGGCCGTGAATGCCATCGTCACCCGGAAGGTGCGTCCACCGCTACCGTCCGCGCGCCTGCAACGACGCGAGATACGCGTTGTACGCCAGCAGCTCCTGGTCCCCGTCCCGGTCCGCGGCCCGATCCGAGCGCTTCGCCGTCCGCTGTTCCGAGCGGTACCACTGGAACACCAGGGCCACCAGGACCAGGACCGAGGGGATCTCGCTGAACGCCCAGGCGATGCCGCCCGCCGCGCTCTGGTCGGACAGGGCGTCGATGCCGAGCGAGGCCGGGGGGTTCTTGTACACCTCCACCATCGGCTGGGACGCCATCATGAGCGCGATCCCGAAGAACGCGTGGAACGGCATCCCGGCGAACAGCTCCAGCATCCGCATCACGTACCCCGGCCGGTGCGGCCCGGGGTCGACGCCCATGATCGGCCAGAAGAAGAACAATCCGACCGCCAGGAAGTGGACCATCATCGCCAGGTGCCCGGTCGTCGAGCCCATCAGGTAGTCGAAGAGCGGGGTGAAGTACAAGGCGTACAGGCTGGCGATGAACAGCGGGATCGTGAAGGCGGGATGCGTGACGACCTTCATGTACCGGCTGTGCAGCAGCATCAGGAGCAGCTCGCGCGGCCCCTTCGAACCACGCCGCGCGACCGGGAGCGCACGCAGCGCGAGCGTCACCGGCGCACCCAGCAACAGCAGGATCGGCGACAGCATGCTGATCACCATGTGCTGCACCATGTGCACGCTGAACATGACCATGCCGTAGTCGTTGAGCCGGGTGCACATCACCAGGGCGATGGTCAGCACACCGACGACGAAGAGCACCGTGCGGCCCACCGGCCACTCGTCCCCGCGCCTGCGCAGCCGCAGCACCCCGTACCCGTACAGGAGCAGGGCGAGGACGCAGCCGGCCAGGAAGAACGGGTCCGCGGAGAACTGGAGCCCGCGTCCCAGCGTGAACGGCGGCAGGTCCATGTTCATGCCGTGCCCGCTGTGATCCATCTGTTCACTCCCGATGGGAACGCCGGGACGTCCCTGTTTCGTGCTGGTTGTCCCGACCAGAGTAGAACCGCCCCCGGCCGCGGATGCGGCCGGGGGCGGTCTCGGGTCGTCGTGTCGCTCAGAGCACGCACTCCGCCTCGGAGTACCGCTCGGCGGGGACCGTCTTCAGCGTCTCCACGGCGTGCGCGAGCGGCACCATGGTGATGTCCGTGCCGCGCAGCGCCGTCATCATGCCGAACTCGCCGCGGTGCGCCGCCTCCACCGCGTGCCAGCCGAAGCGGGTCGCGAGGACCCTGTCGTACGCGGTCGGGGTGCCGCCGCGCTGCACATGGCCGAGGATCACCGGGCGGGCCTCCTTGCCGAGGCGCTGCTCCAGCTCGATGGAGAGCTGGGTCGCCACGCCCGTGAAGCGCTCGTGCCCGTAGATGTCCTTGACGCCCGACTCGAACTCCATGGAGCCCTGGCGCGGCTTCGCGCCCTCGGCGACCACGACGATCGCGAACTTCTTGCCGGCCGAGAAGCGGCGGCCCACCAGCTCCGTCAGCTCGTCGATGTCGAAGGGCCGCTCGGGGACGACGATGGCGTGCGCACCGGCCGCCATGCCCGAGTGCAGCGCGATCCAGCCGGTGTGCCGGCCCATGACCTCGACGATCATGACGCGCTGGTGCGACTCGGCGGTGGTCTTCAGCCGGTCGAGCGCCTCGGTGGCCACGCCGACGGCGGTGTCGAAGCCGAAGGTGACGTCGGTGGAGGCGATGTCGTTGTCGATGGTCTTCGGCACGCCGACGATCGGCAGCCCCGCCTCGGACAGCAGGTTCGCCGCCTTGAGGGTGCCCTCGCCGCCGATCGGGATGATCGCGTCGAGACCGAGATCCTTGACGTGGCCCCTGGCCTGCTCGATGCCGCCGCGCAGATGCGCGGGCTGGACCCGGGAGGAACCGAGGATCGTACCGCCGCGGGCGAGGATGCCGCCGACCGCGTCCAGGTCGAGCTTGCGGTAGTCGCACTCGAGGAGGCCCCGCCACCCGTCGTGGAAGCCGACGACCTCGTCGCCGTGGTCGACCACAGCGCGGTGGACGACGGAACGGATGACCGCATTGAGGCCGGGGCAGTCGCCGCCGGAGGTGAGCACACCAATTCGCATTGCCCGGGAAACCTTTGCAACGTGGGCCGACGACCGGACCACGTCGTCCGGTTGGATCTCCGCCACCCTACCGGCGCAGGGTGGCGGGACCGAACCGGGCGTCCGCCTGCTGGACTCCGCTCAGCTGAGCGTTTTCCACCTCATCAGGCGGGCTGTGTGGCGGCCGCGATGCGCTCCGCGCGCAGCGCCTCGTACCACCGGTCGTCGGTGGGCGGGAGCGCGTTCACATCGAGGGCCAGCTTCAGCAGGAGGTCCGCGATCAGCGGGTTGCGCGCCATCACGGGCCCGTGCATGTACGTGCCGAACACGGTGTCGTTGTACGCGCCCTCCGTGCCGTCGCCCGTGCCGTTGCCCCGGCCGAACCGCACCCGCGCGAACGGGCGTGCCGTCGGGCCGAGATGCGTGACGCCCTGGTGGTTCTCGAAGCCGGTCAGCGGCGGAAGACCGAGATGGGGGTCGATGTCCGCGAGCACGTCGCCGACGCACCGCGCGCCCTCGCCGCGGGTCGAGATCACGTCCAGGAGACCGAGACCCTGCTCGCGCTCACCGAGGTCGTTGACGAACTCGTGGCCGAGGATCTGGTAGCCGGCGCAGACCGAGAAGATGATCGCGCCGTTGGACGCGGCCCGGCTGAGCCCGCCGTCACGGCGCAGCCGCTCCGCCGCGAGCCGCTGCGGCCGGTCCTCGCCGCCGCCGATCAGGTAGATGTCACCGGAGGTGGGCACCGGCTGGTCGCTGCGTACGTCGACGCGCGCGACGTCGAGGCCGCGCTGACGGGCCCGGCGCTCCACCACCAGGGCGTTGCCCTGGTCGCCGTAGGTGCTCAGCAGGTCCGGGTAGACCCACACCAGCCGCAGGCTGTTGTTGCTCATGCTTCGTCCTCTCCGGAGGGGGCCGGGGCCGGGGTCAGTTGCCGACACGGCGGCGCAGATCCTGGAAGGCGGTGTAGTTGGCGATGACCTCGATGCGTCCCGGCGGTGCCTGCTGCACGGCCTCGTCGAGGTTCTCGCAGACCCGGAAGTCGAGTCCGGCCACTTCGAGACGGACCGCGAGGTCCAGCTTGCGGTCGCCGAGCACGAAGATCGGGTGGCCCGCGAGCTGGGTGTAGTCCACGTCCCACAGCCACGAGGTGTCCGTGCCGTCCGCGCCGCGCGCGTTGACCGACAGGATCACCGGGGTGGGCGGCGGGTCGATCAGGGAGAACGTCTCCAGCCAGCCCGCCGGGTTCTTCGCCAGCAGGAGCCGCAGCTCACGGCCGAGGAAGCTCACCACGTCGTAGCGGCCGGCGACGGCCTGCACCTGGTACATGCGCTCCAGGGCCACCTGGGGCGGCACCCCGAAGACGGCGGCGACGGCCGCCGAACTCGTCGCGTTGGCCTTGTTGGCACGACCGGGGAGCTGGAGGTGGATCGGCCACGCCGAACCGTGCGGGTCGAGCACGTAGTCCCCGTGCAGGACCCAGCTCGGCGGCGGGCGGCGGAAACCGCACTCGCCGCAGAACCAGTCGTCGCCGGGGCGCTGCATGACGCCACCGCAGGACGGGCAGGACCAGGCGTCGTCCTTCCACGCCTGGCCGGCCGCGACCCACACCACGTTGGGGGAGGAGGAGGCCGCCCAGACGATCAGCGGGTCGTCGGCGTTGGCGACGATCACGGCCTTGGAGCCGGACAGCCCCTCGCGCCACTTCTCGGCCAGCATCCGCGTCTCCGCGGCCCGGTCCAGCTGGTCGCGCGAGAGGTTGAGCAGCGCGATCACCTTGGGCGTCGTGTCGCGGGCGACCCCCGCGAGGTACTTCTCGTCGACCTCGATCACGCCGTACTGCGCGTCGGAGCCGCCGGCCAGGGCCGAGGTGATGCCCGCGGGCATGTTGGCGCCGAGCGCGTTCGACACGACCGGGCCCGCGGCCCGCAGCGCCTCGGCGATCAGCCGTGTGGTGGTCGTCTTGCCGTTCGTCGCCGACACGAGGATCACGTCCAGGTGCTGCGCCAGCCGCCCGAGCAGGTCGGGGTCGAGCTTGAGCGCCACCCGGCCGCCGATCACCGATCCGCTGCCCCGCCCGGCCGCCCGCGACACCGCCGCAGCGGCCTTGCCCGCCGTCACGGCCAGCTTGGCCCGCGGCGACAACGGCTCCGTGTTGCCTGCCATCGTCCTAGATCCTCCTTGCATCGGTCCGCCACCCAGCCTATCGATGTCCGGCGCGGGGACGGCACCGCGGCACCGTCCGGCACGTGGAGTTCCCGTGGAACGGAGGACGCGGGGGAGCGCCGTCCCGTGGTCCACGGCTCCACCGGCCCGGAAATCCGGGTGCGCCAGCGGCCGGGAGCGCGTTACCGTCGCCGTATGAACGTCTTCGGCCCGATCAACACCGCGACCGCGCGAGCGACCAGCTCGCCGGTTGCCGCCGACTGACATTCCCTCCCCCCGGCGACCGGAAACGGTCCGTCGGTAGTGCCGCGGTGTTCGTGCCCCGGCCGGGTGACTGAACGGTCCCGTTCTCCGGTGCCTCCCCGCTGTGACGCGAAGGAGTCATCCCCATGGACACAGAACAGCTGGCCCGCACATTCGTCGAGTACTTCGAGGAGCGCGGCCACCGTCGCATCGTCGGCTCCACGCTGCTGCCGCCGCCCGGCGACCCCGTGCTCTTCACCACGTCCGGCATGCACCCGCTCACCCCGTACCTGGAGGGCCGCCCCCACCCGCTGGGCAGCCGGCTGGTCAACGTACAGCGCTGTCTGCGCACCACCGACCTGGACGAGGTCGGGGACGCCACCCACCTGACCGTCTTCGAAATGCTCGGCACCTGGTCGCTGGGCGACTACGACGGCCCGCGCAGCCTCGACTGGGGATACGGGCTGCTCACCGAGGGGCTGGGGATCGACCCCGGCCGGCTGCACGCCACCGTGTACGCCGGTGACGACCGGACCGAGCAGGACACGGCTTCCCTGCGGCTGTGGCAGGACCTCGGCGTCCCCGTCGAGCTCACCGTGGAGGACAACTGGTGGTCCAACGGCCCGGTCGGACCGTGCGGCCCCGACTCGGAGGTCTTCCTGTGGAGCGGTGAGGGCCCGCCCACCTCCACCCCCACGCGGGACGACCGCTGGGTGGAGGTGTGGAACCACGTCACGATGAGCCACCGCCGGCTCGACGACGGCTCCCTCGTGCCGCTTCCCCGGCGCAACGTCGACACCGGGCTCGGTCTTGAGCGGCTGGCCACGCTGCTCCAGGGCGGGCGGTCGGTCTTCGAGTGCGACGTCTTCGACCCCTGGCGCCGCCTCGTACCGGGCCTGTGGCCGCTGGACGAGCCGTCGCTGCGGCTGGTCAGCGATCACCTGCGCTCCGCCGTCGTCGTCCTCGGTGACGGGGTGCGCCCGGCCGCCACCGGGCGGGGTTACGTGCTGCGCCGCCTGCTGCGACGGGCCCTGACCGTGCTGTGGCAGGGCGACCCCTCGCGCACCCTCGGCGACCTGCCGCCCGAACTGGTCCGGCACACCCTGGACCACTTCCGGCAGGACGTGGACCCCGGCGTGGTGCTGCGGGTGCTGGCCGAGGAGGAGAGCCGGTTCGTCCGGCTCCTGGACCGGGGCCGGCAGGTGCTCGCCCGGCCCCGGTTCCGGGGGCCGCTGACCGAGGAGGACTTCCACCACCTCCACGACACCCACGGTCTGCCGCGCGACCTGATCACGAGCCTGCGGGAGGAGTGAGGGGAACGGCGTGGGGGCGTGACGGGCCGGCCGTCACACCCCCACGCCGCCGCGGTCGGGCTACGGCGTGACGACGGTCCCGCCGGAGCCGACCCGGCTGATCGCCGAGGACAGTGTGGTGGGGTCCGACTCCGTGCCTGCCGCGTCGGCGGTGCCGTCCGGCGCCACGTACAGCGCCGCGGCGGCCGGTCGGACGGAGGCGTTGGTCAGAAGTGTGAACGGGTGGTGGGTCTCTGAGCGCCCGGACCGCTTGCCCCCGGCGAGGTGCCGGCGCAGGGGCGGAGCACCATGAGCGAGCCCTCCGGCGTCGCCACCATGGCGAAGGGGAACCGGTCGAGTTCGAGGCAGAGCGCGACGTCATCGGGGTGCGTTCCCCCGCGCACCCCCTCCGTCAGCTCGGCTGCGGCGCGGGAACCGCCGGCGCGGCGGAGGTACGGGGCCGCGTCCGTCGGAGCCCCGGCGGCCCTGCGGGCGATGTACTGCGCGCAGGCCAAGTCCTCGTCGGCGCGCCCGTCCTCACCAGTGACCACGAAGGTGACGCTGTCGCACCCGCGGGCCCGCAGCAGCCGGGCCGTAGCCTCCGCCACCACGAAGCCGGCGCACAGCACCAGCGACGCCTCCTTGACCGCGAGCGCGCCGACCGTCCCCGCTGTGGTCTTCTGCACGACGGTCCGTCCGCCCAGGTCCCGAAAGCGCAGCAGACCGGGCGAGTTGACCGCGTCGAAGGCGGGAGCGGGCGGGCCGTCCTTCAGTGCCACCCAGTCCGGGTGGCGCTCCTTGAGCGCCAGGGCCTCGTCGAGCGAGCCGGCCAGGACGATCTTCTCCGCACCCCGGGCGAAGGCCCAGGCCGCCACGGTGTACGCGCGCATCACGTCGACCACGACCGCCACCGGCGGGGGTGCGGCCAGATCGGCGATGCCGAGGAATCGGGCGTCCATCCGCTCATGATCGCCCACACCCGGCCCCGCGAACCCGGACAGTGGCGCACATCACGCACACGGTCCGGGGTGCGCCCCGGGTTCAGCCGGGTGACCTGAGCGCGGGAGTTGACGAGGTCCGGGGGAGTCGCCCGGCATGTCCGGGGCGGCCGTGCGGAACGTACGATGAACGCCATGCGAAACCGCCCGATCCCCGGCAGTTCCGGAATCGTCCGGACCATGAGCCTGCTCGGCGACCCGGTCCTGCACGCGGCGTGCGAGCCGGTCACGGACTTCGGCCCCGCGCTCGCCCGGCTCGTCGAGGACATGTACGCCACGATGTACGAGGCGCGGGGCGTCGGGCTCGCCGCCAACCAGATCGGTGTGCCGTCGCGGGTGTTCGTCTTCGACTGCCCCGACGACGAGGACGTGCGCCACCTGGGGCACGTGGTCAACCCCACGCTGGTCGAGGCGGACGGCGTCACCGTGCGCGGACCCGAGGGCTGCCTCTCGCTGCCGGGCCTGGAGGCCGGTACACCGCGCTTCGACCGCGCGGTCGTCGAGGGTGTGACGGTGGAGGGCGAGCCGGTGCGGATCGCCGGGACCGGCTTCTTCGCGCGCTGCCTCCAGCACGAGTGCGACCACCTCGAAGGCCGGGTCTACACCGACCGGCTGACCGGGCTGCGCCGGGCGCGGGTGCTGCGCGCGGCCCGCCGGGCGCCCTGGGGGCGCACCGGCTGACCGGCGGCCCGTCAGAAGCCGGGGCCGCCCGGGCGGTCACCGGCGGCGGCCAGCCTGCCCCAGAGGAGATCGGCCAGGCTCCGCACCAACTGCTCGCGGGAGCACGGGCGTTCGCCCAGCCACCAGTCGCCCGCCGCATGCATCATGCCGACGATGCCATGGCCCCAGATGCGGGCCATCGCCTGGCTGTCCGGGCCGAGGTCCACCCGCTCCGCGATGACGGCGGCGAGCTCCTCGCCCAGGCGGCGCAGCAGCGGTGCGGAGTGCCGGCCGACGTCGAAGCCCTGCTCGGGGGAGGGGGTGGAGTCGTCGGACGGGTGCATCAGGAAGCGGTAGACCTGCGGGCGCGCCTCGATGGCCGCGAGGTAGGTGTCGAGCGTCGCCTCGACCCGTTGGCGGCGGTCGGCGGGTGCGTCGAGGGCGGCGCGCAGGGCGCTCAGCAGGGCGTCGGTGTGCCGCTTGGCGAGGGCGCGGTAAAGACCGCCCTTGTCACCGAAGTGCCGGTAGAGGATGGGCTTGGTGATTCCCGCCTCGGCGGCGATGGCGTTCATCGAGGCGCCGGGGCCGTCCCTGAGCACCACGCGGTCGGCGGCCTCGAGCAGCTCGCGGCGGCGGCGCTCGGCCGCGGTCCGCTGGCGCTCGGCCTGTCGTGTGGTCTCCATGTCGTTTCTCCCACCCCTGACCGTGCCTGTCCGTCCTGCCTGCGCAACGTAACACCCTGTCCGGCGCGGTGCGGATGGCGTCTCACGCGGTTGACAGAGGCTACTTGCCGGTAACAGACTGGTGTTACCGGAAGTAACGAGGCGTTTCGAGGCAGCACGTGGAGGGGAACATGGCCGAGTTCACGCTTGAGCTCAACGACGACCAGAAGCAGGTCCGTGACTGGCTTCACGGCTTCGCCGCGGACGTGATCCGTCCGGCCGCTTCGGAGTGGGACGAGCGTGAGGAAACGCCCTGGCCCGTCATCCAGGAGGCGGCGAAGGTCGGGATCTACTCCCTCGACTTCTACGCCCAGCAGTTCTTCGATCCTACGGGGCTCGGCATCCCGATGGCCATGGAGGAACTGTTCTGGGGCGACGCCGGCATCGCCCTGTCGATCGTCGGCACCGGCCTGGCGGCCGTCGGCGTCCTCGCCAACGGAACCGAGGAGCAGATCGGCACCTGGATTCCGCAGATGTACGGGGACGCCGACGACGTGAAGGTCGCGGCCTTCTGCTCCTCCGAGCCCGACGCCGGCTCCGACGTCGCCTCGATGCGCACCCGCGCGGTCTACGACCAGGCCAAGGACGAGTGGGTGCTCAACGGCACCAAGACCTGGGCGACCAACGGCGGCATCGCCAACGTCCACGTGGTGGTCGCGGTCGTCGACGCCGAGCTGGGCTCCAAGGGGCACGCCTCCTTCATCGTGCCGCCGAACACCCCCGGCCTGTCGCAGGGCCAGAAGTTCAAGAAGCACGGCATCCGCGCCTCGCACACCGCCGAGGTCGTCCTGGAGGACGTGCGCGTCCCGGGCCACTGCCTGCTCGGCGGCAAGGACAAGCTCGACCAGCGCCTCGCCCGCGCCCGCGAGCGTGCCGCCTCCGGTGGCGAGCGTGTGAAGAACGCGGCGATGGCCACCTTCGAGGCGTCCCGCCCGGCCGTCGGCGCCATGGCCGTCGGCACCGCCCGTGCCGCGTACGAGGTGGCGCTCGACTACGCCAGGACCCGGACCCAGTTCGGCCGCCCGATCATCGACAACCAGGGCGTCGCCTTCCAGCTCGCCGACATGCGGACCCAGATCGACGCGGCCCGGCTCCTGGTCTGGCGCGCCTCCTGGATGGCCACCACCGGCAAGCCGTTCGAGTCCGCCGAGGGCTCCATGTCCAAGCTGTACGCGAGTGAGACCGCCAAGAAGGTCACCGCCCAGGCGATCCAGATCCTCGGCGGCAACGGCTTCACCCGCGAATACCCGGTGGAGCGCATGCACCGGGACGCCGCGATCTACACGATCTTCGAGGGGACGAGCGAGATCCAGCGCCTGGTCATCGCCCGCACACTGTCCGGCATGCCGATCCGCTGACGGCCTACCGCAGCCCGAAGTACGCCCCGGCTCCCGCCCCCTGACACCACGTCAGGAGTCGGGGGCGGTCGCGTACAGGACTCACCATGGTGTGTGCCTGCCATGTACCTGTAGATTCCCGGTGGAGATCGTGACCGGGCGATGAAGGGGCAGGACATGGCGGGGGCCGCTGGAATACGGGTCGCGGCGGCCGCCGCCGCGGCGTTCGGGCTCGTCGTCACCGCACACGGAACCGCGTCCGCCGAGCCCCGGACGTTCGACGCCGCATTCGGCGGTTACGGGGAATGGAACGCCGATCCCTACGGCGGCGCCCCCGGCGACTCGATCCGCGCCTGCGACATCTCGGCCGACGGCTGGAGCATCGAGGTGAAGCTCGACATCGGCCGGGACGGCACCTGGGACCGCACCGCCACCACCCGCGGCCACACCTCGCCCTACTGCACCCCGTGGAAGACCGGGAACATCAAGGAGGGCACCCCCGTCCGCATCCAGGTGGCGAACGTGGACGGCGGTGTCACCTACCCCAAGGGCTCCCTGCTGCTGAGCCACGCCTGACGGCGGACCCGCCCGCGGCTCAGGCGGGGAGCTGGGCCTCGATGGCGGCCACCAGCTCCGGGGCCTCCGGCTCCGTGCGCGGGCGGATACGGGCGACCGGCTCACCGGCCGGCGAGATCAGGAACTTCTCGAAATTCCACTGGACGTCCCCGGCCTCGCCGTCCGCGTCCGCGAGCCGGGTCAGCTCCACGTACAGAGGGTGCCGGCCGGCACCGTTCACGTCGGTCTTCTCCAGCAGCGGGAAGGTCACCCCGTACGTCGTCGAGCAGAACGTCCGGATCTCCTCCGCGCTCCCCGGCTCCTGGCCGGCGAACTGGTTGCACGGCACGCCGAGCACGGTGAGGCCGCGGTCCCCGTACTCCTTCTGGAGCCGCTCCAGCCCGGCGTACTGCGGGGTCAGACCGCACTTCGATGCGACGTTCACCAGCAGCACCGCCCGGCCGGCATAGGCGCCCAGCGTGGTCGGCTCGCCGGTCAGGGTGCGGAGCGGGATGTCGTACAGCGTCATGAAGGTCTCCTCTTCGGTGTCTTCCCGCCCATTCTTACGCCCGGGGCTCCCGGGGTGCGAAGCCGGCCGCCCCGTAGTAGAAGGTCGTCGGCTTCAGCACCCCCGCCGGGCCGCCGGCGTAGTCCGGGACGGACCGGCACTCCGTCCAGCCGGCCGACCGGTACAGCCGCTCCGCCGGGCCGCCGCTCTCCGTGTCCGGGATCAGCGGCGTGACGCCGTCCTCTCCCGCCGCGCGCGGACGGGCGGACCATCAGCTTGGCCACCTCGGCGCGGTGGCGGGCGTTGGGCAGGGGCGCGCGGGCCAGGCCGATCGTGCCCGCGATGCGTTCCCCGTCGCGGGCGCCTCACACCTGCTGGCGCCCGCGTCCACGGCGGCGGCCCGCTCCCGCCCCCACCTGTCGGCGGCGCCCCGGTCCGGGGGCGCGAGGAACCCCTCCCTCCGCGCGGACCGGCATGCGGCCGCGCGATCATAAGCCCAGGTCGGCGGAGGTGCGAGCGGCACCCCACAGCAACCCGCCGTTCTGCCGGACACTCCCGCCCGTGCCACGCTGGAACCGGGATGCCCGGTGCGGCACACCGATTCCGCCGGGCGACCGTGCCAGCAGAAGGAGGACCGAGATGGCCGGCACCGGAAGCGCAGTACGGACGACACACGGCACCGACGGCTCACACCACCCCTTCAGAACGGGCTGGACCGCGTTCGCCGCGGTCCTGATGATCTTCGGCGGAGCCATGGCGATCTTCCAGGGGATCTCCGCCATCGCCAAGGACGACGTGTTCGTCGCCACCCGCAACTACGTCTTCCAGTTCAATCTGATGGGTTGGGGCTGGATTCACCTCATCCTCGGCATCGTCATCGCGCTCGCCGGCTTCGCCCTGTTCACCGGGGCCCTGTGGGCGCGGGTCGTGGGCGTCGTGCTCGCCGGGCTCGGCGCGCTCGCCAACTTCGTATGGCTGCCGTACTACCCGCTGTGGTCCATCGTGCTCATCGCCGTCGACATCTTCATCATCTGGGCGCTGTGCTCGGGTGCCGACGGCCGCGAACGGGCCTGACGGCGCCTCACGGCCCCGCCGGAGCACGTGCCGCCCGGGGGCGGCCCGGGCCGCCGATCATCTTCGGCGGCCCCTGCGTGCTGCCGGATCGAAGACTGGACCGGCCGGCTGAGAGGATCACCCCGTGGAGTCACCAGAAGCCGCCCCCGGGACCGAGCCGCTGCCCGGCACCGCCGCAGCCGCCGGTCCCCGCACCGTGCGCTGCCGCCTCTGCGGACGGCCGCTCACCGGCACCGCCTCCCGCCGCACCGGCCTCGGCCCCTCCTGCGACGCCAAACTGCACCCCGCACCGCCGGCCATCCGCCACCGGCGGCACGAGGTCGAGCAGGACGTGCTCCCCGGCACCTGAGCCGTTACGCGGGCCGGTCGCCCAGGCGGCGGAACAGTCCCTCCTGCACCACCGACACCAGCAGACGGCCCGCACGGTCGTAGATCCGGCCACGTGCCAGCCCCCGCCCGCCCGTGGCGATCGGCGACTCCTGGTCGTACAGGAACCACTCGTCCGCCCGGAACGGCCGGTGGAACCACATGGCATGGTCCAGGCTCGCCATGTCGAACCCGCGCGGGCCCCACAACGGCTCCACCGGGATGCGGACCGCGTCCAGCAGCGTCATGTCGCTCGCGTACGTCAGCGCACACGTGTGCACCAGCGGGTCGTCGCCCAGCGGGCCCACCGCGCGCATCCAGACCGCGCTGCGCGGGTCGGCGTCCTCGACCTCCTCCCGCGTCCAGCGCAGCCGGTCGACGTAGCGGATGTCGAACGGCTGGCGCCGCGCCATCCGCTCCAGGGCCTCCGGCAGACCGCCCAGGTGCTCGCGCACCTCTTCGGCGACCGTCGGCAGCTCCTCCGGACCGGGCACGACGCGCGCGGGCGGCAGCTGGTGTTCGAAGCCCGCCTCCTCGGGGCGGTGGAACGACGCCGTCAGGTTGAAGATCGTCCGGCCCTGCTGGACCGCCGTCACCCGGCGCGTGGTGAACGACCTGCCGTCCCTGACCCGCTCGACGTCGTACACGATCGGCACGCCCGGACGGCCCGGCCGCAGGAAGTAGGCGTGCAGCGAGTGCACCGGCCGGTCCCCGTCCGTGGTGCGGCCGGCGGCCACCAGCGCCTGCCCCGCCACCTGCCCGCCGAAGACCCGCTGCAAGGACTCCTCGGGGCTGCGGCCGCGGAAGATGTTCACCTCGATCCGCTCCAGGTCGAGCAGGTCGACCAGGCTCTCGGCGGGGTTCGTCATGCCGTTCCTCTCCACTCTCGCGGTGACGTCGCGCGTCCGCTCACAGCTGGCCCACGGAGGTGACCCGCAGGACCGCCCGGCCCTCTTCGTCCGACGCGGCGAGATCGACCTCCGCGCTGATGCCCCAGTCATGGTCGCCGTTCGGGTCGGCGAACGTCTGACGGACCCGCCACAGGCCGTGCTCCGCGTCCTCGTCGATCTTCAGCAGCTTCGGCCCGCGCGCGTCGGGACCGGTGCCCAGCCCCTCGTACTCGTCCCAGTACGCGTCCATCGCCTCGCCCCACGCGTCCTCGTCCCAGCCCGCGTCCGCGTCCAGCTCGCCGAGGTCGCGGACCCGGTCCAGCGCGGCCAGCTCGACCCGGCGGAACATCGCGTTGCGCACCAGGACCCGGAAGGCGCGGGCGTTCGCCGTGACCGGCTTGACCTCGTCGGCCCGCTCCTGCGCCTGCTCGGCCGTCTCCACCTCCGGGTTGGCGAGCTGCTCCCACTCGTCCAGAAGACTGGAGTCGACCTGACGGACCATCTCACCGAGCCAGGCGATCAGATCCTCCAGGTCCTCGGACTTGATGTCGTCCGGAATGGTGTGCTCCAGCGCCTTGTACGCGCTCGCCAGATAGCGCAGCACGATGCCCTCGGTGCGCGCCAGCTCGTAGTTCGAGGTGAACTCCGTGAACGTCATGGCCCGTTCGTACATGTCACGGATCACCGACTTCGGCGACACCGGGTGGTCGCCCACCCACGGGTGGCTGCGCCGGTAGACGTCGTACGCGTGCCACAGCAGCTCGCTCAGCGGCTTCGGGTACGTCACCTCCTGGAGCAGCTCCATCCGCTCCTCGTACTCGATCCCGTCGGCCTTCATCTGCCCGACCGCCTCGCCGCGCGCCTTGTTCTGCTGCGCCGCCAGGATCTGGCGCGGGTCGTCCAGCGTCGACTCCACCACCGACACCATGTCCAGCGCGTACGACGGCGAGTCCGGGTCCAGCAGCTCGAACGCGGCGAGCGCGAAGGTGGACAGCGGCTGGTTCAGCGCGAAGTCCTGCTGGAGGTCGACGGTCAGCCGCACGATACGGCCCTCCGCGTCCGGCTCGGCCAGCTGCTCCACCACGCCGCCGTCCAGCAGCGAACGGTAGATCGCGATGGCCCGGCGGATGTGCCGCAGCTGCGCCCGGCGCGGCTCGTGGTTGTCCTCCAGCAGATGCCGCATGGCGTCGAAGGCGTTGCCCGGGCGGGCGATCACGGACAGCAGCATCGTGTGCGTGACCCGGAACCGGGAGGTCAGCGGCTCCGGATCGGACTGGATCAGCTTGTCGAACGTGGTCTCCGACCAGGCCACGAAGCCCTCGGGAGCCTTCTTGCGGACGACCTTGCGCTTCTTCTTCGGGTCGTCGCCCGCCTTCTTGACGGCCTTCTCGTTCTCGATGACGTGCTCGGGTGCCTGGGCGACGACGAAGCCCGCCGTGTCGAAGCCCGCCCGCCCGGCCCGGCCGGCGATCTGGTGGAACTCGCGGGCCCGCAGCGTCCTTACCCGGGTGCCGTCGTACTTGGTGAGGGCGGTGAACAGCACCGTGCGGATCGGTACGTTGACGCCGACGCCGAGCGTGTCCGTACCGCAGATCACCTTCAGCAGACCCGCCTGCGCCAGTTTCTCCACCAGCCGGCGGTACTTCGGGAGCATGCCGGCGTGGTGCACACCGATGCCGTGCCGCACATAACGCGAGAGGTTCTGGCCGAACTTGGTGGTGAAGCGGAAGTTGCCGATGAGATCGGCGATCTTCTCCTTCTCCTCCTTGGTGCACATGTTGATGCTCATCAGCGACTGCGCCCGCTCCACCGCCGCCGCCTGGGTGAAGTGCACGATGTACACCGGCGACTGCCGGGTCTCCAGGAGCTCGGTGATCGTCTCGGTGATCGGCGTCAGCCGGTACTCGTAGCTCAGCGGCACCGGCCGGGTCGCCGAGCGGATCACGGAGGTCGGGCGGCCGGTGCGCCGCGTCAGGTCCTCCTCGAACATCCGGACGTCACCGAGCGTCGCCGACATCAGGACGAACTGGGCCTGCGGAAGCTCCAGCAGCGGGATCTGCCACGCCCAGCCCCGGTCCGGCTCCGCGTAGAAGTGGAACTCGTCCATGACGACCTGGCCGATGTCCGCGTACTTCCCGTCACGCAGAGCGATGGAGGCCAGCACCTCGGCGGTGCAGCAGATCACCGGGGCGTCGGCGTTGACCGAGGCGTCCCCGGTGAGCATGCCGACGTTCTCCGTACCGAACAGCTTGCACAGGTCGAAGAACTTCTCCGAGACCAGCGCCTTGATCGGGGCGGTGTAGAAGGTGACCTTGTCCTGTGCCAGGGCGGTGAAGTGCGCACCCGCCGCGACCAGGCTCTTCCCGGACCCGGTGGGCGTGGAAAGGATCACGTTGGCCCCGGAGACCACCTCGATCAGCGCCTCCTCCTGAGCGGGGTAGAGGGTGATCCCCTGCGTCTCGGTCCAGGACGAGAAAGCCTCGAAGAGGGCGTCGGGGTCGTCGGTCGGGGGCAGCTGATCGATAAGGGTCACGCCCCCATCTTGCCTGTCTTCGGTCCCGATGAGGGAACCGGACGACGGCAGGAAGATCACGGACGATACGCTGCCCTCTCAACTCGGCCACGTCGCAACGACGGTGGCCGGTTCTCACGTACAGGCACCGCCTGGCGCACTCGGCGACACCCACGGGGGGCTCAGCAGTCATGATGGGACCGGCACACTCACTGTCCGGGGCAGCGGCCTGGCTGGGGGTGGGTGCCGCCGCGGCCGCCGCCGGCCACCCCATGCCGTGGCCCGTCCTCGTCGTCGGCGCGCTGATCAGCGCGGGCGCGGCGCTCGCCCCCGACCTCGACCACAAGTCGGCGACCATCTCGCGCGCCTTCGGACCGGTCTCACGCGGGGTGTGCGAGGTCGTCGACAAGCTCTCGCACGCCGTCTACAAGGCCACCCGGATGCGGGGCGACTCCACGCGCAACGGCGGCCACCGCACCCTGACCCACACCTGGGTGTGGGCGGTCCTGATCGGCGCGGCGGCCTCCGGCGCGGCGATCACCGGCGGCCGCTGGGCGGTGCTGGGCATCCTCTTCGTCCACCTGGTCCTCGCCGTCGAGGGGCTGCTGTGGCGGGCCGCCAGGATGTCCAGCGACGTCCTGGTGTGGCTGCTCGGAGCGACCAGCGCGTGGATTCTCGCCGGCATCCTCGACCAGCCGGGCCACGGCTCGGACTGGCTCTTCACCGACCCCGGCCAGGAATACCTCTGGCTCGGACTGCCCATCGTGCTCGGCGCCCTCATCCACGACATCGGCGACGCGCTGACCGTGTCCGGCTGCCCGATCCTGTGGCCGATCCCCGTCGGCCGCAAGCGCTGGTACCCCATCGGCCCGCCGAAGGCCATGCGCTTCAGGGCCGGCAGCTGGGTGGAGATCAAGGTGCTGATGCCGGTGTTCATGGTGCTCGGCGGAGTGGGCGCGGCAGTCGCGATGAACGTCATCTGACGCCCGCGCCCGGGGGCCGGCCGGACCGGCCGGCCCCCGGAGCCGTCAGCCGTGCCAGGACCGCCACAGCGCCGCGTACGCGCCGTCCGCCGCCACCAGCTCGTCATGGCTGCCGAACTCACTGATCCGGCCCTGCTCGACCACGGCGATCACATCCGCGTCGTGCGCGGTGTGCAGCCGGTGGGCGATCGCCACGACCGTACGGCCGTCCAGCACCCGGGCCAGCGACCGCTCCAGATGCCGGGCCGCGCGCGGATCGAGCAGCGAGGTCGCCTCGTCCAGGACCAGCGTGTGCGGGTCGGCCAGGACCAGCCGGGCCAGCGCGATCTGCTGCGCCTGCGCCGGTGTGATCACCAGACCGCCCGAGCCGACCTCGGAGTCGAGCCCCGCCTCCAGGGCCCTCGCCCAGCCGTCCGCGTCGACCGCCGCGAGCGACGTCCACAGCTCCGCGTCCTCGGCGTCCGTACGGGCCAGCAGCAGGTTGTCGCGCAGCGAACCGACGAACACATGGTGCTCCTGGTTGACCAGCGCCACATGCGAACGGACCCGCTCCGTCGCCATCCGCGACAGCTGCGCGCCCCCGAGCGTGACCTCACCGATCCGCGGGGCGTAGATCCCCGCCAGCAGCCGGCCCAGCGTCGACTTGCCCGCACCCGACGGGCCGACCAGCGCCAGCCGCGTACCCGGCGCGACGTCCAGCGACACCCGGTGCAGCACATCGACGCCGTCCACGTACCCGAAGCGCACCTCGTCGGCGCGCACGTCCCGGCCGTCCGGGACCACCGCGGCATCGCCCGCGTCCGGCTCGATCTCCCGGACACCCACCAGGCGCGCCAGCGACACCTGGGCGACCTGCAACTCGTCGTACCAGCGCAGGATCAGACCGATCGGGTCCACCATCATCTGAGCGAGCAGGGCACCGGTCGTGACCTGGCCGACGGTGAGATAACCCTCGATGACGAACCAGCCGCCCAGCAGCAGGACCGCGCCGACAATCGTCGCGTACGTGGCGTTGATGACGGGAAAGAGCACCGAGCGCAGGAACAGCGTGTACCGCTCCCACGCGGTCCACTCCTTGATGCGCCGGTTCGACAGGGCGACCCGGCGCGCACCCAGCCGGTGCGCCTCCACGGTCCGCCCCGCGTCCACCGTCTCCGCGAGCACCGCCGCGACCGCCGCGTAACCGGCGGCCTCCGAGCGGTACGCCGAGGGTGCCCGGCGGAAGTACCAGCGGCAGCCGATCAGCAGCACCGGCAGCGCCACGAGCACCGCGAGCGCCAGCGGGGGAGCGGTGACGGTGAGGGCGGCGACGAGCAGGCCCGCCCACACCACGCCGATGGTCAGCTGCGGCACCGCCTCGCGCATCGCGTTGGCGAGCCGGTCGATGTCCGTCGTGATCCGTGACAGCAGGTCCCCCGTGCCGGCCCGCTCCAGCACTCCCGGGGGCAGCCGCACCGAGCGCACGAGGAAATCCTCGCGCAGATCGGCGAGCATCTCCTCGCCCAGCATCGCGCTGCGCAGCCGCATCATCCGGGTGGCCACCGTCTGCACGACCAGCGCGACCGCGAACACGACTGCCGCGCGCTCCAGATGCAGGTCGGTGGCGCCGTCGGACAGATCCTCGACGAGCCCGCCCAGCAGGTACGGACCCACGATCGAGGCGGTCACCGCGAGCGTGTTGAGCAGGGTCACCACGATGAACGGGCGCCGGTGGCGCCGGATCAGCCCCCGTACGTAGGAGCGTACGGTCGCGGGGCTGCCGACCGGCAGGGTCGTGGCCGACTCCGGAGCCGCCGGGTCGTGGGCCGGTGGGGCGATGCCGATCATGCCCTCTCCTCGATTTCCTCGCTCGTGCCGATTTCTTCGTTCCGCCCGGGTGCGGCCGTGGCCGCCGCCTCGTCGTCGGTGTCGCGCGCGACGACGTCCCGGTACCGCTCCTCGGTGAGCAGCAGCTCACGGTGCGTACCGGCGGCCACCACCGTGCCCCGGTGGACCAGCGCCACCCGGTCGGCCAGGTCCAGCAGCAGCGGCGACGAGGAGAAGGCGACGGTCGTACGGTCCGCACGCAGCGCCTTGACGCCCGCGGCGACGCGGGCCTCGGTGTGCGAGTCGACGGCGGACGTGGGCTCGTCCAGGACGAGGGCGTCAGGGTCGGTCATCAATGACCGGGCCAGTGCGAGCCGTTGGCGCTGTCCGCCGGAGAGCGACCGGCCGCGTTCGGTGATCCGGGTGTCCAGGGGCTCACCGCCCGGGCCTGGGGACGCCTGCGCCAGCGCGGCCAGGACGTCGTCGCACTGGGCGGCCGACAGGGCGGCCCCGGCCGTCACCCGGCCGGACGACGGCACGTCCAGGAGTTCACGCAGCGTGCCCGAGAGCAGCACCGGGTCCTTGTCCTGGACCAGGACGGCGGCCCGCGCCGCGTCCAGCTCCAGTTCGTCCAGGGGTACGCCGCCCAGCAGGACGGACGGCGGGGCGGGGGCGACGGTGTCCTCGGCCTCCTCTTCCCGCGCCTCGGGCTGGGCATGTCCGCCGAGCCGTTCCGCCAGCCGGCCGGCCTCGTCGGGGTCGCCGCAGACCACGGCGGTGAACAACCCATGGGGCGCGAGCAGCCCGGTGACCGGGTCGTACAGGTCGCCGGACGGGACGGTGGTGGCCGTGGCCGCACGGGTGGTCCGGCTGAGCGACAGCACCCGCACCGCGCGCTGCGCGGAGGGCCGGGAGAAGGAGTACGCCATGGCGATCTCTTCGAAGTGACGCAGCGGGAACATCAGCAGGGTCGCCGCGCTGTACACGGTCACCAGCTGGCCGACCTCGATCTTCCCGTCCCTCGCCAGGGAGGCCCCGTAGACGACCAGGGCGAGCAGCAGTACGCCCGGCAGCAGGACCTGGACCGCGGAGATGAGCGACCACATACGGGCGTTGTGCACCGCGGCCTTGCGGACCTCCTGGGAAGCGCGCCGGTACCGGTCCAGGAACAGTTCCTCGCCGCCGATGCCCCGTAGCACGCGCAGCCCGGCCACGGTGTCCGAGGCCAGTTCGGTGGCCTTGCCCGCCTTTTCGCGCTGGACGTCGGCGCGACGGGTGGCGCGGGGCAGCAACGGCAGTACGGACAGCGCCAGGAAGGGCATGGCGATCGCCACGAGGACGCCCAGGGAGGGGAGGTAGAGGACGAGCCCGACGCTGATGACGACCAGGACCGTCGCGGCGGCCAGGAAGCGGGAGAGCGACTCGACGAACCAGCCGATCTTCTCCACGTCACCGGTGGAGACCGCCACCACCTCGCCGGCGGCGACCCTGCGGGTCAGCGCCGCGCCCAGCTCGGCGGTCTTGCGGGACAGCAACTGCTGGACCCGGGCCGCGGCGGTGATCCAGTTGGTGATGGCGCTGCGGTGGACCATGGTGTCGCTCACCGCGGTCAGTACACCCAGAAGCGCGGTCAGGCCGCCCGCCAGCGCGAGCCGGCCGCCGGACCGGTCGACGACCGCTTGGACGCCCAGTCCGACCGTGAGCGGGTAGCCCGCGATGGAACATTGGTGCAGAAGGCCCCAGGACAGGGATTTGAGCTGCCCGCGGAGCTGATTGCGGCCCAGCCAGTACAGGAAGCGAGGGCCTGAACGGACATCGGGATCGCCGGGATCAGGGTACGGAAGATCGCGAATGTGCATGACGTCCCAAAGGAATCGGAAGAGGCCGGAACCCGCGAGGGGCCCCGGGACGCGTCGGGAGAAACACCGGGCCGCCTGCGGGGGTTCGCAGGCGGGGAACCAAACCGTGCAAGCCTCGCGTATCACCGGGGACGCGGCAAACGCTTTTATCGGCCCCGGTGGCGGGCTGCGCGGGCCCGGCCGCGGACGGGGAAAGATGCGGACGGGCAAAGATGCGGACGGGTAAAGATTCGGCACGCTTTCGCCGGGCCCCCCTCGGGCGCGCGAAGGCGCACGTCACCAAGTGCGAGCATGGGCGGATGCATATAGCCGGTGCGGTACGAGTGGTGGTCTCGGCGGCCGCCTGTGGTGTCCTGCTCACGACCCTGACGTCCTGCGGCGACGGGCAGGACACGAAGAAGGGCGGCGCGCATCAGTCGGCCGCCGCCGAGAAGGGCGAGCAGAAGAAGCGGACCACCGGCCTGAAGCGCATCCCCGATGTGGGCGACCGCCTCCAGTCGCAGATACGGGCCGACTCGCGTCAGGTCGTCGCCGTCTACGGCGCGGGCAAGGACTCCGCGGACTCCACCGTCGTGCTCTACACCAAGTCCGGCTCCACCTGGGACAAGGTCGCCGGCTGGAAGGCGCACAACGGCAAGAGGGGCTGGGCGGCCAACCACCACGAGGACGACAAGCGCAGCCCCGTCGGCGTCTTCACCCTCAGCGACGCGGGCGGTGTGCTGGCCGACCCCGGCGCGCTCCTGCCGTACACGCAGTCGGCATCCATCCAGGCCCCGCACTACTGGGCCAAGTCCCACTGGCACGACTTCGACTACGTCATCGCCATCGACTACAACCGGGTCAAGGGCACCCCGCCCAACGACCCGACGCGCCCGCAGGGCCAGACGAAGGGCGGCAGTATCTGGCTGCACATGGACCACGGCAGCGGGACTTCGGCCTGTGTGAGTGTGTCGAAGCCGGCCATGGAGAAGCTGCTGCGCACCTTGGACCCGAAGCAGCACCCGGTCGTGGTGATGGGCGACCGGGCGAGCCTCCGCGGCTGACGGGCCGCCGGCGTACGCCTCAGCCGGGGCCTCAGCCGGAGCCGGGGTCGGGTTCGGGGTCGGAGCCCGGGCCGGGGACGGAGCCCGTGCGGGAGGCGGGGCCAGGGGCGGGGTCGGAGCCGGGGCGAGAGGCGGGGTCAGGGGCGGGGCCGGAGCCGGGGCCGGGGCCGGAGCTGGAGCCGGGGCCGGGGCCGGGGCGGGTCGCCCATTCCAGCTCCATCAGCGCCGAGTGGTACGAACGGCCCGTCGCCCGGTCCATCCCGATCTCGCACATGCGGTTGGCCGAGAGATACGCGTCGTACTCCCGGGGCCGGACCTCGGCCGCCTCCTTCGCGGTCGCGGACGCCGTCAGCTCCTTGTGCAGCATCCCGCGGTCGCCCGCGAAGCCGCAGCACGCGGCGTCGTCGGGGATCACGGCCTCGTGCGCGCAGGCCTCCGCGACCGCGCGCAGCCGATCCACATCATCCAGGTGCTCCATGGAGCAGGTCGGGTGCAGCACGGCCGAACCGGCCCGCCGCAGCACCGTCAGCTCCGGCAGGAGCTCGTCCGCCGCCCAGACCAGCGAGTCGACCACCGTCAGCTCGCGGTGCAACTTCCGGTTGTCCTCGGTGAGATACGGCACCACCTCGTGGGCGATGCCCAGCGTGCAGGAGGAGGCGTCGACGACCAGGGGCAGCTTTCCGCCGGCCGTCCAGCCCCAGGCGGCCTCCACGATCCGGTTGGCCATCACGGCATTGCCCGCGTCGTACCCCTTGGAGTGCCAGATGGTCGCGCAGCAGGTGCCGTTGACGTCGTCCGGAATCCAGACGGGTTTGCCCGCACGGGCCGAAACCGCGACCACGGCCTGCGGCAGGGACGGGCCGCGATACCCGTCCGGGCTGCCGAAGATGCGGTTGACACAGGCCGGGTAGTAGACCGCGCTCGCTCCCGCTTTGGATGTGCGCGGCAGCTTCCGGGAAGCCGCCCCGGGGATCTCCGGAAGCCACTCGGGGACGAGATCCGGGTGCACCGCGCGGCGGGCGAGACGCGTGACGCCCCGCAGCAGACGGTCGTCGATCCGGCTCGCAGCGGCCACGGCCAGCCGCGCCGCCGTCTCCGCGGCGCGGAAGTGCGTCGCGGCGAGCGCGGCGATCCGCTCCTCGCGCCGGGAATGCCGCTGATGACGGAAGTCCTTCATCATGGCGCCGGTGTCGATCCCGACCGGACAGGCGAGCTTGCAGGTCGAGTCACCGGCACAGGTGTCCACGGCGTCGTAGCCGTAGGCGTCAACGAGACCCGTCTCCACGGGTGAACCGCCGGGCTGGCGCATCATCTCCCGGCGCAGCACGATGCGTTGGCGCGGTGAGGTGGTCAGGTCGTGGCTGGGGCACGTCGGTTCACAGAAGCCGCACTCGATGCAGGGGTCGGCGACCGGCTCGACCCGGGGAATCGTCTTCAGGCCGCGCAGATGCGCCTTCGGATCGCGGTCGAGGACGATCCGCGGTGCCAGGACGCCGTCGGGGTCGATGACCTGCTTCGTGCGCCACATCAGCTCGGTGGCCCTCGGGCCCCACTCCAGCTCCAGGAAGGGGGCGATATTGCGCCCCGTCGCGTGCTCCGCCTTCAGCGATCCGTCGAACCTTTCCACCGTCAGCCGGCAGAAGTCAGCCATGAACGCGGCGTAGCGCTCGACGTCCGTCGGCAGTGCCGCGTCGAAGGCCAGCAGGAAATGGAGGTTGCCGTGCGCGGCGTGGCCCGCGACGGCGGCGTCGAAGCCGTGCTCGGCCTGGAGCGCGAGCAGCGCCTCGCAGCGTCGGCCAGCCGGGAAGGCGGAACGGCGAAGTCCTCCGTGATCAGCGTCGTGCCCGAGGGGCGGGAGCCGCCGACCGCGGTGACGAAGGCCTTGCGGGCCTTCCAGTAGCCGGAGATGGTCCGGGCGTCCCGGGTGAACTCGTTGGTCACGGAGGTGACCGGACGGACCAGCTCCAGCTGCCGCACCACATCGGCCGCCGCCCGCTCGTACCCCTCCTGCCCCTCCTCGTCCGGGGCCCGGAACTCCACCAGCAGCGCGGCGGTCCCCTTCGGCAGCCCGGCCCAGTCGGCGGGCGCCCCCCGCACGCTGACGGAGGCCCGCAGGGTGTTCCCGTCCATCAGCTCGACGGCGATGGCCCCCGCCTCGTTGAACAGCGGCACGGCGGCGGCCGCCGCGGTCAGCGAGGGGAAGAACAGCAGCGCCGTGGAGATCCGGCGGTCCAGCGGCAGCGTGTCGAAGACGACCTCGGAGATGAAGCCGAACGTCCCCTCGGAGCCGACCATGAGCCCGCGCAGAATCTCCACCGGTGTCGAGCCGTCGAGGAACGCGTCGAGCCGGTAGCCGTTGGTGTTCTTGATCTCGTACTTGGTCCGGATGCGGGCCGTGAGCGCGCCATCGGCCTCGATCTCCGCCTTCAGCGCCATCAACCCCTCGCACAGGCGCGGCTCGGCACGGGCCAGGTCCTCGTCGGCCGCCGGGTCGCCGGTGTCCACGACGGTGCCGCTGGGCAGCACGAAGGTGAGCGAGGAGACGGTGCGGTACGAATTACGGCTGGTGCCCGCGGTCATACCGGAGGCGTTGTTGGCGACGACCCCGCCGATCGTGCAGGCGATAGCGCTGGCCGGGTCAGGCCCCAGCAGCCGGCCGTACCGGGCGAGAGCCGCGTTGGCCCGCACGACCGTCGTACCCGGGCGGATACGGGCACGGGCGCCGTCGTCCAGGACCTCGACGCCCGCCCAGTTCCGCCGGACGTCGACGAGGATGTCCTCACCTTGCGCCTGGCCGTTGAGGCTGGTGCCCGCGGCCCGGAAGACGACGTTGCGGCCCTTGCCGTGGGCGTACGAGAGGATCGCGGAGATGTCGTAGATGTCCTCGGGGACGACGACCACCTGGGGCACGAACCGGTACGGACTGGCGTCGGAGGCGTACTTCACCAGGTCGGAGATCTTCCCGAGCACCTTGTGGGCACCGAGCAGGGCGGTCAGCTCGCCGCGCAGCGGTTCGGGCGTGCCCTGCGCCTGGCCGTCGGGAACGCGGTCGTGGGAGGGCCGGCGCGCCGCCGCGGGGCGCAGGGTGTCGGGATTGGGCTCCAGCAGCGGCATGGTGAGGCATCCTCGGCGGCTTGACGGCTTGACGGCTTGACGGCTTGACGGCTTGACGGCTTGACGGCTTGACGGCTTGACGGTCGGCGGTTCGGCGCTGAGCCCCGTGTGCCTCGTGCCCGGTCAGCAGCGGCGCTCCGGCATTCCGTTGACGAGAGCGGTCAGCAGACCGCCGAGCACCTCGCGCTGATCGGCGGTCAATGGGGCCAGGATCTCCTCTGCGGCCGCCCGGCGCGCGTCGCGCAGCGAACGGAGCGTGGCGATGCCCTCGTCCGTGATCTCGATCCGGACCACTCTGCGGCTGTCCGGATCGGGGACACGCCGCACCCGGCCACCGGCCTCCAGGGCGTCCACCAATGTGGTCACGGCCCGGGGGACGACATCGAGGCGCTGCGCGAGATCCGACATCCGGGGCGGCCCGTCGTAGTGCGCCACGGTGCGCAGCAGCCGGAACTGCGCGGGCGTGATGCCGATCGGCTCCAGCTGGCGGCTCTGAATGCGCTGGAGCCTGCGCGTCAGCCGCAGCAGTTGTTCGGCGAGCAGGCCGTCGGGGTCGGGGGATTCCATGGGAGGAACACTATCAGGACTTTGTTCATTGTGAGTAGGGGTAACAATGAGCTATGCTCTCATTCGGCTCGACTGTCAGGGTCGCGATTCCCGCGCCCGGACGGCCCTGCCCCCGCACGCCACGGACGCGTGCGGCCGTCACGGACGGCCGCACCCGCCGCGCTCGCAGCCGCACGCCCGACGAAGGAGCCCATGAAACCCGACGAACCCACGTGGACGCCCCCGCCCAGGGACGCCGCCCAGCCGCCCGCCGAGCTGCGCCGCATCCTCCGCCTCTTCCGGCCGTACCGCGGCCGCCTCGCCGTCGTCGGACTGCTCGTCGGCGCCTCGTCGCTGGTCTCGGTCGCCTCGCCGTTCCTGCTGCGCGAGATCCTGGACACCGCCATCCCGCAGGGGCGGACCGGGCTGCTCTCGCTGCTCGCTCTCGGCATGATCCTGACCGCCGTGATGAACAGCGTCTTCGGCGTGCTGCAGACCCTCATCTCCACCACCGTCGGCCAGCGCGTCATGCACGACCTGCGCACCGCCGTCTACGCCCAGCTGCAACGGATGCCGCTCGCCTTCTTCACCAGGACCCGCACGGGTGAGGTCCAGTCCCGCATCGCCAACGACATCGGAGGCATGCAGGCGACCGTCACATCGACGGCCACCTCGCTCGTCTCCAACCTCACCGCTGTGATCGCCACCGTCGTCGCCATGCTCGCGCTCGACTGGCGGCTCACCGTCGTCTCACTCCTCCTGCTGCCGGTCTTCGTCTGGATCAGCCGCCGGGTGGGCCGGGAGCGCAAGAAGATCACCACGCAGCGCCAGAAGCAGATGGCCGCCATAGCGGCCACCGTCACCGAGTCGCTCTCCGTCAGCGGCATTCTGCTCGGCCGCACGATGGGCCGTTCCGACTCGCTCACCCAGGGCTTCGCCGAGGAGTCCGAACGCCTGGTCGACCTCGAAGTGCGCTCCAGCATGGCCGGGCGCTGGCGGATGTCGACGATAGGCATCGTCATGGCCGCCATGCCGGCTGTCATCTACTGGGCCGCGGGCATCGCCCTGCAGTCCGGCGGGCCCGACGTCTCGATCGGCACGCTCGTCGCCTTCGTCTCGCTCCAGCAGGGCCTGTTCCGCCCCGCCGTGAGCCTGCTCTCCACCGGGGTGCAGATGCAGACGTCGCTCGCGCTCTTCCAGCGGATCTTTGAATACCTCGACCTCACCGTGGACATCAGCGAACCGGAGAATCCGGTGCGCCTGGAGAAGATCCGCGGCGAGGTCCGCTTCGAGAACGTCGACTTCAGCTACGACGAGACGAGCGGCCCGACCCTGAGCGGCGTCGACATCACCGTGCCCGCAGGCGCCGGCCTCGCCGTCGTCGGCCCCACCGGTTCGGGCAAGTCCACGCTCAGCTACCTCGTGCCCCGGCTCTACGACGTGACCGGAGGCCGGGTGACGCTCGACGGGATCGATGTGCGCGAGCTCGACTTCGATACCCTCGCCCGTGCGGTCGGCGTGGTCTCCCAGGAGACGTATCTCTTCCACGCCTCGGTCGCCGAGAACCTGCGCTTCGCGAAGCCCGACGCGACCGACGAGGAGATCGAGGCGGCGGCCCGCGCGGCACAGATCCACGACCACATCGCCTCGCTGCCCGACGGATACGACACCCTCGTCGGTGAACGCGGCTACCGCTTCTCGGGAGGCGAGAAGCAGCGCCTGGCCATCGCACGCACGATCCTGCGCGACCCGCCGGTGCTGATCCTCGACGAGGCGACGAGCGCGCTGGACACCCGTACCGAATTCGCCGTGCAGGAGGCGATCGACTCCCTCTCCGCCGGACGCACCACGATCACCATCGCCCACCGGCTCTCCACCGTGCGCGACGCCGATCAGATCGTCGTCCTCGACGGCGGCCGCACGGCGGAGCGCGGCACCCACGAGGAATTGCTCCAGCAGGACGGGCGGTACGCCGCTCTCGTCCGCAGGGACACGGAGCTCGCCCCGGTGGTGGCAGGCTGACCGCGACCGGGGCCCGGCGGTCGACGGTGCCGTCCTACACGAGGGCCGCCGCTCCTGTGGGACGGGGAACGACGGCGCCGGGTGAAGCCCGCGTTCCAGCGAACATCCGACCCCCTGTTCGTGTCGCGCGGTGCGAGGGCGTGCCGTCAGGACCGAGGTCCCGGGCACCAGCACCGGCGCGGGATAGCGTGCCCGCATGGCGCATGAGACCCCGGAAACCCGGCCTCACCGCAGACCCCGTCCGACCCGGCGCGGCCGTCTGGTGCTGTTCACCGGAGCCGTGCTCGTTCTCGCGGTGGCCGCCGCCGTGCTCGTCCCCCTGCTGACGAGGGGACCCGGCACCGAGCAGCCCCGCAGCCTGGTGATCCCCGAGGGATGGCGGGCCACGCAGGTCTACGCGGCCGTCGACAAGGCCCTCGACCAGCCCGCCGGCACCACCGCGAAGGCCGCGGCGACGGCGGACCTCCCGCTCCCGGCCGAAGCGAAGGGCAACCCGGAGGGCTACCTCTTCCCGGCGACCTACCCCGTCACCTCCGCGACGACCCCGAAGAGCCTGCTGCGCTACATGGTCGACACGGCGGTCGAACGCTTCGGCGCGGAGCACATCACGGCCGGAGCGCGGCGCAACGACGTCACCGTGTACCAGACGGTGACCATCGCCGCCATCGTCCAGGCCGAGGCGGACACCGAGGCGGACATGGGCAAGGTGGCGCGAGTCATCCACAACCGGCTCGACCGCGGAATGCCGCTCCAGATGGACTCCACCCTCAACTACGCGATGAACCGCAGCACGCTGGACACCACCACCGGCGACACCAAGATCGACAGCCCCTACAACAGCTACGAACACAAGGGGCTCCCGCCCACCCCCATCGGCAACCCGGGGGAGCAGGCGATGACAGCGGCGATCAGCCCGACCCCGGGCCCCTGGCTGTACTTCGTGACGGTGGCCCCGGGCGACACCCGCTTCACCGACGACTACGCGGAGCAGCAGCGCAACGTGGCGGAGTTCAACCGCAACCGCAGGGGCGCGGGAGAGGGCTGACGTGGGAGCGGCGCCGACGCCGGTGGCCGGAGCGCGCTCGCAGCGACCGACGGGCAGATTCACGCCCCCGAGCCGACCCCAACAGCGGCCCCCACCCCAGCCGCCACCGCCACCCCCTCGCCTTCCCGCTGTTGTTCCCGCTCCCGTTCCTTTTCCCGCCGCAGCAACTCTCCGATGGCCCGGGCAGCGGCCCGTCCGGCGCGGTTGGCGCCGATGGTGCTGGCGGACGGCCCGTATCCGACGAGGTGGATGCGCTCGTCCCGCACGGCCTGCGTGCCCTCGACCCGGATGCCGCCGCCGCGCTCACGCAGCCGCAGCGGGGCGAGATGGTCGACGGCCGCGCGGAAGCCGGTCGCCCAGAGGATGACGTCGGCCTCGACGCTGCGACCGTCGTTCCAGGCAACGCCGTCCGGCGTGATCCGATCGAACATCGGCAGCCGGTCGAGCACCCCGGACTCGCGGGCGCGCCGGACGGCATCGGTGACGGGCAGCCCGGTCACGCTCACGACGCTCTGCGGTGGCAACCCGCGCCGTACCCGCTCCTCCACCATCGCCACGGCGGCCCGTCCCTGCTCCGCCCCGAACGGCCCGTCCCGGAAGACCGGCGGCCGACGGGTCACCCAGTAGGTCTCGGCCGCCACCTCGGCGATCTCCATCAGATGCTGCGTACCGGAGGCTCCGCCGCCCACGACGACCACCCGCTGTCCGGCGAACTCGGAGGGTCCCGGATAGTCGGCCGTATGCAGTTGCCGGCCCCGGAACGTCTCCTGCCCGGGGTAGCGGGGCCAGAACGGCCGGTCCCACGTCCCGGTCGCGTTGATCAGGGCACGCGTCGCGTACGTACCCTCGCAGGTCTCCACGAGCAGGCGCCCGCCGTCACCCTGACGTACGGCGCTCACCTCGACCGGCCGGTGCACCCGCAGCCCGAACGTGCGCTCGTACCGCTCGAAGTACTCCCCGATCACCTCGGACGAGGGTCGCTCGCCGTCCGCGCCGGTCAGCTCCATCCCCGGCAGCGAGTGCATGCCGTGCACCTTGCCGTAGGTGAGCGACGGCCACCGGAACTGCCAGGCGCCCCCGGGAGCCGGGGCATGGTCGAGCACCACGAAGTCACGATCGGGCTCCAAGCCGCTGCGGCGCAGGTGGTAGGCCCCGGACAGACCCGCTTGCCCGGCCCCGATCACCACGACGTCCACCGACCGCATCCCGATAGCGTTCACGCCTCCAACAACTGCGGAGGGATCGCGAAACTTCCCGGAGTCGCGACCGACGCGTACGCGCGATCAGCAGGATCGGGCCCCGGAGACGGCAGGATGGGAACCATGCCTTCTCCCTTCACCACCACCGTCCTGCACCTCACCACGGGCTCGACGGAGACCGTCACCGACCTGACATCCGACTGCGAGCAGTTCCTCTCCAGCGCGGCCGCCGGCCGTGACGGCCTGCTCAACATCTTCGTCCCGCACGCGACCGCCGGGATCGCCGTCCTGGAGACCGGCGCGGGCAGTGACGACGACCTCCTGTCGACCCTCCACACACTGCTCCCGGCCGACGACCGTTGGCAGCACCGCCACGGCAGCCCCGGCCACGGCCGCGACCACGTGGTCCCGGCCTTGGTACCCCCGCACGCGACCTTGCCGGTGATCGCGGGGCGCCTGGAGCTGGGGACGTGGCAGTCGGTGTGCCTGGTGGACACGAACGTGTCCAATGCCAACCGTCAGGTCCGGTTGAGTTTCCTGGGCTGACCGAGGTCGCCCCGGGGCGCGGCCATGAATCTCCCGTAACTTGCGTGATCGAAACCGAGAAGCCCATTTGGGCGCAGGATCATCCGGGAGAGCTGCGGCCGAATGGAGCAACCATGCCAGCGACGCGCCACCAGCACCGAGGCCCTGGCCGGGTCCATCTCGCTCCTCGGTCCCACCGCGCGCGGTTGGCCCCTGCTCCAACGCCTGGGCCGGCCATATACGCAGAACCGGCTTCAACTCTTCGACGAGTTCTACGGCGGCTCGACCGAGACCCGGTTCAGCCACGACCTTCCCGAGACCACAGCCTGGGTGCGTGGTCTCGGTTCCGAGCCTCGAACTGCCCGCGATGCCCGGTTCGGTGAGGACCGACTCCTGAAGCTGCGCACCCGCAACAGCACCGCCTGCATGGGAATCTACGTCCTGCTGATGAAAGAGGGCGCGCGCGCCGACTGGCGTACCGGCCAGCGGGCCGAGGACGCTGAGTACTTCGCGGAGTCCGTGGACATCCACCACATCTTCCCGACGGCCTGGTGCGCGAGTGAGCAGATCCCTGCTGGGCGGTACAACTTCATCGTCAACAAGACCCCGCTCGGCTCCCGTACCAACCGGATCATCGGTGGCGCAGTACCGTCCGTGTATCTCCCCCAGGGTCGCCGGCAACGCCGAGGTGAAGGCGGCCGTTGTTTCCGATCATCTCCGCACGCATCTGGTCGATCCGGTCCTGCCGGCCCGGGACGACTCCGATGCCTTCTTCGCAGCTCATCAGGAAGCGCTGGCCAGGGCGATCGAAAGAGCGACGGGCAAGGCCGTGGTCATCGGTGAGGGTTACCCCGACAATGAGATCTCCCATGAGGACGTGGGCAAGGACGAAGGCGACGACGGCTGACCCCGGAGCCGAGCCGTCGGCGGGTCTCTCTTGGTCGAAGTTCAGTGCGGCGTAGGTACTGTTCGAAAACGCGACATCCGACGTGTCGCGTGAAAGGTGTGATCTGAGTGAAGTACTTGGTTCAGCTTCGCCGTTGGCTGTCCGACCTCGACGAGGTCTGGCTCGGCGAGTTCCTGCGCGACTTCGCCGTCGGGGTCAAACAGCAGGGCGGTCGGGTGCATGGGTTGCCGACGCTCGGCCGGAATGGTGCTCAGCGGGTGTGGGCCAGCAAGGCTCCGGAGAGCCTGCTGCGCCATCTCACCGGATTCGCGCTGGTGCGGGCGTCGGGAGCGTTGTGCGCGCGAGGTTTCAGCCACGAAGAGATCGAGGCACCCGGCGAGGAGACGCTGGTCAGCATGATGCGTGCGCTGCCGCCGGAGCTCGCCGGCCTCGCCCTTTTCGGGCTTGCTTTCGACGAGCGGCAGCCCGGTCACACACCGGCACTCCAGGCGTGGGGCCCCTGTTGGCAGGCCGCCGAATTGCCTGCGGAGCCATACGAGGAAGCGTCGGCGAGCGCCGTGGCGGACGAGCCCGGTGAGGTGTTGCTCCAGGCGCTGGCCGAGCGCGTGGACGCGCTGAAAGAGAGTGGCGAGCGTACGGTCGATGCCTTGCGCAACGCAGTGGAGGACATAGCCGTCGGCCGGGAGACGGACGAGGAACCCGTCGTGCGCGAGCTCTCCGCCTGGGCGGCGGAGCGCCGGACCGTGGGGCGGCTCAGCGCTCGGCCGGCCGGTCTCGACCGTCCCTGGGGAGCGCTCGGCGGGTATGACGACTGGGCGGACCTGGTCGCCGAGGCCGAGAGCCGGTGCGACAGGACACGCGCCGAGTTGGAGAAGGCATGCAGGTCGGCCGAGGTCTACCGGTCTCAGTACGGTGCGGCGGACCCGGAGGAGCGTGAGATCCTTGAACCGCTGCTGGCGATGTACGACAAGAAGGTCACCGAACTGGAGCAGCGGCTGAAGGAGTTCGGTGGCTCGGCCGATTGTGGGGCGCGGCCCGGGAACGGCCCTGGCGTCAGCGCGGTGGAGCCCTCGGAAAGCTCCGCTCCGGGCAGCGGCGGTCCGGAGCAGCCGGAGGTCGGCGAAGAGCGGGAGACGGTCCTCTCGGGGCCGGCCGCCGACGCCGATCAGGGAGAGGAGGACGCTACGGCCCCGGAATCCACAGCGGCTTCGGGCGCCGTGTTCCCGGTGGCCCCCTCGGACATCCCGGAGAGCCAAGAGACCGGCGTTGAGTTCACCTTACGGGTGGACGACTCCACCGGCATGCCGTCGGGCGGCGCGGGCCGGACGGTCGGGGAACCACCCTCCGCGGACGAACCGATGAACCGTGAGGTCGCCACGGACAGTGGCACGGCGACCGGGGCGGAGGCCGGCGACACCGAGCACGCCGCGGAGCCGACGGGGACGACCGTGTCCAATATCGTCGAGGTCGAGGACGCTGAAAAAGAGAACGGAGCGGACAGTGCTCCGGTCGCTTCCGGAAAGGGGGAGCAGCCGGACACGGCCGAAGCCGGGGCACAGTCCGCTGCCGTCGGCCGGAAGGACCGGCTGCCCGATTTCGGGTCCGGTGGGGAAGCCGTGCGGGAGAGCGTGGTGACGTCGGCCGCAGTCGGGCAGCACCGTTCCACGTGGCAGGCCGGTGTCGGCCGGGCGCCGTCCCCCGTCGAGACCCTGCTCAGGGAAGGGAATTTCGCGGGTGCCTACTGGCTGAGCGTGGCGGCCGACGAACCGGAGGAATGCCGCCGGGCGCTGGCCTTCGCGGCCGCGGCCTTCACCCTGCGGGGCGAACCGGGCAGGGCGAACGAGCTCCAGAGCAACCGCGAGGTGGACCTCCTGCCCGACGCCTCCACCCACCACGATGCACACCTGGTTGCCCTATCCGCGACCTTGCGCACCGGGTTGGAGGCAGGCTGGCCGGCCGGCCCGGTCTCGACGGCAATGGGGAACCCGCCGCAACTCGCCGCCCCCTGGGACAGGTGTGTCCAGGCCCTGGTGAAGACGGTGGCGGGCGGAGCCATGCTCGGTCCCGGCGAACTTCTTGACGGAGGCGTCGGCCAGGACGCCGAGCTCCGCACCGAGCTCGCGGACAGAGCACGTGCCGAGGCCGAGGCTCTGCCGCAGCGGACCATCACCCTGCAACGCGGCACCGTCGTGCTGAAGGCGCTCAGCGAGCCCACGGGGCCTTTGGGCACGACGCTCGCGGCGGTCATTGACTGGGCCGAGAACCGATGCGGCGCGGACCAGCTCGACTACTGCTTCAACACCTGGTTCGGACGCACGGGATCGCCGGACCGGCTCATCGACGAGACCGACCGGAAGCACAGTTCGCCGAAGCAGAAGCGGGAGAAGATCCACTCCGGGGCCCGGGAGAAGCTCCGGTCCCACATCCACAAGGTGGCGGGCCTGCTGGAGGAAGCGCGCCGTATCGCGTCCCGGCTCGGGCAGACCGGAATCCGCAGGGCCGACGACGAGCTGGCGCAGGCGGTTACCGAAGCACGCGCCGCACAGCCGCCGGCCGGTCCCGGGGGGGCGGCCCTGAAGGTACTCCTGGACTGGGTCTGCGGCACCGTGGCCCCACTCGGGGCTGCCACACCGGTGTCCCGTCCCGAGGGTCTGGAGGTCGACACCGACTGTCTGCTCGCGGTCGACGGTCTGTCCTGGAAGCGCGAAAAGGGCGTCGACGAACCCGACCTCACGCCCCGGGGGACCGTGGACCTGCTGTGGCGCAAACTGCTTCGGCCCGACCCCGACGCGGCTTTCGAGACGTTCCTGAAGAGCGGTGACCTGCACCTGGCGCGGCGGCTCATCGAGCGGCGTTCCACCGAGGCCGGGACGGCGGCCGATCTGGTTGTGGCCGCCGAACTGGATCTCCAGCAGCGGACGCTGGACGATTCCACGGCGAAATGGCGTTCCCACCGGACGAGTCGCCTCGCCGCGGCCCGGGAAATGCTCGACCGCGTCCGCGTGGAGAACCTGCTCCAGCCGCGACGCGAAGCCTTGCTGGCCGCCAGGCTCACCGATGTCGAGGTGGACGCGACCCTCTGCTTCGCTGCGCAGTTCACGATCCTGACGGGCATCGTCGACGAGCTCGGCGAGGTGCTGCGGGAGAAGACCGGGCAGCTTCGCGCCGAACTGGCCCGGCTGGAGTGCGAGGAGACGGACCGGGAGCGCATCGTTGAGCTGCTCGACCAAGGCGAGACGGTCACCGCGGAGGAACTTCTGTCGTTCGCGCGCAAGGGGGAGAAGCTGCGTGACACGCGTTCCCGGTCCGGGGACGAACTCGCCGAGTTCCTGGAAGGGGTGAACCACCAGCAGGCGCCGAAGCCTTCGGACAGCGGTGTCAGCGCGCGCTGGTGGGCCGAGCACTACGCCGGTGACGACGGCCTCCAGCGGGAGGTGGGGCCGGCCCTGGAGTCCTGGGACAGCCTCGCCGACCCGCGTGACCGCAGGAACCAGTTCCAGAAGCACGTCAAGAACGTGCTCAGGCTGCTCGGGCTCGCCGTCGCCGAGGTGGGATTGGTCGATCAGAGTGGACGCAAGGACTGGAGCGTGCTCCGCCTCAACGTCCGGGCCACGGTGACGGAGCGGACGGCTGGCTACGTCGCCGCGCTCGGCTCCGGAGCCAAGGGCGTTTACAAGGTGTTGCTCATCGCCGAGGAACAGCGTGGCGACGACGGCCTGCTGCGCCATCTCGGCGAGGCGGCGCACGAGGCCCACCTCGTACTCCACCTGCAGCCGCTGGGTGGCTCGGGCCGGCGCAATCTGCTGCGTTCCGCGCTCGCGCACAGTCAGAAGGCGGTCGTCGTCGACCCCGCTGTGGTCGGCTGGGCGGCCGCACGCGCTCCCCGGTCCTTCCGCGCCGTCCAGCGGGTCACCCTGCCCTGGGCCGCGTACTCGCCCTACCTGCCCTATCGGCCGGGCCAGGTGCCTCCCGAGGTGTTCAAGGGGCGCCACACGGAACAGAACGAGGTGGCGGACCGGGACGGGGGTGTTTTCCTCTACGGCGGACGGCAGCTGGGGAAGTCCTCGCTGCTCCGTCTGGTCGCCGAGACCTTCGCAGCACCCGGGGAATCCGACGGATCGAGTGAGAAGGTGGCGCTCTATCTGGACCTCCGTAACCAGGAACTCGGTTACAGCAAGGGGCCCGAGCAGCTGTGGGTGCTGCTCGCCCGGGAACTGAAGGCCAGGGGTGTCCTGGAGAACAAGGTCTCCGACACGGCCGGCGCGGAAGTGGTCGCCGAGAAGATCGCCCGCTGGCTCCGGGCCGTGCCCGGCCGCCGGATCCTCGTCTTGGCTGACGAGGCGGACAACTTCCTCAACAGTGACGCCCGGGCCACCGCGTCCTCCGGTGGGGAGGCCACGTTCGCCACCGTGGTGCGGCTTCACCGGCTGATGCAGGAGACCGAGCGGGACTTCAAGATTGTCTATGCGGGTCTTCAGCAGGTCCAGCGATTCCAGCGGCTTTCTAACACCATCACCGCACACGGCGGACGTCCGGTGCTCGTCGGCCCGTTGCAGCCGACTGCCGCCATGGAGCTGGTGGAGGAACCGCTCGCCGCGCTCGGACTGTTCTTCGACACACCGGCCCTGGTGTGGCGCATTCTCGCCCTGACCAACTACCACCCCAACCTGATCCAGATCTTCTGCGACGGCCTCGCCGGGGAGATGCGCAAGCGGGCCCGTCGCGCAGGACGGCAGCCCGGCCCGCATCACCGAGCGGGACGTCCAGCAGGTCGCCGCCTCGCCCGACTTGCGCAAGCGCATCGCCGAGCGGCTGCGCTTCACCGTCGACTTGGAGGACCGCTACCGGGTGCTCACCCTCGTCCTCGCGCTGCGCTGCCTCGACGACGGCTACGCCCACGGGTACACGGTTCGTGAACTCCTCGACGCCGCCCACCAGGCGTGGCCCGAGGGCTTCCCTCCTACTAGTTACGACGAGACCAGGGTCGACCTGGACGAGATGGAGGGGCTCGGCCTGGTGATCGCCCTCGACGGCGGGCGCTACGCCATGCGCAGCTCCAACGTCGTCAATCTGCTCGGCACTCGTGAGGAGCTGAAGGCCGAGCTGGAGACCACCGACTTCACCCAGCGGTTCGACTACAACCCCCGGATGGCCCGCCGCCAGCTCACCCCGGGCCAGAACGGCATGGCCCGGGTCAGCCCGCTCACCGAGGAGCAGTGGCACCAGGCTCTCGCGCACCCGATCTCGGGCATCGTCGCCACGCCAGCGCTGGGTTCGGGCCGGATTGGCGAGGCCCTGGCCCACTACCTCGGGGACAGCCGGGCGCTCCACCGCTGTGACTCGGCCGCCGTGGGCGAGGCGCTCGCGGTGACCAGTCGTACGAGGAGCCCTCAGGTGATCTTCGCCGACCTGCGGACATCGGATGCCACGTCGGCCGCAGAGATCACCGAACGGCTCTCCGAATGGGCCGGTGCCGTCGGCGAGAGCAAGGACGAACAGGGCGGGCCGGGTGGCCTGCCGCGGCGACGGGCGATCGTCCTCACCGGGCCGATGCCGTACGAGTCCGCGGCCCGGCAGTTCCGGCCCAGGCGCTGGGACGTCACCAGCGTGCGGGCATGGCCGGACGGCCCGTTCGCGACCACCGCGGAACGGCGCGACCTCATCGAGGCGACGGGCGGCTGGCCGGAACTCGTCGAAGGCGTCATGCACTTGGTCGGTCGCGGAGGCTACACCCGTGACCAGGCCCTGGAGCGGGTGCGGGACGCGGGCAAGCAGGTGAAACGAGCGGTCGACCACCTGGAGGCGGTCGGACTGGCCAGTGCGGACCGTGACGCCCTCAAGGCGTGGTCGTATTTCTTCGACGAGCGGGAACTGCGCGAGAGGAAGGCGCTGTGCACGGCACAGGCCGTGGCGGAGGCGGCGGACCTGACGACGGAGGAGGCCGAGCAGCTGCTCGGCCGTGCCGATCTCCTGGGACTGATCGACGAGACCGTCGCCGGTCCGACGCTCGACGCGGTGACCTTCCGGGCACTGCAGGCGCTGGTGACGGCGGAGGAACAGCGGTGACAGCAGCACCTTCGCGGGCCGCCGCCCCATCCGGCGCCTTCGGCGCGCCGGTGCCCGGGCACCAGGCGCAGACGGCCGCCGTGAGTCGTGCCTTGTGCACCGGGTTTAGTGTCGTCTGGTACTTCGCGGACGCCGCCGTCCAGGACGGAACGGCCCGGACGTTGCTCGGCCTTCTCGACCGAGCGGTGGGGCACCCGGTGCGGGTACCGGCACCGAAGCCCGCCGGGGCGGGCGGCCGGGCCGACGTCTGGGCTGCGGGGGAGGATGCCGCGGACGGGCCGGGGCGGAACCCGGCCCAGGACGCCACCGCGTACGATGCGGTGCCCCCGCCGCAGGCCGGGTCCGAAACGGTGCCGGATGGCAGCGGTGCGTGGGACGACCTGTGGGACACGGGGCCGCCGGTGCGCGTTGCCGCGACGGACGACCGGCCGGCCGATACGACTGCCGACAGCCTGCTCCAGCGCCTGGCGGCCGAACTCGGCACGTCGTTCGACCCGCTGGACGCTCTTTTCGCCGACCCGGGCTGGGAAGGAGCCACGGTTCTGATCGAGGCGTGGCACGGCGAGGAGCGGGAGGAGCTCGCGGTACTGCTCCGGAGGTTCCAGAACCTCGCACGCGATTCCGGCCGCGAGAGCGCGCGCAGACCGCGACTGCTGGTGGCGGCCCGGCACCGGGACCTTCCGCCGGACCTGTCGGCGTACCTCGACAAGGGTTTCGCCAAGGCCGTCTGGTGCTGGAACGTCACCGACCGTCTGGACACCGCGGTGACCGTTGCCTCGGCCGCCGGACCGAACGGGGGAGTGAGTCCGGCCGGGCGGCTCCGTGAGGAACTGCGTCGGGAGGCCGTGGTGGAGATCTGTGGCCCCGATCTTGCCTGCGCGACCGAGCTGACCGGGTCGTGGGACGGCTCGGTGGCCGGACTGCCCGGATCGCTCCTCGCCGTACGGCACCGGGTGCGTTCGCACGAACCGCCGCCAGGCCGGTGGCATTTGGATCCGCTCGGGGAAGCGGTGACCGGAGACCGGCCCGGTCAGGAAGGCCAAAAGCACTGGGATGCCGGGACCGCCGACGGATGGTGCGGGCGCATCCGAGTGTCGCCTCTCGTATGGTTCGGGTCAGCCGACGGCGGGACGAGGCTCAACCGCTACCTGTGGCGTGCGCAGAACAGAGTCCTGCTTCCGTTGCTAGATGAGGCTCGCGCCTTCTATGCCGGACTGGTTCCCACCGCGGCCGTACGCGGCGAGAGCAGTCTCCTGCTCGCATGCTCCCGCGGTACGGGGCGCGGGCCCGACGGTGGGCCGCCCCGGAGTGCCTCGCTCGAACTGGGGGAGCTCTGGTACGCCTGCGTCTCCGGCGAGCTCGCCCTCACACCGGCTCGACGGAGCCGGCTGCGGACTCTCCGGGACGCCCGGAACAAACTTGCGCACCACAGCGTGCTCTCGGACGAGTCACTGGAGCAACTGATTCCTGCCCTCCTCAAACGCTGAGGCGAACGGGAGAGGGCAAGCCGGTATCGCGAGAGGAGGCCGACGGGTTCCTCCTGGTCCACGAGGAGGCCGCCGACAGCGTCTTCGTCCTCCTTGCGCGGGGCGCTGCCGTGTTCCGTCGGACCGTCCCCGGTGGCGAGTGCGGGCGGGAAGACGGGTGAAGGGCTCTCCGCCGGCCGCCCCTCTCAGCCCTCGGGCCGCAGCGGTCCGCGCTCGTACGCCTTGGCGAGGCGCTGGGGGACCAGGTAGGTGGAGGCGTCGACGGTGATCGGTGTCAGCTGAGGGGTTGTGTCTGCGGGTGTGTCGAGTAAACGGCCCTGTCTCACTTTCCGGCCCAGGGCGCGATTTCCCCACAGGAGGCCAGGCCCCTCCGGATCCCCGTGCTTTCTGAACGGAGACCTTGGGCCTGAACTCTGCAGCCCAGCTGTGGCGCCAGGCAGAGGAGTTGGCAGGCTCCAGTATCGGCACCTGGTGGTTCTTGGAGCCGGGTTCGAGGCGAACCCGCTGATCGGATCTGCTCCGGTAGCCGTCTGGGCGCGGCGCGCAGTAGCTGTATACGCTGGTGTTGCCTTAACGGAGTTTGGTGGACACGAATGTGGACAACGCGGACCGGCAGGTACGGTTGTCATTCCTCGGGTAGTGCATCGATTCCGTAGGACTGAAGTGGGCAAGTGGAGCCCGGCCGCACCAGTCGAGCTGTGTGCACATGCGTTCGCCGGTCTACGGGTTGCTGGGGATCATCCTTGTGGGCGACATCTTGATGCTGAAATGACGCTCGTGACGCACATTCGGCGCTTGTTCTGATGGGGTATCAGGTGACTTGCCGGGCAGGTCGGGCTCCTGTCAACGGGCAGGTCGGGCTCCTGTCAAGACGACGAGCCCTGGGCCGGGGCCTGCGCGCCGGCAGTCGGCCTTGATCGGACGACAGTGCGAGCTCTCCGGTTCGCCCGTTGTCGAACAGGGATCTTCGATGGGGACCGGTGCGAGCATGAACTCGGCAAGTTCCGGGGGCAGTTGTCCGTCGGTGAAGCCGGCAACGAAGTGTCCTTACCTTCCACAGTCCACCTGGATGAGGTCGAAGTCGAGGCTCGTCTCCGGCAGCCAGACCACGGAGTGAGCGACTTGTTTGGGGAAGTCGGCTGTGGTGCCCACTTTCCGGGGGTGCTGGAGCAACTTCAGGCTCCATCCCTCATCCGCGGGGTCGAGCAGGCGCTGCTTGCATGCATCGATGGAGAGGGCCCACTTCTGTGTGACAGAAGGTCACCGTGCGCCTCGGCAAGAGCGCCGAGGCCCAACCGGGATGTCAGGGTGGCGTGGGTGATGGTCTGGAGGTGCACGTTCCGTTCGGCCGTCCGCGCTTCAGCTCCACTGTGACCAGGTGTCCGGTCGCGTCCAGACTCAAGATGTCGAGCCGGTCGCGCGCTGGCACCCCGTCTGTGTCGGCCCATCGGTCGTACTCGGCGGTACGACAGGCTCGACTCCCCGAGCACCTGTAGGTGCTGGCCCACTGCCTCCCTACCCGTGCTATCCCTTTCCGTCGCCCGGGGGGCATTTCGGTTCATGCTCACACGGGTCGCCCGCCGCCGGGGAGGAAGGTGACGCGTCAGAGGTGGTGCGGGGCCGAGCGCTGGGCTCGGCGTCATGGGTCGAGTCGCAACTAGGTTTCTACGTCACCCTCATGAGGCGCGGTCAAACCGCCGACCGACCGACTTGGGCTTCAGCCGCAGGGGAGATGGGCCACTATTGAGTTCACCCGACGCTTTGTCTTAGTTTGTCGGTTGAGATTGTGTGCATCAAGTCACTTTGGCCACCTGGAATCATGTGACTCTCTTGTGAATTCTTCGTGAGAGACCTTAGAACTTTCCCCTGTCTTGATCGTTTGAGGTGGGGGATTCTGTGCGTCCAGCGCGTCCGCTTGTTGTTGCTGTTGCCTTCGTCGTGTCCGTGCTGGCCGGCACGCAGCAGGTCTCACTGGCAGCCAACCGACTGGCGACCGACTCTGTCTCCGCCCCGGACCAGCAGTGGGGCACTGCCGCCGGTCGGCGCCACACCGCTTCGGCAGATGCCACGGATGCTTCGGCTAAGGGCGGTCGCGCCGTCCCGCTGAGGGGTCGTGGGGAGCTTCCGGCGGCTGAGGGGACGAGTCCCGTGCGCCTGCCCAGTGCCGCGGAGGCGCCGAAGCCCAGCCCTGTGGAGCGTGTCCAGGTCCCTGACACGTTCGTTCCTCAGGGCTTCAGCGCAAAGCGCAGCAGGGAGCTGAAGTCCGAGCGTCAGGCGCAGCAGCGTACTTACCTCAATGACGATGGCAGCCTTACGACTCGCTTCTACGACGAGCCGGTCAACTTTCTGGTTCAAGACGGCAGTTGGCAGGCAATTGACACCGCTCTCGTGCGGCTGCAGAGTCCTGAGCAGGTGGGCGGCATGCATTCCATGAGCGAGGGCGACCCTGGTTGGGAAACGGAGTCGACGCAGGCGCCGATCTCCTTCGCCGGTACCGCCGATGTGGATCCGCTGGTACGGATGACGTTGGGCAGCGGGCTGTCCGTCGGATATGCCGTGGACGGAGTTGACTCGGTTGCCGGCCGCGCCGACGGCAGTACGGTCACCTATGCGGATCTCCGTGAGGGATCCGATCTCGAACTTGTCGCGGGTGGGTCCTCGGTCAAGGAGACCGTGGTCCTGAAGGACAAGGAGGCGCCTACTGAGTGGCGTTTCCCGCTGCAGCTTGAGGGCCTGACCGCGCAGACCGACGGTGACGGCGGCCTCGCGTTCACCGACTCGGACGGTGCGAAGCGGGCATGGATGCCTGCCGGGTGGATGCAGGACTCTGAGGTTCCCCCTGCCGGCCGGACAGCTTGATACTGGGACGGATGGTCCCGGAGGAAGCAGTCGCAGATAGTGAGCAAGAAGAGCAACATGAGTAAGCGGTACACGGCCGAGTTCAAGCGGGACGCGGTCGCCTTGGCGTTGTCCTCGGAGAAGACGGTTACCGAGGTCGCGAGGGATCTGGGTGTGAGTCCGGAAGGACTGCGCGGGTGGGTGAAGCAGGCGAAGGTCGACCGCGGCGAGGGGCCCGCCAGCGCCCTGACCACTGCGGAGCGTGAGGAGCTGGTCCGGCTGCGGCGGAAGGTCCGCGAGCAGGAGGCCACGATCGCGGTTCTGGGAAAAGCGACCGCCTTCGTGTGTCCTGAACGGAAAGGGGCTGCCGGTGTAGGTCGGTAGCAACTGGATGGTGCTGCACAGATGATGAGGGTTTGGCCCCTCGGAGTCGCCCCCGCGGAGGGAGGCTCCAAGCCGCCTCCTGCTGCGTTGACTGAAGACCGTCGTGGTGAGCGTCGGAGGAAAAGGCGTCCTTGAAAGGGCGTCAGGTGGGGATCGGGAAGGCGAGCGTGAGCGAACCACTGCTGACCCCGGCTATTCACCGAAATTGTCCGAGCTGACGCCCTGACAGCAGAAAGGCGCCGTTGACCTGCAAGGATGCGCGTGTTGAGGACGTATCCGGGCAGAGGATCAAGGCACCTTTCTGGTGAACGA
>NZ_SSBK01000026.1 GCF_004795035.1 Streptomyces sp. A0958
GTCTTCGCCACCAGGGCCGAAGCGAACCTCGCGCTCTTCGAGTACATCGACGGCTTCTACAACCCCCGCCGCATCCAGAAACGCCTCGGCTACCTCAGCCCGATCGAGTACGAGGAGAAGCACTACGCCAACCAGGCAACGACCGAACAAGTGAACCTGAAACTACGTCACCCCGCCCTGACCAGCTAGTCAACACCTCCCGCACAGCGGGGGAACCTCACAGGGATGCCCAGCGTGTAGACGGCCACTGCGAGGGTTGCGATGATGCAGATAACTAGACACTGGAGCCGAGAGCGAGCCAAGGGCACGGCGAAAGCCGTCCACCAGGCTGGGACGGCACAGACGACAGCGAGCAACCAGCACACGGCGGCCGCAACGGGTATCAAGTGCTGAGCTGTTGACAGGAAGAGGGACATGGCGAGCAGTGGCCCGCCGAAGAGCGCCACAGCCCTGTTGAGGGCGTCCTCTCCATGACGGATAGTCCCGGTACGCCCCCGTCCGTCGAGCGGCCGCACGTCGAGGTCCGCTCGGGGCCCGTCCGTGCGTAGATGCCGGGCCAGGTGTCGGGCGGCGTCCTTGCTCGCATGGATGCGCACGCGGACGTCGAGCAGCCCGGTGTGCGCCGCGCACCAGCGCGTGGCTGTTCGCCAATGCCGACGGAAGCCCGGTGTGACAGTGCCTTCGGGTTCGTGATCTGCCGAGTGCACCTGCCACTCGGGCTCAAGAACCCGATCGATCTCCTCACGCCGGAACAACCGACCGTAAATCACAGTCTGTACCGACCGGCTCAACTCTGTGATCTGCCAAGCTGCTTCGCGGTCGGCACGCCAGGTGGAGCCCATGATCGGCACTTCCACCCACCAGAATTCGCTGCAATTGACATCTGAGTCGAACGCCCGGAGGACCGTGCGTCGCTCTTTCGGGCTGAGCTCGTGGCACGTCCAGCCCAGCTCCCGTATCCGCCGCATGGCTTTGTCCCACTGCGGCCTGCCGCCTTGCAGCTCGATCAGGGTGGTCACCGTGCAGTCCGGTCCACGGGGAATCATCGGGCACCCTCGATATGATTGGCGAAGGGTGTTTTTTCAGCCAGCATGGCGGTGTCCGTCCTCAATCTGTCTCAATCGTCGGAGTGCAGAGAAACGACGATATGGCTCAGCACTGACAGGCAGACGGCGTCTTCAGCGGGTACGTCCCAGTGTGAGTGTGGGTGCGGCAGGCTGACCTCCGCTGAGGCCGCCGGCGTGGTGGATCCATCCGACGACTCGGTCTGACGAACACTTTTCACGTCCTGGCTTGTGACTCAGGCCGGCAGGCCCGCTGCGTTCGCCACCCTTTCGCCCAGTACGACTGAATCACCTTCTGGCTCAGAAACATCTCGTGGTGCACTGCTACAACTTCAGCCAGGCAGAGCAAGACCGGCTGGCACGCCGCGTGTGCGTCCCCACGCCTATTGGGCGAGCAGAATCTCGGTAATCGGTCCGCCGTTGACACCTGGCTCAAGCACGAGAGCTGGCGTGTAGCTGGGCCTCCCAGGGGTAGCACCGTCCCACTCGTAGACGACGGTGCGCAGTGTGTTGAGGTATCGCCCTACGAGCAGAGCCATCGTGTAGGGGCCGTGGAAAGCGAGATGCACCTCCGCACGGCCGCTGTGTGCGGCAAGCGCTTTGATCTGTTGCGCGGCAGCCGTGCTGAGTCGTGCGGCCTCGCGCGGGTCGAGTCGGTCTGCCCCGGCGACGGAGATCACGGCGGCCGCGGCGAAGCCGTCGCTGGACTCGTGCAGGAGCTGCTTGAATGCGGTCTGATCTGGATTGGCAGTCAGGCTGAGGAAGATCGCGACGCGGTCGTGGCTGTCGGGTGTCTGCGCTTGTTCGAGGTCAACTGGTTGCGTATGAAGTTCGCTGGTCAGTGGGTCGTCACCATTTTCTGCAGACGTCCACTGAGCGCCGCGAGTGTCGACCACCTCGACATTTCCGATCTTGGTCTCGGGCAGGGCGGCTCCCAAGGCCAGGGCTACCGACAGGTGAGCTCCGCCAAAGACGCGTACGGTTTGCGCGCTGGCGGCATAGACGGCGTCGCTGGTCAGGGGCAGTGTGGTCTGCAGGAGCTGAAGTCCCTCTCGCAAGGGCAGACGCCCGTCGCTGGCGGCCCTGATGCGGATGTGCAGGTCGTCCTCGCCCGCGTCCATGGCGAACGGCGCGGGGCGGGTCTGGACTCGGATCGTGAAGGCGCGGTTCTGGCTGTGAATGGCGGGCTTGCGTTGTTCGACTCGGTGCATCAGCAGGTCGCGCACGATCTCGCTCTCGCCGGACGGCTGGAGCATGTTGCTTTGCTTCTTGTCGGCGAGGGTCCGGGAGGGAGCGAGTCTTAGGAGTCGGTCCGGTGCGTCGTAGTCGCACCGTGTATCGCTTCCCGCTCTGGCGGTCTTGTTCGCGATGCATAGGCTGAAGGCGGGGTCCTCGTCCAATTGGAGCAGCCGAGGGAGCTCACGTTCTCGGACGATGTCGCTGTGGACGATGTCCGGTGTCACGACGAGCACGGCTGCTGAAAGCCCTTGGGTCAGGGCTTGCTCGAGGCGATCGGTCGTTGTGCCGGCGCGCAGGTCGGTACGGTCTCTCCACACGACGAGACCGGCGGCCCTCAGCAGGTTCTCGATCGACTCGGCCTGCGGGGACCCGTCAGACTGCCGGTAGGAGATGAACACCGCGCCGTCAGGCCGGACCGCGCCCTTGGGCAGTGGCCCTAGCGCCTTGAATCTCTGTGGTGGCGGAAGGACCGTTGCTGCCTTGCTGGTGACGCGTCCCCATCGTGGGCGTCGGGTGATCAGCCCGGAGAAGGGGTTCGTCCCGCCGGGAGCGTAAACGAGGAGTGCGATCGGGCCGTCGTGTTCCCGGGCCATTGCCCGCATCGCGGCAAGGTCCGTTGGGCTCGGTCCGGACGGTGCGGGATGGCTGTGCCACTCGCCGACGTAGCCGGTTGGATCGTCGTCCGCTCGCCGGGCCAGGAACTCTGCGAGGAGCGTGTTCGCCTTGACGTCATCGCGCACGTACCTGTGGGTGGTCGCTCCTTGTCCCTCGACCACTAGGGCATGGGTGACAACGACGTTGGCGTCTTCCTGATAGCCGAGGAGGATGCCACCCGTTTCCCGTGGTAGCTGCTGCGCGGTCGCGGACCCGATGACCTCGTATGCCGCCTGGCGCAGCTCGAGGCGTGGTGCCGGCCGGGTCACTGGTGGTGGCTCCCTTGTTGTGCGGAGTGGAGGTGGCGCGTCTCCCCTGCAGGATGGAGGGGGCGGTCCACGAGGAGTCCGACGGCGTGGCGGACGGTTGCCGCTGCTGCCTCGATCACCGCGTGGGGCGGCGTTGGGGAGATCGGACTTCCGCAGCCTGCTTCGAACAGTTGCGGTGCTTCGGCGTCGGCTCTGGTCGTCGAAGGCGGCAGCGGTGCTGCGGCGTCGATCGGTGGCAGTACGTCGATGCGATAGGTCCTGCCGTCGTTTTGAAGCGCCGCAGACAGGACCCGTGTGCCCAGTGTCAGGGCGCTCACATGCAGGAGCGCGGTGGTGGCGAAGTCGGCGGTGGCGTTCACGACGAGGTCGTGGTTCCGCAAATGGTCGACCGCGTCGGCACCCGAGGTAAGGGCGCTATTGATGGTGTCGATGTCTGCAGCCGGCGCCTCGTTGTGCCTGACGAGGTACCGCTTGACCGCTTCGGCTTTCGGCAGTCCGACTGCGTCGGGGCCGACGACGTGGCGGACGACGTTTCCCGGCATGACCACATCGTCGTCGATGAGAGTGAGGTGACGGACACCGGAGCGCACCAGCATGTCGGCGATGAACGAACCCAAAGCGCCGACGCCGACCACGGCAACCTTGGATTCACGCAGTTTGGCAACGTGGACGCCTGCGCGAGCGGACCGGGCGGCCTCGGTGTCTGCGCCCGAGCGCAGACGTGTGACGGCCGTGCCGCCCTCCTTCGTGGGCGTTACGTCCAGCACGATCGCGCCCTCGTGGGTGCCTCGTTGGTAAACCAGCACGACGACCGCGACCGACTGCTGGCGAATTCTGCGGTCCAGATCCGCGTTCGAGCCGAGCCGGGCACAGATGTCTGCCCAGGTTCGCGGCGGCACGTCGACCTCGCCGAGATCGGCCACGAACCCAAAGCGGTCCTTGCTGTGCTTAAGGGCTTTCCTGGGACGGATGCCGTGCCTGATACGCATCGTGTTGTTGCTGGCCGGGCTGAAGCGGACGGAGCGGTTGAGGTACTGGCCGAGGTCGTCGTAGAGGTAGAGGCGCCGGTCCGCGGACTGATGGAAGTACCGGTCGAGGTCGAGGTCGGGCCGATCGTCCGTCCATCCGGTGTCCGCGTGATCGAACCATGCTGTGACGTGTTCGAGGAATGCAGGTGCCTCCGTCCACCACAGCTCGTCGTGATCTTCTTCAGCAACCAGGCACAGCGCGCCGTCCGGGTCACGGTGCCAGGACCAGGGCACCGTGTCGTGATCGATCGGCACCACCCTCGGCGGCCGAAACGGGAAGCGGGGCTGCAGGTCGATCACTACACGAGTCGTGCCCGCCGAGTGCGGGACAGGCCCTTCCCACCCAGCTTCCATCTCTTGGAACCCGGCGCGGATCAGGCCCTCCTCGAAGTGCAGCCGCGCGTAGGCGACGTACTCGTCGAACTCGGCAGAGGTCACCCGAAAGTCCTCTTGCCGGCAGGTACGACGCGGGCACCGGGCGAGATCGCGGATGCCGTCTTGCTGCCGTCCTCGTTGAAGCCGGGGGGCATTGGGAAGACCATATCTCCATCGCCGTTCTTTCCCAGCAGTTTCCGGAACGCCAGCGCGGCCTTGCCCGCGTCCTCCTCGGCGAGCGCAGTTGCTGCCGACGTCGCGGCGTCGTTGAACCGCGTACACGCGGTGTCCAGTTCATCGTCCGTCGCGCGGACGTGGATGGTGTGTCCAGACAGGGTCGGGTCGGTCACCGCGATGCCGTAGGTCACGAAGTTTTCTATGATCTTGCTGACCTCCCGGAGAGCCGAGACGTAGTACTCCGCCTGGTCGTTGCCCGAGACTGTGCCTGAGGCGAACGCCTGGTAGGCGGCCATCTCGATGAAGAATCCGCCCGGCTTCTTCGTGCCGAGCAGGGCGCGACGAGTCTGGCGAAGCAGTTTGACGGTCGGTACGTAGTACTCGTCGTGGTCCGCGTTCATCGTGCTCGACAGTTCGGTCAGCCCGTCTGGGTTGGTGCGCACCCACTCGTTCTCGTCGCCCTTCTGGGGGATCTCCCAGGTTCCGTCCCCGTAGGGGCGGGCAGGCACCGCGTCGACGTAGAGGTCGTACTCCGGGAAGGAGACTTGCAGGCTCCGGTCCTGGCGCTTGGTGCGCCGGTGCCCGTCTGCGTCGGTGGCGAACTCCGCATGCAGGACCTTGAAGAACCTGTCGAGGACGTCTGCCGACGTGACATCGCTCGGGACATCGGGCAGGCGCACGAACACATCGACGTCCTTGATCCTGCGGATCGACACGTTGCGCTTGTAGGAGCCGATCAGTACCGGGCTGACGCCGTACTCGACGAGCTTGGCATCAGCCTTGAGGGCGTCACGGACGAGGCGATGCGCCTCTGGCGCGTTGGTCTTGTCGTCGCCGGGCTCGATGGAGCTCAACGCACCCTTGAACTGCTGCTTGAGGTGAGCCATCGGGCCCTCCGGTCTGGTCGTGACTGCATTGGTCTGCTGAGCCTGCCTCGCACCAATGGCAATGCGAGGTCCGCCGGCGAGGGACTGGTGGCCTACTTCTTCTTGCTGCCCTTGCCGGTGCTCTCGTTGGTCGTTGCCTTCGGGTGCCGCTTTACGGTGGCCTGCTTCACGAACCGGCCCGTGATGGCACTGCGGCCCCGCTTGCCGTTGGATGCGCTGCTCTTGCCCGCCATGGGCTGTCCTTCCGATCTTCTGCGGTGGCCTGCGGTAGCACACGCCACATCCTGTCTATAGATTTCGTTTACCCAGTAGGTGCATGGAATCTCGTAGACCTTGATCGGGAGGATAGCATGGAGGCAGTAGGTACACGGAAATGGATTCTGGGGTCGCTGGTGGAGATCGTCTTCGAGGACGCCGAGCTCGCCCGTCTCTGCAACAGCGGCCCTGCCCGCAGGGACCGTTTAGGCCCCGATGGGGCGACCACCCTGCTCCGGCGTCTTGGCCAGATGGCGGCCGCCCACCACTTGGCCGACCTGCGCCACGTTGCAGCCGCGCGGCTGCGGCCCGCAGCCAACGGGGACTGCTTCACTCTGCTGGTGTCGCTCGGTGATCACGGCGATCTCGTGGTCCGCCCGCGTGACGACCCGCCCCGCACCCTCGACGACGGCACCCTCAACGAGCACGCCGTACGCGCTGTGATCGTCGCAGCGATCCACCGCCCCTGATCTCGCCACCATGCCCGCCCCGCAGCCTCGCCGACCGAGAGGCACTCACGTGACTCCGCCCTCCGCCCCGCACCCGTTCGCACCGGATGAAGTCCTGCCTCCTGGTGACACGCTGAAAGAACAGCTCGACGCCCTTGGCATTCCCCAGGCGGACCTTGCCCGCCGCACCGGGCTGTCGACCAAGCACGTCAACCAGGTCGTCCAGGGCAGCGCTGTCCTTACCCCCGACACTGCCCTTTTGCTGGAGCGGGCCGTCGGAATCCCGGCTTCGCTGTGGAACCAGATGGAGGCCGCCTGGCGCACCCATGTCAGCCGCATCCAGAGCCGTGAAGCCCTTAGCCATCGCCTCGACTGGCTCGACCGCTTCTCCCTGCAGGAGTTGGTCAAACGCGGCATCCTGCAGACGAAAGAGCGCACGGTGGACAATCTCGAGCGTCTGCTGGCGTTCTTCGGGGTCGCCGACCCAGAGGTTGCAGAGAACGTGTGGGGCAGTTACCGAACTGCCTTCCGGCGTTCCACCGTCCTCACGCCGGACGACTACGCCACCGCCGTCTGGCTGCGCCAGGCTGAACTCCGAGCACGTGAAATCCCTTGCGCACCCTACGACCGCGCGGTCCTGCTTGAGCTACTTCCCCAGCTGCGAGCCCTGACCGTCGAGGAACCCGCCGTCTGGCGCACCGAAATCCCGCGCCTCTGCGCCCGAGCCGGCGTCGCGGTGGTGTTCGTTGCCGCGCCCCCCAATAGTCACGTGTCCGGCGTCACCCGATGGCTCACCCCTGAGAAGGTCGGAGTCGCCCTCAGCGGCCGGTTCAAGAAGGACGACCACTTCTGGTTCACCGTCTTCCACGAGCTCGGCCATGTCCTCCTGCACGGCAAACGCCTCACCTTCATCGACAACACGAGCCGTGACGACGACACGACCCCCGAAGGAGATCGCAGTGAGGACGAGGCAGACGCCTTCGCCAGGGATACCCTCATCCCGCCCGAGCACGCGGCCGCCTACAAGCAACTTGCCCAGCGCCCCATGCCCTTTACCAACATCACAGCCTTCGCCCGCCGGGCTGGCATCGCCCCAGGCATCGTTGTCGGTCGCCTCCAGCACGACGGCGTCCTGGACTGGAAATACGGCAGCAAGCTGAAGCGCCCCATCGAGATCAGCCTCTCCGGCGATCTCGCTGCGGGCTAGCCGCCCCTGGACGTTTCACTGAACGCCACCCGCCGCGTAGCAGATAGGCAGGAACTGCTTGCTTCAGGCGAAGGCAAGCGCGCGATACTCCTCGACCGAAATCTGGACGACCCCAATGTTCATACGGGCCGTGTAGACCAGGCCGTCGAGATGGCCGGTCTCGTGGTGGATGAGGCAGCCTTCGTAGTGCTCGTCGGTCTTCTCGGAGTGAACGGTGATCTTCGGAGGTTGGCCGCAGGGGTGTTCGCCGGGGCTGCACAACGGCTGCGGCCCTGCCGATGCCGATCTACGAGGCGGCGATGCCCCTGCCTTTGGCGAAGTGGTGGACCTGGGTGATGTGGTCCGACCGGCGAACAGTTCGTCGGTGATGCGCTCAGCATCGTCGCGCTCGGCGGGCAGGCTGAAAGAGCGGGGCCATTTCGCCCAGGACGCCGACGCTGCGCTGGACGACTCCAGGGCCACGCATGCGCTGGCTGGGCCGTACGTCGGGCACCTGCACTCCCCGGCTTCCGTGCCACGTTCGGACTCGGCCCGGCGCCGCCTCGCCAGACGGTACCCAGCGTGTAGAGCGGGTGCACAGTGATCCCGGCTTATTTTGGGACTTTCGGTGCTCCCAAGCCGCGTCTACAGCCCGATGCGGTCGGCAAGCAAATCCGTGTTTGTACTGCGTGGAACGGCCAGGGGCACCACCATGTACGGATCTCGGAGAGAGGCCGATCCATGACTACTGCTCTTGCCAAAGGCGGCAATACTGCCCTGTCTGCTGCGGCGGCATGCCGCGTCACCCTCAGCTCCCCTACGACGGGCATTGATGTGTCCGCTGTCCTGCTCGGCCAGGACGGCAGGGTGCGGAGTGATGACGACCTGATCTTCTATAACCATGCTGCGCAGGACGGGGTCAGGCTGAGCGGGCAGACCATCGTCGCGGATCTTGCCGCAATCCCGGAGACGGTGGACCGCGTTGCCATCGTCGCCAGCATCGATCCGGAGCTGCGGGTGAGGTATTTCGACGCGAGTAGCACCCCGCATGCGGTCATCGAGTGTGGCGGTGTTCGAAGTACCTTTGAGCCGCCGCCGCTCATGCACCGGGAGACAGTGGCTGTGCTCGTCGAGCTGTACCGGCGGGCGGGCAGCTGGAAGGCTAGGGCAGTGGGCCAAGGGTGGGACACGGGTCTGGCGGGGTTGGCGTCGGACTTCGGCATCGTTGTAGATGACCCGGGCCCTACCGCAGCGGCCCCTCCAACCGTCACCCCCGCGCGAAGCCGCCAGCTGTCACCTGGGGCGTCGCCGCCGAGGCCGGTGACAACACCTGCCCGGCTCCCTGCGCCGTTGGGCAAAGTGCTCCTCACCAAGGCCGGCCAGGCGACCATCGACATGCGTAAGGACGACCCGAGCCTTGTAGTGACAGCCACTCTTGAGTGGAACGGCCGAAGTGCGGCACGAAGAAGGGCTGGAGCGGACCTGGATCTTTACGCCCTCTACGTCCCCCGGAGTCTGGTCACCTCACCCGGGCAGCGCCCGGTCAAGACAGACCAGGCCGTCTACTACCGGCAACTCGGATCGTCAGTAGCGCCCCCCTACATCGCACTGGACGGCGACTCCAAGGTGCCAGGTCGAGAGACGATCACCATCCGTCGCCCAGACCTCCAGGGCTACGTCCTGCTATGCGCTTACAGCGCGGTGGAGAACGGAACAGGTTCTTTCAAGTCGTACGGTGCTCAGGTGGTAGTCACGGATGGGCGCGGGTCCACGGTGACGGTGCCCTTGTTCAACAACCGCAACCTGTCCTACTGGGTCGCCATTGCCCTGATCGACTTCAATGTTCCAGGCGGTGTGGAGATCCGGCATGTGGAGAAGTACAGCGGCAACCACGTTGAGGCCCGACCCACGCTGTACTCGAGTGGGAACTTCCGTATGAGTACCGGAAAGATCGAGTTCAAGACGAGGTAGGTCCGACGGCAGGCGTGGACTCTCAGAGGAGTACGAGCCTGAACGCAGCGGCTCGCTTGGCCATCCCCTGCTTCCACGGCGTTGGATCCTCCTCGGCGATCTCCCGCCACAGCGCCGCAGATGCGGAACCGAAAGCCGCCAGTGCCTCCGGCTCGGTGTTCCGCCACGACGGGAAGCGGCCTGCGAACACGATCGCGTCCTCCGCCGGGTGGCCGGCGTCCATGAGCCTCAGCGCCAAGGTGCCTGGATCGATCCACGCCGCACCGCGCGTTGGCCACGCCCAGTCGATGAGGCGGGCACGCCCGTCGGCGATCAGGACGTTGTGCGGTGCGAAGTCGGTGTGCAGCAGGGTGTTGCCACTGAAGTGCTGGAGCGTTCCGGTCGGAGCGTAATCCGCCCAGCGTTCCACCGCGTCCTTAATTTCGATGTCGGCCGGAGCGGTGATCCGTTGCAGTTCGGAGAGCGCGGCTTCTACGAGCACCAAGTCGGCCGAGCCGGGGCTGTAGTCGGCGTGGCGACCGCTGAGGACCTCGTATCCGAGAAGGCTCCATCCACCGACTTCCAGGTGCCAGTACAGGCGGGGGCAGGACGTGGGCAGGTGGGGGGCGATCTCCGCCTCGCGGCGCTGTGCTGCGACCTGCGCATGATCACTCGCGATGCCCTTCACGAAAACGCTGCCGCTCTCAGTCTCCAGGACGGAGGCGACGCCGGAGTTCATGCCGCCGGTCATGGTCACCGCCCGATGCACGGGGCCGGTCTTGGCAGTGACAGCCTGGCGGACGTCGGCTGGGAGCTGATCGAAGGGAATGCGAGACATGGACACGCGCGGTTCCTCATGGGGCTCGGAGACAAGGGAGTGCCGCCCCGGCCAGGGTACGACCGGGGCGGCACTCATGGGGCGCGTACGCGAGCGGTGCGGCGCCCGCCTGCGGTGTATCTAGTACGGCTGGTCGTCGCCGGCCGAGCAGCTGCACTCGGCGCCCTCGGCGGCCTCGTCCAGGTCGGTGATGATCTGGACCTCGTCATCGCGGATGGCCCCGGCCGGCAGCGGCACGGGCAGGGTGTCGGTTGCACGATCGGTGGGGCGCCGTCCGATGGTGAGCAGCATCGGTTCGCGCGGCGGGGTGAGGGTTGTGGTGGGTGGAGTCATGATCCGTAGCCTCCGTGTTGGCAGTAGAGCTCTCGTCGGTCCCCCGCATCCTGGTAGAGCTTGGCCAGCGGCCGGCAGGTACGGCAGGTGCCGACCTTGGTGCAGCCGGAGCATCCACCGGTGCGGAGCTGTAGGGACTCGGCGATAGCGCCGAGCCGGGTGAGGGCGGCGACGCCCTCGGTCACGAGGTTCACGCTCGGGTCGCGGCCGACCTTGCAGACGGACGCGATGCCGTGCGGGTTGACGTGGAAGAACGTCCGGCCGGCATTGCAGCCGGTGAAGACGCTCCGGGCCTTGATGCGGCCCTTGGCCTGCGTCGCCAGCGGGTTCGCTTCACCGTCGATCGTCGGCGACATATTCGTAAAGACCTGGTGCGGGAAGCTGTAGCGTTCACAGAGAGCCACCATCGCGTCGACCTCATGGGCGTTGTCGTCCGACACGATCACGTTCAGCCGGACCGGCAGCCGGTCCTGGTGGGCCGCGTCCAGACCCTGGATGAACCGGCCGAACGCGCCGCGGTTGCGAGTGACCTTGTCGTACGTGTCCGCGGTCGCGCCGTAGACGCTGAGCGTGAGCCGGTAAGGGCGATGGCGTGCGAACAGCCAGCGGATCGGCGGCTTGCGCAGGGACGAACCGTTCGAGGAGACCTGCACCATCATCCCGAGCTGGTGGGCGTACTCGTAGGCCGCGCCGAACTCGCGGTCGATCAGTGCCTCGCCGCCCGTGATCTGCAGCCAGAGCACGCCCGCGTCGCGCATCGTCCGCAGGAGCTGCTGTTTGCCCGGCCAGTCCAGGCCCTCGAAGCGCTTCTCGCCGAGGTAGCAGAACTCGCAGTCGTAGTCGCAGCCGAGGTTGATTTCCCAGGACGCCTTCGCGTACCCGTACGGCGATCGCTCGCGCACGAGGACGAAATCGCCGACCGGTCCGTCTGGCAGCTCGGTGCCCCACGCCTGCCGCTCGGCATCAACAAGCCAAGTCGGCAGAGGGCCTCCGACGTGGCTCGCGGCGCGCAGCTCCTCGTAGCGAATCCCAGGAATGCGCACTCCGACCGCTCGGCCTGGCTGAAGAAGGAGGTGCTGGGCGAGGAACGGGCTGGCCACGAGACGCGTGCTTGACGCGGCAGGCGCCGCCCGATCCGGTGTGCCGGTTACGATCATCGGACCTCCAGAGGGCGGTCGTCGTGGTTTGGGACGGGAGGGCTGATCGACTGTGCGGCGTCGTCCGCGGTCTTGAAGCAGGACCAGATGATCTTCCCGAGCGGCGTACGGTCCCTCACTCCCCACTCGTCGGACAGCGCGGCCACCAACGTCAGGCCCCTCCCGGAGATGTCTGTGGCGGTCGGCTCGCGTACGACGGGCTGCTGGCGACGGCTGTCGTGCACTTCCAGGCGTACGCAGTTGTCGTCGATGTCGAGCCGGACGAGGAAGCCGTGCCCGCGGGCGGTGCCGTGGAGGACGGCGTTCGTGGCGAGTTCGGAGACGCACAGGCGGATGTCCTCGGTGCGGCTCGTCAGGCCCCAGCCGTCCAGCGTTCTGGTGGCGAACTCCCGTGCTTTGCGTACGGACTGGCGGCGGGCCTCGAAGAACTGCTGAAGCGACTCGAGCATGGGGTGCCTCATGACTCCGTGCTCAGGAGGAGGAGTGGCGCGGGGAAGCGGCGGTGGGCGGTCTGCTGACGAGGTACGTGGCCAGGCCCGATGCGGGGGCGGCGGGCCAGCAGCAGGCGGGCGCCGGCGGCCTCGATAAGGCGGGTGCGTTCGGCGGCGAGGTGCTTCGGCCCCAGGTGAGACAGGGCGGGGGCGATGACGCCGTAGACGTCAGGAAGGGCCAGCGCGTCCAGCAGGCCGGTGAACGCGGTGGAGCTCGGTTCGGTCGTCGCGCGCCTGTCCTTGAAGACGCCGGAGAGCTGCAGCTCATGGATCCGGCAGTACTCCGTCAGTGACGCCCGTAACGCCGTTTGACGGGCTGCGGAGACTCCGGCCAGCCGCAGGAAGCCGTAGACGACGGGCCCGTTGACCGGGCGTTGCTCGGTAAGGAGTTCCATGCTGGTGACCGTCCAAGGGACTCGGCGAAAGGAGACCCCTTGAGCGTCGCCGTACCTCAATGCGCAGGGAATCAGCGGCTGTTCCACTTGCGCTCTACTTCCGCCCCACCGGCCGCACGCTTCTGCTTCCATGGCTGGTGGAAGGGAGCGACGCGTGGCGACCGTGCACCACTGGACCGGCCTGGAGGCCAGAGCCCTACGGCTCGCCCTCCGCCTGAGCGTGCGTGCTTTCGCCGAGCGCCTCGGTCTCGCCGTCGCGACCATCTCGAAGTGGGAAAAGCTCCGGTCCGCGACCGAGCCCCGCCCCGACACGCAGGCCATTCTCGACACCGCGCTCGGTCGCGCCGATGCCTCCGTGCACCTGCGCTTCGAAACGCTCCTGTCGGAGATGGCCGGCCCCGGGCAAGTGGCAGCCGGACGCCGGGTGACGGCTGCCGGGCCCAGAGCCTGGGAGTACGAGTCGTGGACCGACGACCTGGACCGTGCCGTCGTCGCCTTGTCCCGGCAGAACTTCACCTTCGCCGACAGCCTGCTGGGCCGATGGCTCAACCGTTTCACGGCCGCCGAACTCGATGACAAGGGCCTCTACCTCTACGCCCGATCCACCGCGTTACTCGGAGACCTCAAGCGCGATCAGGGCGCGGTGCTCGGACCACTGTCCGCACGCCACTCCTACGCGGGCGCGCGCTCGATCTTCACCCAGCTCGACATTCCCCGCCGTGTCGCCCAGCTCGATCTGTCCCTCGCGGTCGTCGCGGAGATGTCCGGTGACCTGGAGACGTCGGCCCGTACGTACGAGACGCTCGCCGTCGACGACCGGCTCTCTCGCCGTGACCGGGCCAGAGCCCGCCTGTGGGTGGGCACCGCACTCAGCAAGGACGGCAACCACGACTACGCGACCCGCGTGATGCAGGCCGCGACCCGTGAATTCGAAGACCTCACCGAACCCGACGACTGGTCGGTGGCCCATCAGAAGCTCGCCCTGGCCCGCCGGGGCGTCGGGGACCTCACCCAAGCCCTGCACTTCATCGCCATCGCCCGAAGCAGCGGGAGCAGCGACTCACCGATGCAACGCGTACGGCTGGACACCGCTCACGGCCACATCCTGCTGTCCGACGCGGCGACCCGCGATGATGGGTTACGCGTTCTCGGCCAGGCCGCTCGGACGGCCGCGCAGTACGGCCTCGTGCACCAACTGCGCAGTATCGAGAGCGTCAAGGCCAGCAGTGAGGGGCCGCCCGGGGCCCCGCCGACGGTGATCAGGGAGACGAACGCATGAGTGACAGCCAGCAGGTCATCACCGAAGACCAGTGGCACCAGGCCAAGGCGATCTGGGACTACCACCAGATGCACCACCAGGCCCACCCCGCGGACGTGGCGATCGGCCTGGGCAGCCACGACCTGGGGGTGGCCACGCGCGCCGCCGAGCTGTACCACGCGGGTCTCTTCCCCACGCTGGTCTTCACCGGCGGCAACAGCCCGACCACCGCCAAGGTCTTCCCACGCGGCGAAGCGGTCCACTTCCGCGAGCACGCCATCGACCTCGACGTCCCCGCCTCAGCGATCCTGCTGGAGCCCCACGCCGCGAACACCGGGCAGAACATCACCCTCGCCCGCGAGGTCCTGGCCGACGCCGGCATCACCCCGGAGAAGGTGCTGCTGGTCTCCAAGCCCTACATGGAACGGCGGTCGTACGCCACCGCCCGCAAGCTGTGGCCCGAGGTCGAGATGGTGTGCGCCTCGGAAACCCTGGAGTTCGACGACTACCTCAAGTCCATCGGCGACGAGAAGCTCGTGGTGGACATGCTCGTCGGCGACCTCCAGCGGGTGATCGAGTATCCGAAGCTCGGGTTCGCCATCGAGCAGGAGGTCCCGGAGGACGTGCATGCTGCGTACGAATCCCTCATCCACGCCGGCTTCACCAGCCGCCTCATCGCTTCCTGAACTCTCCTCCCCGGGCAGCCTGTGCGCCATCCACCAGCCCAACTTCATGCCCCGGCTGACCACGCTGGCCAAGCTGTTCGCGTCGGACCACTGGATCGTCCTGGACGACGTGCAGTTCGCCCGCCGCGACTACCAGCATCGCGCCCGCATCGCCACACTCGACGGCCTTGGCCCGAACCGGTGGCTGACCATCCCCACTCACCGCCCCTCCGGGCGCGCCACCCTTATCAGAGACACCCTGATCGCCGACCCTGCCGCGGCCCGACGCAGAGCCTCATCGATCCTGCGCCAGCAGTACGGGACCAGTCCTCACTGGCCCGCACTTGACCGTGCCCTTCAGCCGGCCTGGAATGCGTTCGACACAGGAAGGGTCGCGCCGGTCGCCACGGCCTCGACTCGCGCCCTGCTCGAACTGCTCGGCTGGCGGGGGCAGATCTTCACCAGCAGCGCCCTGCCCGCACGCACGGGTCGGTCCGAGCGGTTGGCCGACCTGGCCGACGCCACCGGCGCACGCGCGTACCTGTGCGGCACCGGCGGCATGACCTACCTGGACCATGCCCCCTTCACCGAGCTGGGCGTAGCCGTCGTCCCGTTTCTCTCGCCGGCCACTGGTCTGTGGGCCTCGGGGCGACAGGTCAGTGCTCTGCGGGCGTTGGCCTTCCGCGGCCCCGACGCTGTGGGAGCTCGGTTTCGGGCTCTCGCGTTCGCCCACGATGCGCTGGGGTGCGCGGCCTGACACCCGCTTCGGGTACGGAAGCGGGTGTGATCAACGTCGACGTGCCTGTGGCGGCTGTGGCTGGGAGGCCGGCGCGACCGCTGCCGGGCTGACCGATGTGCCTTGCCGCCGTGCCGCGCTCCGCATCCGTGCCACTCGTGCACGGTTGCTCGGAACTGGCCTGGTGCTGAGCCGCTCGACGCGCCAGGTCACTACCCGTGCGGGGCTTCGGGCGTCGTTGAGTGCCCGTTCGTCGGTGGCCTGCTGCAGCAGCTGCTTCGGATCATGCCCGGCCTTCTCGGCGGTCGCGAGGGCGGCGGTGAGGGCGTCGAAGGCCGGGTCCCTGATCACCTGCTCGGCGTGGACAGGCATGGCCTGTCGGATGAGGAGGATGTGCCGTTCCACCGTCTGCTGGGGTGGCCGGTGCTGGGCGAGGACGGTCAGTGGTGCGGTGGCTGTCTGCTCGTAAGCGGCCTGCAGGTGGATCAGGGTCTGTTGGGCTGCGGCCACCTGTTGGTCGTGGTGGCGGAGCTGGTGCCAGCGGGCGGCGGCGATGACGGCGAGGATTGCGGCGTCGAGGAGCATCGCCAGCAGCGCGCCGTCCTTGGGGGCGGGCTCGCGGACCATGGCTCGTACGGCGCTACGCAGGGCGCGGGCGTGCTGGTGCTCGGCCTGGACGCGGGAGCGGGTGGCGCGCTCGAACGCCTCGGCTGCCTGCCATAGCTGGGGACGAATTTCCTGGGGTGCGCGCATGGGCAGGGCGTCGAGGGCTTCGCCGAAGGCGGCCAGGTGGGCCTGAGCGGCTGCATCGTCATCGCCGTCGAGGTGGTGGGGGATGCGCTCCGCGGCGGCGGTTGCCTGGTGCCACGGGTTCACCCGATGGGGGCTGTGCTGGGGTTCGGTGGCTTCTAGACGCTTGCGGATCTTGGGGAGGGACAGGTCGGGGGAGAGTTCGGAGCCGGAGTACCAGATCAGCTCCTGCTGGGCGTTGACGTCGCCGTCGAGGGCGACGGTGTAGCCGCGTACATCACCGGACGGGAAGTGCTTGATGTCCACGAGGATGCCGTCGGTGTGCTCCAGCAGGTGGACGAACTCCTCGGTGCTGGTGGCGGCGGCCACGGCGGTGCGCACGATGGTGCGCAGGTGTTCGCGGGCGGTGCGGGCTTGGCCGGCGCGCTTGGCCTTCTCCTGCTCGGCACGGGTAGGCCGTTTCGCGGCTGTGCGATCCCCGCGTATGACCTGGAAGAGGCCGTACTCCTTTTCGACGGCTGCGAGTTCGCGGTCGGCGGTGAGGTAATCGTTCCAGTGCCGGGCGGTGCGCAGGTCGGCGCGGACTGTGGTGGCGGCGATGTGGATGTGGTCGGGGGCGTGGCGGACGGCGACCCAGCGGCAGCCGTCCGGATCGCCGTCGGGTGCGATGCCGGTGGCGGCGACGATGCGGTGGGCGATGTCAGCCCAGTCGTCGTCGCTGAGGTGGCGGTCGGCCTTGGTGGCACGGATCGAGCAGTGCCACACGTGCTTCTCGGGTGCGCGGCCGAGCCGCTCGGCCTGCTTGACGTGCAGGTCGAGGTCGGCGACGAGAGCCCGCTTCGTGGCATCGACATCAGTGGTGCGGCCGGGGTCGGGGGCGAAGCCGTCCCAGGAGGCGACCAGGTGCGGGTCGGTGTGGCCCTTCTTCTTCGTGTCGTAGAGGTAGCGGATCAGGTTGGCGGTGTCCTTGCCTCCGGTGATCTTCGCGATCATCGCGGCGCCTTGTGGCTGACGGCCTGGTTCGCGGCGGCCGCGATGTGGCTCACCGTCTCACCGACCGCGTCCAGGGTCCGGTCGGTCTGGGCGAGGAGAGCGCTGTCCCCAGGGTGTGGATGGCCGCCGGAGTTGAGCTTCTTGGCGATCTGGTTGACGTTGCGGCCGATGGCGGTGACCTGCTCGCGCAGGGCGTTGATCTCGTCGATGTAGTCGTCGAGCTGGGTGCGCTGGCCGGCCAGGGTGAGGTCGCCGTGGACGTGGGCCAGAGTGGCTGCGGCAACGTAGTGGGCGCCGCTGAGGTTCAGCGACGTTGCCTTGGCGCGTATGACGGCCTCTTCCTCTTCGCTGTAGCGGACGTCGACTCGTCCCTCGCGACGGCCGTTGGGGTCGGGCTTGCGACGTTGAGCGACGCGGTGCAAGGCGGCTTCTTCTGCTGCACGCGGCAACGGCATCTCGACGGCAGCAGTGCTGTCGGCGATGGCGGTGGGCTGTTCCTGCTCGGGCACCCCCTGGTGCCCGCGTGCCTCCGCCACCCCCGTGGCGGAGGCTTCCCCGTGAGACCGGCCCTTGGACGGTCCAGCGGGATACCTTGCTGTGCTGTTCAGGCCGGTGGTCATCTCCTGCTGCGGGATGGCGAGTTCGTGGTGCGGGTCGTACATGGGCTGGTTCTCCGTGGAGTGCTGGGGGCGAGTGTTTGCTGTATGTGGGTGCCCCCCTCGTGCTTGTCGGCATGGAGGGGGGCGGCCAGGGCGTGCGCTGGATCAGGCGGTGGCGGAGGGGGCTGCGGCGGCTTCCCTCTGCTGGAACTTGGCGTCGTCGTACGTGCCGAGACGCTGGCCCCCGAAGCCATCGTCCGCGACAGGCTCGGGCCGACTGGCGCGCTCGGCCCGCAGCCGGTCGCGCACGGCGCCGGCGCGCGTCTGGGCGATCCGCAGTTCGCTGCGCAGGCGCTTGGCGGTCAACTGGTCGTCGCTCCAGTCGGCGGTCAGGCGGCGGCCTTCAGCGAGCACTTCGGCGTCGGTGCGATGGCGATTGGTGGTCGACTCAGCGTTGGTGAGACGCCTACCGGCCTTCTCCGGCGGGGCGGCTTCGGTCGACTTCGCCATGGTGGTCGACCGGGGCGGTCGGGCAGTGAGGGCCGACTCTTCGGCTCCGGTGGATCCGGTCATGTGTGCCTCGTCGACCTTCACGGAGGTCGACTCGGGCGGCTCCTCGGGGACCGGTTCGGCTCGGTCGGCCACCGACGGTGCGGCCTGCTCACTGGCGCGCTGGCCAGCGGATTCCTCTCGTTGCCGGGTGACCGACTGGGCCGAGTCGGCCGACTCGTGCTTGTGGTGCAGCACCTTTGCCACGAGGTCCGAGCCGAAGTAGATCGACCCGACTGGGAGTGACGTGGCCAGCAGTACGAGGGCCCAGTTCGCAGGGTCCCAGCTGGTAAGTCGACCCAGCCGGGTCGACTCGGTGTGCAGGGTCGGTATGAGGCCGTGGACGTAGTTCAGCAGGAGGCTGGCGATGGTGTAGGTCGCCAGTACTCGTAGCGCGAATGTCCGATCGGGGCCGGTCAGCACGAGTGTGGCGATGAGCGCGAGGGCCATGAGCCCGTCGACCACGATCGGGTAGAGCAGGGCGGCGATGGGATCGGCGCCGATGGCGCGGGCCACGTCGGACAGCGCGTTCCACGAGACTCGGAAGGCCATGAGGACGACGGCAATCAGGCCGAGGACGAGGGTGGCGCGTGCGCCCGCCCGGCGTCCACTTCCAGGATCGGCAGCGGGGCGACGCTGATGCGAATCAGTTCGGCTGAGCAGGGCGGTGATGCGTGCAAGCAAGCGGGGGTGCTCCAGGTGGGCTTGAGACGGCGGCCTTGGTGCGGGGGAGGGCAGGGCGTGGCCGCCGTGAGGTGCGGGGACTCGTACCACTCGTCGCGTGCCTGGTCAGCACAGGTACGAGTGGCGTGGCGATGTCGAGACGACTCGTTGCGAGGCGTTCACTCGTCCCCGTGCTGACCTGCGCGGGGACGAGTGGTGCGAGTGAAGCCGGTCAGGCTGGGGTGCCGGGAAGGGGACCGTCGGCTGACGAGACGGACGCGTCTGCCGCCTTCGGCTCAGGGCAGTAGCGCGCCCAGGTGTCGAGGAATTGGTTGCGCGCGAAGCCCTTGGCCTGGGTGCCCTCCGGGAAGCGGCGGTTGGCCGAGCCGATGCCGTACGGCTTGAGCAGCAGTTGCAGGCCGCGCGGGGTCAGGCCGTTTGCGCCGTACTCCGCCCACGGTGCTTCCCTGTCTGCGTTCAGGGATTCCAACAGGTGTTTCGTGCTGAGCACGGCAGGGTCGCCGACGGCGGCGAAGGCGCGGCGGATGCCGACCAGGAGGCGGGTGCGAAGACCGCCTTCCTCGTCCTGGCCGGCCTCGTAGTCGGTCATGGTGCGGCAGGCGGTGCGGGCCAGCGCGGGCCAGTCACCTCCGGCGAGATCGGCGACGATGACCAGCGGTTCCCAGGTGTCCGCCGCGCGGTCCTCGACCGGCATCGGTGGCTCCATCTCCATGGCCAGTTCATAGAGCGGCTGGAGCCAGGCGCGGAGGCGATCGCGGATCGCGTTCAGGGCGGGTGTGTCCCGGCCAGTGCGGAAGGACGCCACCTTCTCGCCCGCTGCTCGGCGGCGCATTCGGATGACCACCGCACGGTCCATGATCGTGTCCGGCAGGTCGCCGATCCCAGCCAGGGCCGCCATGGCGAAGGTGGGGAACTCCTGCACCTGGTGCTCGGGGCCGGACACTCGCAGTGTCGGCCGGCCGCGCTGGTGTCCGGCGTTGATGAGACCGCGGACCTCCTCGTTCTTCTCCGCGGCCTTGGTGGTGCTGAACATGGTGTCGGCCTCGTCGACCAGGAGAGTCGGCGGGTCGTTCCCGTCGATCGACCGGAAGATCGCCGCCGCGCTGGCGTTGACCGTGATCAGCCGGTTGTGCACGGTCTCGGTGACCACGTCCAGCAGGCGGGACTTGCCGCACCGCTTCTCCGGCGCGACGATCGCCAGGCGCGGCGCGTGCTGCCACGCACGCTGAAGATGCGTTGCCGCGACCCACAAGGCCACCGCCGTGACGGCCTCCTCGCTCGGCATCGCCACGTACCGCTTCAGCTGCGCCCGCAGGTCGTCCAGGATCTGCACCCCCTCGGATAGCGGCGTAGGCGAGGCGGTGTCGTCGGGGTCCTCTTCTGTTGGAGGCGCAGCAGCGCCGGACGGTTGGCCGGGGACGGCGACTGGGGGCCACGACGTGCCGGAGTTGTCCTGGAGGGATGGCGTATTCGGCTGGGCATCGGTCATACTGGGCATCAGCTCCTCTGCTTGCGGGCCATATGGGACGGCAATCCCGGACTCCGCGGGTTGATCGCTAGGGATGGCGGTTGAGAGGTTTGCGCTTGAGCCCCCGGCATCGCCGGGGGCTTCTTTCATGTGACGTGTGGGCGTGCGGACTCCTGAGGTCAGTGGGGTGGGGGGCCACCACTATGCCACACGAATTGCGGATCGCAGAAGTGTTTTGCATCTCGCAGTAACGATGCTACTGTTTAGGCTGTGCTGCAAACCGCAGTGCATTGCTACGAACGGAAGGGCGTGTCAGTGGCGGAGGAGGAGTCGTCCGAGGGCGTTCTGCTCAGCGGTGAGGCGAACGTCGCGACCCGCATCAGGGTGGAGCGCGAGGCGCGTGGCTGGAGTACCAATGCCCTGTCCGACCGGCTCAACGAGGCCGGCTTCGACATGAACCCATCCGCGGTCTGGCGGATCGAAAATGGCAAGCGCCGCATCAACCTCGATGACGCCATCGGCTTCGCCGAGGTCTTCGGCATTGACCTGCGCAACCTCGTCGGGCCACCTCAGCTGGCGGCCAAGGCCCGAGCTATGGAGCTCATCGACGAGGTCTTGGACGCTTTCCGCGCGACGCAGAGAGCCAACATGGCCTTCACCGAGGCGCGCGACGCTCTCGACGCCTACCTGACCGGGCACCCTGACATCCGCGAGGAGGCCGACCTCATGGTCCAGTCCGCCATCGCAGAAGAGGCCAACAAGACCATGCTGAAGATGCACGGCCCTCCGCCCGGTGGCCGTGACGGTCACTCCACCGACGGGGTATAGCCTCCGGCACCCCCTCCCGGCCTGGAGCCGCAAACACCCAGGCCGGGCAGCTCACCCACATCCCTAGTGATCAACCGGCGGGTAGGCGTTGCCGCGCCCCATGCCCGCCAGAAGAGGACCCACCCCTTGCGTCAACCCGCGATAACCCCTGCCTCCGAACCGACTTTGCCCGCCGAGGTCGGCCTGCCGCGCCTCTACGTCCCCGAGGAAGTCGCCGCCGTACTCGGCTGCTCCGTTTGGTGGGTCAAGGACCGCGCTCGCCGTCGGCTCATCCCGTTCACCCGCGTCGGCCGTGCTTACCGCTTCTCGGACGAGCACCTCGCGGAGATCATCCGCATGCACGAAGAGCGCCCCGCCGTGAATGCGCAGCGCACCGGCGGCGCTCCTGCGCCGACGCGCAAGCCTCCCGCTCGGCACCGGCCCGATGTGGCTGTACCCACCGTCCGGCTCCAGGCCCGGCCACCGCGCCGGATGGCCAAGTCCCAGTACGGAACTGCTGCTTAACGCGCCCCACACGACGGAAGGGAGGGAAAACCGTGGGGTACGCAGAGAAGCGCAGTGGCTACTGGCGTGGCCGTTACAAGATCGAGGACGGCAAGTACGGCACCGTCGCCGATTCCACGGGCGCCGTGGTCAAGTTCGCCACCAAGCGCGAGGCCAAGCAGGCCGCAGACGCCGAAGAGGTGACCGTACGTCGTGGCCAGTGGCGTGACCCGGGTCTCGGCCAGGAGACCTTCGGCGAGTACGCGAGTCGCTGGTACGCCGCCCAGGACCTGGCCGCCTCGACCATGCAGAACTACAAGCGCCACATCGAGGAGCACCTGCTCCCCGACTTCGAGGACAAGGCGCTCGCCAGCATTCTGCGCACGGACGTCGAGCTGTGGGAGAAGAAGGAGCGGGCGGCGTACGCGGCCTCCAGCGTCAAGACGTGGCGCGCGACGCTCCACCTGATCTTCGAGGACGCGATCGACGAGGGCCTGATCACGTCGAACCCGGCGGCCAGGCGGCGCGGACGGGGCAAGCGCGCCGGCCGCTCTCGCGACCGCGGCCCGGAGAAGGTCGTCACCGACGCGCTCGGCATCCTGCTTACCGCTGAGCGGGCGGCCCTGCTCTCCGGCCGCGACGACGAGTTCGTCGCCACTGTCCTCAAGGGCTACACCGGCAAGCGATGGGGCGAAATCGTCGGCCTGGAAACGGAGTTCGTCCGAACCGCCGCCTTTCGCGTCGAGTGGCAGCTGTACGAACTGGACACCGGAGAACTGGTCCGCTGCCCGCCCAAGGACGACAGCTACCGCGACATCGACTCGACGGACTGGCTGTCGGCCCTGGTCTTCAACCACATCGCCCGTACGAAGCCGACGCCCTGCCCCTGCCATGGCAGGACGTACGTCTTCCGAGGTCAAGGTAAGGCGCGCACAGGAGGCCACCAGGGCGCGAAGCTCGTCGACGTCGCCCGCCGTGCCGAAGTCTCCACAGGCACGGTCTCGAACGTCCTCAACCACCCCGACCGCGTACGCGAGGACACCCGCGTACGCGTCGAACTCGCCATCGCAGAGCTCGGGTTCGTACGCGGCAGCGCCATGTCGGAGCACGCAGCTCACTGGCGACGAAACGGCTTCGCCACGTGGCTGTTCACCCCGGCGACCTCCGGCTGGTACCCCAAGAAGGCACCGCAGGAGGCCCGCCCGGTACCGATACTCGGCGAGCCGTGGCCCGGCATCCCGACCCGAGGTCGAGGGGCAGCCGCTCGGGCGGACGCCTGCTGGCTCCCGATCGCCAAGGGCCTCACGCCGCACGGCCTTCGCCATACTCATCGAACGATGATGGAGGACCTCGGCACCGAGAAGGTCCTCATGGACGAACGCATGGGCCACATCGACAGCTCGGTCTCCGCGCGCTACGCCCACGTCACGCCCGGCATGCGTCGGCGCCTCATGTCTGGTCTGACCGAGCGATGGGAGGCGGCGCTCGACGTCCGACACACGATGCGTCCCTCATCCCCCGTGCGCGTGCTCAACGACCTCCTGTGCGTACGCTGAGCGACTCAGCAGTGCCCCGCAGCGCCGCTGCGGGGCACTGCTGGGGCCCTGCGGGCGTTAAGTGGATTCTTCCCCATCGCGCGGCATATTGCTGCCAGGATCAGGGGCGTGACATACGTAGTGACTGTGGACGCCCTCATACCCAAGAACACTCCGGAGATGGACCCACTTCAACGCACTGGCGCGGTGGCCCTCATCGAAGATGGTTTTGCCTCCGTCGAGGCGATTGAGGGGCCCGATGGCATGGAAGTCGATCTTCTCGACACCGTCGTGGCCGTCTATCCAGGCGGCGCGCTTCTGAAGGTGTTCGTGGATGCGGCGGCTCTGGAGTTCGCGGAGGAGGCTGTCCGGTCAGTCGTGGGTGAACTGCTGGAAAGATCGGAGCTGTTGGCCGACTGGCAGATCGAGCGATGTGAGGTCGAACTGCACCCGGAGCTCGCCCAGGAGAGTCTCGCCGCTGCCGACGGTCCCGATGCCCCGCCCGATGATCTGGCAGACCGTAAGGCGCGGCACACCGAGAGCCCCACGGCCGAGGACGACAGGGAGGGCTACGACGCCGAGGCGAAAGCTGAAGCGGTACGCGGTCAGATGCTGGCGCTGGCAGATGACCTGCGCTCCTTCCCGCCCGTGATGTTCGGCGTCCTGGACGCCGAAGGCGACGAGGAGGAAGAAGACGCCATCAAGTTCGCCGTCTCGCCGGAGGACGCCCAACTTGCTGCCGGTGCCTTGGTGTACGCGACCGACATCTTGGTGGACGAGCTGTTCCAAGACGTGCAGACCTTGACGCAGGAGGACACCACCGCTGCTGAATGCGACGGTCCCCTGTGGCGCTTCGAGGACCTTCCCGAGCGATACGCCCTCCAGTACGACGCCCGTTTCGCTCGCCGCTTCCTGGTAACGGTCATCGCCATGACCACACGGTTCACAGACGGCAGCTTCCAGCGGCTCAGCTGTGTTGCTGAGGAACTCGCGCTGAAGCTATTGCTGACTGAGACCAACGTGACACTGGAAACTTTCGGGCTGCTCGACGACGGCGTCTCGGCTGCACTCGACTCGTTCGCTGACAACGTTTACGAGGACATGGATCACGAGTGGCTCTACGACGACTCCATGGACGGCATCGACGAGAGCGCCGTTGGAGAGGCTCTCGGCGTGGCACCGATGGCGTTCAAGGCGTGGTTCACCCCGTTTAACGAGGGCAGGTACGTCCACCCGTCCGCGGCGGACGAACCCGAGGGGGCGGCGCGCACCGGAGACCACGCGTAAGTACGCCGCGCCCCTGCCCTTGCTGCAGGCACTCAGATGCCGAGACTCTTCCGTCGCACCCGCAGGGAGTAGGACGTACCTTCGGGGCCACTGCTGCTGCCCCACCCAACACTGGTCGCGATGGCCCATCCCCGCTGCTCCTGCATCTGGCTCGCGAAGGTGCCCAAGTCACGGATCTCGCACCCGCATGTCAGCGTGAGCCGGATGCTGATGTACGGACTCCGGGGATTGGGGTTGCGGCCCGTCGCCTCAGTCCACTCCACGTCGTGGACGTGTTCCTCCAGCCCGGTCCGGTTCTGGTCATGCTTGATCCCCTGAGCTTTGGCGTACTCGTCGAGGTCGTCGATCATGAACAGGTCGCTCGACCACTCGCCGGGCCAGACGGCGAACAGCCGCGACTTTCCGGCGACAGCGCGCTCGTAGGCGGCCCGATCGTTGCCATGGGTGACTCTGCCGTCATCATGAACCTCGATATAGCAGGTGGTACGCGCGGTGTACGGAAAGTCGATTCCCACCGCTGCTGCACTTCTCGGCTCCACTTGCCCCCCTGGTTGGCTCGGTTCCAACCGCGCCGGTCTTGGGGTCGCCGATTCACGAATACGCATACGGCGATCCCTGCTACGCACCTCACCGTAAGGGAGGAGAGCAGGTGCCCGCTGGGAGACTATGACCAAGATCTTCTCCCAGATTTCTCCCAAACGATCACCAGAGATGCAGGAGGGGCCTGACCCGCGATGCGGATCAGGCCCCTGACCTGGTGTTTCAGCTGTCGGGGTGGCGGGATTTGAACCCACGACCTCTTCGTCCCGAACGAAGCGCGCTGCCAAGCTGCGCTACACCCCGATCGCCACCGGTCTCCCGGCGACATCGATTACTTTAGCCCACCGGCGCCCGGAGACGAAATCCGGTTTTTGTCGGGAACGGTCTGTGCGGCGTGGATCACGCGTTCCGGGGCGTCAGTGTCAGCAGGGTCGCCTCCGGCGGGCAGGCGACGCGGACCGGGGCGTAGCGGCTGGTGCCGCAGCCGGCCGAGACGTGGAGGTAGGCGCGGTTGCCGTGGGCGTAGTGGGTGGAGAGGCCCTTGACGCGGTCCGTGTCCAGGTCGCAGTTGGTGACCAGGGCGCCGTAGAAGGGGATGCAGACCTGGCCGCCGTGGGTGTGACCGGCCAGGATCAGGGGGTAACCGTCCGTGGTGAAAGCGTCGAGGGAGCGCAGGTAGGGGGCGTGGACGACGCCGATCGAGAGGTCGGCGCCCGTCTCGGGGCCGCCGGAGACCTCGGCGTAGCGGTCGCGCTTGATGTGGGGGTCGTCCAAGCCGGTGAAGGCGAGCTCCAGGCCGTCGAGCTTGAGGCGGCCGCGGGTGTTGGACAGGTTCAGCCAGCCCGCCTCGTCGAAGGCGTCGCGCATCGGCTCCCACGGGTTGTGGACGACGCCGACCGCCGGGGCGTTCCCGTTCAGGCCGTGCTTGCCCGACGCCTTCTCGAAGAGGTAGCGGACCGGGTTGCGGAGCTTGGGGCCGTAGTAGTCGTTGGAGCCGAACACGTACACCCCCGGGAACTCCATCAGCGGGCCGAGCGCGTCCAGCAGCTCCGGCACGGCCTCGGGGTCCGAGAGGTTGTCGCCGGTGTTCACGACGAAGTCCGGGCGCAGCCCGGCCAGTGACTGGAGCCAGGCGCGCTTCTTGCGCTGGCCGCTGACCATGTGCACGTCGGAGATCTGGAGGACGCGCAGCGGGCGTGCCCCCTGCGGGAGCACCGGGACCGTCACCCTGCGCAGACGGAACGAGCGGACTTCGAAGCCTGCCGCGTAGACGAGACCGGCGGCGCCGGCCGCGGCGGTGACCGCCGTGATTTTCAGGGGTACTCCGTAGCGTGCGCGCATGCGCCCATCGTCGCAGACGACGCGGGCCCGCGGGAAAACAGGCGGGCGCAGGGCGCCTCGCACCTGCCACAATCACCCCATGACCACGCTCAAGTCCAAGCTCAAGGAAGACCTCACCACGGCCATGAAGGCGCGTGACGAGCTGACCTCGTCCACGCTCCGGCTGACCCTCACCGCGATCACCAAGGAGGAGGTCGGCGGCAAGACCGCCCGCGAACTCTCCGACGACGAGGTGCAGAAGGTCATCGCCAAGGAGGCCAAGAAGCGCCGCGAGGCGGCCGAGGCCTTCGCCAAGGGCGGCCGGACCGAGCAGGCCGAGCGGGAGAAGCGGGAGGGCGAGCTGCTCGAGACGTACCTCCCGCAGCAGCTGAGCGACGAGGAGTTGGCCGCGATCGTGGCGTCCGCCGTCGACGAGGCGAAGGCCGCCGGGGCGGAGGGGCCGCGCGCGATGGGCGCCGTCATGAAGATCGTCAACCCCAAGGTCGCGGGCCGCGCCGACGGCGGCCGGGTGGCCGCCGAGGTGAAGAAGCTCCTCGCGGGCTGAGGCCGGGCGGGGCCACCACCTGCGGATACGAAGGAGGGGCGCCCCCGGTCATCGGGGGGCGCCCCTCCTTCGTATCGCTGTGTGCGGCTCAGGGGCCGTTCGTGCCGCCGTCGTTCTGGCCGCGGCCGTGACCGTTGTTCCCGCCGATCAGGTTCGGCGAGATGCTGATGCCGGGGAACGGGTCGTGGTCGTCACCGGGCTTGTTGTCGTCGCCCGGCTTGTTCTTGTCCCGGTCCTTGTCCCGGTCCTTGTTCTTGTCCTGCTCTTCCTTCTGCTTCGCCCGCGGCACGTCGACGTGGTTGAAGGCCGGGGTCTCCGAGGAGGTCAGGGAGCCGGTCATCGCCGTACGCCATATCGGGCCGGGGAGGCAGCCACCGCAGACCTTGTCGTAGTACTGGCCACCGATGACGATGTCGGTCATTTGTTCCTGCTTGGCGCCGTCACTGCCGACCCACACCGCCGTGGACAGGTTGGGCGTGTACCCGACGAACCAGACGTTCTTGCGCTCGTCGGTCGTACCGGTCTTGCCCGCGTTGTCACGGTCGCTGAGGCCGGCCTGCGTACCGGTGCCGTCCTCGACGACACCCTTCAGCATCTGGTTGATCGTGTCGGCCGTGTGCTCGCTCATGGCCCGGTTGCAGCTCGTCTTCGGCACGTCCATCTTCTTGCCGTCCGGCTTGGTCACCGAGAGGAGCGCGATCGGAGTGCAGTACGTGCCGCGGTTGGCGAAGGTGGCGTACACCGAGGCCATGGCCAGGGGCGTCGACTCCTGGCTGCCGAGGGTGGTGGTGGGGATCTGCAGCAGCTTCTTGTTGTCGCCGCGGTCGTAGCCGACCTTCTTCGCCATCGCGAGCGTCTCGCAGAGGCCGGCCTTCTGCTCCAGCTTGGCGAAGTAGGTGTTGATCGACTTGCCCAGCGCGCTGGTCATGTCGAACATGCCCTTCTCCGACTCCGTCTCGTTCTCCACGTCCCACGGCTTGTCGTCCGCGGGGCCACCCTCACACGTGCGGAAGGCGTCAGCGGGCAGAGTTATCGAGGAAGGAGTGTCGAAGCTCTGAGCCGGGCTGATCCCCTTCTCCAGCGCCGCCGCCGCGGTGATCGGCTTGAAGGTCGACCCCACCTGGAAGCCGGCGTAGCTGCCGCCCATCTTGTGGTCGACGGAGAGGTTTAGCACGGTCTGGTGCTTGGACGCGTCGAGACCGTACGGCCGGGACTGGGCCATCGCCAGGATCTGCCCGGTGCCGGGCTGGACCTGGACGAGCGCGGCCGCGACCTTGTCGTCCTTGTTGACCCGGGAGGTGGCCGCCTGGTTGGACGCGGCCTGCGACCGGGGGTCCAGGGTCGTTTTGATGGTCAGTCCGCCGGTCGCCCAGAGCTTGGCGCGGTCCTTCGAGGTCTTGCCGAAGGCCGGGTCGCTCGTGACGATCTGGCGTACGTAGTCGCAGAAGAAGCCGGCACCGCTGACGGCGGTGATGCAGCCGTTCTGCGGCCGTTTGACCTTCAGCTTGATCGGGGTGTCCTTGGCCTTGTCGGCCTGCTGCTGCGAGATCTTTCCGACGTCCGCCATCCGCTGGAGCACGGTGTTGCGGCGCTTGGTCGCTTCCTCCGTGTCATTGATCGGGTCGTAGCGGCTGGGCGACTGCACGATCCCGGCCAGCAGCGCCGCCTCCTCCAGCTTCAGGTCCTTCGCGGACTTGGAGAAGTAGCGCTGGGAGGCCGCCTCGACGCCGTACGCCTGCTGCCCGAAGAAGGTGATGTTGAGGTAGTTCTCCAGGATCTTCCTCTTGCCGAGCTCTTCCTCGACCTGGATCGCGTACTTCAGCTCCTGGACCTTGCGGCCCAGCGTCTGCTGCGTGGCCTCGGCGACCTTGGCCGGGTCGTCGCCCGCCTCCTCGACGAAGACGTTCTTCACGTACTGCTGGGTGAGGGTCGACGCGCCCTGCGCGGTCCCGCCCGCCTGTACGTTGCTGTTCATCGCGCGCAGGATGCCCTTGAGGTCGACCGCGCCGTGCTCGTAGAAGCGGGCGTCCTCGATCGCGACGATCGCGTTCTGCATGTACGGGGAGATGCTGGTCAGCGGCACCACCGTGCGGTCGCGGGAGTAGACCGTGGCGATCAGGCCGCCCTTGTTGTCCAGGATCTTGGTGCGCTGACTCAGCGGCGGAGTCTTCAGATTGGCCGGGATCTCGTCGAACCCGTCGACCGTCCCCTTGGCGGTGAGACCCAGTGCTCCGGCGGCCGGCAGCGCGATGCCCGCCAGAACGACTCCCGAGAGTGCGGCGACACCGAGGAACTTGGCGGCCTGCTGGGTCGTCGTGAGACCCCCGCCCGAGCGCTTCTTTGGCATGGGGGCAGCCTACGTTCTCATTCGCCGGACACACGTATATGCCTTGGCCTAAGCTGCTCTCAACTGTCACAGCAGTCCGGTTCCGTATCAACCCCCGTGCACGATCCGGCCACACGCTCAGGCGCTCCCGAATTCGCCTCGTGTGTCACCGAACGTCCGTTGTGGTTCTGGTGAACTGTCCCGATTCTGACGGGATAGTCGCGCATGTCCTCGCCTCACTCCCCTGGGTGATCTGCCGCATACGCATAGTCCGTTCGGGCCATTCAAGATTGGGCCCGAAGGGGGTGTTGTGCTGTCGCCACCTTCCGTAACGTCCTCAACTGGCAGCGGTGAATATGCCGCTGCCGCCGTGGGGGAGCCTCGATTCGGGAGAGGACGGCGCCGGGATGGGCTGGGTAACCGACTGGAGTGCGCAGGCAGCCTGCCGCACTACCGATCCGGATGAACTGTTCGTACAAGGGGCAGCGCAGAACAGGGCCAAGGCGGTGTGCACCGGATGCCCGGTGCGGACCGAGTGCCTGGCCGACGCGCTGGACAATCGCGTCGAGTTCGGCGTGTGGGGCGGGATGACCGAGCGGGAGCGCCGCGCATTGCTGCGCAGGCGTCCGACCGTGACGTCCTGGCGCCGACTGCTGGAGACCGCCCGCAGCGAGTACGAGCGGTCCACGGGCATCCTGCCCGTGGCGATCGGGCTGGAGGACGACGAGCTGCACGAGACGTTCGCCGCCGTGGGATAGACCGGCGGCAGCACGTACGGCTTACGGAGTACGAGGGGCTGGGCAGCTCAGACCGGGGTGGAGCCGGTCGCGAGCCGGTCCCCGATGGCTCGCAGCCCCGAGAGGTCGTGGACGTCTCCGGGCAGCGCGGCCACGGCGGTGACGGCCACCTCGGGATGCAGCGCGGTGAAGCGGTCGCGTGTGTCCTGTTCGCGCGCGACCATCTGCATGCGTTCGGCATGCAGACGCAGCAGGGCTGCCGTCAGTTCTTCGGTGGTGACATCCGGTGTGACCTCTGTGGTGGCATCTGCCGTGACGTCGGCTTCGGGCGTGGCGTCCGAGTCGGCTTCGCGTGCGTGGGATGCGGCGGTGTCAGGGGGCGGTGCGGACCCGGCCGCAGGGGAGTCGGCGGGCTCACGAAGTCCAGCCTTCCCGGTCGCCTGATCCACAATGCCGTCGTCTTCAAGATTTTCTGCGGCGGTCAGCGCCTGCTCGGCCGAGAGCCGCGCGGCGTCACTGCCGTGGACCCGGTTGAGCACCAGGCCCGCCAGCGGCATGTCCTCCGCGGCCAGGCGTTCCACGAAGTACGCCGCTTCGCGGAGCGCGTCCCGCTCCGGCGTCGCGACGACGAGAAACGCCGTACCGGGCGCCTGAAGGAGTCTGTACGTGGCATCGGCCCGGGTACGGAAGCCGCCGAACATGGTGTCCATCGCGGCGACGAAGGTCTGTACGTCACGCAGGAACTGGCCGCCGAGCAGCTTGCCCAGCGTCCCGGTCATCATCGACATTCCCACGTTGAGGAACTTCATTCCGGCCCGGCCGCCCATCTTCGCCGGTGCCATCAGCAGCTTGATGAACTTCCCGTCCAGGAACGAGCCCAGTCGCTTCGGCGCATCCAGGAAGTCCAGCGCGGACCGCGACGGCGGGGTGTCGACGACGATCAGGTCCCACTCCTCGCGCGCTCGCAGCTGGCCGAGCTTCTCCATCGCCATGTACTCCTGCGTGCCCGCGAAGCCGGCCGACAGGGACTGGTAGAAGGGGTTCTCCAGGATCGCGCGGGCCCGCTCGCCGTCCGCGTGCGCCTCGACGATCTCGTCGAAGGTCCGCTTCATGTCGAGCATCATGGCGTGCAGTTCACCGGCGCCCTCGCCCTCGATGCCCTTCACCCGGCGCGGGACGTTGTCCAGCGAGTCGATGCCCATGGACTGGGCGAGCCTGCGGGCCGGGTCGATGGTGAGGACGACGACCTTGCGGCCGCGCTCCGCCGCCCGTACCCCTAGCGCCGCGGCGGTGGTCGTCTTGCCGACGCCGCCCGAGCCGCAGCACACGATGATCCGGATGTCCGGGTCGTCGATCAGGGCGTCGGTGTCCAGCAGGGGGACGGGGTCCGCCACGCCCGCTTCCCCGCCCGTGTCCCCGGCCGCTCCCGCGTTCGTGCGTGCTGTCATGAACCCGCCCCTCGTCCGGACTCCCCTTCGCCCGCGCCCTGTTCCCGGAGCCCGGCCGCCAGGTCGTGGAGCCCCGCCAGGTCCACCCCCTCGCCGATCAGCGGGAGCTCGTATCCCGGCAGGCCGAGACCGGCCAGCACGGCGCGCTGTTCACGCTCCAGTCCGACCCGCTGGGAGTGCTCGGCGGCCTGCTCGACCAGGGGGCGTACGAGCCCCGCGGCGCCGGTCACGCCGGCCCGCGTCAGCGTCTTGGCGATCTCCTTGCGCCGGCCGCCGACAGTGGCACGCAGCGCGTCCCCGTCCAGCAGCTGCGGGCGCACCATGTTCACGATGACGCGGCCCACGGGCAGTTCGGCGGCCCGCAGCTCCGCGATGCCGTCCGCGGTCTCCTGGACCGGCATCTCCTCCAGCAGGGTCACCAGGTGCACCGCGGTCTCCGGGGACTTCAGCACCCGCATCACAGCCTGCGCCTGATTGTGTATAGGACCGATCCGGGCGAGCCCGGCCACCTCGTCGTTCACATTGAGGAAGCGGGTGATGCGGCCGGTCGGCGGGGCATCCATGATCACGTAGTCGTAGACGAACCGGTTCTGCCGGTCCTTGCGGCGCACGGCCTCGCACGCCTTGCCCGTCAGCAGGACGTCCCGCACGCCGGGCGCGATCGTGGTCGCGAAGTCGATCGCGCCGAGCTTCTTGAGCGCCCGGCCCGCGCTGCCGAGCTTGTAGAACATCTGGAGGTAGTCGAGGAGCGCGAGTTCCGCGTCGATCGCGAGCGCGTACACCTCGCCGCCGCCCGGGGCGGCGGCGATCTTGCGCTCCTCATAAGGCAGGGAGTCCGCCTCGAAGAGCTGGGCGATGCCCTGTCTGCCCTCGACCTCGACGAGGAGGGTGCGCCTGCCCTCGGTCGCGAGGGCGAGCGCGAGGGCGGCGGCGACCGTGGTCTTACCGGTACCGCCCTTGCCGCTGACGACCTGGAACCTGCTCACGTATTCGAGCCTAACCAGTCGCACCGCAGGCTACGCACGAGGCTGCGCATGCCCGGGATTGCGCAGGCATTACAGTCGGGCCATGACCAAGTGGGAATACGCGACCGTGCCCCTTCTCGTGCACGCGACCAAGCAGATTCTGGACACCTGGGGCGAGGACGGCTGGGAGCTGGTCCAGGTCGTTCCCGGCCCGAACAACCCCGAGCAGCTCGTGGCCTACCTGAAGCGGGAGAAGCTGTAGTGGCGGGCACCGTCGAGGCGAAGCTCGCCGAGCTCGGGCTGCCCCTGCCGGCCGTCGTGCCGCCGCTGGCCTCGTACCAGCCGGCCGTGCAGTCGGGGGTGTACGTGTACACCTCCGGCCAGCTGCCGATGGTGGACGGCAAGCTCGCCGTGACCGGCAAGGTCGGTGCGGAGGTCACTCCCGACGAGGCCAAGGAGCTGGCGAAGACCTGCGCGCTCAACGCCCTCGCCGCCGTGAAGTCGGTCGCGGGTGACCTGGACCGGATCGCACGGGTCGTGAAGGTCGTCGGCTTCGTCGCGTCGGCCGCCGACTTCACCGGCCAGCCCGGCGTGATCAACGGCGCCAGCGAGCTGCTGGGCGAGGTCCTCGGGGACAAGGGTGTGCACGCCCGCAGCGCCGTGGGCGTCGCCGTGCTGCCACTGGACGCGCCCGTCGAGGTCGAGATCCAGGTGGAGCTGACCGAAGCCTGAGCCCGGCCCCGCCCCTGCCTTCTGATCCCGTCCGGTCGCGAAGACCGGGCGGGATCATGTGCGTCCGGTACCTGCCGACGCATCTGTGTACGGGCCATGTACAGATCACCGCCCCCCTCGAACATCGTCGCGGTTCCGGATAGCCTCCGGCCATGTCCAATGGTCAGTGGTACCCCCCGGAATGGCCCGGCCGGATCAGGGCCCTCGCGGCAGGCGAGCTGACGGCCGCCGTGCCCCGGCGGGCTGCCACCGTGATGCTGCTCCGGGACGACGCCACCGGCACCGGGGGCGCACCCGCTGTCCACATGCTGCGCCGGCGCACCTCGATGGCCTTCGCCGGAGGGGCGTACGCCTATCCGGGTGGCGGCGTCGACCCCCGCGAAGACGACCGGCTCGTCGGCTGGGCCGGGCCCGCGCTGGAGACCTGGGCGCAGCGGCTCGGCGTCGCCACGCCGGCCGAGGCGCAGGCGATCGTCTGCGCGGCCGTCCGCGAGACGTACGAGGAGGCCGGCGTCCTGCTCGCCGGGCCGACCCCCGGGACCGTCGTCACGGACACCACGGGCGACGCCTGGGAGGTCGACCGCGAGGCGCTGGTCGCGCGGGAGCTGTCGTTCGCTGAGTTCCTGGAGCGGCGCGGGCTGGTGCTGCGGTCGGACCTGCTCGGGGCGTGGGCGCGTTGGATCACCCCCGAGTTCGAACCGCGCCGCTACGACACCTGGTTCTTCGTCGCCGCGCTTCCGGCCGGCCAACGGACCCGCAACGCCTCGACGGAGGCCGATCGCACGGTGTGGATCACCCCGGGTGACGCGGCCGACGGATACGACCGGGGCGAACTGCTGATGATGCCGCCGACCGTGGCGACGCTGAGGACCCTGCGGCCGTACGCCACCGCCGCGGAGGCTTTGGAGGCGGCCTCGGCGCAGGACCTCACCCCCGTACTCGCGCAAGCCCGCCTGGACGGTGACGAGCTGGTGCTGAGCTGGCCGGGGCACGAGGAGTTCACCAAGAACATTTCCACGGGCGGCAAGGACGAAACACGCGGCGGGGAGAAATCGGACGGCGCGGAAGGCGGTGCGGCATGAGTGACGCGGCGGCGCTGCCCGGACAGCCGCGCGGCGGTGTGCTGTCCGGTCCCGCGACGGTCCGTGCGGTCAACGTCCTGGCGCCCAACCCGTCGGCGATGACGCTGGACGGCACCAACACGTGGATCGTCGCCGAGCCCGACTCGGACCTGGCGGTGGTCATCGATCCAGGCCCGCTGGACGACGCCCATCTGCGGGCGGTCATCGACACCGCCGCGCAGGCGGGCCGCCGGATCGCGCTGACGCTCCTCACCCATGGCCACCCCGACCACGCGGAGGGGGCGGCACGGTTCGCGGAGCTGACCCGGACGAAGGTGCGGGCGCTCGATCCGGAGCTGCGGCTCGGTGACGAGGGCCTGGGCACGGGCGACGTGATCACGACCGGTGGGCTGGAGATGTACGTGGTGCCGACACCGGGCCACACGGCGGACTCGCTGTCGTTCCATCTGCCGGCCGACCGGGCGGTGCTGACCGGTGACACGATCCTCGGCCGCGGAACGACGCTCGTGGCGCATCCGGACGGGCGGCTGGGGGACTACCTCGACTCGCTGCGGCGGCTGCGCTCGCTGACGGTCGACGACGGGGTGCACACGGTGCTGCCGGGGCACGGTCCGGTCCTGGAGGACGCGCAGGGCGCGGTCGAGTTCTACCTGGCCCACCGCGCGCACCGCCTGGCCCAGGTGGAGACGGCGGTGGAGTCCGGCTACCGGACCTCGTCCGAGGTGGTGGCCCATGTGTACGCGGATGTGGACCGTTCGCTGTGGCCGGCGGCGGAGCTGTCGGTGCGGGCGCAGCTGGAGTACCTGGTCGAGCACGGGCTGATCTGACGGGCCGTCCCCGGCATGCGTGAGGCCCCACCGAATCGGTGGGGCCCCTCACACGCACAGCGGCGTACGACGGCGGGTCAGCGGGAGCGCTTGGCCAGCCGCTCCACGTCGAGCAGGATCACCGCACGGGCCTCCAGCCGCAGCCAGCCGCGGCCGGCGAAGTCGGCGAGGGCCTTGTTGACCGTCTCGCGGGAGGCGCCGACCAGCTGGGCCAGCTCTTCCTGCGTCAGGTCGTGCACCACGTGGATGCCTTCCTCGGACTGGACGCCGAAGCGGCGCGACAGGTCCAGGAGGGCGCGGGCGACGCGGCCCGGGACATCGGAGAAGACCAGGTCGGACATCTGGTCGTTGGTCTTGCGCAGGCGCCGGGCGACGGCACGCAGCAGGGCCGTGGCCACCTCGGGGCGTGCGTTGAGCCAGGGCTGCAGGTCGCCGTGGCCGAGGCCGAGGAGCTTGACCTCGGTCAGCGCGGTGGCGGTGGCGGTGCGCGGGCCCGGGTCGAAGAGCGAGAGCTCGCCGATCAGCTCGCCGGGGCCGAGGACCGCCAGCATGTTCTCGCGTCCGTCGGGGGAGGTGCGGTGGAGCTTCACCTTGCCCTCGGTGACCACATAGAGGCGGTCTCCCGGGTCACCCTCGTGGAACAGCGCGTCGCCGCGCGCGAGGGTCACCTCACTCATCGAGGCGCGGAGCTCCGCGGCCTGCTCGTCATCGAGCGCCGCGAAAAGCGGGGCGCGCCGCAGAACGTCGTCCACGAGTTCTCTCCTTGTCGGCCTGTTCAGGGAACCGTGGTCCCCATCATGCCGGACGGTAAAACAGTGCGATCAATCACAAACCAGTTTGACGCACGTGCGTGCCGGAGCGTACGGCAGGGGGCCGATTGGGGGCGGATCACCGGTGACCGGGGCGGATGTCAGTGGCGGGCTCTAGGCTGTCCGGGTGTCCAGAATTGCCGGTGAGAGCGCAGGCCAAGGGGGCTGATGGGGTGTCGGAGGGCCGTAATTCCGCTGTGGGCGAACAGGCCGCAGGCAACCGGAAGAACCCGGAAAAAGCGGCAGAAAACGGGTCCGGAAGGGCGGCGGGCTCCGGCTCGGCCAAGAGAGCGAAGCAGGACCGGGAGGAAGCGGTGACCCCAGAGGCCAAGGGCGACGGTGCGTCGGCTGCCGGGGCCGAGGCCGGTGCCGCCGGGGCCGGCCGTCCGAAGAAGAAGGCGGGGCGGCCGGAATCCCGCCTGGCCATGGTCCGCCGCGCTCGCCGGATCAACCGCGAGCTCGCGGAGGTCTACCCGTACGCCCATCCGGAGCTGGACTTCAGGAACCCGTTCGAACTGCTCGTCGCCACGGTCCTCTCCGCCCAGACCACGGACCTGAGGGTCAACCAGACCACCCCCGCCCTCTTCGCCGCCTATCCCACCCCCGAGGACATGGCAGCCGCTGTCCCGGAGGAACTGGAAGAGATCATTCGGCCGACCGGCTTCTTCCGGGCCAAGGCCAAGTCGTTGCTGGGCCTGTCCGCCGCCCTCCGGGACGACTTCGGCGGCGAGGTGCCGGGGCGGCTGGCGGATCTCGTGAAGCTGCCGGGGGTCGGCCGCAAGACGGCCAACGTGGTTTTGGGCAACGCATTCGGAGTGCCAGGCATCACCGTGGACACCCACTTCGGCCGACTGGTCCGGCGGTGGAAGTGGACCGAGCAGGAGGACCCGGAGAAGGTCGAGGCGGAGATCGCGGCGATCTTCCCCAAGAGCGAGTGGACCATGCTCTCGCACCGCGTCATCTTTCACGGCCGCCGCGTCTGCCACGCCCGCAAGCCCGCCTGCGGCGCCTGCCCGATCGCCCCGCTGTGTCCTTCGTACGGTGAGGGTGAGACGGACCCGGAGAAGGCCCGCAAACTCCTGAAGTACGAGATGGCCGGCCGGCCGGGCCAGCGGCTGAACCCGCCGCCGGACTACCCCGGAAGCCCGGCACCGCCCTTGGGCGCCGACTGACGCGGACCGCCGCTGTGGATCGCCACCGCGATTCCCGGCCGCGGGCCTCAGCCGCGGTCCCCCGCTGCGGACCGCGACGGTGGTTCTCAGCCGCGGTCCTCGACTGCGGAACGAAACGCGTGACGACAGGCGTTGTGAGACGGAGGGGTGCCTATGAAGACGCATGAACCCGGCACGGAGCAGCATGGCAGGGAGCAGTACAGCGGTACGGACCGCGGCGGCGCAGAACGCGGTGGCGCAGAGCGCGGTGGGACGGACCGCGGTGGGGCGGAACAGCGCGGCGGCCCGCGCGGCCACAGTACGGATGCGGACGTCGTGACCGCCGAGCCGGCGGATGACGGCTCCCCGGTCACCGTCTCGGCCGAAGGGCTGCCCGGCTGGCTCGATCCCGTGGCCGGCGCCGCCCGGACCGTACGGCCGCAGCAGCTCAGCCGCTTCCTGCCGCCCGAGGACGGTGCGGGCCGCCAGTCGGCCGTGCTCGTCCTGTTCGGCGAGGGTGCGCGAGGCCCCGAACTGCTCCTGATGGAACGGGCCGGAAGCCTGCGTTCGCATCCGGGCCAGCCGTCCTTCCCCGGCGGCTCCCTCGACCCGGCGGACGGTGACCAGGCGACGACCGGGCCGCTCAGGGCCGCGCTGCGGGAGGCTGAGGAGGAGACCGGCCTCGATCCGCGCGGGGTGCAGATCTTCGGTGTGCTGCCCCGGCTCTACATCCCCGTGAGCAGCTTCGTGGTGACGCCCGTCCTCGGCTGGTGGCGTACGCCCAGCCCGGTCGGGGTCGTCGACCCGGGTGAGACGGCGCGGGTCTTCACGGTTCCCGTGGCGGATCTCACGGACCCGGCCAACCGGGCGACGGCCGTCCACCCCAGCGGACACCGAGGACCGGCATTTCTGGTCGAATCCGCACTTGTCTGGGGGTTCACGGCCGGGGTGATCGACCGGATTCTGCACTTCGCGGGCTGGGAGCGCCCCTGGGACAGAGCCAAGCAGGTGCCGCTCGACTGGCGCGCATGACAGGCTGACTTCCGTGCTCCGCAGCTCCGGGCCCGCCCGGATCACGGAGACGTACGGGCCCGGTGACGAATCTGCGAGGCTATAGACGGTGAACGTGCTGGACATCCTGTTGCTGGCCGGCGCCGTGTGGTTCGCGGTCATCGGCTACCGCCAGGGGTTCGTCGTCGGCATTCTGTCGGTGATCGGGTTCCTGGGCGGCGGTCTCGTCGCCATCTACCTGCTGCCGATCCTGTGGGACCAGGTGACGGACGGTTCCGAGGTCTCCTCCACCGCTGCCGTCGTCGCGGTCGTCATCGTGATCGTGTGCGCGTCGGTGGGCCAGGCCTTCACCACGCACCTGGGCAACAAACTGCGCCGGCACATCACCTGGTCGCCCGCGCGCGCCCTGGACGCCACCGGCGGCGCCCTGGTCAACGTGGTGGCGATGCTGCTGGTCGCCTGGCTGATCGGTTCCGCCCTGGCAGGCACCTCCCTGCCGACGCTGGGCAAGGAGGTCCGTAGCTCCTCCGTCCTGCTCGGCGTTTCCCGGGTGATGCCGCCCCAGGCGTCCACCTGGTTCACGGACTTCTCGTCGGTCCTCGCGCAGAACGGCTTCCCACAGGTCTTCAGCCCGTTCGCCAACGAACCGATCACCGAGGTCAGGGCCCCCGACCCGGCTCTGGTCGGCAGCCCCGTCGCCGCGCGCGCCAAGCAGTCGATCGTCAAGGTCGTCGGCACGGCCCCGAGCTGCGGCAAGGTCCTCGAAGGCACCGGATTCGTGTTCTCCGACCGTCGGGTGATGACCAACGCCCACGTCGTCGGAGGCGTCGACGAGCCGACCGTCCAGATCGGCGGCCAGGGACGCCTGTACGACGCGAAGGTCGTCCTCTACGACTGGCGGCGCGACATCGCCGTACTCGACGTCCCCGACCTCGACGTGAAGCCGCTGCAGTTCGCCACCACGGACAACGACGCGGAGACGGGCGACAGCGCCATCGTCGCGGGCTTCCCGGAGAACGGCTCGTACGACGTACGCTCCGCGCGCGTCCGCGCCCGCATCGACGCCAGCGGCCCCGACATCTACCACCGGGGCACGGTCCGCCGCGATGTGTACTCGCTCTACACCACGGTCCGCCAGGGCAACTCCGGCGGCCCGCTGCTGACCCCTGAAGGCAAGGTGTACGGCGTCGTGTTCGCGAAGTCGCTCGACGACCCGGACACGGGCTACGCGCTGACGGCGGACGAGATCCGCGACGACATCACGCAGGGCCGTACCGCCAACCAGCAGGTCGACAGCCAGGGATGCGCCCTTTAGGGAGCCGTACGCCCTTCAGGGGGTCGGCAGGCGGGCCCCGAAGCGGTCCCGGGGGCCGTGAGCGGGTCAGTTGCGAGGATGGCGCAGCCGCGCCGAGACCCAGCGGGCCCGGCGGCGGAGAATGCGCGAGATGCCGAGCCGGGGATCATGCAGAACGTGCAATGTGTGCACCCGGCCCGGAAGGCCGTCCCCCTCGTGAATGCCCGGTACCGCCGTGGCGGTCGAGCGACGGTTGTCTGCTGCGTCACCGAAGTCGTGCGTCCAGCCCATACCCGGACCTCTGCCCGTGCCTCATGGTCCGTAATCGCCTATCCGTCAGCCAATTGGCCTATGCGTCAGGCACGTGGCCATTCCTCGGACATGTGTGCCCGCCGGTTAGCGGTCGGGCTCGGAATCCTTGAGCCAGTTGATGAGTTCTGCCGAGAACCCCGCCGGATCTTCCTCGTGGGGGAAGTGACCCAGACCGTCGAAAAGTCGCCAACGGTACGGCGCCTCGACGTACTCGCCGGACCCCGCGGAACTGCGGGTGCGGACCGCCGGATCGAGTGAACCGTGCAGATGCAGCGTCGGCACCCGCACGGGCCGTTTCATGCGCCGGTTGAACTGAATGCCGTCCGGGCGCGCCAGCGAGCGCACCATCCAGCGGTACGGCTCGATCGAGCAGTGTGCCGTCGAGGGGATGGCCATGGCTCGCCGGTAGACGCCCAGCGAGGCCTCGTCGGGGAACTCCGCCGTGCTCGGCCCCGCCCAGTCGGTGATCAGGCGGGCCACCAACGCCGCCTCGTCGGCCACGAGCTGACGTTCCGGCACCCACGGCCGCTGAAAGCCCCAGATGTACGAGCCGGCCCGGGACTGCGCGAAGTCGGAGAGCATCGAGGAGCGCCACCGCCGCGGGTGGGGCATCGAGGAGACGACCAGCCGGCGCACCAGCTTCGGGCGCATCACCGCAGCCGTCCAGGCCAGGTAGCCGCCCATGTCGTGGCCGACCAGGGCGGCGTCCGGTTCGCCGAGCGACCTGACCACGCCGGTGATGTCGAGCGCCAGGTTGGCGGGGTCGTAACCGCGGGGCGTGCGGTCGCTGCCGCCCACCCCGCGCAGGTCCATTGCCACGGCCCGGAAGCCCGCCTCGGCGAGCGCGGGCAGTTGGTGGCGCCAGGTCCACCAGAACTGCGGGAAGCCGTGCAGGAGGAGGACCAGCGGCCCTTCACCCATTTCGGCGATGTGGAAGCGGGCGCCGTTCGCCGCGACGTCGCGGTGGGTCCAGGGACCGTCGAGGCGGACGGGGCCGCCGGCCGGGGGCAACGGTGCGGGGGCTGGGACGGCCGGGCCGGCCGTCCCTTCGTGGCCCGCCCGGTCTTCCGGGCCCAATGGGCCGAATGCGCTGGAATCGGGGACCGTCATGTAGTTGAGCGTGCCACAGCCGACGTGTTGTCCTGGACCGGAACGCTCTCGATGGCCCTGTCCGCGCGGGTGCTGCCGCCCACCGGGAGGATCGCGTCGGCGGCGATGCCCGGGCGGGGGTGCGGCTTGACGCCCTGGAGGACGGCGGCGGACTGTTTGGCGGAGGCGATGGACTTCTCCGGCGGCTTGACCTTCTTGAACTTCGCGTAGCCGAAGAGCGCGAGCAGGATTCCCAGAAGGATGAACGCACCGCCCACGATCAGGAACGACCAGGCGAGCCCCAGCCCCAGGTTGTGAATGCCGTACGCGGCCGCGAAGCTCAGCACCGGGATCGAGAACAGGAGCAGCACGCCCGTGACGATGAACGCCACGCTGCCGATGACGCCGCGCTTGACGTCCTGCCGCACCTCGGCCTTGGCCAGGGCGATCTCGTCGTGCACCAGAGCCGACAGTTCGGCCGTCGCCGACGCGACCAGCTGGCCGAGACTGCGGTCGGCACTGCCCACGTAATTGCCGGGGTCGCTCATCCCTGACTCCCTCTCCTGTTCAACACGTCCGATGTCAGATCATGCCGGACTGTCCGGCTTGTTGCTCGCTGCCCCCGCCAGTCGGGCAAGGCGACGGTGCTCGGCCGCCTTCTTCTCGTGGATGGCGGCCATCCGCAGGTGGTACTCCGGGTCGTCCTGTTCGTAGACGTCCGGTACCCCGGACGCGTCCTCGTCGAGTTCCTCGGCGTCGGACAGCGCCCTGTATCTGCGTACCCGGAGTTTGAGCAGTACACCGGAGAGTACGGCGGCAATCAGGGAGCCGAGCAGAACCGACGCCTTGATCTCGTTGATCATGTCGTCGTCGCCTGCGAAGGCGAGCTCCCCGATCAGCAGCGAGACGGTGAAACCGATGCCGGCGAGTGTGGCGATCGCGAAGACGTCGGCCCAGGCCAGGTCCTTGTTTAGCTCCGCCTTGGTGAGGCGGGTGGTCAGCCACGTACCGCCGAACACGCCGATCGTCTTGCCGGCGACGAGTCCCAGAACGACGCCGAGCGTTTCGGGGCGGCTGAATACACCGGCCAGCGCGCCGCCGGAGAGGGAGACGCCGGCGGAGAACAGCGCGAACACCGGGACGGCGAAGCCTGCCGACAGCGGGTGGACCAGGTGTTCGACGCGCTCACCCGGCGAGTGGTCCTCGCCGTCGCGCCGGGTGCAGCGCAGCATCAGGCCCATGGCGACACCGGCGATGGTGGCGTGGATGCCGCTGTTGTACATCAGCCCCCAGACGACCAGGGCGAGCGGGACGTAGACGTACCAGCCGCGTACGCCCAGCCGCAGCAGCAGGTAGAAGACACCCAGGCCGACGAACGCGCCGACGAGCGCCACGAAGTCGATGTCCTCCGTGAAGAAGACCGCGATGATCAGGATCGCGAAGAGGTCGTCCACGACGGCGAGGGTCAGCAGGAACGCTCGGAGCGCGGCCGGCAGCGAGGTGCCGATGACGGCGAGGACGGCGAGCGCGAAGGCGATGTCGGTGGCGGTAGGAACCGCCCAGCCGTCCGTGGAGCCGTCGCCGAATACGTTCACCAGCGTGTAGACGACCGCCGGTACGGCCATGCCGCAGAGCGCGGCGGCCACCGGGAGCGCGGCAGCCTTGGGGTCGCGCAGCTCGCCCGCCACGAGTTCCCGCTTGAGTTCGACGCCGGCGACGAAGAAGAAGACCGCGAGCAGTCCATCGGCGGCCCAGTGCGCCACGGAGAGATGCAGACCGAGGGTTTCGGGACCGAAGTGGAAGTGGCTGACGGACGCGTAGCTTGATCCGAAGGTGTTCGCCCACACCAGTGCGGCCACGGCGGCGACCAGCAGGATGACACCGCCGACGGTCTCCGTACGCAGGGCGTCGGCGACGAAGTTCCGCTCGGGGAGCGGCAGCAGGCCCAGAAACGTGCGGCGGGGGCCGGTGGGTGCAGGGTTGGGCGTGGCCACGGGGAGAGACCTCCGGGTCGGTACGGCAGCGATGGCATGGCTGATGCACTTGCCGACCAGACTTCCCGGCACCCCTGTGGATTTTTTTCTTATCTTTTTATCGATCAGCTGCCACTGTACCCGGGGGATGTGGGGCGGGGGTGTGGGTAGTGATCTTCACTTTAGATGCCCGGAGGGTATCCGGCGCGTTGCCGGATACCCTCCGGGTCTCAGCCCCTGGCCTTGGCCTCAGTCCTCGGAGGAGGCCGACGGCAGTTGGGTCTGGATGAGGTCCATGACTGAGGAGTCGGTGAGGGTGGTGACGTCGCCGAGGGCGCGGTTTTCTGCGACGTCGCGTAGGAGGCGTCGCATGATTTTGCCGGAGCGGGTCTTGGGGAGTTCGGCGACGGGCATGATGCGTTTCGGTTTGGCGATGGGGCCGAGGGTGGTGCCGACGTGGTTGCGCAGTTGTGCGACGAGTTCGTCGGAGGGGGTGGCTGTGCCGCGCAGGATGACGAAGGCGACGATGGCCTGGCCGGTTGTTTCGTCGGTGGCGCCGACGACGGCGGCCTCGGCGACCGAGGGGTGGGAGACGAGTGCGGACTCGACTTCGGTGGTCGAGATGTTGTGGCCGGACACCAGCATGACGTCGTCGACCCGGCCGAGCAGCCAGATGTCGCCGTCCTGGTCCTTCTTGGCGCCGTCGCCGGCGAAGTACTTGCCCTCGAAGCGTGACCAGTAGGTGTCCAGGAACCGCTGGTCGTCGCGCCAGATGGTGCGCAGCATGGACGGCCAGGGTTCGGTGAGGACGAGGTAGCCGCCTCCGCCATTGGGTACTTCGCGGGCCTCGTCGTCGACGACGGTGGCGCAGATGCCCGGGAGGGCGCGCTGGGCGCTTCCCGGCTTGGTCTCGGTGACACCGGGCAGCGGCGAGATCATCATCGTGCCGGTCTCGGTCTGCCACCAGGTGTCCACGACCGGGCAGGTGTCGGCACCGATGTGCTTGCGGTACCAGACCCAGGCCTCGGGGTTGATCGGCTCACCGACCGAACCCAGAACGCGCAGGGACGACAGGTCGAACTTCGCGGGGATGTCATCCCCCCACTTCATGAACGTACGGATCGCGGTCGGCGCGGTGTAGAGGATCGTGACACCGTACTTCTGGACGATCTCCCAGAAACGCCCCTGGTGCGGGGTATCGGGGGTGCCCTCGTACATCACCTGCGTAGCACCGTTGGCCAGCGGCCCGTAAACGATGTACGAGTGCCCCGTCACCCACCCGATATCGGCCGTGCACCAGTAGACGTCGGTTTCCGCCTTGAGATCGAAAACGGCGTGATGGGTGTACGCCGCCTGAGTGAGATAACCCCCCGAGGTGTGCAGAATGCCCTTGGGCTTCCCGGTCGTACCCGACGTGTACAGGATGAACAGCGGCTGCTCCGCCTCGAACGCCCGGGGGGTGTGCTCGGCGGACTGGCGGGCGGTGATCTCGTGCCACCAGATGTCCCGGCCCTGGGTCCAGGCGGTGTCCTGGCCGGTGCGCCGGACGACCAGGACGTGCTCGACGCCTTCGATACGGGAGACGGCGTCATCGACCGCGGGCTTGAGCGCGGAGGGCTTGCCACGGCGGTACCCGCCGTCGGCGGTGATGACGACCTTCGCGTCCGCGTCCTGGATACGGGCGGCGATGGCATCGGCGGAGAACCCGCCGAAAACCACCGAGTGCGCTGCGCCGATGCGGGCGCAGGCCAGCATCGCGATGGCGGCCTCGGGGATCATCGGGAGGTAGACGGCGACCCGGTCGCCCTTGCCGACACCGAGTTCGGTGAGGGCGTTGGCGGCGCGGGAGACCTCGTCCTTCAGTTCCGTGTAGGTGATGGCGCGGCTGTCGCCGGGCTCGCCCTCGAAGTGGATGGCGACCCGGTCGCCGTTGCCCGCCTCGACGTGACGGTCCACGCAGTTGTACGCGACGTTGAGCTCGCCGTCCGCGAACCACTTCGCGAAGGGCGGATTGCTCCAGTCGAGTGTCTCGGTCGGTTCGGTGGCCCAGGTCAGGCGGCGGGCCTGCTCGGCCCAGAAGCCCAGCCGGTCCGCTTCGGCCTGCTCGTACGCCTCCGCGGTGACATTGGCGTTGGCGGCCAGCTCGGCAGGCGGAGCGAACTTCCGCTCTTCCCGAAGCAGGTTGGCCAGGCTCTCGTTGCTCACGACTTCTCCCAGTCCCAGGGTGTCCGTTGTGTCCCGGGGCATAGCTCATCAGTCCCAAGGCCGGGTGACAAGTGTCTGCCGGGAATTGGTTTAGACCTGTGTCTCGTGTATAGGTGGATGATCCCGCTTCCGCGTCGGGGTGACACGGTGGAGTACTGCGCCGGTGTGGCGGTGTGGCATGTGGTGGCGTGGCGTGGCCAGTGGCGCCCGCGGCCGGGTGGTGGTGCGCCCGCGTGGTGGTGCGCCCGCGTGGTGCTGGGGGCAAGGGGACGTGCGGTGCGGGTGTGTGGTGACGTGGAAGCGGGATCACAAGGTCTCACGGACACGGGGCCTGCGTGGTTCAGGCGCCGGTACGTGCCAGCTCGGCCGGGCGAGCGGGCGCGATCGGGTCGAAGACCTCATCCGGCCCGTTTCCGGCAGCCGCGCCCTCGGCCAGCAGATACGACTGCGCCTCGGCGACGTGGAAATACGTGCCGTGGAGCTGAAGAGTGCCGTCGGCGATGCGGCGCGCCACCGATGGATGGGCGCGCAGATGGTCGAGCTGCTGGACCACATTGGTCAGACAGAGCTGTTCCACCGCATCGGTGGGCGGCCGGCCGGAGAGCCTGGCGGAGGCCTGGCTGGCCGAGGCCACCCGCTCCAGGCTGGGAAGCCCGTGCCGGAGCCAGCGCCACAGCGACGTGTCCCGGGTGTCCGGCTCGGCCGGTTCGGCCCCGAGGAGTGCCTTCATCGCACCGCAGCCGGAGTGACCGCACACGGTGATGGACTCGACGCCGAGCATGTCCACCGCGTACTCGATCGCTGCGCCCACCGAATGGTCGCCGTTCTCGGCGTCCGGTGGCGGCACCAGGTTGCCGATGTTGCGCACTGTGAACAGGTCGCCCGGCCCGCTGGCCGTGATCATGCTCGTCACCAGGCGGGAGTCCGCGCAGGTGATGAAGAGCTGTGAGGGCCGCTGGCCCTCCGCGGCGAGTCGTGCCAGCTCCCCACGGACGAGGGGCGCCGTATCTCGCTGGAACGAGCTGAGACCTCTGACCAACCGGTGAGCCCCGACCGCGAGCGGGGGCCGGGCGGTGGGTGCGGCCTGCGCGGGGGGTGGAGCCGACGTGGGGGGTGTGGGCTGCTGGGCTGGCGGGGCCGTGTCGGGGGTGACGTCCGATTCGATGCGGGGCGTCGATGGGGGAGTGCCACGGTTGGTGGCGCGGCCGGGGGCGTGCTGGGCGGAGGCGGCGTCACCAGTAGCGGGGCCGGGGGCAGTGGGCATGGCCTTGGGGGTGGTGGGCGTGGCCTCGGGCGTGGCGGGCGTGGCCTTGGCGGTGGTGGGCGTGGCCTCGGGCGTGGCGGGCGTGGCCTTGGCGGTGGTGGTGTCGCGGGCTGTGGCTGGGGCGGGGTCGGTGGGGGTCTGTCGGCGGGACCGGTCGGTGGTCGGTCCCGTGGGAGGCGCGTGCTCGGACCGGTCGTGGCAGTGGTGGTTGAGCCCCGGGGGCCACGGACGGCAGCAGGAGTCAGCCGCTGAGGCGGGTTCGGCGATTCTGCCGGTCGGCCTGCCGACGAAGGCCACTCGGCCGCCATGGGCGGTATGGGCGTTGCTCCAGTCCTGGATCGTCTCGTATGCCGCGTGATCCATGAAGGAGCCGTCCAGCTCGACGACCACGTCGGCGTACTGGGGCAGTCGCCCCAGTACCCGGCTGAGCCGTGGCACGGCCAGGAACGTCAACTGCCCGCGTACGGCGACGAGATGTCGGCCGTTTCGTTCGGTGGCCGAAATGCGGGTGCGGGCCAGCCGGTGCAGGGCGACCGTCACCGCCGCCGCGATCCCGATCACCACGCCCTTGAGGACGCCGACGAGCAGCACGCCGGCGATCGTCGCGCCGTACACAAGGAACTCCCGGTGCCTGTGGACGTTGCGGATGTGCGCGAAGCTCACCATCTTGAGGCCGACCATCATCACCAACGCACCGAGGGCGGCCAGCGGGATTCGTTCCAGGGCGGTGACGAGCAGGACGGAGGCGAGCAGAATCCACACGCCGTGCAGCACGGTGGAGGCGCGGCTGGTTGCCCCGGCCCTCACATTCGCCGAACTGCGCACGGCTCCGCCGGAGACCGCCAGCCCACCCAGCAAGCCCGATACCGAGTTGGCGATGCCTTGTGCGCGGAGCTCCCGGTCCAGGTCGGAGCGTCTGAGCGGGGGACTGAGCCGGCCGGGGACGGCTGCTCCCTTCCCGTCTCCTGCCACGGGGGCCCCGGCCGACCTCTCACGGCTTCGGTCGGAGGCCAGCTTGTCCACGGCGACGGCGGCGAGCAGCGACTCGAGGCTGGCTACGAGCATCATCGTGAAGACGGCCGTAGCCAGGCCGAGCACGGGGCCCTGCGGCATCTCGGGGAGGGCGTGCGAGCGCCAGGACGGCAGATCGACCCGGGCGATCGTCGGGGCCGCCCATGCTGCTGCGGCGGTGGCCAAGCCCACCGAGGCAAGGGCTGCCGGGACGCGGCGCAGGAGTCGGCCTGCCCGTCCGGGCATCCGCGGCCACAGCACCAGAATCGCGATGGTGAGCGCGCCCATCAATGGAGCTGCCGGACTGGCACGTGCCAATTGTTCGGGGAGATGGAGGGCGTTGGAGACGGCCGAGCTCTGTGGCGAACCGCCCAGCACGATGTGCAGTTGAGCGAGTGCGATGGCCACACCGATGCCGGCAAGCGTGCCGTGCACGATCGCGGGGCTGACGGCGAGCGCGCTGCGGCCTGCGCGCAGAGAGCCCAGCGTGAGCTGAAGCAGTCCCGCTGCGATGGTGATGGCGCAGGTAGTGCGCCAGCCGTAGATCTGGATCACCTCGGCTGTCACCACGGTCAGCCCGGCGGACGGGCCGGAAACCTGGAGGGGGGGTTCCGCCGAGCAGTCCGGCGACGATGCCACCGACCGCGGCGGAGATGAGGCCCGCTTCCAGAGGGGCGCCCATGGCGGCGGCCAGGCCCAGAGACATGGGGATGGCGAGCAGGAACACAGTGATGGACGCGGACACGTCGGCGCCGGCGATGCGGAAGCGTCCGCCGCGCTGTGGCGGTGGCGGGCTGTGTGGTCGCTTGACTCCCGAGGACCTGGGAGGGCGCGAACTGCGGGACGAGCGGTCGTGACGAGTGGGTACGCAGGCAGACATTTTTCCGTCTTCTTCTGGGTGGCGCGGTCGCGAAATGCGGTGACGCGGGCCGTGGAGCACGGCGTGCAGCGGCGGGATACTTCAACTCTTGGTAAATAGACAGTAATGGAGAGTAAAGAAGCGTGTCCAGGATTGGTGGCAAATGGGCCATCTGACCACCCATTCCGGTGAATAGGCAGCTTTTCATTCGGCCTGTCGCATTGAGCTCCGTGCAGTGCGTGCGACCTTGGCCGCGCCGTGTCGGCACTCGGCGCAAGCTACCTGCGAGAAAGAGGGTGGGCGGATGATGGCCGCCACGAAAAGGATCACTTTGGGCGTCATGGCCGTTGCGCTGGCCGTGGGGGCGGCCGGATGCGCGGGACCGGGCTCCGAGTCACGGGCTTCGGGGCTCGGAGCTGTGAACGGCGCCGCCGGGGAGAAGAAGAAGGCTGCGGAAGCGGCACCCAAGAGTGTGTTCCGGGCCATCGGCGACGGCTCCACCGCGTTCACGGGCGTCCAGCCCAAGCAGCCGGCGGCACAGCGCCTGACGGCTGGTCAGAAGCCCCCGCAGTTCGTGGTGTTCTCATGGGACGGGGCGGGGGAGGACAGTCAGAAGCTCTTCTCGCACTTCCGCGAGGTCGGCAAGAAGTACCACGCCAACATGACGTACTTCCTCAGCGGCGTCTATCTGCTGCCCGAGGCGAAGCGGACACAGTACGACCCGCCCAAGCACAACGCCGGAAGCTCGGACATCGGCTTCAACGACACCAAGGGCATCCGGGACACACTCACCGAGCTGCGCGGCGCCTGGCAGGACGGGAATGAAGTCGGCACCCACTTCAACGGCCACTTCTGCGGCAAGGACGGCGGCGTCGGCACCTGGTCCGTCGACGAGTGGAAGAGCGAGATCAGCCAGGCCAAGTCCTTCGTGAAGAGCTGGAAGACGAACGACCCGGACCTGAAGAGCGAGAAGCCGCTGCCCTTCGACTACGACAAGGAACTCGTCGGCGGCCGTACCCCCTGCCTGGAGGGTCAGAAGAACATGGTGGCGGCGGCACGTTCCATGGGATTCCGCTATGACTCCAGCGGCGTCAACAACCAGGTCTGGCCGAAGAAGAAGGACGGGATCTGGGATCTCTCCATGCAGCTCGTCCCGGTGCCGGGACGCGACTTCGAAACGCTGTCGATGGACTACAACTTCATGTTCAACCAGTCCGGCACGACGCAGGGCGACCCGGACCAGCATGAGTACTGGGGCAATCAGATGCGTGACGGTCTTCTCCAGGCCTTCGACCGCGCGTATGACGGCAACCGTGCGCCGCTGATCATCGGCAACCACTTCGAGTCCTGGAACGGTGGCACATACATGCGTGCTGTCGAGGAGACGATCGCGACGGTCTGTACCAAGAAGGACGTGCGCTGCGTCTCGTTCAGGCAGCTGGCGGACTGGCTCGACGCGCAGGACCCGGCGACGCTCGCGAAGCTCGGAACGCTGGAGGTCGGCCAGGCACCGAAGGCCGGATGGCCCGCATTCCTCGAAGCAGGTACGGCATCCGGCCGGGACCAGGCGGCCTCGAAAGCACCTGCGGCGGCCGCGGGGGAACCTGCCGGACGTTAGAGCGCGTTAGTCCTCCCGCCGGGCTGGCGGGGTCGTCCTCCCGCCGGGCGCCGGGCAAGCGACATGCCCGGCGCCGTTCGGTGCAGCGGTCGGGTGGTTCGGCGACGCTCCAGCCGGCCCGAGTCCCTGGCGCCCGCTCAGGCAGGCTGGGCGGCTTCGGCTCTGCAGTGCTCGCCGAGCACGAAAGCCGGGTCGACCTGGGCAGCCAGGTCGGCCCCGGTCTTCTCGTTGCCCCAGCTCTCCGCGTTTCGCAGGTGGAAGTGGACCATCTGCCGTGTGTAACGGCCCCAGTCCCGCCGCTCGTACGAGTCCTCCGCGGCGTTCTGCAAGGCTTGCAGGGCCATCCTGTTGTCCGCCTCGAGCAGCTCGAAGCGCGCGGGCCGGCCCTTCTCCATGGCCCGCACCCAGTCGGAGTGGCCGACGGTGACCAACAGGTCCTCGCCCACCTCATCGCGCAGGAACTCCAGGTCGTCCTCGCCCTGCACCTTGTTGCCGACGACCTTCAGGTCGACGCCGAAGTCCCGCGCGTACTCCTTGTACTGGCGGTAGACGGAGACGCCCTTGCGGGTCGGTTCGGCGATGAGGAACGTCATGTCGAAGCGGGTGAACATCCCCGAGGCGAACGAATCCGAACCGGCGGTCATGTCGACCACCACGTATTCATCGGGTCCGTCGACGAGGTGGTTGAGGCAGAGCTCGACCGCGCCGACCTTGGAGTGGTAGCAGGCCACGCCGAGGTCCGACTCGGTGAACGGCCCTGTCGCCATCAGGCGGATGTCTCCGTCGTCGAGCCGCACCGTGCGGGCGCAGGCATCGAAGATCGGGTTGTCCTCGCGCACGCGCAGCAGGCGTGAGCCCTCGCCCGGTGGTGTCGTCTTGATCATCGTCTCGGCCGATGTGATGCGTGGATTGCTGCCGCGCAGATACTCCTTGATCAGAGGCAGCTGCGCCCCCATGGCAGGCAGCGCGGCGGATTCCTCCTCGTCGAGGCCGAGCGCGGCCCCGAGGTGCTGATTGATGTCGGCGTCCACCGCGACGACGTGGGCTTCATTGGCGGCGAGGTGGCGGATGAAGAGCGAGGACAGCGTGGTCTTGCCGCTGCCGCCCTTCCCTACGAAAGCGATCTTCATGTTCACCTAGGGTAGTCGATCGATTGCTTTGTGTTGCCTGGTTTCGTGAAGAAGGCCACTCCCGGCCGGTAGCCGCGCGTGAGGCGCGTAGCCTCGCTACTTATGAGTACGACTTCCTCGGACCCGCTTGTCGCTCTGGGCGCTCTGCCGGGCGTGACCGACGCGGTGGACTCGGTACGCAAGGCCGTCGACCGCGTCTATGGTCACCGCGTGATGCGGCGTCGCAGCAACGAGGTCACAGCTGAGGCCGCGCTGCGAGGGGCCCGCGGGTCGGCCGCGCTGTCCGGTGCTGACTGGAATCTCGAGGAGGTGCGCCGGCGCACCGATTTCAGTGGCGACGGCGAGGCCTGTGTGATCGGAGCCGCCCTTCGCCTGACGGCGGAAGCGGGACAGCTTCTGTCCATTTGGCGGCAGTCTCCACTGCGGGTCCTGGCCCGGCTCCACCTGGTGGCGGCGGGAAGCGCCGCACCCGAGGATGCCGTCGGCCGTCCCCGGCTCGCGGGGGAACCGGTGGACGAGCCGCTGATCGAAGCGTCGTTGCCGGACGCGGACGAGGTGGCGGGCCGGCTGGACGGGCTGAGTCGGCTAATCCTTTCGGGGAGCGAGGCGCCTGCCTTGGTGACGTCCGCAGTCGTCCATGGAGAGCTGCTGGCTCTGCGGCCCTTTGGCTCGTACAACGGCCTGGTGGCGCGGACCGCGGAGCGCATCGTGCTGATCGGGAGCGGGCTGGACCCCAAGTCGATCTGCCCGGCCGAAGTCGGACACGCCGAACAGGGGAGGGCGGCCTATGTGGCGGCCTTCGACGGCTACCTGTCGGGAACGCCAGAGGGCATGGCCGCCTGGATCAAGCACTGCGGCCGCTCGGCGGAACTCGGTGTCAGGGAATCGACAGCGGTGTGTGAGGCCCTCCAGCGCGGCGCCGCGTAACGCGCTACCCGCAGACGGCAAGTGCGGCAGGCGCCACGTGCTGAGAAGAACGCCGTGAGCGTGGTGCGGGGTGGCGGGCATAGTTGCGGCGGCACCGGTCCCGGTACCGCCGCTGGCACGTCCGCCCAGTTACCAAGCGTCCTCGATCTATGCCCATCAGGTCGGGTTCTTTGCCCGTTCCTGGTGCGGCTGGCCCGTAATCGACGGGTCGACGTCGCGTGGGTGCTGGGTCTCCGTGCGCGGTCCGTGGGCCTTTACTGCGTCATCAGGTCATCCTCTCGGATGTCCTTGGTCTCGCGGGCCGTTGAGTCCTTTGTACTCCAGGGGCCCGGTGAGCGGTAGTGGTGGCCGCACTTCTTTACTTTTAGGTTCAATTACGGACGAGTTGGTCCAATGGGTCGTGCCGCGCAGGTCGTGTCGCGCGGGGTTGCGCTACGCGGAGGCCGCTGTGGAGCGTCGGCGGGCGGCGTACCAGACGATGCCCGCGGTGAGGGCGGCCGCGCTTACGGCTGCCGCAGTCATGAGTGCCGGACGCGGCGGCAGGGAGAACGACGGCACTCGTTGCTTGAGCCGGACGGGTCGGTCGAAGACGAGAATCGGCCACTCTCGGAGGGTCGCCTCCCGGCGCAGCGCGCGGTCCGGATTGACCGCGTGCGGATGGCCGACGGATTCCAGCATCGGGACATCGGTCGCGGAATCGCTGTACGCATAGCAGCGGGCCAGGTCGTAGCCCTCGGATACTGCGAGTGCCTTGATGGCCTCGGCCTTCGTGGGCCCGTAGGCGTAGTACTCCACCTCTCCCGTGAAGCAGCCGTCGTCGCCGACGACCATGCGGGTGGCGACGACGCGGTCGGCGCCCAGCAGCTCGCCGATCGGTTCGACTACCTCGGCGCCGGATGTCGAGACGATCACCACATCGCGTCCGGCGGTGTGATGTTCCTCGATGAGCGTCGCCGCTTCGTCGTAGATGATCGGGTCGATCAAGTCATGCAGGGTCTCGGCCACGAGTTCCTTGACCTGCTGTACGTTCCAGCCCTTGCAGAGCGCCGAGAGGTATTCGCGCATCCGCTCCATCTGCTCGTGATCCGCACCCCCGGCCAGGAAGACGAACTGTACGTACGCGGTGCGCAGTACGGCGCGGCGGTTGATCAGCCCGCCATGGTAGAAGGACTTGCTGAAGGTCAGTGTCGAAGACTTCGCAATGACCGTCTTGTCCAGGTCGAAGAAGGCGGCTGTGCGCGGCAAGAAGCGGTTTTCCACAAGGCAGAGCATAGGGGCCCGCCATTCGGCGTAAACCCCAGCGCGTGGGTTTGCTTGAGAAGGCCGTCGGGTACACCATGGAAGTCACGGATCGTTCGCGACCGTGCTAACCCGGTCCGGCTCCTCCCCCCCCCGAGTCGGCCGTGGGGACGACCCCCGCTCTCCCCCCCGGCGGGGGTCGTCGCATGTCCGGACGCGGTTCTCCCGTACGGAATCGACCATTTCTCCTCCTTCTTGCCCATGTCGCTCCATGCCTGTGCGCGACTCACTTTAGAGTGCACCGTGACGCTGGGTAGCGAAAGGGTCGCAACCGGAAGTCACTGGTATGAGCGACGGAGTTATTCACAACCGTTGAGTTGTCCACGGTTTTTGACCAAGATCCACATGATTTCCCGAAGCGCTGCACCGTGATTCCACCCGTGAAGTCCACGGGTACCGGAATCGCCGTTCTCGGAAGGCCCCGAGATCGCCGTGAACCCGCGGCGAAGGTGAGCGATGTAGGGGGTGGAGAACGTGGCTGAATCCAGTGCACGGGATCGTCTGCCGGCTGCCGGCGTGCGACGCGGCGGACCGCTGATCGTGACCGAGGATGTGGAGCTGCTCGACGATCTGCTCAGGCTGTGTGCGGCCGCCGGTGCGGAGCCGGAAGTGCATCACACGCTGCCCGACCGCAGAGGGGGCTGGGAACAGGCTCCGATGGTGCTCGTCGGTGACGACGCGGCCGCGCGGTGCCGGGGGGCGGCGCGCAGGCGGGGCGTGATGCTCGTGGGCCGGGACCAGGACGTACCCGATGTCTGGCGCCAGGCCGTCGAGATCGGTGCCGAGTACGTGCTCCGGTTGCCCGATTCCGAGAGCTGGCTCGTGGATCAGATCGCCAACGCGGTAGAAGGCGTCGGCCGGCCCGCGCTCACGGTAGGGGTGATCGGGGGCCGGGGTGGCGCTGGTGCCTCCACGCTGGCGTGCGCTCTTGCCGTGGCCGCGGCAAGAGCCGGGCAACGAACGATGCTCATCGACGGGGACCCGCTGGGCGGTGGCATCGACGTGTTGCTCGGCGGTGAGCGAGCCGAGGGGATGAGGTGGCCTGATTTCGCCCATTCCCAGGGGCGGGTCGGTGGGGGCGCGCTGGAGGAATCGCTGCCCGCGTTGCATGGGTTGCGGGTGCTCAGCTGGGGCCGCGACGACTGGGTCGTCATCCCGCCGCCGGCCATGCGGTCGGTTCTGGCCGCAGCGCGCAGGCTCGGCGGGGTGGTGGTGGTCGATCTGCCGCGCCGGGTGGACGAGGCGGTGGCCGAAGCCCTCGCCCAGCTTGATCTGGGCCTTGTGGTCGTCCCGGGGGAGCTGCGGGCGGTCGCGGCGGCGAAGCGGGTGGTGTCGATGGCCGGGATGGTGCTGGATGACCTGCGGGTCGTGGCACGAGGGCCGTACGCGTCCGGGCTGGACGAAGAATGGGTGGCCGACGCCATGGGCCTGCCACTCGCCGGTGAAGTCCCCTTCGAGAGAGGGCTGCTGGCCGAGCAGAACATGGGTGAGCCGCCCGGTGGCAGTGCACGCGGGCCGCTTGCCAGGTTCTGCACTGCCTTCTGGGAACGGGCTCTCGTCGGGGAGGGCGCCAAAGGCCCGGTCGCGGGGGGCCTCTCATGACCGAGGCGCTGCTCGATGCCGTACGGCAACGGCTTGCGCACAGCGGCACAGCGCCGACCCCAGCCGGGGTTGCCGCCGCACTGCGCGCGCAGGGGCGGTTGCTCGGCACGGCGGAAGTGCTCGGCAGAGCCGATGAGTTGCGGGGGGAGCTGATCGGTACGGGGGTGCTGGAACCGCTCCTCGCCGACCCGCAGGTCACGGATGTACTGGTGTCCGCGCCCGACAGGGTGTGGGTGGACCGGGGCGGCGGACTCGAACTCACCGAGGTGACCTTCGCCGACGCGGCGGCCGTCCGCAGGCTGGCGCAGCGGCTCGCGGCCGTGGCGGGGCGGCGGCTCGACGACGCCAGACCCTGGGTGGACGCGAGGCTCCCGGACGGGACGCGGATGCATGCGGTGCTTCCTCCGGTGTCCGTCGGCTCGACGTGCCTGTCGCTGCGGGTGGTCAGGCCCAGGGCGTTCTCGCTGACGGAGCTGGTGGAGGCCGGGACGGTGCCGCCCGGAGGTGACCGGGTGCTGAGGGCTCTGGTGGAGGCCCGGGTCTCGTACCTGATCAGTGGGGGGACGGGGGCGGGAAAGACGACTCTCCTTTCGAGCCTGCTGGGGGTGGTGGGGGGACGTGAGCGGATTGTGCTCGCCGAGGATTCGGCGGAGCTACGGCCGGACCACCCCCACGTCGTGCGGTTGGAGTCGCGCCCCGCGAATCAGGAGGGTGCCGGACAGGTGACCCTCAGGGATCTGGTGCGTCAAGCCCTGCGTATGCGTCCCGACCGGCTCGTGGTCGGTGAGGTGCGGGGAAGCGAGGTCACTGAGCTCCTGGCCGCCCTGAACACGGGACATGAAGGTGGTTGTGGAACTGTTCATGCCAATGCTGCCGGACGCGTTCCGGCCCGGCTGGAGGCGCTCGGGACTGCGGCGGGTCTGGACCGGGCGGCGCTGCACAGCCAGTTGGCGGCGGCCTTGTCGGTGGTGGTCCACCTTGCACGGGACCGCGCGGGGCGCCGCCGGATCGCCGATGTCCATGTGCTGGAACGGAATGCGGCGGGTCTGGTTGTCACGGTGCCTGCACTGCGTTGGAGCGCCGCGGGTTTCGAGCGTGAACGGGGCTGGGAGCGGCTGCGGGAGCTCACCGGGGGCGTGTTGTGACCGGGGGGCCGACGGCGGCGGCAGCGCCGGAGCTGGTGTATGCCGCAGCGCTGTGTGTGGCGACGGCGGTCTGGCTGGTGGTGGGGCACGGGCGAACACTGCGGAGAGCGCGGGGGCTGTTCTCCGACGAGGGCAGGCTGTCGCGGCCCGAGGAGCGGTGGGGGAGTGTCCGCACCCGGATTCAGGAGCGGCTGAAGGGGCGGTGGGAGTGGCTCTGCCTGCCGGTGGCCTCGGTTCTGGCGGTTCTCGGACAGTCAGTGCTGCCGATGGTCGCGGGGGCGGCCGCGATTCCTGTGGTGCGGAGGTGGTTGTGCAGAAGGAAACTGCGTGCGGAGCAGGAAGCCCGGGCTGACGGAGTCGTGGACCTGTGCGGTGCGCTGGTCGGCGAATTGAGAGCGGGGCACGAGCCGGGGCAGGCACTGCTCGCCGCGGTGCGCAGCACGGGTGTGCTGGGCGAAGCCGGATTCCGGGTATCGGCCGCCGCGCGGTTCGGTGGCGATGTCCCGAATGCGCTGGTGCAAGCGGCGGGTGAACCGGGTCTGGAGGGGTTGGCCGGAGTGGCCGCCTGCTGGCGGGTGGCAGTGGGCAGCGGGGCAGGCCTTGCGGCGGGGCTGGACCGGCTGGAGAGCGCGTTGCGGGCCGAGCGTCGTCAGCGCGAGGAGCTGCGGGCGCAACTGGCGGGCGCGTGGTCGACGGTCGCGGTCCTCGCTCTACTGCCGGTGCTGGGCATGGGACTGGGCGCCGCCCTGGGAGCAGATCCGCTGAGGGTGTTGTTCCACAGTCCCGCCGGCTTGGTCTGCCTGGTCATGGGCGGGCTGCTGGAGGTCTGCGGTCTTCTGTGGGCCGCCCGGATCGTGCGGGCGGGAGAAGTGGGATGAGGGTCTTGGCCGGCGATGTCGTTCATGCGGTTGGGGCCGTTGGGGTGGCACTGGGTCTCTGCGGCCAGGTGGTTGTGCCGTTGGTCAGGCGGCAGACCGGTCAGCGGGTGCGACGGCGGGGCGAGTGGCTTCTCGCGGTAGCTCCGGTGGCGCCTGCGGTGTGGTCGGGTCCGCCCCGGGCGGCCATGCCGCAGGTGGGGCGGCCGGTGTCCGTGGGGCCGGCCAAACGGTGGGCGGCGTTGCTGGGTGTCGTGCTGACCGGCTGGTTCCTCGTTGGGGGTCCGGCGGGGTGGGCGGTTGGTCTGGCGTCGGCCTACGGCGCCTGGCGGTGGCAGCGGGCTCGCCTCGGGCAGGCCGCCGGGCTCGCGGCGGAGGAGAAGGCGCGTGCGGCGGAGGCCGCGCGGCAACTTCCTCTGGCCGCCGACCTGCTGGCGGCCTGTATCTCCGCCGGTGCCGGTCCGACGGAGGCGGCCGAGGCGGTGGGTGAGTCGCTGGGCGGCCCCGTGGGCGAGCAGCTTGCACGCACCGCGGCGGAAATCCGGCTCGGTGGTGACCCAGCCGTCGCTTGGGGGCGGTTCGGAGGAATACCGGGTGCTGCAGCGCTGGCCAGCTGCCTGGACCGAGCGGGTTCGACCGGTGCTCCGGCGGCGGTGCCGGTCGCCCGGATGGCCGAAGCGTTGCGGGCCGAGCGGGCGAGGGCGGCTGTGGCCCGGGCCCAGCGAGCCGCCGTGATGGTCACCGCGCCTGTCGGGCTCTGCTTCCTCCCCGCCTTTTTGGCGGTAGGGGTGGCGCCTGTGGTGATCGGGCTGGCCGGGGGCTTGCTGCAACCCGCATAGCCGGAAAAGGACTGTAAGAGAAATATCATACGATTAATTCCGTAAGTGAGATATCGGGGGTTTGAAATGGTGCGCAAGATCATGCACTGGGTGCGGTCCGTGTCCGACGTCGTCCGGGCCCGAGCCGACAGCGGAATGACAACTTCTGAGTATGCGGTGGGCACGATCGCGGCCTGTGCCTTTGCCGCGGTGCTCTACAAGGTGGTCACCAGCCCTGCGGTCATGGCCCAGCTGCAATCGCTGCTGAAGGGCGCACTCGATGCGAAGTTCTGAGACCGGCGCTGAAGCGGTGGCAGGCGTCAGGTGGCTGGGCGATCGGGGCGCGGTGACTGCGGAGGCCGCGATGGTGATCCCGGTGCTGGCGGTTTTCGCCCTCGCGTTGCTGTGGGCGTTGATGGCCGCCTCTGCCCAGATTCGTTGTGTGGATGCCGCCCGGGCCGGCGCCCGTGCGGCAGCCCGTTCGGAACCGGCGCCGCAGGTGAAGGAGGCCGCTCTTTCCTCAGCGCCCGAGGGGGCTGCGGTCGATGTGGAGCGGTCCGGGGCGCTGTGGCGGGTGAGGGTGACCGCCCCGACCCCCGGCCCCGGGCGCCTGGCCGTGACCCTGAGCGCGGAGGCCGCTGCGGCGGCGGAGGACGCGCCGGTGACGGGGGCCGCGTCGGTCGCGGAGACGGAAGCGGGTGCGAAGCCGGGGGCCAGGAGCGGGGCCGGGGCGGCGGATGGGCAGGGCGGAGGAGGAGGGCTTGGCGGGGGACGAGCTGTGAGGGAGGACGAGGGGTGAGGGGGTGGGGCCGGCCGCCGGTCTGCCCTCCGGCCCGGTGGTGGGTGCGTCCGTCGGCTCGGTGGGCGGCCCGATGGCGGGGCCGGGCGGGGGATCAGGGGCTGGCGACTGTATGGGCTGCGGTGACCACGACGACGTTGTGCACCGTGTTCGCGGTGGTCCTGGCTCTCGGACAGGTGGTGGCCGCCCGGCACCGTGCCGGGGGTGCGGCTGATCTGGCCGCTCTGGCTGCGGCCGACCGGGCACTGGAGGGCGTGGCGGAGGCATGCCGGTCGGCCCGGGAGGTGGCCGAGGCGCAGGGGGCGGAGGTGGTGCGGTGTGCTGTCCAGGGTCAGGTGGCCGATGTGACGGCCAGAGTGCGGTTCGGGCCGTACGCGCCCGTGGTCAGGTCCCGGGCGGGGCCTGCGACGGCGGCTCCTCCGCCTTCGACGCCTCCGATGGAGACGCCACCGCGTCCGGCGGGCCAGGAGAGCCGGGCTCGGTCGGACCGTCCTCCGGGCCGGGCGAGCCCGGCGACGCAGGACCGTCTGGGGCAGGAGGTGCGGATCGGAGGAGTTCTGTGAGAAGCCGGACGGCGCCTCGTTTGTGCAGGGGCTCGTTGCCGTTGCCGCACTTCGGGGACTGGATGCAGGACGGGCAGCCCGCATCGCACTCGCAGGACGCGATGGCCAGGCGTGTGGCGGACAGCCACTCGCGTGCGGTGTGGAACGCGCGCTCGGCGAATCCGGCACCGCCGGGGTGGCCGTCGTACACGAAGACGGTCGGCAGCAAGGTGTCCGGGTGCAGGGGCACGGACACCCCGCCGATGTCCCAGCGGTCGCAGGTGGCGAAGAGCGGCAGCATCCCGATCGAGGCGTGCTCGGCGGCGTGCAGCGCGCCACCGAGGATCTCGGGATTGATCCGGGCGGCGTCGAGCTGCTCCTCGGTCACCGTCCACCACACGGCACGGGTGCGCAGGGTGCGGGGCGGCAGGTCCAGCTTGCTCTCGCCGAGCACCTCGCCGGTGATCAGTTTGCGGCGCAGGAAGGAGACGACCTGGTTGGTGACTTCGACGGACCCGTAACAGAGCCGCCCGTCCCCCCAGGGGATCTCGGTGTCGGTGTCCAGGACGGCGATGGCGGTGGTGTCGCGTGCGGTGGTCGAGTACGGCGGGGAGGCCTCCTCGACCAGGGCCACGGAGTCCTCCAGGTCCAGTTTCCGGACCAGGTAGGTGCGGCCCTGGTGGAGGTGGACGGCACCCTCGTGCACGGCGCTGTGGGCGGCGGATTCGTCCACGGTGCCCAGCAGCCTGCCGGTGCCCTCCTCGACGATCTGGACGGGCCGGCCGCCTTCGCCGCGGATGTCGGTGAGGTCGGCGGCCCGCTCGCGCCGGGTCCAGTGCCAGCCCGACGCCCGCTTGCGGAGCAGCTTCGCGGTCTCCAGCTGCGGGAGCAGACCGGCCGCGGCCGGTCCGAAGAGCTCCAGGTCGCGCTCGGTGAGCGGCAACTCTGCGGCGGCGGCGCACAGGTGGGGGGCCAGGACGTACGGGTTGTCCGGGTCGAGGACGGTCGACTCCACGGGCTGCTCGAACAGGGCCTCGGGGTGGTGGACGAGGAAGGTGTCCAGCGGATCGTCGCGGGCCACCAGGATGGCGAGGGCGCCCTGGCCCGCCCGGCCGGCCCGGCCCGCCTGCTGCCACAGGGAGGCCCTTGTGCCTGGGTATCCGGATATGACGACGGCGTCCAGGCCCGACACGTCGATGCCGAGTTCAAGGGCGGTGGTGGCGGCGAGGCCGAGCAGTTGGCCGGAGTGCAGAGCGCGTTCCAGGGCGCGGCGTTCCTCGGGGAGGTACCCCCCGCGGTAGGCGGCGACCCGCGCCGGGAGGGTGCGGTCGACCTCGGCGAGGCGTTCCTTGGCGATGACGGAGATGAGCTCCGCGCCGCGCCGGGAGCGTACGAAGGCGACCGAGCGGACGCCCTGGACGGTGAGATCGGTGAGCAGGTCGGCGGTCTCGGCCGTGGCGGTACGGCGTACCGGGGCGCCCTTCTCGCCGTGGAGCTCGGTCAGCGGCGGCTCCCACAGGGCGAAGACCATCTCGCCGCGCGGGGAGGCGTCGTCGGCCACCTCTGTGACGGGGAGGCCGGTGAGGCGGCCCGCCGCGAGTGCGGGCTGCGCGGAGGTGGCGGAGGCGAGGAGGAAGACGGGGTCGGCGCCGTAACGGGCGCACAGACGACGGAGCCGGCGCACCACCTGGGCGACGTGGGAGCCGAAAACGCCCCGGTAGGTGTGGCACTCGTCGATGACGACGTAGCGCAGGGAGCGCAGGAAGGAGGACCAGCGGGGGTGTGACGGGAGTATCCCGCGGTGCAGCATGTCGGGATTGGTGAGGACGTAGTTGGCGTACTGGCGCACCCACTCGCGTTCTTCGAAGGGGGTGTCACCGTCGAAGACGGCGGGCCGGACGCCGTTGCCCAGCGGGGCCGCGAGGGCCCTGACCGAGCGCCGCTGGTCGGCCGCCAGGGCCTTGGTGGGGGCGAGGTAGAGAGCGGTGGCCCCGCGCCCGTTGGGGGCCTCGGAGCCGTCCAGGAGGGCGCTGAGCACCGGGGCGAGGTAGGCCAGCGACTTGCCGGAGGCGGTTCCGGTGGCGATCACGACCGATGTGCCGTCCAGAGCGTGCTCCGCGGCGGCCGCCTGATGGGCCCAGGGGTGGTCGATGCCGGCCTTCTGGATGGCCGCGATCACTTCTGGACGGATGCGATCGGGCCAGACGGCATGGGTTCCCGCGCGCGGGGGCAGGTGCTCCGTATGAGTGATGCGCGCGGACCGGCCCGCCCCTGCGGCGAGCCGGTCGAGGACCATGTCGGGAGAGGGGCGGGAGCCCCCACTCTCCGGGGGTCGACTGGGGCGGTGATTCTTGGCCATCGGCACCGAGTGTGTCACTGGCAAGGCGGACAATGGTCCCAAGGCGTCGTGCATGGCTGCCGGTAAGTGATTGAATGCCATCGCGGCTGGCGATCCGTCCCCCGGCTCCGTCGGGGAGACCGAGGGGCGACCGCTCGATAGCAAGGTGCTGGAGGATCCGTGGACCTGTCCTTGTCGACTCGCAATGTGTCCGGCCCTGGTGGCGACCGTACGGTCGTCGAGGTCGGTGGCGAGATTGATGTGTATACCGCGCCCAAGCTGCGCGAGCAGTTGGTCGAGTTGGTGAATGACGGCAGCTACCACCTGGTTGTCGACATGGAAGGCGTCGACTTTCTCGACTCCACCGGCCTCGGCGTGCTCGTGGGTGGCTTGAAGCGCGTGCGTGCCCATGAGGGCTCGCTGCGCCTGGTGTGCAACCAGGAGCGCATTCTCAAGATTTTCCGGATCACCGGTCTGACCAAGGTGTTCCCGATCCACACCACGGTCGACGAGGCCGTCGCGGCCACCGACTGACCTCCGGTCTGCCGTCGGGCCGGTTCCATGCCGGTCCGGCGACGGTCGGGGCGAAGGCGGCCTCGGAGAAGGATCGCCGGTGCGACGGCCCTCGTTCCCCGGTCGTCCGGTGACCCCGGCGATCGGTGTTCGGCGGTCGGCCGTCACCCGGTCGGCGGCATGGGGCTGATTTTATTTGTCAGCCGTGCGCCCCGTCGGAGACAGAGCCAGGGGCTCGCAGACAAAGCCAGGGGCCCCGGGCCGTGGGGCCCGTTTCTGGCATGCATATACGTACGTTCGAGGGGGATCGCATGGCCACCGTTGAACTCCGCTTCAGCGCCCAGCCCGAACACGTCAGGACTGCCCGTCTCGTGGCGGCGGCCGTGGCGCGCCGGGCCGGGGTCGACGAGGCCGTGCTCGACGAGGTCCGACTCGCCGTGGGGGAAGCATGCAGCCGGGCCGTCGGGCTGCACCGCAGCCATGGCATCACGGCTCCTGTCACGGTCTTCCTGATCGAGGAGGAGAAGGCGTTCTCCATCGAGGTCGGTGACGAGGTGCCGGGCCCCGGCGCCGACGGCTCCGTGCCCGGTGGGGCCTCCGGACGGCGCGGTGTCGTGTCCGGCGGTGGGCTCGACGAGCCCGAACCGGAGGCCGACGACGAGGACGAGATGGGCCTCGCGGTCATCAGTGGTCTCGTCGACGACGTCGAAGTCAGGTCCGGTGCGGACGGCGGAGTGATCCGGATGAGCTGGCCCAAGACGCCGGTGGCCGTACTGCCCTGAGCCGCGCACCCCGCCGCGCATCCCCGTTCGACCGGGCGGACCGGGCGTAGGCCGGCGCCGGAGCCGGCCACGTGGGTCGGGCCCCGCAGCCTTTCCCCGCGGCTGCCCGCAGCTACCCGCGGCTTCCCAAGGCCCTGCTGAGCAGGGTCTTTTTCATTTTTCCTTGATCGGTGATCTACGGGAAATTCGTCTGCGTCATTACTGCATTTGGTGGTGGGTCGGCGGCGGGATTTTCACCAAGGCCGCCGACGTCGGTGCCGACCTCGTGGGGCAAGGCGGAACAGGGCCTCCCGGAGGACGACCCGCGCAACGCCGCCACCATCGCGGACAACGTGGGCGACAAAGTTGGTGACTGCGCGGGCATGGCCGTCGACCTCTTCGAGTCGTACGCCGTGACGCTGGTCGCCGCGCTGATCCTCGGCAAGGCGGCCTTCGGTGACTCGGGGCCGGCCCTCCCCCTGATCGTTACGGCCATCGGCGTCGTCACCAGCAATGATCGGTATCTTCGCGGTCGCCCCGAGGCACAGGGACCGAAGCGGTGTGTCCGCCATCAACCGCGGTTTCCTCGCCTCCGTGGTGATCTCACTCGTCCTGGCGGCAGTCGCGGTCTTCGTCTACCTGCCCTCCTCGTACGCGGAGCTCGACGGTGTCGGCGGCACGGCCATCACCTCGCACGGCGGCGATCCGCGCGTCTTCGCCCTCGTGGCCGTCGCCATCGGCATCGTGCCGGCGGCCCTGATCCAGCAGCTGACCGGAGCTGACCGGCTACCTCACGGAGACCAGCCGGCGCCCGGTGCGGGACATCGGCACGTCCTCGCTGACCGGCCCGGCCACCGTCGTGCTCGCCGGATCTCCCTTGGGCTGGAGTCCGCCGTCTACACCGCGCTGCTCGTCGGGCTCGCCATCAACGTCGTGTCACAGTCCGCGGGCGCCGTCGTTCACGAGGTGCGGCGGCAGTTCCGCGAGCATCCCGGGATCATGGATTACGAAGAGAAGCCGGAGTACGGGCGCGTCGTCGACATCTGCACCAAGGACGCGCTGCGCGAGCCGGTGACGCCGGTCTGCTGGCGGTACTGGCACCATCGCGGTCGGATTCGCCTTCGGCCTCGGCGGGCTCGGCTCGTATCCCGTCGGTGCGATCGACACCGGCACACTCATGGCGGCCTTCCTCGCCAGTTCCGGCGGTGCCTGGGACAAGAAGCTGGACTGTCATTACGGCGGCAGGGGAGCGACGCCCATGCCGCGACCGTCATCGGTGACCCGTTCAAGGACACGGCCGTGCTTGCGATCAACCCCTTGCTCGCGTCGGCCGTCGTCGGGCGCGGTGTACGTCTCCAAGCGGCGGGGGAGCGCCGTCGGCGACCCCGGCAGCGGGGACGGGCGAGGTGCGGCGTACAGGCAGCTCGGCAGGTGATTGGCGGTCAGTAGTGCGGTGACTGAGGTCTTTTGATGCGGTGTTCACTGCGCGCGTCTTCGTCTGCCTTCTCGCGCCTCCTCGTACGAGTGGTGATCCGTTCGCGCGTTCCCGTTGGTGGGGGCCGTGTGGGTGAGTTGTATCTCCCTCGTTTCCCTTGGTGCAAATGGCTGCAAAAGCTGTCCTACCGGACGACTGGCACCCGGATGGAGGGCGTTCGGCGTGTAAGTTCCGGGGCCGAGAGCCTTGGAAGGGACCAATCCGGTGAACAAGAAGCTTGCAGCCGCACTGTCCGGCGGTGCGGTACTGGTACTGACGCTGTCGGGCTGCAGCGACGACAGCGACGACAAGGTGAACGACTGGGCCAAGGAGGTCTGCGACCAGGTCCAGCCCCAGCTGCAGAAGATCGCGAACGCCAACGCCTCCATCCAGCAGCAGACCTCCGACAACAGCAAGCCCGCCGACGTCCAGGAGACCGACTCGGCCGCCTTCCAGCAGATCTCGCAGGCGTACAAGGCGCTGGGCTCCGCCGTCGAATCGGCTGGGCCGCCGCCGGTCGACGACGGCGAGACCACGCAGAAGGAAGCCGTGAAGGAGCTCAATTCCTCCTCCGCCGCCTACGCGAAGCTGCAGAAGAAGGTCGACGCCCTGGAGACGAAGGACCAGGCGAAGTTCGCCGACGGCCTCAAGGACATCGCGGAGGAACTGAACAAGATCAGCACCAACGGCGACCAGGCGCTGAACAAGCTCCAGTCCGGCGAGGTCGGCACCGCGATGGCCAAGCAGGAGGGCTGCCAGAAGCCGACCGCCTCGGCCTCGCCCTCGACCGGCTCGTCGGACGACTCCGAGCCGTCGAAGGAAGCGTCCCCGTCCGTGTCGCCCAGCAAGAAGGCGTAACCGGCCGGACGGCCGTCGCGGCCACGGTCACGGCCGACCGGCCTCGGACAAGCGGCCCGGCACGCCCCTGGAACGCGCAGGGCGGCGGCCGGGCCGCTGCCGTTGTCAGTGGTACCCCTCACAATGGGTCACGTGAGTAAGACCAGCCTTTTCGCAGCAGACCTGCCCGCGGCAGACCACACGCCCCGGCTCCGCGAAGCCCTGCTCGCCGCCGCCTTCACCGCCGACGGGCTCCTCGACCAGCTCGGCGCGCCCGCCTACGCCGCGCTCGCCCGCAGCGAGACGGTTCCGGCACTGCGCGCCACGCGGGGCGAGGCCCCGCTCGACACGCTGGTGCGGCTCTTCCTGCTCCAGCGCCCCGTTCCGGCCGGGCGGGCCGCCGCCGTGCTCCCGCTGGTGGAGTGCGTGGCGGACGGCTGGCTGACCGAGACGGACGGCGAGGTGCGGGCGACCGTTGACGTGCGGCCGTACAGCGGGCCGGAGGGCCAGGACTGGTTCATCGTCTCCGACCTGGGCTGCGCGGTGGGTGGCGCGGGCGGTATCGGCTCGCGCGAGAAGGGCGTCGTCCTCGGTATCGGCGGAGCGTCAACCACTCTGGCCGGGATCACCGTCCGCCGGCCCGTCGCCTCCGCCCTCGACATCGGTACCGGCTCCGGCATCCAGGCGTTGCACGCCGCGCAGCACGCCACGAGGGTCACGGCCACCGACCTCAACCCGCGCGCCCTCGCCTTCACCCGGCTCACCCTCGCCCTGTCCGGCGCCGCACCGGCCGACCTGCGCGAGGGTTCCCTGTACGAGCCGGTCGGCGCCGAGACCTTCGACCTGATCGTCTCCAACCCGCCGTTCGTCATCTCGCCCGGCGCCCGGCTCACCTACCGCGACGGCGGCATGGCCGGCGACGACCTGTGCCGGACCCTTGTGCAGCAGACGGGCGACCGGCTCAACGAGGGCGGGTTCGCCCACTTCCTGGCCAACTGGCAGCACACCGAGGGCGAGGAGTGGCAGGACCGGGTGCGTTCGTGGGTGCCGGACGGCTGCGATGCCTGGATCGTGCAGCGCGAGGCCCAGGACGTCACGCAGTACGCCGAGCTGTGGCTGCGCGACAGCGGCGACCACCGCACGGACCCGGCGGAGTACGAGGCGCGGTACGACGCCTGGCTGGATGAGTTCGAGGCCCGCCGGGCGAAGAGCGTCGGCTTCGGCTGGATCACACTGCGGAAGTCCGCCGCGGCCGCCGCCGGTGAGCCCTCCATCGTGATCGAGGAGTGGCCGCACGCGGTGGAGCAGCCGCTCGGCCCCGCCATCGAGGCGCACTTCGCCCGCCAGGACTATCTGCGTGAGCAGGACGACGCGGCGCTCCTGGCCGCGCATTTCACCCTGGCCGCCGAGGTGGTGCAGGAGCAGGTCGGGCTCCCCGGAGCGGAGGACCCCGAGCATGTGGTGCTCCGTCAGAGCCGGGGCATGCGGCGGGCGACGAAGGTCGACGCGGTGGGGGCGGGGTTCGCGGGCGTGTGCGACGGCTCGCTGCCCGCCGGGCGCATCCTGGACGCCATCGCCCAGCTGATGAACGAGGACCCGGTGCTTCTGCGCGACCGCACCCCGCAGGCCATCCGGCTGCTGGTCGAGGAAGGCTTCCTGGAGCCGCTGCCCCCGGGCGGGCAGGTGGCCGGATGATCCGGATCGAGCTGGACGAGGCGTCGCTCGGCGCGACCTGGATCGCCATCAGCCCCCTGTGGGACGCCTTCCGCAGCCTCCATCTCGCGATGCCGCACCGCCACCCCTCCCGTCCCTACGAGGAATGGGTGGTGCGGGCCCGCGAGGTGCTGCGCGAGGACGACCGGACGCATGCGCTCCGGCTGTTGATCGACGGCCCCACCAGTTCCCGGACTTCCTGCTGCCCCGGCCGGTCGGAGCAGCGTCCGTCGAGACCGAGCTCGACACCATCCGGGCCACCCCGGCCGACGTCGTACGGGCCGGAGTCGCCGAGCACTATCCGGGGCTCCAGGACCACCCGCACGTGCGCCCGTACCTCGTCGATCCCGAGGCCGCCTGCGGGGCGCTCGCCGATGCGTATGCCGCGTACTGGGAAGGGGCGATGGCCGCTCACTGGCCCGTCATGCGCCGCCTGGTCGAGGACGAGGTGCTCATACGGGCCCACACCTTCACCACCGAGGGTGTGGACGCGCTCTTCACCGAGCTGGAGAGCCGGGCCAAATGGGAGCCGCCCGTCCTGGAGCTGACGAAGCACATCGACGCGGAGTACCGGGCGGGGGAGCGACGCCTGCTGCTCGTACCCCTCGTCTTCGCGGAGGGCTGCCGGCTCTGCTCCACCGACGACCCCGACGTACTGATGGTGTCCTTCCAGGCCCGTGGTGCGGGCGCCTTGCGCGAACGGCCCGCAGAACGGGCCGACAGCGGCGACCGGCTCGGGCTGCTGCTGGGGCGGGGCCGCGCACCGGTCCTGCGGCAGCTCGGCGGCCGTTCACCACGGCCGGGATAGCCGACCGGCTGGGGCTCGCGCCGAGCACGGTCTCGGAGCACCTGTCCGTCCTCGCCGGCGCGGATGTCGTCACCCGCCACCGGATCGGGCGCAGCGTGTACTACCAGCTCACCGACAGCGGGCGCGCCCTCCTCGCGCTGCTGTCAGGGGAGGACGTGCTGCGCGCGGTGTCCTGAGGGGCGCGGACCAGGCGGAAGGGGGCTGAGGGCGGGCCGGACGATTCGGGCGGCTCCGAATTGATGGCGGGGGTGGCAGGGCCGGGCCCAGCGTCCGCGCCCTGCTTGCGATCGAGGCGAAGAACCTGCGCCGCACCTACACCAGCCGGACCGGCTTCCTGCGTCCGCGCCGCACCGAGACCGAAGCCGTGCGCGGTTTCACCTTCGAGGTGGCGCGCGGCGAACTCTTCGGCCTCCTCGGGCCCAACGGCGCGGCAAGACCACCACCATCAAGATGCTCAACACCCTGCTGCTGCCCACCTCCGGCACGGCCCGGGTGCTGGGGCACGACGTGGCGTCCGACCCCGTCGCCGTACGCCGCAGGATCGGCTACGTCTTCGGCGGCGACCGGGGCCTGTACGACCGGCTCTCCGCCCTCGACAACCTGCGCTACTTCGCCGAGCTGTACGGCGTCGAGCCGCGTGACCAGAAGCGGCGGATCGCCGAACTGCTCGATCTGGTCGGTCTTGCCGGGCGGGAGAAGGAGCGCGTCGAGGGGTACTCGCGGGGCATGCGGCAGCGGCTGCACATCGCGCGCGGCCTGCTGCACCGGCCCGATGTCCTGTTCCTCGACGAACCGTCGAGCGGCGTGGACCCGGTGGCGGCGCGCGATCTGCGCCGTACCGTCGCCGATCTGCGGGCCGCCGGCACCACCGTGCTCCTGACCACGCATTAGATGGCGGAGGCGGACGATTTGAGCGACCGGATCGCGGTCATTGCGGGCGGCACCATCCGGGCCCTGGGCACGCCGGACCGGCTCAAGTCGCGCGTCCAGGAACGCGACATCCTGGAGGTCGAGGCGTACGGGGCGGGCGAGGACCACCTCGAACGCATCCGTGCCGTGGCGGGCGTGCACGGGGTGGCCGCCGAGGACCGGGGGAGCCGACAGGCCGTCATCGTGCAGACGGAGCCCGGCGCGGACCTGCACGCCCAGGTGCTGGCCGAGCTCGACGGGGTCCGGGTCGGACGGGTCGTCACCCGCGAACCCACGCTGGAGGACGCCTACATCGCGATTGTCGAGGAGGCGGATGCGACATCCGGTGCGGATGCGACACCCGGGGCGGATGCGACATCCGAGGCGAGCATGGCGTCCGAGGCGCGTGCGACACCTGGGGCGGGCAGGGCACCCGATCCGAGCAAGGCCCCCGATCCGGGCAAGGCCCACGAGTCGGCCGAGGCGCGTACGCGGAAGCCGCCGAGGCAGCTGATGCGGAGGCCGCGGAGGCCTCGGAGGCCTCGGAGGCCGCGGAGGTCGGGCGGGTCGACGGCGGGGTTGTCGACGGCGAGGTTGTGGCATGAGCCTCGGCAGGGCCTTGCGCCTGATCCTCGTCGGCGTGCGTACGCACGTCTCGTACATGAGCCGTTCACCGCTCGAAATCACCTTCGCCGTCCTCGTACCCCTGGTGTACGCGACCCTCTCCGTCTACCTCTTCCGCGCCGCCGACGACCCCGACCGGCTGCTCACGGCGGGTCGGCGCCGGGCTGATGGGCATCTGGTCCTCGGCGCTCTTCGGGTCGGGCGGAGCCGTACAGAACCAGCGCTGGCTCGGCACGCTGGAGACGCTCGTCGCCTCTCCCACCTCGCTCTCCCTCGTCCTGCTGCCCATCACCCTGGCCACCGCCGTCATCGGCACGTACGCCATGGGCGCGACGGTGATCTGGGGCGCCGTGCTGTTCGACGTGCCGCTCGACTGCGCGCATCCGGTGCTCTGCCTGGTCGCCGTCCCGGTCTGCGTGCTCTCGCTCGGGATGACGGGGCTGCTGCTCGCCGCGACGTTCGTGCTGCTGCGCAACGCGAACGCGCTGGCCAACCCGCTGGACGCGCCCGTGTGGCTGCTGTCCGGGATGCTCGTGCCCGTTACCGTGCTGCCGGACTGGACGCGTCCGATTTCCTGGGCGCTCCCCACCACTGGGGCTCCCGCGCGGTGCACGCGGCGGCCTCCGGCAGCTCGGGAGCCGGTGAGGTGCTGGTCCCCATGGGCGTGGCCCTCGCGCTCGGCGCGCTGTACGCGCTGCTCGCCGTCCTCGTTCTGGGGAGGGTCGAACAGCGTGCGAGGGCCGCCGCGACCCTCTCCCTGGCCTGACACCCGCCCCGAATACCTAGAAGTCCAGTCCGGTCCAGCCCGGTCCCACCCCAGGAGTTGCCCGCATGCCCGCCCGTACACCGCACACGGAGCCCCGCCCCACACCCCGGATCACGCCCCGAGCCTCTACCGCCGGATCGTTTCCGCGTGGCGGCTCGTCGTGATCGGTGGCGCCCTGTCCTACCGGGCGCTCTTCAACTGGACGACGCCGCCCATGTTCATCGGCACCCTGCTCGTCGGCCCGTTGCTGCAACTCCTCTTCTTCGTCTTCCTGGGTCGGCAGCTCCAGATCGCCGACGACCAGTTCTATCTGCTCGGCAACGCCGTGATCTCCGCGTCGACCGCCTGCGTCTACGGCGGGACGATGGCCGTTGCCAACGAGCGGCCGTACGGGACGCTCGGCGCGGTGCTGCTCAGCCCTCGGAACCGGGCTCCGCTCTGGTTCGGACGCGCGCTCCCGTATGTGCTGAACGGCCTCGTCATCAGTGTCTTCACGCTCTCCGCCGCCTGCCTCCTCCTCGGTCTGCGCATTCCGGTTGCGGCTCTGCCGGGGCTCGGAGCGGTGCTGCTCGCCGCCGCCGCGGGGTGTTCCGCCTTCGGCCTGGCGCTGGGGGCGCTGGGGGCGCTGGGGCTGCGGTTCCGCGACGTCTTCCTCGTATCGAACGTGGCCAGCTCCGTGCTCCTGCTTCTGACCGGTGCCAACGTGCCCCGGCAGACCCTGCCGGGGTGGATGCGCGCCCTCGGGGACGTACTGCCGCTGACTCACGCCGCCGACGCGGCACGTCAGTTGTCCGCCGGGGCCGGGTTCGACGGCCGGGGCGTCGCGGCCGAGCTGGCGACGGGGACGGGGAACGCGCTGCTCGCCGTCGTGCTCCTCGCGGTGTTCGAACGGGGGAGCAGGCGGCGCGCGACGCTCGACGTGATGTGAGCGGTGCGGCGTGAAGGGCCCGGTGTGAGTTCGGCCATGGTCGGGGCGCCGGGGCCCGTTCCTTCGCTGCGCTCCGAAAGCCTCCGCTGTTCACCAGGCGTTGGCGTTCGCGACGTTCCGTGGTGGGAGCCTCCCTGCGAACCCAGGAACGAGAAGCCAAGCCAGGGGATCAGGGGGAGAGGGAGGCGTACGGGATGGAGAGAGGACCCGCTGTGTTCGCCGGGACGGCGTTCGCGCTGTTCGGTGCGGCACTGCTGCTGTGGACGGGGGCGCGCGTGCTGCACCGCGCGCCGGTGGTGTACCGGGTGAGCCCCGCCGTCTCCACCGCACTCGCCACTGTGTTCGGCGTACTTTTCCTCGTCCTCGGGGTGTGGTGCTTCGGCCACGTCTGAGTCCGCGCCCGCACCGCGCTCCCGGACCCGCCCCGGCGGCGGCGCTCCTCCGGCCGCCGGAACACGCCCGGGCGTCCCGCCCCTCCTCCCCGGCCCCCGCAGGGCGGCCGAGGTGGCTCCGAAACCCGCAGGCAGTGACCCTGCACACGGCGGACCGAGCGGGCCGGGCGGCAGGAATGGCGGAAGTCGGGTTACCGTTCGAGTGGCCGTTGCGGGCTTTTGCCGTTTGACACGGGGGCGGGTTGTACCGTCACACTCCGCAGCGACAGCACTGTCGGCAGCGCCCCTGCGCTGCCCTGATGCCCACCGAGCGTCGACCGGAGAGAAGAGCGAAGTTGTCCCCGACCAGCGAGACCGCACAGGGCGGCCGCCGACTCGTCATCGTCGAGTCGCCTGCCAAGGCGAAGACGATCAAGGGCTATCTCGGCCCCGGATACGTCGTCGAGGCGAGCGTCGGGCACATCCGCGACCTCCCGAACGGCGCCGCCGAGGTGCCGGACGAGTACACCGGCGAGGTGCGTCGGCTCGGCGTGGACGTCGAGCACGACTTCCAGCCGATCTACGTCGTCAACGCCGACAAGAAGGCCCAGGTCAGGAAGCTGAAGCAGCTGCTGGCCGAGTCCGACGAACTCTTCCTCGCCACCGATGAGGACCGCGAGGGCGAAGCCATCGCGTGGCACCTGCAGGAAGTCCTGCGGCCCAAGGTCCCGGTCCACCGGATGGTCTTCCACGAGATCACCAAGGACGCGATCCGGGCCGCCGTCGCCAACCCGCGCGAGCTGAACCAGCGCATGGTCGACGCCCAGGAGACCCGCCGCATCCTCGACCGCCTCTACGGCTACGAGGTCTCGCCGGTCCTGTGGAAGAAGGTCATGCCGCGGCTGTCCGCCGGCCGCGTCCAGTCCGTCGCCACCCGGCTCGTCGTCGAGCGGGAGCGCGAGCGCATCGCCTTCCGATCCGCCGAGTACTGGGACCTGACCGGCACCTTCGCCACCGGGCGGGGCGGCGACGCCTCCGACCCCTCGACGTTCACGGCCCGGCTCAGCGCCGTCGACGGACGCCGGATCGCCCAGGGCCGCGACTTCGGTCCGGACGGGCAGCTCAAGTCCGCCTCCGGCCAGACGCTGCACCTGGACGAGGCGAACGCCCGCGCCCTGGCCGCCGCGCTCGCCGACTCCGCGTTCGCCGTGCGGTCCGTCGAGTCGAAGCCGTACCGCCGCTCCCCGTACGCGCCCTTCCGTACGACGACCCTCCAGCAGGAGGCGAGCCGGAAGCTGGGCTTCGGGGCGAAGGCGACCATGCAGGTCGCGCAGAAGCTGTACGAGAACGGCTTCATCACCTATATGCGTACGGACTCCACGACCCTCTCGGACACCGCGATCGCCGCGGCCCGGGCGCAGGTCACGCAGCTGTACGGGGCGAACTACCTGCCCGACAAGCCGCGCACGTACGCCGGCAAGGTCAAGAACGCGCAGGAGGCGCACGAGGCGATCCGCCCCTCCGGCGACCGCTTCCGCACGCCTGCCGAGACCGGCCTCACCGGCGACCAGTTCCGGCTCTACGAGCTGATCTGGAAGCGGACCGTCGCCTCCCAGATGAAGGACGCGGTCGGCAACTCCGTCACCGTCAAGATCGGCGGCCGGGCGAGCGACGGCAGGGACGCCGAGTTCTCCGCGTCCGGTAAGACGATCACCTTCCACGGCTTCATGAAGGCCTACGTCGAAGGCGCCGACGACCCGAACGCCGAGCTCGACGACCGCGAGCGGCGGCTGCCGCAGGTCGCCGAGGGCGACGCGCTGTCCGCCGACGAGCTCTCGGTCGACGGCCACGCGACGAAGCCGCCGGCTCGTTACACCGAGGCCTCGCTGGTCAAGGAGCTCGAAGAGCGCGAGATCGGCCGCCCGTCGACGTACGCGTCGATCATCGGGACGATCCTCGACCGCGGCTACGTGTTCAAGAAGGGCACGGCCCTCGTGCCGTCGTTCCTGTCCTTCGCCGTGGTCAACCTGCTGGAGAAGCACTTCGGCCGGCTCGTGGACTACGACTTCACGGCCCGCATGGAGGACGACCTCGACCGCATCGCACGCGGTGAGGCCCAGTCCGTGCCGTGGCTGAGGCGGTTCTACTTCGGCGCGCAGGACGGGGACGGCGCGGCCGGTGCCGGTGCGGCCTCCGACGCGGGCAACGGCGACGGCGACCACCTCGGCGGGCTCAAGGAGCTCGTCACCGACCTCGGCGCGATCGACGCCCGGGAGATCTCCTCCTTCCCCGTCGGCAACGGCATCAAGCTCCGCGTCGGCAAGTACGGCCCGTACATCGAGCGGGGCGAGAAGGACGCCGAGGGCTACCAGAAGGCGGACATCACCGATGACCTGGCGCCCGACGAGCTGACCGTCGAGTACGCGGAGGAGCTGCTGGCCAAGCCGAGCGGTGACTTCGAGCTCGGCGCGGACCCGGTGAGCGGGAACCAGATCGTCGCCAAGCACGGGCGTTACGGGCCGTACGTCACCGAGGTGCTGCCCGAGGGCACGCCGAAGACCGGCAAGAACGCGGTGAAGCCGCGGACCGCCTCGCTCTTCAAGTCGATGACGCTCGACACGGTGACGCTGGCCGACGCGCTCAAGCTGATGTCGTTGCCGCGAGTCGTCGGCGAGGACGCCGAGGGCGTCGAGATCACCGCGCAGAACGGCCGCTACGGCCCGTACCTGAAGAAGGGCACGGACTCGCGGTCGCTCACCTCCGAGGACCAGATCTTCGACATCACGCTCGAAGAGGCCCTCGCCATCTACGCGCAGCCTAAGCAGCGGGGGCGGGCCGCGGCCAAGCCGCCGCTGAAGGAGCTGGGCACCGACCCGGTGAGCGGGTCGCCGGTCGTCGTGAAGGACGGGCGCTTCGGCGCGTACGTCACCGACGGCGAGACGAACGCGACGCTGCGCACCGACGACAGCGTCGAGGACATCACGCCGGAGCGCGGATACGAGCTCCTCGCCGAGAAGCGGGCCAAGGGGCCGGCGAAGAAGAAGACGGCGAAGAAGGCCGCGGCGAAGAAGGCTCCTGCGAAGAAGGCGGCGGGGGCCGCGAAGAAGACCGCGGCGAAGAAGACGGCTGGGGCCGCCAAGAAGACGGCCGGGGCTGCGAAGAAGACTGCTGCTGGGGCGAAGAAGGCTGTGGCCAAGAAGTCGGCGGCTTCGGGGGCGGGGGCGGAGGACTGAGTCCTGGGGCCTTCTGGGCCCTGGCCCAGGCCCTGGCCCTCTGAGTGTCCTGGGGCCCTGCGGCCCTTTGAGGCTGGGGGCTTCGGGGGGTGGGCGCCTGCGGCGGGCTTGTCCCCTCCCCGCCCCTTCCCGTAACCGGGGCTCTGCCCCGGGCCCCGCGCCTCAAACGCCGGCGGGGCTGGAAAACAATGCGCCGGCGGGGTTGGGGAGTGGGGCGTCGGCGGGGCTGGTGGGTGGGGCTCTGCCCCGGGCTCCGCGCCTCCAACGTCGGCGGGGCTGGAAAGCAAGGCGTCGGCGGGGTTGGGGAGTGGGGCGTCGGCGGGGCTGGGGAGTAGAGCGCTGGCCGGGCTGGGGTGATGTGCCTGGTGGGGGTGGTCGGGCAGCGGTTCGGGGGTGGTTGTGGGCGTATGTTCGGATGCGGGACACGGGTAGCGGGACCGTCCCGATAGGCTGGGCGGATGACGCGAGCCGAGCAGCCTACGGTCGTGAGCCCCACCTCCGACACACTTGCCGCAGACTCACGCGAGCGCGCCGTACGAGCCCTGTTGCGTGTTCCCCCGCTGAAGCGGTTGTGGAGCGCCCAGCTCGTCGGCAGTACCGGCGATGCACTCGCCCTTCTCGTGCTGGTGTTGCTGTCGCTGCAAGCGGCGGTCATCGAGGGCTCATTCGGGACCGGATACCGCGGGGCGGCCTTTGCCGTCGCCGCTGTGTTCGGGGCCCGGATTATTTCCACCCTGCTCTTCGGAGCCGTACTCCTGGGGCCGTTGACGACCCTGACCGCGCCGGGCGGGCCGCTCGACCGGCGATGGCTGATGATCGGTGCCGACGGGCTGCGGCTCGCGCTGCTGGTCGTCGCGCCGCTGTGGATCGACTGGACGCCCGCCAACGCGCTCACGCTGATCCTCGTCACCGTCTTCGTGACCGGCGCCGCCGAACGCCTGTGGACGGTCGCCAAGGAGAGCGCGGCCCCCGCGCTGCTGCCCGCCCCGCCGATCGAGGGCGCCGCCGTGCGCCCGCTGCCGGACCACCTGGACACACTGCGCCGGCTCTCCCTGCGTACGGACTTCGCGGCCGTTCCGGTCGCCGCGGCCGTCCTGCTGGTCGCCACGGTCATCGGCAACCTGCTGGGCTCCGGCCTCGACTGGTTCTCCTTCCACCAGGCGGCCCTCGGCTCGTACGTCGCGGCCGGGCTGTTCTCCGCCTCCATCTCCACCCTGTACTTCCTGGAACTGCCCGGTACGCAGACGCCCCGCCCGCGCTCGCCGCTCGAAGGATTGCGGCGGCCGTCGACGGGGAACGGCCCCGACAAGGGCCGCACCGGTGCCATCCCGCTGATCGTCGCCACCTGCGCGGCCGTCGCCGGGGTCATCGCCGCGGCGGCGGCGGTCGCCGTGCTGCACGCCACCGATCTCGGCGGCGGTCCCGTCACCCTCGCACTGCTGATCCTCGCCCTGACCGGCGGCACCGGCGTCGGTATCCGTACCGCGCAGAAGGTGCTGCCGACCCTGTCGCGGCGGCGGCTGCTCTCGCTGGCCACCGCCGTCACGGGCATCGCCCTCCTCGCGATGGGCCTGGTGCCCGACACCGCGACCGTCGTCCTGCTCGCCGTACTCGCCGGGTACGCGGCGGGCGTCGCCGCGAACACCGGTCATGTCCTCGTCGACCAGGAGACCGAGGAAACCCGCCGGGCCAGGACCACCGAACACCTCCAGGCCGTCGTCCGGGTCCTGATCGCACTCGGTGCGGTCGGCGGCCCCCTGGTGGCCGCGGCCATCGGCACCCACCGGCTGACCGTGGGCGACTTCGTCTTCGCCCACGGCGGCGCGGCGTTCACGCTGATGCTGGTCGGCGCCTTGCTGCTGCCGGTCGCCGCGATCGTCCTCGCGAAGACGGACGACCGCTCCGGCGTACCGCTGCGGCGCGACCTGCGCGAGGCGCTGCGCGGCGGCGACCCGGCGGTCGCCCCCGCCACGACCGGCTTCTTCCTCGCCCTGGAGGGCGGCGACGGAGCGGGCAAGTCCACACAGGTCGAGGCGCTCGCCGGGTGGATACGGGCCAAGGGCCACGAGGTCGTCGTCACCCGCGAGCCGGGTGCGACCCCCGTCGGCAAGCGGCTGCGCTCCATCCTGCTCGACGTGTCGTCGGCCGGTCTTTCCAACCGGGCCGAGGCCCTGCTGTACGCCGCCGACCGCGCCGAGCACGTCGACGCGGTCGTCCGCCCGGCCCTGGAACGCGGCGCGATCGTCATCTCCGACCGCTACATCGACTCGTCCGTCGCCTACCAGGGCGCGGGCCGCGACCTGGCGCCGACCGAGATCGCCCGGATCTCGCGCTGGGCGACGAGCGGACTCGTCCCGCACCTGACGGTGCTCCTGGACGTCGACCCGGAGACCGCGAGGGAACGGTTCACCGAGGCGCCCGACCGGCTGGAGTCCGAGCCGCCCGAGTTCCACGCCCGCGTGCGCTCCGGCTTCCTGACGCTGGCCGCAGCCGACCCGACGCGCTACCTCGTGGTGGACGCCGGCCAGGACCCGGAGTCGATCACCACAGTCGTACGCCACCGGCTCGACCGGCTCCTGCCACTCTCCGAGGCCGAGATCAAGGCCCGTGAGGAGGCCCGCAAGGCCGCCGAGGAGGAGGCCAGGCGCCGCGCCGAGGAGGAGGCCGCGCGCAAGGCGGAGGAAGAGCGCCTGGAGCGCGAACGGCAGGAGCAGCTCGCCAAACTCCGCGCCGAGGAGGAGGAGCGCAAGCGCCGCGAGGAGGAGGAAGCCCGCCGCCGCGAGGCCGAACGGCAGGAGGAGGAAGCCCGGCAGCGTGCGGAGGAAGCCCGCCGGGTCGCCGAGGAGGAAGCCCGGCAGCGTGCCGAGGAGGCCCGCCGGGTCGCCGAGGAGGAGCGGGCCCGCCGCGAGGCCGAGGAGGCGGCCTACGAGGCCGAACAGGCCCGGCTGCGCCGCCAGGCGGAGGAACAGGCCCGGCTGCGGCAGGAGGCCGAGGCCAAGCGGCTGGAGAAGCAGCGCAAGGCCGAGGAGGCCCTGCTGCGCGCCGAGGCCGCCCGCCGCCAGGCGGAAGCGGAGGCACGGGCCGAGGCGGAAGCCGCTGCGGAGCGGGCTCGTGCACAGGCCGCTCGCGAGGAGGAGGCCCGGCTGCGGCAGGAGGCCGAGGACCGGAACTCCCGGGACTCCTCGCCGTCCGCTCCCGACAGTGAGCTGACGGTGCCCACCCCGATCGTCAGCCCGAACGTCAACCCGAACGAGGTCACTCAGCCGGTGCCCTCCCCGGTGGACCGGCCGGACCGGCCGGACCGGCCGTCGGACGAGGCCGAGACGACGATGCTCCCGAAGTTCTCGGACACGACCGAGCCCCCCGGCTCCGCCGACGAGACGACGGTGCTCCCGGCGGTGCGGGACGCGGGTGAGGACCACGGACGGGGTACGGGCCGGGGCTCCGGCCGCGGCGGCGCACGGGCCTCCGACCCCGCCGACCGGGTGCCGCGCGGCATCTTCCGGGACGAGCGCCCGGCCGGCTCCGCGGCGGAGGGTGAGAACGAGCGCACCCGCGAGCTGCCGCAGATCACCGATCCGCACGCGGACCCGCGGCAGGCCGAGAACCAGCAGCCGCGCTCCCGCCGGCCCCGGCGGCCCCGCCCCGACTGGGCGGAGGAGACCCCGTTGGACGACCTGCCCAGCCTGGCCGACGAGCTGCTGGGCGGTCATGACGACGAGGGCCCGGAGTCCTCGGGCGGCCGGGGACGACGGCCGCGCCGCTGACCGGACACCGGGTACGACACCGAGACCGGATACGCCGATGGTCCCGCCCGTGAACGGGTGCGGGGCCATCGGCGTCCGCATTGTCAGACCCGTCCCCCACAATGGGAAGCCGGATCGACGAGAGCCACACATGGTCGCGCCGCCGCCCCACGGACGGTGGCGCGACCGCAGATGCCTGAAGGACGGTGACCCATGTCCGTATGGGACGACCTGGTCGGCCAGGACCGGGTGCAGGAGCAGCTCGGTGCCGCCGCCCGGGATGCCGACGTGCTGGTCACCGCCAACTCCGCGGGGGAGCCGGTGCCGCCCGGATCGAAGATGACGCACGCCTGGCTGTTCACCGGCCCGCCGGGCTCCGGGCGGTCCACCGCCGCCCGGGCGTTCGCCGCCGCCCTGCAGTGCACCAGCCCGGACCGCGCCCTGGGCGGGGCTCCGGGCTGCGGCTTCTGCGACGGCTGCCACACCAGCCTCATCGGTACGCACGCCGATGTCGACGTGATCCGGACCGACCTGCTCTCCATCGGTGTGAAGGAGACCCGGGAGCTGGTGCGCCGCGCCCAGCTCTCGCCGGCCGTCGGGCGCTGGCAGGTCATCGTCATGGAGGACGCCGACCGCCTCACCGAGGGCGCGGGCAACGTACTCCTGAAGGCGGTCGAGGAGCCCGCGCCGCGCACGGTGTGGCTGCTGTGCGCGCCCTCGCTGGAGGACGTGCTGCCGACGATCCGGTCCCGGTGCCGCCACCTCACACTCCGTACGCCGCCGGTCGACGCGGTCGCCGACGTCCTGATCCGGCGGGACGGCATCGATCCGGAGCGGGCCGCGGCCGCCGCCCGCGCCACCCAGGGCCATATCGGCAGGGCACGCCGCCTGGCCACCGACGAACGGGCCCGGGCGCGCCGGGCCGCGGTGCTGAAGCTTCCGCTGCGCGTCGAGGACATCGGGGGCTGTCTCAAGGCGGCGCAGGAGCTCATCGACACGGCGACCGATGACGCGAAGCAGGCGTCCGAGGAGATCGACGTCAAGGAGACGGAAGACATGAAGGCGGCGCTGGGTGCCGCCGCCGGGGGGCGGATGCCGCGCGGCACGGCGGGGGTGATGAAGGAGCTGGAGGACAAGCAGAAGCGCCGCAAGACCCGTACCCAGCGCGACAGCCTCGACCTGGCGCTCACCGAGCTGACCGGCTTCTACCGCGATGTGCTCGCCCTTCAGTTCGGCTCGCGGATCGCCATAGCCAACGCCGACGCCCAGGACTCCCTGGACCGCGTCGCCCGCTCGTCCACCCCCGAGCGCACGCTGCGCCGGATCGAGGCGGTGTCGGCCTGCCGCCGCGCCCTGGACCGCAATGTGGCGCCGCTGCTGGCGGTTGAGGCGATGACGATGGCCTTGCGCGCGGGCTGAGGCCGAGCCGGGCCGGAGTCAGCGGCGGGCGTCACGACCCCCGCCGCCGACAGTGCCGGTTCGTCCGCCGAATCACCCGAAAGAGCAGGGAATCGGGCGAGCGGCGGGGTGGCGGCTACGCTCCGGGCATGGACACCAGGCGCCCGTTCCGCACCTTCGCCCTCGCGCTCGGCACTGCCGGCCTGCTCATCTCAGGGTGCAGCAGTGGAAGCTCGTCTTCGGGTGCCTCGTCCCCCGAGCAGTCGGCCTCCGCCTCTCCCTCGGCCGTGCCGGCGGCCCTGAAGCCGTTCTACGCGCAGCACCTCAGTTGGCGGGACTGTGGGGTGAGCGGATTCCAGTGCACGACGATGAAGGCGCCGCTCGACTACGCGAAGCCGGACGGCGGCGACATCAAGCTCGCGGTCTCGCGGAAGAAGGCGACCGGCCCCGGCAAGCGGATCGGCTCCCTCCTGGTGAACCCGGGCGGCCCCGGCGGATCGGCCATCGGCTATCTCCAGGGCTACGCGGCGATCGGCTACCCGGCCCAGGTGCGCGCCCGCTACGACATGGTGGCCATCGACCCGCGCGGGGTGGCGCGCAGCGAGCCCGTCGAGTGCCTGACCAGTGCCCAGATGGACGCCTATACGCAGGTCGACCAGACCCCGGACGACGACGCGGAGGTCACGAAACTGAGCGGCGCCTTCAAGAAGTTCGCCACGGGCTGCGAGAAGCGCTCCGGCGAGGTCCTGCCGCACGTCTCGACGGTGGAGACGGCCCGCGACATGGACATGCTGCGCGCCCTGCTCGGCGACGAGCACTTGAACTACGTCGGGGCCTCGTACGGGACGTACCTGGGTGCGACGTACGCGGAGCTGTTCCCCGGCCGGACCGGCCGCCTGGTCCTCGACGGGGCGATGGACCCCTCGCTCTCGTCCATCGAGATGAACCGGGACCAGACGGCGGGGTTCGAGAAGGCGTTCCAGTCCTTCGCGCAGGACTGCGTGAAGAAGTCGGACTGCCCGCTCGGCACCACGTCCGCCGACGACGCGGCGACCCGGCTGAAGAAGCTGTTCAACAGGCTGGACGCCGAGCCGATCCCCACGGGCGAGTCCCGCGAACTCGGGGAATCCCTCGCCACCACGGGCGTCATCGCCGCCATGTACGACGAGACGGCCTGGCCCCAGCTCCGGGAGGCGCTGACCGCCGCCGAGGCGGACGACGGCTCCGGCCTGCTCGCCCTGGCCGACAGCTACTACGAACGCGAGCCGAGCGGTAAGTATGCCAACCTGATGTACGCCAACGCCGCGGTGAACTGCCTCGACCTCCCGCCCGCCTTCGCCACCTCCCAGGCCGTCACCAAGGCCCTCCCCTCCTTCGAGAAGGCCTCCCCGGTCTTCGGCGAGGGCTTCGCCTGGGCGGCCCTGAACTGCGCCTACTGGCCCGTCCCCGCCACCGGCACCGCCCACCGCATCGAGGCCGAGGGCGCCGCCCCCATCGTCGTGGTCGGCACCACCCGCGACCCGGCGACCCCGTACGCCTGGGCCGAGTCCCTGGCGGACCAGCTCTCCTCGGGCACCCTCCTCACCTACGAGGGCGACGGCCACACCGCGTACGGCCGGGGCAGCGACTGCATCGACACGGCGATCAACACGTACCTCCTGGAGGGCACCCCGCCCCCGGCCGGCAAGAAGTGCTCCTGACCCCCACCAGGCCCCTGACCTGCACATACGCCGCCGCTGCGGGCTGGTGCGGAGCACCCCCGGAAACTGTGTAGACTTGGCGTCGCTGCTGATCGCATCATGGTGCGGACAGGGCGCGCCGCCTTAGCTCAGTTGGCCAGAGCAACGCACTCGTAATGCGTAGGTCTCGGGTTCGAATCCCGAAGGCGGCTCAGAAGAACCCCAGGACTCACTCGCCGTGACCTGGGGTTTTTCCTTGCTCGGGGCACGACGCGTCACACGGCCGGGGTGCCGCGAGATTGCTTGCGTGAGCGATGCGTGAGCGGAGCCGCTCGGGGACCTACTTCTTGGGCTTGCGGCGTGTTGCCTTCTTGGTGGTCTTGGCCTGGGCTTTCGCCTTGTCCTTCTTCGGCTTGCCGCCCTTGCCGGCGTCGGCCTCCTTGGCCGCAGCCTTCCTGGCTTTCTCCTTTTTCGCGGCCTTGCGCGCGGCCTTCTCGGCCTCGGCCTTGCGCTGGAGAGGCACGAGCTTCGCGGTGGCCTCGGCGGCACTCTTGCCGACGTGGGGGAGGACGCTCTGGTAGATGTCGCGCGTGATCCGGGTGTCGCTGTGCCCGAGGGTGTCCGACACGATCTTGATGTCGATGTCGGCGGCGAGCATGAGGGTGGCCGCGCCGTGCCGCAGGTCGTGGAGGCGGATGGGCGGGAGGCCGGAGGCGGCGACGAGGCGTTCGAAGAGGTCGGTGACCTTGCCCGGGTGGAGCCAGGAGCCGTCTTCCTGCGTGAAGACGTGGCCGGTCTCGAACCAGGCCGTGCCCCACTCCTCGCGTGCCTTGTCCTGCCGCTCGCGGTGGCGCTTCAGGACGTCGACGGTGTCGTCGTCGAGGGCGACCACGCGGGAGCCGCTGTCGGTCTTGGGGTCGGACGCTTCCACTTCCCAGCCGTCCTGGACGAGTTGGGAGGAGACAGTGAGGGAGTGGGTGTCGAGGTTCGTCTCCGACCACGGCTGCCCGCATGCCTCGCCACGGCGGAGACCGCGGAAGGCGATGAGATGCCACATCGCGTACAGCCGGTTCTCGGCGACGAAGTCGAGGAAGGCGCCGGTCTGCTGAGGAGTCCAGACCATCACGGGGGACGGCTTCTCGCCCGTCTGCTCCCACTTGGCGACCCTCTCGTCCGTCCACACGAGCGCCTTCGGCTTGCGTACGGGGTCGATCTCGACGTGGGCGGCCGGGTTGAACGTGATGAGGGTCTGTCAAACACGTTCGGCCCTGTCTCATATTCGGTGGTGACGCAGAGTCGTGGAGGTCGTTGATAGTCACGTGAAGGATGTCAACGAGCTTGTGCAGATGGTGTTTTCGGGTCTGTCCCCGCTGGTCATCGAGGATGTGGCCGACGAGGGCGAGCGGATCGTGGTGCGGGCACGAACGCCGCAGGACACGGCGGTCTGCCCAGTGTGCGGGGCGTCGTCGGGGCGCGTGCACGGCTACCACTGGCGGACTGTGGCTGACGTACCGATCGACAGCCGACGGGTGGTGGTCCGTGTGCGGGTACGGCGTCTGGTGTGCCCCACCCGCGGCTGCCGACATACCTTCCGCGAGCAGGTGCCCGGAGTCCTGGACCGATACCAGCGACGCACCACCCGCCTGACCAGGCAAGCCAAGGCCGTGGTCAAGGAGTCAGCGGGCCGGGCGGGGGCACGTTTGCTGGCGATACCCGCGTCGGGCGTCTCGCGTCACACGGCCCTGCGTACCCTGTTGCGCATCCCGCCGCCCGCAGGGCGGACGCCCCGCGTGATCGGCGTCGACGACTTCGCTCCGCGCCGGCGGCACCGCTACGCCACCGTGAACATCGACGCCGAGACGCATGAGCGGATCGACGTACTGCCCGACCGCACGGCAGACACCCTGGAGGAGTGGCTACGCGAACATCCAGGCATCGAGGTCGTCTGCCGCGACGGCTCCGCGACCTACGCCGAGGCCATCCGCCGCGCCCTGCCCCGTGCGACGCAGGTCGGTGATCGGTGGCATCTGTGGCACAACCTGTGCGAAGCCGTCTTGAGCGAGGTCAAGGCGCACAGCACCTGCTGGGCCACCGTACTGGACGCGCCTATCTACGACGGACCCCGCGCCCAGACCACCCTGGAACGCTGACACCAGGTCCACGGCCCACTCGATCAGGGCGTGGACCTGCTCGAATGCGCCCGCCGCCTGGAACTGGCCCTGAACACCGTCAAACGCTACGCGCGAGCCGACCGGCCCGAGCGCATGCTCCGCGTCCCCAAGTATCGCGCCAGCCTCCTCGACCCCTACCGCGAGCACCTGCGCAAACACCGGGCCGAGGACCCCGGCGTCCCCGCCCAGCACCTCTTCGAAGAGATCAGGGCCCTCGGATTCACCGGCTGCCTGAACCTCCTGCACAAGTACATCAACCAGGGCCGTGCGGACGCCGACCGCAGCCACATCTCCCCGCGCCGCCTCGCTCGGATGATCCTCACCCGACCCGACAACCTCAAGAGCGAGAATCGCCATCTTCTGACCCGGCTCACCCCCGCCTGCCCTGAGATGACCCAACCGACCGCCTGCATCCGGGACTTCGCCGAACTCCTGACTCCTCGCCCAGAACATGCCGCCAAGCTCGATCCCTGGATCACCCAGGTCCGCACAGCCGATCTGCCTCACCTGCACGCCTTCCCCCGCGGCCTGGACCGAGACCGCGACGCCGTGATCACCGCGCTCACACTTCCGTACAGCAACGGCCCCACTGAAGGTGTCAACACCAAGACCAAGCGGACCGCCCGCCAGATGCACGGGCGAGCAGGTTTCACCCTTCTTCCCCACCGCATCCTCCTCGGATAGCGACACTCTCCGTCACCACCGAATGTGAGACAGGGCCGAACGTTTTACAGTCCCGAGGGACACCGACCCATGACCGTGAGTCGGCGCCGCGTCTGATCTCAGACGTCGATGCGGGCGACCTTACGGCCGACCTTGAGGTACAGCTCGGCACCGTCGAGCGCGCCGATCTCGCCGACGACTTCGCCGAGCGTCTGCTGGACAGAAGCCTCCGGGAGTGGCGTCGGCTGCTGGTCTCCGTTCGACTCGCGGATCAGGCGGAGGCCCTTCTGCTGAGCCACACGGCGCACGGCGGAGATGCTGGGAGCGAAGTCCAGCATGCGGCTGATCAGCGCCCCGAGCGTTTCCTCGGCGTGGTCCTTCAGCGAGATGATGGGAAGGTTCTGGGTGTCCGCGAAAGAGCGCTTGGAGAAGCGCGCCGTGAACTCCGCGCGAGCGGCGGCAGCAGCGTCCAGGCCGTGGAGGGCGGCCACCACCTCGCCGGCGAGGATGCGCTTGATCGCCATCGGATGCGCGGTCCCCTCCTCCAGACGCTTGGTGACCACGCGGATCTCGTCGTCCGTCCACTCGGTGAGCAACTGGAGGTACGGCTCGGTCAGGTGGTCGGGGATGGACATCAGGCGGCCGTAGACGTCATCAGGCGACGCCGTCAGGCCCACGTAGTTGCCCTTGCTCTTGCTCATCTTGGTGCCCGTGCCGTCGGTGCCTTCGATGAGCGGGGTGGTGATGACGACCTCGGGGTCCTGCTCCGAGATCTCCATGATCTTGCGGCACATCTGGAGGTTCAGCAGCTGGTCCACACCGCCGAGTTCGACATCGGCGTCGATGGCCACGGAGTCCCAGGCCATGACGACGGAGTACACGAACTCGGCGACGGACAGTCCATGGCCATCGGCCAGCCGGGTGCGGAAGTCCTCGCGCTGGAGAGACATGGAGACCGGTACCCGGGCAAGAACCCCGACGAGCTCCGGCAGGGTGACCTTGTTCAGCCACTCGCCGTTGAAGCGCAGGTCGGCACGCTCGAAGTCGATGAACGGCGTGACCTGCTGCTGGTAGCCGCTCAGGTTGCGGGCGATGTCCTCGTTGGTGAGGGGCGGTCGATCCGAGGACCGTCCCGACGGGTCACCGATCTTGGCCGTCACGTCACCGATGATGAAGACGACGTGGTGGCCCATCCGCTGGAACCGGCTGGCGATGATGATCGGTACCGCGTGGCCCAGGTGGACGTCGGGCGAGGTCGGGTCGATGCCGTACTTGACGACGAACGGGCGTCCGGCGGCCTGCGCGGCTTCGATCTTCCCGGCGAGTACCGAGGCCGAGGGGATCAGGTGGTTCGCACGCCCCTCGACCAGTGCGGCCTGCTCTTCGGGGGAGAGGTCGGAGAGGTCCAGGGAGCGCCGTGCTGTTGTCTCGCTGAGCAGCTGCGCGGCCGTATAGTCCGCGCCCAGGTCCGCTCCATCGAGGATGTGCATGACACGGGTGACAGACTCGCTCAAACGGCTCATGGCGCTTATACGCTCCTGGGTCGGACAACTGGCCTGACCAGTAGGGATTGGAAGCGGCGATTTTATCATCGCCACCCCCGTCGCATCACCGAAATGATCACGGTTCAGCCCGCTCTCCCTTGGTCGTCGAGAGCTGTACCAGCGGCCGGCCCACGATCGTACTGGAGAGGGAGCGGAGCCACGGGGCTATTGGGTCTCGGGCTCGGAGCGTGGCGATGAGCATCCCCGGAAGGAAGATCATGGCGCGGAGGTGCTTCTTTCGCTGCAAGGCGGATTCCACTCTGTGCCCGGAAGCGAGTACGCGGAAATGCTGGGAGATCCTCCTGAGCTGGCGAGTCGTCGCCCAGGTGGGAGGGTTCCCATCCATCATGCGGAGCCGATCCGAGAGTCCCAGACACACCTCGGCCCGATAATCCTGCGACAGGCCGGGCGTACTTCGGTCGGTCATGCTGTGCGAGTGGACCCGATAGAAGGTCAACGGGTCCTGGAGGACGGCACCGCGGCCAGCCTCCCGCAGCGCGTGGAAGAAGATCTCGTTGCTCACCGGAAGGAGGCTGAGAGCAGCCTCGCGACGGACCACCAACGTGCTTGTGTTTCCGCCCGGGTGCGGATCTTTCAGCTTGGGGTTTCCGTTTGAGTCGACGACGTCTTCCCAGTGCTCGATGAACAGCGTTTCACCCGTCATCGCCTCGGCGCACGTATGGAGCTTCGATGGGTGGAACCAGTCATCGGCGTCGAGCGGAGCCACCCAGTCGCCTGTGCTGAGGAGAAAAGCGTCGGTCAAGGTTTGGCCGAAACCTTGCTGGCTCCTCCGGATGACCTTGACGTTCTTTTCGTGGCGACGGCATACCTCCTCAGTTTCGTCGTTGGATCCGTCGTCGATGACGATTATTTCGTGAAGGACGAAGTTTCCAGGCTCCTGTTCCAGACAGCTTGTTATGGCCTGGTCCAGATATCGGCCGTAGTTGTGGCACAGGATCACGCACGAAATACGCGGAATGGCGCTCACCGGTCACCCCCGTACACGCGGGCGTAGTCGTCCAGGATCGTCCTGTGTTCCTGGGTCCTGTAGTCGAGGAACTCGCGGTCGAGGCGGCGCGGCCTGGAGCCGAGCCGCGCTGCCGCGTTCTCCAGCGCGGTCAGGAACTTCTCTCCGAAAAGGTTGGGATGCCCCTGCGACCAATCGAACCATTCAGGTTCTTCGACGAATCCCTTGTGCCGCTCGTACTGCTCGGGCAAGTGCCCTGTGAGGGAGCAGACCGGAAGCAGGTTCAGGTCGAAGGCCAGTTCCAGCTGCCCGGAGTGACTCCCCCAGAGGTACGGCAGCAGCAGGGAGTCCGAAGCCAGCCCGGCTCTGACCACTTCGTCGTCCGTGGGATACGGGCGCATGGTGAGGCGGATACGCGGATCGTGCCGGGCCGTCTCCAGGAGCAGCGGGGCGCGGCCGGCGTCAGCGAAGTCCGCAGGGCTGAACGCGCGCAGGAGGACGTGGAGCGTGCTGTGGGGATCCGTGATCCCCAGGCTCCAGTTGGCCATGGTGGACAACTGGTCCCGGCTGGCCCGGGAGGCACCGAACATGAGGTACCTGGCCCCCGGGTCCCTCGCCTCGCGCTCCAGGTCGGCCAGCGACTCCGGGGCAGCGACGTATCCGTGGGGGATGACCGTTGCAGTGACCTGCTCGCCGAGGACCTCCGTCAGCTTCGTGACGGACCCGTCAGTGAGACAGACCCAGCTGACCTCGGCAGACCGGAGCAGCCGCAGCCGCTCGACGAAGCCTTCGGCGTTGCCGACCATGGGCCGGGTGTCATGGGCGGTGAAGACCAGGTTGACCCCGTAGCCCAGGCACGCGTCGAGCAGGCGCTCCAGGGTGGCGATGTCCTCGAAGTCGATGTGGTGCAGGTGCAGGACGTCGAGCCACGTGAGAGGGCCGTGTTCGAGGAGCCATGCGGTGCTGACCGCCTCTGGCACAGTCTCGCCCGTGGGAATCTCCGTCCCGTTCAGGATGTGGAAGTCAGGGCTCTGTAGCTTCCACGCGTACGGGGTACGAGCCGGCAGGTGAACGACACGCAGGCCCCTGGACCGGGGAACCGCCGTCACTGCTCTCCCACCTCCGTCCCTCCCACACCGACGAGGAGCAGCTGGGTGGACAGACCGTTGGAGGCGTCGTCGCTTCGGGTGAGGCCCGCGTAGTGGATCTCGAATCCGGACGCCCGCAGCAGCGCCTGGAACTCGTCGCTTGCCCACTCCCGCACATGGCTGGGGTTGCGCGGCGGTCCAGGAGTGTCGTAGCCGCTGCGGCACTCACGGGCCGGTGTCGACAGGACGGCAGCGGCGCTGCCCTCCCGCAGCAGGGCCAGGATGAGGGACAGGGCCGGGGCCGGGTCCACCAGGTGCTCGATCACGTCGGAGCAGATCACCACCGACCGGCGAACGAGGTCCGGGTCGAGCGGCAGCCGCTCTGCCGATTCGAGGTCCGCCTCCACCCACTGTCCGAAGGGGTGGTTGTCGTGGCACCAGCGCAGGTTGTCCCCGAAGTCCACGCCGACGAAAGTCCAGTCGGGGTGCGCGACGGCCAGCGAGGCCAACTTGCCCGCCTGCCCGCAGCCGATGTCGATCACGACGTCACGGCCGAGCTCCTTGGCCCGCTCGGCGGCGTAGGGGTACACGTCGGGCTGCCAGGTGACGGTGTCGTCCGTCTCGTCAAGGAAGTACTCGACCTCGCTCCGGCTGCGGTAGCCGCGGCGAATGAAGAAGGTCTCGGGGCCGCCTATCGACTGCGAGGACTCGGAGAGGGCCGGGAGCCGCGGGGCATCGGGGCCGGTCAGGGGCTGTGATGTGGTCGTGGTGTCCGCGTGCACAGTCAGACTCCTTGCTTGCTCGGGTGTGTGGTGCGGCAGAGGGCACACGGCCTGCTACAGCCGCGAGTTCGGCGCTCCCCCGAAGGGGGCCTGCTACTTCGGCCAGCAGGAGAACAGCGTGATCAGGCGTTCGACGAGCTCCTCGCGGATCACACGCCACTCCCGGTCTCCGGCGAGCCGCGCGGCGGAGGCGCGGTCGTACTCCGCCTGGCCGACCTCGGGCAGACACGCGTACATCTGGAGCAGGGCCGACCCGTCGTCGGAGGGTGCCGAGTCGGTGTCCGCCGCCAGCAGGGCCCTGATGTCCTCGGCGGGCATGGAGCCGTCGATTCCGGAGCCGGGGATGCTCTTACTCATCTTCGGCAGGCCCCCGAGGCCCGGGATCATCTTGGTGTAGATGCCGGCCAGCCGGTCTGCGGGCAGACCCCAGCGTTCCGCCCCGCGCCGGGCGAGGGCGACGTACTTGTGCTCGTCGACGCCCAGGGACACCAGCACGTGCCGTCCTTCGCGCAGCAGGTGCACGAAGTCAGCGGCCATCAGCAACGTGGCCTGCTTCATGCCGTAGTTGAGGTGGTCGAAGACGCCGTGGTTGCGGTAGAGCCCGGCGAGGTCCTCCTCGGCCCACTGGAAGTCGTCGTCGTCCAGATGGCGCGAGAGCAGGAACGCGGTGGCCATGACGTCGGTCTCGCCCTCCTGCCGGCGCAGTACACCGCGCCTTGGGTCGAAGCCGAGCCCAAGCGCGAACTCCTCGTACTGGTTGGCCAGGCGGCGCACCGCGTCCAGCGGCGTGCGACGCGCGTTGTAGGAGTCGAGGTCGCCGAGCACGATCTGCACGTCGAGCCCGCACTGCTGGAGCTTGACTGCGCGCAGCAGCTGGAACAGAGTGCCGGCGTGCGGCGGCCCGCCGAGCCCGACGCCAGTGGTGACGATCGTCGGCCGACCCGCCGAGACGGCGTCCGCGAACTCCCGCGCACCGGTGTGGCACACCCACTTCGTGTGCAGGTCGCCGGGGCTCATCCCCGCGAGGGCGAAGTCGATGGTGCCGAGGCCAAGATGCTCGTACTGGTGCTGGTCGATGACGCTCTCGTAGTACGCGGTGTCGAACTTCATGCGATCCCCTCCAATTGAGGCTGCTCTCGTAGGGCGAAGGCCCGGCGGACCAGTGGCTCGAAGCCGTCGGCCAGTAGGTCCCCGATCACGGCGTTGCGGGGCGCGGCCACGCTGCCGAGGTCCGCGGTAACCGTTCCGTCGGCGAGGACCCAGACGCGGAACGGGTACGGGTCCTCGGGCGCCCGTGTGGGTTGGGCGAAGATCTCCACCGGGGCGACGGCACCGCGCACCCCGTCCACGGCTCGGACGAAGTCATCCCGCTCGAAGCCGTAGAGCTCCGCCTTGCCCGCGCTGGCACGGCCGATGGGCCTGTACTGGGAGATCAGCCAGTACTCGACCTCCGTGCGGTCAGCGATGCCGGCGACGAACTCCGCGAGCCGCGGCAGCTCCCGCACGGACGCGGCCGTGGTGAACGTGTTGAAGGCGAGTCGGCGCCGGTCGGCGACGAGGAACTCGATGTTGGACCGGAACCGTTCGAAGTAGCCCTGCCCGCGGAACCAGTCAGCCGAGTCCGCCTCCGGACCGTCGATGGCCAGGGAGTAGAGGGTCACGTGGTCGCGCACCCCCGCGTAACGGCCGCTCAGGAGCAGCCCGTTGGTGTGGAGATTGGTTTCGAAGCCGGCTTCCTGCGCGTGCCGGAGGGCGACCTCCAGGTGGTTGTCGTAGGGCATCACGGGGTCGCCGCCGGTGAACACGACCCGGTGGGCTTCGGACTCGGCGCGGACCTGGTCGATGACCCTCCGGACGGTGTCCGGGTCCGTCTTGACCCGGTTGCGCTCCCGATAGCAGAACCGGCACACACCCGGTGAGGCGCTGGTCGGTGCCAGGTCCCAGGCGTTGCAGTCGGTGTTGAGGACCAGGTGAACGATCGCGAGTTCGTCGTGCGTCAGCATGGGGCCTTCTCCTTGTTGCCAGGGCTGACCAGGAGGGCTGTCGGGGTGACGTGCCGAAGGAGCGAGCGGAGCTTGTCCGGGGCACCGCCGGTGAGGCGTAGGAACTGCTGCAGCGTGTCCAGACCCGCGCCGGCGTCGATGATCGTGAGTGCCGTGTCGATGCCGGATTGGACGGTGGGCACCGCCTCGGACATCACCATGAGCAAAGCCGCGTTGAGGGCGACCGCGTTCCGCGCCTGACTGGTGTCATGGCCTGCCAGTAGGCGTATCGCGGCGGCGACGTTCTCCCGAGGGTCCTCGTGCTGGGTGACGGACATCAGGTCCTGCGGCATCGAGGACGCGCCCTTGCGTACTTCGTCGTTGAAGGTCAGGTCCTCGTCGCCGGCGTTGATGCGGCAGGCTCGCACGGTGCTTCCGGGGATCAGTTCGTCGACCTGGACCGTCTTGCCAAGGCTGGAGTTGATGACCGTCACGTCGGGCAGGCCGAGTCTGGAGAGCAGCCGGGCGGAAGCGCCGACCGCAGGGTGCGAAAGGCCGTACACGTAGGCGGAACAGGTGACCGGGCTGAGGAGGGCGGGGAACGCCAGGCTGAGGGCGTGCACGGCCTGGAACCTGCCGCCGTAGCGACGGTCGAACTCGGGCACGCGGTTCTCGATGGAGAAGAACCCGAAGCCGGTCTCCGCTGTGATGTCGACCATCTCCTGGTGCGGCACCATGTCGCTCGTCGCGCCCACGAGGTCGATGAAGTCGCGGGACCCGGTCTTCGACGACGCACTGCGCGATCCGAGCTTGGCGACGTGTGCTCCCCCGGTGGCCGCCACCAGCGCGGCGGCGGTACTGAGGTTGATCGTCTTGAAGGTCTTCTTCCCGCTGCCCGTGTAGCCGACGAACCGCATGCCCTCCGGCGGCTGGTGGAAGTCCCAGTTGCTTCGGTCCAGGGATGTCGCGGCCTGGACAGCGGCCTCGACCTCCTCCAACCGTGGCCCCCGCAGGAGCAGTCCCGTCAGGACGCTTCCCAGCATCACGTCGCGCGTGTGGCCCTCCGGTAGGGCGAGGATGCGCGTGATCCCGTCGTGGACGTCCTGGGGTGGAATGTCGGCCGGCGAGTTGATCTTGTGGGCCAGCAATGGCGTTGTGACCGCCATGGCGTGGGCTCCTTCCGTCACGTGTCGGATGTGAGCAGGACCTTGAAGGGGCGATGACGGGCTTCGTTGTCCAGGGCCGCCAGTCCCTGCGGCAGTTCGCCGAGGGGGAATCGATCTCGGGTCATCAGGGCGGCCCAGTCGCCGCCCTTGGCGATCACGTCGATGGCGTCTCGAAAGTCGTCGTGGCCGTCCGCGCGGCAGTAAGAGAAGGAGCCGCGCAGGGTGATCGAGCGACGGAAGACGTCCCGGAGGGGGACCGAGAGAACGACGCGGGGCGCGTAGGCGTTCTGGACGAGAACCGTTCCCCCGTCACGAACAGCCTTCAGCGCCTGGCGTATGGGGGCGTCGCTGTGACCAGACGCGGCGTCCACGACGGCGTCGCACGTCGGCAACTCGGCAGAGTGGAGAGTGATGTGCCGGTCGAGGACGTAGCGCAGTTGATGCGATCGCGAGGGTTCCCTGACCAGCATGTGCACGTCCCACCCCGCCTCCGCCGCGCAGATGGCCGTACACACCGCAAGGACGCCGCCCCCGATGATGCCGAGCCGCCCCATGGGCACACGTAGCCCGCAGCGGACTCCGTGCAGGGCCACCGCCATCGGGTCGGCGAGGACTCCGTGCGCGGGATCGTGCAGGTGGCGAAGCGGGACGATGCTGTCGCGGGGCGCCCGTACGCAGGCGGCGAGACCTCCGGGAAGATCCCACCCGATGCGCTGGAGTCGTGGGCAGAGGTGGACATGGCCGCGGTCGCAGTAGTGACACGAGCGGCAGGAGACCAGCGGGTCGATTGCGACCCAGTCACCTGTCTCCGTGTCGACACCGACGATCTCGTGCCCGGGGTACCACGGTTCCGGCAACTGTCCTTGCCAAGGGTGATTGAGCTTCGCGACGTCGCTTCCGCACAATCCCGTGAAGCGTGTCTCGATGAGCGTCGTGTCGGGTGCCGAGGACATGGCGACCGGAGCGGGGAGTCGGCTGAGGACTCCGTTCTCAACTGCCCACGCGTCCGGGCCGGTCATCGCTGCCCCCATCTGTCCAGCAAGGTGGGGAGAGCTTCCACGTCGGGTATCGCCCTGCCGGACCAAGCGGTCTCGCCGAACGCGAGGCCACTCGGCCCGCCCCGACGCTCCACGCGCATGGCACGCATGCCGGCCCGCTCTGCGCCTCCAAGCTCGTCACCGCCGCCGTCGCCGCAGTAGAGGGCCTGCGGCGGGGCGACACCGAGGTCTCGGAGGACCGCCCGGAAGAGCAGACGGTCGGGCTTCACCGCCCCCGCCCGGCAGCTGAACACGACAGCGTCGAAGTGCGGCGCGAGGTTGCTTGCGCTCCACGCTTCGGCGATGTCCGGAGACGCGTCGCTGAGGACGGCCAGCCTGGTGCCACCGCGCCGAAGCTGCTCCAGCGCCCGCAGGAGAGAGGCATCGGCCTGGAGACGGACATGGGCGAGCCGGGTCAGGAGCACTTCCAGCTCATTCACACAGCCCGCAGAGGCGTCGCAGCGGGCGACGAGGTGAACCGCCACCTCGGTGGTGGACGCCATCTGCCCGTCGTGCCTCGCCTGCCAACTGCCGGACAGCACCGACTCGGCGACCGCCGGGGACACGCGCAGTATCGCGGCGAACTGGGCAGCGGCAGCCCTCCGCTCGACCACACTCGGGGCTGCGACGAGCGTGCCGAATAGATCGAGTATCACTGCGGTCGGGTGTGGAGCCGGAGCAGCGGAACTCTGCTGCGGTGAAGGGCCAAGCAGTACGTCACCCACTGGATGTGTGGCGGGCGCGGACAGACTCGTCGACATGCAGGTGCCCGTCGGCGGATAGCGCATGGTGAGCCTCCATCGGTAGATCGGTGATCTCATGCAGAACCGAACTCTCCGGCTGGCTGGGCTGTGGCCAGATGACGCCTTTTCGGGCGTCTGACAGACGAGGAAGGAGGACTTGACTGTCACCAGGCCGAGGCCACGCTGGGTCGCCAGGGCCCGGCGATGCCGTCGGCGCGCTCACAGCCGTAGCCCTGACAGCAAGCCGGCGATCGACGCCGTGACGTCCTTCGCGAACGGGCCGACGTTGTGGGTCTCGGCGAGATACAGACCGAAAACAGCGCACACAACGGCGTGACCCGCCTTGAGCCCACCTCCGCGGCACAAGAAGACGATCACGATGCCGAGGAGCAGCAGGACAGCAACATCGACAGCCACTGCGGAGCCCCCTTCGATCTCGGACGAATAGTGGAGACCGAGGCGGCTACTGGGACGACCGCGTCGGTGTGACCATGACAGCGGCTCGGAGCTGTGCGGAGTATCACAAGCCGTTCCTGAAGCTGCTCATCAGCAGCTCATGGCTGGCCGACCTGACTTTTCAACATCCGCTTACACACGGGTTCATGACAGGCAGACTTAGGCTCCGGATCATGACCAGGGATGGGCAGGCGGTAGGCGCGGTGGGTAAGAGTCGCCCGGGGTGGCGCCCGGACAAGTTGAGACAACAACGCGAAGCTCACGGCCTGACGCTCGAAGGCGCGGGCGAGCAGTTGCGCGAGGTGGCCCGGGCTGCGGGGCTCACGGTGCCGGCGGCCAACTTTCAGACGCTGTGGCAGCACGAGCAGGGAGAGGTCTATCCCGGACCGCACTACCGTCGCGCGTACTGCCTTCTGTACCGTGCGACCGAGCCCGAACTCGGCTTCCGTAACGCACTGCCCGACGAGGCCACGAAGCTCAAGTTCACCGCGTCGAGCGAACCGCAGAACGGCGCCCACGTCCTGGCCGTAGAACGGGCATTGCACCAGCTGGCGCCGAGCGCGGACGACGCCGACGGCGTGGGCGTCCAGCAGCGAATCCTCGACGCCTGGAAGCGGCGTCACACCGGCGGTGATCCAAACCGGCCGACACTGATGATGGTCGGCGGCTACGCGGGCAGCGGAAAGTCGGAATTCGCGCGCTTCGTATCGCAGCTCACTGGATGGCCCGTCCTCGACAAGGACCCCATCACGCGCCCGCTCGTCGAGCGCCTCCTTGTTGAAATGGGCAGCGAGCCCAACGACCGGCACACCGATCTATACCGGGAGAAGGTCCGCCCGCTGGAGTACCAGTGTCTGCTGGAGACCGCGTACGCGAACGTCGACTGCGCGATCAGCACCGTCCTCTCCGCGCCCTTCATCGCCGAGACCACCGACCCTAGGTGGATGCGGCGCCTGATCAACCGCTGCGAAGCACGTGGCGTCACCGTTGCTGTCGTCTGGATTCAGTGCGACCTCGACACGATGCACGAGTACATCAGCTTCCGTTCCGCCGCCCGGGACAGCTGGAAACTCCAGAACTGGGACACATACGCCGCCGGGATCGATCTTGAGCTGCGGCCCGTCGTGCCGCACTTGGTTGTCGACAACCGGCTCGGCTCCGCGATATCGCTCACAGACCAGGTGCGCCAGGTCTTCGGGACGGTGTTCCAGTGAGGGAGGGCATCCTGCTGTACGGGCCGCCGGCGGCGGGCAAGGACACGATCACGGCGGCGCTCACCGAACTCGACGAGCGGTACGTACTGTTCACCCGGCTGAAGATCGGGACCGGGAAGACCAAGGGCTACCGGATGGGTACGCCAGAGCAGCTGACCGCCCTAGATGCACGCGGCGATGTCATCTACCGCAACGACCGGTACGGCAACATCTACGTCGTCGACCGCCCCGGCCTCGACCAGGCCATGGAGGGCGGCAGCATCCCCGTCGTCCACCTCGGTCAGATGGCGGGGATGGAGCAGGTGACCGCCCTCTTCCCGGCGCGCTGGGTGCGTGTTCTGCTGTGGTGCTCCAAGGAGACCACCGCTCGCCGCTCACCACAGCGCGGGGACACCGACACGGCGGCCCGGCTGGCCGCGTGGGACGCCACTCAGGCCGATCTTGCGGCTCACCCACGGGCCCAGTGGGAACTGCGCGTGGAGACGGACGCGACGGCACCCCATGGAACCGCACAGAGGATCGACGACATCGTCCGCACCACGCCCCCTCGCTCCTGACAGCCAGGACGTCAGCGCCCGCGCGGATGCGACCTGCTCAACTCGGGTTGTCCGGGTCCCGCTCAAGGCGCAGAGCTTCCAGGGCCTCAGCGATATCCAGCCGCTCGTCTCTGTTCCCGTCCCACCGGGCAAGCGTCGCGGCAGCCGCGTGCATAAGGGAGTCCGGCAACCCGGCGTCGGCGAGAAGGGCCGCCGCGTCCTCAAGCTCTGGGCCCCAACGCCAGGCACGAGCAGCGGTCTTGGGGATGTAGTCGGTCTCCACGAGGTAGCTGCGGGTGCGCTTGGCCGCGATCAGCAGCAGCTCGTCCGCGACCCCGTACGTGTCCGCCGCCCCGTAGGCCACGGCAGCCAGCACCCGGGAGACCTTCTGGTAGCTGGAGTACGCGAGCTTGAGTGCGGAAGCTTTGCCGATGCAGTCGCCCAGGACGTGGGTGTGCACGTCGGTGCCGGCGAAAAGCTCGGCGATCCGGTCGGTCTGTTCGACGGCGCCGGAAAGGTAGAGCGTCGGGGACTTGCCGCCCACCGGAGGCGATCCGACCACCGCTGCGTCGATGACCGGCATCGAGCTCAGGCGGTCGGCGATACTCACCACGCGGGACGGCGAGACCGCGTTCGCGTCGACATAGATCGTGCCCGCTTCGGACATGCCGAGCTCGGCTACTTGGCTGGCGGTCTCCTCCGCTGCGGCGGGAGGGCACAGGGAGAGCAGCACATCGGAGCGGAAGACAAGCTCGGGCAGCGCTGCGGCTTCGAGGCCCGCGCGCTCGGCCCGGCGGCGGGTTGTGTCGCTGCGTCCGTCGGGGCACCACAGCACGATGTGGCCTCTCGCGCGCAGCTGGGCGCCGAAGGCGGAACCCATACTGCCGGGGTGCAACAGCCCAATGGTGCTCGTCATGCCGTTGTCCTTGTGTGGTCAGTGGAGTGCAAAAGCAGCAGGTCGATGGCGGCGCGTGCATGCGGCACCACGTGGTCCGGCCCGGGATCGTCCGGCGGCCAGGAGCGGCCGTCGCCGATCCAGATGGTGCGCAGCCCTGCTGAGCGTCCGCCGCCGATGTCGTTGACCGGGTTGTCGCCGACCATCCAGCCGCCGTCGCCCAACACGGTGCCGCAGCGGGCCGCCGCCAGGGCGAAGTGCCGGGTCTGCGGCTTGCGCGCGTCGGCCTCCTCGGAGACGAAGACGCCGTCCACGCGCTCGGAGATACCGGTGGCCCGCAGCTTGGCGCGCTGGATATCCGCCGCACCGTTGGTCGCCACCCCCACCCGCCAGCCGGCCGCACGCAGCTCGTCCAAGCCGTCGAGGACTCCGGCCTGACACGACACCAAGGCCGCGATGTCGGTGCAGTACGCACGCCACAGCTCCGCAGTCGACATGGGTAGCCGGTACCGAGTGCGGATCACGTCAAAGGTGGACGGATAGGCCCGCTCGGCCACCATGTCTAGGACGTTCGCCTGATCTTCGTCCTCCAGGCCGTGCTGGGCGGTGAACTCTGCGGCCCAGCCGGCGAGCGTTCCCTGCCGGTCCACGAGGGTGTTGTCGAGGTCGAAGAGAACCAGAGGCGGCTGCACATCCCGCACCCTAAGGCGCGAGGATCAAGCTCTGCACCTCGGCCTCCGACCGCACCCGTATGGCGATCACATCGCTCAGCCAACGTCGGACGAAGATCCCACCGGTTGCGCCGATGTCGGCGGAGCTGGCAGCCGCAGGATCGTCACAAGGCTTAACAGGCGCCGCGTCAGCGGCCTGCACTAGGCTTTGCGCCATCGAGTTCGTTTTGTCGGACCGGTGTCCCGGAGGGGGAATGCATTGAAGGTCGTGAGCAACCGGGGTGGCGACCGATTGATCGATGCGGTGCGGCCGAGTCTGCAACCGGGCGGTGCATTGGACCTCGACGTCGGCTCCACGGCCGCGGAGCCGTTCCGCGTAACGTGCCGCTTCCTCCGGCGACCCCCATGAGTAGACGCCTTCTCCGTATTGTCCGCGAATGCGAAGTCTTCCGTTGGCCAGGGCGTTCCGCCTCCCCGTGGACGAGTCGCGTTCGCGGCGTCCTGAACGGTGTGGGACTCGTGGTACTCGGGAGCGAGGCCGAGCGGGGGCCTGTCCGGCGGGTCGGCTCGGTGGGAGGGGTCAGGCCGTGGTGCGCAGGACGAGCTTGCCGCGGGTGCGGCCGTGCTCACCGTGGATGTGGGCGCGGGCGGCCTGGTCCAGTGGGAAGACCTCCTCGACCGCGACCGCGACCTTCCCTGCGTCGATGAGTGCGGCGATGCGCGCGAGCGCCGGGCCGTCCGGTTCCACGAGGAACGGGGTGACCCGGACCTCGCGGGCCGCTGCCGCGTCGGCCAGTTCGGGGGAGACTCCGGCGGGGACGGCGACGAGGAGGCCGCCGGGGCGCAGCACCTCCAGGGAGCGCAGGCCGGTCCTGTCGTGGGCGTCGCCGACCAGGTCGATGACGACGTCGATGTCCCGGACGACGTCCTCGAAGCGGACGGCGGTGTAGTCGACGACCTCGTCCGCGCCCAGTTCCTTGAGCCACGCGTGGCGGGCGCCGCTGGCGGTGGCGACGACGTGCGAGCCCAGGTGCTTGGCGAACTGCACCGCGAAGTGTCCGACTCCACCGGCGGCGGCGTGGACCAGCACCCGCTGCCCGGCCCGGACGTCGGCGGTGCCCACCAGCGCCTGCCACGCGGTCAGCGCTGCGAGCGGCACGGCGGCGGCCCGGTCGTGATCGACTGTCGCCGGCTTGTGGGCGAACTGGCGGGCGGGGGCGGTGACGTACTCGGCGTAGCCGCCGGCCGCGCGCGGGAACCACGGCATTCCGTAGACCTCGTCGCCCTCCTTGAGAGTGGTCACGCCGAAGCCGACTTCCTCCACCACGCCGGAGACGTCCCAGCCGAGCACGAACGGCGGCTGACCGAGCACTCCGGCCATGCCGGTTTTGGGGCTCTCCTGCCGTATGTGTGGGTGCCCTGGGCTGGGCTGATACGTGAAACACGCCGCTCTCTGTGAACCTTGAGGTGTCTAGCAACAAGGTTGATCAAGCAGAGAAGCGGCGTGTCCATCTTCAGC
>NZ_SSBK01000027.1 GCF_004795035.1 Streptomyces sp. A0958
CGGACCGCCGTCCGCCCGGACACCCAGTGGGAGCGTGATGATGGACCAAGTCAGCAGATACCTGGTGCTGAGCGACCGTGCGTACGCCGACACCACCGGCGTACCGGTACGGCTCGCCTACAGCACCCGCACCGCGAGCACCGTCGCGGTGGACCTCCCCACCGCCCGGGCACTGGAGGCCGGCGACGCCGCCGCGCTCACCCCGGCCTGGACCGGCGCCCTGCGCACGGCCCAGCTGCTCGTACCGGCCGGCGAGGACGAGCTGTCCGCCGTACTCGACCGCAACCGGCGCGCGTCGGCGGACCGTTCGGCGGTGCACATCGCCCTGTTGCCGACCTCCTACTGCAACATGGGCTGCGCCTACTGCGGCCAGGAGCACACCCGAGGCGGCCTGTCCCACACCCACCGCAGCCGGGTCCGCGACCGCGTGCTGCGCGCCGTGACCGCCCCGGAGACCCGCAGCGCCCGCATCGACTGGTTCGGGGCCGAACCGATGATGGGCTACGCGGTCATCCGCGACCTGGCCCCCCGGTTCGTCGCCGCCGCCGCCGAGCACGGGGTCGCCTATTCCTCGGTGATCGTCACCAACGGCTCCCTCCTCACCCCCGCGAAAATCAACACGCTCATCCGCTCCTGCGGGGTCACCCATTTCGAGATCACGATCGACGGGCCGCCGGAAATACACAATGAACACCGGCCACTGAAAAGCGGCCGCGGATCTTTCTGGAACATCGTGCGCGCCGTGCGTTCCGTACTCGACGAACCGGATCTCGGCACCACCCATTTCGCGCTCCGAACGAATGTCGATGTGCACAACCAGGACGCCGTCCCCCGCTATGTCGAGCTGATGGCGGAGCTGGGTTTCAGCCATCCCCGCGTCTCCTTCTCGATCCTTCCCGTCCACTCGTGGGGAAACGACGTATCGGCGATCGAGGTGTCCAAGCACGCGTTCGCCGAACGCGAGACGGGGTGGCTCAGGCTGCTCGCCGAGCACGGGCTGCACACGCAGCTGCTGCCGACCACCGTGCGGAAGGTCCTCTGCCCCGCCACGACCCGCTCGTCCGAGATCATCAGCAGCACCGGCAACATCTTCTCGTGCAGCGAGTACCCCCTCGTCCCCGAGGCCGAGCGCACCCTCGCGCTGACGCACATCGACCGGGCGGGCACCGAACCGATCCGGCCGCTGGGCCCCTTCGACGGCTGGAACGACGAGATCGCCGAGGGCACCACCTGGTGCAAGAGCTGTGTCTTCATGCCCACCTGCGGCGGCTCCTGCCCCAAGGCCTGGCAGGAGGGTCATCCGCCCTGCCCCGGCTACAAGTACAACGTCCAGGACAGACTCGATCTCATCGCCGCCCAATGCGGCCTGCGCGACGTGGCCGGTGAACCCGCCGGAGCCCGGTGATGACGGCGCAGACCGGCCCGGACACCCCGCGCCGGCTGCTCATCGGGGTGTGCGGCTCCGGCAACGTACTCGCGGTTCCGCAGTACCTCATGGCCCTGCGCACCGGCCTCGGACCCGGCGTCGAGATCCGTATGGCCATGACCCGCTCCGCCGCCGCGCTCGTCCCGGCCGCGACCATGCGGCTGCTGTGCCGGGACGTCTACTGCGACGGCGAGGACGAACTGACGACCGGCCATGTCGCCCCCGCCGTCTGGGCGGACCGGTTCGTCGTCCTGCCCGCCACCGCCAACATGCTCGGCCAGGCCGCCAACGGACTCGCCTCCGGACTCCTCAGCTCCGCACTGCTCGCCCATGAGCGCCCGGTGGTGTTCTTCCCGAGCATGAACAGCCTGATGTGGGAGCGCCCCGCCGTCCGCCGCAACGTGGACCGGCTGCGCGCTGACGGCCACGCCGTCGTGGACCCGGTGCTCGCCCCCGCCTGGCAGATCGCCGCGGGCGACGTACGCAAGAACCTCGGGCTGCCGCCGCCCACCACCGTGACCGCGGTGATCGGCGAGTTCCTGGACATGCCGGTCGGCCCGCTCGGCGGCTGAGCACCCACCCAGCAGAAGGAGGAGACGTGGCAGCAGCCGGACACAGGCTCCGTACGGCACTGGCGAGCGGACCGATGTCGGTGCGCGGCTTCCGGCTGCTGCTCGCCGGGCAGCTCTCCTCGACGGTCGGCGACTACTGCTACGCCGTCGCGCTGCCGTGGCTGATCCTCTCCGGCGACGGCGGCCCGGTCCTGCTCGGCACGGTCCTGGCCTGCTACGGCATCCCCCGCGTCGTCACGATTCCGCTGGGCGGCGTGGTGGCCGACCGGATCGGCGGCCGGCGGGTCATGCTCATGGCCGACCTGGTCCGGGCCATAGCCGTCGGCACCCTCGCCGTGCTCGCCTCGACCGGGACACCGACACTGGGCCAGCTCGCCCCCATCGCCGTCGTCCTGGGTGCCTGCTCCGGCATGTTCATCCCCGCCTCGTACACCCTCCTGCCGGCCCTGCTGCGCAAGGAGGACCTCGGCCGGGGCAACGCCCTGTCGACCATGGTCAACCAGGTCGGTGGGCTCCTCGGACCCACCGCGGGCGGCGCCCTGGTGGCCGTCTTCGACGCGGGCCCGGCGCTCACGGTCGACGCCGTGTCCTTCCTGGTGTCGGGGCTGGTGCTCGCCCGGATACGCACCGGCGCGGAAGCCGCGGCGGACGCGGCCGAGCAGGACGGTCCCGCCGAAGGCGAAGCCCCCGCCCGCGAGACGTCCTTCGTCGAACTCCTGCGCCACGGACGGCTGCTGCACGTCGTCCTGCTCGTCGCCCTGATCTGCAACCTGGCCTTCAACGGCACCATCGAGGTGGCCCTGCCCGAACTCGCCCACCACAGCATGGGCGCCACCGGCTACGGCGTGCTGTTGACCTGCCTGAGCCTGGGCGGTCTGGCCGGCTCCCTGGTCGCCGCCCGCAGCCGTCCGGTGGAGTCGCCCGCCTATCTGTTCGCCACGCTCGCGGTCGTCATGGGCATCGCCCTGGGCGCCGTCCCGTACGCCGGGGGCCTGGTCGGCGCCGCGGTCTGCGTCTGCGTCTACGCCCTGGCCAGCGGCTGGCAGAACATCGTCGTGGTGACGATGCTCCAGGTCTGGGCGCCGTCCGCGCTCATCGGCCGGGTCATGAGCCTGGTCATGCTGGCCGTGATGGGCACCTTCCCGATCTCCGTCGCGGTGGCCGGCCTCGGGGTCCGCCACCTCGGGGCGGCCCCGTTCTTCCCGGTGGCGGGCGCGGCCATCGCCCTGTCCGTCCTGGGCGCGCTCACACAGCGCGCCTTCCGTGACCACCGCGCCGACACCGAGTACGCCCCGCCGGTCCCCGTACCGGCCGCAGCCCCGGCCGCCGGGCCCGCACCCGGCGTGCCGGCCGCCCGCTCCACGCATCCACGGCAGGACAACAGTCAGGAGTCACAGCGATGAGCGTGTTCGTCCCGTTGGGCATGCCGCGGTTCGAGGGCGAACCGGACCACGGCCCGCGGGCGGGCCGGGGCACCGGCAACACCGCGTACCTGCTGATCAACCCGCCGGTGACCGACCCGACGACCGCCTACCACTCGATCCCGTACCTCGTGGGCGCCGCCAGGGCGGCCGGCCACACCGAGTACGCCTGCGTGGACGCCAATCTCGACGCCTTCACCTACCTCGCCGACCCCGCACGCTTCGGCGCCGCGCTCACGGTGGCCCGCAGCCTGCGCGCCGAGATCGAGGCCAGGTCCGCCGCCCCCCGCCGCCACGACGAGATCCGCTACCGGCAGGCGCTGGCCGCCGAGGGCCTGACCGCCACATCGGCGCGCGACGCGATCGCCGTGTTCCAGGACCCCGAGCACTTCTACCACCTCCCGACCTACGCCCAGGCGGTCGCGGTGATGAGCCGCTGGTGGGAGCTGCTCGCCCTGGAGATGCCGCCCGGCACGGCGGACGGCTTCTCCATGCGGGTGAAGGCCGCCGTCAACCTGTGCAGCACGCGGGACCTGTCCGACCCGGAGGTCCCGGCGGCCGTGGCCCGGCCCTTCGAGGGCTACTTCGCCGACGAGTTCGTCCCCAGGCTGCGCGAACGCCCCTGGGCCGTGGTGGGCCTCTCGGTCAACTACGTCAGCCAGCTGCCCGTCGCGCTCAGGATGGCCCGCCTGATCCGGACCGTGCTCCCGGACACGGTGATCGTCTTCGGCGGCACCGAGGTCGGCGACGTCGTCAAGTACGCCCCGGAGCCGGCGGCCGCCTGGCGGATCTTCCAGGACGCCGACCTGATCGTCCCCGGCGAGGGCGAGACCGCCCTCATCGGCATCCTCGACGCCGTCGGGAACGGCGCGGTCAGGGACGGCGACGCCTTCGAGGGCATCGGCGGGGTCATGACCCGCACCCGGCCGGACCCGGACATCGCCTACGGCAGCGTGGCGACGCTCGCCTCCCCGGCGTACGACGTATGGGACTGGGAGCGGTACTGGGCGCCCGAGCCGGTCATCCTCTACAGCCCGACCCGGGGCTGCTACTGGAACAAGTGCACCTTCTGCGACTACGGCCTGAACACCGACCGGCCGACCTCGCCCTCGCGCGAACGCCCCGTCGCCGCCGTGCTGGAGGACCTGCGGGAGGCCGGCCGCTACGCCAGGACCCTGTACTTCGCCGTGGACGCCATGTCCCCCCGCTATCTGCGCACCCTCGCCGCCGCCCTCGTGGAATCCTCCCTAGACCTGCGGTGGGCCGCCGAGCTGCGCCTGGAGCGCACCTTCCCGGAGCGCGCCGTCGGGGAGCTCCTCGCGGCCTCCGGCTGCGTCGCGGTCTCCTTCGGCTACGAGTCCGGCACCCAGCGGGTCCTCGACCTCATCGACAAGGGCGTCAAGATCGACCTGGTCCCGGACGTCCTGGCCGAGCTGGCGCGCAACGGCATCGCCGCCCAGATGATGGGCTTCACCGGCTTCCCCACCGAGACCCGGGACGAGGCGCTGGCGACGTACGAGTTCCTCCAGCACCACGAGAAGCTGTGGACCACCTCTGGCATCGGCGTGTTCTCGCTGACACCCGGCTCCATCGTGGCCAAGGAGCCCGGCCGCTTCGGCGTCGAGCTGTTGCCGCTGTCCGCGTCCGACGACATCCGGCGCTACGTCCCCTGGCGGGACCGGCAGACGGGCGAGGTGCACTGGCCGGAGCCGGAGGACGACCGCATCCCGCGCGAGTACGTCACGGGCAACCGCAAGGTCAGCTTCGACCGGCCCTTCGTCGGCGGCATCGACTCCGCCCACAGCCTGCTGTACTACGCGCGCTTCGGCCGGGGACTGCTGCCCGAACCGCCGGCCGAGGGCCCCGGCCGCGAGGAGGAGCCCCGGGTCCGCCTGGTCGAGGAGCCGGTGGTGAGCATCCCGTTCGCCTCCGTCGACGAACTGGTCGGCGTCGACGACCTGATGGCGGAGGTGAGCCGCAGGAGCAGGGCGCACCTGGACACCACGTCGGGCGCGTACGGGGACTGGCTGGACGGGACCGGAACGGCCCGCCCCGGTTCCTGCGGGGTCCTCGTCCTCGCCCACGGCGGCCTCGTCGAGGTGCCCGCCGGGGTGGACTTCGCCGCGGACAACGCCGTGACCCGCGCCCTGCGCCTGATGCTCGCGACGCAGGCCCGCGTCTGAGGCCGTCCGGGGCGGCCGAGCCGGCCGATTGAGACGCCGGGCGTCTCGAATCCAGGGAAACTGGGTATTGGACCGGCTCGGTCACCGGGTGCGAGGGTCGTGCCGGACCCTTGTCCACAGTCGCCCCGCCGCCCCCGGAAGGCCCCCGCCGTGCCCGACCCCCTCGATGTCGTGATCTGCGAACCCCTGCGCACCCCCATCGGCCGCTACGGCGGGGTGTTCGCCGGGCAGAAGCCGGCCGCCCTCGCCGCCCGCGTCATCGCCGAGGTCGTCGCCCGCACCGGGATCGACCCCGACCGGGTGGACGAGGTGATCCTCGGCCACTCCTACCCCTCGGCCGAAGCCCCCGCCATCGGCCGGGTCGCCGCCCTGGACGCCGGGCTCCCGCAGACGGTCACCGGCATCCAGACCGACCGCCGCTGCGGCTCCGGGCTCCAGGCGGTCCTGGACGCGGCCATGCAGATCCGCGCCGGATTCAGCGAGGTCGTCATCGCCGGCGGCGTCGACGTGATGAGCGCCGCCCCCTACTACACGCACGACGGGCGCTGGGGCATCAAGGGCCCCGGCCTCCAGCTCCACGACGCGCTCGCCCGGGGCCGGGTCACCGCGGGCGGCGTCAACCACCCCGTACCCGGCGGCATGATCGAGACCGCCGAGAACCTGCGCCGCGCGTACGGAATCAGCCGCGCCGACCAGGACGCGCTGGCCCTGCGCTCGCAGCGGCGGGCCGGCCGGGCGGCGGCCGAGGGCCGGTACGCGGCCGAGACCGTCCCCGTCACGGTGCGGACCAGGAAGGCCGAGACGGTGGTCACCGCCGACGAGCACCCCCGCCCCGACACCACCGCGGAACAGCTCGCCGCGCTTCGCCCGGTCATGGTCGAGACCGACCCGGAGGCCACCGTCACCGCGGGCAACGCCAGCGGCCAGAACGACGCGGCGGCCGCCTGCCTGGTCACGAGCGCCCAGACCGCCGAACGCCTCGGCCTCACCCCGCTGGTGCGGCTGGTCTCCTTCGCCCGGGCCGGAGTCCCCGCCGCCACCATGGGCCTCGGCCCCGTCCCCGCAACCCGCGCCGCACTCGGCCGCGCCGGACTCACGCTCGCCGACCTCGACCTGATCGAGCTCAACGAGGCGTTCGCCGCCCAGGTGCTGGCCTGCACCCGGGAGCTGGGCCTCGGCGAGAAGGACCACGGGGAGCGGATCAACGTGAACGGCTCCGGCGTATCGCTGGGCCACCCCGTCGGCGCCACCGGCGCCCGTATCCTCGCCACGCTCACCAGGGAACTGCACCGCCGCGAGGCGCGCTACGGCCTGGAGACCATGTGCATCGGCGGCGGCCAGGGCCTCGCCGCGGTCTTCGAACGCGTCGCGGCCTGAGACCGCCGTAGCGCTGCCGGGACCACGGCCCCGGCAGCGCTACGGACCGGTCGGCGCTACCGCTTCACGGCGACCGGCTCGGCCGCCACCGGCCCCGCCGCCAGGTGGTCGTCCTCGGCGTCCGGGTCGGCCAGCCGGTTCAGCCGGGCCGGTACGTCGAGGCCGACCAGCAGGACCACGATCACCGTGCCCGCGAACGTCAGCACGGCCAGCGCCTGGCCCAGGTCCATCCCGGAGGCGAGATGGGCCCCGAGCACCGGGGCGACCGCCCCGCCGAGAGCGCCCACGTTGTACGTGAAGCCGAGCGCGGCGCCCCGGCTGCGGGTCGGGAAGTGGCCGCCGATGTAGCGGGGGAGCAGGCCGGAGATGCCGAAGCTCGTCGCCTGGAGCAGGAAGAGGAGGATGCCGAGCAGCAGCAGGTTGTTCTCCACCGCGAAGACCGGGTAGACGAAGGCGAGCGAGGCCAGCAGCGTCAGCGCGTACGCCTTCTTCGTACCGATCCAGTCGCCGAGGAAGCCGGCCATCCAGCAGCCGACCATGGTGCCGAAGCCCGCGAAGTACAGCACGTCGGTGACCTGGCTCGTGGTGTAGCCCAGCTCCGTCTTCAGGTACGTCGGCAGCAGGGCCTGGATCGGCCACGAGTACAGGAACGCGAAGAACAGCGTCACGATCATCGACAGGTACAGCACCCAGCCGCGCTTCCCGCCCAGCTGCACGGCGAGCGCGGCGAGCGAGAGACCGGCGACCACCGAGAGCACCGGCACCATGCCCGCGCCGCCCGGGGTGAAGACGAGGAACAGCGAGAGCGTGGCGACAACCACCAGGACCGTGTTGGCGGTGGCCCGGCGCGGGGTCAGGAACAGCGGCCGGAACGGGTTGGGCTTCGCGCCCTCGTCCGCGACGGACTCCGTCCACTCCTCCGCCTCCGGCAGCGCCCTGCGCATCCACAGCGCGATGGCGATCGGGATCAGGCCGAGGTAGAACATCCAGCGCCAGCCGAGCGAGGGCACCACCCAGTCGTACACCTGGGCGGCCAGCACCGAACCCACCGAGAAACCCGAGATCAGGAAGCCGCTGGCCCGGTTGCGCAGACCGGCCGGCCAGCTCTCCATGACGTACGTGGAGCTGGCGCTGTACTCACCGGCCATGCCCATGCCGATGGCCAGCCGGGCGGCGAACAGGCTGGTGTAGTTCCACGCGAACCCGCAGGCGAAGGTGCCCACCGAGTACAGCAGGATGCTCGCCACCATCGACAGCTTGCGTCCGTAGCGGTCGCCGAGGGCGCCGAGCACGGCACCGCCGAGCCAGCGGGTGATGAACGCGCCGGAGATCAGGCTGGCCGCCTGCATCGTGCTCAGCCCGAAATCGTCACTGATCTCGGTCAGGACCAGGGTGATCAGCACGAAGTCGAAGCCGTCGAGTACGTAGCCGATCCAGGCGGCGAAGAACGACTTCCACTGGGTGCGGCTCACCTGGCGGTACCAGGGGGGCGTGGGGGGTGTGGTGGTGTGCACGGTGACTCCAGGATGCGGGACGGCGCTCGTCGTTGAACAGCCGCCCCGCGTGGTGGGGGATCAGGGCCGGGCGATACCCGCGACGAAGCGGGCGGTCAGGGCCGTCGGAGCGGTGATGGCGGTGCCGACGACGACGCTGTGCGCGCCGCGCGCCAGGGCCTCGGCGGCGTCCTCGGGGGTGTTGATGCGGCCTTCGGCGACGACGGGTACGTCGACGGCGGCGGCGAGGGCGGCGACCAGGTCGAGGTCGGGGCCGGTCTGCTTCGGCTGCCCGGGGACGTAGCCGGACAGGGTCGTGGAGACGAAGTCCGCGCCGAGCCCGGCGGCGGTGACGCCCTCGGCGAGGGTGGAGACGTCGGCCATGACGAGGGCGCCGGCCGCGTGGACCGCCTCGACCAGCTCGGCGAACGTCGAGCCGTCGGGGCGCGGCCGGTCGGTGGCGTCCGCGGCGACGACGGCCGCGCCGGCCTCGGCGACCGCCAGGGCGTGCCGGACGGTCGGCGTGATGTACACCCCGACGTCGCCGTCCTTCCACAGGCCGATGACCGGCAGGTCGACGGCGGCCGTGATCGCGGCGACGACCTCGGGCTCGTTGGCGCGGATCGCCGCGCCGCCGCCGGCCACGGCCGACTGAGCGAGCCGCACCAGGGTGGAGGTCTCGCGCATCGGGTCGCCGGGGGGCGCCTGGCAGGACACGATCAGCTTGCCCTGGAGAGTGGTGGCCAGTTCCTGTGCGCTCATCGGAGGGCTCCCGGGTGGTGGAGGGGAAGGGTGGTGGTGAGGGCGGCCGCGCCGAGCACGGCGGCGTCGTGGCCGAACAGCGGGGCGCGCGGGACGAGCCCGCGCAGCGGCCCCATCAGCTCCGCGGCGAACGCGGCCCGCAGCGCGTCCTCGTACAGCGGGCCGATGCGCGGGACGCCGCCGCCGACGACGACCCGGTCGGGGCCGAGCGCGTTGGCGAGCCCGCCGAGGACGTGGCCGGCGGCCGCCGCGCCGGTGGTGATGGCGGTGACGGCGTCGGCGTCGCCCTCGGCGGCGCGCGCGGCGACGGTCTCCAGACGGTCCACGGGGGCACCGGTCAGCCGGGCGTAGTGGGCGGCGATGCCCGGCCCGGAGGCGATGACCTCCAGATGGCCGGTGGCCCCGCAGGTGCAGGGCAGCCCGGCCGCCTCGGGGCTCGGCAGATGGCCGAGGTGCCCGGCGATGCCGGACGCGCCGTGCAGCATCCGCCCGTCGACGGCGATCGCGCCGCCGACCCCGGTGCCGATGGCCGCGAAGAGCAGCGAGGCGTGGCCGTTCCCCTCGGCGCTCAGCGCGTCGAGTTCGGGCCCCGCGGTGGCGCGTACGTCGTTGTCGCAGGCCACCGCGTACCCGGTGCGGTTCGCCAGGCCGACGCCCAGCGGGGTGCCGGCCCAGCCGCGGATGGAGTCCGTGGCGCTGGTGACCATGCCGGTACGGGGGTCGATCACACCGGCCGCCGCGATGCCGAGCACGGTCGCGGTGCGGCCCGGGTCGACCTCCGCGGCGGCCGCCGCGAGCGCGTCGAGCACCGCCGCCGCGCCGTCGCGGGCCGGGGTGGGCCGGCTGTGCCGGGCCACGACCGTGCCGTCCGCGCCGAACAGCGCGGCGGCGATCTTCGTACCGCCCAGGTCCAGGCCGACGACCGGGCGCCGCATGGGAGCCGTCATCGGACCGGCGGCAGACCGGCGTCGCGCAGCCGCCCGGAGACGAACGCGACGGACTCCGCGGACAGCTGGATCTGCGGGAAGACGGTGTCGCCGCACTCGATGATCCCCAGCAGCTGGAGCGCCGCCTTGAACGAGCCGAGCGCCGAGGAGCTGCGGCCCATGTCCGCCTCCGGACCGGCGTCGACCATCGCGAACAGCTCGACCAGCCGCTCCTGCTCCTTCGCGGCCAGCGTCCAGTCCCCGGCGCGCGCGGCGTCGTAGAGCCGTACGTAACCGGCCGGGTCCACGTTGCCGATGCCCGGGACGACGCCGTCGGCGCCGGCCAGCAGGGCCGCGTCCACGGTCAGTTCGGAACCGGTGAGGATGCTGAAGTCCGGGACCGGGCCCTGCGCGCGGCCCTCGCGGCCGCCGAGCTCGACCACCATCCGGCGCAGTCCGCCCTCGTCGCCGCTGCTGTCCTTGAGGCCGGCCAGCGTGCCGTCCTCGGCCAGCTCGCGGACCAGGGCCGCGGAGAGCTTGCTGTGCACGGCGACCGGGATGTCGTACGCGAACAGCGGCAGGTCCACCTCGGCGCGCAGCCGGCGGAAGTGCCCGGCGATCTCCTTGGGGTGGGTGCGGGTGTAGAAGGGCGCGGTCGCGACCAGGGCGTCCGCGCCCAGCGCGGCGGCGGTCCCGGCGTGCTCGGCGACCCGGGCGGTGGTGGTGTCGATGACCCCGGCGAGGACCGGGACGCGGCCGTCGGTGGCGTTGACGACGGTCTCCAGGACCGTGCCGCGCTGCTCGTCGGTGAGGTAGGCGACCTCGCTGGTGGACCCGAGCGCGAACAGACCGTGCACGCCTGCGCCGATGAGGTGCTCGACGAGCCGGGCGAGGGAGGCGGTGTCGACCTCCCCGCGGGAGTCGAGCGGGGTGCAGACCGGCGGGACGACGCCGCGCAGCGGTGCGGTCAGAGACATGGTGGAAGGCTCCAGCTGATCGGGATGCCGGTCCGGGGCCGAACGGCTACCCGGATCGAGACGTGAGACGTAAGATGTCCTATGTCTGCTTCACCTTAATCAGATGCTCCTGCGACCGGTCAAGGGGCAACGGCACCTCGGGAGGACGTTGTGGCGCGGCCCACCATGGCTCAGGACATCGAGCGCAGGATCAAGGAACTCATCCTGGAGCGCCGCCTCGCGCCGGGCGACGCGCTGCCCACGGAGAGCGAGCTGATGGACCTCTTCGAGGCCGGCCGGGTCTCCGTGCGCGAGGCCCTGAAATCGCTCCAGGCGGTCAACGTCGTGGAGATCCGCCGGGGCTACGGCACCTTCGTGGGCTCGCTCTCCCTGTCGCCGTTCGCCGAGGGCCTGGCCTTCCGCGCGGCCGTCCGCCACCGCCAGGGCGAGCCGGGCCTGGCCGAGCTGATGAAGGTGCGCGAGGCGCTGGAGGCCGGGCTCGTAGGGGCCGTCGCGGCTGGCGTCCCGGACGAGGACATCGACGTGCTGCGCGCGCTCGTCGCGAAGATGGAGGCGGAGGCCGGCGGCGGCCGGGTCGCCCGCGCCACGGACCGCGCCTTCCACCTCGCCCTGTACGCCTCGCTCGACAACCACCTGCTCAGCGAGGTGCTCGACGCGTTCTGGGCGGCGATGGACCGGGTGCGCGAGGACTTCGACGACGGCCACCAGGACCCGTCGGTCACCTGCTCCCAGCACCGGGAGATCGTGGAGGCGGTCGCGGCGGCCGACGGCGAACGCGCGGTCCGGGCCATGCGCACCCACTTCGACGGCATCCGCGACCGGCTCGAAGTCGGCTGAGGGCCGGGCAGACCGACCCGTGAGGCCGGGCGGCGTGAGGCGGGGCCGGCCCAGGCCGCCCGGAGGGGACGGGTCCGTGCGCCGCCCTTCCCGGCGGCCCACGGACCCGTCCCGGCCCTCCCGGTTACGGCGTGACCGTCACCGTCCTGCTGCCCGACGCCGTTTTGCCGTCCGACCGGAACGTCGCGGTCAGCGTCGCGGCGCCCGACGCGGCGGCCGGGATCGTGACCGGCACCTTGATGTTGGCGCCCTCGCCCGGACGCGTCGCCGGGAACGCCACCTGCCTGGTCGTCCAGCCGCTCGGCACGCTCAGCTCGACCGTGCCCGCGCTGCGGGTGACGTCCATCCGGTTGACGACCCGGACCGTCACCTCCGCGGTGGTGCCGGCCTTCAGAGTGGCCGGCGGGGTGATGGTGATGTCCGCGCAGGTCCCGCCGAGCCACTTCAGGTCGAAGGAGTCGTACGTGATGTGCTCGGCGTTGCCCCGCTCGTACAGCAGGCCGAGCCGGCCGTCCGGCAGCCGGGTCAGCGTCGAGTAGGCCGCGGCGCCCGGGTCGACCACCTTCTTGATCGGCCAGGTCTTCCCGTTGTCGCAGGACATCTTGACCGTGAGGTTCTTCCGCGACGTGGCCTCGGTGTTGCTGAACAGCAGCCAGGAGGACTGGGGGTTCGAGGCCGGCGCGTCGGGGGCGTAGCGCATGATCGAGCCGTTGTTCGCGGGGTCGGGGAGCTGGGTGTCCTGGACGAACGGGGTGTACGTCACCCCGCCGTCCGAGGAGTACGCGATCGTCCGGTAGGGCGCCGAGCGGTTGTTGAGCATGATCCGGCCGTCGTTCAGCTCGACGGTCTTGTTCTCGTCGCCGCCCGGACCGACCGGCGTGCCCGTCTTCCAGGTCTCGCCGTGGTCGTCGCTGTACGCGCTGACCGCGTAGTTGGCGCCGTTGTTGCGGATGGCGTACTGCTGGATCAGCCGGCCCTTGTGGGCGCCGTTGCGCAGCTGGATGCCCTCGCCCGACGCCGCGAACATGCCGCCCCAGGCCGGGTTCTTGATCTGCTTGGTGATCCGGCGGTGGGTCCAGGTGAGCCCGTCGTCGTCGGAGTAGCTGTAGTCCGCCTGCAGGACGTTCGGGTCGCTCTCGTCGTTGCCGGTGGCCGAGCCGAAGAAGCCCTGGTTCTCGCCTGCCGCGTAGAACAGGAAGATGCGGCCGGTCGTGCGGTCGACGAGCAGGCTCGGGTCCCCGTAGCCCTTGGGGGCGGCGTCCTTGCGGACCACCTGCTGCGCCTGCCAGGTCGTACCGCCGTCGGTGCTGCGGCGCAGCACGACGCCGATGTTGGAGGGGAGGTCGCCCAGGGTGGGGCGGGCGTCGTACGCGGCGAGCAGGGTGCCCTTGTTCGACGTGGTCAGGGCGGGGATGCGGTAGTGGGGGGAGCCGACTCCGTCGACGGTCAGGTCCTGGGACGTGAGCGTGCCGGGGGCGGGCGTGGCGGCCTGCGCGGTACCGGTCGCGGCGACCACCATGAGGGTGGCGCCGATCAGTGCGACAGGGACGGTTCGCTGCATGGACGATCTCTCTTCTCGGAAGGTTGGTGCTTCTCGAAGGGTGGGAGATTGCTGGAGGCGGACGGCCGCCGGCTACGGGATGTGCAGGGAGCAGACCCGGCTGTCCGCCTCGAAGATCCGCAGGTCCTTGATCATCTTCAGGACGACGCGGTGGTGGCCCCGCTCGTTGGGGTGGAGCCCGTCGCTGAGCAGGGACAGGGGGACCTGGCCGCCGTTGCCGGTCAGCCAGTCGTTGTAGTGGTCCACGAAGACCGTGTTCTGCTGGGCCGCGACCTCGCCCATGACCCGCGCATAGCCCGAAAGCCCCACCCGCCCCGGCCACTTCGCCGGATCGACGGGGTTGGGGGACTGGAGCACCGGCACCGGGGAGCCGGGCAGGGCGCGCACGGAGCGCACCAGCGAGACGAGGTTGGACCGGTAGGTGTCGAGGCCGAGGCCCGACGTCGCGATGTCATTGGTGCCGATCATGATCGAGACCACGTGCGGCGAGAAGGCGGTGACCCGCTGGACGAACTGCGCGACGAGTTCGGCGCTGGACGCGCCGCTCACCCCGGAGTCGATCACGAAGTCCCGGTTCTTCGGCTTGCCCAGCTCCCAGCGGACGCGCTCCGTCCAGTGCTCCGGGTAGCTGCGCCAGCCGTTGGTGTGCAGCGCGCCGTGCGTGATGCTGTCCCCGGTGATGACCCAGGTGGCCGGGGAGTTGCTGTTGAGGATGACGGAGAGCCGGCCCAGGTCCGCGAGGTCGGGGCGCGGGCACTGCGCGACGAGTTCGCTCTCGCTCAGCACCCGGTCCCAGACCGCGGCCCGCTCGATGGTGCCGGTGCAGAACCACTCGCCGCCGGGGTGGTCGCTGTCGGTGTTGCGGCCCAGCGACAGGGCGGTGAGCTTCGAGACGCTGCCGAAGAAGGGGTGCGAGGCCGTCTCGAAGACCGTACGGCCCCCGGCGTGCAACCGGGTGCCCGAGGCGTCGACGGTCACGGCGACGGTGTGGAGTTCACCGTCGTCATAACGTGTCCTGGTCATGACATTCACGAGGATCGCGCCCTTCTCGCGCACGGAGAACTGAAGGGCGCCGCCGCTCAGGTTGAGCGTGATGTTGGAGGAGGGGGCGGTCGGGTCCGATGCGCTGATCAGCGTCATCGCCTGGTTGTGGCTGGTGGTGCGGAAGGTGACGACGATGGTTCCCGTCATGAGCGGGGCGAGTACGCCGGCCTGGTTCGACAGGTCGACGTACTCGCTGCCGTCCAGGTCCACCGGGGTGGCGTGGTCCAGGATCGGACCGCTGCCCGAGGCAGCGGCGAAGGCGCGGCCGCCGAGCTGGGTGCTCAGCGCTGCCGCGCCCGCGGCGAAAAGCATGGATCGTCTGCGCACGGAAGGTGCCTCCGGTCAGGAGTGGCCGGCCTGCCCCGATGACAGGCCTGCGAACAGGGAGGCCACCCAGGCCAGTTGCTCCCGCTGCTGGTATTCCGCGCCGCCCTCGTGCCCGTTGAACGGGTAGACCCGTACGTCCTTGGGTCCGGCGTAGCCGTTGTAGGCGGTGAAGCACGTGGAGGGCGGGCAGATGTCGTCCATCATCGCGATGGAGAACAGCGCGGGGGCCGTCGCCCGGGTGGCGAGCAGTGCGGCGTCGAAGTACGAGAGCGTGGTGAAGACCGACTCGGTGCGGTCCCGGTGCAGCTTGAGGTATTCGGCGATCTCGGTGTACGGCGGGCGGCCCGCGATCCGGGCGCCCCGGGGGATGTTGCACAGGAACGGCACGTCCGGCATCACCCCCGCGAGCCCCGGCACGAGCCCGGCGACGGCCAGGGTGATGCCGCCGCCCTGGCTGACGCCGGTCACCACGACGCGGTCCGGGTCGATCTCGGGGTGCTCGCGGGCCGCGTCCACGCAGCGCACCGCGTCCGCGTACAGCCGCCGGTAGTAGTACGTCTCGGGGCTCTCGATGCCCCGGGTCAGGAAGCCGGGTACGACTCCGGAGGCGCCGCCGTCCGGGTCGGCGGTGGCCCCGCCGGCCGCCGACCAGCCCTGGCCGCGGGTGTCCATCAGCAGGTGCGCGTAGCCGGCCGAGGCCCACAGCAGGTTCTCGTGCGCCAGGCCCCGGCCGCGGCCGTACCCCAGGAACTCCACGACGCAGCCGAGCGGTTCGGTGGACCCGGCCGGCATCCGCAGCCAGCCGCGCACCGGCTGCCCGGCGAACCCGGGGATCGTCACGTCGTAGGTGCGGACCTGGGTGAGCCCGGTCTCCACCTCGGTGAACACGGGCTTGTCCGCCGCGCAGGAGCGGGCCTCGTCCAGCGTCCGGGACCAGAAGGCGTCGAAGTCCGCCGGAGCGGGCAGCGGCGGCAGGTAGTCGCGGCATTCGTCGAGCGAGAGGTCCGTCAACGGCATGGAGGTGCCCTCCTGGGGCGCGGCGGGAAGTGCCATGTGCGAGGTCGTGCACCGGTCATCAGACGGATGACGTCAGATGTCCTGTCGGCACACGGACCCTAGGCACCGCCTGCGGCGGCCGTCAAGGGTCGTCCCGGGGTCCGTCCGTGGGCGCCGCCCGCCGCGAGACGCGCGCCCGGCGGCTCAGCGCCGGGCGCGGGCCTCGGAGATCCGGCGCCGCACGGGCGCGTAGTGCTCGCCGAGCGCCTTGATGAACCCGGCGCTGTCACCGGCCCGGGCGGCATTCACGATGTTCTGGTGGGCGGTGATCGTCTCGGTCTCGTCGGCCTGCGTGAAACCGTCCAGGTGCGGCGCGACGATCGTGTACACGTCCCAGAAGGCCATCGAGAGCTGGCCGATCAGCTCGTTGCCCAGCGGGGCGACGAGCAGGGCGTGGAAGGCGCGGTCGGCGTCGACGAAGCCGTGGCCCTCCTGCGCGCCCGTCTCGCGCATGGTGGCCACCAGGGCGTCCAGCGAGTCCAGCTGTTCGGCGCTGAGCCGCGAGACGATCCGGTCGGCCATCCCGCGCTCGAAGAGTTCGCGCACGTCGACCAGGTCGGCCATCACCTGGAAGTCGTCGTCGGGGGAGAGCAGGCCCCGGAAGGTCAGGCTCTCCACCAGCGCGGACAGGCTCAGCCGGCCGACGTAGGTGCCGTGGCCGTGGCGGACCTCCACGATGTCCAGCGCGTTGAGGATCTTGACGGCCTCGCGGACGCTGGAGCGGCTGGCGCCGAGCGCCTCGCACAGGGCGGGCTCGGTGGGCAGCGGGTCGCCGGGACGGAGCCGTTCCTCGAGGATGTACCGCTTGATGCCGTCGACGACTTCCTGCCGGAGCAACTGCCGGCCGGGCCTCGTTCCGGACATATGTGAACTCCCCACCTCTTGACCCCTCTCGATTGTCAAGCTACGTTCCCACGCTATCAAGGCATCAGACATCTGACGTCTGATGCTCAGGTCCCGCGGTCCCCCGTGAACCTGCGCCAGCCCCCTTTTCCCGTCCACGACGCCCCACCTCAAGTCCCTGGAGGACCCGTGCCCGAGCTGAGATCAGCCGGTGTCGAGCGCCGCACCTTCCTGCGTTACACCAGTGCCGTCGGTGCCGCGGCCGCCATCACGGCAGGCCTGTCCGCCTGCGGCGGTCCGTCCTCGACCACCAACGGCTCGACGGACAAGGGCAGCGGCAGCGACCTCATCGAGGCCGGTCTGTCCTACCCGCTGTCGACCGGCTTCGACCCGATGATCACCTCGGGCGCGACCCCGTACGCCGCCAATATGCACATCTTCGAGGGCCTGGTGGATCTCGATCCGACAACGCTCGTGGCACGGCCGGCTCTCGCCACCGAGATGCCGAAGAAGATCAACGCCACCACCTACCGCGCCACGCTGCGCAAGGGCGCGACCTTCCACGACGGATCGGCCGTCACCGCCGACGACGTCGTCTTCAGCTTCGAACGCATCCTGGACCCGAAGAACGCCTCCCTCATGGCGCAGTTCGTGCCCTTCATCGACGCCGTCAAGGCCGTCGACGCCTCCACGGTCGAGTTCAAGCTCAAGTACCCCTTCGCACTGTTCCCGTCCCGCATCGCCGTGGCCCGGATCGTTCCGAAGAAGATCGTCGAGCCCGACCCCAAGGCCTTCGACGCCAAGCCGGTCGGCTCGGGCCCGTACAAGTTCGTCTCCGCCACCCGCGAGGACAAGATCGTCTTCGAGGCGTACGACAAGTACAACGGCTCGCACCCCGCCAAGGCCAAGAAGATGATCTGGCGCCTGATATCGGACCAGTCGGCCCGTGTCAGCGCCATGCAGTCCGGCCGCGTCCAGGCCATCGAGGACGTCCCCTACATCGACGTCAAGGGGCTCTCCGGCACCGCGAAGACCGAGTCCGTGCAGTCCTTCGGCCTGCTCTTCCTCATGTGCAACACCGCGGACAAGCGGTTCGCGGACAAGCGGGTGCGCCAGGCCCTGCACTACGCGCTGGACACCGAGAAGATCATCAAGACCGCCATGGTCGGCAACGCCACCGCTGCCACGGGCTACGTCCCCGCCACGCACCCCGACTACCACAAGGCCGCCACCGTCTACACGCACGACGTGGCCAAGGCGAAGAAGCTGCTCGCCGAAGCGGGCGTGAAGGACCTCAGGTTCACCCTCCTGACCGCCGACACCGGCTGGGTCAAGGACGTCGCCCCGCTGATCAAGGAGAGCTGGGCCGCCGCCGGCATCGAGGCCACCCTCAACATCGCCCAGTCCGCCGCCCAGTACGCCAAGGTCGACAAGGGGGACTTCGAAGTCCTCGTCGCCCCCGGTGACCCCTCGGTCTTCGGAAACGACGCCGACCTGCTGCTGCGCTGGTTCTACTACGGCTTCTGGCCCGAGAACCGCTACGGCTGGGCCAAGTCCGCCGCCTACAAGAAGGTCAAGCAGACCCTCGACAAGGCCGCCCAGGCCGCCGACGAGACCAAGCGCAAGGAGCTGTGGGCCGAGGTGACCGACCTCGTCGCCGACGAGGCCGCGCTCTACCCGATCCTGCACCGCAAGCTCCCCACCGCCTGGAACGAGAAGGCGCTCCCCGGCTTCAAGCCGCTGCCCACCACGGGCCTGTCCTTCCTGGACGTCGGCCGCGCCTGACCGGCGCCCGGCCCACGGCCGCCGCCCCCCCGGCCACCCGAACGGCGCGGCCCGCCCGCGCCCCACACCCCGGTCCGGGACCCCGACCACCCCGGTGTCCCGGACCGGACGACCGCCCAACCGCAAGGAACCCGACGATGGTTGCTTTTCTCCGGCTCGCGCTGCGCCGCGTCGCGATGATGCCGGTGATGATCCTCGGCATCGCGCTGCTCGTCTTCGTGGTGCTGCAGTTCTCGCCGGTCGACCCGGCCTTCAACGCGCTCGGGGAGAGCGCCACCCCCGAGGCCCGGGAGGCCTTCGCCGAGGCCAACGGGCTCAACGACCCGCTGCCCGTACGCTACTTCCACTTCCTCGGCCAGCTGCTCCACTTCGATCTCGGCTCGACCGTCCCGCCGAGCCAGCCCGTGATCGACCGGATCACCGCCGCCTTCCCGCTCACCCTCCAGCTCACCATCCTCGGGCTCGTCATCGCCATCGTCCTCGCCGTCCTCGGCGGCGTCCTGGGCGCGATGTACCGCGACCGCTGGCCCGACCAGCTCTTCCGGGTCCTGTCCATGGCCGGGGTCGCCATCCCGTCGTTCTGGCTCGGCGTCCTGCTCATCCAGCAGTTCGCGCTGAACACCCAGCTCTTCCCGACCGGCGGATACACCAACATCGCCGACTCCTTCGGCGGCTGGCTGCGCACGATGTTCCTGCCCGCCGTGTCCCTCGCGGTGCCCGTCGCGGCGTCCCTCGCCCGCCTCATCCGCACCGCCATGGTCACCGAACTCGACCGCGACTACGTCCGCACCGCCCAGGGCAACGGCCTCCCCGTCTTCCTGGTCATCCGCTCCGTGCTGCGCAACGCGCTCGTCACCCCGCTCACCGTGCTCGGCGTCAAGGTCGGCTACCTGCTCAGCGGAGCCGTCGTCATCGAAGCGATCTTCGACCTGCCCGGCATGGGCAAACTCATCCTCGAAGGTGTCACCGGAGGCGACGTCGCCCTGGTCCAGGGCACCGTACTGACCATCGCCATCGCGTTCCTGGTGGTCAACGTCATCGTCGACCTGCTCTACCTGCTGGTCAACCCGCGCATCAGGACGGTGTGACATGTTCGCCACGGGCCGTCTGGCCAAGAAGCTCTCCCGACCGGGCGTCGCCTTCCGCGCCCTCCCGGTAACCTCCCGCGTCGCCCTCGGCGTCCTGATCGTCGTCCTCCTCGGCGCCGTACTGGCCCCCCTGCTCACCCAGGACCCGCTGGCCACCGGCAACCCCGTCCAGGCCCCGAGCGGCGAGCACTGGTTCGGCACCGACCGGGCCGGCCGCGACGTGTTCGCCCGCGTCGTGCACGGCTCGCGCTACTCGCTGATCATCGGCCTCGGCGCGACCGCCTGCGCCCTGGTCGCCGGCTCCCTGCTCGGCGCGCTCGCCGCCACCTCGCGCAAGCTCGGCGACGAGTCGGTCATGCGCACCCTCGACGTCGTCATGTCCTTCCCGCCGATCGCGCTCGCGGCCGTCCTCGTCGCGGTGTTCGGCACCAGCATCCCGGTGATCATCTTCACGATCGCCTTCGTCTACACCCCCTCGCTCGCCCGCGTCGTCCGCGCCAACGTCCTCTCCCAGTACGGCGAGGACTACGTCGCCGCCGAGAAGGTCATCGGCGCCCGGCGCGGCTACATCGTCCTGCGCCACGTCGCCGTCAACTGCATGGCCCCGGTCATGGTGTTCGCCACCGTCATGGTCGCCGAGGCGATCATCTTCGAGGCGAGCCTCTCCTTCATCGGCGCCGGTGTGCAGGACCCCGACCCCAGCTGGGGCAGCGTCCTGTCCTACGGCCGGCAGATCCTCCTGGCCGGTGGCTGGTGGGCCACCTTCTTCCCCGGCCTCGCCCTGCTGATCACCGTCCTCGCGCTCAACATCCTCTCCGAAGGGCTCACCGACGCCTCCGCCGCGCCCAAGAGCGCCCGCGCCGCCGCCGACCCCACCGCCACCACCGCACCCGACCCGGTCGAGGCCGCCGCCACCGTCGACATCGACGCCGCCCTCGCCAAGCTCGCCCAGCACATCAACGCCACCGAGCCCACCATCACACCGGTACGCGAGGACGCCGCCGAACTCCTCGTCGTCCGCGACCTGGCGATCCGCTTCCCGGACCGCTACGGCGAGATCCCGGTCGTCGACAAGCTGAACTTCACCGTCCACGAGGGCGAAACCCTCGGGCTGGTCGGAGAGTCCGGCTGCGGCAAGTCCATCACCAGCCTCGCCGTCATGGGCCTCCTCGCCCGCAACGCCGAGGTCAGCGGCGAGATCATGTACCGCGGCCGGGACCTGCTGAAGCTCCCGCCCAAGGAACGCCGCGCCCTGATGGGCCCCGAGATCGCGATGGTCTACCAGGACGCGCTCTCGTCCCTCAACCCCTCCGTGCTCGTCGGCACCCAGCTCAAGCAGCTGACCTCGCGCGGCGGTACGAAGACCCCCGCCGAACTCCTGGAGCTCGTCGGCCTCTCGCCCGAGCGCACCCTGCGCAGCTACCCGCACGAGCTCTCCGGCGGCCAGCGCCAGCGCGTCCTCATCGCCATGGCCCTCTCCCGCAGCCCCCGCCTCCTGATCGCGGACGAGCCGACCACCGCCCTCGACGTCACCGTCCAGGCCCAGGTCGTCGAACTCCTCATCCGCCTCCGCGACGAGCTCGGCTTCGCCATGGTGCTGGTCTCCCACGACCTCGCCCTCGTCGGCGACCTCTCGCACCGGGTCGCCGTGATGTACGCGGGACGGCTCGCCGAGGTCGGCGACACCCGGTCGGTCCTCACCGACCCCGCCCACCACTACAGCCGCGGCCTCCTCGGCTCCGTCGTCTCCCTGGAGGCCGGTGCCGAGCGGCTCCACCAGATCCGCGGCGTCGTCCCCGCACCCCAGGGCTTCGGCGCGGGCTGCCGCTTCGCCGGCCGCTGCGGTGCGGCGACCGACCTCTGCCGCACCACCGCCCCCGTCATCACCGGGCGCGGCGACACGAAGGACCACGGCTTCGCCTGCCACCACCCGGCCCAGGCCGCCGCGAAGAAGCTCGAAGGGAGCGCCCTGTGATCAGGCTCAACGGCGTTCACGTACGCCACAAGGCACGCAGCGGAGGCATCTTCAGCCGCGACGCCGTCCACGCCCTGACCGACGCCACCCTGGAGGTCAAACGGGGCGAGATCGTCGGCCTGGTCGGCGAGTCCGGCTGCGGCAAGTCGACGCTCGCCCGGGTCCTGACCGGACTGCAGAAGCCCACCGAGGGCGAGGTCCTCTTCCACGGGAAGGACCTGTGGGCGATGTCGGGCGCCGAGCGGCGGAACGACTTCGGCTCGGCCGTCGGCGTCGTCTTCCAGGACCCGTCCACCGCGCTCAACCCGAGGCTCACGGTCCGCCAGATCCTGCGCGACCCGCTCGACGTGCACCGCCGCGGCACCCGCGAGGAGCGCGAGGCCCGCGTCGAGGAACTTCTCGACCTGGTCGGCCTCCCCGGACACACCCTGGCCGCGCTGCCCGGCCAGCTCTCCGGCGGCCAGCGCCAGCGCGTCGCCATCGCCCGCGCCCTGGCCCTCGAACCGGAGCTGATCGTCGCCGACGAACCCACCTCCGCGCTCGACGTCTCGGTCCGCGCCCAGGTCCTCAACCTCCTGGTGGACCTGCGCGAACGCCTCGGCCTCGGCATGGTGTTCATCTCGCACGACATCCAGACCGTGCGCTACCTCGCCGACCGCATCGCCGTCCTCTACCTCGGCCGCATCGTCGAGGAGGGCCGCGCGGCCGACGTCGCGGGCGCCCCCTCGCACCCGTACACCGAGGCACTGCTCTCCGCGACGCCCAGTCTCATGGAGGCGACGGAACGCATCGTGCTCACCGGCCCGGTGCCCTCCGCCACCAACCCGCCGCCCGGCTGCCCGTTCAGCACCCGTTGCTGGAAGGCCGACGACGCGTGCACCACCGCCTTCCCGGCGGAGACCTTCGGGCCCCGGGAGCACCGCTGGCACTGCGTCCACCCCCAGACCCCCGCGTCCCCCTCCGGGGACCCGACCCCCGTACCGTCCGCAAGGAGCACCGCATGACCGCCCGAACCCCCCGCTACACGGGAGTGATCCCGCCCGTCGTCACCCCGCTCACCGCGGACGGCGAGCTCGACATCCCCTCCCTGGAGCGGGTCGTGGGGCACCTCATCGACGGCGGTGTCACCGGGCTCTTCGCCCTCGGCAGCTCCGGCGAGACCGCCTACCTCACCCCCGGTGAGCAGGACCGGGTCATCGAGGCCATCACCGCCGCGGCCGGCGGCCAGGTGCCGGTCCTCGTCGGCGCGATCGAGACCACCACCAACCGGGCGATCGAGCGCGCCCGGCGCGCCGCGGAGCTCGGCGCCGACGCCGTCGTCGTCACCGCGCCGTTCTACACCCGCACCCACGACACGGAGATCGACCGGCACTTCAGGGACGTCGCCGCCGCCCTCGACCTGCCCGTCCTCGCGTACGACGTGCCGGTCTGCGTGCACAGCAAGCTCGACCCGGAACTGCTGCTCCCGCTCGCCGCCGACGGCGTGCTGGCCGGTGTGAAGGACTCCAGCGGCGACGACGGCTCGTTCCGGCGGCTGGCCATCGGGGCCCGCGAGCTCCCGGAGTTCTCCGTGCTCACCGGTCACGAGCTGGTCGTCGACGCGATGATGCTGGGCGGCGCCGACGGCTCGGTACCGGGACTCGGCAACGTCGACCCGCACGGGTACGTACGGCTCCACGAGGCAGCGGTGCGCGGCGACTGGGCCGCCGCCCGGGCCGAACAGGACCGCCTCGTCGCACTGTTCGACATCATCCGCGCCGCCCGCCCCGGCACGGCCTCCGCCACGGCGGCCGGGCTCGGCGCGTTCAAGACCGCGCTGATGCTGCGCGGCATCATCGCCACCAACGTGATGAGCCCGCCGATGCGCAGGCTCGATGCCGAGGAGACGGCCACGATCGCCGCCTGCCTGGAGCGCGCGGGGATCGCCACCATCTGACGGGACGGCACGCCGGACGCGAAAAGGTCCGGCCGGACAGCGAAAGCTGTCGGGCCGGACCTTTGGTGCGTGGGGGAGCGTCAGCTCACTTCTGCGCGGCGCGGGCGCGGCGCATCAGCAGGCCGCCACCGAGCACCATCGCGGCGCTGGCGCCACCGGCGATGCCGAGGTTGCCGTTGGCACCGGTGTGCGCCATCTGCGGCGGCTTGTGGTGCTTGGGGGTGTGGTGCCAGGTGTGGGTCGGCGGGTTGTGCGGGTGCCACGCGTGGGTGGGCGGGTTGTGCGTGGGCGGGTTGTGCGTCGGGGGCTTGTGGTGCGTCGGCGGCTTGTGCGTCGGGGGCTTGTGGTGCGGGGGCTTGTGGTGCGTGGGCGGGGTCGGCGGGTTGTGGTGGTGTCCGGGCGGGCAGTCGTCGTCGTGGTGCTTCGGCGGCTTGTGGTGCGGCGGCTTGTGGGTGGGCGGGTTGTGGTGCGGCGGGTTCTCGACCTCGCCGCCGCTGTTCTCGCACTCGTTGCCGGCGGCCGGGTTCAGCAGGCCGACCACGTTGACCGTGTTGCCGCAGGCGTTGACCGGGATGTCGACCGGGGCCTGGACCACGTTGCCCGAGAGCACGCCGGGGGAGCCGACGGCCACGCCGTCGGCGTCCGCACCCTGCGCGTGGCCGGGGGCCGCGTCGCCGCCCTCGTTCTCGCACTCGTTGCCGAAGGCGGGGTTCAGCAGGCCGACCACGTCGACCGTGTTGCCGCAGATGTTGACGGGGACGTGCACGGGGACCTGCACGACGTTGCCCGACCCGACACCGGGCGAACCGACAGCGGCGCCGTCGGCCGAGGCGTCGGCGAAGGCGTAGCCGCCGGAGGCGGTCAGGATGCCTGACGCCGCCGCCATGACGAGCACGCTTTTACTCAAGGCTTTTCGCATTGGGGCCCTTCCTAGGGACATTTCTCGCGGACGCGCGGCCGCAGTTCGTTCGTCAGGCGGTGCAGCAGCCGTCGGTTCTGACCGTGATGCTTGGGGAGCCTCCCGGCGGGCGAGCTTGACGACACCCATAACGACGCCCGCGTGCGTGAGAAACGTGAAACCAGTGAATTTCCTGTGACCACCCGTACGGGCTACGCGTAAGGAGGCCGCTGTCGATTTCCGTCAGTATGTCTCGATCGCTTTCGCACGGGCGTCCGCCACTTCCCAGCATTCGGGTGAATGGTGATAACCAAACGCCCGGGGGCGAGTTGGGCAGGGCGCTCCGGTACGGGGCTTCCAGTACGAGAAGGGTTCATCGTGATCAAGAAGGTCCTGGCTACGGGTGCTGTCGCCGCCTCCATCCTCGGGCTCGGCGCCGCGCAGGCGATGGCCATCGGCAACGACGGCGGCACGACCTCCGTGAACGGCAACGGCGCCTCGCAGTCCTTCGGCAACGCCGTGACGCACGGCGACGGCAGCCCGCAGTTCGACCTGGTCCAGGGCTCGCTGAACAAGCCCTGCGTCGGCCTGCCGCTCAAGGCCAACGTCGGTTCGCTCATCGGTCTCGTCCCGGTTACGGTCCAGGACGTCAACGTCCTGTCCAACCCGCAGAACCAGCAGTGCACCGAGAACTCCACCCAGGCCAAGGGCGACGAGCCGCTGTCGCACATCCTGGACGGCATCCCGGTCCTGTCGGGCAACGGCGTCGGCAACAGCTGATCCGGCCGTCACCAGGCCCGGGCCGCCGGCGTTCCTCCTCCGAGCGGCCCGGGCCTGCTGCTGCCCTCCCTGTGTCCGCCCGGAATCGGCTGATTCCGGCGGGAACGTCGATCGCTGACCGGAACTGCATCATTCGGGCGGTCTTCGAAGAATCTTCTGGTTGAAGAGTTTCGCTTACCGTCCGAAATCGTTACGAATGACAACGGCGGGGTTACGAGCCATCAGGTCCGCGCTCGTGCGGCACGAAAGCCGTGGCCGCTCCGGACTCCGTCGAAGAAAGGGTTTCAAGTGAAGTACACCAAGATCGCCGCCGTCGCCGCCGGTACCCTCATGGCCATGGGTGCCGCTGCCCCGGCCTTCGCCGACTCCGGCGCCGAGGGTGCCGCCGTCAACTCCCCGGGCGTCCTGTCCGGCAACGTCGTCCAGGTTCCGGTTCACATCCCGGTGAACGTCTGCGGCAACACCATCGACATCATCGGCCTGCTGAACCCGGCCTTCGGCAACGTCTGCGCCAACGGCTGATTCACCCCGCCGGATTCTCCTCGGCACGGAAAGCCCCGGAGCGCACTCCCCGCGCTCCGGGGCTTTCCCGCGCGCCCGGATTCGGAGATTTCGAGAAAGGCCGGGCCTTCCAGTTGCCCGGCCGCAATCGGGTCGTTAGTCAGGGGGAAAGCGGCGGAAGTCACGGCTAAAGAAGGCTCGTGCGGCGCGGGGACGCGACCGAAACAGACGCCGCTGCAGAAGGGAACCCGAAAGTGAAGTACGCGAAGTCCGCCGCGCTCGTCGCCGGTTCCGTGGTTGCGCTCGGCACGGCTGCCCCCGCCTTCGCCGTCACCACCGCCACGGCCCCCAGCTTCAGCCTCGACGGAGGCGTCAACCAGGTGGTGGCGGCCGCGCCGCAGGCGGTCGACCCGGTCCTCGACACCGTCAGCGGCGCCGCCGACAGCCTGCACAAGAACGGAACCGTCACCAAGGTCGCCGACCAGGCCACCGGAGCGGCGAAGGACGCGGCGCCCCTGCTGGGCGGCCTCCCGCTCGCCCGCTGACCTCGCACCGACGGCGTGGCACCCGCACCGTTCGAGTGCGTACGCACCTTTCGAGTGTGCGCGCACCTTTCGAGTGAAGTGCCACAACCATTCCCCCCGCGCCGAGTTGATCAGGGCGCTCGGCACCGGCGGGCATCACAGAGAAAACCAGAAGGGCAGTTTCATGATCAAGAAGATGATGGCCTCGGCAGCCGTAGCCGCATCGATCGTCGGCGTCTCCGCCGCCGTCGCTCCGGGGGCCATGGCCATCGGCAACGACCAGGGCACCACGACGGTCAACGGCAACGGCGCCATGCAGTCGTACGGCAACTCCGCCACCCACGGCGACTGGAGCCCGCAGTTCGCGCTCATCCAGGGCTCGCTCAACAAGCCCTGCATCGCCCTGCCGGCCAAGGCCAACGTCGGTTCGCTGCTCGGCGTCGTCCCGATCTCGGTCCAGGACATCAACGTCCTGTCCTCGCCGCAGAACCAGCAGTGCACCGAGAACTCCACCCAGGCCAAGGGCGACGAGGCCCTGTCGCACATCCTGGACGACATCCCGATCCTCTCGGGCAACGGTGCCGCCAACAACTGAGCGGTGCCTGAACGGGTCCTGACACACGGGTAGTTCCCGAAGTGCCTCGCCCTTCCTGACGCACCTGTGGGGCCGGTGGGTCCGGGCAGCCGCCTAGCCGGCAGCCCGGAACCCACCGGCCCCACGCGTGTGTCCCGGCGGGGCGCGGCCGTCCGCTCGCTCGAACGGGCGGCCCGCTGGGCCGGTTGCCGTAGCCGGGGCGGCCGGATTCCGGTGTAACGGGTAGGGCCTGCTCATGGACCAGTACGACAGTCGGCACCCGGAAAGCGCCACCCCGATCTACGACCGGCTCCTCGCCGAGTGGCAGGCCGCGCGGGCCGAGCCGGTCCCGGCCGAGCCCGCGGCGCCCGGCCCGTGCCACGCGGGCGGTTTCGTGCCCGCGGCGCGAAGCTCGGGCGACGCCGGCCGGGGCTGACGGCGGGCTGGTTGTCGAACTTATGCGGGATCGAACCCATTTGAGTGGATCAGCGGAACCGAAACGTCCGCGCGGGGTTGATCAGTACGTTCCAGAACGGAACGCTCCGAAAGGTGAAGCGTGATGAAGAAGATGATGGCCGGCGCGGCAGCGGCCGTGTCCCTGGTCGGCCTGTCGGCCGCCCTGGCCCCCGCGGCCATGGCGATCGGTAACGACGGGGGCACGACGTCGGTCAACGGCAACGGCGCCGCCAGCTCGTTCGGCAACAGCGTGACCCGGGGCGACGGCAGCCCGCAGGCGCAGCTCATCCAGGGCTCGCTGAACAAGCTGTGCGTGGGTGCCCCGATCAAGGCCAACGTGGGTTCGCTCATCGGTCTCGTCCCGGTTACGGTCCAGGACGTCAACGTCCTGTCCAACCCGCAGAACCAGCAGTGCGCCGACAACTCCACCCAGGCCAAGGGCGACGAGCCCCTGTCGCACCTGGTGGACGACATCCCGGTCCTCTCCGGGAACGGCGTCGGCAACAACTGATTCCGTACACCGACGGCGGGCGGTCCGGCCTCCGGGCCGCCCGCCGTGCGTCGTCCGTCCTGTGCGACGCGTGTGTACATACGGAATGACCGAGGCCCACCACCCCTCGCGGGTGGTGGGCCTCACCGATGGGGGCCGGGGGTCAGCCGAGGCTGCGGACCGGGAGTACGCAGTGTGCCGAGGTCGCGATGACCTCGGGGTCACCGGCGAAGGCCCGCAGCTCCGCCTCGCCGATCGGGAGCCCGGGGGCGCCCTGCGGCCACGGGCGGGTGGCGAACATCGCGTGCACCTCGCCCTGTTCGTGCGCCGCCGCCAGCCACTCGGGCGGCACCGGGTACTGGGAGGTGAAGTGAGGCAGCGTCAGAACGGCCTGGCCGGCCTGGACGAGGAGCTTCACGGGGAGCCCCGGCGTCTCGTCGGCGCGCACCGGGGCGCCGCCGACGGTGAGCCCGCTGCGCTGCAACGCGAGGTGCATGGCGTGCTCGCCGGCCGCCGGGCCGTCCGATCCGTCGCCCAGCGAGTAGGCGAGCAGGAAGGCGGCGTCGCGGCCGCTCTGCTGGTACTCGCCGCTCCAGCCGATCAGGATGAGGGTGCCCAACTGGGCCTGGGTGAACGTGCCGGTGGCTGTCTGGGGGGAGGTCATGTCCGGCACCCTAACCGTCCGCGACCGGTCGAACTCCATGCGTATCACCCGATCGGGGGATGACTGGTGACAACCCGGAGCCGGGCCGAATAATGCGTTGACGCACCCGGAGTACCGGGGGCTATCGTGTGCGGCGAGACGGACGGCGGACAGGCTGCCGGTACCGGACACGGACGAATGCGGAGGTGAGGACATTGACGACGGTCGTTGCGATGGGCGCTGCCCACAGGCCGAAGTTCCCTGTTCCCACCCCCGTGGCCACCGGCTGACCTCCTTCAGGACCTTCCGCGCCGACGCGCGCACCGCCGGGGCCACCCTGTGAAGGGTTTCCCTTGTCTTTCCCGTCTTCCTCCTTCTCCTCCGCCACCTCCCGCTCCACCGCTTCGCACCCGCTCGCCGCGTACGGCTGGGACGACGACTGGGCGGCCGAGTTCGCCCCGTACGCCGCCCAGGGGCTGATGCCCGGCCGCGTGGTGCGGGTGGACCGGGGCCGGTGCGACATCGTCACCCCGCAGGGCACGGTCTGGGCGGACACCGCGTTCGTCATGCCCCGCGACCCGATGCGGATCATCTGCACGGGCGACTGGGCCGCCGTCGACGCCGACGGTGACCCGCGGTTCGTCCGTACGCTGCTGCCGCGGCGCACCGCCTTCGTCCGCTCCACCTCGTCCAAGCGCTCCGAGGGCCAGGTGCTGGCCACCAACGTCGACCACATCGCGATCTGCGTCTCGCTGGCCGTGGAGCTCGACCTGGGCCGGGTCGAGCGCTTCCTCGCCCTGGCCATGTCCAGCGCCGGCGGCGACGCGCTGCTCGGCGACGCCGCCGGGGCGGGGGAGCGGACCGCCGAGCCGCTCGTCGTCCTCACCAAGGCCGACCTGGTCCCGGACGCGGTCACCCTCTCCCACCTCGTCCAGGACATCGAAGACATCGCACCCGGGGTGCAGGTGCTGCCGGTCAGCTCCGCCACCGGCGAGGGCGTCGACGTGTTCGCGGCGATCGTCTCCGGCGGTACGAGCGTGCTCCTCGGGGCCTCCGGCGCGGGCAAGTCCACCCTCGCCAACACGCTGCTCGGCAGGGAGGTGATGGAGGTCCAGGCGGCCCGCGACGTCGACGGCAAGGGCCGGCACACCACCACCACCCGCAACCTGCTGGTCCTGCCCTCGGGCGGGGTCCTGATCGACACCCCCGGCCTGCGCGGGGTCGGCCTCTGGGACGCCGGGGTCGGCGTCGGGCAGGTTTTCTCCGAGATCGAGGACCTGGCCGAGGGCTGCCGGTTCCACGACTGCGCCCACGAGGCCGAGCCCGGCTGCGCGGTGCTGGCCGCGATCGAGGACGGCACGCTGCCCGAGCGGCGCTTCGACAGCTACCGCAAGCTGCTGCGCGAGAACGAGCGCATCGTCGCCAAGACCGACGCCCGCGTCCGGGCGGAGATCCAGCGCGACTGGAAGCGCAAGGGCGCCGAGGGCCGGGCCGCGATGGAGGCCAAGCGCGGCCGGATTCGGTAGCCGCGCGGTAGCCGGGCGCCCTGGTCGACGTCCGGAAACCGCGAGGCGGTGTGCCCGCCGGGGCGCACACTGGACGGTGTGATGGACGAGGAGACCAGGTACGAGGCGGTGAGCAGCCGCGACGCGCGTTTCGACGGCGAGTTCTTCTTCGCCGTCGAAACGACCGGCATCTACTGCCGGCCGAGCTGCCCCGCCGTCACCCCCAAGCGGAAGAACGTCCGCTTCTACCCGACGGCGGCGGCCGCCCAGGGCAACGGCTTCCGGGCGTGCCGCCGCTGCCGCCCGGACGCCGTCCCCGGCTCCGCCGAGTGGAACGTGCGGGCCGATGTGGTCGGGCGCGCCATGCGCATGATCGGCGACGGTGTGGTGGACCGGGAGGGCGTCCCCGGCCTCGCCCACCGGCTCGGCTACAGCCCCCGTCAGGTGCAGCGCCAGCTCAACGCCGAACTGGGCGCCGGACCCGTCGCCCTGGCCCGCGCACAGCGCGCACACACCGCCCGGGTCCTGCTCCAGACGACCGCGCTGCCCGTCACCGAGATCGCCTTCGCCGCCGGGTTCGCGAGCGTCCGCCAGTTCAACGACACCGTCCGGCAGATCTACGCCCGTACCCCGAGCGCCCTGCGCGCGGAGGCCGGCACAGGGCTCGGCGCGGCGGTCCGGGAGGCGCGCACCACCGGCATCCCCCTCCGCCTCGCCCACCGGGGCCCCTACGCGGCCGGTGATGTCTTCGACCTGATCGCCGCCCATACGGTCGCCCGCGTCGAGGAGGTCAGCGGGGAGCCGGGCGGCCGCACCTACCGGCGCACCCTGCGCCTCCCGTACGGCACCGCCATCGCCGCCGTGGACGAGCGGTCCGCCGGGAACTGGCTGGACGCCCGCATCCACCTCACCGACCTGCGCGACCTGACCACGGCGGTGCAGCGGCTGCGCCGCCTCTTCGACCTGGACGCCGACCCGTACGCCGTGGACGAGCTGCTGGCCGCCGATCCGCAGCTCGCCCCGGACGTCGCCGCCCGGCCCGGCCTGCGCTCGCCGGGCGCGGCGGACGCGGAGGAGTTCGCCGTACGGGCCCTGGTGGGCCACCCGGCCGCCGGGGAACTCGTCGCCGAGTACGGCAAGGCCCTGGACGTGCCGTGCGGCGGGCTGACCCACGTCTTCCCCGAGCCGGGTGCGCTCGCCGACGCGGACGTCGACCCGTCGCTGCGGGCGCTCACGGCCGCGCTCGCCGACGGCGGCCTACGGCTCGACGCGGGCGCCGACCGGGACGAGGCCGAACAGGCACTCCTGCGGCTCCCCGGCATCGGCCCGACCACCGCCGCGCTGATCCGGATGCGCGGCCTGGGCGACCCCGACGTGGACCCGTACGAGACACCCGGCGCGCACCGCTGGCGGCCGTGGCGCTCCTACGGCGTACGCCGGGCGCGGCGCCAGGACGGTCAGCCCCGGACCACCGCGCCCAGCCACGCCCCCGTCACCAGCAGGCACGCGAAGAGTTCGACCAGCACCGAGTAGCCGGTCGCCCGCATCACAGAGCGCACCGACGCCCAGCCCGCCCCCCGGCTGCCGAGGCGCAGCCGCTCCGCCCCGTAGATCACGCCGACGTACCCGATGACCGCGCCGACGACCGGGACGACGAAGAAGCCCGTGATCGCGCCGAGCCCGCCCAGCGTCAGCGTCCGGCGCGGCGCCCCCGACTCACGGGGCCGGCGCGCCGGGAGCAGGGCCTTGAGCGCCTGGTTGAGCAGGAGGAGCACCGTGGCCCCGATCAGGACGCCCCAGGCGACCGGCGTCCTGTCGGTGAGCGCCCACCACAGGACGGCGGCCCAGACGATCGCCTGTCCTGGCACACCCGGTACCAGCACACCGATCAGGCCGAGCAGCATGACCAGTCCGACGGCGACGAGCTGCCACACACTCATCTGACCAGCCTGCCGGAGACCGGCCGGTCCCGCCCGTTCGCGCCGCCGCCCCAGGAGCCGTCGGCGCAGCTCAGAGGCGGTTACGGCAAGGAGCGCGCGCGGGGTTCGCGGGCGACCCAGCCCCGCTCGTAGGCGTGCCAGCCGAGCTGGAGGCGGGTCGAGACGCCGGTGAGCTCCATCAGGCCCTTGACCCGGCGCTGCACGGTCCGCAGCCCGAGGTCCAGCTGCTTGGCCACGCTCGCGTCGGTCAGGCCGGCCAGCAACAGCGACAGGATCTCCAGGTCCGTCGGGTCGGGGCCGCCCGCTTGCGCCTGGACCGCGCCGCTCTCGCCGAGCCGCAACGGCATCGCCTCGCGCCACACCGCCTCGAAGAGCCCCGTCAGCGACTCCAGCAGCCCCGAGGCGTGCACGACCAGCGCCGCGGGTTCCGCACCCCGGCCGGTCAGCGGCACCATGGCCAGTGCCCCGTCGGCGATCACCAGTTTCGTGGGGACGCGGTCGACGACCCGGCACTGCTCGTTGCGGCTGAGCGCCGCCGACAGCTCCAGGATTCCGGACTCCAGGCCCAGCACCTCGCGCTCGATCACCACCCGGAACGACACCCCGCGCGTGGCCGCCTGTTCCTCCGACTCGTTGTCGAGACCGCTGACCGCGATCGGCTTGCCGGTGACCAGGGCGCACACCTCGCTCACCGCCCCCAGCTGGAGCTGGTGGAAGCGGTGGGCCACCGCGCTCGCCCCGGTGACCACCTCGACCAGGTCGTGGACGGCCGGTTCGGCGGCGTCCGCCCGGTACTCCTCGGCCAGCAGCACCGCCGCGAGTTCCGCCTGCTCCAGCTGGTGGCGCTGCTGGGTGAGCAGCGCGCCCAACGCGACCCCGGGCGGCGCCGCGACCCACCGGCCCGTGCGGGCGGAGGACTGGGCGGCCAGACCGTGCTGCTCCAGCTGGCGCAGCGTCCGTTCCGTGTCCCGTTCGGGCAGCGCCAGCCGGTGCGAGAGATCGGAGACCTCGGCGGCCCCCAGCGCCACGAGCGCGCGGTAGGCCGACTCCTGCCTCTCGTCGAGACCTATGGCTCCCAGCATCCCCGATCCCTCCCCGGACGCAGCATTTCCGCGTGTTGGCGTGACCTCGGCCGGCCGTCCGTGGCGGAAAGCGGCCACGGCGTAAACCCGCCGCGCACATCATCCCCGTACCGCACGTCACTCTGCCAAGGTGGCGGCACAGTGGCCCCGACAACCCCCGGAACGCGTACGTTTGCCCCCGCCTCGCCCGGTTTAGTACGGGGAGGTCGATATGTCCGCCGGGTCCAAGGCCACTGCTCGCGCCGGGCGCTGACGCCCGCTCACTGACCGGTCCGCCGGGCGTCCTTCCCGTGGGGGGTGGGGTCGCCCGGCGGACCATTTTCCCGATGCCCGTTTTCGCGCGGCCCGCGCGGTGGACAATAAGGGCATGAGTCAGCAGGGGGAGAGGCCCGCCGCCCACGAGGACGACTGGTGGCGCAGGCTGTACGACGAATCCGCCCCGGACACCGGGGCGAGCCAGGCGGCCGACAGTCTCGACGACCGCTTCGACTCGGCATCCGACACGGTGGCGCCCGGCGGCCGCCCGTCCCACGAGACCGTCCCGGAGGTGCCGGAACCTCGGGAGGAGCCCGAGCCGGAGCTGAGGGAGGTGCCCGCGCCGGAACCGCGGGAGGCACCCCAGCCTGAGCTGAGGAAGGCACCCGAGCCGGAGCTGGGGGAGGCGGTTGAGGCGGGGGAGGCGTCGGAGCCGAGAGAGACGCCTGGGCCCGGAGAGACGTCCGTGCCCGGGGTGGCTTCCGGGCCGTCGGTGGCGCCGTCGCCCGTCACCCGGATGGCGGACAGCTCGCCGCGGGAGCCCGTGCGCGCCCCGTGGGAGCCGTTGGCCGGCCCGGTGAAGCCGCGTACGTTCCCGGGGCCGCCGCCCCCCGAGCCCGAGCCCGAGCCCGAGCCGCCCGCCCCCGCCGATCCCCGCATCGCCGGGGCCCCTCCGCTGCCCAGGCGCCCCGTCCTCGACCGGCCGGCAGGTCCCGGGCAGACCGCCGAGGAGGCCGCCGACGACGGGCCGGCCGGTGACGCGGCCCCCACGCCCCGGCCCCTGGTCGCCCATGTGGGCGCCCGGCCGCCCACCTACGACGCCGAGCCCACGGCGCTGCCCGCCACCGACCCGTACGAGCTCGACAGGCTCGGTCCCGACACCGTGCTGGACGGCGCCCGGTACGGGACGTACACCCTGCGCGCCGCGTCCGTGCGCGGTGACTCCGCGCGGTTCCGGGGCGAGCCGCGCCGCGACGCATTGCTGACGGCGCGCTTCGGGACCGGTGACAGCGCCCTGGTCCTCGTCGCCGTCGCCGGCGCCACCCGGGGCGCGGAGGGGGCGCACCCGGCCGCGGCCGACGCCTGCCGCTGGATCGGCGAAGCCGTCGGACGCAGCCACGCCCGGCTCTCCGACGACATAAGGGCGGGCCGCCGCGCCGACCTCAAGTCCGGGCTGCACCGGCTCACCGACCGGGGCTACGGCAAGCTGCGGGCCCGCGCCGCCGAACTCGGCCTGGAGCCGGACGCGTACACCGCGAGCCTGCGCTGCCTGCTGCTGTCCGCCGACCCCGACTGCCGCACCCGGGTCTTCTTCGGCGTCGGCAACGGCGGGCTCTTCCGGTTGCGGGACGGCAGCTGGCAGGACCTCGAACCGGATGTGCCCGCGGTGGCCGCGCTCACCGGGGAGCCCGTGGTCGGCTTCGGCTCCTCCGCGCCCGAGAGCGGGCCCGACGGCGACCGGCTGACCATGGACCTGGGCATCCCCACCGGCCCGGCCCCGTACGTCGAGGACCCGCTCCCGCCCCCTGCCGAACCGTTCCGCTTCCGGGCCTCCGTCGCCCGGCCGGGCGACACCCTGCTGCTGTGCGGCACGGGTCTCGCCGAGCCGCTGCGGGGCGAACCGGCCCTGGCCGACGAACTCGCCGCGCGCTGGTCACCCGTGGCCGCGCCCGGCCTCGGGGCCTTCCTCGCCGACACCCAGATCCGGGTGACGGGGTACGCCGACGACCGGACGGCGGTCGGCGTCTGGGAGGCGTAACAGCGCACGCCGTGGGTTGATGGACTCCGAAGACCGTCCGTCCGGGGTTTCGCGCCCCGCGTCCCGGACAGCCGAACGCCACGGAGCCCAGGCAGAGGGAGTGCGACACCCATGGCCAAGCAGAACGTGTCGGAGCAGTTCGTCGACATCCTCGCCCGGGCGGGCGTCAAGCGCCTGTACGGGGTCGTCGGCGACAGCCTCAACCCAGTCGTCGACGCCATCCGGCGTCGCGCGGGCATGGAGTGGGTCCAGGTCAGGCACGAGGAGACGGCGGCGTTCGCGGCCGGCGCGGAGGCGCAGATCACCGGCACCCTGGCGGCCTGCGCAGGGTCCTGCGGCCCGGGCAACCTGCACCTCATCAACGGCCTCTACGACGCCCACCGCTCCATGGCCCCCGTGCTCGCCCTCGCCTCGCACATCCCGTCGAGCGAGATCGGCCTCGGCTACTTCCAGGAGACCCACCCCGAGCTGCTCTTCCAGGAGTGCAGCCACTACAACGAGATGATCTCCAACCCGCAGCAGATGCCCCGGCTGCTCCAGACCGCCATCCAGCACGCGATCGGCCAGGGCGGGGTCAGCGTCGTCTCCATGCCGGGTGACGTGGCCTCGCAGCCCGCCCCGGAGAAGTCCATCGAACACGCCCTGGTCACCTCGCGGCCCACCGTGCGGCCGGGGGACGACGAGATCGACAAGCTCTGCCGGATGGTGGACGAGGCCAAACGGGTGACGCTGTTCTGCGGCAGCGGCACGGCCGGCGCGCACGCCGAGGTCATGGAGTTCGCCGAGCGGGTGAAGGCCCCGGTCGGGCACGCCCTGCGCGGCAAGGAGTGGATCCAGTACGACAACCCGTTCGACGTCGGCATGAGCGGGCTGCTCGGCTACGGGGCCGCCTACGAGGCCACCCACGAGTGCGATCTGCTGATCCTGCTCGGCACGGACTTCCCGTACAACGCCTTCCTGCCCAACGACGTGAAGATCGTGCAGGTCGATGTGCGCCCCGAACGCCTCGGGCGGCGGTCCAAGCTCGACCTGGCCGTCTGGGGCGACGTCCGCGAGACGCTGCGCTGTCTGACGCCCCGGGTCAAGGTCAAGAGCGACCGCAAGTTCCTCGACCGGATGCTCAAGAAGCACGCCGACGCCCTGGAGGGCGTGGTCAAGGCATACACCCGCAAGGTCGACAAGCACATTCCGATCCACCCCGAGTACGTGGCCTCGGTGCTGGACGAACTCGCCGACGAAGACGCGGTGTTCACCGTGGACACCGGCATGTGCAACGTATGGGCGGCCCGCTATCTGTCGCCCAACGGCAAGCGGCGGGTGATCGGTTCGTTCAGCCACGGCTCGATGGCCAACGCGCTGCCGCAGGCCATCGGCGCACAGTTCACGGACCGCGACCGGCAGGTCGTCTCGATGTCGGGCGACGGCGGATTCACCATGCTGATGGGCGACTTCCTGACCCTCGTCCAGTACAACCTGCCGGTCAAGGTCGTGCTGTTCAACAACTCCTCGCTGGGCATGGTCGAACTGGAGATGCTGGTCGGGGGACTGCCGTCCTTCGGTACGACCAACAAGAACCCGGACTTCGCCGCTGTCGCGCGCGCGGCGGGGGCGTACGGCGTACGCGTCGAGAAGCCCAAGGAACTTCAGAGCGCCCTGAAGGACGCCTTCAAGCACAAGGGGCCGGCGCTCGTCGACATCGTCACCGACCCCAACGCCCTCTCCATCCCGCCGAAGATCAGCGCGGACATGGTGACCGGCTTCGCCCTCTCCGCCAGCAAGATCGTGCTGGACGGCGGGGTGGGCCGGATGGTCCAGATGGCCCGCTCCAACCTCCGCAACGTGCCCCGCCCTTAGGGCGGCTCGCTCCTAACCGGGGATCGTCTCGACGCGCTGCCGGTCGAGCAGGTACGCGGGCAGGTACGGGCGCTTCGTGGCGACCGGGAAGCCGTGGTCGTACGCCAGGCACGCCATCGCCAGCGGGCCGAGCGCCACCCGGGCGCGCGGCGCCGCCGAGTCGCCCCAGTAGCTGCCGTGATGGGTGACCGCCTCGCTGAGCGCTTCGGCGAAGGCCGTCTGCTCGCCCGTGAAGAGGCGGTGGAACAGGGCGACCGGCTGATAGTCGATCAGGTTCACGAAGTCCTTCGGCGCCCGGGCCAGGGACTCCGGCGCGGACGTCTGCATGGTGGCGAGCAGCTTCTCCACGACCTCGTCGGCCGGGCGCTTGCCCCAGTACGTCCGCAGCGTGTCGATCCAGTGCAGGACGTAGGCGTCGACGGAGTCGTCCGCGCGCAACGCCTCCAGCGGAACCCGGCAGAGCCGGCCGGTCCGGTCCCGGTCGCGGCACACCAGGCTCAGGTAGAAGGCGTCGAGCCAGGCGCGGGCGTCCGCCGGCGGCTCGGCGGGCGTCGCGGGCAGCTTCCGTACGACGTCGTCGGCCAGGTAGCACTTCTGGGCCCGCGCACCGGTGAACAGCGCCGAGCCGAGCTGTACGGCGGTGGCCCACGCGTTCCAGCCGTCGAGGCGCGCCAGGTCCGGGTCGGCGGCGCAGTGGGCATGGCTCAGCACGAGGGTCGATGCGAAGGCGTCACCGAGTCCGGCAGGCGCCTGGGCGAGCCGGGCCACCGCGTCGGCCGTGGTGCGCGCCGACTCCCCGACGTCCGGGGCCGTGGCGCGTCCGGCGAGCCGCCCGGCCCGGTCGAGACGGACCAGGCCCTTCATGAGGTCGAGCAGTTCCGGGGACGGCTGGACGGAGAAGGTCCGGGTCTCCTCGTCGATGGCCGTCAGCGCGGTCAGGCCGCCCCGGTGCCACCAGTAGAGCCGGGGGGACAGTTCGCCGGGGCCGTCCTCGTAGGCGCCGAGCGCGTACGCGGCCAGGTCGTTGACCGCGTCGGCCACGGTCCCGTCGGTGATCGGGTGGAACGCCAGGAGGTGGCGGGTCGGGACGACGACCAGGGCTCCGGCGTCGGGCAGCGGCCGGCCGGTGACCTGGTGGGACAGTTCGGACAGGAACAGCGCCTTGCTCGCGACGAAGTGGGAGTCGCCGTACACCGAGTGCAGCGGCGCCCGACCCTCGACGGTGATCTCCTCGTGTTCGACGGGGACGCGCATCAGGTTCGCGTACGCCGCCTCGCCCAGCTCCTCCAGACCGACGCGTGCCACATCCGGGTCGGTGACGATGCGTACGGACGTCGGAGTGTCCACGGCATAGGCGAAGACGAGGCCGTCGGCCACCACGCGGGCGTAGCGCATGGCGCCGGCGATCTCAGGCGTCAGCGCAGCGGTGGGCAGCAACCGTGCGTGCACACCGCGCAGCAGGTCCGCCGCCGACAGAGTGTGGCCGGGGCTGTCCGGGAGGGGGAGGTCAGGGGCGTGGTGACGGTCGTCTCGGTTCACCTGGTGACCCTATAAACCACTCCTGACGAGGCGTCATGTGGAGCCTGGGGCCGCCCTCTTGGCACCCTCGGCGCCATGTGACATATTACTGGCGTGTTCACGAGACAGCCCTTGGACGTTGTCGTCGTCGGAGCCGGTGTGGTCGGCGCCGCCTGCGCGTACTACGCCACCCGGTCCGGACTCTCGGTCGCGGTGGTGGACAGCGGACCTGTCGCCGGCGGCACCACGGGGGCGGGGGAGGGGAACCTCCTGGTCTCCGACAAGCCGCCGGGTCCGGAACTCTCCCTCGCACTGCTCTCCGTCTCGCTCTGGCGCGAGCTGTCCGAAGTCCTGCCGAAAGCGGTGGAGTTCGAGCAGAAGGGCGGGCTGGTCGTCGCGTCGGACGAGGTGTCCCTCGCCACCTTGACCGCGACCGCCGCCGGCCAGGCCCGTGCGGGGGTACGCACCACGGCCGTCGCCCCGCACGAACTGCCCGAGCTCGAACCGCACCTGGCGTCCGCACTGGCCGGCGGCGTCCTCTACCCGCAGGATGCCCAGGTGCAACCCGCCCTGGCCGCCGCCCATTTGATCCGCGCCGCCCGTGACGCCGGGGCGAGCCTGCACCTCGGCGCACCGGTCACCGCCGTGCTCACCGGCCCGACGGGCGCGGTGCGCGGCGTACGCACCGGGGCGGGGGACCTGCTCGCGCCCGCCGTGGTCAACGCGACCGGTGTACGGGGCGGGGAGTTCGCCGCACTGGCCGGGGCGGAACTCCCGGTCCTGCCCCGGCGCGGCTTCGTCCTCGTGACCGAGCCCCTGCCGCCCCTGATCCGGCACAAGGTGTACGCGGCAGAGTACGTGGCCGACGTGTCGAGCGTCTCGGCCGCTCTCCAGACGTCACCGGTCGTGGAGGGCACCCCGTCCGGGCCCGTCCTGATCGGTGCCAGCCGGGAACGGGTGGGCTTCGACCGCACCCTGTCCGTGCCGGTGATCAGCAGGCTGGCCGCTGCGGCGGCCGCGCTCTTCCCGGTCCTCGGTGACACCCGGGTGCTGCGCGCCTACCACGGCTTCCGCCCGTACCTTCCCGACCACCTCCCCGCGATCGGCCCCGACCGCCGCGTCCCCGGTCTCTTCCACGCCTGCGGCCACGAGGGCGCGGGCATCGGACTCGCCCCCGCGACGGCGGTCCTGGTCACGGCGGCGATCCGGGGCGAGGAACCGCCCCTCGACCCGGCGCCGTTCAGCCCGGACCGGTTCGGAGAAGGGCCGGGGCCAGGCCGTGGTCCTGGTCCTGGCCGTGGTCCTGGTCCCGGTCCTGGCCCTGATCCCGGCCGTGGTCCCGGTTCCGGGCCTCGGGGTGAGCCGCCCGGCATGTGACATGGCGACCGGCCTGCCCTTCCCGTATCGCCTGCCTCTCCCATACCACCTCGCCTCTCCCGTACCACCCGCCTTTCCCGTACCACCCGCCTTCCCCGTACCCCCCCTCCCCGTACCGCGCGACCGACGAGACAGGAGCCCCGGTGAGACGAGCACGCCGACGCCATTCCGCACGGACCCCGGCCGGTCTGGCCGGTGCCGAGCCCGGGCCCGGGTTCGAGATCACCTTCGACGGCCGGCCGGTCCGCGCCCTGCCCGGCCAGAGCATCGCGGCCGTGCTGTGGGCCGCGTCCGTCCTCAGCTGGCGCACCACCCGGGTCAACGGCCGTCCCAGGGGCGTCTTCTGCGGCATCGGCACCTGCTTCGACTGCCTGGTCACCGTCAACGGGGAACCCGGCCTGCGTGCCTGTCTGTTGCCCGCGCGCCCCGGCGACGCCGTCACCACCCAGGAAGGGACCGGACATGCCGCTCTCCGCCCCTGAACGCGCCGGGCTCGCGGTGGTGGGCGCCGGCCCGGCCGGGCTCGCGGCTGCCGTGACGGCCGCCGACGGTGGCCTCGACGTGGTCCTGATCGATGCGGCCGACGCCCCCGGCGGTCAGTTCTACCGCGCACCCGCCCCCGGCCTCGGTGCCACCCGGCCGGAGGCCCTGCACCACGGCTGGGCGGCCTTCACCGCTCTCACCGAGCGTCTGGCGCGGCACCGCGAGTCGGGGCGTCTGTGCCATGTCACAGGTCACCAGGTGTGGGCGGTGCGGCGGACCGGCGAGGACTGGACCCTGCACGCGGTCACCGGACGAGACGGCCGCGACGGTGTGACCGTGCGCGCCCGCCGCCTCGTCGTCGCGACCGGCGCCCACGAACGCCAACTGCCCTTCCCCGGCTGGACTCTCCCCGGCGTGGTGGGCGCGGCCGGTGCGCAGGCCATGCTCAAGTCCGGTCTGGTGCTGCCGGGCCGGCGCGTCGTCGTCGCCGGAAGCGGACCGCTGCTCCAGGCCGTCGCCCTCTCCCTGGCCCGGGCCGGGGCCCGGGTGCCCGCCCTGGTGGAGGCCGCCGGGTACGGGGCGTACGCCCGCGCGCCCCTGGTCCTGGCCGCGAACCCGGACCGGCTCGCGGAGGGCGTACGCCACCGCGCGGGCCTCGCCCGGCACGGGGTGCGGATGTTCACGCGCCGGGCCGTCACCGCCGTCCACGGCACCGAGCGCGTGGAAGGTGTCACGGTCAGCCGGCTCGACCGCGAGTGGCGCCCGGTGCCGGGGACCGGGCGGCGCATCGACTGCGACGCCCTCGCCGTCGGGCACGGCCTCGTCCCGCAACTGGACCTGGCCCTCGGCCTGGGCTGCGCCACCTGGTCCGGCACCGACGGCTCGGCCGCGCTGGAACTGGACGAGGAGCTGCGCACCACCGTGCCCGGCGTCTGGGCCGCCGGCGAGACCGGCGGCATCGGCGGCGTGCAACTCGCGCTGGCCGAAGGCGAGCTGGCCGCCCTCTCGGTGATCGCGGACGCCCGGGACGGCCGCCCCGGCCGGGGCACCGCCCGCGTGGCCGCGCTGCGCCGCAGCCGGCGCCGGATGCGCCGGTTCGCCGGGCTGATGGGCGCGGTGCACCGGCCGGGACCGGGGTGGACCGCGTGGCTCGCGCCGGACACCGAGGTCTGCCGGTGCGAGGAGGTCACCGCCGACGCCGTCCGCACCGCCGTGGACGAGCTCGGCGCCGCCGACGGCCGTACCGCCAAGCTCCTCACCCGCGCCGGTATGGGCTGGTGCCAGGGCCGCACATGCGGCTTCACCGTCCGGGAACTCGTCGGCGGGGCCACGGACGGCGCCGCCCCCGACCGGCGCCCGCTCGCCTGCCCCGTGACCCTCTCCACACTCGCCCGGGCCGCCCGCCCCGAGGACGCGTGAGCGCGCACCCGAACCCGAACTCGTACTCGCACCCGAACCCGAACTCGCACCCGAGCACGAACTCGTACCCGTACCCGCACCCGTACCCGCACCCGCACCCGAACTCGTACCCGCCCCCGCACTCGCACCCCATCTCCCAAGGAGCCCTCATGACGACCGACTGCACCGGCAACGGGGCCCCCTGGCGGGGCGTCATGGTCGCCACCCCGCTCACCCTGCGCGAGGACCGGTCCATCGACTTCGACGCGTACGCCGCCCACGTACGCGACCTGATCGCCGCCGGCTGCGACGGCGTGGTGCCCAACGGATCGCTGGGGGAGTACCAGACCCTCAGCGACCGCGAACGCCGGGACGTGGTGCGCGTCGCCGTCGAAGCGGCCGGGGACGGGACCAGGGTGATGCCCGGGGTCTCCTCGTACGACAGCGCCCAGTCGCGGCGCCGTGCCGAGGAGGCCGCCGACGCCGGGGCCGGCTCCGTCCTGCTGCTGCCGCCCAACGGCTACCCCTGCGAGGACGCGGCCGTCCGCACCCACTACGCCGAGGTCGCCGGGGCGGGCCTGCCGGTCGTTGCGTACAACAACCCGTACGACACCAAGGTGGACCTGGCACCCCGGCTGCTCGGCCAACTCCACGCGGACGGTTCGATCGTGGCCGTCAAGGAGTTCAGCGGTGACGTCCGCCGGGCGTACGAGATCGCGGAGGAGGCGCCCGGCCTCGACCTGCTCGTCGGTGCCGACGACGTCCTGCTGGAACTCGCCCTGGCCGGAGCCGTGGGCTGGATCGCCGGCTGCCCCAACGTGCTTCCGACCGGCTGCGTCACCCTGTACCGGGCGGCGGTGTCCGGGGACCTGGAGGCCGCCCTGCCGCTGTACCGGCGGCTGCACCCGTTGCTGCGCTGGGACTCCAAGCCGGAGTTCGTCCAGGCCATCAAGGCCTCCATGGACATCGTCGGGAGGCACGGCGGCCCCACCCGGCCGCCGCGCCTGCCGCTCGACGCCGACGCCCTGGCCGCCGTACGCGCCGCCACCGAGAAGGCGCTCGCCGAGGGCCTGGACTGAGACCCGCAGGTCCCACCGAAGCCGTAGGAGGACCCCTTGCGCAGCCGCCACATCTTCCACGCCGTCGACTCGCACACCGAGGGCATGCCCACCCGCGTCGTCACCGGCGGGATCGGTACGCTCCCCGGCGCCACCATGGCCGAGCGCCGGACCCACTTCATGGCGCACCGGGACGCCGTGCGCACCCTGCTGATGTACGAGCCGCGCGGCCACGCCGCGATGAGCGGTGCCATTCTTCAGCCGCCGACCCACCCCGACGCCGACTTCGGGGTGCTGTTCATGGAGGTCTCCGGCTGCCTGCCGATGTGCGGGCACGGCACCATGGGGGTGGCCACCGTGCTGGTGGAGACCGGCATGGTCACGGTCACCGAACCGGTCACCACCGTACGGCTCGACACCCCCGCCGGACTCGTCACCGTCGATGTCCGCGTCGAGGCCGGCGCCGCCACCTCCGTCACCCTCACCAATGTCCCGGCCTTCAGCGCCGGCCTCGGGCTCACCGCGAAGATCCCGGGACACGGCACCGTGCCGTACGACCTCGCCTACGGCGGCAACTTCTACGCGATGGTGCGCCTGGAGGACCTGGGCCTGCCGTTCGACCGGTCGCGGAAGAACGAACTGCTGGCTGCGGGACTCGCGTTGATGGAGGAGGTCAACGCGTCCGACGACCGGCCGGTCCACCCGCTGGACCCGGCCATCCACGGGCTCAAGCACGTCCAGCTGATCGCGCCCGGCTCCGACGCCCTCCACTCGCGGCACGCCATGGCCATCCATCCCGGCTGGTTCGACCGCTCGCCGTGCGGCACCGGCACCTCCGCGCGCATGGCCCAGCTGCACGCCCGGGGCGAACTCCCCCTGGACCGCGACTTCGTCAACGAGTCCTTCATCGGGACGCGGTTCACCGGCCGGCTGGTCGGCGAGACCACGGTGGGTACGCTGCCGGCGGTCGTCCCGACGGTCACGGGCCGCGCCTGGATCACCGGGACCGCGCAGTACTTCCTCGACCCCGCCGATCCGTTCCAGGAGGGCTTCCTGCTGTGAACCCGCACCCCGGTCACGGGCAACGTGACATTGTAGTCTGGGGCTCCGCACGGTGCTGGAGGAACAGACATGGCCCGCCTGACGTCGCTCAACGTGATCTCGGCGCAGGAGCACCTGCGCGACCAGGTGGCGCACGCGCTGCGGGCGGCGCTCATCTCGGGCGAACTGCAGCCCGGCACGGTCTACTCGGCGCCCGCGCTCGCCGCCGAGTTCGGTGTCTCCGCGACCCCCGTCCGTGAGGCGATGCTCGACCTGGCCCGTGAGGGCCTGGTCGAGGCCGTCCGCAACAAGGGCTTCCGCATCACCGAGCTGACCGAGCAGGACCTCGACGACTTCACCGAGTTGCGCGCGATGATCGAGGTCCCCACCGTCGGCCGGATCGCGCGGATGGGCCTGACACGCGAGCTGGAGGCGTTGCGGCCCGTCGCGCTGGAGATCGTCGAGGCGGCGCGCCGGCACGACATCCTGGGCTACCTGGAGGCCGATCGGCGCTTCCACCTCGCCCTGCTGGGGCTGGCCGGCAACCGCCGGCTGGTCGAGCAGGTCGGTGAACTGCGCAAGCGCTCCCGCCTCTTCGGGCTGAACCGCCTCGCCAAGTCCGGGCAGTTGACCGCGTCGGCCGAGGAGCACGTACAGCTGCTCGACCTGGTGGTCGCCGGCGATGTCGAGGGCGCCGAGGCGTGCATGCTCGCTCATATGTCACATGTCCGCTCCCTGTGGGCCGGCGGCGGCGAGGGCGCACCCGGCCGGCTCCAGGTCGAACCGGCGACGTCCCCGGCCGGCCAGGCATAGAGCAGTCCCCGCCCGAGACGACCCTGGCGGCCCGCGTGACCCCGGGGGCCTGAGCGACCCCGGCGGCCTGAGTCAGCTCCGGCAGCCCGGGCCTTAGGCCCTGCGGCCTCGGCTTACGACTCACTGCTTACGCCTCACTGCTCACTGCCTGCGACTCACGGCTTTCCGCTCACGGGCCCGCGTCCACTCGGACGCGGGCCCGTGAGCCGTGCGTCGGCGCGTCAACCCTGCTCGAACAGGCGAGAAGCAAGCAGGGCGAAAGCAACGGGAGTTGGCGCTCGGATGAATGTGCGCCCAGCGCCTTCCTAAGAACATGTGACATGTGCCATTGTACAGACGGTCGCATCTGAGGTCGTGTCCATGCCAGACCGTTCCGGTCATCCCCGTCCGGTCATCCCCGTCCGGCCTCACCGCGCACCATCCCCCACGGCCGCGCAGCGTCGCGCGGCCACCACACCGCTGGGAGGCGGCACGTGAAGAACCGTACGGTCCGACAGAGATTCACCGGACTAACCACCGCGGCCCTGGCGGCCTGCCTGGGCGTCGGCATGCTCGCCGCACCGGGCCGCGCCGCCGAGCCCCGGCCCTCCGCCCCGGCTGCCGCGAGCGCGACCGCCTTCGCGCACCGGGCGGCCGGCGCGGAAACCCCCGAGCCCGGCGGTCCCGCCGCTCAGGCCCTCACCGCGCCCGTCCAGGACGCCGCCCACCTGGGCGACAATGCCCTGAGCCCCGCCGACCGGGCCCCGCTCAGCGCCTCCAAGGACGCGCTGAAACGCGACTACGACGACCCGCACGCCGCCGCACCGAGCCACCCCGCCCCCTCGATGAAGGCGAAGGCCCGCGCCACGGCGAAGTCGGCGAAGTCGGCGAAGTCGGCGAAGGGTGACGCATCAGCCACCTCCGCCACAGCCTCCGCGGCCGCCGCCTGCTCCGTCGCCGACTTCACCAGCCGTACCGGCAGCGCCCTCGTCCAGCAGATCAAGTCGTCGACCACCGACTGCGTCAACACCCTGTTCGCCGTCAAGGGCAACGACGGCTACCTCGCCTTCCGCGAGGCGCAGATGGTCAGCGTCGCCAACGCCCTGCGCGACGGATCGGCCGCCTACCCCGGCGACAGCAGCACCGGCATGCCGCAGCTGGTGCTCTTCCTGCGGGCCGGCTACTACGTGCAGTACTACGACCCCGGCACCGTCGGCAGCTACGGGGCGCCGCTGCGCACCGCCATCCAGGGCGGCCTGGACGCCTTCTTCGCCTCGGCGCACTCCCGTGACGTCACCGACGCCAACGGCGAGACCCTGGCCGAGGCCGTCACCCTCATCGACAGCGCCGAGCAGAACGCCCGCTACCTGTCCGTCGTGAAGCGGCTGCTGGCCGGCTACAACTCCTCGTACAACAGCTCCTGGTACATGCTCAACGCGGTCAACAACGTCTACACCGTGACCTTCCGGGGCCACCAGCTGCCCGCGTTCGTCAGCGCCGTCGAGGCCGATCCGAGCCTGCTCGACGCGCTCGCCGGCTTCGCCCGCGACCACCTCGACCTGCTGGGCACGGACCAGTCGTACCTGACCTCCAACGCCGGCCGCGAACTCGCGCGCTTCCTCCAGGAGGACAAGCTGCGGCCCAAGGCACGGCCGCTGGTCACCGACCTCCTCGGCCGCAGCTCCCTGACGGGGCGCACCGCGCCGCTGTGGGTCGGTCTCGCGGAGATGACCGACTACTACGACGGCGCCAACTGCTCCGCGTACGGCACCTGCGACCTGGCCGCACGCCTCAAGAGCGCCGTCCTGCCGGTCTCGTACACGTGCAGTGACAGTATCCGCATCCTCGCCCAGCAGATGTCGTCGGCCGACCTGACGAAGGCATGCACCAGCCTGCGCGGCCAGGACGCCTACTTCCACCAGGTGGCCAAGGACAACGGGCCCGTCGCCAACGACCACAACACCACCATCGAGGTGGTCGTCTTCGACTCCAGCACCGACTACCAGACCTACGCCGGAGCCATCTACGGCATCGACACCAACAACGGCGGCATGTACCTGGAGGGCGACCCGGCGGCGGCCGGCAACCAGCCGCGGTTCATCGCCTACGAGGCCGAGTGGGTCCGGCCCGACTTCCAGATATGGAACCTCAACCACGAGTACACGCACTACCTCGACGGCCGGTTCGACATGGCGGGCGACTTCGACGCCGGTGTCACCATCCCGACCATCTGGTGGATCGAGGGCTTCGCGGAGTACGTCTCCTACTCCTACCGCGGTGTCACCTACGACGACGCCGTCACCCAGGCCGCCGCGCACACCTACACCCTGCGCACGCTGTTCGACACCACCTACGAGAACGCCGACCAGACCCGTATCTACAACTGGGGCTATCTGGCCGTCCGTTACATGCTCCAGTCGCACCGCGCCGACGTGGACAAGCTCCTGGGCCTCTACCGCGCCGGTGACTGGAGCGGCGCCCGCACCCTGCTCACCTCCACCATCGGCAGCCGCTACGACTCCGACTGGAACACCTGGCTGACGGCGTGCGCGGCAGGCAACTGCGGCTCCATCACCAACCCGCCCACCGACCCCACCGACCCCGCCACCCAGTGCACCGGCGCCGACGTCCGCGAGCTCGGCCAGGACTGCGCCCGGGACGGCCAGCAGGCCACCCGGGGCAACTACGCCTACCTCTACGTCTACATACCCGCCGGCACCGACCGGTTGACGATCACCACCAGCGGCGGCACGGGCGACGCCGACCTCTACTACAGCGCCAACGGCTGGGCGACCACCGGCTCGTACACCGCCCGGGCCACCGGCAGCGGCAACGCGCACACGCTCACGGTCGACCACCCGGCGGCAGGCGCCCACTACATCAGCCTGTACGCCGTGCAGGACTTCGGCCGAGTGAGGGTAGCCACGCGGTACTGACCCGGCAGGACGGCACGGCCCCGCGGCGGGCACGTCTCAGAGCAGACGCAGTGTGCTCAGAGCAGATGCAGTGTGCTCAGAGCAGATGCAGTGTGCCCGGCCGCGTCCGGTCCCGGATGATCTCCACCAGCCGGTCGAAGAGGGTCGGACCGAGCCCCAGAGCCGCCTGCGCGGATTCCTCGCGCAGGCGGCTCCGGTTGCTCTCATCGGCGCGGCCGGCCAGCCGGTCCAGGTACCGGGCGGTCTCCTCGTGCCCCAGCGCACGGGCCGACAGGGCGTGGTCGCGCCACTCGATGACGTAGTCGTTGTCGTCCGGCGTGCCCATACCGCCGCTCAGGCAGTCCGCGAAGGCGTCGAGATTCCGGCCGAAGTAGCCGCCCGGCCCGTTCAGCGCCTCACCGATCACGGTCCAGAAGCTCTCCGGGCCGGTGACCCGGGAACCCTCGATCACATAGGTCACGGTCATGGGGCGAGCGTACAAGCCGGGCGGTCCGGTGGTCCGCGCCGCAGGTGGGGGACTGCGGCGCGGACCGGACCGGGGGAAGGGGTCAGCAGTCGTGGTCGACCAGGTCGAACGTCTCGTAGTGGTCGGCGGTGTAGTAGTCCTCCTGGCTCTCCTCACCCGTGACGATGCGCCGCGCGCCGCGTGTCGAGGAGCCGGGGGTGACCACGGTGTACTCGTGGTAGTAGCCGGTGCCCTGCGAGGGCAGCACGCCCTCGCGGTTCTGGAAGACGGTGCCGTCCTGGTCGTACGGGAACGGCCCGCCGGCGTCGATGAGGTCGAGGGTGTCGTGGGCCTGGGAGGGCAGGGCCGAATAGCAGACGCTGCCGACCGAGGTGGCCGAGGCGGTGGCGGTCGCCGTGAGGGGGCCGCCGACGAAGAGAGCGGACAGGAGGGCGGCCGTGCCGCCGAGCGTGGTGATCCGTGGGGGGATTCGCATACTCATCATGATGACGCGCGTAGACACCGCCGCGTCAACGCCAACTGGGGTGAAATTTTCGATAGTTGACCGAGGAGACGGAACACATCCCTCTCCCGGGGGCGGTGCGGTGCCACGGAGGTGCGGCGCTCGAACGACAGTCCGGGGTAAGACTCAGGGGCTGACGGAACGCCAGATGTGGTACGGGACCGTGCGGGCGGCCTCCTCGATGTCGATGTCCCCGACGGAGAGCCAGCGGCGCGCGATGCCGGTCACCGGGCCCAGGATCAGCGACTCCAGGACGGGCAGCGGGAGCGCGACGAGCTCGCCCGACTGCTGGTGGGCGTGGAGCCAGGCCGCGAGCGGGGCGAGCCGGGCCTCCTGGGCGCCGCGGATCTGCCGGGCGTGCTCGGTGATCTCGCGGTCGGCGGTGACCGAGTGCATGAGCCGGGCCGCGTCCGGGTGCTCCTGTACGAAGCGGAGGTAGGCCCGGGTCACCGCGTGGACGCCGCCGCGCGCGTCCTCCACCTTCTCCAGGGCGCCGGCCAGCTCTTCGAGGAGGCGGCCGAGCCAGGACTGGGCGAGAGCGAGCGCGACGCCCTGAAGGCTGCCGAAGTGGTGGTAGATGCTTCCCGCGCTCACCCCGCTGGCCGAGGTGATCGCGCCCAGTGTGAGGCCGTCCTCGCCCCGGGACGCGTACAGCTCCAGGGCGTGTTCGAGTACCTGGGCGGCCGTGGCCTCACCGCGTTGTTGCTTCGGACTCATCGACGCCGCCCCAGCTTTCGGAAGTGGTGGCTCCTCATGGTGCCGCCGGGGACAGGGTAGAAGAAAGTTCTGGAATTTTTTCCGGAAGTTGTTCCAATTGGCGCCCGTTCTGCTTCACACTGAACGATCGGCGCGTCAAGTCGCGGCCGTACATGGGGATTTCAGCTGACGGAGGCGGTCCCGGGGGACCGCTGTTCGGGACATACGGGGAGCGCTCGAACATGACCGGCGTGAACAACGACGACCACGTGGACGACGAGGACTACCTCGACGGCGGCATCAAGCCGCTGACGTCGACGGACCCTGCGCGCACCGGGCCCTACCTGCTGCTCGGCAGGCTCGGCGCGGGCGGCATGGGCCGGGTCTACCTCGCCCGCTCCGACGGCGGCCGTACGGTGGCGGTCAAGGTGGTGCACGCGGAGCACGTCGCGGACCCGCAGTTCAGGGCCCGCTTCCGCCGCGAGGTCGAAGCGGCCGGGCGCGTCGGCGAGCGCTACACCGCGCCGGTCGGCCGCGAGGTCGAAGCGGCCGGGCGCGTCGGCGAGCGCTACACCGCGCCGGTCCTGGACTCGGCGCCGGACGCCGAGTTCCCCTGGGTGGCCACGGGGTACGTGCCCGGCCTCTCCCTGGAGCAGGTCGTCCGGGGCCATGGCGCGCTGCCCGTCGCCTCCGTGCTGGCCCTGGCCACCGGGCTCCTGCGCGCGCTGAAGGACATCCACGAGGCGGGCATCGTCCACCGCGACCTCAAGCCCTCCAACGTGATGCTCACGATCGAGGGCCCCAAGGTCATCGACTTCGGCATCGCCCGCGCCGTCGGGACCTCCGTCGAGTCCCTGCTCACCAGCACCGGCATGATGATCGGCTCGCCCGGCTTCATGGCCCCGGAGCAGATCCGCGGGGAGAGCGCGGGCCCGAAGAGCGACGTGTTCACCCTCGGCTGCGTGCTGACGTACGCGGCGACCGGCACGCTCCCGTTCGGCCACGGGGTGAGCAACCAGCACGCGGTGATGTACAACATCGTCGAGGCCGCACCCGAACTCGGCCGGGTCCGCGACCAGGGCCTGCGCGCCCTGATCGAGCGCCTGCTGGCCAAGCGGGTGGACGACCGGCCCTCAGTGGACGAGCTCCTGGCCGAGCCGGAGCGCGAGGCCGGCCCCGTGGCCTCCACGTGGCTGCCGGCCGCCGTGGTGAGCCACCTGGCACGCCAGTCGGCACAGCTGCTCGACGCGGAGGCGAAGCCCATGCGGCAGGAGGCCGACCGCGCCACGGTCGACCTCCGGCCGGAGCCCCCCGTGGCGCCGGCGACCCCCGTGGCGGTTGGGGAGGGCGAGCGGACGGCGGAGAAGCCGAAGCGGGAGAGGCGCCGCCCGTGGGTGGTCGCCGTCCCCCTGGTGGTGGTCCTGGCCGGGGGTGGCGGCACGCTGGTTGTGCTCCAGCCGTTCAGCCACGAGGGCGGGGCGCACGCGGCGGCTCCGCCCGTCGGGGCGACGAGCCCGTCCACCACGTCGGCGGCGCCGTCGGAGGACGGCAGCGCGTCCCCGGCCGGCGCCAAGAGCCCGCAGGCCTCCCCCGGCAAGTCGAAGAAGGCCAAGGACGGCAAGGACGGCAAGGACGGGGAGAAGGGCGAGGACGGGGAGAAGGGCGAGGACGGTCGCGACGCCGGCAGCCCGGGCGGCGGTTCGGGGTCCTCCGGTGGCGGTGGCGGGGGCACGTCCTCCGCAGGCGGCTCCGGCTCCGGCGGCTCGTCCTCGGGCGGTGGCAGCAGTGCGAGCGGCGGGAGCAAGAGCAGCGGCGGGGGCAGCTCGACCACCAGCGGCGGGAGTTCGGGCGGCAGCACGTCCGGCGGTTCCACGGGCGGTGCGAGCAGCGGGGGCTCAGGCGGCGGGGGTTCGAGCAGCGGGGGTGCGAGCAGCACATCGGGCGGCTCCTCCGGCGGCTCCTCCGGCGGATCGGGCGGCGGCAGCACGGTCCCGGCGTCGTTCGCGGGCACCTGGAAGTACGGCGAGTTGTTCAACGTGGGCCAGCCGGAGTCCATCACCATCACCGCGGCCGGCACGGTGCGCATCTCCGGCTTCCCCTACAGCACTTGTTCGTACGAGGCCAAGGTGACGTCCAAGGCGAACAACAACAGCCGCATCAACGTCAGCGCCGCCAAGCTGGTCGGAGCCGCCAACCCCATGTGCTCCACCCTCGGCGCGTCCTACTTCACCCTCAACGGCAGCGGCATCCAGCACAACGTCGGCGCGGCCGCGGGCGACGGCTACTACTACAAGCGGGCCTGAGCCGCGCCGGATTCCCTCCGGTCCGCAGGGCTCCGCAAGCGTGACAGCCCGTAGGCGGGGCATGCATTGCGTGAGCACCTTTGAGACTGGGGGCGAATGACCGTGTGGGCGGGGGAAACGATGGAGCGTCACGAAGTGGCCCGGATGCACCGCAGAGTGTGCCGGTCCGATCTGGCAGCCGTGGGTGAAGTGCGTGGAGCGGTGCGGGAGTTACTGCGCTACCGGTGGAAGGAGGAGCCGGCGCAGGTGGCCGAGCTGCTGCTCAGCGAGCTGGTGACCAACGCCCTGGTGCACACGGACGACGGCGCGGTCGTCGCCGTGAGCGTGGCTCCCCGGCGCCTGCGCGTCGAGGTGCGGGACTTCGTCACCGGCATGCCTCCCGAGTCGCACGTACCGCCCGCCGACGACGGTACGCACGGCAGGGGGCTGATCCTGGTGGAGAGCCTTGCCGACTCCTGGGGGGTCAGGCCGCACGCCCTGGGCAAGGTGGTCTGGTTCGAACTGGACGGCGAACGGCCCTGACGGTCCGGGAAGGACCGCCAGGGCCGTTTCTGCGAAACCGCCGTCCTGCCTGTCAGCCGAACTGCTGCTCCAGGTCCTTCAGCTTCTGCTCCAGCGTATCGAGCCGGGGCAGGGCCTGGGTGTCGTCCTCGGCGGTGAGATCGACCGCTTCCGGTTCACTCGCGCCCAGTTCCGGGACGCTTGCCGAGTTCGAGTGGTTCACGGCTTGCAGGGAGGGCCGGGGTCGCAGGGGCAGCTGACCCGGCTCGGATATGGCAGGCTCCGCGACGGACTGCGATGAGCCCGTCGCGGGCGCGAGCGCGGCCACGTCCACCGGGGGGCCGCCCCGGCCGACCCGGCTCCAGGCCCGGTTCTGCCGGTTCAGGGCCTTGATGTGCGCCCGGTCCAGCTTCTCCTGGTCCTTCCTGCGGAGACGGTTCTGCTCCTTCTCCCGGCGGTCCTCACGTACCTCGTCGACCGCCTCGTCCAGCGTGCGTACGCCTTCCAGGAGCATCAGCGACCAGGCGCCGAAGGTCTCCCGGGGCGCGCGCAGCCAGCGCACGATGCGGATCTGCGGCAGCGGCCGGGGCACCAGGCCCTGTTCGCGCAGCGCGGCCCGCCGGGTCTGCTTCAGCGCCCGGTCGAAGAGCACGGCGGCCGAGAGGGACATCCCCGCGAAGAAGTGCGGGGCGCCCGCGTGGTCCACGCCGCGCGGTGCGTGCACCCAGTTGAACCAGGCGGCGGCACCGGCGAAGGTCCACACCAGCAGCCGGGAGCCGAGCGCCGCGTCCCCGTGGCTGGCCTCCCGTACGGCGAGGACCGAGCAGAACATCGCCGCCCCGTCCAGGCCGAAGGGCACCAGGTACTCCCAGCCGTTCGAGAGGCCGAGGTTCTGCTCGCCGAAGCCGACGAGCCCGTGGAAGGAGAGCGCGGCGGCGACCGCCGCACAGCAGAACAGCAGAACGTACGAAGCGGTGGCGTACAGCGCCTCCTTGCGCCGGCGCCGCTCCTCGCTGCGTTCCCAGGAGTCGTCGGCCGCGGATGTCTCAGGGGCGCGCTTGCCGCGCGCGACCACCGCCACCGCCGCCATGACCCCCACGAGCAGCACGGCGCCCGGAAGCAGCCAGTCAAGCGATATGTCGGTCAGTCTCATGCGCGGTCCCTTGCGTCGCGTAGGGCGTTTTCCGCGCCATCGTGGCGGAGATTCCCTCACGTCCAGGCGGTTTCGGGGCAAGAGAACGCCAATGGGGTGCCGGAGCCCGCCGATATCCGCGATCTGGTCGAACACGCCTCGGTGGACCGCGCAGTATGTTCGAATCTAAGCCACCCTTCCGGGCGGTGTGGATCAGGGAACGGGCGTCAGCTTGCGAATCCGCTCCGTGTCGCACGTGCGCGGGCAGGTGACGCAGGTGTCCTCGGGGCGCAGCGTGTAGAACAGGCAGCAGCTCGCCCGGTCGCGGGTGGGCAGCGACTCCCCGTTCGGACCGGTCAGTTCGCGGAAGCCGGCCGTGCCGACGTACGGCTTCGTGGTGCCCGGCAGGAGCGCCTCCAGCTCCGTCATGGCGCGCTGCTCCTCGCCCAGCAGATGGGCGATGTACCACAGGCCCTCGACGATCTCGTCGGTCGCCATGCCCCACAGGGCCCGCTTGCCGCGCCGCATGCGCGGCCGGAAGCCGTCGAGCACCGGCCCGAGGTGTTCGGCCACCGCATCCAGCACCTCGGCGCGCAGCGCGGCCTCGTCGGCCACCACCCGGGCTCCCGGCAGCGCCGCGGCCGGGTCATCGGGCAGGCACGCGAACTCCCGCACCCGCAGCGTCAGGTGCCCCAGCGCCCGCTGGAACGAGACGTCCTCGACCGGGATGCGAGGCACCCGGCGGTGCAGGAACCACGGCACCGTCACCAGCAGGCAGGCCGGCCACGCGTAGCGGTGCAGGCCGAAGCTGGCGATCACGTCCGGGCGGGCCCGCTGCCCGTAGTCCCGCTGGACCTGGGCGTCGTCGAAGGAGAGGAAGGTGTCCAGGGCGTCGCCGCCGGCCGCGAGCTCGTGCGCGCCCACCCAGCCGGGGCCGCCGGGGGCGCTTTCGCCGTCGGCGAGGATGTCGGCGCGCAACCCGGGGAAGACTTCGGTCAGGCGCGCGTACGCGTCGGCCACGGCCGAAATCGTCACTGCGGGAAGCAGGGCGGGCAGGGTCATGCGGGGACCACCGAATCACGATGTCAGCAGGTAAGCCTTACCTTACCCGACCGGATCGATGTTTGAACTGAGGCCTCCTGCCCCTATCGTGCACACAGGGCGCGGGACGCGCGAGCCGCGCCCCTGACCGGCCGAGGAGGTGCCCGTGGAGCAGGGCAGAGCGCGTGAGGAGGTGCGGCCGCCGTACGGGACCGCCGCAGCCGTGCCCGCCGCCTCCTCGTCCCTGCGGGTGCCCGAGCAGGCCCGCGGTGAGCACACCCACTGCGAGGAACCGCCGTCCGCCCCCCGGGCCCAGGTGCGCCGGCACTCGGTGCGCGGCCAGATCCTGGACGCCCTGCGCGCCGCCCTCGTCGACGGCGAGCTGGTCCCCGGGCAGGTCTACTCCGCCCCCGCGCTCGGCGCCCGCTTCGGGGTCTCCGCGACGCCCGTGCGCGAGGCGATGCAGCAGCTGGCCGTCGAAGGCGCCGTGGAGGTCGTGCCGAACCGGGGCTTCCGGGTCGCCGAACGCGGACCGCGCGAGCTGGCCGAGCTGGCCGAGGTGCGGGCCCTGATCGAGGTCCCCGTCATGCTGCGGCTCGCCCGCACCGTCCCGGCCGCCCGCTGGTGCGCGCTGCGCCCGCTGGCCGATGCCACCGTCGCCGCGGCGGCGATCGGCGACCGGGCGAGCTACGCGGAGGCGGACCGGGCCTTCCACGGGGCGGTCCTCGCCCTCGCCGGGAACAGCAGGCTCGTCATGGTCGCCGACGACCTGCACCGCCGCTCCCAGTGGCCCCTGGTGGACAACCCGGTCACCCGCCGCGCCGACCTGCTGGCCGACGCCTCCGAGCACACCGCGCTGCTCGACGCGCTGATCGCCCAGGACGTGACCGTCGTGCAGTCGCTCGTACGGGAGCACTTCGCGGGCGCCGACGGCTGACCCCGTACGGGGTACGGGCCGGCGCCCGGTCTCAGTTCGCCTCGACGGTCTCCGGCGGGGGCGGGTCCAGATGCGGGCCCAGCCAGGTCGGCACACCGCCCAGCAGCCGGAAGAGCCGGCCCGCCTCGGCCCGCAGCCGGGTCGCCGCCTCGGGCTCGGACTCGGCGTCGGCCAGCGCGATGAGCGCCGGTGCCGTACCGACCAGGTAGCCCAGCTCCTCCCTTATCCGCAGGGACTCCGCGAAGCCGTGCCTGGCCTCCGCCAGCTCGCCCTCGCGCAGGGCGATCAGCGCGAGATGGCGCCAGGTGGACGAGAGCAGCAGCGCGTCGCCCTGCGCGGTGGCGCCGGCGTGCGCCCTGCGGTAGGCGGCGCGGGCGGCCTGCGGGGAGTCGGCGATGTTCTGCGCGATCAGACCCCGCCGGAAGTCGAGCAGCGGCCGGCCCGGGGCGGAGGGGGAGAGCAGGGCGGCGGCCCGGCTCAGCGCCACCCGCGCCTCGTCGGCCCGGTCCCGCACTCCGAGCAGGGTCGAGGCGTACGCGAGGTAGCCGCGTTCGCAGGCCGCCGCGCCGCGCTCGGCGTCGTCGTGGGCCATGGCCTCGGCGGTGCGCAGGGCGTCCTCGGCGTCGGTCCAGCCCTGCCCGGTGTACAGGCACCGCTCGGTCAGCAGGGCCGTCCGCTGGAGCGCCGCCGCCGGGTCGGTGGCGGCGTCGTGTTCGAGCAGAGCCGCGGCGTCCGTCCAGCAGGCGCGTGAGCGCAGCCGCCATACCGCGGTCTGGAGCGGCGGATCGTCATCGGCTGTCGTTCCGGAACCAGACATGGCGGGTTGCGCCACATTGCCCTCCCCGAGCGCGCCATCGAGCTGTGGAGAGCGTCCGGCCGTCGGGGGGCGGCGTCACGGGGCTGGGCACGCACCTTCACCCACCCCCCAATGGCCGGATGCTCTTGGGTATGGCCCGCATCACAGCACGGAATGGCACGCCGGGCCAAGAGGTCGAGGCAATGTCAGGTGAAACTTTTCACAATCGGCGGCGGGGTGCGAGGACCCCGCCGGGCCGGGAGATTCAGCTCATACGCAGGGCGAGGAAGAAATCGAGCTTGTCCTCCAGGCGCGAGAGATCACGCCCCGTCAACTGCTCGATTCGCCCGACCCGGTAGCGCAGCGTGTTGACGTGGAGGTGCAGCCGGGCCGCGCAGCGGGTCCACGAACCGTCGCAGTCCAAGAACGCCTCCAGGGTCGGGATCAGCTCCGCGCGGTGGCGCCGGTCGTACTCGCGCAGCGGGTCGAGGAGCCGTGCGGTGAACGCCCGGCGCACGTCGTCCGGGACGAACGGCAGCAGCAGCACGTGCGAGGCCAGCTCGTGGTGGCCGGCCGCGCAGACCCGGCCCGGGCGGGCCGCCGCGACCCGGCGGGCGTGCCGGGCCTCCTCCAGGGCGCCGCGCAGCCCCTCGGCCGAGTGCACCGAGGCGCTGACACCCAGTGTCAGACGGCCGTCGTCGGCGAGCCCCGCGGAGAGCGGGGCGCGGACGGCGGCGAGCAGGGCGTCGGCGTGCAGAGCCGGGCCCTCCCGCAGGGCGGCCGCCTCCGGCCCTCCCTCGGCGTCCTCCGCGTCGGCCGGCCCGTCCGGGGCGGCGGGCAGCGGCACCAGGGCGATGGCCTCGTCACCCGTGTGGGCGACGGCGATCCGGTCCGCCGAGTCGGGGCCCGTCACGGCCGGGTCGACCAGGATCTCCTCCAGCAGCGCCTGCGCGACCGGGCCGCCCGCGACCCGGGAACCGGCGCTGCCGGGTGCGCCGTCCTCGTCCCACTCGACCCGGGCCACCACCACCTGCCAGTGCGGTGCCGTGCCGAGCCCGGGGAGCAGGACCGGGGTGGCGACGCGCAGCCGGGCGGCGATCTCGGCGGGCGCGGCGCCCGCCTGGACCAGCTCCAGGACCTCCTGGGCGAGCCGGCGGCGCACCGTGCGGGCCGCGTCGCGCCGGTCGCGTTCGACGGCGATCAGCTGGGTGACGCCCTGGAGCAGGTCGAGCCGCGCGGCCGGCCAGTCGCCCGCGTCGGCCTCCACGGCCAGCAGCCAGTCGGAGAGCACCGACTCCCGCACATCGCGGGAGGCCGGTGCGGCGCCCCTGCCGTTGTTCCGGATCGGGAAGAGCGAATAGACGGTCCCGGCGAGCGCGGCCCGGTGCGGGGCGCGGCGGCCGGAGCGGATCGCGGCCAGATGCAGCCCGGCCAGCTCGGCCCCGGCGGCCGCGGACAGCGGGGCGCCCGCGCCCGCGATCTGCCGGCCGGTGGGGGAGAGCACCCAGGCGTGCAGGTCCAGGTCGGAGCCGAGCAGGTCGAGGACCACCTCCGGGCCGCCGCCCGCCGGGCCCGAGGTCATGAGCCTGCGGTGCCGGTCCACCACCGCTGCCAGGTCGCCGGCCCGCTCGCCGGACACCTGGCGGACCACATACTCGGTGATCGTTGCGAAAGCGACGGTCTCGTGGACGGCGAACAGCGGCAGCCGGTGCCGGCGGCACGCCTCGACGAGGTCGTCCGGGATGTCCCCGAGCTCCGCCTCGCCCGCCGCGAGCCCCGCCACCCCGGCGCCCGCCAGGATGCGGACGAACGGCTCCGAGTCCCGGGCGTCGCGGCGCCAGGCCAGGCCGGTCAGGACCAGCTCGCCGCCCGTGAGGTAGCGGCTGGGGTCGCGCAGGTCGGTGGTCATCACGCCGCGGACCGACCGGTCCAGCTCGTCGCCGCCGCCGAGCAGCCGCAGGCCCAGCGCGTCGTTCTCCAGCAGTGCGCGCAGCCGCATCTCGTCGCCGCCGATCTCTTTCGTTGGTACGGGGGAAGTCCCGGTATTGCGGTGAGGCTGTTGATCCCCGCCATTCGTTCGAATCTACAAGACGCGAGCGGAGAGCAGCCAACTCCTTCATGGGTTCGGTGACTGCACCAGGTGGAGCAGGGCTTGTGTACTGGGCCACACAACGCGTGAACAAGTCATGAACAAGTTCGAGGGCCGGCCGTCACCCAGCCCCGGCGCACAACCCGATGAGAAGAAGAGAGCCAGCATGGACTTCCTTCGCCCCGCAAGCTGGGAGGAGGCGCTCGCCGCCAAGGCCGAGCACCCGACGGCTGTTCCCATCGCCGGGGGCACCGACGTGATGGTCGAGATCAACTTCGACCACCGGCGGCCCGAATACCTACTGGACCTGAACCGCATCGGTGACCTCACCGAGTGGGAGGTGGGCCAGGAGAGCGTACGGCTCGGCGCCTCGGTCCCGTACAGCCACATCATGGAGCACCTGCGCGCGGAGCTGCCGGGGCTCGCGCTCGCCTCGCACACCGTCGCCTCGCCGCAGATCCGCAACCGGGGCGGCGTCGGCGGCAACCTGGGCACCGCGTCCCCCGCGGGCGACGCCCATCCCGCCCTGCTCGCCGCCGGCGCCGAGGTGGAGGCCGAGTCCGTACGCGGCAGCCGGCTGATCCCCATCGACGCCTTCTACACCGGCGTCAAGCGCAACGCCCTCGAACCGGACGAGCTGATCCGGGCCGTGCACATCAAGAAGGCCGACGGGCCCCAGCAGTACTCCAAGGTCGGCACCCGCAACGCGATGGTCATCGCCGTCTGCGCCTTCGGGCTGGCCCTGCACCCCGAGACCCGCACGGTCCGCACCGGCATCGGATCGGCCGCCCCGACCCCCGTACGGGCGAAAGCGGCCGAGGAGTTCCTGAACGCCGCCTTGGAGGAGGGCGGGTTCTGGGACAGCCGCACCATCGTCACGCCGTCCGTCGCCCAGCAGTTCGCCACGCTCGCCGCCGGCGCCTGCAACCCGATCGACGACGTGCGCGGCACCGCGAGCTACCGCCGGCACGCGGTGGGGATCATGGCCCGCCGGACCCTCGGCTGGGCCTGGGAGTCGTACCGCGGCAACGGCCGCAGCACCGAAGGAGCCGCCTGATCATGCGCGTCAATTTCACGGTCAACGGCCGCCGCCACGAGGCCGACGACGTCTGGGAGGGCGAGTCCCTCCTGTACGTCCTGCGCGAGCGGATGGGGCTGCCCGGCTCCAAGAACGCCTGCGAGCAGGGCGAGTGCGGCTCCTGCACGGTCCGCCTCGACGGCGTCCCCGTCTGCTCCTGCCTGGTCGCCGCAGGACAGGTCGAGGGCCGCGACGTCGTCACCGTCGAAGGCCTCGCCGACTTCGCCGCCCACCGCGCCGACGCCCACCCCGGCACCGGCTGCGCCTCCGGCGCCTGCGGAACCGCGCTCGACAGGGCCCGGCGCTGGAAGGCCGAGCCGGCCGGCGAGGAGACCCGCGACACCGGGGAGCTCTCCCCGATCCAGCAGGCGTTCATCGACGCCGGAGCCGTCCAGTGCGGCTTCTGCACCCCCGGCCTGCTGGTGGCGGCCGACGAACTCCTGGAGCGCACCCCGCAGCCGTCCGACGCGGACATCCGCGAGGCGCTCTCCGGCAACCTCTGCCGCTGCACCGGCTACGAGAAGATCCTCGACGCGGTCCGCCTCGCGGCCGCCCGCGCGGAAGAGACGGTCTAGACGATGGGCGTTACCGGTTCCCCCACCAACATCAACCAGGGCACCCGCACCAGGGGCGGCATCGGCGAGTCCACGCTGCGCCCCGACGGAATCCTGAAGGTCACCGGCGAGTTCGCGTACTCCTCGGACATGTGGCACGAGGACATGCTCTGGGGCCACACCCTGCGCTCCACCGTCGCGCACGCCGAGATCGTCTCGATCGACACCTCCGAGGCGCTGGCCACCTCCGGCGTCTACGCGGTGCTCACCTACGACGACCTGCCGGCCGCGATGAAGAACTACGGCCTGGAGATCCAGGACACCCCCGTCCTCGCCAACGGCCGGGTCCGCCACCACGGCGAGCCCGTCGCGCTCGTCGCCGCCGACCACCCGGAGACGGCCCGCCGCGCCGCCGCCAAGATCAGGATCGACTACCGCGAGCTGCCCGTCGTCACCGACGAGGCCTCCGCGACCGCGCCCGGCGCCCCCCTCATCCACGAGGGCCGCGACGACCACCACATCGGTCACGTGCCGCACCCCAACATCGTCCACCGCCAGCCGATCATCCGCGGCGACGCGGAGGCGGCGAAGGCCCGCGCCGACGTGGTCGTCACCGGCGACTACTACTTCGGGATGCAGGACCAGGCCTTCCTCGGACCCGAGTCCGGCATGGCCGTACCCGCCGAGGACGGCGGGGTCGACCTGTACGTGGCCACCCAGTGGCTGCACTCGGACCTCCGCCAGATCGCCCCCGTCCTCGGCCTGCCCGAGGACAAGGTCCGCATGACGCTCTCCGGCGTCGGCGGCGCCTTCGGCGGCCGCGAGGACCTGTCGATGCAGATCCACGCCTGCCTGCTGGCGCTGCGCACCGGCAAGCCCGTGAAGATCGTCTACAACCGCTTCGAGTCCTTCTTCGGGCACGTCCACCGCCATCCGGCCCGGCTCCACTACGAGCACGGCGCCACCCGCGACGGCAAGCTCACACACATGAAGTGCCGCATCGTGCTCGACGGCGGCGCCTACGCCTCCGCGTCGCCGGCCGTCGTCGGCAACGCCTCCTCGCTGGCCGTCGGCCCGTACGTCATCGAGGACGTCGACATCGAGGCGCTGGCCCTCTACAGCAACAACCCCCCGTGCGGCGCGATGCGCGGCTTCGGCGCGGTCCAGGCCTGCTTCGCCTACGAGGCGCAGATGGACAAGCTCGCCGCCGAACTGGGCATGGACCCGGTCGAGTTCCGGCAGCTCAACGCCATGGAGCAGGGCACCCTGCTGCCCACCGGACAGCAGGTCGACTCGCCCGCCCCGGTCGCCGAACTGCTGCGCCGGGTGAAGGCCATGCCGATGCCGCCCGAGCGCCAGTGGGAGAGCGCCGGCGAGCACGCCGACGTACGGGCGCTGCCCGGCGGCCTGTCCAACACCACCCACGGCGAGGGTGTCGTGCGCGGCGTCGGCTACGCGGTCGGCCTGAAGAACGTCGGCTTCTCCGAGGGCTTCGACGACTACTCCACCGCCCGGGTGCGCATGGAGGTCATCGGCGGCGAACCCGTCGCGACCGTGCACACCGCCATGGCGGAGGTCGGGCAGGGCGGCGTCACCGTGCACGCCCAGATCGCCCGTACCGAACTAGGCGTCGCCCAGGTCACCATCCACCCGGCCGACACCCGGGTCGGCTCCGCCGGATCGACCTCCGCATCCCGCCAGACGTACGTCACCGGCGGCGCGGTCAAGAACTCCTGCGAGGCCGTGCGCGAACAGGTCCTGGAGATGGGCCGCCGCAAGTTCGGTACGTACCACCCCGCCTGGGCCACCGCCGAACTCCTCCTGGAGGACGGCAAGGTCGTCACCGACGGCGGCGAGGTGCTGGCCGACCTGGCCGACGTGCTGGAGGACGAGGCGGTCGACATCGAGCTGGAGTGGCGCCACCGCCCCACCGAGGCCTTCGACCTGCGCACCGGACAGGGCAACGGCCACGTCCAGTACTCCTTCGCCGCACACCGTGCCGTGGTCGAGGTCGACACCGAACTCGGACTGGTCAAGGTCATCGAACTGGCCTGCGCCCAGGACGTCGGCAAGGCGCTCAACCCGCTGTCGGTCGTCGGACAGATCCAGGGCGGCACCATACAGGGGATGGGCATCGCCGTCATGGAGGAGATCATGGTCGACCCCGTGACCGCGAAGGTGCGCAACCCCTCCTTCACGGACTACCTGCTCCCCACCATCCTCGACACGCCGACCATCCCCGTCGACGTGCTCGAACTCGCCGACGACCACGCCCCGTACGGGCTGCGCGGCATCGGCGAGGCCCCCACCCTGTCGTCCACCCCGGCCGTCCTCGCGGCGATCCGGAACGCGACCGGCCTGGAGCTCAACCGCACACCGGTGCGGCCCGAACACCTCACCGGCGTCTGACGGCGGCTCCGCCACAGCTCTCCGGGCGGTGCAAGCCTCCGGTGAACGTCACACTTCCCGGCCCGCACCGCCCGGAGGTCCAGGGTTCCGCACCGCTCGCGGCCCCCGGCCCCCCGCACCGGAACAGCAGTACCCGTTCCGTTCCACCCTGCATGAACAGTTCGTCTCGGGCCGTCCCCCGGGTCGTGCCGCCAGCGCAGTCATCCCAAATCCCGCATTTCGATTCTTCATCGCGGGTGCCCCTGTGAACCTTGGGAGTCAGGCATCATGACCCAGCAGTCAGTGCAGCCGAAGACCGGTGCGGAGGACGCGGGCCCCGGCTCGCGCGTCCCGGCCGGCAGATCATGGCTCGACCGGTACTTCCACATATCCGACCGCGGCTCGACCGTGGCACGTGAAGTGCGGGGCGGCGTCACGACCTTCATGGCCATGGCGTACATCCTGTTGCTCAACCCGCTGATCCTCGGCGGCAAGGACGTCGACGACAACCTGCTCAGCCAGCCGGGCCTGATCACCGCCACCGCGCTCGCGGCGGCGGCGACCACCCTGCTGATGGGATTCGTCGGCAAGGTCCCGCTCGCGCTCGCCGCGGGGCTCAGCGTCTCGGGCGTCCTGTCCTCACAGGTCGCCCCCGAAATGACCTGGCCGCAGGCCATGGGCATGTGCGTGATGTACGGGCTGGTGATCTGCCTGCTGGTGGTCACCGGTCTGCGTGAGCTGATCATGAACGCGATCCCGCTCCCGCTGAAGCACGGCATCACGATGGGCATCGGCCTGTTCATCGCCCTGATCGGGCTCTACAAGGCCGGCTTCGTCGGCAAGGGCGCCGCCACCCCGGTGACCCTCGGCCCCGCCGGCGAACTCGCCGGCTGGCCCGTCCTCGTCTTCGCGGTGACCCTGCTGCTGATCTTCATGCTCCAGGCCCGCAACATCCCCGGCGCGATCCTGATCGGCATCGCCGTCGGCACCGTCGTCGCCGTCGTGATCAACAAGGTCGCCGACGTCGACCCGAAGATCTGGAGCAGCGGCCCGCCCGAGCTCAAGGGCTCCGCGGTCTCCTCGCCGGACTTCTCGCTGTTCGGGAACATCGAGTTCGGCGGCTGGGGCGACGTCGGCGCGATGACCGTCGGCTTCATCGTCTTCACCCTGGTGCTCGCCGGCTTCTTCGACGCGATGGCCACCATCATCGGTGTCGGTACGGAGGCCGGGCTCGCCGACGACAAGGGCCGGATGCCGGGCCTCTCCAAGGCGCTGTTCATCGACGGCGCCGGCGGGGCGATCGGCGGCGTCGCCGGCGGCTCCGGCCAGACCGTCTTCGTGGAGTCGGCGACCGGCGTCGGCGAGGGAGCCAGGACCGGCCTCGCCTCCGTCGTCACCGGCCTCTTCTTCGCCGCCTGCCTCTTCTTCACCCCGCTCACCGCTATCGTGCCCGCCGAGGTGGCCTCCGCCGCCCTCGTCGTCATCGGCGCCATGATGATGCAGAACGCCCGGCACGTGGACTGGGGCGACCGCTCCGTGGCCATCCCCGTGTTCCTGACGGTGGTCCTGATGCCGTTCACGTACACCATCACCACCGGTGTGGCGGCGGGCGTCATCTCCTACGTCGCCATCAAGGCCGCCCAGGGCCGGGCCCGCGAGGTCGGCGCCTTCATGTGGGGTCTGACGGTGATCTTCCTCGTCTATTTCGCCCTGCACCCGATCGAGAGCTGGCTCGGCGTCAGCTGACCCCGCCGTGCCCACACCCGCCAAGGAGACCGAGATGCTGGACATCGCCGACGAGCTCGACCGCTGGGCCGGGCAGGGACGCGATTTCGCCGTGGCCACCGTCGTCGCCGTCGGCGGCAGCGCACCCCGCCGGCCGGGGGCCGCGCTGGCCGTCGACCGCGACGGAACGGCGATCGGCTCGGTCTCCGGCGGGTGTGTGGAGGGCGCGGTGTACGAGCTGTGCCAGCAGGCGCTGGACGACGGCATCACCGTCCGCGAGCGCTTCGGCTACAGCGACGAGGACGCCTTCGCGGTCGGCCTGACCTGCGGTGGGGTCATCGACATCCTGGTGACCCCGGTCCGGGCGGACGACCCCGCCCGGCCGGTGTTCACCGCCGCGCTCGCCGCCGCCGCACGGGGTCGGGCGGCGGCGGTCGCCCGGATCACCGAAGGGCCCGCCGAACTCCTCGGCCGGCCGCTGCTGGTCCACCCCGACGGCAGCAGCGAGGGCGGCCTCGGCGGCCACCCGGAGCTGGACCGCACCGCGGTGGCCGAGACCCGCGCCATGCTGGACGCGGGCCGCACCGGCACCCTCACCATCGGGGCCGACGGCTCGCGGTGCGGGCAGCCGCTGACCCTCCTCGTGGAATCCAGCGTCCCGCCGCCCCGGATGATCGTGTTCGGGGCCATCGACTTCGCCTCGGCCCTGGTCCGGGCCGGGAAGTTCCTCGGGTACCACGTCACGGTGTGCGACGCCCGCCCCGTCTTCGCCACGGAGGCGCGCTTCCCGGACGCCGACGAGCTGGTGGTCGACTGGCCGCACCGCTACCTGGCCGCGACCGCCGTGGACGCCCGCACGGTCCTGTGCGTCCTCACCCACGACGCCAAGTTCGACGTCCCGCTCCTGGAGGCGGCGCTGAAACTGCCCGTCGCCTACGTCGGCGCGATGGGCTCGCGCCGCACCCACCTCCAGCGCAACGAGCGGCTGCGCGAGGCCGGCGTCACCGAGCTGGAGCTGGCCCGCCTGCACTCGCCGATCGGCCTCGACCTCGGAGCCCGTACGCCCGAGGAGACCGCCCTGTCGATCGCCGCCGAGATCGTCGCCGTCCGGCGCGGCGGCAGCGGCGCACCGCTGACCGGCGCGCACACCCCGATCCACCACCCCGGTGGGCTGCCGCCGGCCGGGCGGATCGGCTCGGTGGCCTGAACTCGCTCTCGACGGGGCGCAGTCAGGACCGGCGGGTTGCCGCCACGGCACATTCACGCCAGGTGCGGACGGCACCGCGGCAGCCGGTTTACCGATAGATCAGCTGCATGACATTCACCCCCTCCACCGCCTCCGGCCGGGTGAGATCAGCCCGCCCCGGACGCAGAACCCTCCTCATAGCCACCTCGGCCGCCCTGGTGAGCGGCGCCCTGCTCCCCGTCACGGGCACCGCGTCCGCGGCCACCGCCACCGCCGCGACCACCCCCTCCGCGACGCCCGTCCACCGCTACGACATCACCCTCGTCACCGGCGACGTCGTCCACTTCGCCGATGGCGCGGGCAAGCAGGACACCATCACCGTGGACCGCCCCGAGGGCGCGACCGGTGGCGTCCACGTCCAGCAGGCCGGGGACGAGGTCTATGTGCTGCCCGACGAGGCCCAGAGCCTGCTCGCGGCCGGCAAGCTCGACCGCCGCCTCTTCAACGTCTCGGCGCTCGCGAAGATGGGCTACGACGACGAGAAGACCGGCGGCATCCCGCTGATCGCCACCTACCCGGCGGGCAAGGCCCGTTCGCTGCCCGCCGCCCCGCGCGGCAGCAAGGCCGTCCGGCAGCTGGAGTCCATCCACGGCGCCGCCCTCAAGGCCGGCAAGGACACCGCGCGCGCCTTCTGGGACGACATCGCGCGCACCTCCACGGCCCGTTCGCTGGACAAGGGCATCGGCAAGCTGTGGCTCGACGGCCGCGCCGAGGCCGCGCTCAAGGACTCGGTGCCGCAGATCAACGCCCCGCAGGCCTGGGCCGAGGGCTACGACGGCAAGGGCATCAAGGTCGCCGTCCTGGACACCGGCATCGACGCCGACCACCCGGACGTCAAGGACCGCGTCCTGGAGACCAGGAGCTTCGTGCCGGGCGAGGAGGTCGACGACAAGAACGGCCACGGCACGCACGTCGCCTCCACCATCGCCGGTTCGGGCGCCGCGTCCGACGGCCTCAACAAGGGCGTCGCCCCGGCCGCCGGCCTGCTCGTCGGCAAGGTGCTGAGCGACGAGGGCTCGGGCGCCGACTCCGGCATCATCGAGGCGATGGAGTGGGCGAAGGCCGAGGGCGCCGACGTTGTCTCCATGAGCCTCGGCTCCAGCATCCCCGACGACGGCACCGACCCGATGTCCCAGGCCGTCAACTTTCTGTCGGCGGACGGCGGCCCGCTCTTCGTGATCGCCGCGGGCAACGCGTACGGCGCCGGCACCATCGGCTCGCCCGGCTCGGCGGACAAGGCGCTCACCATCGCCGCCGTCGACAAGCAGGACGGCCGCGCCGACTTCTCCTCCATGGGCCCGCTGGCGCGCTCCTACGGCCTGAAGCCGGACCTCTCCGCACCGGGCGTCGACATCAACGCCGCCGCCTCGCAGTCGGTCCCCGGCATCGAGGGCATGTACCAGTCGATGTCCGGTACGTCGATGGCGACCCCGCACGTCGCGGGCGCCGCCGCCATCCTCAAGCAGCGCCACCCCGACTGGACCGGCCAGCGCATCAAGGACGCGCTGATGACCTCCTCCAAGGTGCTGCCCGACTACACCCCGTACGAGCAGGGCACCGGCCGGCTCGACGTGAAGGCCGCCGTCGACACGACGATCGAGGCCACGGGTTCGGTCGAGGTCGCCGCCTACGACTGGCCGCACAGCACATCGGACCCGGTCACCGAGCGGACCATCACCTACCGCAACACCGGCGCCGAGGACGTCACCCTCGACCTGGCGACGGACAGCGCGTCGGACGCGTACACGCTGTCGGTGCGGCGGCTGACCGTCCCGGCCGGTTCGACCGCCGAGGCCGTCCTCACGCTCGACCCGTCGAAGACGGAGCCGGGCACCACGTTCTCCGGGCAGGTCCTCGCGAAGGACGACTCCGGGGCCGTCGTCGCGCACACCGGCTTCGCGCTGAACAAGGAGCAGGAGCTGTACGACCTCACATTGCGGCTGCGTGACCGCGCCGGCAAGCCCATGGACGGCGTCGTCGTCCTCGGCGCCCTCGGCGACCCGAACCTGTCGCCGGTGCAGGTGGCGGGTGACACCACACTGCGGCTGCCCCCGGGCAACTACACCGCCTGGACCGCCGCCGACGTCAAGGGGGACACCGCCGACTCGCAGGCCCTCGCCTTCCTGGCGGCCCCCGAGATCATCCTCGACAAGCCCGTCGCGGTCACGCTCGACGCGTCGAAGGCCCACAAGGTCAGCGTGCGCACGCCCAAGGAGACCGAGACCCGCCAGCTGCGATATGACATGGCACGCACCGCACCGGACGGCACCGTCCAGCGCGACGCCTACCAGATCCCGCTGACCTACGACCAGCTGTGGGCGAGCCCGACCAAGAAGGTCACCCGGGGCAGCTTCTCGTTCCTGACCCGCTGGCGCCAGGGCGAGAAGCTGATCGACCTGACGGCCGACGGCCGGGACATTCCGGTAGCTGTGCAGAACGGTTCGCCGGTCGCCGAGGACAGCAGGCTCAAGCTCCGCAGCGTCTTCGCGGGCAACGGCTCCGCCGCCGACTACAAGCGCGTGGACGCCCGGGGCAAGGCCGTCGTCATCCGCGGCAGTGACGCGGTGGCCCCGGCCGACCGGATCGCCGCCGCGGCCGCCGCGGGTGCCAAGGCGCTGTTCGTGGTCAACCCGGGCGACGGCCGGCTGATGGAGTCCTACGGCGACTACGGCACCACGCTCGCCATCCCGGTCGCCACCGTCCAGCGGATCGCCGGCGAGAACCTGATCAAGGCGGCCCAGCGCGGCAGGAAGGTGACCGTCGAGCAGCACAAGTACGCGAGCTACGTCTACGACCTGGTCGACCGCCATGACGGCACGGTCCCGGACCGCTCACTCGCCTTCGCCCCGGCCACCCGTCAGCTGGCGAAGGTGGAGAACACCTTCTACGGCCACCGGGACGCCGTCGGCGGCGGCTACCGCTACGACATCCCCGACTACGGCTACGGCATCGGCTTCGCGGAGTACGAGAAGTACCCCGCGACCCGCACCGAGTGGGTCACCCCGCTGCCGGGCGTCTCGTTCTGGTACGAGGTCCACGCGCAGTACAACGCCGAAGGCACCGACACCGCGCTGGAGGAGCGCGGCGGCGAGATGGACTACCGGGCCGGCAGCACCACCAGGGCCCAGTGGTTCGCGCCCATCACCCGGCCGCGCCTGGGCACCGCCTACTGGGGGCCGAACCGCTCGCAGTGGGGCGACATCCAGTACAACGTCACACCGTGGACCGACGGCGGGGCCGGTCACTCGGGCTCCATGCCGGACACGGAGTACGACACCGGCAAGGTGGCGGTCTACCAGGGCGACAAGCTGCTCGACGAGTCCCCGGGCCGCGCCGGCTACGTGGGGGACCTCCCCGCCGAGGAACTGCCCTACCGGCTGGTGCTCGACGCCTCGCGTGACGCGGACACCTGGAAGACGTCCGTGCGCACCCACTCGGAGTGGTCGTTCGTCTCGGGCGCGAACGACCCGGAGGGCCCGTACCAGGTTGATATCCCGATGCTCCAGCTGGACTACGACGTCGCCACCGACCTGGCCGGTGACGTGCGGGCCGGCAAGTGGACCGAGATCGGCCTGTCGTCCACCACGCAGGAGTGGCTGGAGGGCGCCGTGAAGGCGAAGAAGGCCGCGCTGTCGGTCAGCTACGACGACGGGAAGAGCTGGAGTGGGGTGCAGCTCAAGAAGGACGGGGCCGGTTCCTGGACCGCCCGGTTCAAGACCCCGAAGAAGGGTGCCACCGCGGTCTCGCTCAAGGCGCACGCCGAGGCCGGCGGCGGGCTCGCCGTGGACCAGGAGATCATCCGGGCCTTCGGCCTGAAGTGACCCGCTGAGATTCCGTACGAGGCGGTCGCGCAGCCGGAGACGGGTGGGCGGCCGCCTTCGCGTGCGGTGTTCCGGTCCACTGATATGCAGCATACATAAGAAGTGTATGGTGCATAAAACAGGTCGGTGCGGGGGCCGGACACAGCGAGTCGAAGGAACAGCGCAATGACATTGCACAACAAGGTCGCCGTCGTCACCGGAGGAGCCTCGGGCATCGGTGAGGCCGTCACCCGGATCTTCGTCGAGCGGGGCGCCCGCGTGGTGGTCGTCGACCTCCAGCAGGAGGCCGGGGACACCCTCGTGGCCGATCTCGGGGACGCGGTGGCGTTCCTGCGGGGCGACGTCTCGGACCGGGCCGTCGCCGACCGGGCGGTCGCCACGGCCGTCGAGCGCTTCGGCGCCCTGGACATCCTGGTGAACAACGCCAGCGCCTCCCGGGTGCGCCCGTTCACCGAGCAGACCGACGACGACTGGAAACTCGCCCTGGACACCGGCCTGTTCGCCACCCGCAACTTCATGCTCGCCGCCTACCCCGAACTGCGGAAGGCCCGGGGCGCCGTCGTCAACTTCGCCTCGGGCGCGGGCATCGACGGCCAGCCGAACCAGGCGTCGTACGCGGCCGGCAAGGAGGCCATCCGCGGGCTGAGCCGGGTCGTCGCCAACGAGTGGGCCGCGGACCAGATCCGGGTCAACGTCGTCTCCCCGATGGCCAAGACCGCCGGCGTCGCCGCCTGGGCCGAGGCCAACCCCGAGCAGTACGCCCTCTCCGCGGCCAAGGTCCCCCTCGGCCGCTTCGGCGACCCGCGCGAGGACGTCGCCCCCGTCATCGCCTTCCTGGCGAGCGACGACGCCCGTTACATCACCGGCCAGACCCTGATGGCCGACGGCGGCGCGATCAAGCTCCGCTGACCCCCTCCGCCGCTCCCGCCGCCCCGGTCCGGGGGCGGCGGGCACCGGTCCCCCTGACCATCGCCGCGCACAGCAGCACCGGAGCCGCCGACACGGCGAAGCACAGGGCGAGCGGCAGCCGGTCCACCAGCAGCCCCACCGCGGCGGTCCCGCCCGACGATCCCGCGTTGAACGCGGTGTTGACCCAGGCCCCGGCCCGGGTGCGCCGGGCAGCGTCCGCCGACTCGTCCGCGATCAGATACGCGGTCGTGAGGGCCGGGGCGACGAACAGACCGGCCACCGCGACCACGGCGATCAGCACGTAGAGGTTCCCCGCGAGACCGGCCGCCGCCACCGCCGCCCCCAGCCCGGCGGCCGTCGCCCGCAGCCGTGCCCCGAGCGGCGCACGCCACCGCAGCGCCCCGTAGGCCAGGCCCCCGACCGCGCTCGTCGCCGACAGTGCGGCCAGCACCCAGGACACCGCGGGCGCCCGGTGGAACTCCCCGGTGAGGGCCACCACCAGCAGGTCGAGCGCCCCGAGGCACAGTCCCACGGTGGCCGTCACCAGCACGGCGTGCCGCAGCGCCGGAACGGCCCGCAGCCGCAGCGAGGGCGCGGGGGAGGCACCGGCATGCGGTCCGCCGTCCGCCTTCCCGCGCGGCACGGCGGGCGAGGAAACCAGCGCCCCCGCCCCGACCGCCACCAGGGCCGCACCGGCCAGCACCCCGGCCGCGGGACCGGTGACCGTCACCACGACCCCGACCAGCAACGGCCCTGTGACGTACAGCAGTTCCTCGGCGACCCCGTCCAGGCTGTACGCGCGCCGCAGCAGCTCCCGATCCGGCACGAGGCTGCTCCACAGTGTCCGCATGACCGGGCCGAGCGGCGGTGTGCAGGCACCGGCCGCCGTGGCGAGCGCGCCGAGGACGAGGGGCGGGGCGCCCGGCCGCCAGGTGACCAGGGCGAGTACGGCGAGCACCGCCGCGTACAGCCCCGCCATCGGGGGCAGCGCGCGGCGCGGCCCGTACCGGTCGATCAGCCCGGCCCGGGCCGGGGAGAGGAACACACTGGCGGCCCCGAACAGGGCCATCACACCGCCGGCGGCGGAGTAGGAGCCGGTGGTGTCCTTGACGGCGAGGAGGAGGGAGAGGGGAGCGATTCCGTAGGAGAGCCGCCCGAGCAGCGCGGCACCGAAGGTGCGTGCGGCGTGCGGGACGCGCAGGACGGTGGCGTACGAAGGCGCGCGCGAGGGCGCGGACGAAGGCGTGGACACGATGGTCTTCCTCGGGAGGGCAGCGCGAGTTCGGGGCGCTGCGGGCATGCGGGGACACCGGAGCGCCGCACCCGGTACGCCGGGCGCGGTCGGGACGGGGTCCTACGCACGAGGAAGGGACACGCGGGCAAAGTAGCAGAAGCAGTCCCTATGCGCCGATGTCCGGGTTGGCCGCCAGGATCTCTTCGGTGACCGTCCACAGCCGGGGCACGAAGCGTAGGACCTCCTCGCGCCGGGCGAGCAGGTCCGGGGTGCCGGTGATGCCGGTGAGTTCCGCGACGGCGTCCCGGAACGCCGGGAGGCGTTCGGCATGCAGGGCGGGGGCGTCCGCGCCCAGCACGGTGTGGCAGCGGGCGAAGGTCGCGACGATCCAGAAGACCGCCTCGCGGTGGTCGCCCCGGTCGATCAGTTCCCGGCTGCCGTCGACGGCGATGGGGCGCGCCCGCTCGGTGAGGTCGCTGCTGAAGAAGAACGGGGTGCGCGCCACCGGGACCGTGGCGTCGAACGTCCGCGTCAGCTCGGCCAGATGGCGGCTCACCTGCCGAGCGGATACCCCCTCGCAGCCCAACAGCGCCAGCAGTTCCGGATACAGCTCCTGGTGCCCGTAGGCCGTGAGGACGTCGCGTACGGCGGGGTAGCGCAGCCGGACGGTCGGGTTGCGCAGGGCGGCGACCAGCGGGACGTGCGTGGTGACCCCGGTCGGGAACAGCCAGGCCATCACCTGGGCGGGGAAGGGCTGCGAGGTGTCCAGCGCGGCGAGGCGGCTCTCGACCCGGTGCCGGGCGTCCAGGCACCGCAGGCGCACCCGGGTCCGCTCGGCGAAGCGCGGCGCGACATGGGCGTACAGCGCGCGCAGCCGCCCCGTGGGGTCGTCGATGACCGTGTCACGGCGGAAGCTGCCCGCCAGGTGGTACGAGCCCAGCACGGCATCGGGGTCGCGGAGTTCGGCCCACGGCACGTAGGTGATCTCCAGCAGGACGCCCTCGTGGAGGAGCTTGCCGGGTTTGGCCGGAGCCTCGTCCCCCTCCGTCACCACGACCACGTCCACGTCCGACGAGGCCGGCAGCACCGCGTCGTCCGGCCGTCCGACCGTCGACCCGCTGAAGTACGCCCCCCGGTAGTCAGGACGGGGACGGGCATGCGCCGCCACCCAGCGTGCGGCGGCGGCACGCGCCTCTGCGACCCGGACGCTCACCGTCGCCCCGGTCTCGCGGGACGCGTCCGCCCCGGCCCGACTCAGGACCGCTCCAGCTTGCGCAGAGCGGCGGCGTCCTCGGCGTACTTGACGAGCAGCCGGGCCAGCTGAAGGCGTTCGTCCGCGGGCCAGTCGCGGGTGATGTGCTCGAACGACCGTCGCTGCTCCGCCGCGAAGCGGTCCCGCAGCGCGTCGCCCTCAGGGGTCAGTCTCAGTACGCTGCGCCGGCCGTCCGCCTGGGACGCCTCCCGCCGCAGGTGCCCGTGCTGGATGCAGTCGGACACCATGCGGCTGGCCACCGACTGGTCCGTCCCCAGCTCCTCGGCGATCGCGCCCACGGTCGTCTCGCCCGTGCGTTCGGCGACGACGTTGAGCACCAGGTTGCGGGAGAGGTCCTTGCCGGCGGACGGGGCGCGTCGCCTGAGCCGGGAGAAGGCCGGTCCGACGCTGTCTAGGACCGCGTCGGCGTCATCGCCGTCACGCTCGTTGCTGTGTGCCATGACGCAACTGTAACGCGACAGGTAAATGCATCACATCCAGCAAATGTATGTTCTACTGCATATAAAGCGGTGGACGTCACCACCCCCGTACGGAATCGAGATGCAGCGATGACCACGACCGCCATCACCCATGCGCGCGTCTTCGACGGCGACCGGGTCCGCGAAGAGAGCACCGTCGTGCTCGACGGCCCCGTCATCACGGCCGTAGGGGGAGCGGTGCCCGAAGGGGCGGCCGTGGTCGACGCCCGGGGCGGCACCCTCCTGCCGGGCCTGTTCGACGCCCACACGCACACCTCCGAGGAGGCACTGGCCTTCGCCCTGCGGTTCGGAGTGACCACCGAACTGGAGATGCAGGGCGCCCTGACCCGGACGCGCCGGGCCCACATCGAGCAGAACGACGCGGTCGCCGACGTCCGCTCCGCCGGCTTCGGCATCACGCCTCCCGGCGGCCACCCCAGCGAGCTCTTCCCCAAGGGCAAGCGTCCGGGTGGCGACGGCGAGCCCGCGCCCGAGCACTCCGGCGGCCTGGTCATGCCGTTCGCCACGACGCCCCAGGAGGCCGCCGGGTTCATTCCGCGGCTCGTGGAGTCCGGCTCGGACTACATCAAGTTCATGGTCGACGACGGCACCGTCGAAGGGCACCCCGGCCTGCCGTGCCTGGATCAGGCCACGCTGAACGCGGGCGTCGCCGAGGCGCACCGGCACGGGATGCTCACCGTCGCCCACGCCCTCACCCTCGACGCCGCCCGGATGGCGGTCGAGGCCGGGATCGACGGGCTCGTCCACGTCTTCATGGACCGGCCCCACACCGACGAGATCATCCGGCTCATCGCGGAGTCCGGCACGTTCGTCGTCCCCTGCGTCGTCCTGAACGCCTCCATGATGGGCATCACCGGTGCGGCGTTCGCCGACGACGAGCGGGTCACCGCCCGCCTCGACGGCCCCTGGCTGACCACGCTGCGCGGCAGCTTCGACCGCTACCCCCAGGGTCGCCTGGAGGACGTACTCGCCACCGTCGCCGCGCTGCACGAGGCCGGAGTCGACCTCCTGGCCGGCAGCGACGCCTCCGTGCCCGTGCCCTTCCTCGGCGGCGTCGCCCACGGCGCCAGCGTCCACCACGAGATGCAGTACCTGGTCCGGGCGGGGCTGACACCGGCCGACGCGCTGCGCGCGGCGACCGCGACCCCCGCGCGCCGCTTCTCCCTGGACGACCGCGGGCGCATCGCGGCCGGGCTGCGGGCCGACCTGCTGCTGGTGGACGGGGACCCCACCACGGACATCCACCGCACCCTCGACATCCGCGCCGTCTGGCGCCGGGGTGCCCGTTTCGGGGCAGAGTGACCCGTACGGGGCCAAGGCTCACCCAGGCGCCGAAAGCGCAGCGCCGGCCACCTCCGGCCGGCGCCCACCACCCACACCGAAAGGCAGCACATCATGGCGTTCATCACCGTCGGCCAGGAGAACACCACCCCCGTCGAGCTCTACTACGAGGACCACGGCACCGGGCAGCCGGTCGTGCTCATCCACGGCTACCCGCTCGACGGAAACTCCTGGGAGAAGCAGTCCGCCGCCCTGCTCGCGGCCGGCTACCGCGTCATCACCTACGACAGGCGCGGCTTCGGCCGCTCCGGCCGGCCCACCACCGGCTACGACTACGACACCTTCGCCGCCGACCTCGACACCCTCCTGACCACCCTCGACCTGACCGACGCCGTGCTCGTCGGCTTCTCGATGGGGACCGGCGAGGTCGGCCGCTACCTGGGCACCTACGGCTCCGGCCGGATCGCCAAGGCCGCCTTCCTCGCCTCGCTCGAACCCTTCCTGCTCAAGACCGACGACAACCCCGGCGGCGTCGACGGCGCCGTCTTCGAAGACATCACCAAGGCCGTCACCGCCGACCGCTACGCCTACTTCACCTCGTTCTACGAGAACTTCTACAACCTCGACGAGAACCTCGGCTCCCGGATCAGCGATGAGGCGGTCCGCAACAGCTGGAACGTCGCGGCCGGCGCCTCCTGGCACGCGTCCGTCGCCTGCGTGGCGACCTGGTCCACCGACTTCCGCGCCGACCTGCCCGCGATCGACGTCCCGGCACTGATCCTGCACGGCACGGCCGACCGCATCCTGCCCATCGAATCCACCGGGGAACTCTTCCACCGGGCGGTCCCGCAGGCCGAGTACGTCGTCATCGACGGCGCCCCGCACGGCCTGCTGTGGACCCACGCCGAGGAGGTCACCGACGCCCTCCTCACCTTCCTGGCCAAGTAAGGGGCCATGCGCGGCCCGGGCCCGCCCGGCCCGAAGGCGTCTGTGGGGAGCACGGCCGGTGGGCCGGTCGTGCTGCCCACAGACGCGGTGACGCTCCTTCGTCCGGCCCCCTCCCGACTCCCTTGCCCGCGGCCGGCTGCCGGGTACGGTCGGGTTCGTTCCGCCGACCCGTTCCCCGCAGCTCCACGCTGAGGTGCGCCATACGCAAGATCGTCTACTGGATGTCCATGTCCCTCGACGGCTTCATCGAGGGCCCGCGACGGGAGATCGACTGGCATCAGGGCGACGACGAACTCCACCGCCACTTCAACGAGGAGCTCGCCGGGATGGGGGCGTTCCTGGACGGGCGCGTCACCCATGAGCTGATGGCGGACTTCTGGCCGGAGGCCGACCGGGACCCGGCCGACGACGGACCGATGGCCGAGTTCGCGTCCATCTGGCGGAACATGCCGAAGTACGTCCACTCGTGGACGCTCCGGCGGGCGGACTGGAACACCACGGTCGTCCGCGAGGTCGTCCCCGAGGAGGTCAGGGCCCTGAAGGAGCAGCCCGGCGGCGACCTGGCGCTCGGCGGGGCCGGCCTCGCCGCCTCCTTCGCCGCCCTCGACCTGATCGACGCGTACCGCGTCTACGTCCACCCGGTCCTCATCGGCCGGGGCAAGTCCGTGTTTCCGGAGGAGGAGAACCGGACCGCCCTCCGGCTCACCGGCAGCCGGACCTTCGGCAACGGGGTCGTGGAACTGCGGTACGAGCGCGCCGGCCGGTGACGTACCGGGACCGGCCCGGGACGTCATCGCACCGTCAGCGGCCCGCCTGGAGCGCCGCCCAGGTGGCGGTGCCCACGACGCCGTCGGCCGTCAGGTCCCGGCTCGTCTGGTACGAGCGGACCGCGGTCGCCGTCGCCGGGCCGAAGCTCCCGTCCGCCTCCACCGTCGAGCCGAGCGCGGCCGTCAGCGCGCGCTGGAGCCGCTTGACGTCCTCGCCCGTCGCACCTTCGGCGAGCGCCGGGGCGGAGCCCGCCGACAGCAGCGCGGTCCAGGTCCTGGCCCCCACGACCCCGTCGGCCTCCAGTCCGTGCGCCGCCTGGAACGACGTCACCGCGCCCGTGGTGACCGGCCCGAAACCGCCGTCCGCCTCGCCCACCGGGTAGTCCAGATCGTTCAGCAGCAGCTGGAGTGCCTTGACCTGCGGGCCCGCCGAGCCGCCGCGCTGGGTGGTGTACGTGCCGAAGCTCAGCCCGTCACGGCTCTCGCCGCCCGTGCCGGTGCCCTTGACCAGCTCCATGTAGCGGTTCCAGTCCCAGTTGGGGCCGGGGTCGGTGTGGTCGTTGCCGGGGGCCTCGCTGTGCCCGATGATGTGCGTCCGGTCCTTCGGGATGCCGTACTTGTCGCACAGGTAGGCGGTCAGCGCGGCCGAGGAGCGGTACATCGCGTCCGTGAACCACGAGGGGTCGTCGATGAAGCCCTCGTGCTCGATGCCGAGCGTTGACGCGTTGGCGCTGCGCGCGTGGTACGCGGTGTCGGCGTCGCGCACCATCTGGGTGATCTGGCCGTCCGAGGAGCGCACCACGTAGTGCGCGCTCACCTCGGACACCGGGTCCTGGAACCAGCTGATCGAGCCCGCGTACGAGCCCTGGGTGACGTGGATGATCACCCTGTCGATCGCCGCGGTGCGGCCGGTGGTGTAGTTGTTCGGGTCGGCGGCGACCCAGAGCGCCGCCGGGTAGTCGGCGCTGCGGGTGCCGGTGTCCGTGGCGGCGATGCCGTCCTTGTGCGGCGAGACCGGGCGGCCGGTCACCGTGATCCGCTCGCCGTCCCGGGTGACGGCGTCGAGGCCGTCCGCCAGGAAGGTGTAGACCGTGTCGGCGTAGAGGGCGGCGGCCGGCCCGTCCGTGCCGCTGTACCGGACGACGGCCGGGTACCAGGCGTCGAGGTCGTCGCGGTCCCGGGCGTCGAGGCCGAGGGTGTCCGCGTAACCGCGCAGCACGGCGGCGCCGCCCAGGATGTTGGCGCCGTTGTCGGAGCGCAGGGCGGCGAGCGGTTCGCCGGTGAGCGCGGCGGCCCGTTCCAGCGTGTGGTGCGCGGGGTTGCTGACCAGGTGCATCACGCCGAAGCCGTTTGCCTGGCTGGGGCGCCCGGCGTGGCCGTCGAGGCGGGTCTCGCCGTACCCGACGGCGGCGAGCAGATCACGCGGTACGTCGAACTCCTCGGCAGCCCGCTCGAACGCCCGGTCCATGGGGTGCCCGGTGTCCGTCGCGGCGAGGGCCGGAGTGCCGGTCGCGGCCAGGACGGTGGCGGTGAGGGCCGCCAGGAGGGATGCGCGGGCCTTGGGGTGGGCGGCGCGTGTGGGCATACCTGCTCCTGCTCTGTGGGGAAGGAGAACGGCCCCGGGCCCGGTGGGGAGCGGCCCGGCGGCCGCGAAGCCTGCTCACGATAGAGAGCCGTCGAAGGTATGACAATCATGCTCAGAGCGTGTCGAATCACCGTTCACTCCAACGGAGTTGGCGCCCCGGTGAACGGGAGTGCGCTCTCCGGGATTCGTACACCTGGACAGCCCTCCACCGCACGGGGGAACGCGGACCGGCCCCGCCGCCGCCAGGGCGTATAACAGAGAACTCCGGACCAGCCGGCGTCCCCGATGGCACTCACATCTCACGCGGCAAGGCGTCACCGCGTACGACAGCGGAGAAGTGCCCGATGAGCATGAGCACGGCAGACGAGATCAGGACCTTGCTGACGGCGAACTTCGGAACCGACCCCGTGGCGATCCGCCCCGACGTGCCGCTCCGTCAGCTCCGCCTGGACTCGCTCGCCCTGGAGGAACTGCGGCTCCTCATCGAGGACCGGCTCGGCATCGACCTCGACGACGTCCAGCTCACCTCCCGCGACACGGTCGGCCATCTGGTCGAGGCCGTGCATCGCAAGGCCGCCGCGTGACGGCCCCGTACCGCCTCCCGCCCTTCGCCGCGGCCGTCACCGGGATCGGGCTCGTCACCTCGGCGGGCGTCGGGGCCGAGGCCACCTGGCGCGCGGTGACCGACCCCGCGGCCGCGCCCTGCGTACCGCACCGTGCCGAACTGCGCGGGCTGCCCTGCGACTTCATGTACAGCGTCACCGACCTCGACACCCGGGCCGTGCTCGGGGTGGCCGCGCACCGGCTCATGGACCGCTTCTCGCACCTCGCCGTCATCGCGGCCCGCGAAGCCGTCGCGGACGCGGGCCTGGACCCCGCAGTCTGGGACAGCGGCCGGGTCGCCGTCGTCATCGGCTCCGCCCACGGCGGCCTGCCCTTCTACGACGAACAGCACACCGCCCTCACCGAACGCGGCGCCCGCCGCGTCTCGCCCAAGCTCGCCCCGCTCGCCGTCGTCAACGGCGCCGCCAGCAGCGTCGCCACCGACCTCGGCGCACACGGCCCCAGCCAGGCCGTCTCCACCGCCTGCTCCTCCGGCACCGTCGCCATCGGCACCGCCCACCAGATGCTGCGCACGGGGGCCTGCGACATCGTCGTCGCCGGCGGCGCCGAATCGGTCTGCTCCCGGCTCCTGATCGCCAGCGCCTGCCGGCTGAAGGCCGTCTCCACCCGCCGCGACGACCCCCAGGCGGCCTGCCGCCCGTTCGACACCCACCGCGACGGCTTCGTCGTCGGCGAGGGCGCCGGACTCCTCGTCATGGAACGCCCCGAGCACGCCCGCGCCCGGGGCGCCACCGTCCGCGCCCACATCGCCGGATACGGAGCCTCCAGCGACGCCTACTCCGCCGTCGCCCCCGACCCCGACGGCCTCGGCATCGAACGGGCCCTGCGCACCGCCCTCGCGGACGCCGGGACCTCCGCCGCCGACATCGGCCACGTCAACGCCCACGGCACCTCCACCGTCTCCAACGACCTGATCGAGGCGACCATGCTGCGCCGGGTCCTGGGCGAGCACCCCCTCGTCACCTCCACCAAGGCGATGACCGGCCACACCCTGGGCGCCGCGGGCGGCATCGAGACCGCGCTGACCGTTCTCGCCCTCCAGCACCGGCTCGTCCCGCCCACCGTCAACCTCGACGCCCCCGACCCGGACATTCCGGTCGACGTGGTGAGCAAGGAGGCCAGGCCGGCGGCGTTCGACGCCGCCGTCAAGACCTCGCTCGGCTTCGGGGGCCACAACGCCGCCCTCGTCCTCACCAGGGCCTGACCACCGCGAAGGACCGATGACCATGCCCGACGAGATCATCCGGACCCTCTCGGTGGACGGGCTGCGCTACCGCTACCGCGTCCTGCCGCAGCCCGCGCCCCGCACCGAACCGGTCGTCGTCCTCGGCGGCGCGCTCCAGGGGATGCACGGCTGGCCGCAGATGGACGAGCACCTGGGCCCGCACGCCACCGTCGTCACCGCCGACCTGCCCGGCATGGGCGGCGCAGACCCGCTGCCGCCCGGCACCGGCGACGACCTCCTGTACGCCGCCGTCACCGGCATCATCGACGACCTGGGCGCGGACCGGGTCAACATCTTCGGCTTCTCCTACGGCGCGTCGATCGCCTTCGGCTGCGCCCGGCGCGACCCCGGGCGGATCGCCCGCCTGGTCCTCGGCGGCGTACCGGCGCACATCAGCCGGGCCCAGCGCGACCACTGGAGCCGGGCGGTCGACCGGCTGGAGACCGGGGATGTGGAAGGGCTGGCCCGCCTGACGGCCGAGGTGCTGATGTGCCTGGACCCGCAGCGCACCGTCCACCGCAGGGAACTCGCCCTGCGCTACGTGCGCCGGTCCTTCGTGCACGCGCTCACGCACTCCCCGCACGCCGAGCGGTCGCTGCGCCGGGCGCTGGACCACCGGCCCGACTTCTCCGGCGGGCTGAGCGGGGTGCCCGCGCTCGTCTTCGCGGGCGAGCACGACACCGTGACCTCGCCGCCGCGCCAGCGCGCCTTCGCGGCCACGATCGAGGGCAGCCGCTTCCTGACCATCGGGGAGTCCGACCACTGGGTCGTCCTGGAACGCGCCGACGACGTGGCGGACCTGGTGGCCCGCTTCGTCACGGACCGGCCGCTGGAGGCCGCCCCCGCGCTGCGGCCGCTCGGCTCGCTGCCGCGCCCGCGTGCGGGCGCGGCAGGACCGGCGCTGCCACGGGCGGGCGGCTGAGCCGCCCGCCCGCCCGGATCAGCGGTGGCCGTGGTGCCCGTGGTCCGGGGCGTTCACGTCCAGCCGCACGACCTGCGGGTCGTGGTCGCTCGCCTGGTCGGCGAACTCCGCGTTGATGTGCACCACGTCGTAGTCGAAGCGGCGCACACCCGGGCTGGTCAGGATGTGGTCGAGGGTCTGCGAGTTGCCCTCGTACACATAGCTGTACTGCTCGTTCTTCGGCAGCGTGGTGATCAGCGGCTTGAGGACCTTGCCCGCGGTCAGCGCGCCCACGGTGGGCGAGAAGGCGAAGTCGTTGAGGTCACCGAGGACCACGACCCGGGCCGACCTGTCCGCGGCGAGCAGCGACTTGACGAAGGTGTTGACCTCCTTCGCCTGCTGCACGCGCTTGGTCTCCGAGCTGCGCACCGGCTCCTGGTAGCGGCCGTGCAGGGGCTGGTCGCCGCCCTTGGACGCGAAGTGGTTGCCGACGACGAAGACCGGCTCGCCGCGGAAGCGGAACTCGCCGACCAGCGGCTTGCGGCTGTCGTCCCAGGCGGCACTGGCGGGGGCGATCCGGCCGGGCGACACCGACAGGGTGGCCCCCTTCTTCGTCCGCACGGCCGCGACGGGTGTCGTCGCGTCGCCACCCGGGCGGTCCACGAAGTCGACACGCTTGGGGTTGAAAAGGAAGACGTTACGGATGTTGCCGCCGGGCTCGCCGCCGTCCTTGCCGTCCTGCGGGGCGACATAGCGCCAGGAGTAGCGGGGGCCGCCCGCCGCGACGATCGCGTCCGTGAACCGCTTCAGCGTCGCCTCGGAGCCGACCGTGCCGTCGTTGACCGCGCCGTTGTCGTCCTGGATCTCCTCCAGGGACACGATGTCGGGGGAGGAGAGGTTGACGGCGACGCCCTCGGCCAGGGTGTCGAACTTCGCCTGCTCGTCGAGCGCGTCGAGGTTCTCCACGTTGTACGTGGCGACGGCGAGCTCCTTGCCCTTCTGCTTCCGGGTGACCTCGCGGCGCAGGTGGTGGTCGATGAGCTTGCCGAGCTGGGTGGCCTGGACGTTGTAGCCGCCGTAGGAGTCGTAGTCCAGGACGCCGGAGGTGGTGCCGGACAGCACGTCACCCACGTTCGCGGTGGGCACGGCCTTGCCCGGGTCCAGCGACATGACCTTGAGCCGGCCGGCGTTCTGGTCGGTGTACGAGGAGTACAGCGTGCCGCCGCGCCTGGTCGGGTTCTGCTTCGGCTCTACCGTCACCCACACCTCGCCGTACGCGGTCGTCGCACCCGTCACCCGGGTGTCGGCGATCCGGACCCGGGTGCCCTCCAGGGACTCGTAAAGGTCCAGGGCGTACTTCGACGGCTCCAGGGGCAGCGCGTCGATGGAGCCGCCCCCGGCCGACGGGACGTACCGCGAGGGCACCGCCGCCGCGTTCAGCACCACCGGCGCGGGCAGCGCGTTGCCGGAGGACAGGACCGTGACCCTGGGCGAGGTGATCTCGGTGACGGACTGGGTGGTGGTCGACGGGTAGTACTCGTCCACCGTGCCGCTGACCAGCACCGAGTCGCCCACCGAGACGGCCGGGGCGGCGGAGCCGGTGTAGACGAGGACGCCCTCCGCGGTGCGCGGGTCGGCGTCCGGGGCGGTGTCCTGAATCCAGAACCCGCGCGAACCCGAGGTACGCACCGCCGTGACGACACCGGGCACCCCGGTGACGGCCCGCCCGTCCAGCGGGGAGACCCGGGTGGTGCCCTGGATGTCGTGCACGCGCACGGTGCCGGGCTCGGTCGGGTTGCCCGGGTCGCCGGGGTCCTCGCCGCCGCCCGACGTCTCCCCGGCCGCGTTGACCGGGGTGGGGGGAGCGGCGGTGAGGTCGGCGGCGTTGTCGTCGGTGTCCGCGAGCGAGGCGGCGCGCGCAACGGAGGCGGTGGCGGAGGCGCCCGTGGCCGGTCCGCCGCCCTCCCGGACGACGGCGGTGCCGTAGCCGACCAGGTCGACGATGCGGGTGTCGGCGGCGCAGTCGGCGGCCGTTTTGCAGGTCAGCGGGGTGGTCCCGGAGACCAGGGCGACGGTGCCGCTCGCGGCGGACATCGCTACGGTGCCGGTGGCGTCCGGGGTGGGCAGGGCGACCGTACCGCCGGTGCCCGCCGACTCGGCGACGAGATAGCGGCCGCCCGGCGCGACCGAACCGGTCAGCGCCGAGACCTGCCACTGCGAGCCCGCCGACGGAGCGCCGGGCAGGTACTGGACGCTGAAGCCGGACAGGTCGTACGCGGCGGAGCCGGCGTTGGCCAGCTCGATGAAGTCACGGGTGAGCGTCGCACCGGAGTTCCCGCCGCCCCCGTACACCTCGGAGATCACGGCGGTCGACGACGGGGCCGCGAAGGCGGCGGGCAGCGCGGTCGCCGAGAGCGTCACGGCTACCGCGCCGGCCAGCAGGACGGAACGGGGTGTGGATATGCGCACGGAGACTGCCCCTCAGAGTGTGGTGAGGGAGCACAAGCTATGCGCGTAGAACGGGCCATGACAAGGCATCAGAGGTGAATTCCGGAAAACGTTCGGTCGTGAGCGGGGCTGTCCATGATGCGGCGATGGTTTGACCGGGTTGCGCCGCTCCGGCTACGTTGCGCGGCATGCAGCGATCCGCACACCTGACGACGCGGGGTCACATCGACCTGAAGCGTGTGTGCTCCGCCGTGTGTCACCGCGCCTGAGGCGCCACGCCCGCGCCGGCCCGGACCATCGCCTTCCGGTTCCCGAGCCCCGTGTTCGAGCCGCGTGCCGAGCAGACACCGCGCCCATCGCCGCCCCGAGAGGACCTGGAAGACACTTCGACGTCCTCCCCCAGCTGAAGCAGGGGGATTCCTGGCTCACGTCGCCTGCGGATCGGCGGCCCGGCAGGTCTTCCACGATCAGCACCGGCCGGGTTGAGACCAGCCCGGGTTCGTACAGCAGAGCTGGGAGGTCCGTGTGCTGTCTTGGTTCTCGATCAGCACGGTGTACGCGCTTGGTTCCCGCCACGCACGGCGCGCAACTTGTCCGACCGAAGCAGCGGTCTTTCGCCCCTGGGGCGAAACCCTTTTCCCTGTCCTGCTCCGCAGGAGTCCGTTTCCTTCCTGGCCTGAAGGCCGGGGCATCCTCGGAGGTACCCGGTGAAGAGTCCGTCCGCCCCCGCCCGCCGCCCCCGCGAACCCCGTACCGGCCCGCTGCGCCGCGCCGACATACCCGCCCCGGACCCCGGCCGCCGCCCCACCGGCACCGGCTCCGTCTTCGGTGCGATCCTCGACCACGGCCCGGTCGCCCGGTCCACCGTCGCCCGCCTCACCGGCCTCTCGCCCGCCTCCGTCAGCGGGCACGTCGGCCGGCTGCTCGCCCGGGGCCTGGTCCGGCAGAGCGCCGAGACCGCCGGGCCCAGGGGGCTCGGCCGGCCGCACATCCCCGTCGAGGTCGACACCGGGACCTATCTGGTGGCCGGGGCCCACATCGCCGTCGCCCACTCCACCCTCTCGCTGATGGACCTGCGCGGCCGGATCGTCGCCGAGGACCGGCAGCCGCACCGCACCACCGAACCCCACCGCCTGCTCGCCGGACTCGCGGCCCGGCTGCCCCGGCTGGTGGCCGCGCACGCCGGCGGCCGCACCGTCCTCGCCCTCGGCCTGGCCACCGGCCACCGCGTCGACCCGGCGAGCGGCGTGATCGTGGCGCACCCGCAGCTGGGCTGGCGCGACGTCCCGGCCCGCGACCTGCTCGCCGCCGCGACCGGACTACCGGTCCACGTGGACAGCCACTCCCGCGCCCTGGCCCGCGCCGAGCAGCTGTTCGGCCAGGAGTCGACCCGCGCCAGCACCGTCCTGCTCTTCGTGGGCGCCGTCGTGGACGCCGCCTTCGCGACCGAGGGAGCCATGCACCGGGGCCCGCGCTCGGGGGCGGGCAGCGTCGCCCATCTGCCGCTGGACGCCGGGGGATCGGGCGGTGCGGAGCCGTGCTCCTGCGGGCGGACCGGCTGCCTCCAGTCGGAGGTCTCCGAGCGGGCCATGGTGCGGCGCGCCGCCGCCCAGGGGCTGGTCACCGGTTCCTTCCCGGAGCTGCTGGCCCGGGCGCTGGCCGGGGACGCGCTGGCGGTGGAGCTGTTCCGCCGCCGTGCCCGGCTGGTGGGGCGGGCCGCGGCCCTGCTGCTGGACATGTTCGACCCGGAGGTGCTTGTCGTGGTCGAGCCGGGGACCGGCCGGATACCGGAGTGTCTGGCCGATCTGCGCGCGGAGGTGGGGGAGCGCTCCTGGGTGTGCGACGACCCCGAGCGGGCCGTGGTGCCGAGCAGCTTCACCGGCTCGGTGCTGGCCACGGCGGGCGGCGCGGTGGCCCTCGGCTCGCTGTACACGGACCCGCTGGGGCACTGGCCCGCGCTGCCCGCGGTGTCCTGAACCCGCCATAAGGACTGTCCCATAATCCGACTTAATTCAGTCAGTTGCATTGTTGACCGGGTGCGAACCCCGACGGGATGATGGATTCATGACCAGCCGACAGCGGAATTCAGGGAAAGCGTCCTCGGTGACGCACCCCTTCCGCTCGTCCGCGCCGGCGCCCGCGGCCGACCGGCTGCTGTGTCGCGGCCGCTGTCCGGGTACCAGGTAAACACCCGCTGAAATTCGGCGAACGTTCCGCGCCGCCACGCGCCTCGCCTTTCGTATTTTTATGCGCATTTACATGAGCATTTCCGTGAACATTTCCATGCGCATGGAAATACGCATCACCGCGCACCCCAGGCAGTTTCTGCCCTGCCTCCCCCCTTTCCGACTTTCCATCACGGGAGAGACGATGACCGTCACTGTGCCCTCGTACGCGGCTCCGGCCGCAGCCCCCGCCCCTGCGGGGATCGCCCCCGACCGTTTCAAGCAGGCGTTCCGCCGCTACCCCGCCGGGGTCGTCGTCATCACCGCCGACGCGGGCCGCGGGCCCGTCGGCTTCACCGCGACCTCGCTCACCTCGCTCTCCCTCGACCCGCCGCTGATCTCCTTCGGCATCGGGACCACCACCTCGTCGTGGCCGCACTTCGAGCAGGCCCTTACGGCCGTCGTGCACTTCCTCGGCGCCGAACAGCAGACCCTGGCCAGCACGTTCGCGACCAGCGGCGTCGACCGCTTCGCCGCCCCCACCCGCTGGCACCGCCTGCCCGGGGGCGAGCCGACGCTCGACGGGGTGGCCGGAGGGCTGCGGGTGGAGATCGAGCAGATCGTCCCGGCCGGCGACCACCGCATCGTCATCGCCCGGGTGGTGGACGCCTGGCTCGACGAGGGCCGCAGCCCGCTGCTCTTCCACGACGGCGCCTACCACTCACTCTGACCGCCCCCGGGCGCCCAAAGATCAGGGATCACCCATGTCACGCCACCACACGCACCGGCCGGTCGGCCGCAGGTCGTTCCTCGCCCTCACCGGCGGAGCGCTCATCGGCACGCTCGCCGCCTGCTCACCGCAGGCCTCGTCCGCGGCGAGCGCCGAACCGGCCGGAAAACTCCCTTCCGGGGCGCCACCCCCAGGCACGAAACTCTCCATAGCCGTCCGCACGACGCATCTCCAACTCGGCCCCGCGGGGCTGGATAAGGACCTGCCTTTCACTGTTTCCCAATGGCCCAATCTGAGTGCGGGCCCCGATATCATCCAGGGATTCCGGGCGCATTCCATCGACCTGGCCGTCAACGCCGGAATTCCCCCGATCCAGGCCCGCGCCATCGATGTCGAAGCGAAGATCGTCGCGGTGCAGGTGCGGAACAGCCCCTCGTACGTCTTCGCCACCGCGCCCGGCTCGGACATCCGGTCCGTCGCCGACTTCCGGGGCAGGAAGATCGGCTTCTCCCAGGGCCAGGCCCAGGGCGTCGTCGTCCTGAGGGCGCTGAAACAGGCGGGCATCGCCAACAAGGACGTGGAACTGGTCGCCCTGCCCAGCACCCAGTTCCTCACCGCCCTGCAGTCCAAGCAGGTCGACGTCGCCCCGCTGGGCGAACCCACCCTCACCAAGTACCTCACCCAGTACGGCAAGGACGGGGCGCGCGGTGTGAAGACCGACGTCGTGGACCTGCTCACGGTGCTCTGGGCGCCCAACGAGGTGCTGAACGACCGGAGCAAGGTGGCGGCCGTCCGCAGCTTCATCCCGCTGTGGGCCCGGGGCCAGGTCTGGGCCTGGGAGAACACCGACGAGTGGATCGACACGTACTACGTGAAGGACCAGGGCGTCTCCGGGGAGGACGGCAAGCGGATCGTCGCCTCGCTCCGCAAACCGCAGTTCCCGGTCGGCTGGGACAAGGCCATCGCCTGGGAACAGGAGACCGCCGACCTGATGGCCGCCGGCGGATTCGTACCGGAGCAGGACGCCGCCGAGCTGTTCGACCGCCGCTTCGAGGGGCTGGCGGCCGAGGCCGTACCCGCCCAGTACCGGGAGACGTCATGACCGAGCTGCTGACGAACACCCGCACCACCGGACCGGTCAGCACGGCCGCCGCACCCGCGAAGAAGGACACACAGGCGCCCGCACCCGCCCCGAGGGCGGCCCGCAGACGGCTGGGCCCCGGCCGTGCCATCCCCTTCGGGCGGCTGATCGGCCCGGTGCTGGTCATCGCCCTGTGGTGGTTCGCCTCCGCCATCGGCTACCTCGACCCCCGGATTCTGTCCGGGCCCGGCACGGTCCTGTCCACCGCCTCCGACCTCGTCTCCAGTGGACGCCTCCAGGAGAACGTCCTCATCTCGCTCCAGCGCGCCGGACTCGGCCTGATCTTCGGCGTGAGTGCCGGGGTCGTCCTCGCCGTCGCCGCCGGACTGAGCCGCACCGGCGAATACCTCCTGGACGGCCCGCTCCAGATCAAGCGCGCCATCCCGTCCCTGGCCATGCTCCCGCTGCTGATCCTCTGGCTCGGCATCGGGGAGCAGATGAAGGTCACCGTGATCGCGCTCGGCGTCGCGGTGAGCATGTACGTCAACACGTACGCCTCGCTCACCGGCATCGACAGCCGGTACGTCGAACTCGCCGAAGGGCTCGACCTGAGCCGGGCGCAGTTCATCCGCAAGGTCGTCGTACCCGGCTCGCTGCCCGGCTTCTTCGTCGGGCTGCGCCTCGGCGTCACCGCCTCGTGGCTCGGGCTGATCGTCGTCGAGCAGATCAACGCCACCAGCGGCATCGGCTACATGATGTTCCAGGCCCAGCAGTACGCCCAGTCCGACGTGATCATCGTCGGCCTGGTGGCCTACGGGATCTTCGGCTTCGCGTCGGACGCGGCGGTACGCGCCGTAGAGAGGAAGGTCCTGTCATGGCGACGCACCCTGGCGGGCTGACCGGCCCCCGCACCCCGCCCGGTGCGACGGCGCTCGACCGGCGCCCCGCCATCCGCACCCGCGACCTGGTCCGCCGGTTCGGCGACCGCGACATCCTCAAGGGACTCGACCTCACCGTCGCCCCCGGCGAGTTCACCGCACTGCTCGGCCGCAGCGGTTCCGGCAAGTCCACCCTGCTGCGGGCCGTCGCCCGCCTCGACCACACCGTCGAGGGCTCCGGCGAACTCACCGTCCCCGACCGGGTCTCGCTCTCCTTCCAGGACTCCCGGCTGCTGCCGTGGCTCCGGCTGATCGACAACGTCACCCTCGGGCTGCGCGGCCCGAGGGCCCGGCAACGCGGCCTCACCGCCCTGGCCGAGGTCGGCCTGGCGGGCCGCGACCGCTCCTGGCCGCACGAGCTGTCCGGCGGCGAACAGCAGCGCGCCGCCCTCGCCCGCGCCCTGGTCCGCGAACCCGGACTCCTGCTCGCCGACGAGCCGTTCGGCGCCCTGGACGCGCTGACCCGGATCAAGATGCACGACCTGCTGCGCGAACTCCACGAACGGCACCGCCCCGCGGTCCTCCTGGTCACCCACGACGTCGACGAGGCCGTCGAACTCGCGGACCGGGTCCTGGTCCTGGAGGACGGCCGGATCTCCGTCGACCTCACCGTCGACCTGCCGACCCCGCGCTCCCGCCGCGACCCCCGGTTCCAGGAGTACCGCGACACCCTGCTCACCGCGCTCGGGGTCGCCCAGCCCCAGCCCCAGACGCAGCCCCAGCCCCAGCACCTCCACCCCCGTACCGAAGCGAAGGACTCCCATGGCCCGCACGTCTGACCGCAAGCAGCTCCACCTCAACGCCTTCCTCATGTCCACCGGCCACCACGAGGCGTCCTGGCGGCTGCCCGAGAGCCCGGCCGGGGCCGACTCCGACATCGAGCACTACAAGAACCTCGCCAGGATCGCGGAACGCGGCAGGCTGGACTCCCTGTTCCTCGCCGACAGCCCCGTCCTGATGGGCGATCCCGGACGCCGGCCCGCGGCCAAGCTGGAACCCACCGTCCTGCTCACCGCGCTCGCCGGCGCCACCCGCCACATCGGCCTCATCGCCACCGCGTCGACCAGCTACAACGAGCCGTACAACCTGGCCCGCAGGTTCGCCTCGCTGGACCACGTCTCGGGCGGCCGGGCCGGCTGGAACATCGTCACCACCGCGGGCGCCGACGCGGCCCGCAACTTCGGCCTGGACGACACCCCGCTGCACCACGACCGCTACCGGCGCGCCGGCGAGTTCGTCGAGGTGTCCACCAAGCTCTGGGACAGTTGGGCCGACGACGCGGTGATCGCCGACAAGGATCGCGGCGTGCACGCCCTGGCCGAGCGGGTGCGGCAGATCGGGCACCGCGGCGAGTTCTTCCGGGTCGACGGCCCGCTGAACGTCCAACGCCCCCCGCAGGGCTACCCGTTGCTCGTGCAGGCCGGGTCCAGCGAGGACGGCAAGGACTTCGCGGCCCGGTACGCCGAGGCGGTGTTCACCGCCCAGCAGACGCTGGAGGAGGGCATCGCGTTCTACAAGGACGTCAAGGAGCGCGCCCGGGCCGTCGGCCGCAACCCGGACAGCATCAAGATCCTGCCCGGCATCGTGCCCGTCATCGGCGACACCGAGGCCGAGGCGCTGGCGCTCGACGCCGAACTGGAAGGCCTCATCGTCCCCGAGTACGCCAAGCGGCAGCTCGCCCAGCGGCTGAAGATCGCCCCCGACGACCTCGACCTGGACGCGCAACTCCCCGAGGACATCCCCACCGAGGACGAGATCGAGGGCGCCAAGAGCCGCTACACGCTCATCGTGGAGCTGGCCAGGCGCGAGAAGCTGACCGTGCGGCAGCTCATCGGACGGCTCGGCGGCGGACGCGGCCACCGCACCTTCGCCGGCACCGCCGAGCAGGTCGCCGACACCATCGAGCACTGGTACGGGAGCGGGGCCGCCGACGGCTTCAACATCATGCCCGCCGTCCTCCCCTCCGGCCTGGAGGTCTTCGTGGACCGGGTGGTGCCGATCCTCCAGGAGCGCGGCCTGTTCCGCACCGAGTACACCGCGAGCACCCTGCGCGGGCACTACGGGCTGCCCCGCCCCGCCAACCGCCTCTTCGACGAAGTCGACCTGGGCGAAGGCCACTTCGGTATCGGTCTCGCGGAGGCCCGGTGACGGACTGTCCGACTCCGCAGACCGGTAGGGTCCGGCGGCCGCCGCCCGGCTGGGCGCGGCGGCCGCCGGGCTACTGCCTGCGGTAGCGCACCGATCACCTCATGGCATTCGGCGCCGCCGTGACCGCCGCCGGCTGGACGTGGTCCCGTAGGAGGCGCACCTGTTCGGCGGCAGACCCTGGGGGCCCTCTTCGACCTGGTCCACCAGGCTCCGGCCCGGCCCCGCCGCCGTGCGCACCCCCGGCGCGTGATCAGGCGGCCGGCACCCGGTCCAGGAAGCCGCTGACCGAGCTGATCAGCCCGTCGTCGGTGAGGGCGACCACGTCCGAACCGGCGACGGGCGCCGAGCCGTCGGGGGCGACCAGCTCCCAGCTGAAGCGGACCAGGGCGTGGTGCCCGTCCACCGCCCCGGCCGGGCGGAAGGTGAACCCGGGGAACTGCTGCCGCGCACCGGCGATGGCGGCCGCCAGCTGCTCGTGGCCCCGGACGTCGGCCAGCGGATCGGTGTACGTGGCATCGTCGGTGAACGCCGCGGCGACGGCCTTCTCCAGCTCCTCGGGAGCGGCGTTCCAGGCGGCGAAGTAGCGCTGCACGGCGTCGTCGTACGCGGTCATCGTGGAGTCCTCTCATCGGGCCCCCGGCCGGTGGGCCGGGAGCGCTGTGCTCGTGAGGAACACGATGTCCGACGGCGCGCGGGGCGTCGATTACCTCCGGGGTAAGGGGAACCGGGGGCGACGCCGCGGGCTGCTCCACGAAGATCCGCCGGACGGGCGCTACACCCGGGTCTGGTCGCCGCCGTCCGCGATGACGTGCATGGCGGCTTCCTCGGCGGAGGCCGCCGCGCCGTCGATCCCGACGTCCTCGCCCGCCATGCTGTCCGGCTCGTTCAGATCCAGGTCCCGGGTGAGCCGCCCGGCGCGTACGGTGCCGACCTCGCGGTCCCAGGGCTCGCCGTCCCCGTCCACGACATCGCCCACCCCGTCCCCGCGCGGAGTGCCGTCCTCGGGCAGCTCGCGCGCCAGCCGCTCCTCCAGGGGCTCGCCCCGCTGCTGCTCGGCCGCGGTGGTGCGCAGGTCCTGCACCGCCCACGGCCGCTCGGGCGGCGAATACCCCCGGTCGAGCACGTCGTCGAGCTCCACGTCGTCGAGGGTGTCCTCCGTGTCCAGCTGCTCGACGGGGTCGGAGGCCTGCGACTGCGGCTGGGGCTGATAGACGTCGTCGCCCCGGTCGGCATCATCCATGGCGCTTCCCTTCCCGTGACGGGGCTCCCCTTCAGCATAGGCAGCCTGTGCCCGGCCCCGCAGGGTGCGCCGGGTGCGCCTGCATTCGGGTGAGGTGTGCGCGACCATGGACAGTGCAGGCCGGTCCGGGGGCACCAGCAGGGAGCCCGCACGACGGGCCGGCCACGAGGGGCCAGGAGAGGTCGTCTGGAGAGCGCGTCATGGATTATCCGGAGAACTACCAGCTCGTGTTCCAGTCGTCCGCGGTTGAGGACGACACGGTGACCGTCCACCGGACGGCACAGAGCGGAGCGGGCGGACACCCCGTCTACGAGGACGAGACCGGCATCGTCCGCGCCGAGATCAGCGACCACGCGGAGGTGCGCATGCTCGCCAGCGGCGGCCATCAGCGTCTCGGAACGCCATCGGTGGTGCGCGAACAGGCCGCGTGAAACGGCCGAGAACCCCATTACCGCCCCCGGGGCG
>NZ_SSBK01000028.1 GCF_004795035.1 Streptomyces sp. A0958
CATCTCGGAAGTGCCTTGCTGATCGTGCGTGCTGGAAGCCTGAAGAACTCCCATCATCGCAGGTCACAAGGCACTTTCTCGTTCCAAGAAAAGTTATCCACAGGCATCGATTCGGCGGATCAAGGCTAAGTCCGTGTCCTATGTGGTGAGTCGGAGGAGTCGTTCGGTGTCGTCGGTCCTGCGGGGCCACGTTGGGCTCAGCAATGGCCGGGCCGATGTGAACGCTGCAGCACGAAACGACGGTGCCCTCCTCGTCCGAGACGAGGAGGCTCGTCGGTCCTGCAGGGCACCGGGGTCTCAAGTGGGTGTGCCGCCACATGCCGCCCTCGCCCCGAGCCCGACCGAGGCGATCGAGACTATTCAAGCCGAGGCATTCGTGATTCTCGACGACCGCCGACACGCAGCATCACTCCGGGAAGCACAAGTGACGACGTGAACGTCCAAGTCCTCACCTATCCGTTGGGGAGGCAGTTGTGGGCGCCCCCGCCCTGCCCTGGACAGTTCACGGGCAGACCGCCACACAGACCCATGAGAGCATCGACACGCTCGCCGACGAGCCGAACTGTTGGGCGAACAGGAAGCACCAGAAAGTCAGCCACCCCATCCACATCCCCTTCCGAGGCCGCCGACTCAAACGGTGCAAGCGTCCACGCAACAGTGATCACGTCAAGGTCCGCTGCCTGGGCCAGCAAGCCCACGGCTGTTCTGAAGATCTGGCAGCTCCGCCGTGGCACCAACTGCACCATCACGGTCGTGGCGGTCCAGCCCCGCGCGGAGGAGTTCGCGCGCGGTATGGAACGGGCTGCCCCACCGCGCTACGGCGCAATTGGCGGATTCAGTCGGTATTGACCTCCTGAGGCCCCGTTCCAGCCTCGGCGGGGATGGGCGCCGTCGTCGCTGCGGGCAGCTTGGCGTACTGACAGAAGTTGAAGGCGCCAGCGCCTATACGCCGCGGCCCATCCCTCCGTTTGTGCGCCCGTACTTGCTGGCTGCCGCCCCGCTGTCCGTACCGACCCTGACCGTTTCCTGCACGAACAGCTCGGCATACGGGCCCATCACGACAGCGTCGCCGCCTGCGCGTCAGTCCCCGCACCGGACTCAGGCGTTTCTACGCTGCTCTCGGGCGTTGGCGCAGGGTTGGCGCCGGTTCTGCGGGTGCGCAGCGAGTTGTGGAGCATGGTCCCGCCCACGCCAACGCCGGCGCCGATGATGGCGCCCTGTTGGCGGCCCACCATCTGACCGATCTTGATGCCCTGTTGGCGGCCCGCCAACTGGTAGGCGGCTCCCAGGGCTGCGGGGCCTGCCCCGCCTCGCGGCTTCCGCGGAGAGTTTTGCGTAGTCCCACATCTTGGGGCACCTCGGTTCGTGTCACTGGTCGGGACGGATCAATGATCTCAAGGCGGCGTGACACGGGTGGGCAAGTTCGCAACTTCTCGTCGTCGGCAGCTGCTCCCCCTACCGATGGTGATGTCGAGGTCGCGTGTGCTCCGCAAGCTGCACAGCCTGCCCCGAACGAAGACCAGCGCGCTCAGCGACCCTGCGATGAGTGGATGCGCAAGAGCGTCCAGAAGAACTGTGCCCTGGGGTGAGATGTGGACCGCGGGTGCGGCATGCACCAGGTGCGCCGCCGCATCGCACCGGGGCAAACAAGAGCCTGCCACGCCGGCCTCGCCGATGCAGACGGTGTCTCCTGACTGCCCGGACACAGCACGGAAGCAGAGACGTCATGCGATGTGGCGGAGCGCGACGCTTCCCTCGACGGCCGTGGGACCGCGCCACAACGCTCCCTCGGGCAAGCGCCGCAAAAGGCCAGGTCAGACACCTCTGAAGTGCGCTGACACGCTGCGACAACGGGTCAGTACCGCACGGTGCGCGGCTAGTACCGCACGGAAAAACGCCACCAAATCCACGTTTTCCCCAGGTCAGAACGATTCTGCCCGGGGACGCTCGGTGGGGCGGGTGGGACTCGAACCCACGGCCGACGGATTATGAGTCCGCTGCTCTAACCGGCTGAGCTACCGCCCCGTTTCGGCGTGGCGCGTACATGTGTGCGCACCGTCTGCCGCAGCATAGCCGGTCATACGATCTCCCGCTGCGGATGCCCGGCTGCTGATGACCATGAAGACGGCGCTGCTCGTCGCCCGGTTCCGGGCATACGAAAAAGGACCCCAGCGGGGCCCTCTTCCGATCGCTCCCCCGACTGGACTCGAACCAGTAACCCTCCGGTTAACAGCCGAATGCTCTGCCAATTGAGCTACAGGGGATCGCGCTCCCCCGACTGGACTCGAACCAGTAACCTGCCGGTTAACAGCCGGCTGCTCTGCCAATTGAGCTACAGGGGATTGCTGCTGTGCCTCGAAACGTACCTGCCTGGCGGATGCCGGGCGGCGCGTGCTCGCTGCGACACATACATTAGCGCAAGCAGGGGGGTGCTTCGCCAATCGGTATCGGCCGGGGTGATCTCGGGCGTCTGCGGGTAGGCGGGCAGCACACGTCGCACGGAGCGAAGGAAGGGTGGCAGCCATGCGGTACCGGCTCACGTTCATCGCCGGAGTGGCCCTCGGTTACGTGCTCGGCACGCGAGCCGGGCGCGAGCGTTACGAGCAGCTGAAGAAGTCCGCACGCCAGTTCGCCCAGAACCCGGCCGTGCGCAACACCTGCGAAACCGCGGCCCAGAGCGGCCGGGAGTTCGCGGGGAAGGCGTACCACGCGGTCGGGGAGAAGGTCGGCGACAAGGTGCCGGCGTCCGTGACGGACCGGGTGCGGTCCTTGCGCGGGCGCGGGGCGAGCGGAGCGGACGACTGGGGGACCACCAACACCTGAGTCGGCCGGAACCACGTCTGCCGCGCCACCGGTACGGGAAACCTCCGGTGGTGCGGCAGAATCTGTGTATGGGCATAGTCGCCGGCTTGGACAGTTCTTCCGCGTTCACACACATCGTGGTCTGCGATACGGACACGGGCGCCGTACTGCGGCAGGGGTACGCCGCGCATCCCGTCGAGGCGAAGGCCACCGAGGTCGACCCGCAGGCGTGGCTGCTCTCCCTCGGTGAGGCCGCCACCGGCGGGCTGCTCGAAGGGGTGCAGGCGATCGGCGTTTCCGCGCAGCAGCACGGGCTCGTCCCGCTGGACCACCAGGGCAACCTCGTGCGGCCGGCGCTGCTCGGCAACGACAAGCGGGCGCAGGCCGCGGCGGCCGATCTCATCGACGGGCTCGGCGGGCGGCAGGCCTGGGCCGAGGCGGTCGGGGCGGTGCCGCAGGCCGCGCAGCCCGTGTCGAAGCTGCGCTGGCTGGCGCGGACCGAGCCGGAGCAGGCGCAGCGGGTCGCAGCGGTGATGCAGCCGCACGACTGGCTGGTGTGGCAGCTGCTGGGCCGGCCGGCCCGGCGGACCACCGACCGGGGCGCCGCGTCCGGCACCGGGTACTGGTCGGCGGGTGCGGAGTCCTACCGGCCGGAGCTGGTGGAGCTGGCGCTCGGGCACCAGGCGGCGCTGCCGGAGGTGCTCGGGCCGTCCGAGGCCGCCGGGACGACGCCGGAGGGGCTGCTGATCTCCGCCGGGACCGGCGAGACCATGGCTGCGGCCTTCGGGCTGGGGGTCGGGGTCGGGGACGCGGTCGTCTCGCTGGGGGCCTCGGGCTCGGTGATGGCCGTGCATCACGAGGCGCTGGCCGATCCGACCGGGATGATCACCTCGTTCGCCGACGCGACGGGCATGCACCTGCCGGTGGTCCACACGTCGAACGCGGTACGCGCCCTGCGCGGCACGGCCGAGATGCTGGACGTGGAAGGGCTCGACGCGCTCTCCGCTCTGGCGCTGAAGTCGACGTCCGGCTCCTCGGGGCTCGTACTCCTGCCGTATCTGGAGGGTGAGCGCACCCCGCAGCTGCCGCACACCGCCGGGACCTTGTGCGGGCTGCGCCGGGAGTCGATGAAGCCGGAGCACCTGGCGCGGGCCGCGTTCGAGGGGATGCTCTGCTCGCTGGCCGACGCGCTCGACGTGCTGCGCGGCCGGGGTGTGGAGGTGCGGCGGGTGTTCCTGCTGGGGGCGGCGGCCGAGCTGCCGGCCGTGCGGCAGCTGGCGCCCGCGCTGCTGGGTACGCAGGTCGTCGTCCCGCAGCCCGCGCAGTACGCGGCGCTCGGCGCGGCCCGGCAGGCGGCCTGGGCGCTGGGTGTCTCGCAGGGGGCGCTCGACGGGCGCACTCCGCCGGCCTGGCAGGGCGCCGCGGCGCAGGTGCTGGAGCCGGGCGAGGAGCTGCCCGTGGGGCAGGCCGTGCGTCAGCAGTACGTCGCGACGCGGGACCAGATCCACCCGGGAGCGTTCGACCCGGCGCGGTGAACAAGGGCGCGCGGTGAGGGAGAGCGCGCGGTGAGGGAGAGCGCGCGGTGAGTGGGAGCGCGCAGCGAGCGGGAGCGCGCAGCGAGGCAGAGCGCGCGGTGAGTGGGAGCGCGCGGTGAGTGGGAGCGCGCGCGGTGAGTGAGGGCGGGGGCGCGGAATTGCGGAATTATGGACCGAGTCCGGTTTTTGACCGGGACTTGAACAAAACCGTTCGCGGTCCCGGTGAGCGGTGCCGGAAGATGGGTCGGCTGCCCCCGACCTACGCCGACTCCGAGAGACACGCGTGCTCATAAAACTCCTGCGGGCCTATCTCGCTCCGTACAAGAAACCGCTCGCGGTGCTGGTCGTCTTCCAGCTGTTGCAGACCTGCGCCACCCTCTACCTCCCGACCCTCAACGCCGACATCATCGACAACGGTGTCGTCGAGGGGGACACGGGCTACATCCTCCAGTACGGCGGCGTGATGATCGTCGTCAGCATCGCCCAGGTGGTCTGCAACATCGGGGCGGTCTACATCGGCGCCCGAACCGCCTCGGCACTCGGGCGCGATGTGCGGGCTTCGGTCTTCGACCAGGTGCAGTCGTTCTCCGCGCGCGAGGTCGGCCGGTTCGGTGCTCCCTCGCTGATCACCCGTACGACCAATGACGTCCAGCAGATCCAGATGCTGGTCCTGATGACGTTCACGCTGATGGTGTCGGCCCCGATCATGTGTGTCGGCGGCATCATCATGGCGCTCGGCCAGGACGTCCCGCTGTCGGCGGTGCTGCTCGCCGTGGTGCCGGTCCTCGGGATCGCGGTCAGCCTCATCGTGCGGAAGATGCGCCCGCTGTTCCGGCTGATGCAGAAGCGGCTCGACACGGTGAACCGGGTGCTGCGCGAGCAGATCACCGGCAACCGGGTCATCCGCGCCTTCGTCCGCGACGAGTACGAAGAGGGCCGCTTCCGGGGCGCGAACACCGAGCTGACGGACGTGGCGCTGTCCACGGGTCGGCTGATGGCCCTGATGTTCCCGACCGTGATGACCGTCGTGAACCTGTCCTCGATCGCCGTCGTCTGGTTCGGCGCGCACCGCATCGACAGCGGCGGGATGGAGATCGGCGCGCTGACCGCGTTCCTCGCCTATCTGATGCAGATCGTCATGTCGGTGATGATGGCCACCTTCATGTTCATGATGGTGCCGCGCGCCGAGGTATGCGCCGAGCGCGTCCAGGAGGTCCTGGAGACCGACTCCAGCGTCGTCCCGCCGGTCGAGCCGGTACGGGAGCTGCGCGCCCACGGACACCTGGAGGTGCGCGGCGCGGACTTCCGCTACCCGGGCGCCGAGGAGCCCGTGCTGCGGTCGGTGGACCTGGTGGCGCGGCCGGGCGAGACGACCGCGATCATCGGGTCGACGGGCAGCGGGAAGTCGACGCTGCTCGGGCTCGCACCCCGGCTGTTCGATGTGACGGACGGCCAGGTGCTGGTCGACGGGACGGACGTGCGGACGCTGGAGCCGGCGCTGCTGGCGAAGACCGTGAGCCTGGTCCCGCAGAAGCCGTACCTGTTCTCCGGGACGGTCGCGACGAATCTGCGGTACGGGAACCCGGACGCGACCGACGAGGAGCTGTGGCACGCGCTGGAGGTCGCCCAGGCCAAGGGGTTCGTCGAGGGCCTGGAGCACGGGCTCGACGCGCCGATCGCGCAGGGCGGCACCAATGTCTCCGGGGGGCAGCGGCAGCGGCTCTCGATCGCGCGGACGCTGGTGCAGCAGCCGGAGATCTACCTCTTCGACGACTCGTTCTCGGCGCTGGACTACGCCACGGACGCCGCGCTGCGTGCGGCGCTGCTGCGGGAGACCGCGCGGGCGACCGTGGTGATCGTGGCCCAGCGGGTCTCCACGATCCGCGACGCCGACCGGATCATCGTGCTGGACGAGGGGCGGGTCGTCGGAACCGGCACCCACCACGAGCTGATGGACGGCAATGACACCTACCGGGAGATCGTGCTCTCCCAGCTGACGGAAGCGGAGGCCGCGTAATGGCCGGGCCTGGCGGACGCATGATGGCGGGCAGGGCGCCGACCCAGCGGTCCATGGACTTCAAGGGGTCCTCGAAGCGGCTGCTGAAGCGTTTCGCCGTGGAGAAGAAGACGCTGTACGTGATGCTGGTGGCGGTCGCGCTGAGCGTCGCGCTCTCCGTGGTCGGCCCGAAGATCCTCGGCAAGGCCACCGACCTGGTGTTCGCCGGTGTCATCGGCCGGGGGATGGACGCGGGGACCACCAAGGAGCAGGCCGTCGAGGGCCTGCGCAGGAGCAACAGCGGCCTGGCCGACATGCTCTCGAAGGTGGACTTCATCCCCGGTCAGGGCATGGACTTCGACGCGATCGGCCGTGTGCTGCTCATGGCGCTGGCGGTGTACGTCGGTGCCGGGCTGCTGATGCTGGTGTCGACGCGGCTGTCGATCCGGGTGATCAACCGGGTCGTGTTCCAGCTGCGCGAGGACATCCAGACGAAGCTGTCGCGGCTGCCGCTGTCGTACTTCGACCGCGCCAAGCGCGGCGAGGTGCTGAGCCGGGCGACGAACGACATCGACAACATCTCGCAGACGATGCAGCAGACGATGGGCCAGCTCATCAACTCGCTGCTGACGATCGTCGGTGTGCTGGTGATGATGTTCTGGATCTCGCCGCTGCTGGCGCTGGTCGCGCTGGTGACGGTGCCGCTGTCGGTGGTCGTGGCGACGAAGGTCGGCAAGCGCTCCCAGCCGCAGTTCGTCCAGCAGTGGAAGGTGACGGGCAAGCTCAACGCCCACATCGAGGAGATGTACACCGGGCACACCCTGGTGAAGGTCTTCGGCCGGCAGGAGGAGTCCGCGCGGGACTTCGCCGAGCAGAACGAGGCGCTGTACGAGGCCGGGTTCAAGGCGCAGTTCAACAGCGGGATCATGCAGCCGCTGATGATGTTCGTGTCGAACCTGAACTACGTGCTGATCGCCGTGGTCGGCGGCCTGCGGGTCGCCTCCGGCGCGCTGTCGATCGGTGATGTGCAGGCGTTCATCCAGTACTCGCGGCAGTTCTCGATGCCGCTGACCCAAGTCGCCTCGATGGCGAACCTGGTGCAGTCGGGGGTGGCGTCGGCGGAGCGGATCTTCGAGCTGCTGGACGCCGAGGAGCAGGAGCCCGACCCGGCGAAGGGCGAGGGCGAGCACCCCGGCATCCTGCGCGGCAGCGTCGCGCTGGAGAAGGTGGCGTTCCGCTACGACCCGGAGAAGCCGCTCATCGAGGACCTGTCGCTGAACGTCGAACCGGGGCACACGGTCGCGATCGTCGGCCCGACGGGCGCCGGCAAGACGACGCTGGTCAACCTCCTGATGCGGTTCTACGAGGTGACGGGCGGCCGGATCACGCTCGACGGGGTCGACATCGCGAAGATGTCGCGGGCCGACCTGCGGTCGGGCATCGGCATGGTCCTCCAGGACACCTGGCTGTTCGGCGGGACCATCGCGGAGAACATCGCGTACGGGGCGTCGGGCGACGTCACCCGGGAGGAGATCGAGGAGGCGGCGAAGGCGGCCCACGCCGACCGCTTCATCCGTACCCTGCCGGACGGTTACGACACGGTGATCGACGACGAGGGCTCCGGGGTCAGCGCGGGCGAGAAGCAGCTGATCACCATCGCGCGGGCGTTCCTGTCCGACCCGGTGATACTGGTGCTGGACGAGGCGACCAGCTCCGTCGACACCCGTACCGAGGTGCTGATCCAGAAGGCGATGGCGGGCCTCGCGCACGGCCGTACGAGCTTCGTGATCGCGCACCGGCTCTCCACCATCCGGGACGCCGACGTCATCCTGGTCATGGAGGACGGGTCGATCGTCGAGCAGGGCACGCACGAGGAACTGCTGGCGGCCGAGGGCGCGTACGCCCGGCTGTACTCGGCGCAGTTCGCCCAGGCGATCGCCGAGGTCGACTGACCCGTACGAAGGTTCCGCGGCTGCCCCGGCCGTACGCGCGTGCGCGTCAGTCGAGGTAGCCGCGAAGCTGGTCGGCGGAGGCGTGGTCGCGCAGTTTGCCGAGGGTCCTGGACTCGATCTGGCGGATGCGTTCGCGCGTCACACCGAAGATGCGGCCGATCTCCTCCAGGGTGCGGGGCCGGCCGTCGACCAGTCCGTAGCGCAGCTGGACCACCTTGCGTTCGCGCTCGCCCAGGGTGGAGAGCACCGCTTCCAGGTGCTGGCGCAGCAGCAGGAAGGCCGCGGACTCCACGGGGGACGCGGCGTCCCCGTCCTCGATGAGGTCGCCGAGCGAGACCTCGTCCTCCTCGCCGACCGGGGCGTGCAGGGAGATGGGTTCCTGGGCGAGGCGCAGGATCTCGCCGACCCGTTCGGGGGTGAGGTCGAGGTGGGCGGCGACCTCCTCGGGCGTGGGCTCGTAGCCCCGTTCCTGGAGCATGCGGCGCTGGACCCGGACGACGCGGTTGATCAGCTCCACGACGTGGACCGGAACCCGTATGGTCCGCGCCTGGTCGGCGAGGGCGCGGGACATGGCCTGCCGTATCCACCAGGTCGCGTACGTCGAGAACTTGTAGCCGCGGGCGTAGTCGAACTTCTCCACGGCCCGGATCAGGCCGAGGTTCCCCTCCTGGACGAGGTCGAGCATGGTCAGGCCGCGGCCCACGTAGCGTTTGGCCACCGAGACCACCAGGCGCAGGTTGGCCTCGATGAGGCGGCGCTTGGCCGTCCGGCCCATGACGACGAGGCGGTCCAGGTCGACGGCGAGGCGGGTGTCGGGGTCCGGGGTGCGGGCGAGGCGTTCCTCGGCGAACAGGCCGGCCTCGACGCGGCGGGCGAGCTCGACCTCCTCGGCCGCGGTGAGCAGCGGGATGCGGCCGATCTCGCGCAGGTACTGGCGGAACAGGTCGGACGAGGGCCCGGTCTCCGGCCGGCCGCGCGGCTCCGGGGGCTCCTCCGGCTCCGCGGACTCCTCCATGACCGCCTCGGGCGGCTCGGGGCCGTCCTGCGCGTCCCGGGGCTCGGGCGCGGGTGCCGGGGGGTGCCCGCCGGCTTCGGGGTGGCGCGCGGCCCGGGCCTGCACGGGGATGGCCGGGACGCACTCGGTTTCGGTCACGGTCCGGGTCTGCACGGGGGCGACCTCCAGGTGATCGCTGCCGGACCGCGGGGATGGGGCCACCGTTCGGTGGGGCCGCGCTCCGATGACTCAGGCACCGCCATCCAGTGTGGGGTACGACACACAGCTGCCACGAGGGGCGTGCGGTGACTTTCTGCGGGCGTGCCGTGACCGGGTGGTTACGGCAGGGCGCGGGCGGCAGGTGTCAGAGGGCGCCGGCGCCCTGGTTGCGCAGGGACTGGGCGTACTGCTGGAGGACCCAGACCTCGTTCTGCGCGGCGGCCAGGTGGTCGGGGGCGACGTTGCTGCCGAGGCGGGCCAGGCTGCTCTGGACGTCGTTGATCCGGCGGTCGACGGCGCGCAGGCGGACCTTGACCAGGTGCTCGCCGGCGTAGGCCTCGTCGATGGACTTGCCGTGGAAGACCTCGACAGCGAGCTCGGTGATCAGCTTGCGGACCGTCTCGTTGGGCGTGGCGTCGAGCACCTGGACCAGGTATTCGCGGCTGTCGCCGAGGCCCAGTTCGGCGCCGCCGGCCTCCGCGATGCACTGGCGCACGGCGGCGTAGGGCGGTGCGGTGAACTCGTCGGCCCCGTAGGCGTCGAAGGCGGGCGAGACCAGCTCGGGCTTCTGCAGGGCGAGCTTGAGCAGCTCGCGCTCGGTGCGGTGGGCGGGGCTGCGGAGGTTGAGCGCGGGGCCGGAGGAGACGGGCGGGGCCTGGACCTGCTGGTGGCGGGCGCCGTTACGGGCGGGGGCGGGGCCGCGCCGGTCGCCGCCCCGGCCACGGGCCCACTGGGCGAGCTGGTTGACCCGGTGGACGACGTACTCCTGGTCCAGGATGCCGACGAAGCCGGCCAGCTGGACGGCGACCTCGCGCTGGATGCTGCCCGTCTTGATCTTGGCGACGACGGGGGCGGCCTCGTCCAGGGCGGCGGCGCGGCCCGCCGGGGTCTCCAGGTCGTAGCGGGCGACGATCTGGCGCAGCGCGAACTCGAAGAGCGGGGTGCGGGGTTCGACCAGGTCGCGGACGGCGTCGTCGCCCTTGAGCAGGCGCAGGTCGCACGGGTCCATGTTGTCCGGGGCGATGGCGATGTAGGTCTCGGCGGCGAACTTCTGGTCGTCCTCGAAGGCGCGCAGGGCGGCCTTCTGGCCGGCCGCGTCGCCGTCGAAGGTGAAGATCACGCGGGCGCTGCCGTTGTCCATGAGGAGCCGGCGCAGGATCTTGATGTGGTCGCCGCCGAACGCCGTGCCGCAGGTGGCGATGGCGGTGGTGACCCCGGCGAGGTGGCAGGCCATCACGTCGGTGTAGCCCTCGACCACGACGGCCCGGCTGGACTTCGCGATGTCCTTCTTGGCCAGGTCGATGCCGTAGAGCACCTGGGACTTCTTGTAGATCGGGGTCTCGGGGGTGTTGAGGTACTTCGGGCCGTTGTCGTCCTCGCGCAGCCTGCGGGCGCCGAAGCCGACGACGTCGCCCGCGGTGTCGCGGATCGGCCACATCAGGCGGCCCCGGAAGCGGTCGATGGGGCCGCGCCTGCCGTCCTGGGAGAGGCCGGAGGTGATCAGCTCCTTGTCGCTGAAGCCCTTGCCCCGCAGGAAGCGGGTGAGGTGGTCCCAGCCGGCCGGGCTGTAGCCGACGCCGAAGTGGGCGGCGGCAGCCTGGTCGAAGCCGCGGTCGGCGAGGAACTTCCGGCCGATCTCGGCCTCGGGGCCGTTCAGCTGGTCGACGTAGAACTGGGCGGCCACCTTGTGCGCCTCGACCAGTCTGATCCGCTCGCCGCGCTGGTGGGAGGGGTTGTAGCCGCCCTCCTCGTAGCGCAGGGTGATGCCGGCCTTGGCGGCGAGCCGCTCGACGACCTCCGCGAACGTCAGGTGGTCGATCTTCTGCACGAAGGCGATCGTGTCGCCGCCCTCCTGGCAGCCGAAGCAGTGGAAGAGACCCTTGCTCGGACTGACCTGGAAGGAGGGGGACTTCTCGTCGTGGAAGGGGCACAGGCCCTTGAGGTTCCCCCCGCCGGCGTTGCGCAGCTGGAGGTACTCGGAAACGACGGCGTCGATCGGGACCGCGTCCCGTACCGCCTTCACATCGTCGTCATTGATCCTGCCTGCCACGGGTGAAGTCTACGGGTGGGGTCGGACACGGATGGCGCGCACGGGTGCGGACCGGTGCCGGCGCGGGGGTGGATCGGGGTTCCCCGGGCCGGTCCCGGGCCGCTCAGATCAGGGATTCCAGGGGCACCGAGGGGTCGGCCAGGGCGTCGGGGTCGACCGGCCGGCCGGCCGTGATCAGCTTCTGCACGGTCTCCGTGACGTCCCACACGTTCACGTTCATCCCGGCGAGCACGGTGCGGTCCTTCAGCCAGAACGCGATGAACCGGCGCTTGCCCGCGTCGCCCCGGATGACGACCTGGTCGTAGCTGCCCGGGGGCGCCCAGCCGGAGTATTCGAGGCCGAGGTCGTACTGGTCGGAGAAGAAGTACGGCACCCGGTCGTAGCTGACGTCCTGGCCGAGCATGGCGCGGGCCGCCGCGGGGCCGCTGTTCAGCGCGTTGGCCCAGTGCTCCACGCGCAGCCGGGTGGAGAGCAGCGGATGGACGGCGCACGCCACGTCGCCGGCTGCGTGGATGTGCGGGTCGCTGGTGCGCAGCGAGGCGTCGACGGCGATGCCGCCGCCCCGCTCGCGCGGGGCGAGGTCGAGGCCGGCCGCTTCGGCGAGCGCGGTGCGGGGGGCGGCGCCGATCGCGGCGAGCACGTCGTGGGCGGGGTGCTCCTCGCCGTCGTCGGTGCGCACCGCGAGGACCATGCCGTCCTGGCCGACGATCTCGGTGAGCCGGCCGCCGAAGTGGAAGCGGACGCCGTGGTCGCTGTGCAGCTCGGTGAAGATCTGGCCGAGCTCGGGGCCGATGACCCGCAGCAGCGGGGTGGCCTCCGGTTCGACGACGGTGACCTCGGCGCCGTAGCCGCGGGCCGCCGCCGCGACCTCCAGGCCGATCCAGCCGGCCCCGGCGATCACCAGGTGGCCGTTGTCGCGGCCGAGCGCGGCCAGCACGTTGCGCAGCCGGTCGGCGTGGGCGAGGCGGCGCAGGTGGTGGACGCCGGCCAGCTCCGTGCCGGGCACGTCGAGGCGGCGCGGTTCGGCGCCGGTGGCCAGCAGCAGCTTGTCGTAGTGGATGACGGCGCCGTCGCCCAGCTCCACGGAGCGGGCCTCGCGGTTCAGCGCGGTGACGGGCTGGCCGAGGTGGAGCTCGATGTCGGCCGAGGCGTACCAGGCGGTCTCGTGGACGAAGACGCTGTCGCGGTCCTCCTTGCCGGCGAGGTACCCCTTGGACAGCGGCGGGCGTTCGTACGGATGGTCGCGCTCGTCGCCGATCAGGATGACCCGGCCGCTGAACCCCTCCGACCGGAGCGTCTGGGCTGCCTTCGCCCCGGCGAGTCCTCCGCCGACGATGACGAACGTCCGATGTGCGTCGACCACTTGATGCCTCCTCGGTGCTTGCTGCTGCGCGGCGCCAACTGCGAGCGTCCCGCACGCAGCGTAGTGGCGAAAGGGGGTGTGGCCCGATCAGGTCACACCCGGTGGCGGTCAGCCGGGGGGCGCGGTGAGCCAGCGGTGCAGGGCGCGGGCCGAGGCGTCGGTGAGGGCGGCGATCTGGTCGACGAGGACCCGCTTGCGGGCCCGGTCGTCGGGCGCCGCCTCGTACAGGGCGCGCAGCTGTGGTTCAAGGCCCTCGGGGGCGCGGGCGGTCAGCGCGGCGGCGAGCTCGGCGATGACGATCCGCTGGTCGGCGCGGATCTCCTCCTGCTCGGCGCGCTGCATGACGTAGCGGTCGGCGATCGCCTTGAGCACCGCGCACTCGTTGCGCGCGGCGCGGGGGACGACGAGCTCGGCCCCGTACCGGCCGAGGCGTCCGGTGCCGTACGCCTGGCGGGTGGCGGTCTCGGCGGCGAGGCAGAACCGGCCGATCAGCTGGCTGGTGGCGTCCTTCAGCCGGGCCTGGGCGATGGCCGACCCGTCGTAGCCGTGCGGCCACCACTCCTGGGCGATGAGCCGGTCCAGGGCTTCGGCCAGTTCCCGCGGGTCGGTGTCGGCGGGGACGTACCGTCCGATCGCGACGTCCCAGATCTCCCGGCGCTCCGGCTCGGCCTCCAGGCAGTTGGGGTCGATGTGCCCGGCGTGCAGGCCGTCCTCGAAGTCGTGGACCGAGTACGCCACGTCGTCGGACCAGTCCATGACCTGGGCCTCGAAGCACTTGCGGTGGAGCGGGGCGCCCTTGCGGAACCACTCGAAGACCGGCAGGTCGTCCTCGTAGACCCCGAATTTGGGTGAGCCGGGGTCGGTGGGGTGCGTGCCCCGGGGCCAGGGGTACTTGGTGGCGGCGTCGAGAGCGGCGCGGGTGAGGTTGAGCCCGACGCTGGCCAGGTCGCCGGTGCGGGTGGCGGGGACGAAGCGCTTGGGTTCGAGGCGGGTCAGCAACCGCAGCGACTGGGCGTTGCCCTCGAAGCCACCGCAGTCGGACGCGAAGTCGTTGAGCGCCTGCTCGCCGTTGTGGCCGAAGGGCGGGTGGCCCATGTCGTGGGAGAGGCAGGCCGCCTCGACCAGGTCGGGGTCGCAGCCGAGGGCGGCGCCGAGTTCGCGGCCGACCTGGGCGCACTCCAGGGAGTGGGTGAGCCGGGTGCGCGGGCTGGCGTCCCAAACCTGGCTGCGGGTGCCCGGGGTGACGACCTGGGTCTTCCCGGCGAGCCTGCGCAGCGCCGCGGAGTGCAGTACGCGGGCGCGGTCGCGCTGGAAGGCGGTGCGGCCGGGACGTTTGTCCGGCTCGGGGTCCCAGCGCTCGGCGTCGGCCGGGCCGTAGGGCGCCGGCCCGGGGTGCTGTGTGCCGTCCGTGCCGTTCATGGCACCGACCCTAATCGGCCGCGCCGACAGCCGTGGTCAGGCGGGGGCCGGGAAACGTGTGTTCATCGGGGTTTCATGCGCCGGTGCGCCGCCGGTGCGCGCCTGGTCGTAGCGGTGCGGGAGCAGCCTGGTGGGCGGCGCGCACCCGGGCGTACGCGCCCGGCGCACGCCCGACCCCGCCTCATGCGTCCACCTCAGGCATCCACCCCGTGCCGGTCCCGGGCGTCCACCCCGTGCCGGTCCCGGGTGGCGAACAGGTGCTCGATGACCTGGGCGACCCCGTCCTCCTCGTTGCTCCGGGCATGCGTCGGGACGGCGGCCAGCACCGCCGGGTGGGCGTTGGCCATGGCGTAGCCCGTACCGGCCCAGGCGAGGACGGTGAGGTCGTTGGGCATGTCCCCGAACGCGATGACCTCGGTGGCCTCGATGCCCCGGGCCGCGCAGAGTCCCGCGAGCGCGCCGGCCTTGGTGACCCCGGGGGCGCTGATCTCCAGCAGCCCTCGCCCGCCGGAGTGGGTCAGCTGCACCGTGTCGCCCGCGCCCTGCCGTGCGGCGGCCAGCAGGGTGTCCGCGTCGAGCCGCTCCGACCAGGCGAGCAGCTTGGTGACGGGGGCCTCGGTCAGCCACAGCTCGGCGAGCGAGGGCACGGGCAGTTCGGCGCCCGCGTCCTCGCACATGCGCAGCCGGTAGGCCGGCTCGTACAGCACCTGATTGCCCGTCTCCAGCGCGAAGCCCACCTCCGGAACGACGGCGGCGAGTGCGGTGGCGACCTGCTGGGCGACGGCCAGGGGCAGCACGTTGGAGGAGACGACGGTACGGCTCGCCATGTCGTAGACGAGCGCGCCGTTGCCGCACACCGCCGTGCCCGCGAGGCCGGTGGCCTCGGACAGACGGTCGACGAAGCGGGGCGGCCGGGCGGTCACGATGACGATCTCCGCCCCTGCCTCCTCCGCCGTGCGCAGGGCGCGCAGGGTGCGGGGCGAGAGCGTGCCGTCGCCGCGCAGCAGGGTTCCGTCGAGGTCCGAGGCGATCAACCGTGGGAGCGACATCGGTTGATGGTATGCGGTCCGTACCAGCGGGGTGGAGAACCCTTTCGGCCGTCCGCTCTTCCAGTGAGGAGGGGCGGCAGGCCACGACACGTCGCCCCGGCACAGAAAACGGGCGAGTCAGGGCAGGGACGTGGGAGCACGGAAGCGGCTGGCGTCCTGGGGCGGCCGGATGGACGGGGCCCGGCTGCGGAGAGCCGCTGCCGCGCTGCGGAGGGCCGCCGTCCGGTCGAGGCCCCGGCTGCCGCGCACCCGGCACGGGCGCCGGCGGGCCGTGCGGGGGCCGATGGCCGCCTGTGTGCTGGCGCCGGCGCCCGCGACCTGGCTGCACACGGTCGCCGATGCCCGGGTGCGGTCGGCCGGGACGTGGCGGCGCGTCAGGTCGCGGTGGTGTTCGGGGCGGGGCTGTGGGACGGGAAGCCGTCCCCGTACCTCGCGAACTACTTCCTGGGGCCCAGCGGCCGCCGCCTGGACGACGCCCTCGCGGCGGCCGCCCGGTGACGGCCGCCCCCGGGGCCCGGGGCGCTCAGACCGAGGTGACCGGGGCCGTCTCGGCGGAGACCCAGCCCAGGTAGCGGGCGCTGCCCCGGAGGATCGGCAGGGCGATGATCTCCGGGGTGTCGTAGTCGTGCGCCTCCTGGAGGTGGGCCTCCAGCTCGTCGTACCGTTCGGCCGTCGTCTTGAACAGCAGCTGCCACTCCTCGGTGGCCTCGATGGCGTTCTGCCAGCGGTAGACCGAGGTGACGGGCGCGGAGATCTGTACGCAGGCGGCGAGCCGTGCCTCGACCACTCCCCGCGCCAGGTTCCTGGCCTTCTCCTCGCTGTCCGTCGTGGTCAGTACGGTCAGCCATGCCGGTGTCGTCACTTCGCGGTCTCCTCGCAGCGGTCGGCGGGTGTGCTCCCCGATTGTCGGCCCGCGGCCTCCGCCGCGCCATCAGCCGGCGTACGGGTGGGCCTGCCTCGCGGCCCGCAGCGCCCGGCCCCACCAGACCAGCTGGTCGAGCAGCGACTTCGCGGCGGCGTCGGGCCCGGCCGGGTCGCAGTGCCTGCCCTCGTCGTCGAACTGGGCGCCGGCGTTGTGGAAGGAGACCGTGTCGCGGATCGAGACGGTGTGCAGTTCGGCGAAGACCTGCCGCAGGTGCTCGACCGCCCGCAGCCCGCCGGAGACCCCGCCGTACGAGACGAAGGCCACCGGCTTCGCCTGCCATTCGGCTCGGTACCAGTCGATGAGGTTCTTGAGGGGCGCCGGGTAGGAGTGGTTGTACTCGGGGGTGACGACGACGAAGGCGTCGGCCCTCGCCAGCCGCGCGGCGACATCGGCCACCACCTCCCGGGTGCCGGGCGCCGGGCGGTAGGAGAGGGCGGTGGGCAGGTCGAGCCCGGCGACGTCGATCACATCGGTCTCGATCGCGGGGTGGGCGTCGGAGTGGGCGAAGAACCAGTCGGCGACGACGGGCGCGAACCGGCCCTCGCGGTTGCTGGCGAGGATGACGGCCACCTTCAGCGGGGCGGTTTCGGTCAGGTCGGTTCCGGTCAGGGCGGTGGCGGTGGATTCCGCGGTGATGAGGTCCATGGCGAAGACGTTCGTGCATCAACCATGGTTGAGGTCAAGCGCGGCAGGGAAGAGGCCCGGATACCCCACCGGAGGCGGCGGCCCGGCGCGGGATCATGGCCCCATGGAGACTCCCGCTGAAGGCCCGCACCCCACACCCCTGCAGCTCCACATCGAGGCCTCACGGCTGCCCGGCCTCTCATGCCCGCCCGGCCCCGGGTTCCCCGGCCACGAGAACATCCACGTGGGCGTGCAGCGCAAGGACCGGCCCGGCGAACTCCTCGGCCTGCACCCGGGCGACGCGGCCGGCGCCCGCTGGACCCTGGACTGCACGGCGGCCCCGGAGGCGGACGGCGTCGTGGTCCGGGGGCCGTACGTGCAGAACCGGCTCGGCGGGCGCTTCGTCTACCTGTCCTGGGGCACGGTCGACGCCGACGGCCTGTTCTCCATGTTCCGGCGGGCCAAGCTGATGTTCGCCGACATCGACGCGGCCGTCCTGGAGGCGGCCGCGGGCTCCGGACACCTCACCGCACGGCTCCCGCTCTCCGACGCCGAGGGGCGGCCCCGCTGCGCCCGGGTCCGGCCGCCGGTCGTCCAGTGGTCGGCCACCGCGCCGTAAGGGGTGCCCGACGCAGTCCGCCCCCTCCGGGCCCAGGGGGGGGGAGGCCCGGAGGGGGCGGTGGCCGGGGGCGGCGGTGCGCGCCGTCCCGTGGGGGGTTGTGATGCGTGTTCCCGCCCAGAGCCGGGCCACGCATATGACGTACGCCACATTTAACGGCGGGCTCGTCACCCGATCGGCACCGGGCCGCGAAGAACCGCGCACTCTGCCCGCCGTCACCGCCGCGACCTGCGGCGATACCCCGTGGCAAGGAGGCCGCGCCGGGCCGTACGGGTGAAAGCTGACTCGGTGTCAGCAGGCATGGGCGTCCGGGCGGCTGTTGGCTCGGACCCAGGACACACCCGCCAGCGCCCCTTGCTCGGAGGAAACCCCCATGCGCCGTCCTGCCCGACTCGTGACCGGCACCGCTGCCGCGGCCCTTGCCGCCGCCGCGCTCGGCCTCAGCGCCGCCGCCCCGTCCGCGTACGGGGACGAGCCGGCACCCTTGCGGATCACCCCGGCGAGCGCCGCCCCGGGCGCCACGGTCACCGTGAACACCACCGCCTGCGGGAGCGACACCGGCGCCACCGGAGACGCGAGCGCGCTGGACGCCCCCCGCTTCCCGCTGGCGCCCGCCACGCTCAAGGAGGTGCTGGCCGGTTCGTTCCGGGTGCCCGGCAGCGTCGAACCCGGGCCGTACAGCATCGGCGTGGAGTGCGCGAACGGCAAGGAGACCACCGGCCGGATCGAGGTGAGGGCCGCGGACCGGGCGGCCGGTGACGGCGCCGACAGCGCGGCCGGCGCCTCGCGGGACGCGGCCGCCGGCCTCCCCGCCGGTTCCTCCGAGGACCCGGCCGAGATCCCCGAGGTTTCCGACACCTCCGACGCCTCCGACGCCTCCGACGCCTCCGACGCCTCCGACTACGACTTCACCGGCCCGAACGGCCTCGGCGGCCAGGCCGGGCGGGACGGTCAGGGCGGTCAGGGCGCCCTCGACGGCCTAAACGAGGCGGAGGCCGCCGGTTCCGCCCTCGTGCCGGACGCGCCCACGGACGCGGGCCGCACCACGACCACCGAGCGCCCGGCACCTTCCGGCCACCAGAGCACGCCCGGCCGGGACGAGACCGGTTCCGGGTCCGGGCGGAACGAGACCGGGTCGGGCCGGGACGAGACCGGGTCGGGCGGGCGTGAGACCCCCACCGGTCCGCACACCTCGGCCGCGCCCACCGCCCCCTCGGGGCACGTGAAGACCGGGATCGGCGGCAGCGTCGGACCGGACACCACCCAGATCGCGGCGGGAGCCGGCGTACTCGCCGCTGCCGCCGTCGGCGGAGCCTGGCTCCTGCGTCGCCGGGCGAGCGGCACGCAGGACGGCAGCTGACGGAGACATCCACCTCTCCGTCCCGCCCGGTATCCGTCCCGGTGGCCACGCGCCACCGGGACGGGACCGTTCCGTTTCCCCGGAGGACGACCGTGTCCCAGAAGGCCAAGGGCTGGCTGCTCGTCATCGCGGCGCTGGCCGGTGTCTGGCTGATCAGGAACGGCGCCGACGCCCAGCTCACCCCGCCCGGCCCCGCCGCCGCCGAAGCCTTCGCCGCCGGCCCCGCCCTGCTGCCCGGGACGCCGGTCGCCGAACCCCTGCGCCCCTCCGCCCCCGTCCGCATCAGGATTCCCGCCATCCGGGTCGACGCGCCGATGATGCGCCTCGGGCTCGGCGCGGACGGCAGCCTCGACGTACCGCCGGCCGGGAACACCGACATCGTCGGCTGGTACAAGGACGGCACCCCACCCGGCGCCAAGGGCACGGCGATCGTGGCCGGCCATGTCGACAACACCCAGGGCCCCTCCGTCTTCTACGACCTGGGCTCACTGAAGAAGGGCAGCACCGTCGAGGTGGACCGGCAGGACGGCCGTACCGCCGTCTTCACGCTCGACGCGATCGAGGTGTACGAGAGCGAGGACTTCCCCGACCGGCGGGTGTACGGCGCCTCGGAGCACGCCTCGCTGCGGCTGATCACCTGCGGCGGCGGGTTCTCCGAGTCGACGGGCTACCGGGGCAACGTGGTGGCGTACGCCCACCTCACCGGCGTGCGATGAGGACGCCGCTCAGCTCTGCCACTGGTCGAAGGCGAGCTTGGCGACCAGCGAGAAGACGACCACCAGCAGCACTCCACGCACGAACTCGCTGCCCTTGCGCAGCGCCATCCGCGCCCCGAGCAGACCGCCCGCCAGGTTGAACACCGCCATCAGCGCGGCCAGTTGCCACAGCACGTTGCCCTGATAAGCGAACATCGCCAGGGCGCCGGCGTTGGTGCAGACGTTGACGATCTTGGCGGTGGCGGAGGCCGTCAGCAGGTCGAGGTGGAGCACCGCGGTCAGGGCCAGTACCAGGAAGGTGCCCGTGCCCGGCCCGAACAGTCCGTCGTACAGGCCGATGCCGCCGCCCACCAGGACGATCGCGGTGACCGTACGGGCCCGGGTGACCAGGGGCGGGACGCCGTCCCCGGCCGCCCGGCCGAACTGGGGCCGCAGCATCACGAACGCGGCGACCGCCAGCAGCACCACCATGATCACCGGGCGCAGCACGTCACTGCTGATCCCGGCGGCGAAGAACGCGCCGGTCATCGACCCCGCCAGGGCCGCGAGCCCGATCCGTACGGCCGTGCCGACCTTCACCGGCGCCTTGCGCGCGTAGGTGACGGCGGCGCCCGAGGTGCCGACGATGGCGACCGCCTTGTTGGTGCCGAGGATCTGCGCGGCCGGCAGGTGCGGGAGCCCCAGCAGCAGCGCGGGCAGCAGGAGCAGTCCGCCGCCCCCGACCACCGCGTCGATCCAGCCTGCCGCGGCTGCGGCGAGGCAGAGCACGACGAGTGTGGTCAGGGTGATGTCCGGCATGAACGCGACCCTAAGGAGCGGACGCGTGTGCCGTCCAACCATCTCGGGGGTGCGGCCGGAAAGTTGAGCCAACTCTGAGGTTCCCGCAGCCCACGCCCCTTTTTCCCGGCCGCCGGCGGCCTCACACGCCCTCCTCGTGGGTGCTGAGCGCAAGGTTCCTCCCGGGAAACAGCCCTGTCGCACGCGCCGAGGGCCGGAGGAACCTCCGAACGGGTACTTCCGGCCATCCGGGCCCCCGGTCGTACGCTTGATCCATGAACCAGGGCTGGCACGCGCGCGACATACCCGACCAGAGCGGCCGCACGGCCGTGGTGACGGGAGCCAACAGCGGAATCGGGCTGATCACGGCGCGGGAGCTGGCCCGCAGCGGGGCCCGGGTGCTGCTCGCCTGCCGCGACGAGCGGCGCGGCAAGGAGGCGGCGGCCCGCATCCGGTACGCGGTGCGGGGCGCGGACGTGGAGTTCGCCGCACTGGATCTGGCCGATCTCTCCTCCGTACGCGAGTTCGCCGCGGACTACCGGGAGGACCGGCTCGACCTGCTGATCAACAACGCCGGTGTGATGGCCCTTCCGTACGGGCGGACCGCCGACGGTTTCGAGACCCAGTTCGGCGTCAACCACCTGGGCCACTTCGCGCTCACCGGACTGCTGCTGCCCAAGTTGCTGGCCACTCCGGGCGCCCGGGTGGTGAGCGTGTCCAGCGGGCTGCACGCACTGGCCGACATCGACATGGGCGACCTCAACAGCGAGCGAAACTACCGCCGCTGGATCGCCTACGGCCGCTCGAAGACGGCCAACCTGCTCTTCGTCCACGAGCTGGCCCGGCGGGCCACGGCGGCGGGCAGCGGCCTGGTCGCCGCCGCCGCGCATCCCGGCTACGCGTCGACCAACCTCCAGACGGCGGGCGCCCGGATGGAGAACCGCAGGACGGCGGAGCGGGTCATGGAGCTCGGCAACCGCGTCATCGCCCAGCCGGCGTCGGCCGGTGCCCTGCCCACCCTGTACGCGGCCACCGCGCCGGGGGTGCGCCCCGACTCGTTCACCGGGCCGCGGCTGCTGGGGTGGCGCGGCGCGCCCCGCCCGGCCTGGCGGGCGGGCTGGACGCGCAGCGACGTGGCGGGCGAGCGCCTGTGGGTGGCCTCGGAGCAGCTGACCGGGGTGACCTACGCGGGGCTCGGGTCCTGAGCCCCGCGCGGGCCCCGGGGCTCAGCCCTGGTCCTGGACGGCGGACGGGTCCATCCAGATGACCTCCCAGATGTGGTGGTCCGGGTCCTGGAAGGACCGGCCGTACATGAAGCCGAGGTCCTGCGGCTCGTTGGCGGGCGATCCGCCGTTGGCGAGGGCGGCGTCGGCCAGCTCGTCCACCTTCTCGCGGCTGTCGGCGCTGAGCGCGAGGATCACCTCGGTGGACGCCGAGGCGTCCGCGATCTCCTTCTTGGTGAAGTCCTTGAAGCGCTCCTCCTGGAGGAACATGGCGAAGATCGTGTCGCTGATGACGAGACAGGCGGTGCGCTCGTCGCTGAACTGCGGGTTGAAGGAGTAGCCCAGCTTGCCGAAGAAGCCCTTGGCCGTCTCCAGGTCCTTGACCGGCAGGTTCACGAAGATCATCTGAGGCATGGCCGTCTCACTCTCTCGGTGCGTGTTCCGTATGCGTCCGGCGTACGCGATGTGTGTCTATATGTGTGTCTGTGTGTGCGTCTGTGTGTGCGTCTGTCGAATACGTGTCGACAGATAGACGCCCGGGCCGCCGGAAACTCATCGGTGGCGGGCGGCAGATCCTTCCGCGCGGCCAGATCCTTCCGCGCGGCCAGATCCTTCCGGGCGGCGAATCCTTTCCGCGCGGCGCCGGACGGAAAACCTCGGGCGCTCAGGACACCGCGAGCGGCGCCCCGCCCCGCAGCAGCGAGCCGCCGAGCGGGGTCAGGGTGTGCAGGACCGAGCTGCCGTGCCGCAGTGTGTGGACGAGGCCCGCCTCGCGCAGCACGCAGGCGTGCTGGCTGGCCGAGGCGAGGGAGACCCCGGCGCGGCGGGCCAGTTCGCTGGTCGTGCAGCCGTCGCCGATGGCCCGCAGGACCGTGGAGCGGGTCTGGCCGAGTAACCGGCCGAGCCAGGGGCCCGGTTCGGCGAAGCCGGGGGCCGCGGGGTGGGCGACCGGGTAGACGAGGACGGGCGGGAGCAGCGGGTCGCGCAGGACGACGGGGGCGCCCCGGCAGAAGAACGACGGCTGGAGGAGCAGCCCGCGCCCGTCCAGGTGGAGGTCGCGGTCGACGGGGTAGTCCGCCTCCAGGACGGGCGCCCGCCAGCGGATCACCGGCGGGAGCGAGGCGAGCAGTGCGTCGCTGCCGCCGTCCAGGAGGGCACGGCCCCGGATCGCGCGGTCGGCCTCGACGGCGGACTGGATGTGCGGCCAGTACGGCTCTACGGCGGCGCGGTGGTAGTCCCGCAAAATTCCGACGAGCCGGCCCAAGTGCTCGGTACCGCCCTCGCGCAGCGGTTCGAGCCGGGCGCGCCGGGCCGTGCGCCGGGCGCCTGGCGCGCCCCGGTCGTCCACCATCGCGATCTCGGCCCGCAGACGCTCGGGCGGCGTCGCGCGCACGGCCTCCATTCCGGCGTCGGGGCCGAGCGGTTCGGCGCTTTCCTGAGAAGGCGTCAGGAAGTCGGGGAAATAACCGCGCGGCGGAACCACCGCGGACAGCAGACGCACTTCACCGCTCAACCGTGGACGGGTTTCCGCGCGCCATTTTCCGAACACCGCGGAAGCCCTCCGGTCCCTCAGCCGGTGAAAGCTGAGAATGGTCTCCCACAGCGCGTCCGGCCCGGCGGCCATCCGCACCTTGGAAAGGTCCCATCCGGAAACATGGATACGCAGCACCGAACTCCCACCCCTTGCACCTGCAATTACCCCTTCGCAAGTGTATGCGAACCGTAACAGCACGTCACCACGGGGTTTCGGCCAGAGGTGAAACGTCTCGCCCGGACCCGCCGCCGGACGAAAGGCTGTACGACGTCGGGTGCGATTCCGGAGCCACCGGAAGAGCGAGTGAAGGCCGTGGGGGGTTTTGCTCGTTCGGCGGCGGTTGGCAATGGTGCGGCTCCGCACTCGACGGGGGTAAGCCGGGTGCGGCCCGTGGGTGGGGACCCATGGGCCGCACCCTGGTCCGTTCAGGCCGACTTCTTTGCGTATTAAACGAAGCAATGTCCGCTGGTAACCTGAGCGGTTAACCGGAGTGGAATTTACCCAGACATGACAACAACTGGTGGGTGGCTACGACAAGGCGGCGGCACCCCCGCACAGGGTGCCGCCGCCTCCGGAATTCCGCGGCGGCCACCGGTTCGGTGAGGGTCGGACGAACCGGCGGCGCCTGCGGAATCAGTGGGTGGTGCCGCGTCAGCGGCTGTCGCTGCCCCGCGACTCGGCGGCCGCCCGGCCCGCTTCCAGGCGCGCCACCGGAATGCGGAACGGCGAGCAGGAGACGTAGTCGAGGCCCGCCTCGTGGAAGAAGTGCACCGACTCGGGGTCACCCCCGTGCTCGCCGCAGACGCCGAGCTTCAGGTCGGGGCGGGTGGCACGGCCGGCCGCCACGGCGCTGCGTACGAGCGAGCCGACGCCGTCCTTGTCGATCGTCTCGAACGGCGAGACCCCGAAGATGCCCTTCTCCAGGTACGCCGTGAAGAACGAGGCCTCCACGTCGTCGCGGGAGAAGCCCCACACCGTCTGGGTCAGGTCGTTGGTGCCGAAGGAGAAGAACTCCGCCGCCTCCGCGATCTGCCCCGCCGTCAGCGCGGCGCGCGGCAGCTCGATCATCGTGCCGATCTTCAGCTTGAGGTCCGTGCCGGTGGCGGCCTGCACCTCGGCGATGACCCGGTCCGCCTCCTCGCGGACGATCTCCAGCTCCTGGACCGTGCCGACGAGCGGGATCATGATCTCGGCGCGAGGGTCGCCCTTGGCGTTCCTGCGGGCGGCGGCCGCCTCGGCGATGGCCCGCACCTGCATGGCGAACAGGCCGGGGATGACCAGGCCGAGCCGGACCCCGCGCAGCCCCAGCATCGGGTTCTGCTCGTGCAGCTTGTGCACGGCCTGGAGCAGCCGCAGGTCGTTCTCGTTGGCGTCCTTGCGGGACTCCGCGAGCGCCACCCGCACCGAAAGCTCGGTGATGTCGGGCAGGAACTCGTGCAGCGGCGGGTCCAGCAGCCGTACGGTGACCGGCAGGCCGTCCATCGCCTCGAACAGCTCGATGAAGTCCGCCTTCTGGAGCGGCAGCAGCTGCTCCAGGGCCGTCTCGCGCTCCTGGTCGGTGTCGGCCAGGATCAGCTTCTCGACCATCTCGCGGCGCTCACCGAGGAACATGTGCTCGGTGCGGCACAGGCCGATGCCCTGGGCGCCGAAGCGGCGGGCCCGTAGGGCGTCCTCGGCGCTGTCGGCGTTGGCCCGCACCCGCAGCCGGCGCATCCGGTCCGCGTACGCCATGATCCGGTGCACGGCGGCGACCAGCTCGTCGGCATCGTCGGCGCCCGCGTGCATCCGGCCCTCGAAGTACTCGACGACCGGGGACGGCACGACGGGGACCTCACCGAGGTACACCTTGCCGGTGGAGCCGTCGACGGAGACGAGGTCGCCCTCCTCCACCACGGTGTCGCCGACCGTCAGCCGGCGGCGCTTGGTGTCGACCTCGATCTCCTCGGCGCCGCAGACACAGGTCTTGCCCATGCCGCGGGCGACGACGGCGGCGTGCGAGGTCTTGCCGCCGCGCGAGGTCAGGATGCCCTCGGCGGCGATCATGCCGTCCAGGTCGTCCGGGTTGGTCTCGCGGCGGATCAGGATGACCTTCTCGCCGGAGCGGGACCACTTGACGGCGGTGTACGAGTCGAAGACCGCCTTGCCGACCGCCGCGCCCGGCGAGGCCGCGATGCCCCGGCCGAGCCGCCGGGTCCTGGTGGTGTCGTCGAAGCGCGGGAACATCAGCTGCGCGAGCTGGGCGCCGGTGACCCGCTGCAGCGCCTCGGCCTCGTCGATCAGCCCCTGGTCCACCAGCTGGGTGGCGATCCGGAAGGCGGCACCGGCGGTGCGCTTGCCGACCCGGGTCTGGAGCATCCACAGGTGGCCGCGCTCGATGGTGAACTCGATGTCGCAGAGGTCCTTGTAGTGGGTCTCCAGCGTCTCCATGATCTTCAGCAGCTGGTCGTACGACTGCTTGTCGATCGTCTCCAGCTCGGCGAGCGGCACGGTGTTGCGGATGCCCGCGACGACGTCCTCGCCCTGCGCGTTCTGGAGGTAGTCGCCGTAGACGCCCTGGTGGCCGCTGGCCGGGTCACGGGTGAAGGCGACGCCCGTTCCGGAGTCGGGGCCGAGGTTGCCGAAGACCATCGAGCAGACGTTGACGGCGGTGCCGAGGTCGCCGGGGATGCGCTCCTGGCGGCGGTAGAGCTTGGCCCGGTCGGTGTTCCACGAGTCGAAGACCGCCTTTATGGCCAGGTCCATCTGCTCGCGCGCGTCCTGCGGGAAGTCGCGGCCGGCGTCGCGGGTGACGATCTTCTTGAACTGCTTGACCAGCTTCTTCAGGTCGGCCGCGTCGAGGTCCACGTCGACGGTGACGCCCTTGGCCTCCTTCGCGGCCTCCAGCGCCTCCTCGAAGAGGTCGCCGTCGACCCCGAGGACGGTCTTGCCGAACATCTGGATGAGGCGGCGGTAGGAGTCCCACGCGAACCGCTCGTCACCGGCCTGCTCGGCGAGGCCCACGACCGAGGCGTCGGAGAGGCCGATGTTGAGGACGGTGTCCATCATGCCGGGCATCGAGAACTTGGCGCCGGAGCGGACGGAGACCAGCAGCGGGTCATCGGCCTGGCCGAGCTTCTTGCCCATCCGGGTCTCCAGGGCGTCGAGGTGCGCACTCACCTCGTCGCGGAGCGCCGTCGGCTCCTCGCCGCTCTCCAGGTAGACCTTGCACGCCTCGGTGGTGATGGTGAACCCGGGAGGGACGGGGAGACCGAGGTTGGTCATCTCGGCGAGGTTGGCCCCCTTCCCGCCGAGCAGGTCCTTCAGATCCTTGTTGCCCTCGGTGAAGTCGTAGACGAACTTCTGCACATCACTGTTTTCCGACACGGGTCTCGACTCCTCGAGGACGCGGTGGCTGCCCTGACGGCGAGGAACATACCCAGATCGAAGGTGTGCCGGTACGTCCACTTGCGCGTCGTACGGCCGTAACCACCCGTCCGCCAGCAGATCGAAAGTCACCCGGTCGACGGGCCCCGTGAAGCGATGCGTTCAGGACTCGTACACAGGATTACGCAGAGCGCGCCGATACCCGCAGTTCGATGGCTGAAAGTAACCGAAGCCTCGATCGATCAAAGTGGAGCCACCTGGCACCCAGTGCCACCATTTGAGAAGTGCAGCCCCCGATTTCGCGCTCATCAGAGCGCGACCTACCTCAGAGTGGCGAGAATCACGCCGGAATGGCCGCTCAGATGTCACCATCCGGACACCCGTTTGATAACTCTAAGCGAGGCGATGATCACGCAGAGGCGCCGAGTGAGGGTCATAGGTATACACAAAGCATCGTTCCGTGGTCCGGGGGCCCGATTCGCGCCCCATGAAGCGCTCAGATGAGCAAAGGACTCGGGGGGCACCGGGTGCCCTCCCCTCACACGGCCCCCTCAGCCCCCGGAGGTGTCCAGCTCCGCGTCTGCGCCGACGCCCGCGCAGTCGTACGGGTCCTTCAGCCAACCGTCCGGGAGAGCCACCCGGTTGTTACCGGAGGTGCGTCCGCGCGGCCCGTCCGCGCCGTCCGGCCACGGCTGGTCGAGGTCCAGCTCCTGGAGCTGGGAGCCCAGCTCCTCCAGGGACGAGGTGATCGCCAGCTTCTTGCGCATCTCGGAGCCGACCGCGAAGCCCTTGAGGTACCAGGCCACGTGCTTGCGGAAGTCGATCACGCCCCGTGCCTCGTCGCCGATCCACTCCCCCAGCAGCGTCGCGTGGCGCAGCATGACGTCCGCGACGGTGCGCAGCGTGGGCGCCTGCCGCGTCCCCGTGCCCTCGAACGCGCTGACCAGGTCGCCGAAGAGCCAGGGGCGGCCCAGGCAGCCACGGCCCACGACGACGCCGTCGCAGCCGGTCTCGCGCATCATGCGCAGGGCGTCGTCCGCGCACCAGATGTCGCCGTTGCCGAGGACGGGGATCTCCGGGACGTGCTCCTTGAGGCGGGCGATGGCCTCCCAGTCGGCGGTGCCGCCGTAGTGCTGGGCGGTCGTCCGGCCGTGCATGGCGACCGCCGTGACGCCCTCCTCCACGGCGATCCGGCCGGCGTCGAGGAAGGTGAGGTGGTCGTCGTCGATGCCCTTGCGCATCTTGATGGTCACGGGCAGGTCCCCGGCCCGCGAGACGGCCTCGTGCAGGATCGCGCGCAGCAGCGGCCGCTTGTACGGGAGGGCCGAGCCGCCGCCCTTGCGGGTGACCTTGGGGACGGGGCAGCCGAAGTTCAGGTCGATGTGGTCGGCCAGGTCCTCGTCCACGATCATGCGGACCGCCTTGCCGACCGTGACCGGGTCCACTCCGTACAACTGGATGGAGCGGGGGGTCTCGCTCGCGTCGAAGTGGATGAGCTGCATGGTCTTCTCGTTGCGCTCGACCAGGGCCCTCGTCGTGATCATCTCGCTGACGAACAGCCCCTTGCCGCCGGAGAACTCCCGGCACAGCGTGCGGAAGGGGGCGTTGGTGATGCCGGCCATGGGGGCGAGGACCACCGGCGGCTGCACGGTGTGCGGGCCGATGCGGAGCAGCGGGGGCGAGGGGGCGAGCGTGGTCATGGCCCCATTGTCCCGTATCCGGGCCACTGCTCGGTGGGCGGCCGGGGCCCGCCGGGGGCGGCGAAAGGGCGGGCGTTGCCGGACCCCGGCCGTAGCGTGGGGTTTCCGGCAAGGAGCCGGCCGAGAAGGAGATGAAAGCCATGCTGCCCACTTCACGCTTGACCCTGACCGGTACGAAGCGCACCGCGGCCGCTCCCAGCCGCCGCAGGCTGCTCACGCTCGGGGGCGCGGGCGCCGCCGGGGCGCTGCTCCTCGGCGCGGGGTCCGCCCGGGCGGCGACCGCCCGCACGGCCGCCTCCACGTCGGCCCGGCTGCGCGAGCTGGAACGGGCGCACGGCGCCCGCGTCGGCGCGTTCGCGTACAACGCGGCCACCGGGGTCGCGGTCCGCCACCGGGCCGACGAGCGCTTTCCCCTGCTGTCCACCTTCAAGACGTTCGCCGCGGCGGCCGTCCTGCGGGATCTGGACCGGGAGGGCGAGGTCCTGGACAAGGTGATCCACTACACGGAGGCGGACTGCGTGTCCGATTCGCCGGTCACGGGCACCCCGGAGAACATCGCGAACGGGCTGAGCGTCGCCCGCCTGTGCGACGCGGCCATCGGTGACAGCGACAACACCGCAGGCAATCTGCTGCTGCGCGAGCTGGGCGGTCCCGGCGCGGTCACGCGTTTCGCCCGCTCGCTGGGCGACCGGGTGACCCGGCTGGACCGCTGGGAGCCCGAGCTCAACTCCGCCGAGCCGGGCCGGATCACGGACACGACGAGCCCGGCCTCGATCGCCCGCGACTACGCGCGGCTCGTGCTGGGGAGCGCGCTGGAGCCCCGGGACCGCGAGCGGCTGACCGAGTGGCTGCTGAACTGCCGGACGAGCGGCACCCGCTTCCGGGCCGGACTGCCGCCGGAGTGGACGGTCGCGGACAAGACGGGCGGCGGCCCGTACGGCTCGTGCAACGACGTGGGCATCGCCTGGACGCCGGAGGGGGCGCCGGTGGTCCTGGCGGTGCTGACGACGAAGCCCGGCGGCGATCCGGACGCGGCGGGCGACCATCCGCTGATCCGTGAGGCGGCGGGGATGCTGGCGGCGGCAGTCGTTAGTTAGCCGTACTATCGATGCATGCCCGAGCTCAGCCACCGGCGGCGGATGCTGGTGCTGGCGATCTGCTGCATGAGCCTGCTGATCGTCAGCCTCGACACCACCGCTCTGAACGTCGCCCTGCCCGCCATGCGCCGGGAACTGCACGCGAGCGTCGCGGGGATGCAGTGGACGATCGACGCGTACACGCTCGTCCTCGCCTCCCTGCTGATGCTCGCCGGTTCCACCGCCGACCGGATCGGCCGGCGCAAGGTCTTCATGGCCGGGCTCGTCCTGTTCACGCTGGGCTCGGCGCTCTGCTCGCTGGCGCCGAACCTGGAAGCGCTCATCGCGTTCCGGATGGTGCAGGCCGTCGGCGGCTCCATGCTCAACCCGGTGGCGATGTCGATCATCACCAACACCTTCACCGACCCGCGTGAGCGCGCCCGCGCGATCGGGGTCTGGGGCGGTGTCGTCGGCATCTCGATGGCGGCGGGCCCGGTGGTCGGCGGCGTCCTGGTCGACTCGGTCGGCTGGCGGTCGATCTTCTGGGTCAACCTGCCGGTCGGCATCGCCGCCCTGCTGCTGACCTGGCGTTACGTCCCCGAATCGCGCGCCCCCCGGGCCCGCCGCCCGGACCCGGTGGGGCAGCTCCTGGTGATCACGCTGCTGGGCTCGCTGACGTACGCGATCATCGAGGCGCCGCAGAAGGGCTGGGGCTCCCCCGAGATCCTGCTGTTCGCCTCGCTCGCGGCGGTCGCCCTGGCCGGCCTGCTGGTGTACGAGCCCCGGCGCGCGGACCCGCTGATCGACCTGCGGTTCTTCCACAGCGCCCCGTTCAGCGGGGCCACCGTCATCGCGGTCAGCGCCTTCGCCGCGCTGGGCGGCTTCCTCTTCCTCAACACCCTCTACCTCCAGGACGTCCGGGGGCTGAGCGCGCTGGAGGCCGGTCTGTACACGCTGCCGATGGCGGCCGTGGTCTGCGTCCTGTCGCCACTGTCGGGGCGGCTCGTGGCCAGTCGCGGGCCGCGCCTGCCGCTGCTGATCGCGGGCGGGGCGCTGGCGGTGAGCGGGCTGATGCTGGCGGCGTTCGACGCGGAGACCGGCACGGTCTCGATGTTCGCCGCCTATGTGCTGTTCGGCCTGGGCTTCGGCTCGGTGAACGCGCCCATCACCAACACCGCCGTCTCCGGCATGCCGCGCTCCCAGGCGGGCGTCGCGGCGGCCGTCGCCTCCACCAGCCGGCAGATCGGGCAGACCCTCGGCGTCGCCGTGATCGGCGCGGTCCTCGCGGCGGGCATGGCGGACCCCGGCGCGGCGGACGGCTTCGTGGCGGCGAGCAGGCCCGGCTGGTGGGTCGTGACCGGCTGCGGGCTCTGCGTCCTGCTCGTCGGGGCGCTGACCAGCGGGCGCTGGGCACGGGGCACCGCCCGCCGGACCGCCGAACGGCTGGCGGAGCCCGTGGACCCGGCCTCCGCGTCCACCGCTCAGTCCTCGGCGGCGCGCACCAGCTCCTGAAGCCGCTCCAGCCGCTCGCGGGTCTCCTCGTCGCGGGGTGCGTAGCTGACCAGCCGGGGGCCGGCCGCCGGGCCGAGCCAGAGGTCTGTGGTCTCCACGCGGAGCATCCCCACCCAGGCGTTGCGGAAGATCTTGGACCGGCTGCCGGACCCCACGACCTCGTGGCGGGCCCAGTTCTCGCGGAACTCCGGCGAGGCCGCCTCCAGGCGCCCCAGCAGCTCCTTCCAGGAGGGCTCGGCGAGGTGGTCGGCCATCGACGCCCGGAATTTGGCGGTCAGATAGCGGGCGAGCTCGGCCGTGTCCATGACCGAGGAGCGCCACTGCTCGTTCGTGTAGGCGAGCAGCATGACGTTGCGGTCCTCGGGAGCGACCGCGTCCATGTCGCAGAGCAGCCGGCCGTAGGTGCGGTTGTGGGCGAGGATGTCGTACCGGCTGTTCTGCACGCAGGCGGGGATCGGCTCCAGCTGCCGCAGCACGGTGCGCAGGGCCGAGGTGATGTGCGGGCAGTCGGTGCCGGGCGCGGGATCGACGGCGCCCGCGAGCGAGAAGAGGTGGCTGCGCTCGCTGCGGTCCAGAAGCAGGGCGCGGGCGAGCGCGTCGAGGACCTGCGGCGAGACCTGGATGTCGCGGGCCTGTTCGAGCCAGGTGTACCAGGTGACGCCGACGGCGGAGAGCTGGGCGACCTCCTCGCGGCGCAGCCCCGGTGTGCGCCGGCGGCGGCCCCGGACGAGCCCGACCTGCTCGGGGGTGATGCGTTCGCGGCGGCTGCGCAGGAAGTTCGCGAGCTCGTGCCGCCGGATCTCGGGCTCGCTCCGGCCGGGGGCGGCCGTCCGCGCGGCCGGCGTAGCCATGGTCGTCATTCCTCCAGAGTGCGGGACCGGCCGGGGCGATTCCAGGGGCCACGGGTAACGGGCGGGCTGTTCCAGGTGGTGTTTGTACCAGGATAAAGAGACTCTGGTACCAGGCTCCGAGTGGGGAGATCGTCGGTTCCGTGAGTGAATCCTCTGTACGGACGACGACGGCAGGCGCCACCACCTCACCGGTGGTGCGGCACGACCATCCCGCCCCGGTGCTCGGGGCGCTGGGACTGTTCACCGTGCTGCTGGGCGCGGCCCTTCCCCTGATCGACTTCTTCATCGTCAATGTCGCCCTGCCCACCATCGACCACGATCTGGCGGCGGGCCCCGCCCTGCTGGAACTGGTCGTCGCGGGCTACGGGCTCTCCTACGCCGTGCTGCTCGTCCTCGGCGGGCGGCTCGGCGACATGGCCGGCCGGCGCCGGCTCTTCCTGACCGGCATCGCGGCCTTCGGGCTGACCTCCCTGGCCTGCGGGCTCGCGCCGAACGCCTGGTCCCTGGTCGGGGCACGCGTGGCGCAGGGCGCGGCGGCGGCCCTGATGCTGCCGCAGGTGCTCGCCACCATCCAGGCGGCCACCTCGGGACACCGGCGGGCGCGCGCGATGAGCCTCTACGGGGCCACGGCGGGGCTCTCCATGGTCGCGGGCCAGATCCTGGGCGGTGCGCTGGTCGCCGCCGCGCCGCTGTCTTCGGTGTTCGGCGAGAGCGCGGGCTGGCGCTCGGTGTTCCTGGTCAACGTCCCGGTGGCCGCGGCCGGTCTGGTGCTGGCGGCGCGTGCGGTGCCGGAGACGCGTTCGGAGCGGCCCGCGCCCGTCGACGTACCGGGCACGCTGCTGCTCGCCGCGTCGCTGGTGACGCTGCTGGGCCCGCTGACCGAGGGCCGGGCGGCGGGCTGGCCGCTGTGGACCTGGGTGTCGCTCGCGCTGTTCCCGTTCGCGGCGGCCGCGTTCTACCGGGTGGAGCGGCGGGCGGACCGGCGCGGGCTGATCCCGCTGGTGCCGCCGACCTTGCTGCGGCTGGACTCGCTGCGGCGCGGGCTGGCGCTGGTGGCGCCGTTCTCGGTGGGCTTCGGCGGCTTCATGTTCGTCATCGCGGTGGCGCTCCAGCAGGGGCTGAAGCTGGGCCCGGCGGCGTCGGGCCTGTCGATGGCCCCGATGGCGGTGGCCTTCTTCGCGGCCTCACTGGCAGGCCCCCGGCTGGTGCGGCGTCACGGCAGCCGGGTCGTGACGGCCGGCGGGCTGATCCAGGCGGCCGGTGTCGTGGTGCTCGCGCTCACGGTGTGGCGCGGCTGGTCGGGCCTGGGGGCGGCGGGGCTGGTGCCCGGAATGGCCGTCGCCGGTTTCGGCCAGGGCCTCCAACTGCCCGTGCTGTTCCGCATCGTCCTGTCCGATGTGCCGCCGGAGCGGGCCGGGGTGGGCGGCGGGGTCATGACGACGACCCAGCAGGCCTCGCTGACGCTGGGCGTGGCGACGCTCGGTTCGCTGTTCCTGGCCCTGGTGCCGGGCTCGGGGATGCGGGACGCGCTGATCGTGACGCTGCTGGTCCAGCTGGCGGCGGTCGCCCTGACGACCCTGCTGAGCCTGCGGCTACCGCGCACGGTGGCGTGAGGGCGGGGGTTTTGACGGTGGCGTGAGGACGCGGGGGCTTTGACGGTGGCGTGAGGACGGGGGCTTTATCGGAATGCCGTGGCCCCGGCGGGCGGACGTCGGCGTGCCGAGGTCCCGGGGCGGGGGCGGGTGTCGGCGTGCCGCGGCCCCGGCGGGCGGACTGTGGCGGTCCGCCCGCCGGGGCCCGAGGTGTGGGACGGGTCAGCTCTGCGCGGCGTTCCCCTGCCGCGTCTCCTGCTGCGGGGTCTCGCCCTCCTGGGCGGTCTCCTGCTCGGCGGCCGGGGCCTCCGGCTGCTCGACACCGGTGGCGCGCTCCCGCATCTTGCGGAGCAGCTCCTGCTTCTGGTCGGCGGCCGTCCTGCGGTCGGCGTCGCGCGCGGAACCGGCGCCCTGCGCCCCGGCGCGGGACAGCTTCTTGCGCTGTCCGCCGACGCCGAGGAGGTTGTTACGGCTCTTGGCCACGGGGTTCTCCCATTTCCTGGTCTCAGTGAGGTCTGTTGCGACCTTGGGTCGATCCGAAAGGGCGGCGGGCGGTCGGGCCCGCCGCGCGCTCACTCGTAGATCTGGAAGAAGGAATACATGCGGAAGACGGTACCCATACGGGCCCCCCTCCTCACCCGGTTTTCCGCCGACGGACCGGATTCCCCCGTCTGAGGGAACGTGGACTGACAGATATTGAAAGCTGTCATCGCACATGCCATGGTTTTTGTGCGGTGCCGCAGACCTCTTCGGCATCCCACCGCGCCCTTACGCGCCCGTCCGACACCCCCAGGAGTCATCGATGACCGCCCTTCCCACCCGCGCACTCGGATCGACCGGCCCGCAGGTCTCCGCGATCGGCCTCGGCTGCATGGGCATGTCCGCGCTGTACGGCGAGAACGACCGCGCCGAGTCGATCGCCACCATCCACTCCGCGCTCGACGCCGGCATCACGCTGCTGGACACCGGCGACTTCTACGGCATGGGACACAACGAGCTGCTGATCAACGAGGCCCTGCGCACCGCCCCGGCAGCCGCTCGCGAACAGGCACTGATCAGCGTCAAGTTCGGAGCGCTGCGGACCGTCGAGGGCGGCTTCACGGGGTACGACGGCCGCCCGGCGGCCGTCCAGACCTTCGCGGCGTACTCCTTGCAGCGGCTCGGCACCGACCACATCGACGTCTACCGGATCGCCCGGGTCGACCCCGACGTCCCGATCGAGGAAACCGTCGGAGCCATCGCCGAGCTGGTCGAGGCCGGACACGTCCGCCACATCGGCCTGTCCGAAGTGGGCGCGGACACGATCCGGCGGGCGGCGGCCGTGGCCCCGATCTCGGACGTGCAGATCGAGTATTCGCTGCTCTCGCGGTCCATCGAGGCAGAGATCCTGCCCACCTGCCGCGAGCTGGGCATCGGTGTCACGGCGTACGGCGTGCTGTCGCGCGGACTGATCAGCGGCCACTTCAGCCCGGACCGCGAGCTGGCCCCGGGCGACTTCCGGTCCATGAGCCCCCGCTTCCAGGCGGAGAACCTCCGGCACAACCTGGACCTGGTCGAGGCGCTGCGCAAGATCGCCGAGCAGAAGGGGGTGACGGTGGCCCAGATCGCCATCGCCTGGGTCCTCGCCCGGGGCACGGACATCGTCCCGCTGGTCGGTGCCCGCCGCCGCGACCGGCTGACCGAGGCTCTCGGCGCCCTGGACGTCCAGCTGGACGCGGTGGCGCTCGCCGCGATCGAGGAGGCGGTCCCGGCGGGGTCGGCCGCCGGTGCCCGCTACCCGGCCGGCCAGATGGCCCACCTGGACAGTGAACGCTGACCTCCGGGTACGGTCGGCGAGGTGCGGGCCCCCACCCCCGGCCCCGGCCCCGGCCCCGCCCGACGCCCCCGAAAGGCAGCACACCCACGATGACGCCGCCCCCCGACCCGCTGACCCCCGAGCGCATCCTCGAAGCGACCGAGGAGGTCCTGCGCCGCTACGGGCCCGCCAAGGCCACCGTGGTCGACGTGGCGAGGGTGCTGGGCGTCAGCCACGGCAGTGTCTACCGCCACTTCCGGACCAAGACCGCCCTGCACGAGGCGGTGACCGGCCGCTGGCTGACCCGGACGGAGCTGGCGCTCACCGAAATCCTGGAGGCGTCCGCCCAGCCGGCCCCGGACAGGCTGCGGCAGTGGCTGGAGGCCCTGTTCGAGGCCAAGCGCCACAAGGCGGGCGACGACCCCGAGCTGTTCGCCACGTACGAGGTGCTGATGGGCGGGAGCACGGTCGTGGAGGACCACATCCGGCAGCTGGTCGGCCAGTTGCGGGAGATCATCGCGGAGGGGGTCGAGGAGGGGCGGTTCTCGGTCGACGACCCGGGGTCCGCCGCCCAGGCCGTGTTCGACGCGACGGCCCGCTTCCACGACCCGGGGTACGCCGCGGAGTGGCAGAAGCCCGCCATCGGGGCGGAGTTCGCCGCCGTCTCGGACCTGCTGCTGCGCGGCCTGCGCGCCTGATCCCGGGCCCGGACGCGCGCGTGGCCCCGGACGCGGACGCGGACGCGCGCCTGGCCCCGGACGCGGACGCGCGCCTGGCCCCGAGCGCGGACGCACGTCTGACCCCGGGCCCGGGTGCACGTCTGACCCCGGGCCCGGGTGCACGTCTGACCCCGGGCCCGGGTGCACGTCTGACCCCCGGCCCGGAAGCGGGCCACGGCCCCGGCGCGGTCCCGGTCGCGGCCCCGATCGCGCGCAGCCCCGCTCCGGACGCGGGCACGCGCAGCCTCGCCCCGGACGCGGCGGCCCCTGGCACATACTCGGCCGCGGCCCCGATCGCACGAAGCCCCCGGTTCCGCGGCGGGCGCGGAAGCGGGGGCTTCGGTCAGCGGGTGCGGCCGTCAGCAGCCGAGCAGCCGGGAGCCGAGGTAGCTCTGGATCTGGTCCAGGGAGACGCGCTCCTGCTTCATCGTGTCGCGCTCGCGAACGGTGACCGCGTTGTCGTCCAGGGTGTCGAAGTCGACGGTGACGCAGAACGGCGTGCCGATCTCGTCCTGGCGGCGGTAGCGGCGGCCGATGGCGCCCGCGTCGTCGAACTCGATGTTCCAGTTCTGCCGCAGGTCGGTGGCGAGGCCCTTGGCCTTCGGCGAGAGCTGCGGGTTGCGGGACAGCGGGAGGACCGCGACCTTGACCGGCGCCAGGCGCGGGTCGAGGCGCATCACGGCGCGCTTCTCCATGACGCCCTTGGCGTTCGGCGCCTCGTCCTCGCTGTAGGCGTCGAGGAGGAAGGCCAGCATCGCGCGGCCGACACCGGCTGCGGGCTCGATGACGTAGGGGGTGTAGCGCTCGCTCTTCTCCTGGTCGAAGAAGGACAGGTCCGTGCCGGAGGCCTTGGAGTGGGCCGTGAGGTCGTAGTCCGTGCGGTTGGCGACGCCCTCCAGCTCGCCCCACTCGCTGCCGCCGAAGCGGAAGCGGTACTCGATGTCAGCGGTGCGCTTGGAGTAGTGGGAGAGCTTCTCCTGCGGGTGCTCGAACCACCGCATGTTCTCCTCGCGCAGGCCGAGACCGGTGTACCAGTTCCAGCGCTGCTCCATCCAGTACTCCTGCCACTGCTCGTCCTCGCCCGGCTTGACGAAGAACTCCATCTCCATCTGCTCGAACTCGCGCGTGCGGAAGATGAAGTTGCCCGGAGTGATCTCGTTCCGGAAGGACTTGCCCATCTGCGCGATGCCGAACGGCGGCTTCTTGCGCGAGGTCTGCAGCACCTGGCCGAAGTTGGTGAAGATGCCCTGGGCGGTCTCGGGGCGCAGGTACGCGACGGAGCCGGAGTCCTGGGTCGGGCCGAGGTGCGTGGAGAGCAGGCCGGAGAACTGCTTGGGCTCGGTGAAGGTGCCCTTGTTGCCGCAGTTGGGGCAGTTGAGGTCGGCCAGGCCGTTGACCGGCGGCTTGCCGTGCTTCTCCTCGTACGCCTCCTCCAGGTGGTCGGCGCGGTAGCGCTTGTGGCAGGAGGTGCACTCGGTCAGCGGGTCGGAGAACGTGGCGACGTGGCCGGAGGCCGCCCACACCTCGGGGGCCAGGATGACCGACGAGTCGATGCCGACCACGTCCTCGCGGGAGGTGACCATGTAACGCCACCACTGGCGCTTGAGGTTCTCCTTGAGCTCGACACCCAGCGGCCCGTAGTCCCAGGCGGCGCGCTGACCACCGTAGATCTCACTGCAGGGGTAGACGAAGCCACGGCGCTTGCTCAGGCTGACGATGGAGTCGATCTTGTCGGCGGCCACGGTTCTCTCTTCATTACGACGACGGAACTGGACAAGGGTGGCCCGGGGCGCCTCGGTGGGGGGTGGTGGTCGGGAGACGAGCGGGCGAATGGCCCAGATTACCGGCGGCCACGCCCCTTCGATCAAATCGGTATCGGAGCCGACGCCTTCGCCCGCCGCTCAGCCCTCACCGCGCTACCCACCCCAACCCGCTTGTTGACAATCGTTTCCACTTTTGTTGAAAATGACTGTCATGAACGTACGCCGCCTCATACCCACCGCCGCCGTCGCAGGCGCAGCCGTCCTCGGCCTCACCGCCCTCTCCGCCTGCTCGACGTCCGGCACCTCCGACCACAAGAACGGCGACCGGCTGAACGTGGTGGCGTCCTTCTATCCGATGCAGTTCCTGGCCGAGCGCATAGGCGGCGACCACGTCTCCGTCTCCACCCTCACCAAGCCCGGCATGGAACCCCACGACCTGGAGCTCAGCCCCCGGCAGATCGGCGGCCTCAGCGACGCCGACTTCATCCTCTACCTCAAGGGCATCCAGCCCGCCGTGGACGACGCGATCAAGCTCTCGGAGTCCCGGAACACCCTCGACGTCACGACGCTGACGACGCTGGAGGACCACGGCACGGAGGTCGGCGGCGAGGAGCACGGTCCCGACGAGCACGAGCACGAGCACGAGGGCGATGCGGCCGGCGCCGACCCGCACATATGGCTGGACCCGGTGAAGTACACCGAGGTCGCCAAGGGCGTCGGCAAGTCCCTGGAGAAGACCGACCCGGACCACGCCGCGGACTACCGCGAGAACACCGCCGCCCTGGTCAAGGAGCTCGGCGCGCTGGACACCGCGTACCGGACCGGGCTGGAGGACACCGCGACCAAGACGTTCATCACCACCCACTCCGCCTTCGGATACCTCGCCGAGCGCTACGGCCTCACCCAGGAGGGCATTGCCGGCATCGACCCCGAGGCCGAGCCCAGCCCCGCCCGCATCAGCGCCCTGCACTCCATCGCGAAGGAGAAGAAGGTCACCACCGTCTTCTTCGAGACGCTCGCCAGCGACAAGACGGCGAAGACCGTCGCCGGCGACACCGGCCTGAAGACCGACGTCCTGGACCCGCTGGAGGGAATCACCGACACCTCCAAGGGCGATGACTACATCGAGGTCATGAAGTCCAACCTCGCCGCCCTGCGCACGGCACTCGGCGCGAAGTGAGCGACGACCGCACCGCCCCCATCGGCCCGAACCGCGCAGCACCGGAGGCGCTCATGCCCGAGCCCCAGAGCCCGACCCCCGAACCCGTGATCGTCGTCCGCGACGCCACCGCCACCCTCGGAGCACGCCCCGTGCTGCGCGGCATCGACCTGACCGTGCGCCGCGGCGAGGTCGTCGCCCTGCTCGGCGCCAACGGCTCCGGCAAGTCCACCGCCGTCCGCTCCGTCATCGGCCAGGTCCCCCTGAGCGGCGGCACCGTCGAGCTCTTCGGCACCCCGCTGCGCCGCTTCCGCGACTGGGCCCGGGTCGGCTACGTACCGCAGCGCACCACGGCCGCCGGCGGCGTGCCCGCCACGATCCGCGAGGTCGTCGCCTCCGGGCGGCTGTCCCGCACCCGGCTGGGGCTGCCCCGCAAGGCCGACCGCGCCGCCGTCGACCGGGCCATCGAGCTCGTCGGCCTCACGGACCGCGCCAAGGACTCGGTCAGCGCCCTCTCCGGCGGCCAGCACCAGCGCGTGCTGATCGCCCGCGCGCTCGCCGCCGAACCCGAACTGCTGATCATGGACGAGCCGATGGCGGGCGTCGACCTGGCCAGCCAGGAGATCCTCGCCGACACCCTGCGCGAGCAGGTCGCGGCCGACGCCACCGTGCTCCTCGTCCTGCACGAGCTGGGCCCGCTGGAGCCCCTGATCGACCGGGCGGTCGTGCTCCGCGACGGCTGTGTGATGCACGACGGGCCGCCCCCGAAGGCCGTCGGGCAGCACGCACTGCCCGGCCACGACCACGTACACCCCCACGCGGCTTCCGAGCCCGTCCGGACGGGACTACTGAGCTGACCATGGAATTCCTCAACCCTCCCTTCATGCAGCGGGCCCTGCTCGCCGCCGTACTGGTCGGCGTCATCGCGCCCGCAGTCGGCATCTACCTGGTGCAGCGCCGGCAGGCCCTGATGGGCGACGGCATCGGCCACATCGCCATGACCGGCGTCGGCCTCGGCTTCCTGCTCTCCACCAGCCCGGTCTGGATGGCCACCGCCGTCGCCGTCGCGGGCGCGGTCGTCATGGAGCTGATCCGCTGGTACGGCCGTACCCGCGGCGACATCGCGCTGGCCATGCTCTTCTACGGCGGCATGGCGGGCGGTGTCCTGCTGATCAACCTCTCCGACACCGGCTCGAACGCCAACCTCACCTCGTACCTCTTCGGCTCGCTGTCCACGGTCTCCTCCGAGGACATCACCGCGATATCGCTGCTCGCCGCGTTCGTGCTGCTGGTCACCGTGGGGCTGCGGCGGCAGCTGTTCGCCGTCAGCCAGGACGAGGAGTTCGCCCGGGTGACCGGTCTTCCGGTGCGCGTGCTGAACCTGCTGGTCGCGGTCACCGCCGCGGTGACCGTCACGGTCGCGATGCGAGTCGTCGGGCTGCTGCTGGTCAGCGCCCTGATGGTGGTCCCGGTCGCCGCCGCGCAGCAGATCACCCGGTCCTTCAAGGTGACGTTCGTGCTCTCCGTCGTCATCGGGGTCGGCGTCACCCTGGCCGGCACCGTGACCTCGTACTACCAGGACGTCCCGCCCGGCGCGACGATCGTGCTGCTGGCCATCGGTGTCTTCGTCGCCCTCACCGTGCTCGCCGCCCCGCTCGCCCGCAGTCGCGCCCGCCGCAGCGAAACCGAGGCGGAGCGGTGCACCCTGGAGGTACCGGCCGCCCGCCCGGCGCCGGACGACGTCCGCGTCTGATCCCCCAGCGGGTGCGGGCTGGCACAATGGCCCGACAGATGTACGGGCGACACGAGGAGGCTCCTGTGGCGACGGCGCCGATCAGTGGAACGAACGCGGTTCCGGTCCGAGGCCGGTCGACCCGGCAGCGGGCAGCCGTGGCGGCGGCGCTCGACGAGGTGGACGAGTTCCGCAGCGCCCAGGAGCTGCACGACGTCCTCAAGCACCGCGGGGACTCGGTCGGGCTGACGACGGTCTACCGCACCCTGCAGTCCCTCGCCGACGCCGGCGAGGTGGACGTCCTGCGCACCACGGAGGGCGAGTCCGTCTACCGGCGCTGCTCGACGGGCGACCACCACCACCATCTGGTCTGCCGGATGTGCGGCAAGGCGGTCGAGGTCGAGGGCCCGGTGGTCGAGCAGTGGGCGGAGACCATCGCGACACAGCACGGCTTCGTGAACGTGGCGCACACGGTCGAGGTCTTCGGCACGTGCGCGGACTGCGCGAGCGGCGAGAAGTGAAGTGATCCGGGCCCGGCGGGGGCGTACAGCACCTACCCCCGCCGGGCCCGCCGCTCAGCTCCCGGAGGCCGCGACCTCTTCGGCGCCGCCGAACCGGCGGTCACGCTGGGCGAACTCCAGGCAGGCCCGCCACAGGTCGCGGCGGTCGAAGTCCGGCCACAGCACGTCCTGGAAGACCATCTCGGCGTACGCGCTCTGCCAGATCAGGTAGTTCGAGGTGCGCTGCTCGCCGCTGGGCCGCACGAACAGGTCGACGTCCGGCATGTCCGGGTAGTAGATGTACTTCGCGAACGTCTTCTCGTTGACCTTCGACGGGTCGAGCCGCCCGGCGGCGACGTCCTGCGCGATCCGCTGCGCGGCGTCCGCGATCTCGGCCCGGCCGCCGTAGTTGACGCAGAAGTACAGCGTCATCCTGTCGTTGTCCTTGGTCTGCTCCTGGGCGACCTGGAGTTCCTGGACGACGGACTTCCACAGCTTGGGCATGCGGCCCACCCAGCGGATACGGATGCCCAGCTCGTCCATCTCGTCACGGCGGCGGCGGATGACGTCTCGGTTGAAGTTCATGAGGAACTTCACCTCCTCCGGGGACCGCTTCCAGTTCTCCGTGGAGAACGCGTACAGCGAGAGGTTCTTGACGCCCATCTCGATGCACCCCTTGAGCACGTCCATGACGACGCCCTCGCCGACCTTGTGCCCCTCGGTGCGCGGCAGGCCCCGCTCCTTGGCCCAGCGGCCGTTGCCGTCCATCACCACGGCCACGTGCTCGGGCACCAGCTCGCCGGGGATCTTCGGGGGCGTGGCACCGGACGGGTGCGGCTCCGGGGTCTTGTAGTCGCGCCGGTTACGGCCGCCGAGCATCCCGCGTACTGCCATGAGCTTCTCAGTCTCCCTGTGTCACTTCTCTACATACCGCAGTGAACGCAGCCCGCGCTCCAGATGCCAGTGCAGATAGGCGGACACCAGCCCGCTCCCCTCCCTGACATGACGCGCCTCGCACGAGTCCGCCGTCTCCCAGTCGCCGGTGAGCAGGGCGCTCAGCAGGGCGACGGCCTCCGCCGAGGGTACGACGCTGCCGGGCACCCGGCAGTCGCCGCATATGACGCCACCCGCCGCGACGGAGAAGAAACGGTTCGGGCCGGGCAGCCCGCAGCGCGCGCAGTCGTCGAAGCTCGGGGCGTAACCGTTGACGGCGAGGGAACGCAGCAGGAAGGCGTCCAGGATCAGGTGCGGCTCGTGCTCGCCCCGGGCCAGGGTGCGCAGCCCGCCCACCAGCAGCAGGTACTGCTGGACCGCGGGTTCGCCCTCGTGGTCGGTGAAGCGCTCGGCGGTCTCCAGCATCGCGGTGCCCGCGGTGTAGCGCCCGTAGTCGGTGACGATTCCGCCGCCGTACGGGGCGATCGTCTCGCTCTGGGTGCAGAGCGGCAGCCCGCGCCCGACCAGTTCGCTGCCGCGCGCGAAGAACTGCACGTCCACGTGGGAGAACGGCTCCAGCCGGGCCCCGAACTTGGACTTGGTGCGCCGCACACCGCGCGCGACGGCCCGCACCCGGCCGTGGCCCCGGGTCAGTATCGTGATGATCCGGTCGGCCTCGCCCAGCTTCTGCGTGCGCAGCACCACGCCGTCGTCCCGGAACAAGCTCATGCGTCCATTGTCCGGTACGCCACCGACACGCGGGGCCCGCCCCTGTCCCCGGCCCGGTCAGTGCCCGGCCGCGCCGCCGCCCGCGGGCACGACCAGCCCCGACTCGTAGGCGACGATCACCAGCTGGGCGCGGTCGCGGGCGCCGAGCTTGCCCATGATCCGGCTGACGTGGGTCTTGGCGGTGAGCGGGCTGAGGCCGAGGTTCTCGGCGATCCCGGTGTTGTTGAGGCCGCGCGCGACCAGGGCGAGGACCTGGCGCTCACGCTCGGACAGCATGCCCAGGGCGCCGGGGCCCGGACCGGCGGGGGCACGGGGGGTGCTGAGGACCCGGGCGATGAGGCGGGCGGTCGGGCCGGGCGAGAGCAGCGACTCACCCGCGGCCACGGTCCTGATCGCGGCGAGCAGGCCGGCGGGCCGGGTGTCCTTGACCAGGAAGCCGGAGGCGCCGGCGCGCAGCGCCTCGACGATGTGGTCGTCGGTGTCGTAGGTGGTCAGAACCAGTACCTTCACCCCGGCCAGGTCCTCGTCGGCGGCGATGCGGCGGGTCGCCTCGATGCCGTCGAGTTCGGGCATCCGGACGTCCATGACGACGAGGTCGGCGCGCGCCGAGCGGGCGAGCGCGACCGCTTCGAGGCCGGTGGCGGCCTCCCCGACCACCTCCATCTCCGGGTCGGAGCCGATGAGCATCGCGAACGCCGCCCGGACGAGCGTCTGGTCGTCGGCGAGCAGTACCCGGATCATGAGGTGGTCTCCGCTTCCCGTTCCGGTGCGTGTTCACGCGCGGCTTCACTCGTGGCTTCATGCGCGGCTTCGTGCATGGCTTGCTTGGCTTCATGCGTGGCTTCGTGCGTGTGTGCGGGTGGGTGTTCCGGCTGCGTTTGTGCGGGTGGGTGTTCCAGCTGGTTCCCGGACTCGGTTCCCGGCTGGTTTCCCGGGGTCGGGGGCGGGAACGGCAGCAGGGCCGAGACCTCGAAGCCGCCACCGGGGCGGGGTCCTGCGGACAGGGTGCCGCCGGTGCTGCGGGCGCGTTCCCGCATTCCGACGATCCCGAACCCCGGTGCGGTGCCGTTGTCCACCGGTCCGGTGCCGTCGTCGGTGACCGTGACCCGCAGGGCCTCGGCGGCGGGCTCCACGACGACGCGGATGCGGACCCCGGCGCCCGCGTGCCGTACCGCGTTCGTCAGGGACTCCTGGACGATCCGGTAGGCGGCGGCCCCGGTCGCCGGGGCGAGGCGGCCGGCCGGGGTGCGGACCTGGAGGTCGACCCGCGCCCCGGACGCCTCGGCGGCCCGTACGAGCCCGGGCAGGGCGGCCAGGTCGGGCAGCGGGCCCTCCGGGTCCGTACCGCCCCCGCCCTCCTGCCCGGTGCCGCGCAGCACCTGCAAGGTGGTCCGGAGCTCGGCCCTGGCCTCCCGGCAGGTCTCGGCGATGTCGTCCAGCGAGGCCGCGACGGCCTGCCGGTCCAGCCGTTGCGGGTCGACGGTCAGGATGTGCGAGGCGACCGCGGTCTGCACCCCGATGAGGGTGATGCTGTGCGCGAGGAGGTCGTGCAGGTCGCGGGCGATCCGCAGCCGCTCCTCGGCGACCCGCCGCCCGGCCTCCTCCTCCCGGGTCCGTTCGGCGCGCTCGGCGCGCTCCAGCACCGAGGCGACGTACTGGCGGTAGATGCGTACGTCCACCCCACAGAACAGCACCGCGACGATCCACCCGGAGATCCGCAGCAGTTCGAGCCCGTCGTGAGCGCTGAGCACGAGCACCACCGTCACCGTCACGGAGGTGACGCCGATGCCGACGAGCAGGGTGCGCAGCGGGCGGCCGGTCACGGCCACCGTGTAGAGCGCGATCCAGGTCTGCGGCATCGGGGCGGAGTGGAGGTTGTCGGTGCCGTGGTAGAGCGCCAGCATCGGCACCATGGCGAGCAGGACCAGCACCGGGCCCCGCCGCCGCCGGACGAGCGGTACGGCGCTGCCCAGCAGCAGGACCCAGCCCAGCGCGCCGAGTGCGTGGGCGCCGCCCGCGAACAGCGCGATGACCGCGGAGAGCGCGCCGGCGCCCGCGGCGATCAGGGCGTCGTTGCGCCCGCGGTGCGGCGCCTGCATGGGCTCGCGGTTGACGACGGCCAGGATGCGGTCACGGCGGCTCGTGGCTGGGGCTCGGGCTGGGGGCACGTCGCCATCCTCCGGTACGGGGCGGGCCGTTGTCAGGGGGCTTTGACGAGTTCCGGTGCGCGGGGCGCGGACGCGCCGGGGGTGCGGCTGAGCGCGCCCGGCCACCAGATCCTGCGCTGCAGGGCCACGCTCGCCGATGTCACCAGGTAGGTGCGGACGAGGAAGGTGTCCAGAAGGACGCCGACGGCGATCACGAAGCCCATTTCGACGAGGGCGGCCAGCGGCATGTTCGTCAGGACGACGAACGTGGCGGCGAGGACGAGCCCGGCCGATGCGATGACCCCGCCGGTGGTACGCAGGGCGGTCAGCGCGGCCTCGGTGGGTTCGGCGCCGCGCCGGGCCTCTTCGCGGACCCGGTGCATCAGGAAGATGCCGTAGTCGACGCCGAGGGCGACCAGGAAGACGAAGGAGAGCAGGGGCAGTCCGGGGTCGGTGCCCTTGAGCCCGAGGAGCGGTTCGAAGAGGAGTCCGCCGATGCCGAGGGATGCGCCCCAGACCGCGACGACGGCGGCGACGAGCAGCAGGGGCGCGACGAGGCTGCGCAGCAGGGCGATCAGGACGAGGAGGACGGAGAGCAGTACGAGCGGGACGACGACCTTCAGGTCCCGGGAGCCGGCCGTCTCCAGGTCCATCTGCTGGGCGGTCGGGCCGCCGACGTGGCTGCCGGGCAGCCGTTCGCGCAGGGCCAGGACGGTGGCCTTCTCACCCGCGGACTCGGGTGCGGCCGAGGTGGTGACGGACAGTTCGGTCCAGCCGCCGCCGCTGCGGCCCCGCTCGGCGGCGACGCCCTCGGTGGCCCGGGCCTTCGCCAGCGTCTCGGCGGCCCGTTCGGTGGGGGTGGTCACGGTGACCGGCCGGCTGGAGCGGCCGGGGTAGGCGTCGGCGAGGGTCGCCATGGCCACGACCGAGTCCGGCTCGGTGGTGAAGGAGTCCTCCTGCTTGAGGTCGCCGGGCAGGTTGAGGACCCCGAGCGACAGCGCGCCCAGCAGGGCCCCGCCGGTGACGAGGACGGCGACGGGCCGGCGCCCGGCGGAGCCGCCCATGGCGGCGAACAGCGAGCGGCGGCGACGCGGCTCGGAGCCGTACACGGGCACGAGCGGCCAGAACACCCGGCGGCCCAGCAGGACCAGGACGGCAGGCAGCAGGGTCAGCATCGCCAGGAGCGCGCACAGCACGCCGACGGCGGCGATGGGGCCCATGCCCCGGCTGCTGCTGAGATCGGCGGCCAGCAGGCACAGGAGGCCCGCCGCGACCGTCCCGGACGAGGCAAGGACGGCGGGCCCGCAGCCGCGCAGCGCCGCCGCCATCGCCTCGTGGGGGCGTTCGGCGCGGGTCAGTTCCTCGCGGTAGCGGGAGACGAGCAGCAGTGCGTAGTCGGTGCCCGCGCCGAAGACGAGGATGGTCATCACGGCGGAGCTCTGGCCGGTGACGGTGACGTCGAAGCCCCGGTTGAGGCCGTGGACGACACCCATCGACAGGGCGTCGGCGACGCCCGCGACGACGAGCGGCACCAGCCACAGCAGTGGGCTGCGGTAGATGAGGATCAGCAGGACCGCGACGACGGCGACGGTCGTGTAGAGCAGCGGTCCGCCGAGCGAGCCGTAGACCTTCTGGGCGTCCACGGTCAACGCCCCGGGCCCGCCGACCTCGGCGGCCAGTCCGTCGCCGCCCCGCACGGTCTCGCGGACATCGTCGACGAAGGCGGTGCGGGCCTCGTCGTCCTGTCCGGGCTCCGTCGTGGAGACCGGGTACATCAGCGTGGTGCCGTCCTTCGACGGGACGGCGCGCGGGGGCGCGGCAAGGGTGTGGCCGCTCGCCACCTCGGCGGTCTGCCGGTCCGCGAGGGCCCGGTCCGCGGCGGTCAGCCCGCTGTCGCGGTGGTAGACGAGCACGAGGTCGGTGGACTCGCCGCCGGGCAGCGCGTCCTGGACCTTCGCGACCTGCGTGGAGTCGGCGCTCGTCGGGAGGTAGTCGACGGCCCGGTTCTGCTGTACGTCGGCCAGCTTGCCCGCCAGCGGTCCGGCGATCGCGAGCGCGGCGACCCAGAGGGCGACGATCGCCCAGGGCAGCATGCGCCACCGGCTGTGCGCCCGCGCCCGCTCGTCGGCGTCCTGTGCGCTCTCGCCCGCGTTCTGTGCGGTTCTCATGGGAGGCCCCCTTTTTCGTCCGTCCGGGTGTCCGGTCCTGTCCAGACTTCCGTCGGGGCGGGGGCGACGCGTCGCGCCGGGGGCCGACTTCGCGGCTACTTCCGGGGAGGGTGCGCCGCTCCGGTTACTCCCCGGGGAGTACGGGGGCGGAGGAGGCCTGCGGCCGGGCGGGCCCGTCGGGGAGGCGGCCCCAGCGGGGGTCGTCCCAGCGGTCGGCGGCGAGGCCGAGCAGCCGTATCCGGTCGATGAGTTCCGCCGGTGCGCCGTGGGCGCGGAGCCGGGCGGGGGCGTACCGGACGAGCCAGGCGGTGAGCGTGGCCCGGATCTCGTCCTCGTCGTCCCAGGCGGTCCAGGGCAGTTGGTCCCCGAGCAGCTCCCACTCCCACGCGGCGACCAGGCCGGCCAGATGACCGTCCGCCGGGGGCCCGGTCAGCGCCTCCCAGGCGGCGAGCCAGGGCCCGGCGGTGGCGGATGCCTCGATGACCGTCGTCAGGACGTCGTGCACAGGCACCACCGGATGCGGCTCGCTCAGGGTGGACGCCCACCAGGCGTGCAGGAACTCCCGGACCGCCGCGGCCTGCGCGTCGGGCCACTCCTGCCAGCGGCCCAGGGAGAACGAGCGCCCGACGTCCGCCGGCCAGGCGTCGTCGAGACCGCCGGCGAGGGCGCGGGCGAACTGCGGCAGGATGCGGCGCAGCACGGCGCCGTGGTCGGTCCAGTCCGTGGCCTGCCAGCTGCGCCGCAGCAGGTCGGGGTCCAGCGCGGTGTCCGGCGTCTTGAGCTGCGCCAGCTCCTCGGGACCGCCCCAGTGGCACTCGCAGTTGTGCTCGTCGGGGTGGGCGGTCATGCCGGCGAAGGTGACGCTCAGGTGGTCCAGCGCGGCGGCAAGGCGCAGGCGTGCGCCGGTCTGCTCGGGGCTCATCGGGGAGCTCGCAATCGGGGCTCCGGGGGCTTGCGCCGTCCGAAGAGACCCAATCTACCGGGGCGCCGTCCGGAGGGTCAGGAGGGCGTACGCGCCGCCGCGGCGAGGAGACGGGCGGTGTCCTCGGCGCGGAGCCGCAGCGCCCCGCCGACCGTGGCCAGCACCTCGCGTTCGGCCGGGCTGTACGCCCCGTCGGCGAGGGCGATCCGGGCGCCCTGAAGCAGAATCGATTCGCGTCCGGCGGGGGCGAGGTGCGGGGCGAGCGGTTCCAGCGCCTCGTGGAGCTCGATCGCGAGGGCCGCCCCGCAGGCCTCGGCCGCGGGGTCGAACGCGGAACCGTGGCCGATGTCGGCGGACAGGACCTCCACGACGGTGGCAAGCTGCTCCGACGTGCAGTCGTCGAAGCCGGCGCCGCGCACGGTCTCGACCGCGGTCTCCAGGACCGTACGGGAGGTGCTGCCGCCCGCCGCGAGGACGCCGAGGGCCACGGTGTGCACAGCGTCCCTGAGCATCGCGGAGAACCGGGTGGTGGTGGGGTGGTCGAGCGCCTCCGGGTCGAAGTGCTGGTGGCAGGCGGCGCATTCGACGACCGGGCCCGCGGTGCCGCGCCGCAGCAGCGGCACACCGAGCACGGTGAAGCGGCGACGGCCGGTGAGACGGCGGTAGTTGCGGTCGCCTCCGCAGCCGGGGCAGAAGAACTCCCCGTCGCCCACGGCGTCCCACAGCGTGCGGGTGCCGCAGATACGCAGCTTCATGGCGCGTTGTCCCAGGGCTGACCGCACGTCGCACACCTCCGTAACTCCCCCGTGCCCCCAAGGGCGCGGGAGGTACCCCTCGGCATCATTGCCGTGTGAACGTGATGTTAACCACATCCCCGTGGCGCCGTCAGTACCTCGCCTGTCACAACCGCCCGGAGATGGCCGAACCCCGCCCCCCGGAAGCGGGTGGGGCGGGGTTCGTCGGACCGTACGGCTCCGGGCCCTTTCGGGCGCCGGATCAGCGGGTGGCGCGGTTGACGGCCGAGACGACCGCCTTCAGGGAGGCCCGGGTGGTGTTGGCGTCGATACCGATGCCCCACAGGACCTTTCCGTCGATGGCGCACTCGATGTACGAGGCGGCCTGTGCGCTCGCGCCCTCGCTCATGGTGTGCTCGGTGTAGTCCAGCAGCCGGGCGTCGATGCCGATGGCCTGCAGCGCTTCGAAGAACGCGGAGATCGGGCCGTTGCCGGTGCCGGTCAGCACGGTGTCCGCGCCGTCCACGGTCGCCTCGACGGTGATCGTGTCGCGGCCGTCGGAACCGGTCGTGCTCTGGCCGGAGCGGATCTGTACGCGGCCCCAGGCGTTGTCCGGGTTGGGCAGGTACTCGTCCTGGAACACGGTCCAGATCTGCGCCGGCGTGACCTCGCCGCCCTCGGCGTCGGTCTTGGCCTGAATGATCCGGGAGAACTCGATCTGCATCCGGCGCGGCAGGTCCAGCTTGTGGTCGTTCTTCAGGACGTACGCGATGCCGCCCTTGCCGGACTGCGAGTTGACCCGGATGACCGCCTCGTAGGAGCGGCCGACGTCCTTCGGGTCGATCGGCAGGTACGGCACGGCCCACTCGATGTCGTCCACCGTCCTGCCCTGGGCGGCCGCGTCGGTCTCCATGGCGTCGAAGCCCTTCTTGATGGCGTCCTGGTGGGAGCCGGAGAAGGCGGTGTAGACCAGGTCGCCCGCGTAGGGGTGGCGCGGGTGGACCTCCATCTGGTTGCAGTACTCGCTGGTGCGGCGGATCTCGTCGATCTGAGAGAAGTCGATCTGCGGGTCCACGCCCTGTGAGAACAGGTTCATGCCCAGCGTCACCAGGTCGACGTTGCCGGTGCGCTCGCCCTGGCCGAACAGGCAGCCTTCGATCCGGTCCGCCCCCGCCATCAGGGCCAGTTCGGCGGCGGCGACGGCGGTGCCGCGGTCGTTGTGCGGGTGGACGGACAGGCAGACGAACTCGCGGCGCGACAGGTTGCGCGACATCCACTCGAACCGGTCCGCGTGCGTGGACGGCGTCGAACGCTCCACGGTGGCGGGCAGGTTGAGGATGATCTCGCGGCCCTCCTCGGGCTGCCAGACGTCACAGACCGCCTCGCAGACCTCCAGGGCGAAGTCCAGCTCGGTGTCGGTGAAGATCTCGGGGCTGTACTGGTAGCCGAAGATCGTCTCCTCGCCCAGGATCTTCTCGGCGTACTCCATGACCAGCCGGGTGCCGTCCACGGCGATCTGCTTGACCTCGTCCCGGGTGCCTCGGAAGACCACGCGGCGGAAGGTGGGGGCGGTCGCGTTGTACAGGTGGACGGTGGCGCGGTGGGCGCCGCGCAGTGACTCGACGGTGCGCTCGATCAGTTCCTCGCGGGCCTGCGTCAGGACGGAGATCGTCACGTCCTCGGGGATCGCGCCCTCTTCGATGATGGAGCGGACGAACGCGAAGTCGGTCTCACCGGAGGACGGGAAGCCGACCTCGATCTCCTTGTAGCCCATGCGTACGAGCAGGTCGAACATCTCGCGCTTGCGGGCCGGCGACATCGGGTCGATCAGGGCCTGGTTGCCGTCGCGCAGGTCGGTGGAGAGCCAGCGGGGAGCCTTGGTGATCCGCTTCTCGGGCCAGGTGCGGTCGGGGATGTCGACGGCCTCGTAGCGGCCGTACTTGTGGACCGGCATCCCGGACGGCTTCTGCAGCACCGTCGCGTTGGTGATCGGCGTGGGGCGGCCGACGGCGTTCGAGGCGGGGGGCTGCGCGGGATTCACTGCGGTCATGGCGTAGGGCTCCTCGGGGTCCTTCTACGGGACGGCCGACTGTGTCACTGCAACACCAGACTCCGCGGGGAGGGGGTCGGCCTACGACTACAGGCCCTCGCCGCGGCAGCTAAGAAGAAGCAGCCCGAAACGCATGATGCGTCGAGACTAGCCGAGGGGCGCCCGAGACGTCGGTGCTGTATCAGTATGCGGGACCGAGCGGCTGAAACACCCAACGGTGGCCAATCACTCTATTTCGTCAATCACGGTTGCAACCAGTGACTTCGCGCTTACGCACTGCCACAGTCGTGTGTATGCAGCCTCGATTCCAGCAGGGGTTCCACCCCGTCTTCTGCACCATCGTCCCGCCCCACCTCCTCGACAAACTGTCCCAGTCCGACGACCCCGTCCTCGCGGGCCGGGCCCGCCGCACCCTGCAGTCCGACGCCGCCCGGCGCACCCGGCGGCACATGACCACCGTCGCCCGGCCCACCGCCGCACCCGAGCCGGACGACGACCGGTCCGCCAAACCCGACCGCACGCTCTACGACTGCCGCCACGGCACGGACCTGCCGGGCACCAAGGTCCGCGCCGAGGGCGAGGACCCCACGTCCGACGCCAGCGTCAACCGCGCGTACGCGGGCCTCGGCGCCACCTTCGAACTGCTGCTCAGCGCCTACGGCCGACGCTCCATCGACGGCCACGGCCTGCCGCTGATCGGCTCCGTCCACTACGACGAGAAGTACAACAACGCCTTCTTCGACGGCGAGCAGATGGTCTTCGGTGACGGGGACGGCGAGATCTTCCTCGACTTCACCGTCGCCATCGACGTGATCGCCCACGAACTGACGCACGGCCTCACGCAGTACACGGCCAACCTGAGCTACTACGGCCAGTCCGGCGCGCTCAACGAGTCGGTCTCGGACGTCTTCGGCTCCCTCGTCAAGCAGCACTCGCTGGGCCAGACCGCCGCGCAGGCCGACTGGCTCATCGGCGAGGGTCTGCTGGCCCCAGGGGTCCAGGGCGTGGCGCTGCGCTCGATGAAGGCACCCGGCACGGCGTACGACGACGACGTGCTCGGCAAGGACCCGCAGCCCGCCTCCATGGACGACTACGTCCACACCGGCGACGACAACGGCGGGGTGCACCTCAACTCCGGAATCCCCAACCGCGCGTTCTACCTCCTGGCGACCGCGCTCGGCGGCAGTTCCTGGGAGCGGGCGGGCCAGCTCTGGTTCGATGTGCTCACAGGTGGTGAACTGGCGGTGGACGCGGACTTCGCGGCCTTCGCCCGCCTGACCGTGGCGGCGGCGCGCAACCGCTTCGGCGACGGCGACGAGGTCGAGGCGGTCCTCAAGGCCTGGTCGGAGGTGGGCGTTCCGACCAGTTAGGCAGACACCGACCGGCCCGTCCGGCGTGGAAGGACAGCACATGCGGATTCAGGTGAGCAGGACCGGCGGCTTCGCCGGTATCGCGCGCCACCGCGAGATCGACACATCCGGACGGGCCGACGCCCAGGAGTGGGAGGCCCTGGCGGGCTCAGCACTCGCCGAGGGCCAGGACGCCGCGCCCGGGGGCGTCCCGGACGGCTTCAGCTACCGGATAACGGTCGACGGCCGGACCGTGCACTGCGCGGACCCGCGCCTCACCGACGCCCAGCGCGCCCTGATCTCACGCATCCTGAAGGAGGGCGCGTGAGATGGGCGGGCGGTGAGACGGGCGGGTGACGCGGGCGGGCGGGTGACGCGGGCGGGCCCGTAAGACGGGGCCCGGCTGGCGCCGCTCAGAACCCCAGCTTGCGCAATTGCTTGGGGGCCCACTCCCACGGCCGCCCTCGCACCCCCCTCGGCCCCAGGGGGCCTCAGCGGCTTCGCACGGCTGCGCCGGCCTCCGGCCGCCGGGTTCCTGGCGCCGCTCAGAAACCCAGCTTGCGCAACTGCTTGGGATCGCGCTGCCAGTCCTTGGCGACCTTCACGTGCAGGTCGAGGAAGACCGGGGTGCCGAGCAGGGCCTCGATGTGCTTGCGGGACTTGGTGCCGACGTCCTTCAGGCGCTTGCCCTTGGGGCCGATGATGATGCCCTTCTGGCTGGGGCGTTCGATGTAGACGTTGGCGTGGATGTCCAGCAGCGGCTTGTCCGCCGGCCGGTCCTCGCGCGGCAGCATCTCCTCGACGACCACCGCGATGGAGTGCGGCAACTCGTCGCGTACGCCTTCGAGCGCGGCCTCGCGGATCAGCTCCGCGACCATGACCATCTCCGGCTCGTCGGTGAGGTCGCCCTCGGGGTAGAGCGGCGGGCTCTTGGGCAGGAGGGGGGCGATCAGGTCGGCCAGCAGCTCGACCTGCTGGTCCTTGACGGCCGAGACCGGGACGATCTCCGCCCACTCGAAGCCGAGCTCCTCGCCGAGCCGGGAGACGGCCAGCAGCTGTTCGGCGAGCTGCTTGGAGTCGACCAGGTCGGTCTTGGTGATGATCGCGATCTTGGGCGTCTTCCTGATGCCCGCGAGTTCCTTGACGATGTACTTGTCGCCGGGGCCGAGCTTCTGGTCGGCGGGCAGGCAGAAGCCGATGACGTCGACCTCGGCCCAGGTGGTGCGCACGATGTCGTTGAGCCGCTCCCCCAGCAGGGTGCGCGGCTTGTGGAGGCCGGGGGTGTCGACCAGGATCAGCTGGGCGTCCGGCCGGTGCACGATCCCGCGCACGGTGTGCCGGGTCGTCTGCGGCCGGTTGGACGTGATGGCCACCTTCCGGCCGACCAGAGCGTTCGTCAGGGTGGACTTGCCCGCGTTGGGACGTCCCACGAAGCAGGCGAAACCGGCCCGGTGGGGGGCGGTGTTCTCAGCCTGCCGCGCAGCGGCTTCAGGGTTAGGTCGAGCGCTCATGGCGCCCATTGTCCCCGATCGCGGGGACCGCGGGGCACCGAGGCGCCCGCCACGGCCCCCGGGCCCCGCTTCAGGCGGCGCGGCGGCGCCTGCGCCGGGCACGTACCCACAGCGCCGTGCCCCCGGCCAGCGCGGCCACGAGCACGCTCGCGACCAGCCAGGGCAGCGCGAAGTAGGAGACGGAGGCGGAGTCGCGGGTGTCGCGGGCGGTCGCGGTGAGTTTGATCTCGCCCCACTCCAGCTGCGGCGCGCCCGCCCACTCCTCGGTGAGCCGGACCTCCTGGTGCGGCAGCAGCTCCGAGGGAACGCGCTTGAGGTCTCGGGCGAGCAGGGTGCGGCCGAAGATCCCCTCCGCCTTGAGGGCGACCTCGGGGTTGAGCGTGACGTTGCCCCGGTTGTGCAGGGTGTACGAGATGACGGCCCGGGACGTGCCGGTGCCCGGGATCAGGGGCTGGGTGTGCTCGACCTTCACGTCGTCCACGGAGAGCGCGGGCATCGTCGGGCCGTTGACCCGCAGGTAGATCCGGGCGCCGACGGCCTTCTGGATGCCCACGGCGACGGCGCCCGCGTCGGCCGGGTCGATGCGCTCGTCCAGGGCGACGAGGGCGCCGGGGTGGTCACCCGGTTCGGCGTCCTCGGGGACGCGGATGGTGACGGGCACGGTGACCGAGCCGTGCGGCTTCACGGTGACCCGGTCGCGGCCCGCCTTCGCCCAGGCGCCGACGGCACGCTGTTTCTCGGTGCGCGCGCGGACCGCGAAGCCGCCGTCGCGCGCGGTGTTGTAGGCGTCGGCCGCGTACAGCCGGAAGGTCAGGGGCGTGCCGGTCTTGTTGGTGACGGTCACCTGGTCGGTGAGGGCGGCGCCGGGGTCGGCGGACAGGTAGAAGTACGGGCGCCCGCCCGCGTCGGCGGTGGCCGGGAAGACCGACCAGCTGCCGTTGTCGGCGGCGCCGGCGGCAGGGGCGCCGAGCAGGATCAGGGCCCCGGTCAGCAGGGCCGGCAGAAGGACGGACAGCTTGGAACGCACGGTGCGGGCCCCCAGGGTGCACGCTCGGGCGGGATGGGCCGGCCGGGTGCGCGCCCGGCCCACCGGTTGATCGGTGAGACACACCCGAGGGGTGCTCAGGTGAGGGTGAGGGTGAGCACCCCGGTGTACGCGCCGGGGGCGGAGAAGGCGGGTACGTCCAGCGACAGCCGGGCGTCCACGGTGAACTCGCCTCCGGTGAACGTGCCGTCCGGCGTGGAGGCCAGGGTGGCTCCCGCGCTGCCGACCGTTCCCTTCGACCCGGCCGCGCAGGTGCTGGGGCTGCCGGACTTGGTCGCGCAGGCCGGGTTCCAACCGAGCGCCGAGGCGCCGATCGTGGCCCCGCCCGGACCCGTGAAGTCGGTGACCTTGCCGGTCAGGGACCAGCCCGCGGGCCCGCCGCGGAAGTCCTTGACGGTCACCGTGTTCAGGGCGCCCGTGGAGGCGCCGCCCTGCCCGAAGTCGACCGCCGACAGGGCGACCGAGTCCCCGGCCTGGGCCATGGAGAGCGTGCCCGCCTTGACGGAGGAGGTCAGCCGCTGGCTGCCGTCCGGGATCTCGCCGCCGCCCTGGGTGACGGTGTATGCCCGCGGCCCGGCTCCCTTGGCGGCGTCCCAGCCGGTGCCCTCGTAGGCGACGACGCCGGTGGTGGCGGGGTCGTTGACGGTGAGCTGCCCGCTGAAGGAGCCCGAACCGTCCGCCTTGACCGTCGCGGTGTCGCCGGTCTGCGCGTCCCCGGCCCGGCCGGCGAGCGTGACGGAGGCGCCCGCGGTGAACTTCGACCCGGTCACGGTGACCGGGGCGCCTGCCTTGCCGGAGGCCGCGCCGAGCCGGATGGACCGTTCGTTGACCTGGCCGCCGCCATCGGTGGCGATGATCTTCTGGGAGACGGGGGCGGGCGGATCGGTGACCGTGCAGGGCGTGTCCAGCTCCATGATGTAGCTGGTGTGGATGTTGTAGTCGCCGGGCGAGAGGGTGATCTCGCCGGGAGCGGTGACCGTGAAGGCGCCGGTCATCGAGAACGACGGGAAGGCGCCCTTGCCGGGCACCGGGCCGTTCTTCTTCGGGCCCGTCACCGTGACGTCCTCGGACTGCGCACCCCCGACGGTGACCTTGCCGGTCGGCGTCATGATGTCGGCGGGCAGGGCGAGATCGACCGGGTTGCTCGCGGCCGGTTCGACGACGGTGTACGTCACCGTGACCGTGTCGCCCACCTTCGGGGCGGCGTTGTCTACGGTGATCTGGGCCGAGGTCGTCCCGTCGATCGGCGGGATGCCGGCGATGGCGGGCGGGATGCAGTGGGTCGGGAAGTCCACCGCGACCGAGGCCGTCGCCATGGCCTGCGCGGGCCCGGCGAGCAGCCCTCCCCCGGCGACGACGAGCGCCCCGGCGCCCAGCACGGCGGCCCAGCGCCGGCCGCGGCGGCGGACCGCCCGGCCGCCGGACCACCGGGCATCGGACCACCGGGCACCGGACCTTCGCTCGCCGGTTCTTCGGATGCCGGTTCTTCGGATGTCGATACGTCGACTGGCTGGACGCATGAAGCCCCCTCCCGCGGAATCCGGCGCGACGGCTCATCCGCGCCGGGCAGGGGGCCATTGATGGCTCCGGCCGAAAAGAAGTCAATGCAATCCGGCCGCGCCGACTGATGGGCCATCAGATGGTGTCAAGATCCGCTCGCACGGACGCCCCGCATCCCACGTGCGGGATGGGGGGCGTCCGTGCGTACGGAGGTCAGCCGGCCGTGACGCTGAGCCGCAGCTGCCCGTCCGGCCCGGCGAGCAGCACGGGCGTGTCGGCGCCGCCCAGGTCCCGTACGGCGGCCCGGTCCTCGTCCGAGGGGGCCTCGGCCTCGGAGACGACCGCGGCGGCCTCCAGGGACGTCGCCCCGCTGGCCACCGCCATCGCGACGGCCGTCCGCAGCGCGCTGAGCTTCAGCGACTCCAGCTCGACGGTCCCCGCCACATACGTACGTCCGGTCTCGTCCCGCACGGCCGCACCTTCCGGCACACCGTTGCGGGCGCGGGCGCTGCGCGCCAGGGTGACGATCTTGCGGTCCTCGGCGCCGAGGTCGGTGCTCTCAGTCATGTGCCGAGCATACGAAGCCCGGCGCGGCCCCGGGCAAGCGGGAGCCCGGCCGGCGGGATTTCCGGAACACGCCCTACGACAACAGGCCCTACGGCCGGTCCAGCCGCAGCCGCTCCGCCTTCGGCAGGCCGGCCACCACCAGGTCGTAGCTGTCCTCGATCAGCTCGCGCAGCTTCGCGTCGGGCAGGCCGGACACCGTGACGGTGTTCCAGTGCCGCTTGTTCATGTGCCACCCGGGCGCCACCGCCTCGTACTCCTCGCGGAGCCGCACGGCCTCGTCGGGGTCGCACTTGAGGTTCACCGTCAGCGGCCGTGCGTCCAGCGCGCTCAGCGCGAACATCTTGCCGAGCACCTTGAAGACGGACGTCTCCGGGCCGAACGGGAACTCCTCGACGCTCTCGTTGAAGTCCAGGCAGAAGGCCCTGAGCCGCTGCGGTGTCACTCCGGGGTCCCCTCCTCGGGAGCCACCGGCTCCACCAGCACCGTGACGATCTTGTTCCGGCGGCCCGCCGGGGACTCGGCGGTCAGCCGCAGCCGCCGCCCGTCGGGGAGTTCGACCTCCGAGGACGCGCCGGCGATCGGAACCCGCCCCAGCGCCTTGGCCAGGAGTCCGCCGACCGTCTCCACGTCCTCGTCGTCGTACTCGTCGAGCCCGAACAGGTCGCCGAGGTCGCCGATGTCGAGCCGGGCGGTCACCCGGAAGCAGCCGTTCTCCAGCGCCTGGACGGGCGGCAGTTCGCGGTCGTACTCGTCGGTGATCTCGCCGACGATCTCCTCCAGGATGTCCTCGATGGTGACGACGCCCGCCGTGCCGCCGTACTCGTCGATGACGACGGCGACGTGGCTGCGCTCCTGCTGCATCTCGCGCAGCAGGTCACCGGCGTTCTTCGTGTCGGGCACGAACGTCGCCGGGCGCATCGCCGTGGAGACCGGATCGGCCTCCGACTCCCGGTTGATGTGCGTCTTGCGGACCAGGTCCTTGAGATAGACCATCCCGACGATGTCGTCCTCGTTCTCGCCGGTGACCGGAATCCGCGAGAAACCGGACCGCAGCGCGAGGGTGAGCGCCTGGCGGATCGTCTTGTAGCGCTCGATGCAGACGAGGTCGGTGCGCGGCACCATCACCTCGCGCACGAGCGTGTCGCCGAGCTCGAAGACGGAGTGCACCATGCGGCGCTCCTCGTCCTCGATCAGCGACTCCTGCTCGGCGAGGTCCACCATGGCCCGCAGCTCGGCCTCACTGGCGAACGGGCCCTTGCGGAACCCCTTGCCGGGGGTCAGGGCGTTGCCGATGAGGATCAGCAGCTGCGGCACGGGGCCCATGACCCTGGCGAGCGGCAGCAGGACGTACGACGCGGCGGTGGCCGTGTTCAGCGGGTGCTGGCGGCCGATGGTGCGCGGCGAGACGCCGATCGCGACGTAGGAGACGAGGACCATCACGCCGATGGCGACGGCCAGCGCCACCCAGGTCTCCGGGAACTCCTTCAGGCAGGCGTACGTGACGAGCACCCCGGCGGCCATCTCGCAGGCGACCCGCACCAGCAGGGCCACGTTGAGGTAGCGCGTCGGATCGGCCGCGACCTGTTCCAGCTTGCCGCTGCCTCGCCGGCCCGAGCGGACCGCCTCGGCGGCCCGGAAGCTGGACGTACGGGCGATACCGGCCTCGGCGCAGGCCGCCAGCCAGCCGACGACGACCAGCAGGACCACGCCGAGGATCAGGGGCAGGCTCACGAGACGGTCGGGGCGGGGGACGGGCCGGTCAGCCCGTGCTCACCGCGCCAGCCGTCCACGATGGCCGCCTGGAGACCGAACATCTCGGCCTTCTCGTCCGGCTCCTCGTGGTCGTAGCCCAGCAGGTGCAGCACCCCGTGGACGGTGAGGAGCTGAAGCTCCTCGTCCATGGAGTGCTGCGTCTCGGCTTCCTCGCCCTGCCTCTTGGCGACCTCGGGGCAGAGCACGATGTCACCGAGGAGCCCCTGCGGGGGCTCGTCGTCGTCCTTGGCCGGCGGACGCAGTTCGTCCATCGGGAAGGACATGACATCGGTCGGGCCCGGCAGGTCCATCCACTGGATGTGCAGCTGCTCCATCGCGGCGCTGTCCACCACGATCACCGAGAGCTCGGAGAGCGGGTGAATCCGCATGCGCGCGAGCGCGTAGCGGGCGATGTCGAGGATCGCCTGCTCGTCGACCTCGGTTCCGGACTCGTTGTTGACGTCGATCGACATGGTGCGCTGCTACTGCTTCCCGTTGTGGCGGCCCCGGCTCTTGCCGCCGCTGCCGTCCTGGTCGCCCTTGCTGTCGTACTTCTCGTACGCGTCGACGATACGGCCGACCAGCTTGTGCCGGACGACATCCTGGGAGGTGAGCCGGGAGAAGTGCACGTCGTCGATGCCCTCCAGGATGTCCTGCACCTGGCGCAGACCGCTCTTGGTCCCGGTCGGCAGGTCGACCTGGGTGACGTCACCGGTGACGACGATCTTCGAGTCGAAGCCGAGCCGGGTCAGGAACATCTTCATCTGCTCGGCGCTGGTGTTCTGCGCCTCGTCCAGGATGATGAAGGCGTCGTTGAGGGTGTTGTGCGTCAGCAGGTGGCCCTGGGTGACGTACAGCGAGTCCTCGGCTGCGACCTGGATGCACACGGCTTCCTCTCGGCCCGCCGGTTCGATGCTGTCGATGAAACGCGTCGGACGACCGCCGCCGCCTGCCGCCCGGTACTTCTCTGCCTTTCGGGCAAGGCGGAAAGGTTCGATGCCCTCGGGAAGACGGATGTCGACGACGTGCGCGTCGTAGCGGTGCTGGGCCTCGCGCCCCTTCGCCACCCCCGGTGCACGGCCTTCAGCGGCCCTGTGCCGTGTGTACGCGACGCCACCGAGTGACTGCACGAGGGCGATCACGTCATCGCGCAGCATGATCGATGCCGTCGTGTACTGGACGCGACAAGTGCGGTCCGTTCGGGTGACCGGGCCTCCGTCCGCGTCGAGCAGTCCTTGAAGGACCGCGAGACGGACGTCGGCGGAGTTGAAGAGGTACGCGTCCGGCACGAACCTGGAGTGGGAACGCGTGCCCACCAGGTCGAGTTCACGCAGCGCACGAGTGACCGCGTCCTCCAGCGTGACCACGTCGCCCGGAGCCTTCACCCGGTTCAGGACATGGTCGACCCCGCCCTTGTGGCGTACGGAAACGCCTGGGAGCGAGCCTTCCAGTGCCTCGGCCAGTTCAGCGTCCTCGGTGGCGAACGATGGGGTCGTCGCGCCGGTCAGGCAGCCGTCCCCCAGCAACAGCCCCAACGCATACGCGTCCATCGGGACCTCACGCTCGGGGAAGCTGACCGGCGCGGTGAGCATCGGCAGTTCGTAACGGCGCGCATGTGCCGCGCGGACGTTGCCGATCATCTCCTTGGTCTCCAGGACCCTCCACGGCTCGTCCCTGCGCTTGTCCGACGCCGTCCGAACGGTCCACAGGTGGTCACCGCAACACAGGGTCCAGGACCCGTCCTGAGCGCTGACACGGTAGATGTCCTTCTCGCCCTGCGGATAGACGCCGAGCACGGGCGTGGGCGCGCCATCGGAGCCGATGACCAAGTCGCCCACCTCAAGAGCGCCGATGGGGCGCCAGCCGTCCGGCGTCAGCACATTGGTGAAGACCGGCTGGGCGCGGCCGCGCATGTACGCCAGGGGTGCGACCTCGATCGTGCCCGCCGCCATCAGGCGCGGGATCGAGTCGGGGTCGAGCATGTCGTGCAGGGCGTCGTAGAGCGGGCGCAGATACGGGTCGATCTTGTCGAAGAGCGTGCCCGGCAGGAAGCCGAGCCGTTCGCCCGCCTCGACGGCCGGGCGGGTCAGGATGATCCGGCTGACCTGCTTGGACTGCAGGGCCTGGACCGCCTTGGCCATGGCGAGGTAGGTCTTGCCGGTACCGGCGGGGCCGATGCCGAAGACGATCGTGTGCTGGTCGATCGCGTCGACGTACCGCTTCTGGTTGAGCGTCTTGGGGCGGATCGTGCGGCCGCGGCTGGAGAGGATGTTCTGCGTGAGCACCTCGGCCGGGGTCTCGGTGCCGTCCGCCTGGCCGTTGTCGCTGGCCTTGAGCATCGCGATCGACCGTTCCACAGCGTCCTCCGTCATCGGCTGACCGGTGCGGAGCACCAGCACCATCTCGTCGAACAGGCGCTGGATCAGGGCGATGTCCGCCGCGTCGCCCGTCGCGGTTATGTCATTGCCCCGGACGTGGATGTCGGCCGCCGGGAACGCCGCTTCGATCACGCGCAGCAGCGAGTCGCCCGCTCCCAGCAGCATCACCATGGGGTGAGCGGCCGGGATGCTGATGTGGGCACGCGCCTGCGGCTGTGTGGGTGACTGAGTCATGGGCCGGCCCTCGGGCCTGCGCATACCTCCCGTTGCAGGGTTCTCGCTGCTCGAAAACCTCTTCTGCACCAAGCCTACGACTCCGCACGGACAACACCAGGGGTTTTCGCGGGCGGTACCCGCCGGCTACGGGCGGAATCCGATCGTGGGTACGGCCCGGCGCAGCGGCCAGGGGCGGGCGGCGGCCGGCAGCAGGTCCTGGAGGAAGGCGTACCGCTGGAGCGCCGCCGGGTCCTGGTCGGCGCAGGTGCGCACCCGCTGCCACCAGGCGGCGATCTCCGCCCAGCCGGGGGCCGACAGCGAGCCGCCGAACTCCTGGACCGAGAGGGCCGCGGTCAGCCCGGCGAAGGCGAGGCGGTCGGCGAGGGGCCAGCCGGCCAGCGTCCCGGTGACGAAGCCCGCCACGAAGACGTCGCCCGCTCCGGTCGGGTCCAGGGCCTCGACCTCGATGGCCGGCACCTCGGCGGCGGTGCCGGTGGCGGCGTCGACCGCGTACGCGCCCTCGGAGCCGAGGGTGACGACGGCGAGCGGTACGCGTTCGGCGAGGGCGTGCGCGGCGGCGCGGGGGCAGGTGGTACGGGTGTAGCGCATCGCCTCCTGCGCGTTGGGGAGGAAGGCGTGGCAGTGCTCCAGGCCGTTCAGGGCGTCCAGGTCCCAGCGCCCGGTGTCGTCCCAGCCGACGTCGCCGAAGATCAGGGCCCCCTGGCGGGCGGCGTCGGCGACCCAGGGCTCGGTGCGGCCGGGGACGAGCGAGGTGACGGCGGCCCGGGCCCTGGGCGGGCAGCGGGGGAAGGCGGGGGCCTCCGGGGAGGCGGTGGTGGGCAGGGCCGGGGCCTCGTGGCCGTGCGAGACCATCGTCCGCTCGCCCTCGTACGCCATCGAGACGGTCACCGGGGAGTGCCAGCCGCGGACCGTGTGCGACCTCGACAGGTCGATGCCCTCGCCCTGTTCGAGCGCGTCCCAGCAGTACTCGCCGTAGTGGTCGTCGCCGAACGCGGCGGCCAGGGAGGTGTGCAGGCCGAGGCGGGCCAGAGCGGTGGCCATGTTGGCGACCCCGCCGGGGCTGGAGCCCATGCCGCGCGCCCAGGACTCGGTACCGCGCACGGGGGCGCTGTCCAGGCCGGTGAAGATGATGTCGAGGAAGACCGTGCCGGTGAGGAAGACGTCGCAGTCGGGGTCCTGCGGTGCGCGCAGCCCGTCCAGCGGGTCGAGGTCCGAAACGTCAGCGCTCACCTTGCACTCCCCGGTCGTGGCGGTTGCGGCCAGTGTGCCCGATTTCCGGCCGCGTCGGCCGGGTGCGCGCCGGACTCACGTTCACTGGCGCTGACCTGCGTAAACACGAGCGGCTACCCAACCGAAAACAACGTAAACGCGAATGTGGCCCAGATCACAGCAGGTCGCCTTTCGGCGCGCCGGGGACACTTGATACAAATTGGCCCGCGAGCACCGTTGGCGACGTACCCGACGGAAGCGCCGATTTCGCCGTATCTTCGCATTACCTCATTACCTCTCTTCGCCTCACCCTTCTTCGCACCACCCCCCTGCCTTCCGCCTCCTCTGGCATGTCTTCAGGAACGCCCATGTCCTCGCGCCCTCGCGCCGCGTGGCCCCTGGTCGCCGTGTTCACCGCCGGTTACCTCGCCTCCTATCTCCTCCCCACCATCGTGGGACGGCTCTCCGTCTACCTGGGCCTCAGCACGGCCCAGGGCGGGCTGGTCGGCAGCGCCCTGCTGCTGAGTTCGGCCTGCGCCGGCTTCAGCCTGGCCGGACGCGTGGAGACGTACGGGCCGTGCCGACCGGCGCGGGCCGGACTGATCCTGTGTGCGGTGGGGTACGGCTGCGCGGCGCTGGCCGGGTCCGTGCCGCTGGTGGTCACCGGCGCGATGATCGGCGGCTTCGGCTCCGGTACGGCGACCGCCGTCGCGGCGGCGGGCATCGCCGCCCAGCGCGACCCGCACCGCACCTCGTCCCTGGGGCTGTTGAGCGTCTCGGCGACCGCGGGCGCCCTGTACCTGACGATCCCGCACCTGGGCGGCGGCCACCGGCTGCCGTTCGCCGCGATCGCCCTGGTCGCGCTGCTCGTCTGGCCGGCCACCTCCCGGCTCGGTGGCTCCGCCCCGGCGGGCCCGGCCGTCCCCGCGGCCGGCCGGCTGCCGCACCGGCGCTCCGGCCTGGTCCTCGCGGGCGGCATGCTCGTCTGGTCGATGGCGCAGAACGCGCTGTGGGGCGTCAGCAGCCGGATCGGCGTGGTCCAGGTCGGGCTGTCCGAGGTGACCATCGGCGCGGTGTTCGCCGCCGCCCTCGGCGCCGGGCTGCTCGGCGTGATGGGCGCCGGGATGCTCGGCTCCAAGCTCGGGCGCGCGGTGCCGATCGGGGTGGGTACCGCGGTCATCGCGGGGAGCATCGTGCTCAGCTCGTCGGCCGGGAGCCTCCGCTCCTTCGCGACCGGCGAGATCCTGTGGAACACCGTCTACCCGGTGGTCCTGTCGTACCTGATCGGCCTCGCCGCCTCCCTAGACGTGCGCGGCCGCTGGGCGGTCCTGGCGGGCTCGGCCTCATCGGTCGGCGTGGCCTGCGGGCCGGTCCTCGGCAGTGTGCTGTCGGAGGAGGTCGGCTACACCGGGATGGGGCTGGTCCTGGGCGCGGCGACCCTGCTGGTCGCGGCCCCGGTGACCGCCGTCGCGCTGCACACCGGTGGCCGTCCGCTGGTGCCGGGATCGGTGCGCCGCAGGGGTGGCGCGCCGGCGGCCCTGCTCGCGGTCACCACGGGTGCGGTGCCCGGCGCGGTGCCGAAGGTGGGCGCGCCCGAGCAGGCCGTCACGGAGATCAGCATCCCGGCCCTGCGCCGCAGGCGGCTGGGCAGGAGCGCGTTCCGGACGGCCGGCCCGGCGGGCGGCGGTCAGTCGAACGCGTACGCCTCGACCTCCGACAGGTAGCGCGCCCTGCGCTCCTCGTCGTGGTCGAGGAAGGCCGCCTCGAAGGAGTTGCGGGCCAGGGTGCGCAGCTGCTCGCGGTCCAGGCCGAGGGCTTCGTGGACGGCGTGGAAGGTGTCTCCCACGTACCCGCCGAAGTAGGCGGGGTCGTCGGAGTTGACCGTGCAGAGGAGCCCGGCGTCCATCATGGCGGGCAGCGGGTGCTGCTCCAGGGTGTCGATGGCGCGCAGCCGTACGTTGGACAGCGGGCAGAGCGTGAGCGGCACCCGGTCGGCGACCAGCCGCTTCACGAGGTCGGGGTCCTCCAGGCACCGCAGTCCGTGGTCGATGCGTTCCACGCCCAGGACGTCGAGCGCCTCGCGGATGTAGCCGGGCGGCCCCTCCTCCCCCGCGTGGGCGACCTTGCGCAGCCCGAGCGCCCCGGCCGCCTCGTACACCTCGCGGAACTTCGCGGGCGGGTGGCCGACCTCGGCGGAGTCCAGGCCGACGGCGCTGATCCGGTGCAGGTGCGGCCTGGCCGCCTCCAGGGTCTCCAGGGCCGATTCGGCGGACTGGTCGCGCAGGAAGCACATGATCAGCTGGGTGGAGACGCCGTGCTTCTCCTCGCTGCGCTCCAGCGCACGGCCCAGGCCCTCCACGACGGTCCCGATGGGCACGCCGCGTGCGGTGTGGGCCTGCGGGTCGAAGAAGATCTCCGCGTGGCGCACGCCCTGGGCGGCGGCGCGGGTGAGGTAGGCGTCGGCGAGTTCGGCGAAGTCGTCCTCGGTCCGCAGCACCGCCATCAGCGCGTAGTAGAGGTCCAGGAAGCTCTGAAGGTCCTCGAAGAGGTAGGCGGTGCGCAGGGCCTCGGTGTCCGCGTGGGGCAGGGTCACGCCGTTGCGCGCGGCGAGCGCGAAGGCCAGTTCGGGTTCGAGGGTTCCCTCGATGTGGAGGTGGAGTTCCGCTTTGGGGAGGTGCACGGTGTTTCTCGCTAACGCAGGTGGTGCTGTGTGCTGTGTGGTTCCGCTGTGTGTTCTGTGGTTCCGCTGGGTGGCTCTACGGGTGACGGCTCGGCACCGCTACCCGCGTCAGATCCTGGGCCACGCTCAGCTCGCCCTCGTACCCGGCCCCCCTCGCCTCGGCCTCGAAGGCCTCCGGCTCCGGGTAGCGCTGGGAGAAGTGCGTGAGGACGAGATGCCGTACGCCCGCCTCGCGCGCGACCCGGGCCGCCTGCCCCGCGGTCAGGTGGCCGTGGTCGGCGGCGAGTTTCCGGTCCTCGTCGAGGAAGGTCGACTCGATGACCAGCATGTCGCACCCTTCCGCGAGTGCGTACACGCCGTCGCAGAGCCTGGTGTCCATGATGAACGCGAACCGCTGTCCGCGCCTGTGCTCGGAGACCTGGTCGAGCGTGACACCGCCGAGGGCGCCCTCGCGCTGGACGCGTCCGACGTCCGGACCCGCGATGCCGTGCTCGGCGAGCTTCGCGGGCAGCATCCGCCGCCCGTCGGGCTCGGTGAGCCGGTAGCCGTACGACTCGACGGGGTGCGAGAGCCGGTGGCTGTCGAGCGTGTACGCGGCGGTGGTGGCCAGCGGTCCGTCGGCGGCGACCGGGGCCTCGGTCAGCTCGACGGACTCGCGGTAGGCGGTGGCGTACCGCAGCCGGTCGAAGAAGTGCTGTCCGCTCGCCGGGTAGTGGGCGGTCACGGGGTGCGGGACCTGGTCGAGGTTGATCCGCTGGATCACCCCGGCCAGGCCCAGCGAGTGGTCTCCGTGGAAGTGCGTGACGCAGATCCGGTTGATGTCGTGGGCGGCGACACCGGCCCGCAGCATCTGACGCTGGGTGCCCTCGCCGGGGTCGAAGAGGATGCCCTCGCCGTCCCAGCGCAGCAGGTAGCCGTTGTGGTTGCGGTGCCGTGTCGGGACCTGGCTGGCGGTCCCGAGGACGACGAGTTCACGTGCGGACATCTATCCGGGAGGCCACTGCAGGCCCCGGCCGCCCAGGACGTGGGCGTGCGCGTGGAAGACGGTCTGGCCGGCGCCGACCCCGGTGTTGAACACGACCCGGTACCCGGTCCCATCGATCTTCTCGTCGGCGGCCACGTTCCCCGCCTCGCACAGCACGTCGGCGAGCACCTGCGGTTCGGCGGCGCCGAGGGAGGCGGCGTCGGGGTGGTGGAGGCGCGGGATGACGAGGACGTGGGTGGGGGCCTGGGGGTTGATGTCGCGGAAGGCGACGGTGGTGTCGGTCTCGCGGACGATGGTGGCCGGGATCTCCCCCGAGACGATCTTGCAGAACAGGCAGTCGGGCTGCGGTTCTCCTGCCATTGCTTGCGCGCTCCTCTGTCTCGGGGTGATCCGTTACGGGGCAGCCTATCGGGGCGGGCGCGGGACCGACCGCCTTCGGGGGCGCTGCCCCCGGACCCCCGCGTCGACGGGCAAGATCCAGCCCCGCCGGCGTTTGAGGCGCGGGGCCCGGGGCAGCGCCCCGGTTACGGGAAAGGGCGGGTAGGGGAACAGGCCCGCCGCAGGCGCGGCACGCCCGCACCGCCCACCCCGCCCCTCACCTCACTCCGAGAGCCCCGGCAACCCCGGCGCCACCTTCGCCGGCACCCGCGTCAGCGACTCCAGTGCGATCCGGATCGCCTCGTCCAGCTGCGGGTCGCGGCCCTCCGCATGGTCCCGCGGCGTCATGACGACCTCCACGTCCGGGTCGACGCCGTGGTTCTCGACGCCCCACCCGTAGCCCTCCAGCCAGAACGCGTACTTCGGCTGCGTGACCAGCGTGCCGTCGACGAGCCGGTAGCGGCTGTCGATGCCGACGACGCCGCCCCAGGTCCGCGTCCCGACCACGGGCCCGATGTCCAGGGCCTTGATCGCCGCGTTCACGATGTCGCCGTCCGAGCCGGAGAACTCGTTGGCGACGGCCACGACGGGCCCGCGCGGCGCGTCGCCCGGGTAGCTGGTGGGGCGCATGCCGCGCGGCAGGTCCCAGCCGACGATGCGGCGGGCCAGCTTCTCCACGACGAGCTGCGAGGTGTGGCCGCCCCGGTTCTCCCGTACGTCCACGACCAGGCCCTCGCGCGCCACCTCGGTACGCAGGTCGCGGTGGATCTGGGCCCAGCCGGAGCCGACCATGTCGGGGACGTGGAGGTAGCCAAGGCGCCCGCCGGACCGCTCGTGCACGTACGCGCGCCGGTCGGCGACCCACGCGTGGTAGCGCAGCGCCTCCTCGTCGGCGACGGGGACCACGACGACATGGCGCCGATCGCCCCCGTCGGCCGGCGAGACGGTCAGCTCGACGGGCTTGCCGGCCGAGCCGGTGAGCAGGGGAGCGGGGCCGGTGAGCGGGTCGACGGGGTGGCCGTCGACGGCCAGGATCGCGTCCCCGGGCCGGACGGCGACACCGGGGGCGGCGAGCGGCGAGCCGGCCGCCGGGTCGGAGGTCTCGGACGGCAGGATGCGGTCGATGCGCCAGCTGCCGTCCTCCGCGCGCGAGACGTCCGCGCCGAGCAGCCCCTGCCGGGCCGAATCGTCGCGCCACCCGCCGGGCGGGGTCACGTAGGCGTGGGAGGTGCCCAGCTCGCCCTGGACCTCCCAGAGCAGGTCGATGAGGTCGTCGTGGGTCGCGACGCGCTCCAGCACCGGCCGGTAGCGGTCCAGGACCCCGTCCCAGTCGACGCCGCCCATGTCGGGGCGCCAGAAGTTGTCCCGCATGATGCGGCCGGCCTCGTCGTACATCTGGCGCCACTCGGCGGCCGGGTCGAGCATGCGGCGGATGCGGGAGAGATCGACGGTGACGGCGTCGTCGTGGTCGTCGTCGGAGCCCGCGGGCACCCGGCTGTCGGACGGGACGACGGACAGCTTGCCGTGGCTGACGAGCGCCAGCCGCTTCCCGTCGCCGCTGACCGCGAAACGGCTGACGTCGGAGGTGAGTTCCTCGCAGCGCAGCTTCTCCAGGTCGTACCGCTCCAGGACGGTGTCGGGGCGGCGGGCGGCGGGGCCCGCCCCGCTCGTGCCGAGGACCCCGGTGACCGGGTGGCGCAGCCAGAGCAGCCCGTCCCGGGCGGCCCGCAGCGAGGAGTAGACGGCGGCCTCGACGGGAAGCGGCACGATCCGGTCGGCCAGGCCGTCCAGGTCGATGCGGGTGATGGGCAGGGCGGTGGGGTTGTCCTCGCCGTCGCCGCCCTTCTCCTTCTCGGTCGGCCGGCCGTGCAGTTGCGGTCCGAACGGGGAAGGGGTGGTCGCGGCGAGCGTCAGCAGGTGCGGCCGGCAGGAGCCGATGAACGCCATGTCGAAGACGTGCGCGTCGTAGATCGGGTCGAAGGCCCGCTCGGAGAGGAAGGCCAGGTGCTTTCCGTCGGCGGTGAAGGCGGGCGCGAAGTCCCGGAACCGCAGCGGGGTGGCCTCGGAGACCGAGAGGTCGGCGATGTGGGCCAGCTTGAGCTGGCTGAGCGGTTCGGGGCCGGGGTGCGACCAGGCGAGCCAGGCGGAGTCGGGCGACCAGGCGAGCCCGGAGACGTCACCGTTCTCGCTGCGGTCCACCTCGTGGATCTCGCCGCTCTCCCGCTCGACGATCAGGACCCGGCCGTCGTGGGCGGCGACCGCGAACCGGCTGCCGTCGGGGGCGGGGGCCAGGTCGAGGACGCGGCCGAGCCGGCCGGCCGCCAGGCGGCGGGGTACGGCGCCGGGTGCGGTACCGGCGGCGGGGGCGCACTCCAGCGCGTCGTCGCCCTCGGCGTCGGTGACCCAGACGACGTGCTGGTCGCCGTCGGCCTGGAACGTGCGGGGCAGCCTGGCCCGTACGCCGGGTTCGGCGGCGAGCGCGCGGGCGGGGCCCTCGCGGTGGGTGACCCAGTGGATGGCGCCCCGGGTGCAGACCGCGCTGCCGCGTCCGGTGCGGTCCGGCGACGCGCTGGTCAGGTGGCTGTCGGCGTGCAGCGGGTAGGGCTGGAGGTCGGCGCGCTGGCCGCCGAGCCGGATCTCGACGCGGCGGGGCGCGTCGCTCTCCAGGCTGTCCAGGAGCCGGAGTTCACCGGCCGAGGCGTAGGCGACCCGGGTGCCGTCGGTGGTGGCGTGCCGGGCGTAGAAGCCGTCGGTGCCGGTGTGCCGGCGCAGGTCGCCGCCGTCGGGCAGGGAGGAGTAGAGGGCGCCGACGCCTTCGTGGTCGGAGAGGAACGCGATGCGCTCCCCCACCCACATCGGGCACTCGATGTTGCCGTCGATGTCCTCGTGGAGCCGGGCGAACTCCTGCGGGTCGTCCTCGGCCGCGATCCAGAGCTTGCCGGCCGTGCCGCCCCGGTAGCGCTTCCAGGTGGCGGCCTCGCGCCCCATGGTGGCCGAGAGCAGCAGGACCCGTCCGCCGGGACCGTACGCGAGGGAGCCGACCGGCCCGTACGGGAGGGTCCGCGCGGGACCGCCGTCGACCGGGACGGCCCGCGCCCAGCTGCGGCGCAGCGAGACCTGGCCCTGGGTGCTGGTGACCAGTACGTCCCCTTCGGGGGTCCAACCGCGCACGGTGGTGCGGGCGTCGCCCCAGTGGGTGAGCCGCCGCGAGGGGCCGCCGTCGGCGGGGGCGAGGTGCACCTCGGGCGCCCCGTCGCGGGTGGAGGTCCAGGCGACGAGGGTGCCGTCGGGAGATATGCGCGGCTGGGTGACGGGACGGTTGTCGGCGCTGACCCGCCACGCCCGTCCGCCGTCGAGCGGGGCGAGCCAGACGTCGTCCTCGGCGGTGAAGGCGATCAAGTCACCCTGGACATGGGGGTACCGGAGGTAGGAAGGCTGTGTCACACGGATCAGCCTAGGCCGCGGACGTGCCAGGTGGCACGGGGTTGGCCGGAGTCCGTCGTGCGCCGGCGCCGGTCGGGCGCGTATGCCCCCGGAATATGCGGGCCCGCCGCCCTGCCTCCGTGGCGCTCACTTGCCGGGGTACGCGGTGACCGTCACCGTCACGGTGGCCGTCGGGCCGTTGCCCTGCCCGGGGTCTCCGGCGGGCGGTGCGGTCGTGGCCGGGGCGGCGCAGTCGCCGAGCAGGGTGGCCCGGAAAACGGCGCGCCCGCCGGTCCTGGCGGTCATGTCGCCGCGTACGCACCGGCCGTTGACCGCGTGCGTCACCTGGCCGTCGAGCGTGATGTCCTGGCCGTCCTTCGTCTTGCCGTCGCAGTGGACGTCGGCCACCTGACGCGCGGAGGCGGTGGGTGCTCCGGAGCGGGTGGCGGAGGTCTTCGCGTCGTTCTTGCCGAGGCCGGCCGTGCAGCTCAGCCAGCGCACGTCGACGCCTTCGTGCTCCAGCGCGCGGGTGGCGGTCCGGTCGGTGGTCACGGCGACGGCCGCGGTGTTCAGCGTGTCGAGGCCGTCGGCCGGGTCACAGGCGGTGAGGCCGGTGACGGCTGCGGCGGCGAGGCAGAGTGCGGCCGGAAAGCGACGGGCCGCGCACCGGCCCCATGCCCTTGATGTCCCCATAAGGGCAGCTTCCCACCACTCCTGACGGTGCGGTAGACCGCTTGTGGCCACAACCACCCCATGGAGGCCGGGTTACGACCAGCGCCCCGTGCGCCCCAGCAGCAGGGCGGTCGCCGCGGTGCCCGCGGTGGAGGTGCGCAGGACGGTCGGGCCGAGCCGGCAGACGCGGGCCCCGGCGGCTGTGAACGCGGTCAGCTCCTCCGGTGACACGCCTCCCTCGGGGCCGACGATCAGCACGATCTCACCGGCCTCGGGCAGCGCGACGGTGGCCAGCGGCTCGCTGTCGTGGTCGCGGTCCTCGTGCAGGACGGCCGCGAAGTCCGCCGTGGCCACCAGCGCGGCGACCTGCTTGGTGGTCATCGCGTCCGCCACGTCCGGGAACCGCACCCGGCGGGACTGCTTGCCGGCCTCCCGGGCCGTGTTGCGCCATTTCGCGAGGGACTTGAGGCCCCGGTCGCCCTTCCACTGGGTGATGCAGCGTGCGGCCTGCCACGGCACGATCGCGTCGACCCCGGTCTCGGTCATCGTCTCGACGGCGACCTCGCCCCGGTCCCCCTTGGGCAGGGCCTGCACGACGGTGATCCGGGCGGCCGGGCGGGGCTCCTCGTGGACCGGGTCCAGGCCGTCCACCACCAGCCGGTCCTTGCCCTCGGCGGCCTTCACGACGCCCTGCGCCCAGCTTCCGCGGCCGTCGGTCAGAACGACCTCCTCACCGGCGCGCAGGCGCTTCACCGAGACGGCGTGCCGCCCCTCCGGCCCGTCGAGGACGAACTCGGGCCCGGCGGGCAGCTGTTCGACGACGAAGACGGGTGCCGTCACTGTGTACTCCTTGTGCTCACTGCCGTCCGTGCGGCGTCCAGTTCCTCGGCGAGCAGCCGGACCAGCCGGCCGGCGGGCAGCTCGCGGGCCATCCGGTGGCCCTGCCCCGCCCACAGCGCCATGCCCTGCGCGTCCCCGGCCCGGGCCGCCGCCTTGCGCAGCACGGAGGTCATGTGGTGGACCTGGGGGTAGGCGGCGGGGGCGTACGGTCCGTGCTCGCGCACGAAGCGGTTGACCAGGCCGCGGGCCGGGCGTCCGGAGAACGCCCGGGTCAGGGTGGTGCGGACGAACAGCGGGTTGGTCAGGGCCTGTTTGTGCAGCAGGTGGGCGCCGGACTCCGGGCAGACCAGGAACGCCGTGCCGAGCTGGGCGGCGTCGGCGCCCGCAGCGAGCACCCCGGCGATCTGCGCGCCGCGCATCAGCCCGCCCGCGGCGATGACCGGTATCTGCACGGTCTCGCGCACCTGGGTCACCAGGCACAGCAGCCCGGTCCCGCCGCCGTCGGTCTCGGGGTCGTCGCGGAACGTGGAGCGGTGGCCGCCCGCCTCGGTGCCCTGGGCGCAGACGGCGTCGGCACCGGCCCACTGCGCCGCCTGTGCCTCCTCGGGCGAGGTGACCGTGACGACGGTGTACGTACCGGCCGCGGCGAACGCGTCGAGGGTGTCGCGCGAGGGGCAGCCGAAGGTGAAGGAGACGACCGGGACCGGGTCCTCCAGCAGGATGGCGAGCTTGGCCTCGTAGCCGTCGTCACCGCAGGCATCGGTGTCACCGAGGGGCGTCTCGTACCAGGAGGACTCGCCCGCGAGCTGGTGGCGGTAGACCTCGAGCGCGCCGGGGTCGGTGAGGTTCTGCTGCGGCATGAAGAGGTTGACGCCGAAGGGCTGTCCGGTCAGCCCGCGCACCTGCTTGATCTCCTGGTACATACCGTCCGCCGTCTTGTACCCGGCGGCCAGGAAACCGAGCCCGCCCGCCTCGGCGACGGCTGCGACCAGCTGCGGGCAGGAGGGACCACCCGCCATCGGGGCCTGCACGATCGGATACCGGCAGAGATCGGTCAACGCGGAGGACATGACCGCATCGTGTCATGTCCTTCCTGTCCCGTGATGCCCGCCCCACGGCAGCGTTTTGTCCGCATGCGGTACGGGCCCGGAGGCAGGGCCCGTACCGGACGGACGGGTGCCGTCAGCGGCCGTTGAACGCGTCCTTCAGGCGCGAGAACAGGCCCTGCTGACCGGGCTGGAACTGGCCGGTGGGCCGCTCCTCGCCGCGCAGCTTGGCCAGTTCGCGCAGGAGGCGTTCCTGCTCGGGGTCCATCTTGACCGGGGTGGTGACCTCGACGTGCACGATGAGATCGCCGCGCCCGCCACCCCGCAGGTGGGTGATGCCGCGGCCGTGCAGCGGGACGGACTGGCCGGACTGGGTGCCCGGCCGGATGTCGACCTCCTCCAGGCCGTCGAGCGTCTCCAGCGGCACCTTGGTGCCGAGGGCCGCCGCCGTCATGGGGATGGTGACCGTGCAGTGCAGGTCGTCGCCGCGGCGCTGGAACACCGCGTGCGGCAGCTCGTGGATCTCGACGTAGAGGTCGCCGGCGGGGCCGCCGCCGGGGCCGACCTCGCCCTCGCCCGCGAGCTGGATGCGGGTGCCGTTGTCGACACCGGCGGGGATCTTCACGGTCAGCGTGCGCCGCGAGCGGATGCGGCCGTCGCCGGCGCACTCCGGGCACGGGGTCGGCACGACCGTACCGAAGCCCTGGCACTGCGGGCAGGGCCGCGAGGTCATGACCTGGCCGAGGAAGGACCGGGTGACCTGGGAGACCTCACCGCGGCCGCGGCACATGTCGCAGGTCTGGGCGGAGGTGCCGGGGGCCGCGCCCTCGCCGCTGCACGTCGTGCAGACGACGGCCGTGTCGACCTGGATGTCCTTGGTCGTGCCGAAGGCCGCCTCGGAGAGGTCGATCTCCAGCCGGATCATGGCGTCCTGGCCGCGCCGGGTGCGCGAACGGGGTCCGCGCTGCGACGACGCGCCGAAGAACGCGTCCATGATGTCCGAGAAGTTGCCGAAGCCGCCCTGGCCGAAACCGCCCGCGCCGCCGCCCCCCGACTGGGAGAGCGGGTCGCCGCCGAGGTCGTAGACCTGCTTCTTCTGAGCGTCCGACAGGACCTCGTAAGCGGCGTTGATCTCCTTGAACCGCTCCTGGGTCTTCGGATCGGGGTTCACATCCGGGTGCAGCTCGCGGGCGAGCCTCCGGAAGGCCTTCTTGATCTCGTCCTGAGAGGCGTCGCGGCGCACGCCGAGTACGGCGTAGTAGTCCGTGGCCACTTACGACTCCGCCAGGATCTGTCCGACGTAACGTGCCACTGCGCGTACCGCTCCCATCGTTCCGGGGTAGTCCATGCGGGTCGGTCCGACCACGCCGAGTTTGGCGACTGCCTCGTCGCCCGAACCGTAGCCGACCGCGACGACGGACGTGGAGTTGAGCCCCTCGTGGGCGTTCTCGTGCCCGATACGTACGGTCATGCCCGAGTCCGTGGCCTCGCCGAGCAGCTTCAGCAGCACGACCTGCTCCTCCAGTGCCTCAAGCACCGGCCGGATCATCACCGGGAAGTCGTGTCCGAAGCGGGTGAGGTTGGAGGTGCCGCCGATCATCAGCCGCTCCTCCGTCTCCTCGACGAGGGTTTCGAGCAGGATCGAGAGCACGGTGGACACGGTTCCCCGGTCCTCGCTCTCGAAGGATTCCGGCAGGTCCTGCACCAGCTGCGGGACGTCCGTGAAACGGCGTCCCACCACCCGGCTGTTGAGCCGGGCCCGCAGATCGGCGAGAGACGTCTCACCGAACGGCGCCGGGCAGTCGACCAGCCTCTGTTCAACCCGGCCGGTGTCCGTGATCAGCACGAGCATCAGCCGCGCCGGAGCCAGGGACAGCAGTTCCACGTGCCGCACCGTCGAACGGGTCAGCGAGGGGTACTGCACGACGGCGACCTGCCGGGTCAGCTGCGCGAGCAGCCGTACGGTCCGGCCCACGACGTCGTCGAGGTCGACCGCGCCGTCGAGGAAGTTCTGAATGGCGCGGCGCTCCGGCGACGAGAGGGGCTTGACGCCCGCGAGCTTGTCGACGAAGAGCCGGTAGCCCTTGTCCGTCGGAATGCGGCCCGCGCTGGTGTGGGGCTGGGCGATGAAGCCCTCGTCCTCCAGCACCGCCATGTCGTTGCGGACGGTGGCCGGGGAGACCCCCAGCTTGTGCCGCTCCGTGAGCGCCTTGGAGCCGACGGGCTCCTCGGTCCCGACGTAGTCCTGGACGATGGCGCGCAGCACTTCGAGTCTGCGTTCGCTGAGCATCGCGCACACCTCCAGCTGTCCATCTCGGTGGTTCTCGGGCCGTTCCCGGGATTCCTCCTGGCACTCTGTGCGTACGAGTGCCAGCGATCCCCGGCCAGTGTACGGCGACGGGGTGGCTCCCTAGCAAGGGCGACCGGCCACGCTACCGCGAGACCGCGCAGGTCGCTGCCGATAGCGTCGCCGCATGGACGTCTCTTGGGAAGAGCTGGGCTGGGAGCGACTGGGTCACGGAGTGGGCCGCAGACGCCTTCCGGTCTGGGACGCGACGGCTCTGCTGGTGGTGGGACCGGACGCGGTGCTGCTCTGTGACACCGGTTCGTCACTCCGCGAAGGGGCCGGGCTGCGCGTTCAGGCCCAGTCGCTGCTCGGCCGGCGGGTGACGCACATCGCACTCAGCCACCCCCATTTCGATCATGTACTGGGCACGGCCGCCTTCGCCGAGGCGCGGGTGTACGGCGCGGCGGGCACGGCGGAGCTGCTGCGGCACGGCGCGGACGAGCTGTACGCGGACGCGGTGCGGCACGGCCTGCCCGAGCCGGACGCGGCGGAGTCCGCCGATGTGCTGGTGGCCCCGCGCCACGAGGTGCACGGGGAGCGGACGCTCGATCTGGGCGGCGGCCGGAAGGTGCTGCTGGTGAATCTGGGCCGGGCGCACAGCGGCCACGACCTCGCGGTGCTGGTCCCGGGCTCCCCCGGCTCCCCCGCGATCGTGTTCTGCGGCGACCTGGTCGAGGAGTCCGGCGAACCGCAGGCGGGCCCGGACGCCCACCCCACCCGCTGGCCGTGTGCGCTGGACCGGCTGCTGGCGCTGGGTGGCGAGGACGCGCTGTACGTGCCGGGGCACGGGGCGGTGGTGGACGCGGGGTTCGTCCGGGCGCAACGCGACCGGCTGGCCGGCCTCCCCACAGCCTGAAGGGCATGGGAGGCATCCCCTCCGGCGTGTCGTAGCCCTTCCCCCGCTTATCGTCGTGCGATGCGCAGCTACCAGCCGGATCTGACCCCGCCGTGGAAGAAGTCCGCCCCCGTCCCCGAGGTGCCCGCCGAGCCCGATCTCGTCGTGGAGGACGTCGCCACCGGCTTCTGCGGTGCGGTGGTCCGGTGCGAGAAGACCGCCGAGGGGCCGACGGTGACCCTGGAGGACCGCTTCGGCAAGCACCGGGTCTTCCCGATGGCGCCGCGCGGCTTCCTGCTGGAGGGGCGGGTCGTGACGCTGGTGCGCCCGTCGGCCGGCGGCCCGGTGCGGCCCGCGCGTACGGCCTCCGGATCGGTGGCGGTGCCCGGGGCGCGGGCGCGGGTGGCGCGGGCCGGGCGGATCTACGTGGAGGGGCGGCACGACGCGGAGCTGGTCGAGCGGGTCTGGGGCGACGACCTGCGGATCGAGGGCGTGGTGGTCGAGTACCTGGAGGGCGTCGACGACCTGCCGGCGATCGTGCGGGAGTTCTCGCCGGCTCCGGACGCGCGGCTCGGGGTGCTGGTCGACCATCTCGTGCCCGGTTCCAAGGAGTCCCGGATCGCGGCGCAGGTCTCGGACGGCGACGTCCTGGTGGTCGGCCATCCGTACATCGACGTGTGGGAGGCCGTGAAGCCGTCCTCGGTGGGGATCGCCGGCTGGCCGGTGGTGCCGCGCGGCCAGGATTGGAAGACCGGCGTGTGCCGGGCGCTGGGCTGGCCGGAGAACACCGGGGCGGCCTGGCAGCGCATCCTCTCCTCGGTCCACTCCTACCGGGATCTTCAGCCCGAACTCCTGGGCCGCGTAGAGGAATTGATTGATTTCGTCACCCTTCCGGCCTGATGTCCGGCGGGTCTTCCCGCCGATCCCGCACCGATCCGGAGGATTCCCTGCGCCTCACACGCATCATCGGTTATTGAGTGGTGCCAGGCTCTTTTCGCGAGGGAAGGCACGGGGGCGGGCGATGGCGCGCGAGGTATGGCGGGACAGTGCGGAGAACGAGGCGGCCTCCGCCGTCTTCCACTTCGTGCAGCAGCTCATCGACCGCTACCGCGACAACCGGCCGGTGATGCCGCTGGTGGTCCTCCAGGCCGCCGACGCCGATGTGCCGGCCGCCGTGGACGCCAGGGTCGAGCAGATCGTGCGCCAGATCCACCGGGCCAACCTGCCGCGCCGGGTTCCCCTGAAGCTGCTCGAAGGGCGCGGCGAGACACCGTACGACGCCGCCCTGGACCTGGTCCGGACGCTGACCGAGAAGCCGTGGGAGACCCGGGGCGGCTCGCAGTACAAGCCGTTCGCCTTTCCCCGCTCCCGGCTGCTCGGCGCCATCGAGCAGGCCACCACCGCCGTGCTCCGGGACCCGGACCCGGCCGGCTCGCGGGACCAGCGCGACGAACGGATTCTGCAGGAGCTGAGCACCCTGCGCTGGCGGGCCGGGCGGCGCGGGCCCGGCACCTGGTGGGGCGCGTTCCGGGAGTCGGTGCGGCCCGAGACGTTCGTCGGGGCCGTGGTCATCGCGGTCCTGGGTGTGCTGCTCGGCGAGATCGGCTGGCTGCCGACCACGCTGGTGGCCGTGGGGGCGGTCCTCGGGCTCGCCGTCGTCCGGCTGCTGACGACGTCGGCGCCGCCGCTGCTGTGGCTGCGCCGGGCCAGCAGGTGGTTCGCCACCACCTCGTCGCTGGCCGCCGCCAGTACCGGCTATCCGTCGGACGGCTGGTCGCGGTTCTCGCCCAGCGGTTCGTGGCGGGTGATCCGGGCGCGGGCGGCGGTGGTCGCGGGGCGGGTGGCCGACGCGGCGGCGGGCGACGAGCGCTCCCGCCAGTTCCACCTGGAGCTGCGGGTGCAGGCGCTGCTGGAGGACCTGCGCAACAACTACCGCCCGCACGCGCCGGACTGGCGGCGCGGCAAGCGCACCGTACCGCCGGTGGTCTTCCTGCCGACGGCCGTGCAGGACAACGGCGGCATCCAGCTGATCAACGCCATCAACAACGTCCGCTCCCGGCGCAGCGAGGTCGACCCGCTGCTGCTCCTGGCGTCCCTGCCGGCGGCGGAGATCCTGCGGCACACCCCGCCGCTGCCGCCCGATCCGCTGCCCACGCACAGCGGCGCGGCGCGCGCCCGTTACGAGGACTGGGTCAGCCATCTCAGCGTCGGCCAGTCCCCCTCGGCCGCCGCCACGCTCGCCTGGGTGCTGCGGCTGCCGCTGTCGACCGAGCAGCTGACCCATGAGCACGGGCACGCGCAGCTGGTCACGGAGCGGGTGCGCAGGACGTGGGTGTGGTGGGTCATGTCGCGGACGACGGTCGCCTGTCTACTGGCGGGCGCCCTGCTCGGGACGCTGCTGGTCAGCAACCACCTGGCGGACCGCTACTGCCACGGGCCGCTCACCGACGTCAACACGGACTCGGTGCGGCTGCCCGCCCCGGGCGGCGGGGACAAGGAGTGCATCGGCGTGGCGACGACCACACGGGTGCGCTTCGCGGCGGGCAACGAGCTGGAGCTGGACGGGGCCGGCGAGGGCGTCACCTTCGACCGGATCGAGCGGGCCGTGTCCGAGGAGAACGCCTCGATCGAGCCGGGCGACAAGTACGTGACCCTGATCTACGCGGGTCCGTTCACCGCCCCTTCCCCGGCGGGCACCCGCAAGGCCCTGGAGGAGCTGACCGGCGTCTACCTCTACCAGCACCACACCAACACGCTCGACTTCTCCGTCAAGCTGCGGGTGCTCACCGCCAACGGCGGGCAGGACATGCTCCAGCAGATCCCCGCCGTGAAGAAGATCATCGAGGTGGCCGAAAGAGACCCCTCGGTCGTCGGAGTCGTCGGGCTCGGGCGCGACACGACCGACAGCCCGAAGGCCACCGAGCTGTTGCAGCAGGCCGGTCTGCCCATCGTGGACACCACCAATTCCGGCGGCTATCTGGCGACGGACTACTCCAACTACTTCGGCATTGCGGCGACCGACCAGGAGCAGGCGGACACCCTCGGGCTGGTGGCGAAGCAGGTGGCCGCGCGGGTGGCCGGGAAGCGCAAGCCCCGGGCCCTGGTCCTGTCGCGCAAGCTCGGCAACAACGACAAGGACCGCTACACGCTGGAGCAGCGCGAGGTGGGCCGCACGATGCTGGACAAGGCGGGGTTCAAGCGCTCCCCGCAGGTGGACTACGGACTCGGCCGCCGCAGCAGCGCCGACCTGGACAAGCCGGTGCAGCAGATCTGCGGGGCGGACCAGGCCCCGGACGCCCTGTACTTCGCGGGCCGGGTCGAGGACGTCGCCAACCTGATGAGCCGGCTCGCGCACAGCTGCTCCCGCCGCCCCATCACCGTCTTCACGGGCGACGACCTGACCAAGGCGCGGCTCGACGCGAGCACGGACACCACGAAGAACGTCACGCTCTACCACACGGCGCTCGCCCCGATGAGCCGCGGCCGGGCCGACGGCTTCTACACGGAGTCGCACCGGGCGCTGGAGAAGCTGCTGCCCGAGGGCGGGACGCTGCCCCGGCTGCCGGCCACCAAGGCGTACGAGGACCCGCTGTTCGCCAGCGGCCAATCGGTGATCTCCTACAGCGCCACGGCCGCCCTCTACGACGCGGCGAGCCACGGCGACGCGGTGAACAGCGCGGCGGAGACCTGGTCGAACCTGTACGCGGTGAAGCTGCGGACCATGCCCACGGGCACGATCACCTTCCGCGGCTTCATCCCGTACGAGAAGCAGGCGGGCCACGGTCTCGACGTCGTCCAGGTCACCTACCCGGACGGCCGCAGCCACGCCCGGATCATCTGCGGCCGCGCGGCCGGGGGACGCGCCCTCACCCCGCCGGGCTGTCCGCTGGAGTGAGCGCGCGCCCGCACCTCAGTCCACGAGGTCGCGCACCACGGCGTCGGCCAGCAGGCGTCCGCGCAGGGTGAGCACGGCCCGCCCGTCGTCGAACGGCGCCGGCTCCAGGAGCCCGTCGTCCACCGCCCGGCGGGCCGCCGCGAGCCCGGCGGGGGCCAGCAGGGACAGCGGGCAGCCGTCGACCAGGCGCAGCTCCAGCAGGATGCGCTCGACGCGGCGGTCCTCGGCGGAAAGGATCTCGCGCCCGGCCCCCGGCGACCGCCCCTCGGCGAGCGCCTGGGCGTACGCACCGGGGTGCTTCACGTTCCACCAGCGCACGCCCCCGACGTGGCTGTGCGCGCCGGGTCCGGCGCCCCACCAGTCGGCCCCGCGCCAGTACAGCTCGTTGTGCAGGCAGCGGCCCTCGGGCGTGCGGGCCCAGTTCGACACCTCGTACCAGGAGTAACCGGCGGCGGCCATCGCCTCGTCCGCGATGAGGTACCGGTCGGCGTGCGCGTCGTCGTCCGTCATCGGGATCTCGCCGCGCTTGATCCGGCGGGCGAGCCCGGTGCCCTCCTCGACGATCAGCGCGTACGCGGAGACGTGGTCGGGTCCGGCGCCGATCGCCGCGTCCAGGGAGGCGCGCCAGTCGTCGTCGGACTCGCCGGGGGTGCCGTAGATCAGGTCGAGGTTGACGTGCTCGAAACCGGCCGCCCGCGCCTCGGCGACACAGGCCTCGGGCCTGCCGGGGGTGTGGGCGCGGTCGAGGATCTTCAGGACGTGCTGCCGGGCGCTCTGCATGCCGAAGGAGATCCGGTTGAAGCCGCCCTCGCGCAGCTCGGCCAGGTAGGCGGGGCCGACGGACTCGGGGTTGGCCTCGGTGGTGATCTCGGCGTCGTCCGCGAGCCCGAACTCCTCGCGGACCGCGGCCAGCATCCGGACCAGGTCGGCTGCCGCCAGCAGGGTCGGTGTGCCGCCGCCGACGAAGACCGTGCGCACCGGGCGGGGGTCGTCGCCGAGCACCTTGCGGGCCTGGCGGATCTCGCCGACGAGGTGCGAGGCGTAGTTGTCGCGGGAGGCGAGCGCACCGCCGGAGCCGCGCAGCTCGGTCGCGGTGTAGGTGTTGAAGTCGCAGTAGCCGCAGCGGGTCGCGCAGTACGGGACGTGCAGGTAGAAGCCGAGCGGGCGGCCGGCTGCGCCTTCCAGGGCATGGCGGGGCAGCGCCCCGTCGTCGGGCACGGGTTCACCATCGGGCAGTACGGAAGGCATACCGCCCATTGTCGCGCGCCGCCCGGCAACCGGACGCCACTGCTCCCGTAGGGCCTGTCAGGTCTCCTCGGCCTGCTCGGTCTATTCGGCCTGTTCGGTCTATTCGGTCTGTTCGGTCCGCCCTGTTTGTTCGGTCTGTTCGGCCCGCTCTGTCTGCTCGGTCTGTTCGGCCCGCTCTGTCTGCTCGGTCTGTTCGGCTTGGAGCACCAGCAGCGCCAGGTCGTCGTCCGGCGGGCGCTCGGCGAAGGCGTGCACGGCGTGCTTGATGCGGTCCGCGATCCCCTCGGCGCTCAGCCCCGCGCAGCCGGACAGGGCCCGGGCGAGCCCGTCGCCGTCGTCGAACATCAGCGGGCCCGAGCGCCGCTCGGTGACCCCGTCGGTGACGCAGAGCAGGCTGTCGCCGGGGGCCAGGTCGAAGCTCTGGGTCTCGTAGACGGCGTCGTCCATGAGGCCGAGCAGCAGTTGCGGCTCGGCGGCGGGCCGCACGGTGCCGTCGGGGCGCAGCAGCAGCGGCAGCGGGTGGCCCGCGCTGGCCAGGGTGCAGCGGGCGCCGCCGCCGGGCAGCGGCACCAGCTCCCCGTACAGCAGGGACAGGAAGCGGGACTGTCCGCTGTCCGCGGAGTGCTGGCCGCCGGCGGCGGCGACCATGAGCGCGGCGGCCTCGGCGGCCTCCATCGCGTCGTCCAGGAGCAGCCGGTTGAGGCGGACCAGGACCTCGTCGGCCTGGAAGCCCTCGCGGGCCAGCAGCCGCAGCCAGGGGCGGGCGAGCCCGGTGACGACGGCGGCCTCGGGGCCGCTGCCCTGGACGTCGCCGAGGACGAAGCACCAGCGGTCGCCGGGGCACGGGAAGATGTCGTAGAAGTCGCCGCCGACGACCCCGTCGTCGCTCGGCTCGTAGACCAGGGAGCTGGCGACGCCCGGTATCCGGGCGACCTTGCTGGGCAGCAGTCCGCGTTGCAGGATGCGGCTGATGGTGGCCTGGCGGGTGTAGGCGCGGGCCGCGCCGACGGCGAGGCCGACCCTGCGGACGAAGTCCTCGATGAGGGCGGTGAGCTCGTCGGGAACGCGCGCGGTGGACTCGCGGCCCAGGAGTACGGCTCCGAGGGTGCGGCCGCCCGAGGTGATCCGGTAGGCGAGCGCGACGCCCTCGGCCTCCGCCCCGTCCTTCTCCGGCGTCTCGCCGTCCTCGGCGCCCCCGGGCCACGGCATGGAGACGGCGCCGGTGCCGACCCGCTCGGGGAGCCGGAGCGGGTCCCCTTCCAGGAGGGCGCGCAGCGGCGGGATGCGGTCCTCGTCCACGTGCCAGACCTTGGCGAGGCGGGGGACGGCCGAGGGGCCGCCGCTCTCGGGCTCCAGCCAGATCGCGCACCAGTCGGCGAGCCGGGGGACGAGTAACTGTCCGGCGAGCGCCGCCACGATGTCCTCGTCCAGCTGTCCGGCCAGCAGATCGGAGGCCTCGGCGAGGAACGAGAGCGCGCCGCGCCCGGCCCAGTCCCCGTCGTCGCGCAGGGCGCGCCGGGCGGTGGGGGCGAGGAGTTCCGCGGCGCGCAGTCCGCGTTCGAAGCCGGGCTCGCCGCGGGCGTCGGGGAAGGGGTTCCAGTCGTCGACGGGGAGGCGGGCCCAGACGGTCTTGAGGCCGGTGCGGTAGGTGATCCCCCAGCGTTCGGCGAGGGTGGCGACGAGCTCCAGGCCGCGCCCGTAGTCGGCGGGCTCGTTCGCGCCCTCGGCGCCGTGTCCGTGGTCGCCGCGCACCGTGCGGGCCGGGTGGTGGTCGGAGACCTCCAGGACCAGGGCGGACGCCTCCTCCTCGGTTGCCTCCTCCAGCCGGAAGAGCAGTTCGACGTTGGTGCCCGCGTGGACGACGGCGTTGGTGACCAGCTCACTGACGATCACCGCCGCGTCGTCGGTCAGCCGGTCGCTGAACCCCACGGCGGCGGGCAGCCCGAGCCCGCTCCACTCGGCGAGCGCGGCGGTGACGAACCGCCGGGCCGCGGAGGGCGCGAGGAGGTTCCCGGGCAGGCTGGTCCGGGCGACCGGCTGTGTACCGGTGGAAGCGGCGGTGGTTCCGGGACGCTGCACGATGTCCCGCTGCAAGGGAATGGACCCCACAGGGCGGCTCCTGACCTGTTCTCGCTCTGCCTGTTCTCCGTTATGCGCCGCTGACGACACGGACAGAGTGACAGATCGGACCTTCCCATATGCGCCGAGTTACCGAAGTGGGTGGTGAAGACAGCGCGGCCGGAACGCGCCGGCCCCCCGCGCCGGAGTGCGCGGGGGGCTTTCGGGGGGCGTACGAGGATGGGGCGGGCGCCGGGCTACGGCAGGGCCCAGGGCCTGTCTTCAAACTGCCGTCGTCGCCCGAAGGGCGGCCGGGCGGCGTCAGGTGCTTCCCCAAGTTCTCGGCTTCGCTCGAACAGGGGAGACCCCACTCCTCGGCGTGCCGGCCCCAGGCCCCT
>NZ_SSBK01000029.1 GCF_004795035.1 Streptomyces sp. A0958
CGGACGCGGGAGGCGGACCGGCGGGCAGCGCCCCCGGAGCGCCCCCGGGCGGGGTCGCCGCGGCGGGCGGGACGGGCGACGAGTGCGCCGGGGCACCCGCCGTGCCCCGCCGGCGCCCGAAGAACCCGGAGCCGCCGGACGCGGCTCCGCGGGCGCCGAGGAGCGACACCTCGCCCGTCGGGGCGGCGAACAGCTCCGTGTCGGTGACCCGCAGCTCCGCGCCGAACAGCGTCGAAAGAGCCGGGCGCGGGCGGCCCGTCTGAAGCGACACCACCTCCCGCAGCACACCCGTCAGCTGCTCGGCCATCTCCGCCGCCGAGGCGAACCGCCGGGCCGGGTCCGGGTCGGTGGCCCGCACCAGGAGCCGGTAGAACGACTCGTAGGTCCGGAACACCTCGATGTTGTCCGGGTCCGGCAGCGAGTCCACGAAGACGTTCGTGTACCCCTGGAAGTCGAAGGTGAGCACCGCCAGCGTGCGGGCCACCGTGTACAGGTCGGAGGCGACCGACGGGCCCAGCTCCGCGACCTCCGGCGCCTGGTAGCCGACCGTGCCGTAGATCGCCGACTCGTCGTCGTCCATCCGGCGGACCGCGCCCATGTCGATGAGCTTCAGCTGGTCCTCGGTCTGGATCGCGTTGTCGACCTTGAAGTCGCAGTACAGCAGGTTGCGGCTGTGCAGGTGGCCCAGCGCCTCCAGGGCCTCGATGCCGAACGCGCACGCCTGCTCGACCGGCAGCGGGTCCCGCTTCCCGGACGGTGTGCGGCGCTCGTTGGCGATCTCCTTGAGCGCCTTGCCGCCGACGTACTCCATGACGATGTACCCGTCCAGCGAACCGGTCCGCTGGTCCAGGTGCTCGACGAAGTTGTAGATGCGCACGATGTTGGAGTGCTCGATCTCGGCGAGGAACCGACGCTCCGAGATGGCCGCCGCCATGGCGTCCTGGTCACCCGTGTCGAGCAGGCCCTTGAGGACCACCCACCGGTCGGAGACCGCCCGGTCCACCGCGAGATAGACCCAGCCGAGCCCGCCGTGCGCCAGACAGCCCGCCACCTCGTACTGCCCGTGGACGACATCGCCCGCCCGGAGCTTGGGCACGAAGGAGTACGGGTGGCCGCACTTGGTGCAGAACCCCTCGGTGCGGCCCGGCCGGTCGCCCCGGGACCGGCCCACCGGCGCCCCGCAGTCCGAACGCGAACAGAACCGTTTGCGCTCGGGCACCTCCGGGTTCTCCATCACGGCGGTACGCGGATCGGGGCGCGGCACGTCCGGCACCTGCACCAGACCGGCGCCGAGCCGGTTGCGGCCCGACGCGTTGGTCGACCTGGCCGAGGAACGCACCGAGACCGAATGCGAGGCCGTCCCGCCGGACAGCGACCGCGAGAGCCGCCCCGACACCGAACGCCGCGAGGTCGACGAACGCGACGAGGACCGCGAGGAGGCCCGCGACGAGGCCTGCGAACCGCTGCGGGCCGAGGAACTGTCGCTGCCCCGGCTGCTCGCCCGCCCGCCGCCCGCGATCCCGGTCGGCGGCGAACTCACCATCCCCTCCCCGAGTTCTCGGCTTCGCTCGAACGGGGGAGACCCCACTGGCGACACGACGGGTGCCAGACCGCAGGTGTCGCAGTACAGCTCGCCGCCGCCCATGTCCTCGTAACTGCCCTCGCACGCGGGGCGCTGGCACTGCGTACTCATGTTCGTTCCCCCTTTTCGCCCCGCCGCCTCGGCGGCCTCGACGGTCCGTCACTCCTGCTCATGCCCGCTGTGCGCTCCCCGGGCCCGGGCCGTCTCACGGATGCCCCCGCCGGTCCTGCGGGCCGGACGCCCCCCGGCCTCCGCCCAGCAGCTCCAGCGCGGCGTCCTGATAGCGCTGCACGGCCTGCGCGGCGACCCGCAGATCGCACGGGGCGCTCCACAGCATCCGGCGCGCCGCGTCGTAGCGCTCGATGAGGACCGGGTCCTCCGCCAGGCCGTGCCGCGCCACCTTCGCCTTGTACGCGTCGAGCCGGCCGCGCAGCTCCGCCCGGACGGCCAGCGGCGCGGTGACCGCCGTCAGCTGCTCCCGGGCCCGCAGCAACTCCTCCTCGGCCTCCCGCTCCAGGGTCTCCAGGAGCGGCGAGAGGCGGTGCCAGCGGGCGTGCCTGCGATACTCCGACGCGGCCGCCAGGCGCTCCTGAAGGGCGGTCGGCGGGCCGTTGACCGCGGGCACCTCGGACGCGGCGATCTTGGCCAGCACCTCGCCGCGCGCCACCCGGGCCTCGGCCAGCGTGCGGTCCGCCCGGGAGAGCACGTCGCGCAGGTGCACGAGGCGCTGTTCGGCGTCCTGCCGGACGGCGAGCACCGCCTCGACCTCGCGCCGCACGTCCTCCAGCGCCCGGGCCGCCCGGTCGTAGCGCGTGGTGTCGGGGCGCCCGCCGCCGGGCGCCGCGCTGCCGGGGCCCGGCAGCCAGAACGCCAGCGGGTCCGAGACCACCTGGGCCCGCAGCGTGGCCAGCTCCTCGGTGATCGACTCCAGGTCGTCGCCCGCGGGGTGCTCCCCGGGCCGTACGCCCACCGAGTGCGCCAGCGAGTGGGTGCGGCGCAGTTCGGCGGCGAGGAGGTCTATGCGGGCGGGCATCGCCGACCACACGGCGTCGGAGGCGACGACCATGTCGAGGGCGCGCGCGTACAGCCCGTTCATCCGGGAGACCAGCTCCTCCAGCGTGAACCGCTCGGAGAGCCGGGCCGGGCCGCTGACCGACGGGTCGTGCCCGGCCGCCGCGTGCGCCACCGTGACCCCCTGGCCGCGCAGCAGCTCGGTCAGGGCCGTCAGGTCGTCCCGGTTGGGGTGGCGGCGTCTGGCCCGCACCTCGCGCGCCTCGTTCAGCACGGCCGCGTACGCGTCGAAGTAGCTCCACAGCAGCGTGATCGACTGCTCGGTGACGGTCCACCGCTCCTTGGTGACACCGGTCAGCTCGGCGCCCTCCAGGAGGCGGCGGCCGGCGTGGTCCTGGAGGGCGAGGAGAGAGGTCTCGATCGCCTCGTGCTCCGCGCCGAGCCGGGCCAGCGCACGGTCGGCCTCGTCCCGGTCCATGACCGGGCCGGGGGGCCGTGCCGCGTAGCTGGGGAAGGGGCCGGCGGCGCCCATCGATCACCTCTCCGCTCTCCCTGCCGGGCGGGGGCCCGGCAGGATCAGTGCTGCCACCCGCCGGCCCGCAACGGCCGGACGGACTAGTCCCGGTACTTCGGCTCCGGCGGCGCCTTGATTCCCGGCAGGCCGTCCTCCAGCCAGTCGCGGTACGACTGCATCCAGAGGCTGGCCGTGCCACCGGCGCGGTAGTCGACCAGCACCTTGTTGACCCGGGCGACCAGGTCGTCGGCGCCCTTCTTCGCGGCCACGCCGTAGTACTCCTTGGTGAACGGGTCGCCCTTCAGCTCCACGGCCGGGTCCTGGGCGGCCTGGCCGGCGGCCAGCGCGTTGTCCGTGACGACCGCGTCGACCTCGCCCAGCTGGAGCCGCACCAGGCAGTCCAGCTGGTTGGGGACGGTGAGCTGGTCCTCGTCGGCCGCCGTGCCGTCGTGCTTGTCCTTGAAGACGGAGCCGAACGACTCCTTCTCCAGCGCCTCGTACGCCGTGGAGCCCTCCGCGGTGCAGATCCGCTTGCCGGCCAGCGAGGAGTTGAACCCGGTGATCGAGTGGTCCTCCTTCGCGGCGAGGACCTGCTGACCGGCCTGGAAGTAGGCCGTGGAGAACGAGACCTGCTTCAGCCGGGCGCAGTTGATCGTCATCGTCCGCACGACGACGTCGACCTGGTCGTTCTCCAGCGCGGCGATGCGCTGGTTGGTCGGAATCGCCCGGAAGATCACCTTGTCGCCGTCGCCGAGGATGTCCTTGGCGACGGCCCGCACCAGATCGATGTCGAAGCCTTCGAGGTTCCCGGACTCCGGGTTGCGAAAGCCCCACTGGAAGCTGTTCTGGTCGACGCCGGCGATGAGCTTGCCGCGCTCCTTGATGCGCCTGACGGCGTCGCCGTCCACCTCGGAGGGCCGCAGGCTCGCCTCCGGGTCCGTGCAGGAATCGGCCCGCGTCTGGAGGGCGTGCGTCGCGCCGGGCCCCGTCAGCTGCGGGCCGAAGACGTCGTCACCGGCGTGGGAGAGGGGCAGCAGGGTCAGCGACGCCGTCAGCGCGCAGGCCGCGGCCATGGCGGTCACCCCGCCCCAGCCGCGCAGCCGGCGCAGTGGCCCGCGGCCCGTCCTCGGGTCGTTCGCTGTCATCGCTTCCCCTGTCACCGGAACTCCGAGAGCCTGCGGTTGACCCCGACGATCGCCGCGACCGCGCCCAGCACGGCCAGGACCGCCGCGCCGACGGGGAGGCCGTCCAGGGCGCCGCGGCCGTCCCGCGCGGCCTCGGTGAACTCGCTCTGCTCGTGCGCGAGCGCCTCGCGCAGGGCGTCGTCCACCTTCTTGAAGGACGCGCCCGTGGAGTTCTCCGAGCCGATGATCTGCTCCAGGGCGGCTTCGTAGTCGCCGGCGTCATCGGTCTTGCGGGCGGTCCGGTGGCGGCCCTGCCACTCGGTGACCGCCTTGGCCGCCGCCGCCACCGGCTTGCCGCCCTCGGTGTCACCGGTGTCCGCGGCGAGCTTCGCCGCCCTGCCCAGCTCATCGCCGAGCGCCTTCATGCCCGTGGTGTAATCCGTCTCGTACTTGTCGTTCTTGCCGTCCGCGGTGAGCACCGCGCCCCGGGCGACCACCGTCAGGTTCTCGTCGGCGCGCGCCTTCAGCGAGTCGATGCGCGCCCGGTTGAGCACGTCCATGGACTGCTGCCCGTGCGAATCGGCCGTGGCCAGGTCGGAGCGGGCCACCGTGTGCCCCACCGCCAGCCACAGCAGCAACACCGTCGTCGCCGCCGTCGCGGCCACCAGACCGTGGTTGAACACCCGGTTCGTACGGCGGTAGTTGCGCCGCTGCGCCCAGAACAGCACCGCCAGCGCGACGACGCCGATGCCGAGCGAGAAGAACGGCCGGGCCCGCGCGGAGTGCTGGTCCCCGTCGAGCCGGCCGGTCTCCGCCGCGTACAGCCGCTCGGCGGCCGGCAGCAGCTCGCCGGACATCTTCTGGTTCGCGTACCGGAGGTAGGCGCCGCCCAGCGGCAGCCCCTGCCGGTTGGTGGCGCGGGCGCGCTCGATCAGGCCCGTGTAGCGCGGCAGCCCCTCGTTGAGCGTGGTGATCTCGCGGCCGGACTCCGTCGAGGTGCCCGTGTTCGCCGCGGCCTTCACCAGCAGCCGGGACGCCTCCTCGATGTCCTTCGTGTACTGCTCGTGCACCGCGCGCGGCTCCTGCGGCCCGGCCAGGAAGCCGCTCGCCGCCGCCGCGTCCGCGTCGGCCAGCGAGCGGTAGATGCCCGCCGCGTCCGCGCTGAGCGGCTGGCTGCGCTCCACCACGTCATTGGCCGCCGCCGCCCGGTCGCTGATCTCGAACGCCGTCACCGCCCCGAACGCCACGACGAGCAGCGCCAGTACGGCCCCGATGATCTGGAGCCGGCCCGGTTCGGTGGTCGCCGCGGCACGCAGCCGCTCGCCCACGACCGCGCGGGCGCTGTGCTGCGGCGGTACGGGTGCGGCCGCCGGTGCGGGCGGCTGCTCCGGCGCGCTGTGCGGCGCCCGGAGCACACTCGGCGGGTGTGTCACTCGACCTCCCCCTCGGTCACTGACGGCGGCCCGCCCCCCGGCCGATCGGAGGACTGGTACCCGGCCAGAAGTATGGCCGCAGGGACCGGCACACACATCCAGAACGTCTGGATCGAGCACCGGCCCGTACAGCGGCCGACCGTGGCCGGCCGCAGTCAACAGCATTCGATCAAGACCCGCGCCGTTGATCAAGGCGGACGACGGCACGATCCCCCGACGGACCGTCCTCCCCACCATCAACACGTGCGGGGCGACCGATCGGTTCCCGTACGAGAAGGGCGCCCCGCAACCCGAAGGCTACGGGACGCCCCTGTGGACCCGGGCTGCTGTCCGCCCGTCAGGCGTACTGCGCTCGCAGCCTGGCGTGCACCTCGGGCGCCGCTCCCGTGTGGTCCAGGCCCAGCAGCCCGGCGCCCAGCACGGGGGACTCCTGCACCACCCGTACCACCGCCTTCGGGGCGCGGACCGCGAGGAGTTCGGTGATCCGGTCGTCCAACTGCGGGTGCCGGGCCGCCAGTACGCTGCCGCCCAGGAGCACCGGGGCCTCCTCGCCGAGCAGCCCGAGGCGGGACAGCGCGACCGAGGCCAGCGCCACCACCTCATCGGCCAGCCGGTCCACCAGGGCGCGCGCGACCGGGTCGCCGGCCGCACTCGTCGCGAAGAGCACCGGCGTCAACTCGTGCCGGCGCTCCGGCTCGACGCGGCCCAGGTGCAGCGCCTCGATCAGCGCGTACATCGAGCCGAGCCCGAAGTGGGCGGGGAGCGTACGGGCCAGCTCGGTCGGCTCGCCGCGCCCGTCCTCGGCCCGCGAGGCGAACCACATCGCCTCCTCGGACAGCCCCGAACCGCCGCCCCAGTCACCGGAGATCCGGCCTATCGCGGGAAAGCGGGCGGTCCGCCCGTCCGGCACCATGCCGACGCAGTTGATCCCCGCGCCGCACACCACGGCCACCCCGCGCGGCTCGTCCACACCTGCCCGCAGGATCGCGAAGGTGTCGTTGCGCACCTCGACCGTGCGGCCCCAGCCGCGCGCCCCGATCGCCTCGGTCAGCTGCTCCTCCTCGACCGGCAGATCGGCGTTGGCGAGGCAGGCGGACACATGGGCGACCGCCCCGGTGTCCACGCCGGCCGAGGCCAGCACCCGTTCCACCGCCGAGCCGAGCACATCCACCGCCGTACCGACACCGACCACCGGCGGCTGGAACCCGCCGCCCCGGGCCGTGGACAGCACCGTGCCGTCCGCACCGATGAGTGCCACATCGGTCTTGCTGTTCCCCGCGTCGATCGCGAGGACCGAACCGTTCACGCCCACGGAAGGTGCTCCCGGTTGTGCGCGATCAGCTTGTCGGTGAGCGCCTCGGCGTACTCGAACTGGCCGATCAGGGGGTGTGCGAGCAGCGCCTTGAACACCCGGTCGCGGCCCCCGTGCAGCGCGGCCCGCAGCGCCAGGTCCTCGTACGCCGTGACATTGCCGATCAGCCCCGCGTACAGCGGGTCCAGGGCCGGCACGGCGAGCGGCGTCGCGCCCGAGGCGTCGACCTTCGCCTGCACCTCGATCACCGCGTCGTCGGGCAGGAACGGCAGGGTGCCCCTGTTGTACGTGTTCACCACCTGGTGCGACGAGCCGCTGCCGCCGAGCAGAGCGGCCGCCAGGTCCACGGCCGCCTCCGAGTAGAAGGCGCCGCCGCGCTTGGCGAGCAGCGCGGGCTTCTCGTCCAGCGCCGGATCGCCGTACATGGCGAGGAGTTCCTTCTCCATGGCGGCGACCTGGGCCGCCCGCGAGGGCTGAGTGCCCAGCTCGCGTACGACCTCGTCGTGCGCGTAGAAGTAGCGCAGGTAGTACGAGGGGACGACGCCGAGCCGGTCCACGATCGCGCGCGGCATGTGCAGGTCGTCCGCGATGGCGTCGCCGTGCTCGGCGATCAGCCGCGGCAGCACGTCCTCGCCCCGGGGGCCGCCGAGGCGCACCCCCAGCTCCCAGGTCAGGTGGTTCAGCCCGACGTGGTCGAGGTGCACCTCGCCGGGGGTCACGTCGAGCAGCCGGGCGAACTTGCGCTGGAAGCCGATCGCCACGTTGCACAGGCCGACGGCCTTGTGCCCGGCCTGGAGCAGCGCGCGGGTGACGATGCCCACCGGGTTGGTGAAGTCGATGATCCAGGCGTCCGGGTTGGTGCGCCGGACCCGCTCGGCGATGTCCAGGACGACCGGGACGGTGCGCAGGGCCTTGGCGAGGCCGCCGGCCCCGGTGGTCTCCTGCCCGATGCAGCCGCACTCCAGCGGCCACGTCTCGTCCTGGTTGCGGGCGGCCTGGCCGCCGACGCGCAGCTGGAGCAGGACGGCGTCGGCGCCGGCGACGCCCGCGTCGACGTCCGAGGTGGTGACGATGCGCCCCGGGTGGCCCTGCTTGGCGAAGATCCGCCGGGCGAGGCCGCCCACGAGTTCGAGCCGGTCGGCGGCCGGGTCGACGAGGACCAGCTCCTCGACCGGCAGCGTGTCGCGCAGCCGGGCGAATCCGTCGATCAGTTCAGGGGTGTAGGTGGACCCGCCACCCACTACTGCGAGCTTCATGAATCAGCCCTTTACTCCGGTCAGTGTGACGCCCTCGACAAATGCCTTCTGTGCGAAGAAGAAGACGACGATCACAGGGGCCATGACCAGAACGGTCGCGGCCATGGTCAGGTTCCAGTCGGTGTGGTGTGCGCCCTTGAAGGACTCCAGTCCGTAACTCAGGGTCCAGGCCCCCGGATTCTCGGAGGCGTAGATCTGCGGGCCGAAGTAGTCGTTCCAGGCGTAGAAGAACTGGAAGAGGGCGACCGCGGCGATGCCCGGCTTGGCCATCGGCACCACGACGCGCAGCAGGGTGCGCAGTTCGCCGCAGCCGTCGACCTTCGCCGCGTCGAGGTACTCGTCGGGGATGGTCAGCAGGAACTGCCGCAGCAGGAAGATGGAGAACGCGTCGCCGAAGGCCATCGGGATGATCAGCGGCCACAGCGTGCCGGACAGGTCCAGCTGCTTGGCCCAGAACAGGTACATCGGGATGACCACGACCTGCGGCGGCAGCATCATCATCGAGATGACGAGCATCAGCGACAGGTGCCGCCCGCGGAAGCGGAACTTGGCGAGCGCGTACGCCACGGGCAGCGAGGACACCACCGTCAGGACGGTGCCCACGCCCGCGTACAGCAGGGTGTTCTTCCACCAGGTCAGAAAGCCCGGGGTGTCGAACACCTTCTTGTAGTTGGCCCACTCGAAGGGGTGCGGCCACAGGTCACGGGTGAGTGCCTGCTGGTCGCTCATCAGCGAGGTGAGCAGGAGGAAGACGAACGGCAGCACGAAGAAGAGGGCCGCCGCCACGCCGAGCGAGTGCACGGCGATCCAGTGCAGCAGCGCCTTGCGGCGTGCGACGCGCTGGGCCGGGGTGACGGGGTCACTCACCGGCCCGGCGGCCTTCGGGGTGTCGAGAACCTGCGCCACGTCACTCACCTGCCTGGATCAGTCCGCTGCGGCGCCGCATCAGCAGTGCGGTGAACGCCATGGCGAGGACGAAGAGAACGAGCGCGACCACACAGGCGGAGCCGTAGTCGAAGCGCTGGAAACCGAGGTTGTAGACCAGCTGCGGAAGCGTCAGTGTCGACTTGTCGGGATAGCCCGGTTCGAACTGCTGGCCCGAGCCGCCCATCACACCCGAGGCGACCTTCCCGGCCACCAGGGGCTGGGTGTAGTACTGCATCGTCTGGATGATGCCGGTGACCACGGCGAACATGATGATCGGCGAGATGTTCGGCAGCGTGACGTAACGGAACCGGTGGTAGGCGGTCGCCCCGTCCAGCTCCGCCGCCTCGTACTGCTCCTTGGGTACGTCGAGGAGCGCGGCCATGAAGATCACCATCAGGTCGCCCACCCCCCACACCGCGAGAGCCGTGAGCGCCGGCTTGGACCAGGTGGCGTCGGTGAACCAGCCGGGGGTCCCCATCCCCAGGTCCCCGAGGATCGAGTTGACCGGCCCGGTACCGGGGTTGAGCAGGAAGACGAAGCCCAGCGTGGCGGCGACCGGCGGCGCCAGGTAGGGCAGGTAGAACAGCGTCCGGAAGACGCCCGTACCCGTCTTGATCTTGGTGATCAGCAGCCCGACCCCGAGCCCGAAGATCACCCGGCAGGTCACCATGACCACGACCAGCCACAGCGTGTTGCGCAGCGCCGGCCAGAACAGCGGGTAGTCGTTGAAGACGAACGCCCAGTTCTTCAGCCCGCTGAACTCGGGGGCGGCGAAGCCGTCGTAGCTGGTGAAGGAGAAGTAGAGCGTGGAGATCAGCGGGTAGGCGAAGAAGACGCAGAACCCGATCAGCCACGGCGACATGAAGGCCGCCGTCCGAAGCGCCGACCGGCGGCGCTTCGAACGGAGTGTGTACGTGCTCATCGTGCCGGCTCTACTTCGCCTGGGCGATCGCCGCGTCGATTTCCGCCGCGGTCTTCTCCAGGCCCGCCTTGATGTCCTTCTGCTTGCCCTTCTCGACGTCGAAGCCGAGGTTCTGCAGGGAGACCAGGTAGGCGCCGCCGTTCACCGAGGGCGGGGTGGTGGTGGACTTCGGGTTCGCCGCGATGTCCAGGAAGGTCTTGAAGCGCGGGTCGTACTTCAGCTTCGGCGACTTCAACGCGTCCAGCGTGGAGGGCACGTTGTGGATGGCGTTGGCGAAGTTCACCACCGCGTCGGTGTCGGTCGTCATGAACTTCACCAGCTCCCACGCGGCGTTCTGCTTGCTGGAAGTCGACGCGATACCGGCGATGGTGCCGGTCAGGTAGCCCTTGCCGTAGGTGTCGGCCTCGTCGTCGGCGACGGGCATCGGGGCCACGCCGATCTCGAACTCCGGCTTGGTGTCCTCGGCCATGCCGAGCCGCCACTCGCCGTCCAGCTGCATGGCGACCTGGCCGGTGTGGAACGGGTGCTTGGCGCCCCACTCGTCACCGAAGCCGGTCCGGAACTTCTCCAGCTTCTCGTAGCCGCCGAGCGAGTCGACCAGCTTCTTCTGGTTCGTCAGCATCGCGGCGAACGCGGGGTCCTTGGCGATGTTCGCCTTGCCGTCCGCGTCGAAGTACGCCGGGTTCCAGCCACCGAGGTAGTGCTCGGTGGTGGACTCGTAGCCGTGGTAGTTCGGCATGAAGCCCAGCTGCTCGTACGAGTCGCCCTTGGTCTTCGTCAGCTTCTTCGCGTCGGCCGCCAACTCCGACCAGGTCTTCGGCGGGTTCGCGATGCCGGCCGCCTTGAACGCGTCCTTGTTGTAGTACAGCCCGTACGCGTCGCCCAGCAGCGGCACCGTGCAGCGCACCCCGTCGAACTGGGTGTACTCGTTCATCGCCTTCGGGAAGGTGGTGTCCGGGTCGATGCCGTCCTTCTTGAGGAACGGGTTGAGGTCCACGAACGCCTTCGACGAGCAGAACTTGCCCACGTTGTTCGTGGTGAACGACGAGACCACGTCCGGCGCCTTGGAACCACCGGCGCGCAGCGCCTGGTTGATCTTGTCGTCGGTCATGTTGCCGACGACCTTCACATGGATGTTGGGGTGCGCCTTCTCGAAGGCGGCGATCGTCGCCTCGATCCCCTTCACCTCGCCCGGCGCGCTCCAGCCGTGCCAGAAGGTGATGGTCGTCTCCTTGGACGCGTCATCGCTGGCACCGGAGCTGCTCTGCCCGGTACAGGCGGAGGCGAACAGGGCTATCGCGGCGGTCGCGGCGAGTGCGGCGGCCGGCTTCCGGCGGTTTCCGGACATGGTGGTGTCTCCCGGTGAAGGGGTGGGCAGGAAAGGGCGGAACGTGTACGGGGAAGCGGAGGCGTGAGGGGTCAGCGCGAGGTGTCGAACACTTCGTCGCGGGTGGTGGCGAGCGCGCTCTCCAGCGCGCCGCGCAGAACGGGCCGGTGGATGACGTCACCGGCGATCAGCCGGGGCCTGGACGCCGCGAGCTGGGCCAGCTCGGCGGCGACCCGGCCGCGCAGCGGTTCCCCGCCGCGCGAGAACAACTCGCCCGACAGGACGACGATCTCGGGGTCGAGCACGGCGACCATGGAGGCGAGACCGGTCGCCAGGCCGGTGGCGAACAGATCGAGCAGCCGGCCGTACGGCCCGCCCCCGTCCTCGTCCCCGTCCCCGGCCACGGCCTCGGCGGCCCGGCCGACCAGGGCCGCGGCGATCTCGTGATGGGTGCCGGAGCCGGGCACCGCCTCGTCCTCGATGCCGAGTTCCCGGGCCAGCCTGGCGAGCACCTGGGCGCCCGCCAGCTCCTGGAAGCCGCCCGCGTTCGCCTTGGTGACCTGGCGGACCAGCGGCGCCCCCGGCACCGGCAGGAAGCCGACCTCGCCGGCGCCCCCGGTGAAGCCGCGGTGCAGCCGGCCGTTGATGACGAGTGCGGCGCCCAGGCCCTCCTCGTTCCACAGCAGGACGAAGTCGTCGTGGCCCCGGGCCGCGCCGAGCCGTTGTTCGGCCACCGCGACGAGGTTCACGTCGTTCTCGTACTCCACCGGCATCGGCAGTACCGCCGCCAGCTCGTCCAGCAGGGTGGGGGAGTGCCAGCCGGGCAGGTGCGAGGCGTAGCGCAGCCGGCCCGTGCCCGGGTCGAAGGCGCCCGGCGTGCCGATGACCAGCCGGTGCACGTCCGACCGGGTCAGCCCGGCGTCCTTCACCGCCCCGTCCAGCGCCCCGGTCACCTGCCGCACCACGCTGTCGGCGCGCCGGCCCGGGGTGCGCAGCTCGTACTCGCCGACCGTCTCGCCGGTCACATCGGCGACGGCGGCGACGATCCGGTGGGCGTTCACATCGAGCCCGGCCACATGGGCGGCCGAGGCGTTGACGGCGTACAGCTGGGCGTTGGGGCCCGGGCGTCCGGCGGCGGTCCCGGTGGCCATGACGAGCCCGGCGGCTTCGAGGCGGGCCAGGAGCTGGGAGGCGGTGGGCTTGGAGAGGCCGGTGAGCTTCCCGATCCTCGTCCGCGTCAGGGGGCCGTGCTCCAGCAGCAGATCGAGGGCGGCCCGGTCGTTCATGGCGCGCAGAACGCTCGGGGTGCCCGGCGTGGTTCCGGCCATGATCCTTGCCACCTGCCCTCTGTTAGGAAAGTTTCCTGTTCGGTGAGAGGACCGTAGGGCGCCTGCCACCGGGGCGTCAATGGGCGGCACCCCGGTGGCAACCAAAGCGTTACCTGAGCAGGAAAGAAACGGCCGGGGCCCGTGGGGGCCCCGGCCGGGGAGAGCTACTTCGAGACGTTCGGCGGCGGGATCGGGGTGGCCGCCAGGGACTGCGGCGAGGTGGCCGACGCGTACGCCGAGGGGGCGGCCATACCGGCCGTGGGGTCGTCGGCCGGGGCCTCGTCCGGGACGCCGGCCACCATGCTGATGCCCGCCTCGTCCAGGGCCGTCTTGATGCGCCAGCGCAGTTCGCGCTCCACGCCCACCGCCTGGCCCGGCATCGTCTTCGCGCTCACCCGGACCGTCATCGAGTCCAGCAGCACGGTGTCCAGGCCCAGGATCTCCACCGGGCCCCACAGGCGCTCGGCCCAGGGGTCCTCCTTGGCCATCGCCTGGGCGGCCTCGGTGATCACCGTACGAATCCGCTCCAGGTCCTCCGTGGGCCGCACCTGCACGTCGACTCCGGCCGTGGACCAGCCCTGGCTGAGGTTGCCGATCCGCTTGACCTCGCCGTTGCGGACGTACCAGATCGCGCCGTTCTCGCCGCGCAGCTTGGTGACGCGCAGGCCGACCTCGACCACCTCGCCGGAGGCGACGCCCGCGTCGATCGTGTCGCCGACGCCGTACTGGTCCTCCAGGATCATGAAGACCCCGGACAGGAAGTCGGTGACCAGGTTGCGGGCGCCGAAGCCGAGCGCGACCCCGGCGACCCCGGCGGAGGCCAGCAGCGGGGCCAGGTTGATCTGGAAGGCGCCCAGGATCATCAGCGCCGCGGTGCCCAGGATCAGGAACGAGGACACCGAACGGAGTACCGAGCCGATCGCCTCCGAGCGCTGGCGGCGGCGCTCCGCGTTGACCAGCAGGCCGCCGAGCGCGGTGCCCTCGACCGCCTGGGCGCTGCGGTTCATCCGTTCTATGAACTTGGTCAGGGCACGGCGGACCGCGTGGCGCAACACGACCGCGACCGCCGCGATGAGGACGATCCGCAGGCTGGTGTTCAGCCAGGTGGACCAGTTCTCCTCCACCCAGCCCGCGGCGTTGCCGGCCTGCTTGGCGGCTTCGTCCAGCGAGCCGCCGGGCTCCGGTGACGGGGCTGCGGCCAACAGGGCGGACAGGGGCACGGCAGAACCTCCAGGGGGTGAGCGCCGAGCGGACGAGCGCTGAACAACCACACTAACGGGGCATCACCCGTGCTCCGTTGCCGTGAACGGGGGGAGAGACGCGGCTCACCCGGGGATACGGAACGGATAAAGAACCTGGCCGGACGCGGTGCCGTGTGGCCGATCCCACATCGGACGCGGCAGCGGCGGCGGGGGCTTCCCGAGCGCCTGTTCCGGGGCCTGCGCACGGCCCGTGCGCCCCGGCGCGCGGAAAAATCCCTCCGGCCCGTTACCCGTACGTGGTGGCGCTTCGACCAGGCAGGAGGGGAAACTGAGATCGGATCGTCCCGGCGCGAGCCACGCGCCGCCGGCGTACAAGGAGGCATCAACCGTGCCGCATGTCCTGGTTCTCAACGCGTCGTACGAGCCGCTCGGCGTCGTACCGCTCCGCCGCGCACTCGTCCTCGTCCTCGAGAACAAGGCCATCTGTCTCGAGGAGTCCGGCGCCTTCATGCACAGTGCCACCCGTGCCGTTCCGGCGCCCAGCGTCGTCCGTCTCAAGCGGTTCGTCCGCGTCCCCTACCGGGGGCCGGTGCCGCTGACCCGGCGGGCGCTGTTCGCCAGGGACGGCGGGCGCTGCATGTACTGCGGTGCCGCCGCGACCAGCGTCGACCACGTCATCCCGCGCAGCCGCGGCGGACAGCACGCCTGGGACAACGTGGTGGCGGCCTGCCGCCGCTGCAACCACGTCAAGGCCGACCGCCATCTGCCCGAGCTCGGGTGGCGGCTGCACCAGCAGCCCGCCCCGCCGACCGGGCTCGCCTGGCGGATCATCGGTACGGGGCATCGCGACCCGCGCTGGCTGCCCTACCTGCAACCCTTCGGCGCGGACGACGCGATGGCCCGGATCGACGGCATCTCAGCCTGAGACCCGGGCCCTCGTCGTCTCCGGGCCCCCGTCGCCGGTTGGCCGGGCGGCCGGGGCGGTCAGCCGTCCCCGGCCACCGCGTACGCCTGCACGGACCAGAGCGAGTAGCCGTACTCGGTGGCCCGCGCGTCGCCCTGGATACGGATGAAACGGGTGTCCTTCGCGTCCATCCGCACCGACTCGTGCCCGCCCGCGCCCTCCCGTAGGGTCGCGGCGGTACGCCAGGTGCGGCCGTCGGAGGAGACCTGGACGCGGTAGCGGGAGGCGTACGCGTCCTGCCAGTCGAGCACCACCCGGCCGAGCCGGACCGGGGCGGGCAGTTCCGCCTGCCACCAGGCCCCGTCCTCGGGCGGTGAGGACCAGCGGGTCTCCGGGTCGCCGTCCGAGGCGGCGGACGCCGGGAAGTCGGAGGTCTCGTCGCCCGACGCGGAGGCGGTGGCCCCGCGCAGCAGGTCGGGCCCGGCGGTGCGCGGGTAGGCCCGGACGGTCAGGGTGGTCCGCTCGTCGCCGAAGCTGAACGGCACCTCGTACTCGCCGGCCGGGGTCTCCGCGGGCACGGTGATCTCCACCGGGACCTCGGTCCGGGTGCCGCGCGGCACCGTCGTCCGCTTCGGCACCCGCACCTCGATGCCCTCGGGGGCCTTCGCGGTCAGTCTGCCCCGCACCTCGGCCGGGCGGCGGCCGGACAGCCGGGCCCGCACCTCCTGCGGCCCGCCGCCGATCACGGCGTCCGTCTCCCCGCGCGCGAGGTCGAGCCGGGCGGCGGGCTCGTCACCGAACCACGGCACCAGCGACCGCACCCGCGGGGCCGTCCCCGTGCCGATGGACGCGCCCGCCAGCGGCGGGATGATCAGGGGCGGCGCCCCGGCGACCACGGGGGTGGCGGCCGGCCAGCTGATCCGGACCGCGTCGGCCCGCAGCCCCTCGCCCGCCGCCTGGGTCCAGCCGCTCTCCGACAACGGGCCGAGCGCGCGCCAGCCCTCGCCCGGCACGTGCGCCTGGACCGTGGCGCCCGACACCGCTCCGGCGCCCGGCAGGGTCGTCGCGGTGACGGCCTCCAGCGGCCGGGCCCGGTCCAGGCGCACCGTGTAGCTGCCCTGGGCCTCGGTCACCTTGCCGCCCGCCCGGTCCGTGCCGGTCCAGGAGGCGGCCTCCTTGCGCGTCCGGTCCAGGAACGGGCCGAGCACCCCCGCACCGACCGTCGCCCCGCCCGCCGCGATGTCCTCGCGCACCGGTTCCAGCGCCAGCGACGCCTGCCAGGCCGCCGCGCCGTCGCCGCGCGCCTGGGCCCGGAGCAGATCGACGGCCAGCTCACCGGCCCGGCCGTAGCGGGACAACTGCGCGGTCCAGGGCCCGACCTCGTCGCCGAGCCGCCCGCCGGCCAGTCCCGCCAGCTTCCCCGGGGCCTCGCGCATCCCGGTGAACGCGGCCCGCAGCCGGCTCGCCGCCCGGTCGAGCGCCTTGGCGTCGTCGCCGGCGTACGCCTTCCAGAACGCGGTGATCAACGGCCGCAGATACGCCGACTCGGCGCCGCCCAGCACCGACCCGGCGCTGTTGCCCGCCAGGGCGCGCAGCGCGTCCCCGCCGCCGGCGTCCCCGCCCGCGAGGTCGTCGATGGCGGCCTCCCAGGACTCCTCGGACCGGTACGCCTTCGGGTTCCACGCGAAGTCGGCCGAGGTGAACAGCGGGATGCGGGACGCGGACGGCTGCTCCATCGCGTTGGCCAGCAGCGCCGCCGAGCCGGCCGCGACCGCCGGGTCCCGTCCGGTGTACGGGCCGAGGAAGATCCGGTCCTGCGCGTAGTCGTTGACCGGGTAGTTGTCCATGGTCACCAGCGGATGGCGGAACGCGGCACGCGCCCCGGCCAGTTCGCCGCCGGTGATGGTCTTCGGCACGACCCCGACGCCCGTCCAGGCGACCTGCACGTCGTCCGCCAACCGCGCGGCGAGCGCCGTGCGGTACTCCGTGGCGCCGTCCTGGTGGAACTCCGTAGGCATCACCGACGGCGGCTCCGCGTCCGGATGGCGCTCCGCCAGATGGCGCGCCACGCCGTTCACGACGCGGGCGTGCGCCCGGGCCGCCGCCTCGGGGCCGCTGCCGAAGGTGTCCGCGTCGGCCGAGCAGTGCCACTCGCTGTAGCTGACGTCCTGGAACTGCACCTGGAAGGCCCGCACCCCCAGGTCCCACATCGCGTCGATCTTCCGGTTCAGCGCCTTCAGGTCACGGTCAGAGGACAGGCACATGGACTGCCCGGGGGCCACCGCCCAGCCGAGCGTCACATGTGCGGCCCGCGCCCGCTCGGCCAGTGCCCGGAACCCGGCCCGCCGGCCTTCCGGGTACGGGTCGCGCCAGCGGGCCTGCCGGTACGGGTCGTCACCCGCCGCGTAGAGGTAGCGGTTCTGCTTGGTTCGCGCCAGGAAGTCGATCTGGGCGAGCCGGTCCTCCTGGCTCCACGGCTGCCCGTAGAACCCCTCGGTCAGCCCGCGCACCGCGGTGGACGGCCAGTCCCGGACGGTGACCCCGGCGACCTCGCCGCCCCGGATCAGCTGGCGCAGCGACTGCACCCCGTGGAACAGCCCGTCCTCGCCGACGCCGTCCAGGGCGATGGTGCCGCGCCCCGCGACCCGTCCGGTCGCGAGCCGGTAGCCGCCGGACGGCAGGTCGGCGCGGTCCGCCGCGCCCAGGGTGCGCAGCGCGTCCGAGGCCCCGTCACCGCCGAGCCGGAGCACGGGCCCGGCGCCCGGCAGCGTCTCGTGGACGGTCCGCACCCCCGCGTCCCGCAGGACCGTGCGCAGGGCGTCCACGGCGTACGGGTCGGCCGCCGCGTCGGCGACCAGGGTGACCTCGTCGGTGAGGGCGACCGCCGGCCCGGCGGCCTCGATGCTCTGCGGGCGCGGCCACACGGCGGGCGGCGCGCCGTCCTGCGTACGGCCGGGGCCGGCCACGGCGGTGGTGCCGGGGTCCGTGGGGGCGGCGAGAGCGGCCGGGGCTCCGGCGGAGAGCAGCCCGCCGAGCACGGCCACGGCGACGGCCGTCGCCCGCGTCCTGCGCCTGAGCCGCATCCCTGTTCTCCCCTCGCTCCCACCGTCGGCCTCCGAGCCCACCACTCCGCGCGTGAGGGTGTCAATGCGTGGGGCGATCGGTACGGAAATGCCCGATGTGGCCGGTGTGATGAGCGGGGTGGGCGCGACGGCGCGGAACGCGAAAGACAGCGCCGAATGGCCGAAAAAGACGAATGTCTTGCGGACAACCGGCCTTCCGGGAACGGATTGTGACCCGGAGCACGTTGAACTCGTTGTCATAACGCCTACGTCTGCGGCGGCGCCCGTTGGGTAGGCCTGCTCTGTCCTGTTCTCCACGGCCAGGAGGCCACCATGCCCGCCACCGCGCAGCTCCTGCTCTCCGCCCTGCCCAAACAGGCACCCGGTCCAGCCCCGCTGATCAGCGCGTCCCCCGCCACCGCACCCGGCCCGCTGACCAGCGAAGCGCCGCTCGCCGACGCCATACCCCTGACCAGCGAGCCCCCGCTCGCCGAGGCCGTCCCCCTGACCAGCGAGCCCCCGCTCGCCGTCCTCGCCCCGCTGACCAGCGAACCGGCCGCGTCCGGCAGCGCGTGGGGCACGGAGTCCCCAGGAGTCTGAATGGGCTTGTCCCGGCTCGCCGCACTGCACGGCGTCGCCACCTCCTTCTCCCCGTCCGCCGGCGTCACGGAGCCCGTCCCCGAGGGCACGGTCGTCGCCGTGCTCGGCGCGCTCGGCGTGGACGCCACCACGCCCGAGGCGGTACGGGACGCGCTCGCCGCCGCCGAGTCGGCGGCCCGCTCCCGGCTGCTGCCCGCCACGCTGGTGGTGTGGTCCGGGGAGCCCCTGCCGCCCGCCCTGACCGGCCTGCCGCCCGGCACGGAACTGACCGTCCGCCTGGAGGAGGCCGACGAGACCCCACCGGCCCCGATGCGTGTCCCGGACGGGGAGGAGCATCCGGCCGGCCCGGGGGACGACGCGCCCGCGCCCCCCTGGTGGGCCGAGCCGCCGCTCGGGGTGCACCGGCTGGCCGTCCGCGCGCCCGGCCACGAGGACCAGTCCTGCACGCTCGTCGTCGCCCCGGCCCGCGTGCCGCAGCCGCCCGGCCGCACCCACGGCTTCCTCGTCCAGCTCTACTCCCTGCTCTCCGCCCGCTCCTGGGGCATGGGCGACCTCGGTGACCTCGCCGACCTCGCCTCCTGGTCCGGCCGCTGTCTGGGAGCCGGATTCGTCCAGGTCAACCCGTTGCACGCGGCGGTCATCGGCAGCCCCACCGACCCCTCGCCCTACCGCCCGTCCTCCCGGCGCTTCCCCGACCCGGTGCACCTGCGCGTCGAGTCCGTCCCGGAATACGGGCACACCACCGACCCGGCCGCCCTCGACGAGCTGCGCCGCAAGGCCGCCGAGCTCAGCGACGCCGTCCTCGACAAGGGCGCCCTCATCGACCGGGACGCCGTCTGGGCGCTCAAGCGGCAGGCCCTCGACCTGCTCGCCGCCGTCCCCCTCACCCCCGGCCGCCGCGCCGCCTACTGCGACTTCCTCGCCGCCCAGGGCCGGGCCCTGGAGGACCACGCCCTGTGGTGCGCGCTGGCCGAGGTGCACGGCTCCGACTGGCACGGCTGGCCGGCCGAGCTGCGCGACCCCCGCTCCGACGCCACCGCCCGCGCCCGCTCCGAACTGCTCGACCGGGTCGACTTCCACTGCCGGCTCGCCTGGCTGACCGACGCCCAGCTCGCCGACGCCCAGCGCGCCGCCCGGGACGCCGGAATGGCCGTCGGCATCGTCCACGACCTCGCCGTCGGCGTGCACCCCGGCGGCGCCGACACCTGGGCCCAGCAGGACGCCTTCGCCCACGGCATGTCCGTCGGCGCACCCCCGGACGCCTTCAACGCACGCGGCCAGGACTGGGGGCTGCCGCCCTGGCGCCCCGACACCCTCGCCGCCTCCGGCTACGCCCCCTACCGCGGACTGCTGCGCGGGGTCCTCGCCCATGCGGGCGCCCTGCGCATCGACCACGTGATGGGCCTCTTCCGGCTCTGGTGGGTGCCTGAGGGCCGCCCGCCCACCGAAGGCACCTACGTCACCCACGACGCGGAGGCGATGCTCGCCGTCCTGGTCCTGGAGGCGCACCGGGCCGGCACCGTCGTCATAGGGGAGGACCTGGGCACCGTCGAACCGGGCGTCCGCGAGGCGCTGGCCCGGCGCGGTGTCCTCGGCACCTCCGTCCTCTGGTTCGAACGGGACTGGTCGGGCACCGGCCGCCCGCTTGCCCCCGAGCAGTGGCGCGAGGACTGCCTGGCCACCGCCACCACCCACGACCTGCCCTCCACCGCCGCCCGGCTGACCGGCGACCACGTGACGCTGCGCCACCGACTCGGCCTGCTCACCCGCCCGCTGGACGAGGAGCGCCGGGAGGACGGCGCCGACACGGCAGAGTGGCTGGCCCTGCTCGCCCGGCTCGGGATGCTCCCGGAGGGCGGCGACGACGAGGAGGCCGCCGTCCGGGCCGTCCACCGCTTCCTGCTGCGCACCCCCGCCCGGATGGCCGGGGTCTGGCTCCCCGACACGATCGGCGACCGCCGCCCGCAGAACCTCCCGGGCACCTGGGACCAGTACCCCAACTGGCGGCTGCCCATCGCCGACGCGGAGGGCCGCCCGGTCACGCTGGAGGAGTTGGCCTCCTCGCCCCGCCTGCACCGGCTGATGGACGTCCTGCGCCCCCGTCAGGACCCTCCGGGAGCCCGTGTGGCGCCTCCGGGAACCCGTACGGCACCCCCGGGCGCGCGGCCCGCGTAGGCGTTCGCTACGTTTGCACCGTGGACAAGAAGAACGCTATGCGCGCCGGCGCCGTCGCCGCCGGAACGACGCTGATGATGCTGCTCATGTCGTCCCCCGCGCTCGCGCTCACCCGCGACGACGGCGACGACCCGGGTCCCGGCCTGAGCGTGATCGACACGGTCGGTCTGTACGTCGTGGCGCCCATCGTCCTGTTCGCGATCATCGCGGGCCTGGTCATGGTCCTCGACAAGTCCAAGAAGCAGGTCTGACACCTGCCCGGTGACCAGGGCCCCCGGGCCCCGGTCCCGCCCCGCACAGCACGGGTGCGCCGCACGGTAGCCGGTACCGCGCGGCGCACCCGCATGTCCGGAGCCATCTCCTGGCCCGTGCGCGGCGGTAGGTTGCGGCCATGACCGAGTGGGACGTCAAGAAGCTCCGCATCCTGCGCACCCTGCGCGACCGGGGCACGGTCACCGCGACCGCCGACGCCCTGCTGATGACCCCGTCGGCCGTCTCCCAGCAGCTCTCCAACCTGGCGAAACAGCTCGGTGTGCCCCTCCTGGAGGCCCAAGGCCGGCGCGTCCGCCTGACCGACGCCGCCCACCTCGTCCTGCGGCACGCCGAGGCGGTCTTCGCCCAACTGGAGCGCGCCGACGCGGAACTGACCGGCTATCTGCGCGGCGAGGCCGGCGAGGTGCGCGTCGCCGCCTTCGCCACCGCCGTACCCGCCCTCGTCGTCCCGGCCGTGCGGCGGCTGCGCGCCGACGGCCGCCCCGGGCCGGACGTCCGGGTACGGGAGGCGGAGGCCGCGCAGGCGTACGACCTCCTGGCCGCCGCCGAGGTCGACCTCGCGCTGTCGCTGGCCGCCCACGCACCCACCGCCGCCGATCCCGGGTTCGCCGTGCTGCCGCTGCTCGCCGACCCGCTCGACGTGGCGCTGCCGGCCGGGCACCGGCTCGCGGACGCGCCCGGGCTACGGCTGGCCGACCTGTCCGCCGAGCCGTGGATCTTCGGCGGGTCGGAGCCCTGGTCGGAGATCACCACGGCCGCGTGCCAGGCCGCGGGCTTCGTACCCGAGCAGGCGCACAGCGCCTCCGGCTGGACCGCGATCCTCGCCATGGTGGAGGCGGACATGGGCGTCGCCCTGATCCCGCGCATGGCGTCGGCGGAGCGGCACGCCCGGAACGGGGTGGTGATGCGGGTCCTCGACGCCGACCGGCCCCGGCGCCATGTGGTCGCCGCCGTCCGGCGCGGCGCGGAGGAGGGGCCCGCGGTCGCCCGGCTCCTCGAAGCCCTGCGCGAGACCGCCGAACCGTTCAGCACGCCTTAACGGACCGTACGAAAACTTTCGATGGACCTGATCGCTCCCGTCGTACGACAGTGAACGCATGACCTTCGAACAGAACGACCCGAGCGCACGGAATGAGAACCGCCACGAGAGCACCCTCGACGACCCCCACGCCAACGACGCGGCCCCGTACGGCGGCGGCGACCCGTACGCCGACTACCGCACCGCCGACCTCCCCTTCACCGACCTGGTCGACCTCGCCGACCGGCGGCTCGGCGCGGGCGTGATCGCCGCCAACGACGAGTTCTTCGCCCAGCGCGAGAACCTCCTGCTCCGGGAGCGCGCGGTCTTCGACCCCGAACACTTCGGCCACAAGGGCAAGATCATGGACGGCTGGGAGACCCGCCGCCGGCGCGGCGCCGACGCCGAGCACCCCTTCCCGGCCCCCGGCGAACACGACTGGGCCCTGATCCGCCTCGGCGCCCCCGGCGTCATCCGCGGCATCGTCGTGGACACCGCCCACTTCCGCGGCAACTACCCGCAGCGCGTCTCGGTCCAGGCCACCTCGGTCGAGGGCTCGCCCGGCCCCGCCGAACTCCTCGCCGACGACGTGAAGTGGGAGGAGATCGTCCCCCCGACCCCCGTACGCGGCCACGCCGCCAACGGCTTCGAGATCACCGGCGGACGCCGCTACACCCACATCCGCCTCTGCCAGCACCCCGACGGCGGCATCGCCCGCCTCCGCGTGCACGGCGAGGTGGTCCCCGACCCGTCCTGGCTCGCCACGCTCGGCACGTTCGACCTGGTCTCGGTCCTGAACGGCGGCAGCTACGAGGACGCCTCGGACCGCTTCTACTCCTCGCCGACCCAGATCATCCTGCCCGGCACCTCCCGCAAGATGGACGACGGCTGGGAGAACCGCCGCCGCCGGGTCCGCGACACCAACGACTGGGTCCGCTTCCGGCTGCCCGCCCAGGGCGCGGTCCGCGCGGTCGAGATCGACACCGCCTACCTCCTGGGCAACGCGGCCGGCTGGATCGCCCTCCAGGGCCGGGACGGCGAGAGCGGCGAGTGGTTCGAGATCATCCCGCGCACCCGGCTCCAGCCCGACACCCCGCACCGCTTCGCGCTGCCGGCCGAGGCCGTCGTCACCCACGTCCGGCTGGACGCCTTCCCCGACGGCGGGGTGGCCCGGATGCGGCTGCACGGCTCCCTGACCGAGTCCGGGGCCGCCGAACTGGCTGCCCGCTACGAGGCATCGGCCTCGTAAAGCCCCTGCTCCCGCCCGGCGGACGGCTGCGCCCCGGCGCCTGCCCGCCGGGCGGTTTCCATTCGCCGCGGTTCCCCGGAAGTGCCCTGGTGTGAAGGTGCTGTGCAGGGGCAAGTGGATGTGCGTGCTCCCGCCGCTCCGGATTCCCGATCGCCGACCGCACCAGAGGCGGCCGGCCGCCTTCCGGCACGGCCCGACGACGGTGCAACCCACCGGCGCCGGTACCAGGGGAGTCATGGCATACGCTGCGAGCGATTGCAGCGTATGCCTGAATCAGAGGGAGTCATTGCGGTGACAGAACACGATATACCCACCCGGCTCGTCGAGTTGTTGACGGCCGAGCAGGAGGCGCTCGGCGCCGCCTGGGTGGACGCGGTCTCGCGGACCCTGCGAGGACGTATCTCCCTCTCGGAGCTCAACCGCGAGCTCCAGGAGCTGTACGCCGCACTCGTGGCAGGTCTGCGCGAGGGCGGGCTCGACTGGCAGGCGGACGCCTTCGCGGAGACGCGCGCGCTTCTCGCCGAACTCTCCCGCGCGCGGGCCCGTCAGGGCTTCACCCCGACCGAGACCGCCACCAGTGTGCTGGCGGCGAAGGACGTCCTGGCGCCCACCGCCGACACCTCGGCCGCGGACCTGAGGTCCTACCTCCAGTTCGGCAAGCTCATCGACGCGCTCGGCCTCTACACCCTCGAGGTGTACGCCAGGACGCGCGAGGAGATCATCAGCGCACAGGCCGAGCAGCTGATGGAACTCTCCACCCCCGTGGTGAAGCTGTGGGAGGGCGTGGTCGCCGTTCCGCTGGTGGGCACCCTCGACTCGGCGCGGACCCAGGTGGTGATGGAGAAGCTCCTCCAGGCGCTCGTCGACACCGGTTCGGACCAGGCGATCATCGACATCACCGGCGTGCCCGCGGTGGACACCGAGGTCGCCCAGCACCTGCTCAAGACGGTGGTGGCGGCCCGGCTGATGGGCGCCGAGTGCATCATCTCCGGCATCCGGCCCCAGATCGCCCAGACGATCGTCGCCCTCGGCATCCAGTTCGGCGACATCGTCACCAAGTCGTCCCTCGCCGACGCCCTCAAGCACGCCCTGCGCCGCAGCAACGCGGACACCGTACTGCCCGGCGGCCAGGCGTGAGCGAGCGCGTACCCGTACTGAAGCTGGGGGACGTGCTCCTGGTCTCCATCCAGGTCGAGCTGGAGGACCAGGTCGTCCTGGAGCTCCAGGACGACCTGGCCGCCCGCATCGTGGAGTCCGGTGCCACCGGGGTGGTCATCGACATCACCGCCGTGGAGATCGTCGACTCCTTCGTGGGCCGCATGCTGGCCACCACGGCGGCCATCTCCCGCATGCTCGACGCGCAGACCGTCGTCGTCGGGATGCGGCCGGCCGTCGCCATCACACTCGTGGAACTCGGCCTCTCGCTCGGAGGCGTGCGTACGGCCCTCTCCCTGGAGAAGGGGCTGGAGATCCTGGCCCGGCGGGACGACAGCCGTCCGGCCCGGCGATGAGCGGCTTCGCGCCCGTCCCCGACGCCGACCACGAGACCGTCTCGATCGCTTCCAACGACGACGTGGTCCGGGCACGCCAGCTGGTGCGCACCCTCGGCCAGCGCTGCAAGCTCTCGCTCGTCGACCAGACCAAGCTCGTCACCGCGGCGAGCGAACTCGCCCGGAACACGCTGGTCTACGGCGGCGGCGGAGTCATGCGCGCGGGCCTGGTAGGTCGCGACGGGCGCGTCGGGGTGACCGCGGTCTTCGAGGACGAGGGCCCGGGTATCCCCGACATCGACCAGGCGCTGACCGACGGATGGACCTCCGGCGGAGGGCTCGGACTCGGGCTGAGCGGAGCCCGTCGCCTGGTCGACGACTTCACCCTGGAGACCGAGACCGGGCGCGGCACACAGGTTGCGGTGACCAAGTGGAGGCGCTGACCCTCCCGGTCCTGGACGCGCAGGACGTCCTCTGGCTCCGGGACCAGGAGGCGCTGCCCGCCGCGGCCCGCGGCGCGTCGGTCTCGCTGGCCCGGCGCATCGGGTTCGACGAGCAGCGGTGCGCCGAGGTCGCACTCGCCGTGAGCGAGGCCGCGACCAACCTGCGCAGGCACGCCGTCGGAGGAACCTTCCTGCTGCGCACGGTCCGCACACCGGACGACGCGGGCGTCGAATTCGTCACCATGGACGACGGGCCGGGGATGGCGGACGTCGCGCACTCGCTCACCGACGGCACGTCCACGGGCGGCACCCTCGGCATCGGCCTGGGCGCCATCTCCCGTCTGGCCGACTTCTTCGACGTGCACTCCGTGCCCGGCCGGGGCACGGTACTGACCGCACGCTTCTGGACGAAGGACGCGGCCCGGCGCATGGCTGCCTGCGGACGCCCCGTCGTGGAAGGGCTGACGAGGACGATCAGCGGAGAGGACGTGTGCGGGGACGCCTGGTTCGCCCGCCGGGCCGGCAGCCGGGCGGACGGCGGCCAGGGCCTGCGACGGGCCGGCGTCCGAGGTCCCGCCCCCGAGCCGGAGCGCTCGTCGGACGCCGCCCTGGGATGGGCGCAGCTGACCGGGTTCCGGCCGATCAGGAACGGCTCCCGGCACGCGGTCGAGACACCTTCGGCAGCCCCGGGCGGTGCCGGTCCGGACGAACCCGCTCTCCTGGTCCTGTTCTGCGACGGTCTGGGACACGGGCCGCTGGCCGGCCAGGCCGCACAGGCGGCGGTGACCGCCTTCCGCGACTCGGCGGCCGAGCAGCCCGACGCGATGATCATGGACATCCACAAGGCGCTGCGCGGCGGCAGGGGTGGCGCCGTCGCCGTCGTACGCATCGAACCGCGCAGGCAGAACCTGTACTTCTGCGGCATCGGCAACGTCAGCACGTTCGTCGTGGACCCGGCCACCGGCAGCAGGCGGACCCTTTCGTCGGCGCCCGGCATCGTGGGGCACCAGATGCCGACGCTGCGGGTCACACAGCAGTCACTGCCTCGCGACAGCGCCGTGATCATGCATTCCGACGGTCTCACCGAGCGCTGGCAGGCGGCGGGGCTGCCCGGCTTCCTGGAGCATTCGCCGCTGGTGGCGGCGGCGCAGCTGCTGCGCGAGGCAGGTGTGCGCCGGGACGATGCCGGCGTCGTCGTGGCGAAGGGGCCCTGGTGAACACGTTCCCGGCTCATGAGACCGCCCCTCTGGCGTCCTTCCCCCTGACCACGGAGCAGGACGTCTTCCTGCTCCGCCGCAGCGGCAAGTCGGCCGCCGAAGCGCTCGGCGTGGAGAAACAGGACCAGATCCGGTTCGCGACCGCCCTGAGCGAGCTGGGCAGGGACCTGCTGGGCGCGTCCGGGCTGACCGTCACCTTCGGTGTCGTCAGCCGGCCGCTGCCCCTCCTGCGGGTCGGCCTGTCCTGGCAGGACGGCCGCGGCCCCGGGGAGGAGGCCATCCAGGCGGCCTCCCGGCTGGTCCCGGTCCGCTACGTCCCCCCGGAGCACGGGCTCGCGGTCGAACAGCAGCTCACCGCCGGCACCAGCACGTCCGAGGAGGCCGCCGAGCAGGTGCGGCGCGCCCTCCTGGCCCACAAGGGCCCCAGCGCACTGGACGACACCCGCGCACAGACCGGAGACCTGATCGCCGCGCTGGTGGAATCCAGGGCGCAGCGCGAGGAACTGCGCCGTCTGAACGAGGAGCTGGAGGAGACCAACAAGGGAGTGGTGGCCCTCTACACCGAGCTGTCGCAGGAGCTGGAGGAGACCAACCGCGGCGTCGTGGCCCTCTACGCGGAACTGGAGGAGAAGTCCCGGCAGCTGCGCGAGGCGAGCGAGGCCAAGACCAGGTTCTGGGCCAACGTCAGTCACGAGCTGCGCACGCCGGTCAACTCGGTCGTCGGGCTCGCACGGCTGCTCCTGGAATTCGACGAGGACCGCCTCGACGAGGAACAGCGCCGGCAGATCGGCCTGATCTCCGCATCGGGTGCCACCCTCCTCGCCCTCGTCGACGAACTCCTGGACGTCGCCAAGGCGGAATCCGGGCGCCTGGAACCCCACTGGACGACGGTGGACCTGCGGGCCGCGCTCGGCCAGCTGCGGGGCACCCTGCGGGGCTACGCGGGTGCGGGTGGCGCCGAACTGATCGTGGCCGAGCCCGGTCTGCGGATCGTCAGCGACGAGGTCATGCTCACCCGCGTCCTGCGCAACCTGCTCTCCAACGCCCTGAAGTTCACGCCCGCCGGGACCGTGCGCCTCGATGTCTCCCAGGAGGACGGGCCCGACGGCGGCCACGTCGTCTTCACCGTGTCGGACACGGGCGTCGGCATCCCGGAGGAGGAACAGCAGCAGATCTTCGAGGAGTTCTACCAGGTACGCGGACCTCATCAGCGCGGCCGCTCCGGTACGGGCCTGGGCCTGCCCTACGCGCGCCGGCTCACCGCACTGCTGGGCGGCGGTCTCTCCCTGACCAGCAGCCCGGGGGCCGGCACCGTGGTCACCGTACGGCTGCCCGTGGCCGGTCAGTCCCTCGCCGGGACCGGCCACCACGAATCCCGCGCACCCGTGGTCGCCGTCCTGGTCACCGTGGACGACGACGGCGCCTTCCGCGCCGCGATCCGACCGTTCCTGGACCGGCTCGCCGGGCGTGTGATCGAGGTGGCGGAGGGGAGTCTGGCCGGCTCCACCGTGCGCCGCGAGCGGCCGGACGCCGTGCTCCTCGATCTGCACCTGCCCGACCTCGACGGTTACGCCGTGCTGGCGGAACTCGCCGCGGACCCCGAACTGCGCACCGTCCCCGTCCTCGTCCTCACCTCGACACCCGGTGAGGACCTGGACCGGGAACGGCTCACGCACGCGCGGGCGATCCTCGAGAAGTCCACGCTGAACCTGCCAAAGCTGGCCGCGGCACTCGCGGAACACGTGACGCCCGCCACGTCGGGAGCGGACGAGAAGGACGACATGGCATGACTGCGCATCTGCGCCGGGACAGCGCCGCCGCCAAGGTGCTGGTACTCGACGACAACGAGACCAACCGGTACATCGTCGGCAGCTGGCTCCGCCGGGCGGGTCACACCGTGGTGGAGGCCGTCGACGGTACGGAGGGCCTGGCCCTCCTCGCCGGCGCCCCCGACGGCGAACTGCCGGAACTGGCCGTCGTCGACGTGAAGCTCCCCGACATGAGCGGCTTCGAGGTGTGCGAGCGGATCAAGGCCGACCCCCGGACCGCCTCACTGCCCGTCATCCACATCTCCGCGACGGCCATCGAGCTGAGCGACCGGACCCAGGGCCTCCACCGCGGCGCGGACGCCTACCTCACCGAACCGATCGCTCCGGACGAGTTGCTGGCCACGGTCACCGCGGCGTTGCGTTACGCCCGCGCCCGGCGCCGCGCGGAGCGGCTCGCCACCCGGGTGGCCGCACTGAACAGCAGCACCCTGGCCGTCTACGCCGCCATGGACGGGGATTCCTTCACCGCCGAGGCGGCGGCCGGCGCGGCCGCGCTCATGGAATCGGCCGCCGTCGCCGTCTGCCTCAGCCCCGACAACCGTACGCTCCACCTCGCCGCGGTCGCTCGGAGCCCGAGGTCGGACAGCGCCGGAACCGGCGGCGGCACGGCGGTCGGCGGGGCGGGCGACGAGGCGCGGCTGCTCGACCTCCTGGCCGAGCGGGCCCTCGGCGACCGGACCGGAACGGAGACCGTGCTGCTGTCCGGTGCCGAGTGGCGGGCGCTCGTCTGCCACGGCGACGACCGGGCGGACGTGTTCTCCGGCGGGGTCGCGCTCACCCTGGCCCGCACGAAACGGGGCCGGCCCCCCGTCGCGTTCGCGGTCGGCGCCGACGCCCTCGACGGCGTGGACGACCGCGACCTGCTCTCCCAGCTGGCGCAGGCCTGCGCGCTGGCGCTGGAGGCGCTGCGATCACGCAGCGAGGAACACGCGCTCGTCCTCACCCTCCAGCGGACCTTCCTGCCGGACCGACTGCCCGAAACACCCGGTGTGGACCTGGCCGTGCGCTACGAGCCCGCCGCCGACCACACCGAGATCGGCGGAGACTTCTACGAGGCCCTTCAGACCCCGGACGGCCTGCTGCTCGCCATCGGGGACGTGGCGGGGCACTCGCTCAAGGCCGCCATGATCATGGGAGAGGTCAGGCACGCCCTGCGGGCCTACGCCATCGAGGGCCATGCCCCCCAGTCCCTGCTGACGAGCCTGGACGCCCTGCTGGTACGCGTGCGGCCGTCGATGACGGTCACCGTCTGCCTGGTGCTGGTGGAGCCCGGGGGACGACGCGTCCAGGTGGCCAACGCCGGCCACATACCGCCCCTGCTGCGGCACCCGGACGGAACCACGCGCTATCTGACCGAGCACGGCCCCCTTCTGGGGCTCAACCTCCCGCATCCGCCGGTCGTGAGCCACGAGGTGCCGGAGGGGTCGACCCTCCTGCTGCTGACGGACGGCCTCGTGGAGGTGCCGGGGGAGGACCTCGACGACAGCATGCGGATGCTGAGCACCACCTTCTCCCGGGCGCCGGCCGGGATCGAGGAGCTGTGCGACGAACTGCTGGCGACGTTCGGCAAGGGAAAGACGGACGACATCGCCCTGCTCGCCGCCCGCCTGCACTGAGCGGTCCCGGCAGACCCGGGCAGCGCGAAGGGGGCGCCTCGCCGCAGGCGCCCCCTTCTTGCTTCTTGCTCCTCGGCCGGCCCCGGTTACGCGGTGGCCGCCGCCGCGTCCGCCGCCCGCGCCCGCAGCGCCCGCTCCACACCCGAGCGGGACTCCGAGATCAGCCGGCGCAGACCCGCACCCGGCTGCGCCGAGGCCAGCCAGGCGTCCGTGGCGTCCAGGGTCTCCTGCGAGACCTGGAGCGCCGGGTACAGGCCGATGGCGACCTGCTGGGCCATCTCGTGGCTCCGCGAGTCCCAGACGTCCTTCACCGCGGCGAAGAACTTCTCCGTGTAGGGGGCCAGCAGCTCCTGCTGGTCCGTCTGCACGAAGCCGGCGATGACCGCCTCCTGGAGGGAGTTCGGCAGCTTGTCGGACTCCACGACCGACGCCCACGCCTCGGCCTTCGCCTCTTCGGAGGGCCGCGCCGCACGGGCGGCCGCCGCGTGGCGCTCGCCCGCCGCCGTCCGGTCGCGCGTGTACTCGGCGTCGACCTCGTCCTCGTCCAGCAGCCCGCTGGCCGCGAGCCGCTGCACGAACGCCCAGCGCAGCTCGGTGTCGACGGACAGGCCCTCGACCGAATCGGTGCCGTCGAGCAGCGACTGGAGCAGGTCCAGCTGCTGCGGGGTGCGGGCCGTGGCCGCGAAGGCACGCGCCCAGGCCAGCTGGTGGTCGCTGCCCGGCTCCGCCGCGCGCAGGTGCGCGAGCGTCGCCTCGGTCCACTGCGTCAGACCCGCCTCGCGCCACTGCGGCATCGCGTACATGTCGAGCGCCGTCTTCACCTGGCGGTGCAGCGACTGCACGACACCGATGTCCGACTCCTTGCCGATCCCGGACAGGACCAGCGCGAGGTAGTCGCGGGTGGCCAGCTCGCCGTCCCGGGTCATGTCCCAGGCCGACGCCCAGCACAGGGCGCGCGGCAGCGACTCGGTGAAGTCGCCCAGGTGCTCCGTGACGACCCGCAGCGACTCCTCGTCCAGGCGGACCTTCGCGTACGAGAGGTCGTCGTCGTTGAGCAGGACGACGGCCGGGCGCGCGGCGCCGGCCGGGAACGGCACGGTGGTGCGCTCGCCGTCGACGTCCAGCTCGATCCGGTCCGTACGCACCAGCTTCCCGGCCTCGTCCAGGTCGTAGCAGCCGATGGCGATGCGGTGCGGCCGCAGCGTCGGCTCGCCCTTCGCGCCGGCGGGCAGCGCGGGTGCCTCCTGGAGCACGGTGAACGAGGTGACGTGACCGTTCTCGTCGGTCTCGATCTCCGGGCGCAGGATGTTGATGCCGGCCGTCTCCAGCCACGCCTTCGACCAGGTCTTCAGGTCGCGGCCCGAGGTCTTCTCCAGCGCGCCCAGCAGGTCGGTCAGGCGGGTGTTGCCGAAGGCGTGCGCCTTGAAGTACGCCTGGACGCCCTGGAAGAACTCGTCCATGCCGACGTACGCCACCAGCTGCTTCAGGACGGAGGCGCCCTTGGCGTACGTGATGCCGTCGAAGTTGACCAGGACGTCGTCCAGGTCGCGGATGTCGGCCATGATCGGGTGGGTCGAGGGCAGCTGGTCCTGCCGGTAGGCCCAGGTCTTCATCGAGTTGGCGAACGTGGTCCAGGAGTGCGGCCACTGCGAGCCCTCGGCGTACGCCAGGCAGGCGATCGAGGTGTAAGTGGCGAACGACTCGTTCAGCCAGAGGTCGTTCCACCACTCCATCGTGACGAGGTCGCCGAACCACATGTGGGCCAGCTCGTGCAGGATGGTCTCGGCCCGCGTCTCGTACGCCGCGTCCGTCACCTTGGAGCGGAAGACGTACTGGTCGCGGATGGTGACCGCGCCCGCGTTCTCCATCGCGCCCGCGTTGAACTCCGGGACGAAGAGCTGGTCGTACTTGGCGAACGGGTACGCGTAGTCGAACTTCTCCTGGAACCAGTCGAAGCCCATCCGGGTCACGTCGAAGATCGCGTCCGCGTCCAGGTACTCGGCGAGCGAGGGCCGGCAGTAGATGCCCAGCGGGACGGTCCGGCCGTCCTTCTCGTAGCTGCTGTGCACCGAGTGGTACGGGCCGACGATCAAGGCGGTGATGTACGAGGAGATGCGCGGCGTCGGCTCGAAGGACCAGACGTCGTCCTTCGGCTCGGGCGTCGGCGAGTTGGAGATCACGGTCCAGCCGGAGGGGGCCTTCACGGTGAACCGGAAGGTCGCCTTCAGGTCGGGCTGCTCGAAGCTCGCGAAGACGCGGCGCGCGTCCGGAACCTCGAACTGGGTGTAGAGGTAGGCCTGCTCGTCGACCGGGTCGACGAAGCGGTGCAGCCCCTCGCCGGTGTTGGTGTACGAGCAGTCGGCGACGACCTTCAGCTCGTTGGAGCCCGCCAGCAGGTGCGGCAGGGTGATGCGCGAGTCGCGGAACACCGCCGCGACGTCCAGCGCCTTGCCGTTCAGCTCGACCTCGTGCACCGAGGGGGCGATCAGGTCGATGAAGGTCTCCGCACCGGCTTCGGCGGAGTCGAAGCGCACGACGGTGACGGACCGGTAGGTCCCGCCCTCCTGCGCTCCGGAGAGGTCGAGATCGATCTCGTACGCGTCCACGGTCAGCAGGCGCGCCCGCTCCTGTGCCTCTTCGCGGGTCAGATTCGTGCCAGGCACGCGGTCATCTCCTTGCTCTGTGATGTTTCCCGTCATCCTTCCACGGGACCCGTACCCAGGGCGATGTCCGTTTTCCGCCGGACGGGGGCGGCGCGTCGCGGGACGCTCGTCGTATGACCACATACGAGGCACGCGCGATCGAACCGGGCGCGCTCGGGGAACTCCGGGAGACCGACGACGCGGGCCGCCCCTGCGTCCCGTACACCGCCACCGACGCGGGCAGTCCGCTGCGGTGCTGCCTGCGCGGTAACGAGGTGGGTGAGCGCATCGCCCTCGTCTCCTACGCGCCGCTGCGGCGCTGGGCGGCGGCGTCCGGGGCCCGCCCGGGGGCGTACGACGAGCAGGGCCCCGTCTTCATCCACGCCGAGGGGTGCGGGGGCCCGGCGCCCGACCGGAAGGGCTACCCGTTCTCCCGGGCGGGCGCGCTGCGGACCGTACGGCGCTACGACGCGGACGGGCACATCGTGGGCGGCCGGCTCCTCGAAATCCCGGCGGACGAGGAGCGGGGGTACGACGAGGCCGTCGCGGAGGCGTTCGCGGACCCGGCGGTGGCGCTGGTCCACGTACGAGCCGTGGAGTACGGCTGCTGGCACTTCGAGGTGCGGCGCGGATGAAGCCCCGCCGCACCATCCAGCCCCGCCGGCGTTTGAGGCGCGGGGCCCGGGGCGGAGCCCCGGTTTCGGGAAGGGGCGGGGAGGGGGCAGCCCCGCGCAGCGGCACTGCCCCGACCTCCGGCTTCAGCCGGCGAGCTCCGCCGCCACCAGCTCCGCGATCTGGACCGCGTTCAGCGCCGCGCCCTTGCGCAGGTTGTCGTTGGAGACGAAGAGCGCGAGGCCGTTCTCCACGGTCTCGTCGTTCCGGATGCGGCCCACGAAGGACGCGTCCTGCCCGGCGGCCTGGAGCGGGGTGGGGATCTCAGAGAGCTCGACGCCCGGGGCGTCCTTCAGCAGCTCGTACGCGCGCTCCACGCCGATCGGACGGGCGAAGCGGGCGTTGACCTGGAGCGAGTGGCCGGAGAAGACCGGAACCCGGACGCACGTGCCGGAGACCTTCAGCTCCGGGATCTCCAGGATCTTGCGGGACTCGTTGCGGAGCTTCTGCTCCTCGTCCGTCTCGAAGGAGCCGTCGTCGACGATCGAGCCGGCCAGCGGCAGCACGTTGAAGGCGATGGGGCGCTTGTAGACGCCGGGCTCGGGGAAGTCGACGGCCGATCCGTCGTGGGTGAGCTTGTCGGCGTCGGCGACGACCTTGGACGCCTGGCCGTGCAGCTCGGCGACGCCGGCCAGACCGGAGCCGGACACCGCCTGGTACGTGGCGACGGTCAGCGCCTCCAGACCGGCCTCGTCGTGCAGCGGGCGCAGCACGGGCATGGCGGCCATCGTGGTGCAGTTCGGGTTGGCGATGATGCCCTTGGGGCGGTCGGCGATCGCGTGCGGGTTGACCTCGGAGACGACAAGCGGGACCTGGGGGTCCTTGCGCCAGGCGGAGGAGTTGTCGATCACGACGGCGCCCTGCGAGGCGACCTTCTCGGCCAGCGCCTTGGAGGTGGCGCCGCCTGCGGAGAACAGCACGATGTCCAGGCCGGTGTAGTCGGCCGTGGCGGCGTCCTCGACGGTGATGTCGCGTCCCTGCCACTCGATGGTGGAGCCCGCCGAGCGCGCGGAGGCGAACAGCCGCAGCTCGTCGGCCGGGAACTTCCGCTCGGCCAGGATGCTGCGCATGACTGTGCCTACCTGACCGGTGGCGCCGACGATTCCGACCTTCACGGGAACTCCCTCAGACGTACGAACGGGCTCGATTGCCGGTCCATGATGCGTATGTCCACGGCCGCCTTGTCCAATCCGTTGTCCGACCTGCGGACGGGGGCGTGCAGGCCAGTGGGGCGGGCGCTCGGCGAGCGCCCGCCCCACTGTCGTACGGATCACATGTTCAGCACGGTGTGGCTACGGTGTGACCTTCTCGATCACGACGCTGCCGGTGCCCGCCGCGGTACCCCGGGCGTTCACGAGGCTGACCTCGCCGAAGAACTGCCGGCCCTCGGGGGCCGCACCGGCGACCTTCACCTCGGCACCGACCTTGGCCGAGGCGCCGGGGGCCAGGTTCACGGCCTTCGACGCGTCGACGGAGATCGTGCCGAGCGACGCCGAGTAGTAGACGTCGCGGTAGTCGAACGCGGTGGTCCCGGCGGGTACGTCGTACCCGTCGATGACGACCGTGTACGTGCCGGCGGCCGGCTTCAGCAGGCTGACGGACTCCTCGGAGCCCGCCGTGGTGGAGGCGCCCACCTGGGTGGAACCCTTGAAGACGTACAGGTCCAGGTCGGCGTTGGCGTCCGCGGTCCCGCCGATGGCGACGTCCAGCTTCTCGACGCCCGCACCGATGGTGACCTCCTTGACGTACTCGCCGCCCGTGGAGATCGACGGACGCTCGACGTCGGCCGAGCCCAGCGAGCCGCCCGCGAGCTTGCCCTCCAGCGCGCCCGCGTTGTTGGTGACCTTCCAGTCCACCGCCGCCGGGGTGCCGGTCTTCGCCTCGGCGATGGTCTGCACCGCCGGGTCGAAGGTCGCGCCGAGCAGCGAGACGTCCAGCTTGTACGGGTTGTCCAGCAGCGGCGACGTGCGCCGGGCCTCGACCTCGATCTCCCAGACACCGGGCTGCGGGTCGGCGTACGAGCGCACGTCGGGGCGGCAGGTGTTGGCCGGGTTCTCGTAGTTCGGGTAGCAGTACGGCGTTCCGCTGTTGTCCACCGGCACCCCGTACGGGTGGATGGCGATGAAGCGGGTCTGGCTGCCCGAGCGCAGCGCGCTCATCGCGACCTCAAGGGCCTTGGCGCCCTCCGGCACGGTCACGAAGTACGACGTGGTGCCGTTGCGCTGCACCGAGCCGGACGCCTTGAACGCGTAGGACGGCTTCACCAGGTCCTTGGAGACGACGACCGTGGTCAGGATCTGCTGGTCCGTGCCGGCGGTCTTCTTGTCGTCCAGCTGCAGGATCGCGCTGTGCACGCCCGCGCTGCCCGGCTTCGCCTGGACCTTGACCGTCACCGGCTTGCCCAGCGGCAGCGAGACCTTCTTCGAGCCGACGAGCTTGAAGGTGCCGTCGTTGTACTTCCAGGACAGCTTGTGCTCGACCTTCTTGTCCGGGCCCGTGGTGCGGGTGACCGTGACGTCGTAGGTCTTCTTCTGGCCGGCCTTGAGGCCGCCCTCGCGGTCGTAGAGGCCGGTGCCGAAGCCCGGGGTCTTCAGCGCGAAGTCGATCGCGGTGTCGACGGGGGCCTTGACCGTGTACTCGTGCGCCGGGGAGCCCTGCTTCTTGATCAGCTTCCAGGCGTCCACGATGTTGATCAGACCGGCGCCCTGGGCGTGCGCGGGCACGCCCTTGATCTGGGTGGCGGTGCTGGTCAGCGCGGTGCGCAGGTCGGCCGGGGGCAGCTCGATGTGCTTCTGCTTCGCGGCGGAGAGCAGCAGCGCGGTGGCGCCGGCGGCCTGCGGGGAGGCCATCGACGTGCCCTGGAGCATGGAGTAGCCGGCCGGCAGGGAGTAGCCCGCCTCGGCGACCGGCGAACCGGGCAGCCAGGTCTGCGTCGAGTTGATCGACGCGCCGGGCGCCGTCAGGGTCGGCGTGAAGCCGCCGTCCTCACGCGGGCCGCGCGAGGAGAAGGGCAGCATGTCGTACTTCTTGGCGACGTTGGAGCCGTAGTTGGCGGCCCAGGTCTCCTTGGAGATGGACGCGCCGACCGAGATGACGTGGTCGGCGAGGCCGGGGTCACCGATGGTGTTGACGCCGGGGCCGTCGTTGCCGGCCGAGATGACCAGCTGGACGCCGTAGATGTCGACCAGCCGCTTGTACAGCTCGGCGCGGGCGTTGTTGCCGTCGTTGAGCGGCGGCAGACCGCCGATCGACATGTTGACGACGTCCACGCCGCGGTTCACGACGAGGTCGATCATGCCCTCGGTGAGCGCGATGTTGGTGCAGCCGCCGGACCAGGTGCAGGCGCGCGAGGAGACGATCTTCGCGCCGGGCGCGGCACCGTTCATCTTGCCGCCGAACAGGCCGTTGGCGGCGGTGATGCCCGCGACGTGCGTCCCGTGCTCGGACTCGATGACCCCGATGGAGACGTAGTCGGAGGTGTCGCCCGCCGCGTTGTACACGACGTTCTTGCGGTTCTCCACGACGAACGGGATGCGCTCGACCACGTCGGTGCGCGGGTCGTCCTTGCCGAAGTAGGAGACCTGGTGCTTCTCCTTGTACGGCTTGAGGGCGGTGTCGTCGGTGAAGTCCGCGTTGTCGTTCAGGTCGACCCGGGTGGTGCCGGTGACCGGGTCGTACAGCACGGCCCACGTGTCGGTGGTGTCGCCGTCGCGGTTCAGGTCGCCCGCCATGTCGCCGCCCTTGGTGGCGGCCTCGGCGAACACGCTGATCCGGTAGGAGCCCTTGGGGGTCTTGTACGTACGTCCCTTGTAGGTGAACACCGGGCCGGACACGGCGTCCGTCATCCGCAGCCAGGTGCCGTCGCCGTCGCTGACCGGGTCGGTGGCGGTCACCCAGTCGGTGATCTTGCGCTCACCGGTGGTGGTCTTCTGCAGCGCGGGGTGACCGAGGTCGACACCCGCGTCCAGGACGCCGATGGTGATGCCGCGGCCGTCGGCCTTCGGGTTCTTCTTGACGAAGTCGACCGCACCGGTCTCGAAGGACGGGTTGTACGGGTTCTTCGCCGGGGTCTTCTTCCCGGGCGCCGCGTAGCTCCCGGTCGACTTCGCCTTGGCCTTGCCGCCGGTCGCCCGGTCGGCCGCGGGGGTCGGGTCGTCCAGCATGATCTCCTGCTTGAGATCGATGCCGTGGACGGAGCTGAGCTTCGACGCCGCCTTGATGGTGGCCTCGGCGGCGGAGGTCGGCACGGTCGCCCGTACGTAGCCGAGCTTGTCGTACGTACGCCCCAGCACGGAGCCCTTGACGGCGTCCAGCTGCTTGGTGACCTGCTCGGTCGCACCGGGGGTGGTGGCGACCATCATGGTGATGTTCTTCTCGCCCTTGGCCTTGGCCTTGGTCAGGACTTCGGCGTCGGCCGTGCCCAGCTTGTCCGCCGGACTGGTGCCGGCGGCCTTCACGGGTGCGGTGGCCGGGTCGTCGGCGGCGAGGACGGGGGAGACGCCGGCGGCGGCCAGCGCGGCCACCAGACCGGCGGCGGCCGCCACTCGGGCCGCGCGTCTCGCTCCGGGTATGTAACCGGGGGATTCGGAGGTCATCAGCATCCCTGTATGTGAAAGAGAGAGTCCGGAAATCGGTACCGGATGACCGCTCACCCTTTCGTAAATGACAGGGCTTTGTGGAGAGTTGTGGGGGGCTTGTTGCGGACATGGCGCAATCCCGCCAGGGGGGCCGAAGCGTCAGCGGGGACGAACGCGCCCATACGTGACGGAACCTCGGCCTCGGCGGGGATTCGGAGAGACTGCGCGGGGATTCGGCGCGGTCTCAGCGGGGCAGGATCACGACGTACGCCGCCGGCTCCCGGTCCGCCGACGCCATCAGTGCTGTCCGCACCACGGTCGCCTGCTGCTCCCGCGCGTCCCGCAGCTTCTTCGGGGAGAGGTGGACGACGGTGACGCCGAGCCGCTCCAGGTGCTCGCGCCGGTCGGCGTACGCGGACCACTCGGCCTCGTGCTCCTCCTGGCGACGGCCCTGGTCCAGCCGGCTGTGGCGAGGAGCCCGGGTGTCCAGCTTCACGGCGACCGCCTCGTCCGGCCAGTAGGCGTCCACCCCGCCCAGGTGCGGGCCGCCGGGCAGCCGCAGGTCCACGTTCCACAGGGGCTCCTTGAGCCCGTACGTACGCACCATGTCGTACAGCCGCTCCTCCGCCACGGCCCGCCCCTCGGCCAGCAGGCAGTCGACCGCGTTCACCACCTGCGGCCGCCCGAGCACCTTGGCGCGGTTCAGCTCGCCGACCACCGCGGCCGGTTCGCAGTGGCCGCCGCGCACCGCCTCGGTGAGCAGCCGGCGCACCGCGAGCGCGTCCCCGAGACCCGCCACCGCGTCCGCCAGCGCCCGCGCCACCGGCGCCACCGGCAGCCCGTCCAGCCGCTCCGGCCTCGGCAGTTCACCGGTGCGCAGCAGCCGGGCGTACCCGGCCGAGCGCAGCCGCCGCGCCCGGGGCACCAGCACGTCGACCCGGTCCACGGCGGAGGCGGGCGGCGCGGCGGCGAAGCCGTACAGCGAGAGCGCGGCGAGTCCGGTGAGCATCGCCTCGCCGTACGCGGGGTCGGCGGCCCGCGACGGGGCCGGCCGCCGCCCGGAGGCCGGTGGCCGGCCCGCGTACAGCAGGGCCGACCGCAGCCGCTCCCGGCCGTCGAGCGGTCCGGGGTGCAGCACGAAGACGCCCGGCAGCGGCTGCTGCCACGGACCACCGGCCCGGCACTGCTCGGCGGCCCGGGCGGGCCCGACGCCCATCGCCTTCAACTGGGCGGCGGACAGCACGCGTTGGCGCGGGCCGGTGGTGGGGAAGTGGCAGGGGGAGAGCGGCGTGTTCTGGGTCATGCTCCGGTGTATCCCGCCGGCGGCCGGGACCTTGACCCCTGTTACAGGCCCGTCGACATATCAGGACAACACCGTCCTGAACTGCGGACGTTCGACACCGCGACCCGCCCCGCCCGGCCGGTCAGGCCACTGCGTCCACCGCCTGCGCCCGCAGCCCCCGCGCGAGGTCGTCGCGGGCCTCCAGCACCAGCCTCCGCAGGGCCGGCGCCGCGTCCGTGTGCGACTCCAGCCACGCGTCGGTCGCCGCCAGCGTGGCGGGGTCGTCCTGGAGGGCCGGGAACAGGCCCTTGACCACGGCCATCCCGATCTGGATGGACCGCTCGGCCCACACCCGCTCGATCGCCTCGAAGTACCGCTCGGTGTAGGGCGCCAGCAGCTCCCGCTGCGAGGACTGCGCGAAGCCCGCGATGGTCGCCTCCACCAGCGCGTTGGACAGCGCGTCCGACTCCACGACGTCGGCCCACGCCTGCGCCTTGACCTCGGCGGACGGCCGGGAGGCCAGGCACCGCACCTGGTGCCGCTTGCCGGACGCCGTGTCGTCACGGGCCAGCTCGGCGTCCACCGCCGCCTCGTCCGCCGCCACATGGGAGACCAGCGGGGCGAGGAGCGCCCAGCGCAGCTCCTGGTCGACGTCGAGCCCGTCGATCCTGGCCGTGCCGTCGAGCAGCCCGGACAGCAGCTGGACGTCCGTGTCCGAGGCGGCGACCGCCGCGAAGAACCGGGCCCAGGCGAGCTGGTGCTCGCTGCCGGGCTCCGCGAGCCGCAGCTCGCCGAGCGCGCCCTCGGCCAGCGCCCGGCCGCCCTCCTCGCGCCACTGGGGCGCCGCGTAGTGGGTCAGCGCGCCACGGGTCCAGGTGTGCAGCATCTGGAGCACCCCGATGTCCGTCTCGCGCCCGGCGAAGGCCAGGACCAGCGAGACGAAGTCACGGGCCGGCATCAGCCCGTCCCGGGTGAGGTTCCACAGCGCGGACCAGCACAGGGCGCGCGCGAGCGGGTCCGTGATGTCGCCCAGGTGCGCCCGCAGCGTGGCGAGCGACACCTCGTCGAAGCGGACCTTGCAGTACGTCAGGTCGTCGTCGTTGACGAGGACCAGCTCCGGCCGCTCGGCCCCGGTCAGCTCCCCGATCACCGTGCGCGGGCCCGACACGTCCGCCTCGGCGCGCGCGTAACGCACCAGGTCGCCTTCGGGCGTACGCCGGTACAGGCCGACGGCGACCCGGTGCGGCCGCAGCTCCGGGTGCGACTCGGCGGCCTCCTGGAGGACCGCCAGCTCGGTGATCCGGCCGGCCGCGTCGTAGGTCGCCACCGGCGTCAGCGAGTTGACGCCCGCGGTCTGGAGCCAGGAGCGCGACCAGGCGGTCATGTCCCGCCCGGACGTCTCGGACAGCACCGAGAGCAGGTCGCCGAGCCGGGTGTTGCCGTACGCGTGCTTCTTGAAGTAGCGCCGGGCGCCCTCCAGGAACGCGTCCCGGCCCACGTACGCCACCAGCTGCTTGAGCACGGAGGCGCCCTTGGCGTACGTGATGCCGTCGAAGTTCAGCTTGGCGTCCTCCAGGTCGCGGATGTCGGCCGTGACCGGGTGGGTGGAGGGCAGCTGGTCGGCGCGGTAGGCCCACGCCTTGCGGTTGTTGGCGAAGGTGATCCAGCCGTCCTGGAAGCGGGTCGCCCCGACCATCGCGAAGACGCCCATGAAGTCGGCGAAGGACTCCTTCAGCCACAGGTCGTCCCACCACCGCATGGTGACGAGGTCGCCGAACCACATGTGCGCCATCTCGTGCAGGATGACGTTGGCCCGGCCCTCGTACGCCGCCTGCGTCACCTTGCCGCGGAAGATGTACTCCTCGCGGAACGTGACACAGCCCGGGTTCTCCATCGCGCCGAGGTTGTACTCCGGCACGAACGCCTGGTCGTACTTCCCGAACGGGTACGGGTAGTCGAAGTTGTCGTGGAAGAAGTCCAGGCCCTGCTTGGTGATCAGGAAGACGTCGTCGGCGTCGAAGTGCTTGGCGAGCCCCTTGCGGCACAGCGCGCCGAGCGGGATCTCCAGCGTCGTGCCGTCCTCGAAGGTGCGGCTGTAGGAGTCGGTGACGTAGTGGTACGGACCGGCGACGACCGCCGTGATGTACGTCGAGATCGGCTCCGTCTCGGCGAACCGCCACACCCCGCCCTCGCGGGACTCCTCCGCCCCGTTGCTCCAGACCGTCCACTCGGCGGGCGCCGTCACCCGGAAGCGGTAGGGCGCCTTGAGGTCGGGCTGCTCGAAGTTGGCGAAGACGCGGCGCGCGTCCGCCGGCTCGTACTGGGTGTAGAGGTAGACCTCGCCGTCCTCCGGGTCGACGAACCGGTGCATGCCCTCGCCGGTGCGGCTGTACGCGCACTGCGCGTCGACCACCAGGACGTGCGCGCCCTCCGTCAGGTCCGTCAGCGCCACCCGCGTCCCGTCGAAGACGGCCGCCGGGTCCAGCGCGGCACCGTCCAGGGTCACCGCGTCGACGGACGGCGCGATCAGGTCCGCGAAGGTCGACGCGCCGCCGCGCGCCGTACGGAACCGGATCGTCGTCACCGAGCGGAAGGTCAGCGGACCGGGACTCCCGTCGTCCCCGCCGGGCTCACCGACCGCGGAACGGACGTCGAGTTCGACGTCGTAACCGTCGACGGTCAGCAGCTCGGCCCGCTCGCGGGCCTCGTCTCGGGACAGGTTCTCACCGGGCACGAGCACACTCCTTTGTGTCACGTTCGAATACTTTGATCCTCCCATGCCGCCTCCCGGCCCAGCATGCGGGAATGGCCGGAGCGTCCTGCGGTGTTCTCGCGCACAGAGTGAGATCGGTCCGCTTGAGGAGAGACATGTCTGACAACAGCACGGCAACCGGCAAGACCCCCGCCGATTTCTGGTTCGACCCGCTCTGCCCGTGGGCCTGGATGACCTCCCGCTGGATGCTGGAGGTGGAGAAGGTCCGCGACGTCGAGGTCCGCTGGCACGTGATGAGCCTGGCCGTACTCAACGAGGACCGCCTCGACGAGCTGCCCGACGACTACCGCGACATGCTGGAGAACAAGGCCTGGGGCCCGGTCCGCGTGGTGATCGCCGCCCAGCAGAAGCACGGCGACGACATCGTGGGCCCCCTCTACACGGCCCTCGGTACCCGCTTCCACAACCAGGGCGAGGGCCCCACCCGGGAGGCGATCGTGGCCGCCCTGAAGGACGTCGGCCTGCCCGTCGAGCTCGCGCAGTACGCGGACTCCGACGCCTACGACACCGAGCTGCGCGCCTCCCACAAGGAGGGCATCGACAAGGTCGGCCAGGAGGTCGGCACCCCGGTCATCGCCGTGCCCGGCGCCGACGGCGAGCAGGTCGCCTTCTTCGGCCCGGTCGTCACCCCCGCCCCCAAGGGCGAGGAGGCGGCGAAGCTCTGGGACGGCACCCTGCTGGTCGCCTCGATCCCCGGCTTCTACGAGATCAAGCGCACCCGGACCCAGGGGCCGGTCTTCGACTGAGCGGACGCACGACCGCGGGGGCCGGCCACCCGGCCGGCCCCCGCGGCGGCTGTGACGCCGCCGTGACGCGATATGTGACCTGGCACACAGTCCGGCGCGCCGCTCTTTGATCTTCTGGACGGATGCGCCCCGTCACCGCTCTCGTCCTGTGTGCCGCCCTCGCGAGCACCTCGCTGCTCACCGGATGCGGGAAGGGAACGACCGGCTCCGCGGCCTCGCCCGCCGCCACCTGCGCCTCCGCCGCACCGGTCGACGACCCCTCCGGGCGGACCTGGGACAACGTGCGCGTCGTCACCGGCGAGTGCGGGCCCTCCGGCGCCCCGTCCACCGGCTTCGAGGTCACCAACACCGAGCGGGAAGCGCTCACCTTCACCATCACCCTCACCCTGGTGAACGGCTTCGGCGAGGCCATGGGCAGCACCACGCGCACGGTCGAGGCCGTGAAGCCCGGCCAGACCGTGCGCCGGCCCCTGGACACGGAGGAGGGGCCGGGCTCCGCCCGGGGGCGGCGGGCCCGCATCACCAAGGTACGGACCGTACCCGCCGACGAGGCGCCCGCCGCGGCGGGCGCCTGCCCGGCCTCCGGGGTCCGCGTCACGACCGACCGGGGCGACGCCGCGATGGGGCTGCGGGTCGTGGGCATCCACCTGGAGAACTGCGGCACCACCGGCTACCGCCTCGACGGCTACCCCGCACTCCAGCTCCTGGACGAGAACCGCAAGCCGGTGACCGGGGTGAACGTCCTGCACGGCACCGACAAGATCTCCAGCGGCATCGGCGGGGACGCCGCGCCCCGGCCCGTCACTCTGGCGCCGGGCGAATTCGCCTACGCCGACCTCGCCTGGCGCAACACCACCACGGACGGCGACCCGGTGAACGTCCCCTACGCCCGGGTCACCGCGAAACCCGGGGCCGCGCCCGTGACGGTGACCCCGGAGCTCGACCTCGGGACCACGGGCCGGCTCGGGGTCGGCCCGTGGACGAAGGCCGGGTCCGAGTAGGCCACGCGCCGCTCAGGAGTAGAAGTTGCGCTGCCAGCGGTGCCGGGCCAGCACGGCCAGCTGTTCGGCGGTGAGCGGGCGCCCGTCGCCGATCGCGGTGTTGCGCTCCACGTTGCGCACGCTGCGCATCCCCGGGATGACCGTGGAGACCGCCGGGTGGCTCAGGACGAACCGCAGCGCGTGCTCCGCGATCGCGTCCTGCTCGATGCCCAGGTCCGCGACGATCGCCGCGACGCGCTGCTCGACCTGGGCCGGGCGGTCGTCGCGGAAGTACCGGTTGCGCCAGTCGCCCTCGGGGAACGTCGTGCCGGCGGTGATCCGGCCGGTCAGCCCGCCCTCGTCCAGCGCGACCCGCACGATCACCCCGACCCCGTGCTCCTGGCAGGCCGGCAGCAGCGCGTCGGCCGGTGCCTGGTCGAACACGTTGTAGATGACCTGCACGCTGTCCACCACGCCACTGCGGACGAGCGCGAGGGCGCCGTCGGGCAGGTGGTCGTTGACGGAGACGCCGAAGAGGCGGATCTTGCCCTCCTGCTTCAGCGCGGCGACCGTCTCCAGCCAGTCCCCGCGCCCCACCCACTCGTCGTTCCAGACATGGAACTGGAACACGTCGAAGTGGTCCAGACCGGACGCGCGCAGGCTCGTCTCCAGGCTGCTACGGATGTGCTCGCCGGGGAACGCGTCGGCCGGGTCGATGCCGTCCTTCGCCGGCCACTCCTGGTTCTTCGGCGGCACCTTGGTCGCCACCAGCACCTCGTCACCGGCCCGTTCGCGCACGACCTGCCCGACGATGCGTTCGCTCTCGCCGTAGCCGCGCGCCGTGTCGATGAAGTTCACGCCGAGGTCGATCGCCCGGTGGAGGGCGCGTACGGACTCGTCCTGAGTGGCCCCCACCCAGCCGGACTCACCGATGCCCCAGGCCCCGTAGCCGATCTCGGACACCGAAAGTCCGCTGCGTCCCAGCTCGCGGTAGCGCACTGTCATCCTCCACGTCGTCGTCCCGTTCCACCCGGGTACTGAAGGCCCCCGGGCGCACATCAGGCCGACCCTAGGTGACACGGCCGCCCGGGTCAGGTGGTTTTACGGGCGCTCAGCCGCCGACCGGGCTGCTGACCGAGACCCGGTCGCCGACCCGCACCACGCCCTCGCGGACCACCGCGTTCTTCGCGCCGAAGCTGACCTTGTTGCCGAACTCCGGCTCGCGCCGGTACGCGGCCAGGGTGCGCACCGGCTCCGGGCCGGCGCGGCGGCCGGTCCGCTGGTCGACGAGCGGGACGTTGCACCGGATCGCCCGCGCGGAGTAGGCGAGTTCGACGGTGCCCAGGGTCATCCGCGCCACCCGGTCCTCGAAGTGCGGTTCGTCGTCGCCGGTCAGCACGATGTTGGGGCGGAAGCGGTTCATGGGCACGGGCGCGGTGTCGCCCCGGGCGGTGATCCGGGCGTTGAGACCGGCCAGGGAGGCGGTCGAGGTGACCAGGACCGCGTGCGCGTCGGCGAAGTTGACCTTGCCGGGGGTGTCGCCCCAGCCGTCGCGGTCGAAGCCGGGGACCACCCGGACCAGCCGGGAGGGGGCCCCGAGCGCATCGGAGAACCACTCCGCGACCTCGTCCCCCTGATCGACGGCCGGCCCGAGGTCGTTGCCGAACATGCTGACCTCGCGGCGCGGCCCGTCCGGGACGACGTCCAGGCGCAGCGGCCCGATGCTCTCGGCGGAGAGGGCCAGCACGGCCCCGGAGTCCAGGACCTCGGCCCCGAGCGCGGCCATCGCGGGGTGGGTGCGCTGGCTGCGGAACGTGCCGTGGACCGCGTCGACCACCATGAACGTCCGGTCGTGTTCGAGACCGGTGCCGGTGACCCGTGCGGTGTCGACCGCGACCCCGGCACAGCCCTTGACCGGGTAGTACGCCAGATCCCGGACGGTGATCGTCATGATGTGCTCCTCATGGCGGACATCATGGCACCCGCCCCGCGCCTTGTGAGTTCCTTTTCGAGACGCACTCGGCCGGCGGAGCGGGCGGGCAGAAGAGAGGCCCCCGCCTGTCACGTCCAGGCGGGGGCCTCCCCTTCATCCGCCTGCCCGGTGAAGGTTGAGAAGACGATCACGAGGCAGGACGCTCGACGCGCCCCGGGCCGGGGCGCCCTCGGTCAGGGCGCGAGCAGCAGGACGTCCGCGCGCTCCTTGGCGGCGGCGTAGCGCTTGGCCACGTCCTGCCAGTTGACGACGGCCCACATCGCCTCGATGAAGTCGACCTTCTGGTTCTTGTACTGGAGGTAGAAGGCGTGCTCCCAGGCGTCGAAGACGAGGACCGGGACCGAGCCCTGGCCCACGTTGCCCTGGTGGTCGTAGACCTGCTCGACGATCAGCTTGCCGCTGACCGGCTCGTACGCGAGGACGCCCCAGCCGGAGCCCTGCGTGGTGGCGGCCGCCTTCGTCAGCTGGGACTTGAAGCCCGCGAAGGAGCCGAAGGACTCGGTGATCGCGTCCGCGAGGTCGCCGACGCCGTCCGCGGCGAGGGGCTCACCGCCGCCGTCACCGGTCATGTTGTGCCAGTAGATGGAGTGCAGGATGTGGCCCGAGAGGTGGAAGGCCAGGCTCTTCTGGAGGCCGTTGATCGCTCCCCAGGCCTCCTTGTCGCGGGCCTCCTCCAACTGCTCCAGGGTGTCGTTCGCGCCCTTCACGTACGCGGCGTGGTGCTTGTCGTGGTGGAGCTCGATGATCTGCGGATTGATGACCGGTTCGAGCGCGGCGTAGTCGTACGGGAGTTCCGGGAGCGTGTACGTGGCCATTGGTTTCGAACCCTCCAGCTGCTGAACTGTTGTTATTGCAACCTATATGCAGAAGCAGGCTAACAGCAGGAGTGGCTGAGAGAGGGTCAGTCCTTGGTCCTGGTCCCGGCGCGCCGCCGATGTAGGACTCCGATGGCGCCTCGCGTTCCAGGCGGGTGCGCGGGATCGGCTGGGGGGCGGCGGTCAAGCCGCGGTCGGTTGACCGTCCTGGCGGACTGGAGCGCTGCTGCTCCCAGTCGGACTTTTAGAGGGAGTCCACAGTCCCGCTCCCGCGCCTCGCCCCCGGCCACTCGGTGGGAATCCATTCCCACCTCCGTGACAAGCATCACGCCCCGCGACGATTGCGCGGCGTTCGTTGTGTGAATCCCACCAACGCCCCAGCCGCCGCTTTGTGGGCCGCTGATGGTGTTCGAGCCCGACCGCGTCGGCTAACGTCGCCTCAGTCCGTCCCTGTCTGCCCTCACCCCCGCGGAGTCCCGATGAGCACTGCTGCCGCCCCCGTCCGTACCGGAGCGGTCCTCGCCGACCTGCTGCCCGCCGTCCGGCACCGCTACGCCGTGGACACCGCCCTCGTGCTCGGCGGCGCCGCGCTCACCGGCATAGCCGCCCAGATCGCCGTGCCGGTCCCGGGCTCCCCGGTCCCGGTCACCGGCCAGACCTTCGCCGCCCTCCTCGTCGGCACCGCGCTCGGCGCCCGCCGCGGCTTCCTCTCCCTCGCCGTGTACGCGCTCGTCGGCATGGCGGGCGTGCCGTGGTTCGCGGGGGGCAGCTCCGGCGCCGGCGGCGCCTCCTTCGGCTACGTGCTCGGCATGCTGCTCGCCGCCACCGTGGTCGGCGGCCTCGCCCGCCGCGGCGGCGACCGCTCGGTGCTGCGCACCGCCGGCACGATGGTGCTCGGCTCGGCGATCATCTACGCGGTCGGCGTGCCCTACCTGGCGCTGTCCACCGGCATGTCGGCGAGCGCCGCGATCGCCGCGGGCCTGACGCCGTTCCTGCTCGGCGACGCGCTGAAGGCGGCGCTCGCCATGGGCGCGCTGCCCGCCTCCTGGAAGCTCATCGGCCGCCGCGGCTGACACCACCGCTTCCGCTTCCGCAAGGACCTCCGAAGAGGCTCACCGGGCCGTACCGAAACACCGGACCGGCGAGCCTCTCGGCCGTCCGGGGGCCGTGGAAGCCGTCCGGCGCCGTGGAAGCCGGCCGGCGCCGTCAGGCAGGGCACGCGCGCCCGCGCACCCCGTCGTCGGCCACCCGGCTCCGCTCGTGCCACACTCCTCCCATGCGCGTGTACCTCGGATCCGACCATGCCGGTTACGAACTCAAGAACCACCTCGTCGAGTGGCTCAAGGCACAGGGCCACGAAGCCGTCGACTGCGGTCCCCACATCTACGACGCCCAGGACGACTACCCGCCGTTCTGCCTGCGGGCCGCCGAGAAGACGGCCGCGGACCCGGACAGCCTGGGCATCGTGATCGGCGGCTCCGGCAACGGCGAGCAGATCGCCGCCAACAAGGTCAAGGGCGTCCGCGCCGCACTCGCCTGGAGCGAGCAGACCGCCGCCCTGGGCCGTGAGCACAACAACGCCAACGTGATCTCCATCGGCGGCCGGATGCACACCGTCGAGGAGTCCACCAAGTTCGTGGAGACCTTCCTCGCCACCCCGTACTCCGGCGAGGAGCGGCACACCCGCCGCATCGACATGCTCACCGCGTACGAGAACACCGGCGAACTCCCCCCGGTCCCGGCCCACCACCCGCAGCAGGGCTGACCACGATCCTCCCTGTGCCGCCGGTCCTCCCGGCGGCACAGCCATGTCCGCCCCCGCCCCACCCAGGAGACCCGCCGCCGTGCCCGAGGGACACACCATCCACCGCCTCGCCGCGGACCACCGCGAGCGCTTCGCCGGCCGGCCGGTGCGGGTGAGCAGCCCGCAGGGGAAGTTCTCCGACAGCGCCGCCCTGCTCGACGGCCGGGTCCTCGAAGAGGCCGACGCCCACGGCAAGCACCTCTTCCTCGGCTTCCACGACACCGGCTGGGTCCACATCCACCTCGGCCTGTTCGGCAAGCTCGGCTTCGGTACGGTGCCGGCCCCGCCGCCCACCGACACCGTCCGGCTCCGCCTGCTGAACGACGCGCACCACGCGGACCTGCGCGGCCCCACCACCTGCGCCCTGATCACCGACGCCGAGAAGCGCGCGATACACGACCGGCTGGGCCCCGACCCGCTGCGCGACGGCGAGGACGGCGAGCGGGCCTGGCAGCGCATCTCCCGCAGCCGGACCACCGTCGCCGCCCTCCTGATGGACCAGAAGGTCGTCGCCGGCGTCGGCAACGTCTACCGCGCCGAGGTGCTGTTCCGGCACGGCATCGACCCGTACCGGGCGGGCAGGGACCTCACCCGCCGCGAGTGGGACGCGATCTGGGCGGACCTGGGCGCGCTGATGCGCGAGGGCGTACGGAACAACCGGATCGACACCGTCCGCCCCGAGCACCTGCCCGAGGCGATGGGCCGCCCGCCGCGCGTGGACGACCACGGCGGCGAGGTCTACGTCTACCGGCGCGCACGCCAGGCCTGCCACATCTGCGGCACCGAGATCCGCACCGCCGACCTGGCCGCCCGCAACCTCTTCTGGTGCCCCGGCTGCCAGTCCGCGTGAACGAACACCGCTACCCGCAAGTACGGCCCCGGGCGGGCCGATTTCGAACACATTGTCATGGGGTCCCCCTGCACCGGAGGCCGCCGGGTGGATAAGGTCCCCGCAATGGCCCGACGCGCAGGAGCAGAGACGTACCCGGCCCGATTGCGGAAATCGGCGCACCGGGTCCGCAGCACGCTGCGCAGGTCCGGGGTCGACTACTTCCGCGGCGACGGCTCCGACTGGATCGCCCTGGTCGGTCTGCTGGTCGTCATCCCGGCCATCACCTGCGCCACCCTGGCCGACCCGGTCTGGTGCGCGCCCACCATGCTCGTCCTGCCGATCGTCGCGGGCGGCCTGCTGCTGCGCCCCGCCAGCCTCCTCGGCCTGTACGGGGCGGCCGCCGCCGCCCTCATCGTGGAGTCCATCTGGCTCGGCCCCTACGAGAACGGCCCGGCCAGGGTCACCCCGGGCACCGTCCTGACGGTCGCGGCCTGCGGCTTCTTCGGGCTGATCCTCGCCCAGTTCCGCGCCCGCGTCGGCGTGCCCTGGCGGCGCGGCGGCACCATGCTGTTCGACCTGCGCGAACGCATCCGGGTGCAGAGTTCGCTGCCCCGCCTCCCGCAGGGCTGGCACCGCGAGATGGCGCTGCGCCCGGCCGGCGGGCAGTCCTTCTCCGGGGACTTCGTCGTCGCGGCCCGCACCCACGGCGGTCGTACCCTGGAGGCCGTCCTGACCGACGTCTCCGGCAAGGGCATGGACGCGGGCTCCCGCGCCCTGCTGCTGTCCGGCGCCTTCGGCGGGCTCCTCGGCTCGCTGCCGCCGCACGGCTTCCTGCCCGCCGCCAACGGCTATCTGCTGCGCCAGGACTGGGACGAGGGCTTCGCCACCTCGATCCATCTGGTCCTCGACCTCGAAACGGGCGACTACGAACTCCTCTCCGCAGGCCATCCGCCCGCCCTCCAACTCCACGCCGGCAGCGGCCAGTGGGAGGAGATGGCGGCGGAGGGCCCGCTGCTCGGCGTGTACGACGGCGCCGAGTTCGACCCGGTGAAGGGCCATCTGGCCCCCGGCGACGTGCTGATGCTGTTCACGGACGGGCTGGTGGAGGCATCGGACCGGGACATCGCGGAAGGCATTGACCGGCTGACCGGCGAGGCCGACCGCTATGTCGCCACGGGCTTCGAGGGCGCCGCCTGGCACCTGATCGAGGCCTGCGCCAAGGACGTCAACGACGACCGGGCCCTGCTGCTCCTGTCACGGAAGTCCTGAACCGTACGCAACCGCCCCGAACCGGGCGCACGTCAACGGGAGTCGGACCCTCACCGGATCGAGGCTCGTTTGCCGAACATTGACGTCGCAGCTGTGGAAGCTGCGGACGGGCGTGCGTTCTCCAGGTCCTCGCCCTGGCCGCATCGCGCGCACAGCTGACCCTGGCCGAGGCCGAGGCCCTGGTACACGAGGCCCACGCGGCCCCGGGCACCCCTGCCGAACAGCGGGATTGAGCCAACACCGGCCGATACGACGAAGCCCGGCCGCACCGGGCCGGGCTTCGTGTGTGGGGGAGCGGGGGCGGGCGCTCAGACCTTGGCGGCGTCCTTGCGGAACGCCCAGTTCATGTCCGGCTCGGTCACACAGCGCAGTGCCCGCCGCACCGGCGGCGTGCACAGCAGGGTGACGGCGGTGGAGGCGACCACGGTCACGATCACCAGACCGGTCGGCGACACCAGCCAGGCGTTGTCGTCGAAGATGCCCGCGTAGGCGGCGCCCTTCACCAGGAAGCCGTGCAGCAGGTAGCCGCAGATCGTGCCGGCGCCGAGCACCGTGAACCACATGTGGCGCCGCGGCACCAGCGCCAGGAACGCGGCGGTCAGCAGCGTCGCGCAGACGAACATCGTGAGGGTCATCACGGCGCCCGACCACCACGGCGCGCCCATGTCCTGGGCGCTGGAGTCCCGCAGGAACCAGCCCAGTTGCATCCGGGGCGCCGCCCAGTACGCGAAGACGACCGCGACGGCGAACAGCGGCAGGGCGAGCCGCCGGACCTCACGGCGGCGGACCAGCTCGAAGTGCTCGGGTTTCAGCTGGAGTCCCAGCACGAAGAAGGGCAGGAACTGCAGGACGCGCGGCAGGTCGAGGTCGTCACCGATGCTGGGGGCGAGCGAGGCGAGGACGGCGATCACGAGGGAGACGGCCAGCGGGTGGCGGAGATTGCGCCACAGCGGGGTGGTGAGCCGCCAGATGAACAGGGCGGCCAGGAACCAGGTCAGGTACCAGGGGTCCAGCAGGCTGATCGGGGCGTCGGGCTGGTTGTTCGCGTACCGCCGGAACAGCGAGTACGCCGTCTCGAACACGACGTAGGGCACGGCGACGCCGGTGATCAGCCGCTTCACCTTGGCGGGGCTCAGGTCGAACGACCGTGAGAAGTAACCCGAGATGAGGATGAAAGCGGGCATGTGGAAGGTGTACGTCACCATGTACAGCGCGCGGGCGGCCCGGCTCCCGTCCATGACCGGAACCCACGAGTGCGCCACCGCGACCAGCACGATGGCGAGGTACTTCGCGTTGTCGAAGTAGGCGTCACGCTTCTTGGCGGGGGTGCTCCGCGCAGGCTCGTTCGCTACCGGAGCGGGTGCTTCCCCGGTCGCCGTCGACGCCGGGCGTCTGGGCTCCGACTCCTCGGTCGCCGGGGAAAGCGCGGCCCTCTGCAATGCGTTCGGAGCGTGGAACATCTCAGGCACCCTAGACGTCTCGATTGCCATCCGTAAAACCGCCGTCGAATAGCGCGTCTTCCCTGCATATCAAATGGCAAACACATGAAGTGTGCCCGTTATGCACCGTTTCGCCTACATCAAATGGCGCATAACGTCAGGCAGTTGGTCGAAGTGAATTACGTCGCGTTCGGCGACGAATTTGCCTGTGAATAAACTGTGTGGATACAGAAACGATCACCGTTGCATATCGCTCCGAAGTGCGGATTCACAGGAACGGGCCGATACGGCGGCAGCGGTGCTGGGGCCGGACGGCGGCGCGTGTGCGCGAAGGGGGCGCGCGGGTTCGAGCCGTCCGGCGCGCGGGGGGCGCAGGGGGCGTAGGGGGCGCAGAATGGCGCGATATCGACAGGTCGATTCGTCACCCGGCAGCGACCCGGGGGGAGTTGGTGGCACGATGGACGGAACGGAGGGGTGCTCGGCAGCACATCTCCGGGCCGGCAAGGCGGACCGACCGAGGGTGTGATCAGTCGTGGCCATTTCACTGTCTGTGGTGCTTCTTTTGGCCATCATCCTGGTGGTCATGATCCGAGGCGGCTCCATCAAGGCCGGACCCGCGGTCGTCGCGGTGCTCTTCGGCTTCTTCCTCGCGTCGACCGGCATGGCGCCGTCGATCAACAGGTTCATGAACTCGATAGCCGAGACGATCAACCAGATCAGCTTCTGAGCCGGTCCCGGCCCGGTGCCGAACCGGCGCCGGGCCCGGGAAACGACGAGGGGCCCGGTCCACTGGACCGGGCCCCTCGTCGTGCGTGGAGCGGGCGACGGGAATCGAACCCGCGTAGCTAGTTTGGAAGACTAGGGCTCTACCATTGAGCTACGCCCGCGTGCGGTGCGCCGCAGGTCACGGGGACCGCGGCACGAGAAGCATCGTAGCGGGTCGCGGGCGCTGTCCGCACACCCCTTGCCGGGGCGGGCGGTGCCGCGGCCCGGCGGGCCCGCGCAAAGCGGCCGGCCCGGTGCCCGTCTGCATGTACCCTACGTGTCGCACCGACGGGGTGTGGCGCAGCTTGGTAGCGCGTCCGCTTTGGGAGCGGAAGGTCGTCGGTTCGAATCCGGCCACCCCGACCACCGGCAAGATCGCATTGTGGGAGTCATCCTCCTTGCCGTTACTATGCAAAATGCGTGCCCGTGTGTCTGATGTACCGGGCTCGGTCCGCGAAGCCGCCTCCCGTGCGGCGGAGCAGAACCCCAAGAAGTCAGCCACCAAGGAGACCGAACCGTGAAGAGCGCCGTGGAGACCCTGAACCCGACCCGGGTTCGGCTCAGCATCGAGGTGCCCTTCGAGGAGCTCAAGGACAGCCTCGACGCGGCGTACAAGAAGATCAACCAGCAGGTCACGGTGAAGGGGTTCCGCAAGGGCAAGATCCCCAGCCGGGTCATCGACCAGCGGTTCGGCCGTGGTGCTGTGCTGGAGGAGGCCGTCAACGACGCGCTCCCGAAGTTCTACACCGAGGCCGTCAACGAGGGTGAGCTCAACGTCCTCGGCCAGCCCGAGGTCGACATCACGGAGCTGAAGGACGGCGAGCTGCTGGCCTTCACCGCCGAGGTCGACGTGCGCCCCGAGATCGAGATCCCGGACTACTCCGGCATCGAGGTCACCGTCGACGCCCTCGAGGTCAGCGACGAGGACGTCGAGAAGGCCGTCGAGCAGCTCCGCGAGCGCTTCGCCTCGACCAACCCGGTCGAGCGCGCCGCCGCCGCCGGTGACGTCGTCACGATCGACCTGCAGGCCAAGGTCGAGGGCGAGGTCCTGGAGGACGGCGTGGCCGAGGGTGTCTCGTACACCATCGGCTCCGGTGAGCTCCTCGAAGGCATCGACGACGCCGTGACCGGCCTGGAGGCCGGTGGCGAGGCCACCTTCACCTCCGAGCTGAAGGGCGGCTCCGCCGAGGGCAAGGAGGCCGAGGTCACCGTCAAGGTCACCGCCGTCGCCGCCCGCGAGCTCCCCGAGCTGGACGACGAGTTCGCCCAGATGGCCAGCGAGTTCGACACGCTGGAGGAGCTGACGGCGGACAGCCGCAAGCGCCTGGAGAACACCAAGCAGTACGACCAGGCCACCCAGGCCCAGGAGCGCGTCCTGGAGGAGCTGCTCAAGCTCGCCGAGGTCCCGATCCCGGAGAAGCTGCTCGCGGACGAGGTCCAGACCCGCAAGCACAACCTGGAGCACCACCAGCTCGGTCAGATGGGTCTCACCCTGGAGAAGTACCTGGAGATCCAGGGCAAGACCCTCGAGGAGTTCGAGGCCGAGACGTCCGAGCAGGCCGTCAAGGGCATCAAGACCCAGTTCATCCTTGACGAGCTCGTCAACAAGGAGAAGCTGAACGTCAACCAGGAGGAGCTCACCGAGCACCTCATGCGGCGTGCCGCCTCCTCCGGCATGAGCCCGGACCAGTTCGCCCAGGCCGTGGTCGAGGGCGGCCAGGTGCCGATGCTCGTCGGCGAGGTCGCCCGCGGCAAGGCTCTGGCCGTCGTGGTGGAGGCCGCCAAGGTGGTCGACACCAACGGCGAGGTCGTCGAGCTGGAGGACGACGAGGACGCGGCGGAGGAGACCACGGAGGCCACCGAGGCCGCCGCCGGCGACGCCGAGGAGAAGACCGAGGCCTGAGCCTCGCACTGACCCCGCACGACGGGCTCCGGACGCCACGCGTCCGGAGCCCGTCGTCGTACCGCGGACGATTCGCCACAACCCTTGTGCCAACTGCGGAGCTTGCGCTCCCAGCGAACAGTTGCGGAAGCGGGATGGCGTTGTCCCACCTGCGCGTTAGGGTCCATGAAGAGGAAGGGTCGGGGAGTCCCGGCCCACCCGGTACGAAGACGCTGAGACGGCCGGAGCCGTCAGAGACGAGCAGGTGGATACGTGACGAATCTGATGCCCTACGCCGCCGGAGAGCCGTCCCTCGGTGGAGGCCTCGGTGACCAGGTCTACAGCCGACTGCTCGGCGAGCGCATCATCTTCCTCGGTCAGCAGGTCGACGATGACATCGCCAACAAGATCACCGCGCAGCTGCTCCTCCTTGCCGCAGAGCCGGACAAGGACATCTACCTGTACATCAACAGCCCCGGCGGCTCGGTGACGGCCGGCATGGCGGTCTACGACACCATGCAGTACATCCCGAACGACGTGGTCACCATCGGTATGGGCATGGCCGCCTCGATGGGTCAGTTCCTGCTCACCGGCGGCACCGCCGGCAAGCGCTTCGCGCTCCCGAACACCGACATCCTCATGCACCAGGGCTCGGCCGGCATCGGCGGTACGGCGTCGGACATCAAGATCCAGGCCCAGTACCTGCTGCGCACCAAGCAGCGGATGGCGGAGATCACCGCCCGCCACTCCGGCCAGACCGTGGAGACGATCATCCGCGACGGCGACCGCGACCGCTGGTACACCGCGGAGGAGGCCAAGGATTACGGCCTCATCGACGAGATCATCACGATCGCATCGGGCGTTCCGGGCGGCGGCGGCACCGGCGCCTGATCCGGCCCCCCCCGGACAGCGCCTCACCGCACCGCGCATCTCTCGTACGCCGAGACACCCAGCCACAGAACGCCACCAGGATGGTGAACACCCACATGAACAACTTCTCCGGCGCCTCCGCGAGCGGCCTCTACACCGGCCCGCAGGTGGACAACCGCTACATCGTCCCGCGCTTCGTGGAGCGCACCTCGCAGGGCGTGCGCGAGTACGACCCGTACGCGAAGCTCTTCGAGGAGCGCGTGATCTTCCTCGGCGTGCAGATCGACGACGCGTCCGCCAACGACGTCATGGCGCAGCTGCTGTGCCTGGAGTCGATGGACCCGGACCGGGACATCTCCATCTACATCAACAGCCCCGGCGGCTCGTTCACCGCGCTCACCGCGATCTACGACACGATGCAGTTCGTGAAGCCGGACATCCAGACGGTCTGCATGGGCCAGGCGGCCTCCGCCGCCGCCGTCCTGCTCGCCGCCGGTACGCCCGGCAAGCGCCTGGCGCTGCCGAACGCGCGTATCCTCATCCACCAGCCGTCCTCGCAGACCGGCCGTGAGCAGCTCTCCGACCTGGAGATCGCGGCCAACGAGATCCTGCGGATGCGGACCCAGCTGGAGGAGCTGCTGGCCAAGCACTCCACCACGCCGATCGAGAAGATCCGCGACGACATCGAGCGCGACAAGATCCTGACCGCCGAGGACTCCCTCGCCTACGGTCTGGTCGACCAGATCGTGGCGACCCGCAAGAGCGCGGCCGGAGCGGCCGCCTGACGTGGGCCTCTGACCCTTGGCACGGCACGGACACCCGGTCCAGGCCGTGTGTACCGTGCCAAGGGGGGCCCGCATGGGGGGCCAGGCAAGGTACCGTCGGATAGAGGCACCAGGAGCCGCTGAACCAGGCGTCTCCCAGGCGAAGGGGAAGCACCTCGTGGCACGCATCGGTGATGGCGGCGACCTGCTCAAGTGCTCGTTCTGCGGAAAGAGCCAGAAGCAGGTGAAGAAGCTCATCGCGGGTCCCGGTGTGTACATCTGCGACGAGTGCATCGATCTCTGCAACGAGATCATCGAGGAGGAGCTCGCGGAGACGGGCGAGGTCCGCTGGGAAGAGCTTCCCAAGCCGCGCGAGATCTACGAGTTCCTCGAGGGGTACGTCGTCGGGCAGGAGCCCGCGAAGAAGGCCCTCTCGGTCGCTGTGTACAACCACTACAAGCGGGTCCAGGCCGGTGAGAACGGCGGCGGGGCGAACCGCGACGACGCGATCGAGCTCGCCAAGTCGAACATCCTACTGCTGGGCCCCACCGGCTCCGGCAAGACGCTGCTCGCGCAGACGCTGGCCCGCATGCTCAACGTCCCGTTCGCCATCGCCGACGCGACGGCGCTGACGGAGGCCGGCTATGTCGGCGAGGACGTCGAGAACATCCTGCTGAAGCTGATCCAGGCCGCTGACTACGACGTCAAGAAGGCCGAGACCGGGATCATCTACATCGACGAGATCGACAAGGTCGCCCGCAAGAGCGAGAACCCGTCGATCACCCGCGATGTCTCCGGCGAGGGCGTCCAGCAGGCCCTGCTGAAGATCCTGGAGGGCACCACCGCCTCCGTACCGCCCCAGGGCGGCCGCAAGCACCCGCACCAGGAGTTCATCCAGATCGACACGACGAACGTCCTGTTCATCGTGGGCGGCGCCTTCTCCGGCCTGGAGAAGATCATCGAGTCCCGGGCCGGCGCCAAGGGCATCGGCTTCGGCGCCACGATCCGCTCCAAGCGGGAGATCCAGGCGAGCGACCAGTTCCAGGAGGTCATGCCGGAGGACCTGGTGAAGTTCGGGATGATCCCCGAGTTCATCGGCCGCCTCCCCGTCCTGACCTCGGTCCACAACCTGGACCGCGAGGCCCTGCTCCAGATCCTCATCGAGCCGCGCAACGCCCTGGTGAAGCAGTACCAGCGCCTCTTCGAACTCGACGGCGTGGAGCTGGACTTCGAGCGCGAGGCGCTGGAGGCCATCGCCGACCAGGCGATCCTGCGCCAGACCGGCGCGCGCGGCCTGCGCGCGATCATGGAGGAGGTCCTCCAGTCGGTGATGTACGAGGTGCCGTCCCGCAAGGACGTCGCCCGGGTCGTCATCACCGCCGACGTGGTCCGCAACAACGTCAACCCGACCCTGGTCCCGCGCGAGCCGCGCACGATCGGCAAGGGCGACGAGGGCCGCCACGAGAAGTCCGCGTAGCGCGGTGCGGTAGTCGTAGGTACGCGAAGGGGCGCCCGGCCGGTTGGCCGGGCGCCCCTTCGCGTACCCCGAGGAGCGTCAGGCCTTGACGCGAACCTCGTTACGCAGCTTGGCGGTAAGGGCCGCCGCCTCTTCGCCCGCCGTGGCCTTGCCCGCCATGACGTCCGCCATGTTCAGCGGCATGGTCCAGCCGAGGGTGCTGCGATCGCCCCAGATGCACATCTGCATGTGCACCTCCTTGGGGCCGGCCTGCGCGGCGTCTTCGTCGGCCTTCGCCGATGCCTCCTGGCACTTGAGGACGGCGTTGTCCAGCCCGGAGGGCGTGTACTCCTTCGGGCTGCCGATCATCTGCGGCCCGTCCTTCTCCTCCTTGAACTTCCCGACCATGTACTTGAACATCGCGTCGACGGTCTTCTCCGGATTGTCGATCGCGCCGTAGACGCCCTGGAAGTTCAGCATCTTGCTGCCCAGCGGGTTGCTCTCGTTCTTGACCTCGTACGAGGCGCCGGCGGATTTGGCGCTCTTGACGCCCCACACCTCGGCGTCCTTCAGGTCTTCCTTCGTCATGCCGTCACCGGAGTTGTCGGAGTTCTTCTTGTACTCCGTGAGGACGGTCTCCGGCGTCACCAGCTTGTGCGGCCCGTCGTCCGCGATGGAGCTGCCGCCCCCGCCCGACGTCAGGAAGTACACCCCGCCGCCGATCACCGCCAGCGCCACGATGACGGCGCCCACGATCAGGCCCGTCTTCTTCTTCGGGGGCTCCGCCGGCGGGAAGCCCGGCTGCTGGCCGTAGACCGGCTGGCCGCCGTACGGGGGAGCGGGGGGCTGCTGCCCGTACGGGCCGGGCTGCTGGGCCTGCGGGTAGCCGTAACCGGGCTGGGGCTGCTGCTGGGGCGGCACGCCCTGGGGGGCCTGCTGCGGGTAGCCGTAGCCGGGCTGCCCCTGCGGCGGGCCCTGCGGCGGCTGCCCGCCGTAAGGGCCCGGCTGCTGGCCGTACGGTCCGGGCTGGCCCTGCGGCGGCTGGCCACCGTACGGGCCCGGCTGGTTGTAGCTCATCTGCGGTGTCCCCTGTTCGTGATGCTTACGCGTTCCGAACATCCTGACGGAAGCCCCGCGGGCGCGGGCCACCGGGAGGCACACCGTTACGGAACAAACCGGTTTCGGGGCACGACCGTGACGGCCCTAAACTGTGCGCGTGACCGAGAACCCAGCGCAGCAGCCAGCCAGCAACCCCGAACTGCCGACCCAGTACACGCCGGCCGAGGTAGAGGGGAAGCTGTACGAGCGCTGGGTAGAACGCGGGTACTTCGAGGCGGACGAGCACAGCGACAAGCCGCCGTACTCCATCGTCATCCCGCCGCCCAACGTCACCGGTTCCCTGCACCTGGGCCACGCCTTCGAGCACACGCTGATCGACGCCCTCGTCCGCCGCAAGCGCATGCAGGGCTTCGAGGCGCTGTACCAGCCGGGCATGGACCACGCCGGCATCGCCACGCAGAACGTCGTCGAGCGAGAGCTCGGCAAGGAGGGCAAGTCCCGCCACGACCTGGGCCGCGAGGCCTTCGTCGAGCGCGTCTGGCAGTGGAAGAACGAGTCGGGCGGCCAGATCTCCGGGCAGATGCGCCGCCTCGGCGAGGGCGTCGACTGGTCCCGCGAGCGCTTCACGATGGACGAGGGCCTGTCCAAGGCCGTCCAGACCATCTTCAAGCGGATGTACGACGATGAGCTGATCTACCGCCGCGAGCGCATCGTCAACTGGTGCCCGCGCTGCCTCACCGCGATCTCGGACATCGAGGTCGAGTACCAGGAGGACGACGGCGAGCTCGTCTCCATGACGTACGGCGAGGGCGACGAGACCATCGTCGTCGCCACCACCCGCGCCGAGACGATGCTCGGTGACACCGCCGTCGCCGTCCACCCCGACGACGAGCGCTACCGGCACCTGGTCGGCAAGCAGATCAAGCTGCCGCTGACCGACCGTACGATCCCGGTCGTCGCCGACCACCACGTCGACCCCTCGTTCGGCACCGGCGCCGTCAAGGTCACCCCCGCCCACGACCCGAACGACTTCGAGATCGGGCAGCGCCACGACCTGCCCTTCCTCACCGTCCTCGACGAGCGCGCGGTCATCACCGTCCCCGGCCCCTTCGAGGGGCTCGACCGGATGGAGGCCCGCTCCGCCATCGTCGCGGCGCTGCGCGCCGAGGGCCGGATCGTCGCCGAGAAGCGGCCGTACGTCCACTCGGTGGGCCACTGCTCGCGCTGCAAGACCACCGTCGAGCCGCGGCTGTCCATGCAGTGGTGGGTCAAGGTCGCCCCGCTCGCCGCGGCGGCCGGTGACGCCGTCCGCGACGGCAAGGTCAAGATCCACCCGCAGGAGATGGAGAAGCGGTACTTCGACTGGGTCGACAACCTCCACGACTGGTGCATCTCGCGCCAGCTGTGGTGGGGGCACCGCATCCCCGTCTGGCACGGCCCCGACGGCGAGATGGTCTGCGTCGGACCCGACGACGAGGCGCCCACCGGCGAGGGCTGGACGCAGGACAGCGACGTCCTGGACACCTGGTTCTCCTCCGGCCTGTGGCCCTTCTCCACGCTCGGCTGGCCCGAACAGACCGACAGCCTCGCGAAGTTCTACCCGAACTCCGTCCTGGTCACCGGCTACGACATCCTCTTCTTCTGGGTCGCCCGGATGATGATGTTCGGCCTGTACGTCAACGAGGGCGTCCCGCCGTTCGGGACGATCGTCCTGCACGGCATGGTCCGCGACGAGCACGGCAAGAAGATGTCGAAGTCCTTCGGCAACGTCGTCAACCCGCTGGACTGGATGGACAAGTACGGCTCCGACGCGCTGCGCTTCACCCTCGCGCGCGGCGCCAACCCGGGCACCGACGTCCCGATCGGCGAGGACTGGGTCCAGGGTTCCGCGAAGTTCTCCAACAAGATCTGGAACGCCACCCGCTTCGCCCTGATGAACGGCGCGACGATCGAGGGCGAGCTGCCGTCGGCCGACGAGATGTCGGTGACCGACCGCTGGATTCTCTCCCGGCTCAACAAGACGGTCGCCGAAGTCGACGCGTACTACGACGACTTCCAGTTCTCCAAGCTCAGCGAGGCGCTGCGGCACTTCGCCTGGGACGAGGTCTTCGACTGGTACGTCGAGCTGTCCAAGACCACGTTCTTCGGCGGCGGCCGTCCGGCCGAGGTCTCCGGCCGGGTCCTGGGCGAAGTCCTCGACGTGATGCTGCGCCTGCTGCACCCCGTCGTCCCGTTCGTCACCGAGACCCTGTGGACCGCGCTCACCGGCCGCGAGTCCGTCGTCATCGCGGACTGGCCGAAGGACTCGGGCTTCCGCGACGACGCGGCCGAGCAGGAGATCGAACTCGTCCAGCAGGTCGTCACCGAGGTCCGCCGCTTCCGCTCCGACCAGGGCCTCCAGCCCGGCCAGAAGGTGCCGGCCGAGCTCGCCCTGACCGGCACCCCGCTCGCCCCGCACGAGACGGCCATGCGGCAGCTGCTGCGGCTCCAGCCGGCCGGCGACGGCTTCCAGGCCACCGCCTCGCTGCCCGTCGCCGGCGCGACCGTCGCCCTCGACCTCTCCGGCACGATCGACGTCGGCGCCGAGCGCAAGCGGCTGACGAAGGACCTGGCCGCCGCCGAGAAGGAGAAGGCCCAGGCCAACGGCAAGCTGAACAACGAGGCGTTCCTGGCCAAGGCCCCGGACAACGTGGTCGACAAGATCCGCGGCCGGCTCGCGAAGGCCGAGGCCGACATCGAGCGGATCACCGGCCAGCTGGCGAACCTGCCGCAGGCCTGACGTCCGCGAAGCCCCCGTGACCCCTCGCCGGAGGGGCGCGGGGGCTTCGCCGTGACCCCGCCGTGTCCGGCCCCCGGGCGGCTGCGCGCGATGCCGGTGGCCATCCGTAGACTGGCCCCGTGAGTGAGCCCCGCCCTTCCGACCGGCCCGACGCGTCCGATCCCGACGACACCTTCGCGGAGATCGTCGACGAAGCGACCCAGCGCGACCCCGACCTGGCGGTGATCGAGGCCGGGAGCCGCACGCTGCGCGCCGCCTCCGGGCCGCCCCGGGCCGACGAGGTCCCCGCCCGCCCCGCCGACCCGGAGGTGGACAAGGCGCTGCGCGCGGTGGAGCAGGAGCTCGCCGGGCGCTGGGGCGAGACCAAGCTGGAGCCGTCCGTGACGCGCATCGCCGCGCTGATGGACGTGCTCGGCGAGCCGCAGCGCGCGTACCCCTCCATCCACATCACCGGCACCAACGGCAAGACGAGCACCGCCCGCATGATCGAGGCCCTGCTCGGCGCCTTCGACCTGCGCACCGGGCGCTACACCTCGCCGCACGTCCAGTCGATCACCGAGCGGATCAGCCTGGACGGCGCGCCGATGGACCCGGAGCGGTTCATCGCCACGTACGAGGACGTCAAGCCGTACGTCGAGATGGTCGACGCCCAGCAGCCCTACCGGCTGTCGTTCTTCGAGGTGCTGACCGGCATGGCCTACGCGGCCTTCGCCGACGCGCCGGTGGACGTCGCCGTCGTCGAGGTCGGCATGGGCGGCACCTGGGACGCGACCAACGTGATCGACGCGACGGTCGCCGTCGTCACCCCCATCTCGCTGGACCACACCGACCGCCTGGGCTCCACGCCCGGCGAGATCGCGACGGAGAAGTCCGGCATCATCAAGCAGGGCGCCACGGTCATCCTCGCCCAGCAGCCCGTCGACGCCGCCCAGGTGATGCTGAAGAAGGCCGTCGAGGTCGACGCCACCGTGGCCCGCGAGGGCATGGAGTTCGGCGTGGTCTCCCGGGAGATCGCGGTCGGCGGCCAGCTGCTGACGCTGCGCGGCCTCGGCGGCGAGTACACAGACGTCTTCCTCCCGCTGTACGGCGCCCACCAGGCGCACAACGCGGTGGTGGCGCTCTGCGCGGTCGAGGCGTTCTTCGGCGTCGGCGCCGAGCAGGCCGGTGCGCTGGACGCGGACATCGTGCGCACGGCGTTCGCCTCGGTGGTCTCGCCCGGCCGCCTCGAAGTCGTCCGCTCCAGCCCGACCGTCGTCCTGGACGCCGCGCACAACCCGGCCGGCGCGCGCGCCACCGCCGAGGGGCTTTCCGAGGCGTTCGGCTTCTCCCGGCTGATCGGCGTGGTCGGCGCCAGCGGTGACAAGGACGTGCGGGGGCTCCTGGAGGCCTTCGAGCCGATCTTCGCCGAGGTCGTCGTCACCCAGAACTCCACCGAGCGGGCGATGGACGCGGACGCGCTCGCGGCCGTCGCCGTCGAGGTCTTCGGCCACGACCGGGTGCAGGTCGAACCCCGGCTCGACGACGCGCTGGAGGCGGCGATCACCCTCGCCGAGGAAGAGGACGAGTACGCGGGCGCCGGGGTACTGGTGACCGGTTCCGTGATCACGGTCGGCGAGGCCCGGCTGCTCCTGGGAAGGCGCTGACCCATGCGCACACTCTGTGCATCGACGCTGATCGGTGAGTTCTTCGTGATCGGGTTCGCCGGACTCGTCGCGATGAAGTCCGACGACCTGACGAACGCCACGGTCTGGACGGTATGCGGCATCGGGATGCTGTTCTCCGTGCTGCTGTGCGGGATGATCACCCGGCCCGGGGGCGTCCAGCTCGGCTGGGCGCTGCAGATCGTCCTGGTCGCGAGCGGTTTCGTGGTGCCGACGATGTTCATCCTCGGCGTGGCCTTCGGCGCGCTGTGGTGGGCCTCGGTGCACTACGGCCGCCGGATCGACGCGGTGAAGGCGCGATGGGCGGCGCAGGCGGACGCGCAGGCGGACGTGCAGGCGCCCGCCGGGAGCTGATCGGCGGACACCCTCGCGGCCACCACGCCAAACCCGGCCGCGGGCCCGTCGCCATGCCCCTGTAATGTCGCCTCACCGCACCCGTATGCCTGCAAGGAGTCCCGCATGACCCAGCGCACCCTCGTTCTCCTCAAGCCCGACGCCGTCCGTCGCGGCCTGGTCGGCGAGATCGTCGGCCGCATCGAGCGCAAGGCCGGCTGGAAGATCACGGCGCTGGAGCTGCGTACCCTGGACCGCGCCACGCTGGAGCAGCACTACGCGGAGCACGTGGGCCGCCCGTTCTACGAGCCGCTGGTGGAGTTCATGCAGTCCGGCCCGGTCGTCGCCCTGGTGGCCGAGGGCGAGCGGATCATCGAGGGCGTCCGCGCCCTGGCGGGGCCCACCGACCCGATCGCCGCCGCGCCCGGCTCGATCCGCGGTGACTTCGGCACGATCACCCGGGAGAACCTCATCCACGCCTCGGACTCCGAGGAGTCCGCGGAGCGGGAAATGAAGCTGTTCTTTCCGGGACTTTCCTGAACCCCACTCAGCCGAACAGCGCTCATGACCTGGGGCGACCGAAGTAATTCGGTCGCCCTTCGGTATACGGTCCCCGATCGCGGGAACGCATCCCCCCGACATAACGTCACCATGAGTGGAACGGCCACCCGTTCTGCCCAGCAACGCGGCGGACCCTCGCGCTGTGTCGGTGCATCCGGCACTACGATGGAACCTTCCACGCCCGCAGCGCCCATCTCGCCTACCAAAAACAAGCCATCAACGCTTTCACTTGGGAAGGCCCGACGCATCCTCATGGGGAACAAGGGGAACTCAATGTCGTTCATCGGCCGTGACATGGCTATCGACCTCGGGACTGCCAACACGCTGGTGTACGTCAGGGGGCGCGGCATCGTCCTGAACGAGCCGTCCGTCGTGGCCATCAACACCAACACCGGCGGAATTCTGGCGGTCGGCGCCGAGGCCAAGAAGATGATCGGCCGTACGCCGGGCAACATCGTTGCCGTACGGCCCCTGAAGGACGGCGTGATCGCCGACTTCGAGATCACGGAGCGGATGCTCCGCTACTTCATCCTGAAGATCCACAAGCGCCGCTACCTGGCCCGCCCCCGGGTCGTGGTCTGCGTGCCCTCCGGCATCACCGGGGTCGAGCGACGCGCCGTGATCGAGGCGTCGACGCAGGCCGGGGCCCGCCAGGTGCACATCATCGAGGAGCCCATGGCGGCGGCCATCGGCTCGGGCCTGCCGGTCCACGAGGCCACCGGCAACATGGTCGTGGACATCGGCGGCGGCACCACCGAGGTGGCGGTGATCTCGCTCGGCGGCATCGTCACCGCCCAGTCCATCCGGGTCGCCGGTGACGAGCTGGACAACGCGATCATCCAGCACGTCAAGAAGGAGTACTCGCTCCTCCTCGGGGAACGCTCCGCCGAACAGATCAAGATCACCATCGGCTCGGCGTTCGACCTGGAGAAGGACGAGCACACCGAGATCCGCGGCCGCGACCTCGTCTCGGGCCTGCCCAAGACCGTGGTCATCTCCGCCGGCGAGGTCCGCAAGGCCATCGAGGAGCCGGTCAACGCGATCGTCGACGCGGTCAAGACGACCCTCGACAAGTGCCCGCCGGAGCTGTCCGGCGACGTCATGGACCGCGGCATCGTCCTCACCGGCGGTGGCGCGCTGCTGCGCGGCCTGGACGAGCGGCTGCGCCACGAGACGGGCATGCCGATCCACATCGCCGAGGACCCGCTGGACTCGGTCGCGCTCGGCTCCGGCAAGTGCGTCGAGGAGTTCGAGGCGCTTCAGCAGGTGCTGGACGCCCAGCCCCGACGGTAGTAACCCGACGACCCTCCGCGCGGACGCTGCCGTTCCGCGCGGGGGATCGTTGATATACAGGCACGAACATTCCTACGAGGAAGGCACGGCCGCCGCACGTGAGGGACACACGAGAGAGCCGGCTGCTCCTGGTGCTGCTGATCGCCATCGCATTCGCACTGATCACGGTGGACATCCGCGGCGGTGAGGAGTCACCGGTGGACGGCGCCCGGCAGGCCGCCGCCACGGTCTTCGGACCCGTGGAGAACGGTGTGGCGTCGGCTGTCGACCCGGTGGGCAACGCCATAGGGGCGGTACGCGCCTCCGGCGCCCGGCACGACAAGATCGCCGCCCTGGAGAAGCAGAACGCCGAGCTGAAGGCCTCGCTCGGCAGCGACGACCGCAACCGCAGCCGGGTCCGCGAGCTCGACAAGATGCTGAAGAAGTCGGCCACCGGCCAGTACGGCATCAAGGCGGCCGAGGTCATCGCCATAGGAGCGGCCCAGGGCTTCTCCTGGACGATCACCATCGACGCCGGCTCCAAGGACGGACTCAAGCGCGACATGACCGTCCTCAACGGGGACGGACTCGTCGGCCGCGTCACCACCGTCGGCCCGGACACCGCGACGGTGCTCCTCGCCAACGACCCCGACTTCACGGTCGGCACCCGGATGGAGTCGACCGACGAGCTCGGGTTCGCCACCGGCCAGGGCTCCCGGCCGCTCGCCGTGCAGTTCCTGAACGGCAAGGCCAAGGTCAAGAAGGGCGACCGGCTCGTCACGTTCGGCTCCAGCAAGGACAAGCCGTTCGTGCCCGGCGTCCCGGTCGGCGAGGTCGTCCGCGTCGACCCGTCCGGCGGCGACCTCACCCGTACCGTCTACGTCCGCCCGTACGTCGGCTTCACCAAGCTCGACATCGTCGGCGTCGTCGTCCAGGCCCCGCGCGAGGACCCCCGCGACATGGTCCTGCCGGCGAAGCCGAAGGCGCCCGCGAAGCCGAAGCCCACCCCGACCGTCACCGTCACCATCTCGCCCAACGGCGACATCGTCGACACCGAGGGCAACGTCGTGGGCAACATCCACGAGAGCCCCAGCCCGGACCCCAGCGGGAACGCCACGCCGAACGCCGACAACGCGGTCAACGAACAGAGGTAGAGCTGATCCCCATGCACGTCAACCGGACCCTGCTCTCCATCGTTCTGGTCGTCTTCGCCCTCGTCGTCCAGGTGTCCGTACTGGCCCGGCTCCAGCTGCCCGGCGCCGTGCCGGACCTGCTGCTCATGGTCGTCCTCGGCCTGGCCTTCGTGTACGGGCACGTCAGCGGCGCCCTCATCGGCTTCGGTGCGGGCCTCCTCGCCGACCTGGCGCCCCCGGCCGACCACGCCGCCGGGCGCTACGCCCTGGTGCTCTGCCTCATCGGCTACCTCGCGGGCCTGGCCCGGCCGGAGAACGGACAGCTCAAGTCCGCCTTCCTGCCGATGGCCGCGGTCGTCGCGGCGGCGATCGGCTCGACCCTGCTGTACGCGGGTGTCGGCGCGCTCGTCGGCGACACGGCCGCCCGCCACGTGGGCCTGGGCAGCCTGCTGTTCACCGCCGCCGTCTACGACCTGCTCCTCGCGCCGTTCACGGTGCCGCTGATCATGGCGCTCGCCAGGCGTACGGTGAACGACCCCGTCGCCGAGTCCTCGTCCGGCCACGGCGATGTGGCGGCCGGCTGGCTCGCGGCGGGCACCGGGCTGCGGATCGGCAGCCAGCGCGGCGGACTGCGCGTGAAGGCGGCCCGCAACCGGGCGGCACGCGCCGGACGGATCAAGGGAGTCAAGCGACTGTGAGGCTGCATTCCTCCGAGGGCAACCCCCCTGCCCCCGGCCGAACCACCACCGGGGGCGCCCCGTGAGCAACATCCCCGAGACGGGCCGCACCCAGCGGGTCCAGATCCGTCTCATCGTCATCCAGGTCCTCGTCTTCTCCCTGCTGCTCACCCTCGGCGGCCGCCTCTGGTACCTCCAGATCCGCAACGGCCAGGAGTACTCCGACGAGGCGAAGAACAACCACGTCCAGCAGGTCGTCCAGCCCGCCGCCCGAGGCTCCATCCTCGACGCGCGCGGCGTGCCCCTCGCCGACAACGAGACCCGCCTCGTCGTCTCCGCCAGCCGCACCGACCTGATGAAGATGGCCGACGACGGCAAGGCCGTGCTGACCCGGCTCGCCGGCGTACTCGACATGAAGCCGAAGGACGTCTTCGACAAGGTCCGGCTCTGCGACGCCAAGACCCCGCAGCCCTGCTGGAACGGTTCGCCCTACCAGCCGATCCCGGTCACCGACGAGGCCACCACCCAGCAGGCCCTGACGATCCGCGAACGCGCCGAGGACTTCCCCGGCATCACCGCCGAACCCACCGCCGTCCGCCGCTACCCCGCACCCGGCAAGGCCAACACCGCCCAGGTCCTCGGCTACCTCTCGCCCGTCACCGACGAGGAGATCACCAAGGCCCAGGACAGCGACTCGCCCTACCTGCGCTCCGACATGGTCGGCCGCTCCGGCCTGGAGCGCACGTACGACAAGGAGCTGCGCGGCAAGGCGGGCGTCACCCGTTACGAGGTCGACAACCTCGGCCGGGTCATCGGCCAGGCCAAGAACGACGAGGCGGAGGCCGGCGCCAGCGTCGTCACCTCCATCGACGCCCGAGTCCAGGCCGTCGCCGAGTACGAGCTCAACGAGGCCATGAAGGCGGCCCGCAAGGAGTTCGACACCAACACCGGCGAGAACTACAAGGCGGACTCCGGCGCCGTCGTCGTCATGGAGGCCAAGACCGGCCGGGTCGTCTCCATGGCCTCCCTGCCCAACTACGACCCCAACTCCTGGGTCGGCGGCATCTCCGCCAAGGACTACGCCGAACTCACCGGCAAGAACAGCAACTTCCCGCTGCTGAACCGCGCCATCCAGGGCCAGGCCGCCCCCGGCTCCATCTTCAAGGTCATCTCATCGACCGCCGCGGTCAACGCCGGATACCCCTTCGACGGCCACTACCCCTGCCCCAGCTCGTACTCCATCGGCGGGCAGACCTTCAAGAACTTCGAGTCCCAGGGCTACGGCGACATCACCATCGGCCGCGCCCTGGAGGTCTCCTGCGACACCGTGTACTACGGCATCGCGCACAAGGAGTGGCAGAAGGACGGCGGCAACAGCCCCAAGAAGAACCCCAACGACTGGTTCTACAAGACCGCCCACCAGTTCGGCCTCGGCAAGGAGACCGGCATCGACCTCCCCAACGAGGTCAGCGGCCGCGTCCCGGACCGCCAGTGGAAGAAGGACTTCGCCAAGGCCAACCACGACGCCTGGTGCAAGCAGGGCAAGAAGGACGGCACGTACGTCGAGAAGATCGCCTACGAGAACTGCCTCGAAGGCGACAAGATGCGCGCCGGTGACTCCGTCAACTACTCGATCGGCCAGGGCGACACCCTCGTCACCCCGATCCAGATGGCCACCATCTACGCGGCCATCTCCAACGGCGGCACGCTCTACGACCCCACCGTCGGCAAGGCGATCGTCAGCGGCGACGGCAAGACCGTCCAGGAGATCAAGCCCAAGTCGCACGGCAAGCTGCCCTTCACCCAGAAGACGCGCAACGAGATAGACGAAGCCCTCGCGGGTGTCGCGACCCGCGGCTCCGCCGCCTGGCGATTCGGCGGCTGGCCGCAGGACAAGATCCCGATGCACGCCAAGACGGGTACCGCCGAGGTCTACGGCAAGCAGACGACCTCCTGGTTCGCCACGTACACCAAGGACTACACGGTCGTCATGACGATCTCCCAGGGCGGTACGGGCTCCGGCGCGTCCGGGCCCGCCGTCCGCAACATCTACGACGCGCTCTACGGCCTCGACGCCACCGGCAAGCAGGACCTCAAGAAGGCCCTCCTGCCGACCCCCCAGAAGGGCCTGCCGAAGATCGGGACGGACGGCACCATCGACGCCCCGACGATCAAGCCGTACGACCCCGCCTCGCAGAAGCCGCCCGCCGAGCAGACGCTCGCCGCGGTCCTCGGGAGGCGTGACTGATGGCCGGCTTCTCCGTCCAGCGCTACGCCCCCGAACGCTCCGTCTGGGGCCGGCTCGTCGCGCGCGACTCGCTCGTGCGCCGGCTCGACTGGCCGCTGCTGGGCTCGGCGATCGCGCTCTCCTTCATCGGCTCGCTGCTCGTCTGGTCGGCGACGCGGGGACGCGACTCGCTGACCCACGGCGACCCGTACTACTTCCTGTTCCGGCACGCCCTCAACACCGGCATCGGCATCGCGCTGATGATCGGCACGATCTGGCTCGGCCACCGCACGCTGCGCGGCGCGGTGCCGGTCCTGTACGGACTGTCCGTGCTCCTCGTGATGGCGGTCCTCACCCCACTGGGCGCCACCGTCAACGGCGCCCACGCCTGGATTCTGCTGCCGGGCGGGTTCTCCCTCCAACCCTCCGAGTTCACCAAGATCACCATCATCCTGGGCATGGCGATGCTGCTCGCCGCCCGCGTCGACGCGGGCGACCAGGCGCACCCCGACCACCGGACCGTGGCCAAGGCCCTCGCCCTGGCCGCGCTCCCGATGGCCGTCGTCATGGGGATGCCGGACCTCGGCTCCGTCATGGTCATGGTCGTCATCGTGCTCGGGGCGCTGCTGGCCTCCGGCGCCTCCAACCGCTGGGTCTTCGGACTCCTCGGCACGGGCGTGGCCGGGGCGGTCGCCATCTGGCAGCTCGGGCTGCTCGACGACTACCAGATCGCCCGGTTCGCCGCCTTCGCCAACCCGGCGCTCGACCCGGCAGGCGTCGGCTACAACACCAACCAGGCGCGCATCGCGATCGGCTCCGGAGGCCTGCACGGCACCGGCCTCTTCCAGGGCACCCAGACCACCGGGCAGTTCGTCCCCGAGCAGCAGACCGACTTCGTCTTCACGGTCGCCGGCGAGGAGCTGGGCTTCCTCGGCGCCGGGCTCATCCTCGTCCTGCTCGGCGTCGTCCTGTGGCGCGCCTGCCGCATCGCCCGCGAGACCACCGAGCTGTACGGCACGATCGTCGCCGCCGGGATCATCGCCTGGTTCGCCTTCCAAGCCTTCGAGAACATCGGCATGACGCTCGGCATCATGCCGGTCGCCGGCCTCCCGCTGCCGTTCGTCTCCTACGGCGGTTCCTCGATGTTCGCCGTCTGGGTGGCCATCGGGCTGCTCCAGTCGATCCGGGTGCAACGGCCGATAACGGCCTGAGCGGTCACCCGGCGGCGCGCTAGATTCGCTACATGTCGGACTCCAAGCGCGAGATCGAGCGGAAGTACGAAGCCACCGCCGCCACCCGGCTGCCCGACCTGAGCCGGGTGGCCGGGGTCGCGGCGGTCGGCCACGAGGGCGTCACGGAGCTCGACGCCGTGTACTACGACACCGAGGACCTGCGCCTCGCCGCCGGCCACGTCACGCTCCGCCGTCGCACCGGCGGCTCGGACGCCGGCTGGCACCTCAAACTCCCGGTCGCCGAGAGCGTCCGCGACGAGATCCGCGCCCCGCTCTCCGACACCCTGCCGCCCCGCCTCGCCGCCCTGATCCGCTCCCGGGTCCTGGACACGCCGGTCGTTCCCGTGGTCCGCCTGCGCTCCGCCCGCGACGTCCACCTGCTCACCGGCCCGGACGGCACCGCCCTCGCCGAGCTCAGCGTGGACGAGGTCCACGCCGAGCGTCTGTCCGGCGGCGACCGCACCGCGACCTGGACCGAGATCGAGGTCGAACTCGCCGACGACGGCGACCCCGCCTTCCTCGACACCGTGGAACAGCACCTGGACGAGGCCGGTATCCGGCCCTCCACCGCCCCCTCCAAACTCGCCCGCGCCCTCGCCGAGACGGCGCCCGCCGAGACGACGCCCGCCGAGCCGCGTCCCCAGGACGACGGCCCCGCCGAGCCGCGTACCGCCGGCGACCACGTCCTCGCCTACGTACGCCGTCAGGCCGCGGCCGTCGTCGCCCTCGACCCGGCCGTCCGCCGTGGCCTGCCCGACTCCGTGCACCGGATGCGGGTCGCCACCCGCAGGCTGCGCAGCGCCCTGCGCACGTACCGCCGCGTCCTGGACCGCGAAGCCACCCGCCCCCTGGGCACCGAGCTGAAGTGGCTCGCGGCGGAGCTCGGCGTCGACCGCGACCAGGAGGTCCTGGACGCCCGGCTGCGCGCCCGCCTCGACGAACTGCCCCGCGCCCTGGTCCTCGGCCCGGCCCGGGCCCGGCTGCGGCTGTGGTCGGCGGCCGGGCGCAGCGGCTCGCGGCGGCGCACGGCCGCCGTCCTGGACTCCGAGCGCTATCTGACCCTGCTGCGCGCCCTGGAACAGTTCCTCGCGGACCCGTCCCTGCTGCCGGCGGCCGATGCCGCGCCCGGCGCGGAGCTGGCCCGCGCCGTCCACAAGGACCACAAGCGCCTCGCCGGCCGCGTCGCGCACGCCCTCGAACTGCCGCCCGGACCGGACCGCGACGCCGCCCTGCACCGCGCCCGCAAGGCGGCCAAACGTGCCCGGTACGCGGCGGAGGCGGCCCGCCCCGCCCTCGGGAAGCCCGCCAAGAAGTCCGTCAAACGGCTGAAGGCCGTACAGAGCCTCCTCGGCGACCACCAGGACGGCGTCGTCGCCCGCGAGACCCTGCGCGCCCTGGCCGTCCAAGCACATGCGGCGGGGGAGCCGTCGTTCACCTGGGGACTGCTGTACGGGAAGGAGGAGGCGGCGGCCTCGGAGAGCGAGCGCGAGCTGCCCGGGGTGTGGCACCGGGCCCAGCGTGCGGACGTCCGGCGGGCGTCCGCACGCTGAGCGTCGCGGTACGCTGGATGGTCACCCCTGCCGGCTCTCGAAAGTGCGCGATGTCTGTCGATTCGGTCTTCCCACAGCTCGAAGCTCTGCTCCCGCATGTGCAGAAGCCCATCCAGTACGTCGGCGGTGAGCTGAACTCCACCGTCAAGCCGTGGGACGAGTGCGACGTCCGCTGGGCGCTCATGTACCCGGACGCGTACGAGGTCGGACTGCCCAACCAGGGCGTCATGATCCTCTACGAGGTGCTCAACGAGCGCCAGGGCGTCCTCGCCGAGCGCACGTACAGCGTGTGGCCCGACCTCGAAGCGCTGATGCGCGAGCACAAGGTGCCGCAGTTCACCGTGGACAGCCACCGCCCGGTCAAGGCGTTCGACGTCTTCGGGCTGAGCTTCTCCACCGAGCTGGGCTACACCAACATGCTCACCGCGCTGGACCTGGCCGGCATCCCGCTGGCTGCCGAGGACCGGGGCGTCGACGACCCGATCGTCCTCGCGGGCGGCCACGCCGCGTTCAACCCCGAGCCCATCGCGGAGTTCATCGACTGCGCGGTCATCGGCGACGGCGAGCAGGCCGTGCTGGAGATCACCGAGATCGTCCGCGCCTGGAAGGCCGAGGGCCGCCCCGGGGGCCGCGAGGAGGTGCTGTTCCGGCTCGCCCGGACCGGTGGCGTCTACGTCCCCGGCTTCTACGACGTCGAGTACCTTCCGGACGGCCGCATCGGCCGCGTCGTGCCGAACAAGTCGGGCGTGCCGTGGCGGGTGTCCAAGCACACCGTCATGGACCTGGACGAGTGGCCCTACCCCAAGCAGCCCCTGGTGCCGCTCGCCGAGACCGTCCACGAGCGGATGTCCGTGGAGATCTTCCGCGGCTGCACCCGCGGCTGCCGTTTCTGCCAGGCCGGCATGATCACGCGCCCCGTGCGGGAGCGAAGCATCACCGGCATCGGCGAGATGGTGGAGAAGGGCCTCAAGGCGACCGGCTTCGAGGAGGTCGGCCTGCTCTCGCTGTCCTCCGCCGACCACACCGAGATCGGTGAGATCGCCAAGGGCCTCGCGGACCGCTACACGGACGACAAGATCGGCCTCTCGCTGCCCTCGACCCGCGTCGACGCGTTCAACGTGGACCTGGCCAACGAGCTGACCCGCAACGGCCGCCGCTCCGGTCTCACCTTCGCCCCCGAGGGCGGCTCCGAGCGCATGCGCAAGGTCATCAACAAGATGGTCTCGGAGGAGGACCTGATCCGCACCGTCGCCACCGCGTACGGCAACGGCTGGCGCCAGGTGAAGCTGTACTTCATGTGCGGGCTGCCCACCGAGACCGACGAGGACGTCCTCCAGATCGGCGACATGGCGGTCAACGTCATCGCCAAGGGCCGCGAGGTCTCCGGGCAGAACGACATCCGCTGCACGGTCTCCATCGGCGGTTTCGTGCCCAAGCCGCACACCCCCTTCCAGTGGGCCCCGCAGCTGAGCGCCGAGGAGACCGACGCCCGGCTCGCCAAGCTCCGGGACAAGATCCGCGGCGACAAGAAGTACGGCCGCTCGATCGGCTTCCGCTACCACGACGGCAAGCCCGGCATCGTCGAGGGCCTGCTCTCGCGCGGCGACCGCCGGGTCGGCTCCGTCATCCGCGCCGTCTACGAGGCCGGCGGCCGCTTCGACGGCTGGCGCGAGTACTTCAGCTACGACCTGTGGATGAAGAGCGCCGAGGCGACGCTGCCGGACTTCGGCGTGGACGTCGACTGGTACACCACCCGCGAGCGGACGTACGAGGAGGTCCTGCCCTGGGACCACCTGGACTCGGGCCTGGACAAGGACTGGCTCTGGGAGGACTGGCAGGACGCGCTCGACGAGACCGAGGTCGAGGACTGCCGCTGGACGCCGTGCTTCGACTGCGGGGTGTGCCCGCAGTTCGACACATGGCCACAACTGAGTGAGAGTGGCAAGAAGATGCTCCCGCTCACAGTGGTAAAGCCCTCGTGACCAGCGCAGATGCTGTCCGGCGGATGGCTGAGTCGCTCGCAGGCATGACCGATGCGGAGCGGACCGAGATCTTTCGAGGGCTCGGGGCGAGAGAGCGTGAGCAGGCTTCGCGCACGCTGCGGCGAACGCCGCTTCCTGCCCCTCGGCAAGACGGCGGGCGCATCGTCTCGGCCGTGGAGTGGGTGTAGGTAGGTAGAGGGCGTCCGGCCCGACACAGAGCCGGACGCCTTTTGCATGCACTCCCCAGGACGCAACCGCCCCTGGCCCCGATGGGGTGAACACGCCCCCTTGACCAGCACAGTCCGGCAGAGTGAGGGTCGTGCAACCAGACGCAACGGGCTCGACAGGGAGGGACCTCATGGCCTTACGGTTCGTTGGTAAAGATCCTGAGTCCGGAGATCACGGATCACCTGCTGTGTGGGTGGACCAGGAGTCGAAGGATCTTGTGATCCAGGGGTGGACAGCAGACGAGCAGACCACGGGTGAAAGCTCGCAGGATGTTCTGATCCCTGGGCATGAGTCGGTGATCAGGGTTCCGAAGCGGATGGTCCCGCTTCTCAGGGAGGCGCTTCGTGTCGCAGAGTCTGACTGACTTCTCTGACCTCATCAGGTCAGTGCGAGAGTCAGCCGTGCATCTGGAGATGCGCGACGGGTACGGCGTGGACAACGAGATCGAAGGCTTCTCCGCATGGAAGCAGGGGCACCGGCTGAACCCGGATGACCGGGCCTCATGGTGGCGTCCCTGGCTTGACCTCGTGCAGGAGGTGACGGCAAAGGGAGTGCTGATCCGACGGGCCCGCATCGTGTCCGAGCCGGTCAGCGACTACATCGCCTTCGAACACTCAGGCACCTTCACGAACGTGGCGGCCGGCGAGCAGATTCGTTGGCTGCCCCGTCGCAGTGCCTCCGACCTTGCCTTGCCGGGCAACGACTTCTGGCTGTTCGACGGCAAGCTGGTCCAGTTCAACATCTTCGACGGGATCGGCCGGTGGGTTCACACCGACCAGACGGAAGATCCTGATGTAGCCAAGCTGTGCGCGTCGGCGTTCGAAGCGGTGTGGGAGCGAGCCATCCCGCACGAGAAGTACGCCGTCTGAATCCTGACCGGTCAGCTCATGCCCTCGTCCCCGCTCTCCAGCGCGCAAGCCGCGCGCAACGCTGTTGCCACCCGCCTGCAAGGGTTGATGAAAGACGCGGGGCTGTCAGGGCATGAGCTGGCCGTTCGGTGCGGCTGGCACCGGGCGAAGTCCTCCCGCATCGCACGGGGCATCACGCCGCCCTCGGACGCGGACATCCGCGCATGGTGCTCCGCGTGTGGAGCAGACGACCAAGCGGCCGACATAGTCGCCGCGTCGCGGAACGCCGAGTCCATGTACGTGGAGTGGAAGCAGCTCCACAAGGACGGTATGCGGCGGGTCCATGAGCAGACTGTCCCGCTCTACCGGCGCACCCGCTCGTTCCGCGTCTACGCCTCGAACGTCATACCGGGCATGCTCCAGACTGCCGGGTACGCGACAGGGCTTCTGAGAGCCATCACGGCCTTTCAGGGCACACCGGATGACGTGGCTGACGCGGTGGCTGCCAGGCTCGACAGGTCACGGGTGATCCGTGAGGGTGACCACCGCTTCGCGCTGCTCCTCGAAGAGACGGTTCTCCACTACCGGGTCTGCGATGACGAAGCCATGCGGGACCAGCTTGAGCATCTGCTCACTGTCATGCGTCGGCCGAACGTGGCGCTCGGCATCATCCCGAAGCAGGCCCGCAGAACGGTGTGGCCGCTCGAAGCGTTCTACTCCTTCGACGATCAGCAAGTGGCTGTGGAGACGCTGACGGCCGAGATCAACCTGACCACCCCTGGGGAGATCGGCACCTATCTGCGCGCGTTCGCCGAGCTGTCACAGGTGGCCGTGCGAGGCGAGCCGGCGAGAGGTCTCATCCGTGACGCGCTTTCCACGCTCGGGTGATCCCGTGCAACAGCGTGCAACAAGGTAGAGCCGCATGCCCGTAGGTCCCTAGCGTCGTCTTCACACCGAGGCAGGCGGAGGCGGCGGCATGGCAAGGGTGAACGAAAAGGCCCCGGAGCGGGGTGCGCTGGAGTACGTGACCTATGCCCCTGCGGGACATGACTGTGCCGAGTGCCTGCGCCCTCTGAAGTCCATGGAAGTTGCCCGTCGCATCGCCCTTGACCAGACATCCGGGCCACCTGTGGCCACGTACCGCCACGCGAACGACTGCCCCAAGTTGGTGGCGGGTTGATGGAGATGCGGACCTGGAGGCAGTCGCGCACCACGGCGACGGATGCGGCCGAGTCCTTGCGCGCAGCCTTCGCCGCACTGGGCATCCCCGAGAGCGCGTGGAGCAGTGTGCGACCGGTGGTGACCAACACCGGAGGCGCGTACGTCCACCTCGGCATGATCCGGGCTGACGCGGTCGAGTAGATCGCGGAGGCGCTGAGAGAGATCCCGCCGCGGTGAAGCGGGCTGTCCCTGTCTCGCGGTAGCTGCCTCGACAGGTTGCTGCCCCTTCGTTCCTCCCGCCGGATTCCTGGTGGGTATTTCCGAGTAGAGAGGTGAGTCCGATGGTGGAAGAGAGCACCGGTTCGACGGCCCCCGTAGGGGGTGGCCTGCTCATCGCGAAGCGGCAGATCGTGGCCGCGAGGACGCGGGCCGAGCAGGAGTCGGACAACACCAGTGGCCGTTCCGACGGCAACGACTAGGGGGGTAGCCCACGATGCTTGATGCGGCTTCGTGGGCGGGGCGTCTGGGTGGGGACACGTTCCTTGCCCAGACGTACCACCGCTCCTACGCGCACATCCCCGGCGCCGCCGGTACGGCGGGCTTTTTCTCCTTCGACGCCCTGAATCGGATCATCGCTTCGCAGCGCCTTGAGCCGCCCCGGCTGCGCCTGTCGCTCGACGGCGAGATGGTTCCCCTTTACCGCTACGCGATCCCGACCACGAACCGCCGCGCGGTGAGCTGGTCCCGTATCCAGCCGGCCGAGTTCCATGCTCAGCTCAAGGACGGGGCATCGCTGGTCCTCGACTCGGTGGAGAAGATCCATCCGGCGGTGGGCGCGGCTGCCGAAGGTCTTGAACGGTTCCTCGGTACGTCCGTACAGGCCAACGCGTACGCGTCCTGGACCGACCGGGAAGGCTTCGGGCTGCACTGGGACGACCACGATGTGGTGGTGATGCAGGTGCACGGCTCGAAACGGTGGCGCCTGTACGGCTCCACTCGTGAGGTTCCGACCTTCCGGGACGTGGAGTCGCCAGCGCGGCCGGAGGGTGACCCTGTAGCGGACATCGTCCTGTCGCCGGGGGATGTGCTCTACCTGCCGCGAGGCTGGTGGCACGCAGTCACCGCCGACCAAGGGACGGAGTCTCTTCACCTGACGTTCGGCATGGTTCCGCACACGGGGGCGGACCTCATGCTCTGGATCGTGGACCAACTCCGTTCATCCCTCGCACTGCGCAAGGACGTCCCGCGGTTTTCGTCCCCGGCGGAACAGTCGGACTTCGTCGGGGCCATCCGTTGTGAGGTGCTGGACATGATGGCTGACTCCCGGTTGGTGGAGCGGTGGGCGGAGTCCATCGACACGACCGACCTCGGCCACGCGATGCCCTCGTTGCCCTACGTGGACGGGCTGCCCGCACAACGGGGGATTACGGTCAAGGTGACTACCTCCCGGGGCCGCCTGACGGCCAACGGGGCACATGGCACGGTCACGCTCTCGGCGGCCGGTACCGCCTGGGACTTCGCCGAGTCGGCCGAACCTGCCCTGAGTGCGCTGCTGACCGGTGCGCCCGTCACGCTCGGGGGCATGGCCGACTGTGCGGGACTGGAGGTCAAGGACGTGGCCGAGCTTGTCTCGGCCCTCATCGAGGGGCACGTCGTCGCGGTCGTGGGGACAGCGCTGTGACGGCCGTGCTGTCCCTGGGGACGTACCGGGTGCGTGCCGTGGGTCAGGCGGCGCGCACCGCCCTGGCTGCTGGTAGCCCGTGGGTGGACACGGCACCCAACTACGCCCACGGCTACGCGCATGAGGGGCTGCGCCAGGTACTGCGCACGTATCCGACCGTGCGGGTAGCGACGAAGACGGGGTTCTTCACGGACAAGCAAGGGCACGCCGCTCAGGCGGAGAACGTGCTCAGCCGGGAAGAGGCTGCCCGTGGGCACAGCCTCACTCCGCACTTCGTTCGGTGGCAGACGGAGCGTTCGTTGGCCGTGCTCGGCCGGGCGGACATGGTGTTCGTCCACAACCCTGAGCACCATGGACACGACCGGGCCGCTCTACATGGGCGTATGCGAGAAGCGTTCGCCGCACTGGAGGAGTACACCCAGGCGGGCAGGATCGGCGGCTACGGGGTAGCCACATGGTCGGGCCTGACCTCCGAAGCGTTCACTGTCCCGGAGCTACTCGCCCTTGCCCGACAGGCGGCGGGCTCGGCAGAGCACCACCTCACAGGCTTGCAGATGCCGGTCAGTCTGATCATGGATGACCTGATCAGGCAGGCGCTCGACGGCGTTGGACCGCTGATGGACGCGAAAGACGGAGGGCTGATCACCTTCGGTTCGGCTCCCCTGCACGGCGGCGAACTCCTCAGCGCCATGACTCCGGAACTGGTGGACTTCATCCGGCCCGGCCTGTCGCCCGCAGCCGCTGCCCTGCTGGTTGCCGGATCGTGCCCCGGCCTCGACGTGGTCCTGACCTCGGCCAGCACCCGCGACCACTGGGACGATGCGGCGAAAGCTCTGGCTGCCCCTCTCACGGCCGGGGAACTCAGGAAGGTAACCGATGAACTCTCCTCCGAGTGAGGACGTACAGGCCCTGATGGAAGCCGCTCACGATCGGGCGGCGAAGGCTCTGGCCCTGACGTGCACGGGCACGCTGGCATGGGGATTCCAAGGGGGTCACCTCGGCCAGAGGGCAGGGGACCGGTGGCTACGGCTGAGCCGCACCGCCGCGAGGAACGCGGGCAGGAAGCAGGGGGAAGGCATCGTAGGCGCGTCCCTGCTGGTGCCCGACACTGTCCCGCGCCCACGCCTGCATGGGGTGCACGACTGGACTGACGGCGAGTGGGCGTTCGAGGCAGAAGCCTTCGACTACGTGGCACAGCCCGTTGTGTCCCCGGACCGGGCAGACCTAGACCATGACCCCGGCTTGCCCGACGCGTGGTGGGACGACCTGTGCCAGGCACTCGGCCTGCTGAGCGAAGCGGACGGAGTGAGGGTCACCGTCCGGGACGAGTGGATGGAACGCGCCTTCCCCCAGTTCCTCGGCATCCCTGCCCCGGCCAAGGTGGAGCGAGTGTCAGGGCACGGTGACCTGCACTGGGGCAACCTCACGACCATGCCCCTGAACCTTCTGGACTGGGAGCGGTGGGGGCTGGTGCCCCTCGGCTTCGACGCGGGACTACTCCACGCGAACAGCCTGCTGGTGCCGGGCGTAGCGGACCGCATCCGTAAGGAGTTCGCTTCGATCCTGGACAGTCCAGCCGGCCGAATCGGAGAACTCGCGGCAGTGGCCGAGATGCTGCAAGCCGTCGCCCGTGGCTGGTACTCGGAGCTTGCTCCCTGCCTGCTCTCTCGCGCGGAGATCCTGACGGGCGTTCGCCCGCCGGTACCGGCTCACTCCGAGGTGGCAGCCTGATGCTGCGCCCCACGCACGGGTGAACAGGGACGCCTCTGCCCCGTGCGAACGCCGATACGCACGGGGGCAGAGGCCAGTCTCAGGCGCTGTCGCCTAGGTGCCGGTACAACGTGGCCCGGGAGATCCCCAGGGCCTTGGCGATGGCTGTGACGCTCTCTCCCTTGGCGTGCCGGGCACGGGCCACGGCTAGCTTGTCGTCGTCCACCACGGTCGGGCGTCCTCCGTGGTTGCCCTTGCGGGCCGCAGCGTCCAGCCCCTCCAACGTCTTCTCCCGGATGCCTTCCCGCTCCACCTCGGCGCTCACGGCCAGGACGGCGAACACGATGGCACCGGCCCCGTTCGGGTCGTACACACCCTGGAGAGGACCGGACAGAAGTTCCAGTTGGATGCCGTCCGCTTGAAGGGTGGAAGACAGCGTCATCAGCTCTGCTGCACTACGGGCGAGCCTCTTCATCTCGACCGCGGACAAGATGACCGGCTGATTCGGTGCAGCCTGCTTGAACTCCCGAGCAAGGGTGAGCGCCTTCTCAAGCTCCGGCCGTTCCTTCACACGGGTACTGATCTTCTCTGAGAACACCCGCGTGCACTGGGCCCCGGCGAGCGCGTCCAACTGGGACTGGAGTTCCTGTCCCACGGTCGAGCATCGGGCGTAGCCAAGCCGGATCGCTGCGCCCGGTATCGCGTCGGGTGTCTGTGCCAGGGGTGCGCCCTGCGTCCACGCCTTGCCCGGGTTGCGGTCGGCGGGCGTCTTCACAGTCAGCTCGGCCTTGAGCGCGGGCACCAGGGCGAAGCGGCCCGTGTGGTAGTTCGCTGCCACCTCGCCCGCGCCGGTACGACAGGGGCTTCCTGCTGGTGCCTGGCACTTCGGGCAGTTGTGGCGCTCGACCTGTTCGGCCGGGATGATCGTGTTCGTCATGACTGGAACGTCTCATAAACGTGTCTCGAAAACTAGTCGTGAGACGGACCTTTTGAGACGGGTTTCGAGACGGCGAGACGGGAGCGAAATGGACGCTGTCGGGAAGCTGGCAAGCCGTCTCACTATCGATGGTTATTGAGACGCATGTCCTTGGTCACCCTTAGCTACGCCGGCCGATCGCCACTCACCGCCCGGGGTGCGCTCGATACCGAAGTGCCGAAGCACTGTTTCGAGCTGCTCTTCACCAAGCATCGGCGCGCGAGCAAGCCAGTAAGTGATCCACTCATCCCTTGTCACGGTCTGGACAACGCCGACCGGACCGCTCGGGTTACGCCCGTCGAAGCAGGCTGGCGAGGGGGTGGGGGATGACCCCCGAAGGGGGCAAGCTCGCACCGCCTAGTATTAGCAGCTCAAATCGTGCCACGGTTTCAGACCTTTCCAGGTGTGCTCTCGGGTCAGGTCGGCTGCGGAGTAGTGCCTGCTCACAGGCTTGCGCCTGCCGCCTGGGCGACGGCGGAAGAGTGCAAGGAACAGGGACTGTCTGGCCTTGCACTGGTGGCTGCGACAGGTGGCCGCGTAGCGGCCCAAAGGAGTAGGTCTGTCGGCGGCGGCTGAATCCTGACCCGGTTTGGGCGGTCGAACTTTGACCCACCGGGTCTGGTTGCTGGTGTTCAGTCGGTGTCGTGTGTGGCGGTGGGGACGCGTCCGAGTTGGCGTCCGCGCATG
>NZ_SSBK01000002.1 GCF_004795035.1 Streptomyces sp. A0958
ATCACCCCGGCCAGGAACCCCGCGTTGGGGTCGCTCGCGTCGACCCGGGGCACCGGCAGCGCGAGCGAGGTCCCGCGCACGTCGCGCCCCGCAGTCCGGTGCCCGCGCCCGGCGCCCCACAGGTGCCGCCCGGCGCGCGGGTGCCCCGGCCGGCCGGGCTCGACGTGCGCGGGACCTCGCTCGCGCTGCCGGTGCCCCGGGTCGACGCGAGCGACCCCAACGCGGGGTTCCTGGCCGGGGTGATGGCGTCGGCGCCCGCCGAACTGATCGCCGCGTTGCAGGCGGTTCCGGCCGCCTCGCTGGAGACCCGGCTGCGCGAACTGCGGGCGTACCTGGAGATGGGCGACCTCGGCGCGGCCGTCAAGACCCTGACGGCGCTGGCAGGACAGCACCCGGACGACTGGCGGGTGGTCTGGTACCGGGGCCTCACCTCCCTGGTGACCGGCGACAGGGAGAACGCGGCGCTGTCGTTCGACGCGGTGTACGACGCGTTTCCCGGGGAGCCGGCGCCCAAGCTGGCCCTCGGCATCTGCGCGGAGGTGCTGGGTCAGCTGGACAACGCCGCCGAGTACTACCGGCTGGTGTGGATGACCGATCCCAGCTTCGTGAGCGCGGCGTTCGGCCTGGCCCGGGTGCAGATCGCGGCCGGGGACCGCACCGCGGCGGTCCGGACGCTGGAGTCGGTGCCCGAGGCGTCGATCCACTTCACCGCGGCCCGGGTGGCCGCGGTCCGGGCCCGGCTGCGTGAACGGGGCCCGGACGAGCCGCTGCTGACGGACCTGATGGCCGCGTCGGCGCAGGTGTCGGGGCTCGCGGGGCTGGGGCTCGACGCGGTGCGGCGGGAGCAGTTGTCGACCGAGGTGCTGGGCACCGCGCTCGACTGGGTACTCTCCGGTAGCCCTTCGGGCCCGCAGCCGGCCGTCAACGCCGGACCGCACGGCCCGGGGACGCTGCTCGGCAGCGAGCTGGACGAGCGCGGACTGCGTTTCGGTCTGGAGCGCGCGTACCGGATGCTCGCCCGGCTCGCGGAGCCCGGCGCCGAGAGGATCGAACTGGTGGAGCGGGCCAACCGCTTCCGCCCCCGAACGTGGGTGTGAACATGTCGCAGAACCACCAGGAGACGGCCTTGCCGAGGTGTCCCGGCTGCGAGGAGCCGTTGGAGCAGGGCGACCTGTTCTGCGGTGCGTGCGGGTACGACCTGTCGGCCGTGCCCGAGCCGCCGCAGGACCGCCCGACGGTCGCCATCGTCACGCCGGGCGCCGGTGCGCCGGGTGCGGCCGCCCCGTCCGGGGCCCGTTCCGAGGGGCCCGCCGGCTCCGGGGACTTCGAGCTGGCCGCCCCGGGGGCCGCGCCCGATCCGCGTATGTCCCCGAAGCCTGCGCCGGTCGCGGCACCGGCCCCGGCGGCCGGGGGCAAGGTGTGTGTGGCCTGCCGGGCCGGGCGGGTCGACGGCGACGGCTACTGCGAGAACTGCGGCCACGCGCAGCCGCGCGAGCGCGACCACATGGAGCAGGAGCTCGGTTCGGTCGCCGCGGTCAGCGACCGGGGCCTGCGCCACCACCGCAACGAGGACTCGTTCGCGGTGTCGACGACCGCCCTGCCGGACGGCTCGGCGGCCGTCGTGGCGATCGTGTGCGACGGGGTGTCGTCGGCCAGCCGGCCCGACGAGGCCTCGGCGGCGGCGGCGAGCGCGGCCAACGAGTCCCTGCTCGACACGCTGCCGCGCGGCACGCATCCGCAGCAGGCGATGCACGAGGCGATCGTGGCGGCCTCGGAGTCGGTCAACCGGCTGGCCCAGGACCCGGGCCGGGAGCACGAGCCGCACCGCCACCAGAACGCCCCGGCGTGCACGTTGGTCGGCGCGGTGATGGCGAGTGGCCTGCTGGTCGTCGGCTGGGTCGGCGACAGCCGCGTGTACTGGGTGCCCGAGGACCGCTCCGCCGCGCCCGCCCGGCTGACCGAGGACGACTCCTGGGCCGCGCAGATGGTCGCGACGGGCCTGATGAACGAGGCGGAGGCGTACGCGGACGAGCGCGCCCACGCCATCACGGGGTGGCTCGGCGCCGACGCCTACGAACTGGAGCCGCACACGGCCTCGTTCAAACCGGACCGGCCGGGCCTCGTGGTGGTCTGCACGGACGGGCTGTGGAACTACGCGGAGTCCGCGTCCGACATGGCCGCCGCGATGCCCGAGGACGCGTACCAACGGCCGCTGCACGCCGCCCAGGTGCTGGTGGGGCACGCCCTGGACGGCGGGGGCCACGACAACGTGACAGTGGCCCTGCTGCCGTTCGCCGTATCACCGCAAAAGGCAGGCTCCGCCTGAAACAGGCGGTTTACCCCTTCCCACCTTCGACGCCTTTGTCCGTACATCTGTCTTCATCTGACACATGGAGCCTCAAGGAGCCGATCAGATGGCCAACTTCTCCAAGTCGAACGTGCCGCAGTTCTCCGTCGAGGTGTACCAGAACGAATTCCTGCCCGAGGGCGGCCGTGAGGTCAACGGCATCATCACGGTCACCTCGACCGGGGGCGGCACCACCGGGGGTGTGCCGCTGGCGGGGGCGCACGCGCCGGGGCGGGCCACCGGCGCCGCCGTGGTGATCATGGTGGACTGCTCCGGTTCGATGGACTACCCGCCTACGAAGATGCGCAACGCCCGCGACGCGACGGCGGCGGCCGTGGACACCCTGCGCGACGGCACCTCGTTCGCCGTGGTCGCCGGTACGCATGTGGCCAAGGAGGTCTACCCGGGCAACGGCCGGCTCGCCGTCGCCGATGCGCAAACCCGGGCCCAGGCCAAGGAGGCGCTGCGCCGGCTGAGCGCGGGCGGCGGTACGGCGATCGGGACCTGGCTGCGGCTGGCGGACCGGCTGCTCGGCGCCGCCGACGTGGACATCCGGCACGGCATCGTGCTGACGGACGGGCGCAACGAGCACGAGTCGCCGCAGGACCTGCGCGCGGCGCTGGACGCCTGCGCGGGGCGGTTCACCTGTGACGCCCGCGGGGTCGGCACCGACTGGGAAGTGAAAGAAGTCACAGCCATCGCCTCGGCGCTGCTCGGCACGGCCGACATCGTCGCCGACCCGGCGGGGCTCGCGGCGGACTTCACGCACATGATGGAGAACGCCATGGGCAAGGAGGTCGCGGACGTCGCGCTGCGGCTGTGGACCCCGGTCGGCGTGGAGATCAAGTTCGTGAAGCAGGTCGCGCCGACGGTCGCCGACCTGACCGACCGCCGCACCGAGGCGGGCCCCAGAGCCGGGGACTACCCCACGGGTTCCTGGGGCGACGAGTCCCGCGACTACCACGTGTGCGTCCGGGTGCCGGAGGCCGGAATCGGTCAGGAGATGCTCGCGGCCCGGGTCTCGCTGGTCCTCCCCGACCCGGCGGGCGGGGCGCCGCAGACCCTGTCGCAGGGCCTGGTGCGGGCGGTGTGGACGGACGACATGGTGGCGTCGACCTCGATCAATCCGCAGGTCGCGCACTACACGGGTCAGGCCGAACTGGCGCAAGTCATCCAGCAGGGTCTTGATGCCCGCAAGTCGGGAGACTTCGACGGCGCCACGGCCAAACTGGGCCGTGCGGTGCAGTTGGCGTCGGCGTCCGGGAACGAGGACACTGCGAAACTGCTTTCGAAGGTGGTAGACGTCGTCGACGCGGCGACGGGTACTGTGCGACTGAAGGCGAAGGTCGCGGAAGCGGACGAGATGACCCTCGAAACCCGCTCCACGAAGACGGTTCGCGTCAAGAAATAACCACATGTCCGCATCGATCAGCCGCCCGCCGGTTCAGGTCCGCCGGGCGGCGGAGCATGACGAATAACGGCCTGCGGGCCGGAGAAGGAGAGGGGGAAGCGCCGACATGCCGACCTGCCCGAACGGACACCAGTCGGGTTCCGAGGACTGGTGCGAGGTCTGCGGCCACCGCATGACCGGGCCGGGCGCGCCTGCGGGTGCGGTCCCCCCGCCTCCTCCGCCGCCCGCGCGCGGTTACGGATACCCGCAGCCCCACGACCCGGACGCGACGGCCCAGGCCGAGCTGTGCCCGCAGTGCCGCACGCCGAGGGAACCGATGGCGCCGTACTGCGAGGAGTGCCGCTGGAACTTCCTCACGAACACCGCGACCTCGTACACCCCGCTGGCCCCGCAGCACGGCGGCCCCGGCCCCGGTGGCCCCGGCCCCGGCCACCATCCGCCGCCGGGCTTCCCCGCCCAGCAGCCGCCGCAGCAGCAGCGCGACCCGTTCGACTACCAGGGCTCCCGGCCCTCGCAGATGAACCGCTCGGCCGAGCCCCTGTCCACGGGGCCGGGCCAGCCCGGACCGTTCGGGCAGGGCCCGCAGGGCACGCCGCCGTACCAGCAGGGGCAGCCCGGACACCCCGGACAGCCCGGCCCCCAGGGCCAGGGCCGGCAGGGGCCGCCGCCTCCGCCCCCGTACCAGCAGGGACCGCAGGGCGGCCCGCAGGGGGCGCCCCCGCCGTACCAGCAGCAGGGTGCGCCGCACGCCTTCCAGCAGACGGCTCCCCCGCCGGCCCCGCCGCACTCCGACGGTGACGACTGGCTGCTCTCCCCGCCGTCGCAGGCCGCCCAGGGCCCGCAGTCGCCGATGCAGCAGCCGCCCTTCCCGGGGCAGCAGGGGCCGGGGCAGCAGGGACCGGGGCAGCAGCACGGTCCCGGCCAGGGCCCGGTCCAGGCCCCGGTCCAGGCCCCGCTGTCCAACAACTGGACGGCGTTCATCGCCCCGGACCGTGAGTACTTCCTCGCGATGATGCAGCGCAGCGGCCCCGAGGCGACCGGGCTCAACCTGCCCGCGTACTCCCCGGAGCAGCAGCTCGCGCTCACCGGCAGCCAGATCACGATCGGCCGCCGCCGGCACAGCACGGGCGAGTCCCCGGACATCGACCTGTCGGTGCCGCCGGAGGACCCGGGCGTCTCGCACCAGCACGCGGTGCTCGTCCAGCAGCCCGACAGCAGTTGGGCCGTGGTCGACCAGAACTCCACCAACGGCACCACGGTCAACGGTGCCGAGGAGCCGATCCAGCCCTACGTCCCCGTCCCGCTCCAGGACGGCGACCAGGTGCACGTCGGGGCGTGGACGACGATCACGATCCGCCGGGACTGAGACCCGCAGGCGCGCCAAGCGGCCGGCGAGGGGCTTTTCGCCCCTCGCCGGCCGCTGTGCTGTGCGGTTAGTTCGTACCGCGAATGTCCGTTCCGGGCGGGCCCGGTCCGCCTCCGCCTGCCGTATTCTGGGCGAATGCGAAAGGATGAAAACGGGCAGATGGGGATCGCCACCGCATTGGTGCGCTCCGCATTCCTGGTGAATGCCGTGTACGCCGATTCCGGCCGCGAGCACGGAATCACCGCCCAGCAGGGCCAGCTGCTCTGCGTCCTGATGCTGAAGCCGTACGGCATGCGGGAGCTGGGCACCGTGCTGGGTCTGGCGAAGTCCAGCCTCACCGGCCTGGTGGACCGGAGCGTGCAGCGCGGCCTGGTGTGCCGGGAGGCCGACCCGGAGGACGGGCGCGCGGTGCGGGTCGCACTGACCGGGGCGGGGAGCGAGCTGGCCGAGGTGTTCTACGCCGAGACCCGCCGGCGGGTGGAGGCGCTGACGGACGGTGTCGACGCCCCCGACCGCGAGCTGCTGGCCGCCCTCCTCGGCCGCCTGGTGCTGGAGAACAAGGTGCCGGTGGTCTTCCGCGAGTCCTGCGAGAACGCCCCGGGCTGCTAGGCCCTGTCCTGGTCGCGGGTGATTCCGAAGAGTTCGGCGAAGCGGCCGGTGAACAGGTCCTTGCCCTTGTACGCGCTGACCTGCGCCGCCGGCAGCACGGCCGGGCCGTCCGGCGTGGACAGCTGCCCCACGCCGCCGCCGGGTCCGAGCGGCAGCAGCATCGAGGGCGGCGACGGCCGGTAGGCGCCCGTCGGGGCCTCGCCGCGCACCTGGGCGAGGACGTTGCCCGCCACCACCTCCGCGTGCTTCATGGCGTACCCGGCCATCTTGGCCTCGGCCAGGTCGGTGAGGTCGCCGAGGGCGTAGATGTGGTCGTGCCCCACGACGTTGAGCCTTTCGGTGACCGGGACACGGCCCTGCGCGTCGCGGTCGGTGACCCGACCGTCGGCGAGGTAGTCGCCGTTGGAGCGCACGCCGTAGCAGCGGAACCAGAGGTCGGCCTCGATCGTGTCGCCGCCGGTGGTGGTCACCGTGAACGGCTTCAGGCGCGCCGGTTCGGCCGGCGGCTCGGCGGCGAGCGCGGTACCGAGCCGCAGTTCCACGCCGAGCCCGTCCAGCTGGCGCAGCAGTTCCTCGCGGAGCTCCGGCAGGAAGCCCGGCATCAGCTCCTCGGCCGGGTCGGTGACGACCACGTGCTTCTCGGGCCAGACCGCCTTGATCTCGCCGGACAGTTCGAGCCCGACCGGTCCGGCGCCGGCGATCAGCACCCGTCCGGCGGCGGCGAGTTCGGCGTGGGCGTCGCGTATCCGGGCCAGCGCCTCGCCGGAGAGGTCGGTGTCCGTCTTGGCGGGGAACGGGTAGTCGGAGCCGGTGGCGAGCACCAGGTAGTCGGCGGCGATCCGCTCGCCGGAGGCCAGGGTGACGCCGCCCGGGTCCGCGGCGACGGCCCGTTCGCGGCGGACGGTGCCGCGCTTCAGCAGGGTGTCGTACGGGAAGAAGATGTTCTCCGCCCAGTCGGGGCGGACCAGTGCCCGCAGTGATCCCGCCGCGTGGACGAATGCGTCCTTGGGGTCGATGAGCACTACATCGGTTTCCTCGTCGAGCGCCTTGGCGACCGCCGCGCCGCCATATCCGCCGCCGATGACCACGACGGTGCGACGGGCCGTTCCGTTGTCCATGCCGATTCCCATCCCTGAATGAGCACGCATAAGTGCGCACATAATGTAGTTCGCCAAACGAACATAATGGTTCGCGTCACGAACTGTAAAGCGCTCACGCCGTCGCCCCGGCGGAATCGCCCGGGGCCCCTCCGGGCGGCCGGTGCGTCTGCGACCATGGACGGGTGACTGAGAATCCGCGCGACACGCTGCAGGAGCTGACCTTCTACGAGCAGGTCGGCGGCGAGGAGACCTTCAGGCGCCTGGTCCACCGCTTCTACCAGGGCGTTGCCGACGACCCGCTGCTGCGGCCGATGTATCCGGAGGAGGATCTCGGGCCGGCCGAGGAGCGGTTCGCGCTCTTCCTCATGCAGTACTGGGGCGGTCCGCGCACCTACAGCGACCGGCGCGGGCACCCCCGGCTGCGGATGCGGCACGCGCCGTTCCGGGTGGACCGCGCCGCGCACGACGCCTGGCTGAGCCACATGCGCGTGGCCCTCGACGAACTGGGCCTGGCGCCCGAGCACGAGCGCCAGCTGTGGGACTATCTCACCTATGCGGCCGCCTCGATGGTGAACACCGATGACTGAGAAGCGGTCACAGGGCGAGCGAAGACGTGCGGTATCCGGTACTCCGCGACCGGATACCGGTCACAATCCCATCAAGTTGTACCCGTAAGCGGTTTCCACGAGCAGCGGCCGTCTGACAGCATCCAGGCAACGCCGGGGGCGGGCGTTGCGTGAGTGGTGACTAGGGGGCCAGGTGACGGGGTTCGTCTTTCTGCGGGTGAGGGCGCACCGGCTCCTTCTCGCCGCGGCCGTGCTGGCCGTGCTCCTGACCACCTCGGTGCTGGCCGCGCTCACCGCGTTCTCCGGTTCCATCGGCGACGCCGCGCTGCGCCACACCCTCACCCACCGCTCGGCCGTCCCCGCCGCGCTCCTGGTGTCCGCCCAGCTGGAGCCCGCCGAGCGGGAGTCCGCCGACTCGGCGGCGCGCAAGGCCGCCCGGGACACGTTCGACGGGCTGCCGGTGACCGTACGGAACCTGGAGACCTCCGGCCCGTACGCGCTGCCGCGCAGCCTCCAGGCCCCGGCCGCCCGGCGCGGCGACCCCGACCTCACCCACTTCGCCTCGCTGGACCGCAGCCGCGTCCGCCTCACTGCCGGCCGCATGCCCGTCGCCGGGGCGGGGAAGAGCGGCGGCCCCGTCGAGGTCGCCCTTCCCGCGACCGCCGCCGAGGCCCTGTCGCTGAAGCCGGGCGCCCGGCTGAAGGTCACCGACCGGCTGGGCGGCGAACCGGTGCGGATCGTGGTCACCGGGCTCTACAAGGCCGCCGACCAGGCCGACCCGTACTGGCAGCTGGACGCGCTCGGCGGGCGCGGCATCCGCAAGGTCGTCTTCACGACGTACGGCCCGCTGCTCACCGACCCGGCCGTGCTCGGCTCGGGGCGGATCAGCTCGGGCGAGGTGTCCTGGCTGGCGTCCGCCGACTTCCGGACCGTCACCACGGACCGGATGAAGGCCCTGCACGACGCGGCGACCACCGGCCCGAAGGCGCTGCTGGCCGCGCCCGAGTTCAAGGACGGGGCGAGCGCGCAGACGTCGCTGCCCACCGTGCTCGACCAGATCGACCGCGCGCTGCTGGTCTCCCGCTCGACGCTGACGATCGTGGCCGTGCAACTGGTCCTGCTCGCCGGGTACGCCCTGCTGCTGGTGGCCCGGCTGCTCAGCAGCGAACGCGCCGGCGAGACCGAACTGCTGCGGGCGCGCGGCGGATCGCGCGCCCGGATCACCTCGCTCGCGGCCGTCGAGGCGCTGCTGCTCGCCCTGCCCGCGGCCGTCGTCGCGCCGCTGCTCGCCGGGCCGCTGACCCGGCTCCTCGCGGACCGCAGCGAACTGTCCCGGATCGGGCTGCGCCTGGACACCGGTGTCACCGGCCAGGTGTGGCTGATCGCCGCCGTCACCGCGCTGGCCTGCGCGCTCGCCGTCGTGGCGCCCGCCCTGGCCGCCAGTTCCGGGGGCCGGCGCTCCACCCGTTCCGCCGCGCTGCCCGCACCGGTGCGGGCGGGCGCGGACCTGGCGCTGCTGCTGGTCGCGGCGGTGGCGTACTGGCAACTGGACCGGCAGACCAGGGGCTCGGGGGGCGGCGCGCTCAGCGGCGACCGCTCGGGCGGGCTCGGGATCGATCCGCTGCTGGTGGCCGCGCCCGCGCTCGCCCTGCTCGCCGGCACCGTACTGACCCTGCGGCTGCTGCCGCCCGCGGCGCGCCTCGCGGAACGCCGGGCGGCGGGCGGGCGAGGGCTCGCGACCGCCCTGGCGGGCTGGCAGTTCAGCCGCCGCCCGCTGCGGGGTGCCGGGCCCGTGCTGCTGCTGGTCCTCTCGGTGGCGATGGGGATGCTGGCGGTCGGGCAGAGCGCGTCGTGGAACCGTTCGCAGAACGACCAGGCCGACTTCAGGTCCGGCGCCCCGGTCCGCGTGATCGGCGGTGTCAACGCGGACCCGGCCAAGTCCGGCGCGTACGCGGATCTGCCGGGCGTACGGGAGGTGGCACCCGCCTTCCGTACGACCGTGGACCTCTCCGACGAGCGCACCGCCGACATCCTCGCCCTGGACACCGCGCACGCCGACGAGCGGATGCTGATGCGCGACGACCTCGGCGGCGGCTCCACCGCCCGGCTGTTCGACTCGCTCGCCCCGGAGAAGGCCGCGCGCCCCGGGCTGCCTCTCCCCGGGAAGAGCACCCGGCTCCGGTTCGACCTGGGGATCTCCGTCCCGGCCGCGACCCGCACGACCTCGCCCTCCGGCATGGCGCCGCAGCTCACCGTGCTGTTGGAGGACCGCTACGGCCTCCCGTACCAGGTGGCCGCCGGTGCCGTGCCCGCCGACGGGAAGGCGCGCCCCTTCGAGATCAAGGTGGCCGCCGCCGGCGGGCTGGCCGTCACCGGGTTCGAGCTGGACGACAAGCAGCCCGTCGGCCACGGCGAGTCCCACCGGCTCGCGGTGACCCACCTGCGCACGGTCACCGAGGAGGGCACCGAGCAACCGGTCCCGGTACCCGCCGGCTTCCGCTGGCAGGCGGCCGTGAGCGCCGACTCGTTGGGCGACGTGCAGCCCGGCGCGGCCGTCTCCCCGACCGCGTCCGCCACCACCCCGCTGGGCCTCGACTACCCCACCGGCTCGGTCAGCGCCGAGGACGCGGTGTACGCGGTCCCGGCCCTCAACGTGCGGATCACCGCCGCGCGGCCCGAGGCCCCGGCCATGCTCCAGGCGGTCGCCACGGACGCCTACCTCAAGGCCACCGGGGCGAGGACCGGGCAGGCCGTCGACGTCACGCTGGCCGGCGAACGGGTCCGGGTGAAGATCGTCCGGACCGTGCACCGGCTGCCGACGACCGGCCCTGGCGGCTCCGCCGAGACGACCACGGAGTACCGCCGGGCCAGGGACGGCGGGGCGCTGCTGCTCGACCTCAGGTCCCTGGGCCAGGTCCTCGCGGAACGCCCCGGGGCCCGGCTCACCGCCACCGAGTGGTGGCTGAGCACCGCACCGGGCCGCACCGCCGACGTCGCCGCCGCGCTGCGCGCCCTGCCCGACACCGACCCCGCCCAGGTGCTGGTCCGCGACGAGGTCGCCGACGAGCTGGTCAGCGATCCGCTGGGGGCGGGCCCGCAGTCCGCGCTGCTCGCGGTGGCGGTCGTCGCCGCGGCCCTGGCCGCGGTCGGCTTCGCGGTGGCGGCGGTCGGCTCGCAGCGGGAACGTTCCGCCGAGTTCGCCGTACTGCGGGCGCTGGGCACCCCGCGCCGCCAGCTGGCCCGGATGACCGCGGCCGAGCAGGGCGTCCTGATCGCCATCGCGCTGCTGGTCGGGGGCGCGCTTGGGGCGTTGCTCACCCGGGCGGTGGTGCCGCTGATCGTGCTGACCGGGCAGGCCGCCCAGCCGGTGCCCTCGGTGCTGGTGCGGCTGCCGGCCGGTCAGGTCGCCCTGCTGCTGGCCGGGGTGGCCGCGCTGCCGCTGCTCATCGTCGCGGCCCTCGCCCTGCGCCGCGCCGACCCCGCGATATCGCTGCGCCACCAGGGGGACCACTGACATGAGCCCGCGTTCGAAAACCCCGCGCGCGGCAGCCGCCAGTGCCCCCTGGGTACGCACCCGGCTGCGGACCGCGCCCGGCGCCGCCTGCGCGTTCTTCCTGCTGGTACTGGTGACGGCGTTCCTCGCCGCCGCCTTCCCCCGGTCCGTCGACCGCTACGAGGGCCAGGGGCTGCGTCATGACCTCGGCGTCGCCGAACCGAGGCGCGGCGTCCTGGAGGTGAGCGGACCCCAGCCCGGCCTCGAACTGCCCGTCACGGCCCGCGAGGAGGCGGTGCGCGGGGCCACGATGACCGCCGCGCAGCACCGGATTCTGGACGCGCTGCCCGACCCGGTCCGGGCCGACACCGGCCAGTCCGCGTACGGGGTCCGCACCTCGAACCCGATCACGGCGAAGGAGCCGTGGTTCCCCCGCCCGTACGGCCTCGACCCGGCCCTGACCTACGTCACCCAGTCCGCCCTCCCCGACCACGCCACCCTGCGCACCGGGGCGTGGCCGAAGGTGCGCGGCGAGGTGACGATGCGGACCCGCGAGGTCGAGGCGGCCGTCACCGAGGCGACCGCGAAGGCGCTGCGGATCGAGGCCGGTGCGACCGTCGCCGTCCCGACCCGGGGCGGCGGGAAGATCACGGTACGCGTCACCGGCATCGTCGCCCCGAAGCAGCCGGAGGCCTCCTACTGGTCGGCCGAGCAACTGCTGCGCACCCCTTCGCTGGTCCCCACCCCCAGCAAGGAGACCCCGCGCTACTACTGGACGGCCGCGCTGCTGCTGCCGCCGGACGCCGCCCCGGCCCTGCTCGCCACGACGGGGCAGCCCGAGCTCTACTGGCGGCTCGCGCCCGACAGCTCCCGCCTGAACGCGCGCGACGTGCCCCGGCTGCGCACGGCGGTCGCCTCGCTGGAGGGCGGCCCCGGACTGCTCACGATGCGTCAGCTGGTCGGGGACACGGTCACCGTCACCACCGACCTGGACGAGATCCTGGCCGCGTACGACGGCATGCGCGCCGCGATCGAGCCGGTCGTGACGGTCGCCGCCGTCGGCATCGGGGCCGTCGCCGCCGTCGTCCTGCTGATGACGGGCGGCCTGATCGCCGGCCGCCGGCACGCCGAACTGGGACTGCTGCGGGCCCGCGGCGGGTCCCTGGCCGGCATCGGGGGCCGGCTGCTCGCCGAGACCGCGGTGACGGCCGTGCCCGCCGGTGCGCTGGGGCTGCTGCTCGCGGTCCTCACCGTGGGCGAGGCCCGGCTGTGGCCGGCCGCGGTGGGCGCCGGCGCGGTCGTCGTCCTGGTCTGCGCCGCGCTCCCGCTGCACACGGCCCTGCTGCACCGCAAGCACCAACTGCACGGCCCCCGCGACGACCTGGCGACCGCCCGCCCGTCCCGTCAACGTACCGTCGCCGAGCTCACCCTGCTGGTGCTGGCCGCCGGCGCCGTCGCGGCGCTGCGCCGGCGCGGCACGGACAGCGCGGGCGGCACCGACCTCCTGGTCAGCGCCGCGCCGGTGCTGGTCGCCCTGATCGCGGCCGTGGTCCTGGTCCGGCTCTACCCGCTGCCGCTGCGCCTCGCGCTGCGCTCCGTGGCCCGGCTGCGCGGCGCGGTCGGCTTCCTGTCGCTGGCGCGGGCCGGCCGCTCGTCGGCGTCAGGCACCCTGCCGCTGCTCGCGCTGCTGGTCGCCCTGACGACGGCGGCGTTCGGCGGCTCGGTGCTCGCGGGGGTCGCGGACGCCCGGGACGACGCGGCCGTGCTCGCCACCGGGGCCGACGCCCGGATCAGCGGCCAGGGCGACTCCGTACCACTGCCCGCCGCCCTGATCCGCGCGGCCGGGAAGGCGGACGGTGTACGCGAGGTGGTGCGGGCCCAGATCGAGTACGGGGTCTCGCTGCCGCCGGCGGCCGGCGGCTCCGAGGACGCGAAGGGCGCCACCCTGATCGGCGTCGACCCGGACGCGTACGCCCGGCTGGCCCGTACCGTCGGCCTCGGCTCCTTCCCGGCCGACCGGCTGAAGGCCACCGGCGCCCGGCCGGCGAAGGGGCAGCCCGCCTCCGAGGACCGGGTCCTGCCCGTGCTCGCCTCGCCGTCCGTCGCCGCGCGGCTCGGGGACGGGGCGCGCGATCTGCAGACGTCTGCCGGGGACTTCAAGGTGCGGGTGGCGGGCACGGTGACGCACACGCCCGCCGTCACCGACACCTCCTTCATGGTCGTCGACGCCTCCGCCCTCACCCACCGCCAGACCACCGCGCTGCTGCTCACCGGCGACCGTCTGGACGCCGACGCGCTGCACAAGGCCGCCGCCGACGCGGGCAAGGGCTTCTCCGTACAGCTGCGCTCCGAGGCGCGCGCCTCCTACGTCGACACCCCGATGCAGAACGGCGCCGAACGGATCTACCAGGCGGCCATCGCGGCCGGCGCCGGGTACGCCCTGCTCGCCGTGCTCCTCTCGCTGCTCCGGACCGCCCCGGAACGCACCACGCTGCTGGCCCGGCTGCGCACCATGGGCCTCACCTCCCGGCAGGGCGGGCGCCTCCTCGGTTTCGAGGCCATGCCGCAGGCCCTGCTCGCCGCCGTGGGCGGGCTGCTCGTCGGCCGTGCCACCATCGCGCTGCTCGCGCCGGGCATCGACCTGGTGCACCTCGCGCTCTCGACCGGTCCCGGCTCCGGCCTGCTGGACACCGCACCGCTGCGGACCGATCCGTGGTCCCTGGTCCTGCCGGCGCTGGGCGTGATCGTCCTGGCCGCCGCGGTGGCCGGTGTGCAGGCCTGGTGGACCGGCCGCCGCGGATCGATCACCGAACTCAGGGCAGGAGACTCCCGATGACGACGCCGTCGACCGATTCCACGCTGGCGGAGCTCGAACAGCGGGCCACCGCCCGGCGCGACCGGCCCTCCTACGGGCACGACGCGCTGATCGCCTGCGACCGTCTGGTGCGGATCTTCACCACGGACGGGGTGGAGGTGCAGGCCCTCCAGGGGCTCGATCTGCTGGTGAACGAGGGCGAGCTGCTGGCGCTGGTCGGCGCGTCCGGCAGCGGCAAGTCGACGCTGATGAACATCCTGGCGGGCCTGGACGAGCCCACGGCCGGGGCGGCGAAGGTGGCGGGCTGCGACCTGCTGTCCATGGGGCAGAAGGAACGGCTCCGCTACCGCCGGGACGTCGTCGGCTTCGTCTGGCAGCAGACCGCCCGCAACCTCCTGCCGTATCTGACGGCGATCCAGAACATCACGCTGCCCATGCAGCTGCGCGGCCGTGGCCGCAGCCGCGAACGGGCCGCGCGCGCCGAGGCGTTGCTGCGGATGCTGGAGGTCGAGGACTGCCGCGACCGCCGCCCGCAGCAGATGTCCGGCGGTCAGCAGCAGCGGGTGGCCATCGCCGTCTCGCTCGCCAACTCCCCCTCCGTACTGCTCGCCGACGAGCCGACCGGCGAACTCGACTCGGCCACCGGCGAGCAGGTCTTCGCCGCGTTCCGCCGCGCCAACGAGGAGCTGGGCACGACGATCGTGATCGTCACCCACGACCAGGCGGTAGCCGACGAGGTGAGCCGTACGGTCGCCATCCGGGACGGCCGCACGTCCTTCGAGGTGCTGCGCCGCACCGAGGTCGACGCGGCGACCGGCCAGGAGTCCCAGGTGGCCCGCGAGTACGCGATGCTGGACCGCGCGGGCCGGCTGCAACTGCCCGCCGACTACACCGAGGCGCTGGGCATGGAGCACCGCGTGATGCTGGAACTGGAGCAGGACCACATCGGCGTATGGCCGGACGGCCCGAAGCCGGACGGCCCCAAGCCGGACGGCCCCAAGCCGGACGGCCCCAAGCCGGAGGGCCCGGAGGCGGACGGCCCGAAGCCGGACGGCCCGAAGCCGGACGGCCCCAAGCCGGACGGCCCGAAGGCGGACGGCCCGAAGGCGGACGGCCCGAAGCCGGAGGGCCCGGAGGCGGAGGGCGGCCCCTCGCCGGAGTGACCGTCGCCGGGGTGACCGTGGGCGGTGGCGGCCGGGGACCGGCCGTTAGTATCCGGCCATGACGACGTTCGAGCGCGAGATCACCGAGCCGGTCGACCTGTGTCTGCCCGACGGCAGTCTCGATCCGGCGGCGGTCGGCTGGTCACGGGTGCCGCTGCACCGCGCCAATCTGCGCGGCTGGGGCCGGACGAAGCGCTGGGAGTACTGGTGCGTGACGACGCCCACCCACCTGGTGGCGCTGACCGTCAGCGACCTGGACTTCCTCGCCCTGAACACCGTCTACCTGCTCGAATACGCGCCGGGCGGCCTGGAGTTGGAGCGCACCGCGATCATCCCGGCGGGCCGCGGCGTCCAGCTCCCCGACACGGTGGCCGGCGCCCCCGGCTCCCCGGACGTCGTGACCGGCCCCGCGCGTCCCACGGGCGGCAAGGTGCGCGTCGAGATCCGCGACGAGCCCGGCGGCACCCGGCTGCGGGCGCGCTGCCTGACCCAGGAGCGGCTGCCGCTGGAGGTGGACCTCCTGGTCGCCCGGCCGGCGGACCACGAATCGCTCTCCGTGGTCGTGCCCTGGAACAGCCGGCGCTTCCAGTACACCTCGAAGCACACCGCGCTGCCCGCGTCCGGCCGGGTCAGGATCGGCAGCGAGTTCCTGGAGTTCGACGGGGACGACACCTGGGCCGTCCTGGACCACGGCCGGGGCCGCTGGCCGCGTACGGTCGACTGGAACTGGGGCGCCGCCTCCGGTCGCACCGACGGGCACACCGTGGGCCTCCAGTTCGGCGGGCGCTGGACCCTGGGCACCGGCTCCACGGAGAACGGGCTCTGCGTGGACGGCCGGCTCAGCAAGATCGGCGAGGAGCTGGCCTGGCGCTGGTCACCGGCCGACCCGCTCGCCCCGTGGACGATCCGCACCCCGCTGACCGGCCAGGTGGACCTGACGTTCACCCCGTTCCACAACCGCAGGGCCCGTACGGAGGCCGGTCTGATCGCCAACCGCACCGACCAGTGCTTCGGCCACTACGACGGCCGCATCCGCACCGACGACGGCACGGAGATCGCCGTGGACCGTCTGCTGGGCTGGGCGGAGGACGTGCACATGCGCTGGTGACCGGGGCGGGTCGTTCAGCCGCGTACGGAGACCGCGAGGTTCCCCAGCCCACCGCCCGCGCCCGCCCGGCGCAGCGCGACGGAACCGTACGGGGTGCGCAGCCGGAGCCAGCCGCCGGCCGCCAGCAGGGCCACCGGGAAGTCGGGCGCGGCGCGCAGGAAGCCGAGGGCCTGCGCGGCGTGCACGGCGCGCAGCGGGAGTTCCGTGGTGTCGACGGTGCGCGTCCAGATGTCGTGGCCGATGCGGTCCCGCTCGGCCCGGGTGCGCCGGTCCTCGGGCAGGGCCTCGTCGCGGGCCCTGAACTCCGTGACGGCCGCGGTCAGCGCGGCGCGCAGGGAGGCGGGGTCGGGCAGCCCCGGCCGTTCGCGCCAGCCGCCGCGTGGCGGGAGGACGCCGGCCCAGGGCGGCCCGGTCACCGGCGGGGGCAGGGTGCCGGTGTCGGCGTCCGGCCCCTCGGCGGACAGGGTCTCCAGGAGTTCACCGGCCGACACCGTGACGTCGAAGTCGTGCGCGTCCGCCAGCCGCACCGCCCGGATCGCCAGCACGTCGAACGACGGCGGCCTGCCGAACACGGCGAGCGCGCCGCGGCCCGCCTGGAGGCGCACGGCCGCGGCCCGGTCGTAGTGGAGCAGCCGCCCGAGGAAGGCCGCGAGATCCGCGGCCTCCCTCGCGTCGGCGAAACGCAGCGACTGTACGGACACGGTCATACCGCGGCGGGCTCCTCGGCCAGGTACTCCTGGAGGAACAGCTTCTCCTCCGCGGAGATCCGCCGGGGGCGCTCCTCGGCCAGGTCGTACGGCACGACGACGGTCGAGGCACGCACGTAGACCTGGTCCGGGTCCTTGATCTCGTAGGCGATCGTCAGCGACGCGGCGCCAATCTTCGTGACCCAGGACTCGACGGTCACCGGCCGGTGCCGGTGGACCAGGGGCCGCACGTAGTCGATCTCGTGCCGCGCCACGACGGAGCCGCCCGCGAAGGACGGCGAGCCGTCCCCCGGCGCCAGCCGGAACATGAAGTCGATGCGCGCCTCCTCCAGGTAGCGGAGGAAGACCACGTTGTTGACGTGGCCGAAGGCGTCCATGTCCGACCAGCGCAGCGGGCAGCTGTAGATGTGACGAGCCAAGACGATCAGCCTCGCGTGAGCTTCTTGTACGTGGCGCGGTGCGGGCGGGCCGCGTCGGCGCCGAGGCGGTCGATCTTGTTCTTCTCGTACGACTCGAAGTTGCCCTCGAACCAGTACCACTTGGAGTCGCCCTCGTACGCCAGGATGTGCGTGGCGACGCGGTCCAGGAACCACCGGTCGTGGGAGATGACCACGGCCGCGCCCGGGAACTCCAGGAGGGCGTTCTCCAGCGAGGACAGGGTCTCGACGTCGAGGTCGTTGGTGGGCTCGTCGAGGAGCAGCAGGTTGCCGCCCTCCTTGAGCGTCAGCGCCAGGTTGAGGCGGTTGCGCTCACCACCGGAGAGGACCCCGGCCGGCTTCTGCTGGTCCGGGCCCTTGAAGCCGAAGGCGGAGACGTACGCCCGCGAAGGCATCTCGACCTGGCCGACGTTGATGTAGTCCAGCTCGTCCGAGACGACGGCCCAGAGGGTCTTCTTCGGGTCGATGTTGGCGCGGGACTGGTCGACGTAGGAGATCTTGACCGTGTCGCCGACCTTGATGGAGCCGCTGTCCGGCGTCTCCAGGCCCTGGATCATCTTGAACAGCGTGGTCTTGCCCGCACCGTTCGGACCGATGACGCCGACGATGCCGTTGCGCGGCAGCGTGAACGACAGGCCGTCGATGAGGACCTTGTCGCCGAAGGCCTTCGAAAGGTTCTCGACCTCGACGACGATGGAACCGAGCCGCGGCCCCGGCGGGATCTGGATCTCCTCGAAGTCCAGCTTCCGCATCTTGTCCGCCTCGGCCGCCATCTCCTCGTACCGGGCGAGACGTGCCTTGGACTTGGTCTGCCGGCCCTTGGCGTTGGAGCGGACCCACTCCAGCTCTTCCTTGAGCCGCTTCTGGCGCTTCTCGTCCTTGCGGCCCTCGACCTTGAGGCGGGCGGCCTTCTTGTCGAGGTACGTGGAGTAGTTGCCCTCGTAGGGGAGCGCGCGGCCGCGGTCCAGTTCGAGAATCCACTCGGCGACGTTGTTCAGGAAGTAGCGGTCGTGGGTGACGGCGACCACGGCGCCCGCGTACTTCGAGAGGTGCTGCTCCAGCCAGTTCACCGACTCGGCGTCGAGGTGGTTGGTGGGCTCGTCGAGCAGCAGGAGGTCGGGGGCCTCGATGAGGAGCTTGCAGAGCGCGACGCGGCGCTTCTCACCACCGGAGAGGTTGGTGACGGGCCAGTCGCCGGGCGGGCAGCCCAGGGCGTCCATGGCCTGCTCCAGCTGGGCGTCCAGGTCCCACGCGTTGGCGTGGTCCAGGTCCTCCTGGAGCTTGCCCATCTCGTCCATGAGCGCGTCGGAGTAGTCGGTCGCCATGAGCTCGGCGACCTCGTTGAAGCGCTTGAGCTTGCCCATGGTCTCGGCGGCGCCGTCCTGCACGTTCTCCAGGACCGTCTTCGACTCGTCGAGCTTCGGCTCCTGCATGAGGATGCCGACGCTGAAGCCGGGCGACAGGAACGCGTCACCGTTGGACGGCTGCTCCAGCCCCGCCATGATCTTCAGCACCGTGGACTTACCGGCGCCGTTGGGCCCCACGACACCGATCTTCGCGCCGGGCAGGAAGTTCAGGGTGACGTCATCGAGAATCACCTTGTCGCCGTGCGCCTTGCGCGTCTTGCGCATGGTGTAGATGAACTCAGCCAAGAGAAACCGTCCGGCAATCGATGTGTGGGCAGATACACCCCATCTTGCCTGACGGCCGCCTCTTGACGGAAACCGGTCCGGTGCGCGATACGCGCAATCCCGGCCCCCGGTACGCGCAACCCCCGCCCGCGGTACGCGCGGTCCTGGTCCGCGGTACGCGAAGGCCCCGGCGGGCCTGAGCCTCGCCGGGGCCGTCATCAGCGCGTGTGACGGTGTGCTACCGCCGCTCACTCAGCGGTGGACTGCCCCTTGCGCCGGCGGAGGAAGAAGACCGCGCCGCCGCCGATGACGACGAGGCCGATGGCGATGCCCGCGATGACCGGGGTGGCGTTGGAGCTGCCGGTCTCGGCGAGGTTGCCCTCGGGGCCCGCCGTGCCGCCGCCGGCCGTGGCGGTGGTCGGGGCGGGCTGGTCGAGGGTCTGGGTGTCGACGCCGCCGGTGGTGCTGCCGCTGGTCCGGCAGTCCAGGACGCCCTTGAACGTCTTGGCGAACCCGCCGGGCCCGGTGACCGTGACGTCGTACGCCTGGTCCTCGGCGACGGGCACGGTGACGGTCACGGACTCGCCGGCCTCGACGGTGTGCTCGGTGCCGTCGAGTTCGAAGGTGTACGCCTCGTCGCCCTTGTTGCCGACGGTGATGTCGACGCCGCTCTTGTCGCAGTTCTTCCTGGCGGTGGCCGCCGGGGCCGCGCCCTTCTCGGCCCAGGACGCGGCGGCGTCCGCGGAGACCGTGGACTCGCTGGAGCCGGCCAGGATCTGGGTCTGGCTCCTGGTGACCCCGGCGAAGGCCCGGCCGACCGGGACGGACGTGGTGGCCTGGACGGTCAGCGCGGCGGAGCCGTCCGGGGAGTCGGCCGGCACGTCGAAGTAGAGCTGGTCGCCGTCGGCGGCCGTGGTGACGGGCTTGCCCTTCTTGTCGGTGATCCCGACGCCGCTGGCCGAGTCGGCGGGCGGGGCCACCGAGACCTGGCCGGCGTTGGTGCGGACGGTGACCGGGCCGATCCGCTCGCCGGAGCGCCCGGAGACCGCGACCGGGTCGAGCGCGAGGGACGCCTTGGGCTCGGCGGTGTCGGTGGCGGTCTTCTCCAGCCAGTCGGCGAGCTTCTCCGCCTGCTTGTCGGAGGCGGTCACCTCCGCCTTGTCGGAGAAGCGCCAGATGGCGACCTGGGTGCCGGCCGCCGCGGTCTTCTCGGTGAGCGCCCCGGTGCCGGCCTTCTCGGCGAGGTCCGAGAGGTCGTCGACCTGGGGGTAGGAGTGCTCCAGAATCCAGCGAATCCGGCCGGCGTCCTTGTTACTGCCGAGCGAGGTCTGGTTCCAGGGGGTCTCCAGGTACTTCGCCTGGTCCTGGGTGGGGTTGTGGATGTCGATGCAGTACGTCTTGAGCTTGCCGCCGCCGTCGACGGTCATCTCGAACAGCCCGGCGGGCAGGGTCTGCTTCTTGCCATCCGTGTGCAGGACGGCGGTGTCGTAGGTCTTCAGCCCGTCCAGCACGGCGGTCGCCCCGCCCTGGTGCGGGGGCGCCTCGTCGGCCGCCGCACCGCCCGCGCCGACGAGTACCCCGGCCACGGCCAGGCCGGACGCCACCACCGAAGCGGTCAGCCGGACTATGCGCCGACCCCGTCCGGAGTGGGCCGTCGCCGTGGCCGACGAGACAGTCGCTGAAGAAGCAGAAAACACAGATTTCCCCTCCGGGCGAGACCCTCGCGCCCGGTACGCGTGTGGGGAATGTCCCGCCTGCCTACTCAAGTGCCGTGTGAGTACGGGGAGATCCTATGGAGCGAGCCTTGCACAGTCCCCCGTCGTACCGTCGGACAACCATTCCGACTCGGAATCGTTATCCCCGGTAACTCCCGGCCCCCGGAGGGGCACCGTCCGTCCCGCACACCTCGTCATGGCGCGCTCACCAGGTCGGATGCGGCCCTCCGGGGCGCCGCGCCGCCCTTCTGACGCACCGTCCGCCGCCGCGCCGCCGGACGCGCGGCCGACCGCTCCCCCGGCTCCACCGCCGGCCGCTCCTCGGGCAAACCCGGCTCCGCGCCCGCCACCGGCTCCTCGGCCCCGCCCCGCTCCTCCGGCGCCTCCCGCACCGCCCACGGATCGGCCCCCGGGGCTGCCGGAGCCGGGCCGGACCGTGAGGCGGGCGCCGGCTCGGCCCTGACCACCCGGCGGAACGCCGCCGTACCCCGCGTCAGGTCGTGCCCCACCGCCACCGCCTCGATGTCCACGAACGTCCGGCGCTGACCGTCCTTTTCCTCCTCACGCACCTTCAGCCTGCCGTGCACCACCAGGGGCTCCCCCACCGCGACCGAACCCGACAGGTTCGCCGCCAGGGTGCGCCACGCCCACACGGTGTAGAAGCTGGTGTGTCCGTCGGCCCAGACCTCCTTCACCCGGTCCCACCGCCGCGGCGTCACCGCGAACCTGAACCGGGCCATCCCCCCGGTCGCCGTGTCCCGGAACTCCACTGCCGTCGCCGCATTGCCCACCAGCGTCACCAAGGTCTCGTTCATGACTCCGCCTCCCCTTCGCCCGGTCTCCGTGACCGCACCGTGCGTCGGTCACTGATCCCATGCTGGAGGGGAGGCGGAAGTCCCGCTGGGGGCTGTGGACTAACGGCCCGTTGTGGAAAACTCCGTCACCGCCACATAGCGCTCGCGCACTTCGCGGTAGCGCACCAGCTCGGCCGAGACCGGGTCTAGCACCCGGGCCCGCCCGCAGGCCGCCGCCGCCTCCCGCAGCCGCCGCTCGGCCTCCTGGCCGTACCGCCGCGCGGGCCCCCTGGCCGCCGCCGCGCACGACCACTCCACCAGCGGGCCGCCGATGATTCCCGCCAGCATCACCAGAGCGGGCGTCAGCAGTCCCGGCTCCAGCACCCCGATGATCTGACCGGCCAGCCACAGGCCGCCGAAGATCTGCAGCAGCGTCATCGCCACCTGCGCCAGCACGGCCGCCGGCCACCAGGCGGGACGCGGCGGCTTCCCGGCCCCGCGCCCACCGCGCGCCTCGGCCCCACCGCGCGCCTCGGCCCCACCGCGCGCCCCCGGCGCCCCATCGGCCTCGCTGCCCAGGGCCTCGGCTCCGGCCCCGTCCGCGTCCCGGCCCTCCGCCGCCCCGGCCCGCCCGGCCAGTTCGTCCAGCGCGTCGGGCAGTCCCCGTGCCCCGTGCACCGCCGCCTCGCGCACCGCCTGCGCCCAGGGTCCGGGCAGCCCGGCGGCGGCGTCGTCGGCCACCGTGCGCACGGCCTGCTCGACCCTCTGACGTGCGGTGAGCCGTTCCTCGGGCGGGGCGGCGAGGGGCGCGCGGTCCCGGCTGCCGGGCTGCCGGGCTGCCTCGTACCAGCGCCACAGCCGCAGCCACGGCGTGCCGCAGGCCCGTCCGGCGTTGCGGCGCCACTCGCGCTCGGCCGCCTGTCCCGCCGCCGCCGCGCCCACGGCCTCCGCGAGCCGGTCGGCGAACTCCTCACGGGCCCGCTCCCCGAGTCCCGGCCGCCCCTCGGCGACGTACACCGGGCGGAGCCTGGCCGCCGCCGCGTCCACGTCGGCGGAGAGCCGCCGGGTGGCCGCCGTGCGGTCCTGGACGAACCGGCCGAGCAGTTCGCGCAGTTCGCCCACCCCGTCGCCGGTCAGCGCGGACAGGGACAGCACGGTCGCCCCCGGATCGCCGTGTTCGCCGACGGCCATGCCGTCCTCGTCCAGCAGCCGGCGCAGGTCGTCCAGGACCTGGTCGGCGGCCTCGCCCGGCAGCCGGTCGATCTGGTTGAGGACGACGAAGGTGACCTCGGCGTGGCCGGCGAGCGGCCGCAGGTAGCGCTCGTGCAGGGCCGCGTCCGCGTACTTCTCCGGGTCCACCACCCAGATCACCGCGTCGACCAGCGCCAGTACCCGGTCCACCTGGTCGCGGTGGCCCCTCGCCGCCGAGTCGTGGTCGGGCAGGTCGACCAGGACCAGGCCCTGAAGCGCCTCGTCGGCCGCCGCGCCGCCCGGCTGCGGCCTGCGCCTCAGCCGCCCGGGAACGGCCAGCCGGTCGAGCAGCCCGGCGGCCCCGTCCGTCCAGGAGCAGGCCAGGGGCTGGGCGGTGGTGGGCCTGCGCAGGCCGGTCTCGGAGAGCTGGGCGCCGGCCAGCGCGTTGAAGAGGGTCGACTTGCCGCTGCCGCTCGCTCCGGCGATGGCGACGACGGTGTGCCGCGAGGACAGCCGCTCCCGGGCGGCCGCCTCGTCCAGCACCCGGCCCGCCTCGGCGAGGGCGGCCCGTTCGAGGCGGGCCCTGGAGAGTCCGACGAGTTCGCGCAGGGCGTCCAGGCGGGGCCGGAGCGGGCTGCCCGTGGGGACGTACGCCTCGACCTGGGGGCGCCCGTCGTCCTCCACTGCTTCCGTGGCGTCCTCGAGGACGGCCTCCTCGCGGGTGGCCCGGGCCCGGCGGGCGATGAGCCCGTCGTCCCAGCCCGCGTCGGCGTCACAGCCCGTGTCGGCGCCACGGCCCGCGTCGGGTCCGGTTGCCTCCCGCGGGTGCCGCGCCGCTTCGGAGCGGCGGCCGCGGCTGCGGTTCCTGCCCCGGCCCTGTCCCGGATTTTCGTCAGTGACGGCAGTCATCGCTGCCACCTCTCCTTCTGCAGTAGGGACAGTGCGGCGATCAGTTCGGCCTGCGGTTCGGGGGCCACGTCGAGGGCGTCCAAGGGTGCGAGCCGCCGGTCGCGTTCGCCGTTCAGCACATGGTCGAGACAGTTGGTGAGCAGCGCGCCGCCCTTGTCGCGCAGCCGCAGCGCGCCCTGCGCCCCGATCCGTTCGGCGAGCTGTTCGCCGGCGGTACGGGCCCGGCGCCCGCCGAGCAGGGCGGCGGCCAGCAGGGCGGCGACGGTCTCGGGGTCCGGGGCGGTGTTGCGCTCCATCAGGCGCAGCTCCTCCTCGGCCAGCTCCTCCAGAATCCGGCGCCACCGTCGTACGGTCATCGCGATCCGGCCCCGGATGTCCTCGGCCGGTCCCCAGCCGCCCTCCTCGCGGCCCGCCGCCTCGAAGGCGAACACCGCCGCGGCCGGCTCCCGCCGCCAGGTGGTGCGGATCTGCTCGTCGGCGGCGGCGACGGCGCACTCCAGGAGCGCGGCCAGGCTCTCCACGAGCGCGTCGAGCACTTCCTCGGGGGTGCTGTACAGCGGGTAGCCGCGCCACCGGGTCCGGGCGTCACCGGCGAGCGCGCCGCCGTTCTTCAGCCTGCGCCGTACCCGGGCGCCCTCCTTCCCGTACGCGTCCTCGACCACGCCCGTCAGCCGCACGGCGGCCGCGTACTGCGCCGCGACGGCCCCGGCGAGCGCGGGCATCCGGACGTCCAGGGAGTCGATGACCCCGGTGGCGGTCCGGCCGACCGCCTGCTGCCGGGCCGCCGGGTCCTGGGCGCGGTGGGTGAGCCAGGCGCGCAGCGGGGCGACGGCGGTGGTGGGCAGCAGTCCGCTGCCGCCGCCCGCCGATTCGGGCAGTTCGGGGATGGTGAAGCGCGGCACCTCGCCGAGACCGGCCTTGGTGAGCAGGGCGCCGTACTGCCGGGAGACCTCGGCGATCACCTGGTGCGGAACCCGGTCCAGGACGGTGACGAGCGAGGCGTTGTACTCCTTGGCCGTACGCAGCAGATGCCAGGGCACGGCGTCGGCGTACCGGGAGGCGGTGGTGACCATGACCCAGATGTCGGCCGCGCAGATCAGTTCGGCGGCCAGGACCCGGTTGCGCACGACGAGGGAGTCGATGTCGGGGGCGTCCAGCAGGGCGAGGCCGCGCGGCAGCCCGGTGGCCGTCTCGACGCGCAGCGCGGTGCCTTCCTCGTCCGCGTTCCCGTCGAGGCCGTCGAGGTCGTCGCACTGGCCGGGGTCGGCGTACTCCTCGGGCGGCAGCCAGACCCGGGTGAGCTGCGGCAGCACCCGTACGCCTGCGAACCAGTGCTGGTCGTCCGGGTGGCAGACCAGGACGGGCGTACGCGTGGTCGGGCGCAGCACCCCCGCCTCGCTGACCCGGCGCCCCACGAGGGAGTTGACGAGCGTCGACTTGCCGGCGCCGGTCGATCCGCCGATGACGGCCAGCAGGGGCGCCTCGGGGTCCTTCAGTCTGGGCAGCAGGTAGTCGTCGAGCTGGGCGAGCAGCTCGATGCGGGTCTGCCTGGCGCGGGGGGCCCCCGGGAGCGGAAGTGGGAGACGCACGGCAGCGACACGGTCGCGCAGGGCGGAAAGTGCGTCGATGAGCTGAGGCCGTACGTCCAAGGTCACCACATGCGAAGAATGCCCAATTTTGGCGCCTTTTTGAAGCGTATAGCCACCTCTGCGCGCCGGTTCCTCCGTCCGGACAGAGGGGATGAGTGGGACGCAGGCATAACGAGTGCACAACACCCGGGGCGTGGGGCGTCAAAAGCGGTGCGTGACTCGCACCTACCTGCGATTATCGTTTCGCTTCACCGAACCTCCACATCGTGCCACGCAGGTGAAGCAACCGGGTCGAGCCATTCGGAGCCCTATCCTTGTCCCGTCAAGGTCACGGACCGCCCGGGTTCCGGGGCTCCAGACCACCGCAGCCACCACCCGGCCCCCGTAGCTCAGTGGATAGAGCAGGTGCCTTCTAAGCACTTGGCCGCAGGTTCGAGTCCTGCCGGGGGCGCACATTTATGCAGGTCAGAGGCCATTTTCAGCCCTCCGCAAGATCACTTGCGGAGGGCTTTTTCGTTGCCCAGAAGGGCGTTTCACCCCAATTTCTTACCTCGTTTTCGCCCCTCCGTCCCACATACGCCCCCCAGATCAGGAGTCTTCCCACGGTGCGGCACCATCGACGGGCAAGTAATGCCTGGTCAGGGCGATTCTGACGGCCCATCGGGGACACACAGGGCGGGCGTCGAAGCGGCACCTGCTCTGTCCGTGATCGCTGACTCAAGCTGCTCCACCTCGGCGCCAACTACCCGACGTGACGCCACCGCCGAACCACGCAAGTCAGGGAGCCTGCGGCTGTGCATCGGCCGCTCCCCCGGAGAAGCGCTTCGTGCCATAGCCCAAGGCCCCGCAAGAGACGAGACTCACCCCTCGTCATCTTCCCCTTCGGGTTCCGTGGTCAGCCCCGCCGCGTCCATGAGGTCCGGGTCCGAATCGTTGTCCGCCGTACCCCCCTGCTCCTGCTCCGCAGTTGGCCCCGCCGTCACTTCTGCTGAATTCTCATCACTCTCCACGAGCATCGGGAGAACGTATGCCTGCGCCAGCCCGGCCAGGTGAAGCGGGAGCGGCAGGGACAGCGCCGCCGCATAGTCAGGTGCCTGGCGCAATTGGTGTACGGCGAGGGCCAGAGCCTCGGCATCGTCCGGCTTCCCCAGGGCGACGGCGCCCGGGGAGTCGTCCGCGTGACAGCCGAGCACCGCAATCTCGAGCAAGGTCGGGTTCCAGGCACTGGTGCCCGCCTGCGAGGTGAGGTTGCCCGCGGCGTTGACCCTGGTGGTCAGGCGGTCGAGGGCGGGCGACACGGCATGGGTACCCGGGCGTTCCGTGGTGCTGTAGAAGATCCGCTCAGTTGCTGGGGCCCCGCCCTGCGACGGGGTGGTCTGGGCCCAGAAGCCGGCCGGCTGGCCGTGCGGCTTACCGGGGTCCGCCAGGCCCCACCACTGCGCGGACTCCCGCCCCCCACATCCTCGGACGCGCACAAGGCGGAGTTCGTCGTCGAGCCGCCCCTTGGGGGCGTGGCCCGTCCGAATCAGATCCCGCTCGATCCGGCCGTCCTGCAGCCACGGCCAGTGCAACCTGCTGTTCTGTGCGTGAGTGATCAGCACGGTGGACTGACCACGGAGTGAGTGCAGTACGCGCTGGAGAAATGCCGCTGTCTCCTTGCGCTGCTGGGCGAGGTTGGCACGCCATTGTTGGCCGGTCACCCGAGGTGCACCAGATTGCGGGCCGTCGCCTTGCGGGTCGGGCTCCGCACATGCCTCGGGATCGATCTCGGCCTGTTTCACCAGGCCAAGGAGGAAGCGCGGATACGGCACCCATTCCCCCGCGGCGTCGTCCCAGCCCCGTACGGCAGCCTGACCTGTGGCGTGCGGCAGCGGGGTGGCCAGGACGGCCACGGGCAGGTGCTTGGGCAGCCGGGTCGGGCCGTCCTTGCGGCGCTTCACCATCCAGACCGCGGCGTACTGAAGCCGGTCGGGCAGGTCGTCGCCGAGGGTGTGCTGCGGCAGTACGCGGACGCCGAGCTGACGCAGCCCATCGAGCCAGGAGCTGTGGGTGCGATGCCCGATGCTGTCCGCATTGTCGATCTGCCGGTCGGTGGACGGGGTCACAACGAACTGGGTCAGTACACCTGCGTCGGCGCACCCCAGTCGAACGGCGAACTTGGGGTCCGTCGTCGACGGGCGGAAGGTGCTGCGGTGAGCGATCTCCACCAGGGCGAGTTCAGGGCGGTCGGGGTCCGCGCCGTCCGCGCGCAGCCATGAGTCCAGGGCTTTGCGGCGCTCGACGATGGCTGCGGAGAAGGCCGCTCCCTTGCCTTTGACGGCTGGGTCGGGCACCAGCCGATCTCCGAGTCCGTCGGCCAGGGGCAGGCACCGCAGCCGCAGGATGAGTTCCTCCGTCTGCCATTCGAGGACGACCGGTGCCCCGGGCCGGGCTTCGTCGAAGTCCCGGTCCGTGATCGCGGCTGCGGAGGCGCCGCCGTCACCGTCAAGACCCAGGGCGTGCGCGAACTGAGCCACTGCTTCCTTGCGTACTTCTGATGACTGCCACAGCAACCGGATCTCGACCAGCGGTGGACCACTGTGGTGCGGGGCCGAGCTGGCGATTCGCGCCTGCGCCGCGAGGTTCGCCCTGCGCGCCTGGGTCTCGCGCAGCAGCTCGGTCTTCTTGGCCTCGTCGGTCCTTGGTTTGGGACGCCTGTTCTCCGGTGCGCCGATGCCCTTGCCGCGCCCCCGCTTCAGATCCGGTACCCGCACCACCGGTCCCGGAAGGGCCTGTTCGGCCCATTCGGTCAGCTGGGCGCGCTGGTTGGGCATGAAACCCGTGCCGATCTCGTGCTTTCCCATCCGGGTGCTGTGCACCACTGCGGCGCGGACCCCTCCCCCCTCGCCGATCCAGGAGCCCGGTTCGGCGAGGAGTTGTTCGGGGGCGGGGAAATTGCCGGCGAGACTGAGTCCGCGCAGGATGCCGGCCGTGTCGTTCTCGGACCAGGTGAAGGTGTCGGCTGCCCGGTCCCGGCGCAGTCGGGCGAGCGCGTAGCGCTCGGTGGCCGGCGCTCCGGGGAGCCATGGGATGGTGGGCCTCAAGTAGACCGTGGTGGCTTCCCGATAGGAGAGGTTGAGGCGTTTGGTGGTGACCCGCGGATGCGTCGCCCATCGTCGTACGCCCCAGTGCAGGTGCAGACGCGGCCTGGCATCGAACGGCGTGGTGTGCAGGGAGATGTTAAGTACGACGGAGAACCACCACTCCTTACGTTTGACCGTCCGGAGCAGGGGCTGCGACATGAGTTCGGCCCCCTGGTCGCGGGGCCCGCGAGGTACAGCCCGAAAGCGCAGCTCTCCTCCTTCGAAGCGGTAGGGGTCGAGGGACAGGATGCGGCGGGCCAACGCATCGGTGGCGAGCTGGAACTGCCGGGGGTCGGGGGCGGCGGTCCCGCCGAGGGTGATGGGGCCGGTGAGCAGGTCGACGCCGGTGACCGGCTGCCACTTTGGCAGGTTCTGCTTGAGGTCGGCGCTGCTCGCAAGCAGCAGTGAACGGAACGCGGGGTCCTGCCCCGCGCACTTGGGACCGAGTGTGCGCAGCCATGAGTCCAGGAGCTGCCGCAGGGAGCGCTCTGGGAGGGGGTCGGTCGCCGAAGCGGGGACGTACATCCAGAAGTCCTCGGCGGTCGGGGAGCGCTGCTCCGGCCCCGGCTCGACGGGGACACGGGGGCGAGGGCGCACGATCACGTCGGGAGCGAGGGTCTGCAGGACGCCGTCGAGCCGGCGCGTGGGCAGGGTCAGCTGCCTCTTCTCCTCGTCGCGCCCGTGGTTGTGCAGTTCGAGAAGGTCCGCGTGCCAGTGTTCGGGAAAGGCGAGGGCGTGGTAGTCCTCGGTCCAGGGCTCGCTGCCCTCGGCGAGGTAATACGCGGATCGGCGGATGTGCTGGTACATGTCCGTTCTCCCTGCGATGTCGTACGTGGTCGGCGGCACGGGATGTCTTCGGCAGCCTTGGCAGCAGCGGCGTCCCGGTGTGTCAGTCGGTGCCGCCCGGCGCGGACGGAGCGCCAAGGCCGCACAGCGCTTCGTACAGCGGCCGGTAGAGCAGCTTGACGAGTTCGATGTCGGCGGGGTCGGGCCCGCCGGCAGTGTTCTCGGTGCTGCTGAAGTACGGGGCAAGAACGTCCCGGAGGCGAACCAGCAGTCCCGGGTCACTGGTACGGGACCGCCTGTTTCTGCCTGCGACGGGTGCCTGTGCCGCGGCCAGCCGCGGTGCGAAGGCGGCGTCGACGAACACGACACGGGCCGGCACACCACCGCGGACAAGGCGGCCGATGACCTGCCAGATGGTGACGAGCTGGTCCCAGACGAAGGACTCCTTCTCGTCCTCGGAGAGCGAGGAGTAGATGTAGGGACGGGACAGGACGTGCCGCCAGACGCGGCGGGCGACGGTGCGGAAGGTGCCGCCTGCCGAGTCGAGACCGTCGGCTTCCGCCACCAGATCATCGAACGTCGCCCCCTCGCTGGGCAGTTGCCCTCGCACGAACCGGCTCGCCCAGTCGTTGATGGCGAACACAGCCAGGGACAGGTCATCGGGGCGGGGGTGGGGGCGGACCAGGAAAAACACCGTTCCGAACGCTGCCACCCTTTCCTCGCCGGGACGCTGCGGGGTGGTGAGGATGTTGTGCCCGCGCTCGACGGCGAGCAGAGGAGCGACGAGCAGTTCGGCGTCCGGGTCCTCAGCGAAAGAGGCGAGGTCACCGCGCCGCACCGCTCCGGTGCTCCGTGTCCGGCTCCCGCCTGGCGCCGTGCCGTCGACCGCGGCTTCGAGCTCCGCGTCGTCGGCGGCCAGGACACGTACCCGGCCGCGCCAGCGCGGGATCTCGTCCAGGGCCGTGGCAGCCACCCCGGCCTCTGCGTAGCTGCCCACCAGAAGCAGGGCGCGCCTGCGGCGCTGGTCGGGGATTTGCGCAAGTTCGCTCTGCAGCGGAGAGGTGGTTCCGTCCCTGCGGGGACGGGCCAGACGGTCGATCATGAGGCGAAGGACGTCCTCGCGTTTGTCAGGGTCCTGCCCGGAGAGGCGGATCGGCTGCCCGGCCGCGTCGTAGAGGAACTCGGTGCGAAACACAGTGTCCCGGATGGACCGCAGCGCCTTGCTCTGCGGTTTCAGGACCGCTCGGACGGGAGCGAGGACATGGGCGCGGGTGGACGTGCCGGCCCAGCTGGTGCCGGACATCAGCAGAACGTGCGGGCCGGCCTCTCCCCGGGCGGGATCGGCGCCGAGCTGGGGAAGGCCGAGGAGCAGTTCGCGGCCCACCCCCGCGCAGCGGAAGAAGCGCAGGGTTCCGGTGCGACGACCGTCCTTGTCGCGGGCGGCCGCACGTTCGTCGATGAGGTACTGGAAGCCGAGGACGTTGCCCATGGGCGCCTCGGGCAGGAGCGGCGCGTAGTCGAGCGGCGGCCGACGGGTCAGTTCGTGGCTCGCCGCGTCGAGCCGCAGCGCCGCCTCCACCTGGGGCCACAGGAAGGTCACCCGGTCCAGACGCTGGTGCAGCGCGGCGAGCACAAGGGTGAACTCCAATCTCCGCGCGTTCAGTTCGCGCCATTCCTCGGTAAGCGGCACCTCCTCGCGCGCCGGGTCCCTGTCCTGACGGACGGTGGACGGCGACCGCTGCGGGGGCCCCGGCGCTCCGACGAGGAAGGAATCGAGGAGCGCGCGGACCCGGGCTCGCGTCCGCTTCTCGTCGAGGGTGTGCAAAACGTCGTGGGCGAGGGCGGTGAGCTCGTCGGCGGGCGTCAGGTAGGGACCCCGCCCGCCGAGCGGATCGTCCCGGAACATGTCGAAGAATCCGGTGATCTCACTGCGGCGGGGCGCCCAGGGCGCCTCCGACTCAGGGAGATCCGTCTCACCCGGGTCGTCCACGCCGTCCCTTTCCCCGTCCTCCTCGTCCTCGTACAGCGCAGTCTCGTCCTCGACGTCCCCCGTCTCCGTGCCATCCGGACGTCGGACGGACCGGCCGGACGTCAGCGGATACCAGGCGTTCAGCAGTTTCTCCTGAAGAGTCCATGCGCTGAAGTAGTCGATCTGTGCCCAGTTCCGCAGCCCCTCGTCGTCGATGAGCATGGCGTACAACCGGTCCGCCGCGGTACCGACGATGTCAAGGGCGGCCGACCACCGCTCCACGTCCTGGTCGGAGAGCGGCAGTCGTCCCTGCCGAGCGAGTTCGGCGATCTCATGGGTCTGCAACTGGTCGAGCCAGGAATCGGAGACACCGGTGGTGACGAGGGTGGCCGACGGCGCGAACATCTGGTCCAGCTGCATCTGTACGCGGTCGGCCTCGTCGACGATCACGATGTCACTGCGCAGACAGGCCAGTTCCAGGTAGCGCAGGCGTTCGGCGTTGAGCTGGCGTGGAACAGCCGTCTGGACGAGGCTGGCGGGGTTCGCCACCCAGATGAGCGCGTCGACGAGGTCGCGCGCGGCAGAGTGCCGGGGGCAGGCGCTCCACAGCGGGCAAGCGTGCGGAGTGCCCCATTCCTCCTCTTCCTCGGCACCGTCTTCGGGAGTCTGCCTGTCGGCAGCGCCGCGGGCGCGTTCGAGTGCGCGCAGGGCGTTCTCGGCCGCCACCTCGTCTCCACCCTCGCCGGCTCCGGCCCTCCTCACGGGGTGCAGGCCGCCGCACGGTGCGTCGTTGTAACGCAGCGGCTCTGATGTGTCGAGTGCGCGCAGCGCGTCCAGGGGGCAGGCGGTGCTGAGGTGTCTAAAGGTCGCGTCAGTATGGGCGAGTAGTGAGTGCGCTCCGCGCGCGGCGAGCCTGCGGTGCAGCCGCTGGGTGTGCTGGGGACGCGTGGTGCCGCCCTGGATCAAGGCGGCGCTCAGACCGAGTCCGCGGAAAAGTTCGGTCAGGGTGAGCTGTTCGGCCACATCACCGACGACGAGTGTGGTGCGCAGGCCATGGTGGTGCGCCCAGACGGCGAGCAGCGTCATCAGGGTTGATTTACCTGCGCCGACCATGCCAACGAGGTGGGTGAGCCGGTTCAGAGGCAGCGCGGACGCCGGCGCAAAGGCGGTCGCGTCGGGGCTACGGGTGTCGAGATCGAGGTCGTCGAGGCGCTGGGCCCAGTTTCCCTCCTTGCGACCGCGCCGCCGTTCCTCCTCGTCCATCCACCGCGCCACGTCGTCGAGTTCGTCGAGTGGGACGTCCAGAGGTCCTGCGGTGGCCGGGCGTCCTGCGGTGAGAGGGTGACCCGGGAACGGGTCCCGTACGAGGTCGGCCGGGATGGTGACGGAGGTGCGCCGGTGGCGGCGGTCCATGAATCGATGCTCGCCCGCCTCCGCCTGATCCATCGGTTTGACGGCGAAGCCCGGCAGGCTCGCCAGTGCCTCGTCGTACACGGCGAAGCGGTCGGCGGCGACCATGGGAGCAACCCGGTATGCCGCCTCCCCCTGTGCCGGGACGCGGTAGGCCCGCAGCCGTTCCGGCAGTTCCAGGTACGTGTTCAGGGACTGCCGCCACATCCGGCCGCGGCGCATCGGCCACAGCAGGTGTCGGGCGGCGGCCAGCGCGGCCTGCTCCGCGGCCCCCACGGGCAGCTTCGCGGCACGTGCGAAGGCGAGGCCGTAGCCGCCCAGCAGTGTCCATGCCCCGTCGGCGGCGTGGCCGGGCGCCACGGTCTCCATCAGACGCAGGGCCAGCTCAACCTGGCAGAGCAGTGCGGGGCGGGTCCTGGCGTGTTCCTCGGGCCAGGGCCCGAGCGCGGCCACGACCGGCTGGTACCAACTGCTGCGGTCACGCATCGTCCGCTCCGTCCTCCTGCCCGGCATCCTCGGCCGGGAGCGTGTTGTCCATGGGGCAGCGTCCGGCGGCCCCTCGGCCGGGCCCCGGCGGTTTGTCCGCTCCACCGCGGAGCGGACAAATGGAGGCGTCCGGCCCTTGCTCACCAGCCAGTCGCAGCCGGGCCGCCCGCACGAATTGGCGATCTGTCAGGAGTCTGAGCCCATCCGCCTGAGCGCCCCGCTCCTTGGCGTAGCTGTCGAGATAGTCGCGGCGTGCGCGGACCCTGAACTCCGGTACGACCCAGCACGCCTCGTCGTAGGGTGGTTCGGCCCGCACCGCGGTCGCGCTGCGGCCGAGGAAGGCGGGATGCGCCCAGTCCTTGACGTCCACGGCCCACACATGACCGTCGGGGAAGATGACTCTCACGTCGTACGAGTCGAAGTTGGGCCACATCTCAACGGTGAGCCCCAGCGCCCGCAGCTCACCCTCCAGGGAAGTCTCCGCCTGCCCCGGCCCGGTGACGAACAGCCGCAGCGGTTTCCGCAGTTGGCGCAACTCTCCGGTCTCAGCCGCAACGAGCGCCCGGCCGTGCGGCGCGGGGCCCCGGTGGCGGCATTGATCCCGCTCGCACCACCACTCGGTGTCGGACACCGGATGCAGCAGGGTCAGGCAACGGTGACAGCACAAATACGAACCGTCGCGCCGGAACCCAGCGGGGACGCGGGCGTAGATCTCCTCGACGAGGAAGCGGACCGGGTCTAGGAAGAGGTCGCAGCTGATCTCGGCCCAGTCGTCCTCCGTGAGTACGGGTCGGGTGACCAAGAGGCGGCGGAAGGCCGTGTACGACTCGGGCGCCGACATCGCACGGCAGACCCGCAGGGCCTCGTAAATGACCATGCGGTCGTACTGTCGCCCGGTGCTGTCACCGTGTCCGCGCACAGAAAGTTCATGGCAGAGCTGGGAGGGTTCTCCCGAGCCCTCGTCGATCAGCCGGTCCGCGGCGTCGAACAGGTCTGCGGGCAGCTGATCGAGAGGCCAGCTGCTGAGCGGCCGGGCGCGGGCCCAGCGGACCATCTCAGGTACGCCGGTCGGAGGCGTGGCTCCGTTGCGCAGGCACTGGAGGGTCAGGGCGTCGAGGGCACGCTGCGCGCCGGCCGGATAGGGCAGGGCGAAGGCGTCGAGGTCGTCGACGGTCGCCAGGTGCAGGACGGCGGTGGCCACGTCCCTCAGCAGAACGACGTCCCGGTTGGACATCCAGTCCGGAGAAGCCTGTTGGTCAGTCATCGGAAGCGACGCCCCCTCTCGGCGCCAGGTCGGCACTAAGCTCGGACTCGTCGGCGGAAGACGACGCATCGGGGCGGTACGGCAACAGATGATCGGTGACGTAGGCGCTGCCGGGACGGCACCAGGTGCGCGCCAGGCATCCGTGGCAGTGGCGCCCGGTCCTCGGTTCGTACGTGGTGTCCTCGATGAGCGGCTGGGCGAGAGAAGCGATGACATCCCGGGCTTCATTTACGATCTCAGCGCGCCCGGGATCGACGCGTTCAAGCCTGCTATCCCCGCGACCCTCGCGCAGGTGCTCCAGCTCGATCCAGGAACGGCGCGGGTCGTCGCCCACGGCCCTCGCGTGCAATAGCAGTACGCCGAGAGCCAGTTGCGGATACGTACGCAGCAGTGAATCCCGCTCCCACAGCGGGCGGGAGGATGTCTTCGTCTCGCGCCAGATCCACCGGCCACGATGGGTGTACACGAGATCGGGTACGGCGAGGACGACGACATCGAGTTCAGGAATGTAGGCCGTAACCCGATGCTGCACGAGGACGCGCTCGTCGGCGCCGAGTCCGTCGAGCGGGCACAGCAGCCGGTGCCCGGCCATCATTCCGGCGGCCGCACGCGCGGACGCCTCGTCCAGACCGTTTTCGGATCGCAGCGCGTCCGGCTCGGGGACCGCACGATCCCGGCAGCCGCGCACCGGCTTTTCACTGTGGAGCGCGTCCAGCCGGGAGTCGACGAACCTGCCACGCCGCGCCCCCTCGTTCTCGCCGGAAAGGTCGTTGAGACGCAGACGCCGCACCAGGTGGTACTGGGCGGGGCATTCCGCGTACAGGCGCAGATCCCAGGCGGAGACGGAACGCCGCTTGCGCGCGACAGACGCGGGCCGCCCTCCCCACAAACTCGGGGCGCGCTTCAGGTCCGTGCAACCGGCGATGGCCTTGCAGTCGACGCAATTCTCCCCGGGCCTGGCACCGGTCGCGGTCGCGGCGGAGAGGAAGGCCGGCACGGCGTCGTCCTCGAACCGCTCCTTCACCTCGGCGGGCCCCTCGCCGAACAAAGGCGGCGCACCGAGCAGCGCTTCCATCACACCGTCGGCGCACCCGACGTCGAAGACGCGCACCAGGGCAGGCGGCCGACTGGTGTCGGACGCCACTGCCGGGGGTTCGTCCCGCACCCTGCGCCGGGGCGTCGGCGCCCCATGGGCCATCACCTGTGCCACGGCTCCGAGTTCGGCGGCGGGGCGGCTGGTCTTGGCCCGGCCCAGCGAGGGCAGCCAGAGGTCGCGCACGGTCCCGTCGGCGGAGGCGTACATGCGGCCCCACAGAGTGTGCTCGTACTGCCGGGCACCGCGCGCGTCGGGTGCGTGCAGTCGGCGGGTGCGCCACGTCCACGGCTGCTTGACCGCCAGGGTGGGCGGCAGCCCTGCTTCCGCGGCGGCGGCCTGCTCCCGGGCGCGGGCCGCGACGTACCGCTCCAGGGCGTGCGCGGTCCATGCGAGATGCACAGGGTGGACCGGGGCACCCCTGCCTCGGAACGGTCCGCGGGTGTTCCGCAGCTCCTCGCGCACCTGCTCGACGGACCGGCCGTCATGCTCCACACGATCGAGCGCCGCAAAAAGCGGGCCGAATCCGAACTCCTCGTACGGCGTGGGCAGGAACGGCACGGCCGGTTCGGCGACGAGCTGGGGCCGCATCGCGATGCGGCGGTGTGTGGGGCAGGCCGCGGCGTCGGGCCGGGCCATCCGGGGACTCGCCTTGATCAGCCAGTCCTCTCCGACTACACCCGGTGGGTTTTGCATGATGACCCCCGTTGCAAGGCGGCAAGGGCAAAGTGGACGTCCAGGATCAAGGGGCCTGGCAGGCTACGAACGGGACCCTGGACGCGATCCAGCATGCCACACATCTGTGAACTGAGTCCATGAAGATCTAATAAGTTAGCCACTTCACGCTAGTCTGTTGTGCCGGATGGTGCGGAAGGACGAAGGGGCGGCGCAACGTGGACGTGGATTCGTACGCGGGGATGTACAGGCCCAGCACGGGTGACCTGATCGACGGGCGCTACGAGTTGAAGGAGTCGCTCGGCAAGGGCGGGATGGCCCACGTCTGGCAGGCCCGCGAGATCTCCACGGACAACGAGGCTTCCGAAGGTCGCACGACGTCAGCGGGTCGCGAGGTCGCGGTGAAGTTCCTACGCCACGACTCTGAGGCCCTGTACGCCCTGGACCCCGAGGAAAGGGAGGCCGAACTCGCCGTCAGAAACGCCCGGTTCCGGCGCGAGGCCACACTTCTGGGCACACTCGACCACCCGGGCATCACGGAGCTGTACGGCAGCGGAACGCACCAGGGCGTGCCCTACATCGCCATGCGGCTGGTGACCGGGGTGAGCCTGCGAACCTTCCTCGACGAGCACACACCGCTGCCACTGGCGACAGCGATCGCGGTCGCCGTGCAGATGGCGAGAGCGCTGGCCTGCGCGCACACGCTGCCTGTCGTGCACCGGGACCTCAAGCCGGCCAACATCATGATCGACGATGAGGGGGCGGTCGTCCTGATCGACTTCGGCATCGCCAAGCCGCTGTGGTCCGACGCCACCCGGTACACGGCGCACGGTTCCACCCTCGGCACCCGCGGCTATCTTGCGCCCGAGCAGCTGCTGGAGCGCGAGCCCACCGCGCGGACGGACGTGTACTGCTTCGGTTGTGTCTTCTACGAACTGCTCACCGGGCGCCCACCGTTCCCGCGAGGCTCGGACTCCGGACTGACCGAAAGGCATCTCTACGAGGAGCCGCTGCCGCCGAGTGTGTACGCTGCGGGCATCCCCGAGGCAATCGACGATCTCGTGCTGCGCATGCTCGCCAAGCAGCCCGGACAGCGACCGCCTGTGGACGAGGTCTTGGCGGTCCTCGAACCACTCGGTCCGCAGCCCGGTGACCCCGGGCCCCGTCCGCGCACCCACCCCGACGCCACGGCGCCGCTTCGCCGGCCCGCTGACCGGGCCGTACGCACACTCCGCGCTCCCGCCGCGTCCCCTGTCCCGTCATTGGCGGAGGGCCAGGCGGAGTGGCTGGACGCCCGCTCGGTGGAACTGCTGTGCGCGCGGGCCGAGTCAGAGATCGCCACCCGCGAACCCGGTGACGCGATCGATCGTCTGAGTGCGCTGACGGAACGGGTGCGCGGGGAGTGGGGAGCGCGCCGCCCGCTGGTGCGCCGCGTGTGGCGGGGAGCGGCGGACGGGCTCCGCCTGGCCGGGGACTTCGGCTCCGCGGCACGTCTCTACGAAGGGATCGACGACGCGCTCCTGCACGGCGACGGTCCGGCCGAGCGGACGGAGCGCGCGGTGATCCGGCTGCGGCTGGCCGAATGCCGACTCGTCTTCGGTGAATTGGAGGTCGCCGTCGCCGCGGTCGACGCCGCGGGCCGCACGGCTGCGGGCCTGCCTCACGAGCACGCCGTACAGGTCGAGTCCGTACGATGTGAGGTCGACGCACAGCTCTCAGCACGGCTCGCGGACGCGGACGATCATGGCGCCTCGCAGGTCCGGACGGACGGCGAGGCGCCGTGACACGCACCGCCTCCTCGCACCGCCGGACGTGCTACGCCCCGCCCGCGAGACGCCCGGCTGCCAGTTCGTCACCGAGGTCGTGGACGAGGTCCGCACCGAGCTCGGCGGTGCGTCGCGCCAGCTGTTCGAAGGCGGCGAGCTCACGAAACGCCTCACCGTAGCGCCGCTGTTCGCGCAGCGGCACCTGGCGGACCTGGAGGCGGCGGACATCGATGCGGGAGGAGCTCGTCGCATGGGTCCCGGCCTGCCGGACGTTGGCCGGGGAGCGCAGCGAACCGGCGAGGAACCAGGCGTCCAACTGCTCGGGCTGCACGCGCACGGCGTGCAGCTGAGCTCCCAGGGCGGTGGGTACTCCTTCGTGGACCCAGGCAGAGAAGGCCCGCGCCACTCCCACCACGACGATGTCTCCGGGTTGGGCGATCACGGCTTCGCGCAGCGCCGGGTCGTCGCCGGCGAGGTGTCCCCTGGGTGCGCCGCCCGACAGGAGGTCGGGAACAGTCAGGAGCGGAATGTCCTCGGCGGACGGCATCTCGGTGCGGACCGCCGTCTCTGGTGGCTGCTGGCCGCCGCGCAGGGTGAGCGCCCCCGCCCGCGCCAGTTCGGCGACGGTGGTGGCCGTGGGTGTGTCGTGTGCCGCAGAGGTGAGTTCGAGCGCCGCGAGCAGCCGGGCGGACTTGGTCACCTTGGCAGTGAGGTCTTTGAACTCCCGCCAGGAAGCCGCCAGTCGGGGCGCACTGTCCGCCGGGGACGGGGTGATGTGGCGTCCCGGTGTAAGGTCGACCTCGTCGTCGAGCAGCTCGATGACGGGCACGCACCGCACATAGGCAGACCCTTCCGTCGAGTTCTTCCCCCCCACGGCCTCGCGCAAGAAATCACCGATCGCCGCCCAGTCGGGGGCCCATTCACGGCCCGGATCTCGGGGGAAGCGGGACACTCCGTCGGCCACCGTCAGATGACCGCCCACGGGTGGCTCCTCACCCGCCGCGGGCGCCCGTAGCACCCACAGGTGCAGGGAGACGCTGTGCGGCGCGGCGCACCCCGGCGGCAGCGCCACGACTGCCTTCAGCTGGCCGGTGCGCAGCAGGGACCCACGGATGCGCCGCCCAGCCTTGCGCGCCGCCACTGCGGGAGGCAGCAGCAGCACGGCCGCACCTCCCGGCCGCAGCCCCGCCAGACAGTGCTGGACCCAGGCGAGTTCGGGCTCAGTACGCGGCGGCAACCCGTGGCTCCAGCGGGTGTCCGTGGCCAGCTCCTCGTACCCCCAGTCCCGTTCGTTGAACGGCGGATTGCACAGCACGACGTCGGCGGGGACGTCGGCGAAGGGGTCGTCTCGCAGAGTGTCCCCCGCGCGTACGTCGATGGAGGCGGGCCCTGTCCGCAGTGCCTGCCCGACAAGGTTCAGGCGTGCTTCGGCGAGCGCGGCGAGGATGGGGTCGCGATCGCCGCCGAGCAGGGTCGGCGCCCCACCGCCCCGCTCCTCGGCCACCTCGGCCGCAGCCGTCAGGAGGTGGCCAGTGCCGCAGGCGGGGTCCATCGCCGTAATACTGCCGTCGACGGCTGCGACGCGGGTAGCGATGTCCACCATGAGCGCGGCGAGCGGCTCGGGGGTCGTGGCGATCTGGCGTACGTGGACGTCGAGCCAGCGGCGCAACAGGAAGGCGAAGGTCTCCGGGCCTCCTTCGCGCTGCCCGAGATCCACGGCCCGTTCGATGAGGGCCGCCGTCTCTTTCGAGTACGCCGACTGCCCCGTCCCATCCCGCCCGGCGAGCCGTCTGCCCACCTCGGCGACCGCCACCCCTGTCTCGTCCCGTCCGCCGATCGCCTCGAAGCGCGGCCAGAGCCATTCGCGCTCGACGGACTTCTTGAGCTTCTTGTTCTCGCGCAGCCAGTTCTCGATGTCGGTGAGTGAGAACTGGGGATTGACGTCCGTGCCAGCGATCCGGACGGGGAACGACGGATGACGCCGCCGCCAGTTGCTGACGGCGGCCCGCCCGACGCCCGCGAGACGAGCGATTTCCGCCAGGGACACGGGTACGGCACGCGGTGTGGACATCTGAACTCCCTGGATGCTTCTCGATGAATGCGGATGCTCCCCCACCTAAAGGCGCGCGATCAAGCCACTCTTTCCCTCCCGCGCGCCCCGCAGACTACTACGCCCACTGCAAGCATTGACAGAGTTCACAGGGCAATGGGGCGTCGCTCTTCCTGCTGTCTCACGCCGTCGAGGAAGTTGCCCGGCCGACCGCTGTACGACATGTACAACGCCTCTCTCGCCCGGGTGCTCGCGACGAACAGCAGGCACCTTTCGGCCGCAAGATCGGTCGCGTTCTGCAACGGGTCGACGTCGGCGGATGTCACCGCCGCCGCGAAAGGGAACGCCGACGCGGTCACCCCTGCCACGACCACGCAGCCGAACTCAAGACCCTTCATGCCGCACAGGCTCGACACCCACACCCCGGCCACATCATCGGACCGCCTGTCCTTGACCCGCACCACGGGCAGCCCGGCACCGGTGCCCGGCAGCTACTGGGACTTCCCCATCGCCTCATGAACGCGGGCGCGAGACGGCTTGTCGAGCCGGTCCACACCCTCTCAGAAGGAGTTGGTGATCGCGATCTGCGGCATACACGCCTCGCCCTCCTTCGCCAAGCCCCGCCCCAAAATGAAGCATTGACTGAGTTTACAATGATGCATATTGGGTGCGGCCTCATTTGATCAATCCATGGTCTGTAGCTGGCTTCGCTTGGCAAGATTCACTCGGGACGTTGTCCGGCCGGACAAGTGACCACGGAGGGGGAACATGGCGATCGAGGTGCTGCCGGTGTCCGGGGAGGAGTCGGAGCTGATGGCCCCGGTCATCGCCCTAGGCGACAGGTACACGAGGAATAGAGTCGCCCGACGCACCACTCACCGCTGGGCAGCGCGCCCGCCTGCAGTATGTGGCCGAGACGTCCTGCGCCGGCCTTCAGGTACTGGTGACTCGCGATCCCGGACTCGCCGCCCTGGCTGATGTCGCTTGGGGCGTAGCGCGCGTCAAGGTCGTCTCCCCCGCAGTGGTCACCCTGCATGTCGACGAACTGCACCAGGCCCAGGTGTACCGGCCGGCCGATCTCATGGGTACCGCCTTCTCCGCCGAGGCGGTCACACCCGGCACCGAAGGCGAGCTGGTCGCCTTCTTCGACCAAGCCGACGGCGAAAGGGGTTCCGCCTTCGCGGAGCGATTGAGATCCCTCGCCAGGGACGGTGTGCTGTGGCACAGGGAACTGCTGCGGGACGGAGCGGGACACCCCGTAGCTCTGAACGTCTGGGCGATGGACGGCCGCACACTCAACGTCGCCTTCCTGCGTACGGCCTCGCACCCTCTAGAGGAGACACTCGCGAGGCAATTGCTCTTCATGCTGAAGAAGCTCGCCCGGGAGAGAGGCGCACAGGCGGTCCGCATCGCGGATCCGTACATGTCCGCGGCCGCCAAGGCCGCGGCTGGCAGCGACGGCTTCATCGCCGACGAGAGCGGCTTCACTGCGGTCCTCGTCGATGTGTGCGGCCCCGCAGCCGCCGTATCCGCGGCGGCCGCCGAGATCGGAAATCGCCTGGGGCGCGTGATGCCTGCCCTGGATCCTCGGGTGCCGCCGGAGATCGCGAGCGTGGCCGAGCGGGTGTGGTGGCCGGTGAAGCTCATCGATTCGGCACTGCCGTCCTTCATCGCCCCCATCAGACCGCGTTGGTCGACGGAGCTGTTCGACGTTCCGGCCATGCTCGTTCCCCGGGCTGACGTGCTCGGCATCAGCCGCGAGCACGTCTACTACCGGTCACCAGGGGGCCGAGGGGAGTCAGTCCCCGCCCGGATCCTCTGGTACGTCAGCGGGGGCGGCTCCAGGCAGCAGGGGAAGATGGTGATCGGCTGCTCGCGCCTGGACGAAGTGATCGTCGACGAGCCCGACACCCTCTTCTCGAAATTCGAACACCTGGGCGTATATGGTCGTGCCGACGTGCGCGCGACAGCCGACAGCTCGGGAAAGGCCATGGCCTTGAGGTTCTCCGACACGGAGCTCTTTCCCGCACATGTGACGCATACCCGGTTGACCACATTGGCCGGGAAGCTGCGGCTACCGTTGCCGCTGACGTCACTGTCGAAGATCAGCAACGCGCTGTTCCAGGCTGTTTATGAAGAGGGGCACCGAACACCGTGAACGATCCGGAGCGCACGATGCTGCTGTCCGTCCACCCCCGGTTCGCCACGGCGATCCTGGCCGGGACGAAGACGGTGGAGGTCCGCCGCCAGCGCGTCGCCGCCCCGCCCGGAACTCCGGTCCTGCTCTACGCGACCGCCCCCACCATGGCCATCGTGGGCCTCGCGCGCATCGCCTCGGTCCGGGTGGCCTCTCCCCGCGAGGTCTGGACCGCCAGTCGGACGAAGGCCGGAATCAGTCGACGCGAGTATGACGAGTACATGAGCGGGGCGATCCAGGCGAGCGGGCTCTCGCTGGAAGCACCCGTGGCCTTCGATGCTCCGGTGCCACTGGCGTCCCTGCGAGCTGCCGGGCCGTTTCATCCACCGCAAAGCTACCGGTACTTGACGAAAGACAGCCTGCGGAAGGTACTGGTAGCCGCACCGGACGGTGGTGCGGCCCTGCGCGACTCGCTGAGCGAGCTCGCCCGTGCCTGAACGGTCCGCGACCACCGGCTCACCGGCGGCACACGGCCCACACCGTCTTGCCACCGGGGTGGTGCGGGCGTACACCTCAGTCACCGGCGAGGAGTAGGCCGCGGGCGTCGGTGACCTCGGCGCGCCTTCCGCACGCGTCCAGGCGGACGGCGAGGCGGGTTTACTGGCCGCGTACCCGGCCGTGCAGGGCCGCGTTCGCTGTCAGTTAGGCGATGAACACGGTGGCCGTGGTGATCAGGCCGCCTTCTCGGGAGTCCTGCCCGGCGACAGGTGCGTCGCCAACAGGTCCTCGGCAGCGTGGCGTACGGAGAGCACGCCGTGAGGCCGGATGGAGCCGCTTCAACTGACCGACTCCGTCAGCAACTTCCTGGTTCAGCCCTCGTGGCGGGGACCCTTGCCCGGTGGCGGGTCCAGAACGGTCCGGTACGCGCGACCGGCTTCGCGGGCCTCCGCCATGCGGTCGTAGAGGTCGAGGATGAGGTCCTTGGTGCGGTAGGTGCCGCCTAGGGCCTCCTCCCTCTTCTTGACCGTGGAAAACGTCTCCATCACGTATTCCACGTCATCGCGGTTGAGCCCGTATGCGTGGAATAGGGCGGCGTCCAGCTCGGCACGCAGCAGTTCACGACGGTCCGCTTTCCAGCGGAAGGGGGCTCCTCCATCCCCGTGACTCCTGGCGAAGGGCGCCATGTCCCTGGACGTGTATGACAGCTCCAGCACACGAGGGGTGATCCAGTCCGCGAAGCTCCCCTCCTCCGCTGTAGTAAACGGCAAGGCAGCCTCCCGCGCCAGAACAGGGAACTGCATCACGTAGCCGTAGGTCATTGATGTTCCGGCAACTTTCTGCCGTGCCACGTAGTCGAAGACGTACGACGCCAGAATGCCGCTCAAGGCCGCCGCCCCGACTCGGACGAACATCAGCGGAAACTTGTGACCCACGCCGTATGCGGGAAGAGACGTGCTGATCACCGTCCTGGTGTCTGTGGAGCGGGCAACATCCCTCCACCCCATCAACCACCCGTTCTCCCATTCCCGCTCCGCGAGCCGCGAGGCCACCCCCGGCCACATGATCCGGTTGCCCTTGTTGTCCCGCTTCCCCGAGTCCACGTCGAACTCCGGCACCCAGTACCGGGGCATTGGCGCGAACTCCGGATCATCATGCTGCTCCGCCGTGGCCCTCGGCAGCGTCCCCACGTTCGCCTGCGCTTGCGTCTGCCTCTCGTACGTGCCAAGCCGGTGGTCGAAGTGGTGCAGCATCTTCGCCTCGTACAGCGGCAGATAGCGGTGCCCGTCGGATGGGTGCGTGAAGATGTTGCCCTTCAGCTTCCAGCCCTCGCCCTCCAGTTCCGCCCTGCCACGGAACAGGTGCGAGTCGTTGGACATGTCGAACATGCGCATGAAGGTCAGGCCCCACGGGTCCGTACCGCCCCTGCCGTCCGCGCCCGGCTCCCTCCTGAGGACCGGAACCCGGCGGTAGATCCCCAGTGTGATCTCCGCGTCCCTGCGGGTACGGAACACCGGCAGCGTGCCAGTGTTGGGGTTGACCAAGAGGATCTCCTCGGGCGGCATCGCGAAGCGCCGCTCGTCGAGGTCCGCCATGTAGCGGGTGCCGAAGGCGAAGGACGCGGAATTCACCCGCTCACCCCGACCGGTGACGGTCAGCAGCGAGAAGCGGACCCGATGGTCCACGTCCCGGCTGAGGATGAACGCCTCGTTCTCGAAGTCCAGGAACGATGCGAGCCGTGAGCTGCGCACCAGGTTGGAGAAGAAGGGCGCGGTCGTCGCGTCGGTGGCGATGCCGGTCGGCAGGACGAGGCCGAAGCGCCCCTCGGGAGCGATGCCGAGCGAGGCGGCCTCGGCGAAAACCGCATACGTGTTGACGTCGCCGCGCCCGGCCAGCGGGAAGCGGCCCGAGTCGCGCAGCAGGTGGCTGACGCCCTCGGAGAGGCGGCGCGCCGCGATGAACTCGGCGTGCAGCGACCGGTCGGCCTCCTCTTCGCTGGTGGCCAGCGCTGCGATCCGGCGCTCGCGGGCGGCCTTGTTCGCGGCTTTCGCGACCGAGGCGTCACGGGTGGCGAAGAACTCCTGCTCCTGGAGCTTGACTCGCTCCCACGGAGGGTTCCCCAGCACACAGCTGAACCCACCCTTCCACCCGGTCCGCTCGTCCACGTCCGGCGCCGTCGGGTCGGCCGGCACCCGGAACACCTCCGGGAACTCAAGATGCCAGTGGAAAAAGTGGTACTCCTGGCGCAGCTCCCGCACGGTGCGCGCGGTGCCGCCGGGCAGGTGCGCGTCGGTGTCGACCTTGGCGTCCGTGTCGCCCTCGGCGGAGTGCAGGGCGAGGAGGGAGTCGGTCGTAAGGGCGGGCGGCGAAGCAGTCTCGACCTTCGTCCACACGAACGCCGCACACCAGGCGTCGGCAAGTCTGCGAGCCCTGATGTAGTCCTTGGACGTCGTCAGTTCGTGGTAAGCGCGAATCTGGTCCTGAACGTCCTCTAGTTCCATCGACCGGGCATCTGTGATCGCGGAGGTGGCTTTAACGAAAGGTGCGTTGGACACAGCGATGGCGTACTCCCTGGAGAACAGAGCTCCCTGGTCCACGCCCTTACGGACCGCCGCCAGCCACCGCTCGCGCTCGCTCGCGTTGCGAGACTTCAGGTTCCTGACTGCCTTGGACTCGTCGCCCTCCAGGACCTTGAACGCCTCGTCGGGCAGACCGGACGCGAGGAGCTTCGGTGTCGTGCCGAGCAGGCCGTTGCCGTGCTTGATGTGCGCGTCGAGGAAGGTGAGCGGGCGGCCAGGTTTCATGGCCTCAATCCACAGGGAGACCTTGGCCAGCTCCACGGCCATCGGGTTGAGATCGACGCCGTACACGCAGCGGCTGATGACCTCGCGTAGGGCGTCCCGTACGGCCTCGGCGGTCGGCTCTGGGTCGTCGGTATCGATCTCGGCGAGCCGGCGGGCCACGCGGCGGGCCGCCGCGACCAGGAAGTGGCCACTTCCGCAGGCCGGGTCGCACACGGTCAGGGCGAGCAGCGCCGCCTTCCGTTCCTGCTTCGTCGTGCCAGAGCGTACAGCCCGCTCGATGACCGGGTCGAGGGTGGAGTCCAGGAGGCAGTCGATCAGGGGCGAGGGTGTGTAGTACGAGCCTGAGGTCTTGCGATCGTTGCCGTCCAGCTTCGCCAGAACGTACGAGCCGTCCTCTTCCTGGCGGGGTTCGAGTTCGAGGAGCGACTCGTAGACCGAGCCGAGTTCGTCCGCGCCAAGGTGCCGGTAGTCGACCTTGCGGGGCCGACCGAGCTTGGCGTCGAAGATCACGGCGAGGGCTCGCACCGCCTCGTACAGTGACTCGTTGGTGAGGGCGAGACCGTCCAGCCGCTCGTCCACAGTAGTGGGTTCGAAGAGGCCGCCGAGGGCGGGCAGACCCAGTTCGGGGCGCCCGCCGGGCTCGCCGAGGCCCTTGATGACGAGGGTGAGAGCCTCCCACTGGTCGCCGTGAGGGCTGCCGGTGCGGCGGGCGAGGCGGCGCAGGCGGCTGGTGGAGAAGTACTTCTCGTAGCGGTCACGTGCGGCCTTGTCCGCGTCGGGGTGCAGAAGCAGGCCGCGGTCCTCGGTGACAAAGAGGAAGAGGAGCCGATAGACGAGGCGCAGCAGGGCGGGATGCAGGTCGCGGACGGTGAGCGTGCGGGCGTGCAGGGCCTCGCGCAGCTCCGCGTTGTCGGGGTGGGCAATAAGTCCGCCGCCGATCACCGTGAGGGCTTTCTCGACGCCCTTGCGGAGCTCCTTGAGAGCGCGGGTGCCGGAGTCGATGGCCTCGGTGCGCCACTTCTCCAGCAGGCAGGAGGCGGCGGGGGCACCCTCGAAGCGGGTGCGGTGCAGCAGGCGCCACAGGAGGACGAAGTCGTCGGACCGCTTGCCCTCGAAAATCGCCTGGAGGTCGAACTCGATGAACGCAGCACCGGTCAGTGATGCGGACTCGCGCAGCAGCCGCAGCTGGCGGCCGTTGGACAGGACACCCCACAGAGCCTTGTCACCTGAGCGGTTCAGGTACTCCTGCACCATGGACTGCGGGGCCTGCGGCGCCACGTGCGGGGTGCGGACGTCCAGCGGGACGTTCCAGCCGGTGAGGTGCACGGGCACGTGCGCCCACGCGTGACTGACCGGGAAGTCCTTGGTGTCGTCGTGGGCGGGCAGGCCGGGCTCCGGCACAGCGGACAGTGCGCCGAAGCCGAGCTGCTCGAACAGGGGCAGCAGCCAGCGTTCGGTGGTGAGCCCCACCGCGTGCACACCGGTGTCGTCGTCCGCTCCGTCGCGGGCGAGAGCGTCCTGGTAGGCGGCCCAGACGCCGCAGAGATATCCCCAGGAGCGCTCGGCGGCGTCCCGTACGGACTCGCCCTTGGCGAACAGCCGGTAGTCGGCGGGCTTCGAGCCGGACTGCTCCTTGCCCTCCTTGATACGGACGAGAAGGTCGTAGGGCAGCAGCCCGCCGACGGTGGCGACGGTGTCGGTGACCAGGGTTCTCGCGGTGCTCACGCGTCGGCTCCCAGCTGGATCGTGGCGGCTGGCCGGTAGAGGAAGACACCGAGGACGTCCGGATCGCCCTGCGGGACGGCCTTCAGGCCGGCGAGACGGGCCCGAGCCGCGGTGCGGACCCGGTGGTGCGAGGCTTCCAGCTCCGTCGCGGCCGCCTCGGAGCGCAGTCGCAGTTCGTCCATGAGACCGGTGTCCAAGGCGGCAAGGATCGACGCGATGTGGTCGGTGGCGAAGCCCGGGTCGGAGTTTCCGGTGGCACGGGCGTCCAGGAGGGCCAGCGCCTCCTCGTCCGGCAGCCACTGCGGGGCTTCGGGCCTGCCCTGAAAGGCCACCACCCGTGCCTCCTCGGCGAGTTGGGGGCGGATTTCGCCGTCGCGGGTGGGCAAACTGAGCTGGAAGCGGTGGCGTACGAGAAGCATGGTGGTGGGCCGTCCCACGGCGTTCGTACGGATCACGCCGCAGCGGCGGGCCGGACGCTGCCAGGCCGGGAACTTCTCGTCCAGGGCGGTGTCCAGAACGAAGCGGGCCGTCGCGGCCACCACCGGGTCGGTGCGGGTCAGCGCCACCTCGCCGCGCGGAGCGCTCGGCGCGTCGTGGAAGACGACCGGGCGCGGATGGCGGGGGCCGAGCGCCGCGGTCACGGCATCGCGCAGGCCCTGTGGAAGCGCGTCGGTGTGGGCGGTGAATCCGCCCTGCTTACGGTCTGCGGGCACCCCGCGCAGTGCGCCGAGCGCGCGGCGGGTGAACTCCCTGACCTCCTCGCCGGTGCCGAGTGCGGCACGGATCTCGGCGACCTCGGTGGCCACGTCCTCCTTCTTGATCCGGTTCTGGGCGTAGAGGGACCGGGAAGCCTTCTCGCGCTCAGCGGAGGACTCCCAGGCGAGCTCCAACTGCTCAGCGGCGGGCAGCTGTTCTCGCTCAAACAGTCCCTCCTGCTCGAAGGAAGGGGTGTCGCTGCGCAGGATCAGCTCTTCGAATACCGCTTGCATGGCGCTCTCCGCCTGCTGCGGCACGGGGACGGAGATGCCGATGGCGCGGCGAATGCGCTCATGCTTGCGCAGCAGCACCTTCAGGACGATGTCGTCGACCGGGTTATCCGCCCCGTACAGGGTCAGCGCCTTCACTGTGTCGGTACGCTGCCCGAAGCGGTCGACGCGACCCTCGCGCTGCTCGTGGCGGGTCGGGTTCCAGGCCAGGTCATAGTGGATGACAGCGTCGAAAGACTCCTGGAGGTTGACGCCCTCGGACAGGCAGTCGGTGGCCACCAGGACCCGCCGCTCGGGGGCAGGCTCTCCGTGCTCGTCCGCGCCGGTGAGTTCGGCGATGCGGTTCAGGCGCATGTCGGGCGAGAGTTCGCCAGTGACGGAGGCCACCGCTACCGGGTGTTGGGTGCCTCTCTTGTTGAGCACCTTCTTCAGGTGGTCGGCGACGTAGTCGGACGTGGCGATGTATCGGCAGAACACGATCGGTCGGTATCCGGAATCGAGGAGGTCGGTCACCGTCGCCACCAGCTTCTTCAGCTTGGTGTCGCGGGTGGGACCGGCGAGTTTGCCCGCGGCATCGGCCATGGCGACTAGACGGGCCTTCTCCTCGGCGTCGAGATCGTCGGAGCCGGTCTCTTCGGTCGTGGACGTGGCGGTGGGCAGCAGACTGCCCGGTACCTCGTCCGCGGACTGGACGCTGTCGGTGTCCGCCGGGTCCGAGACGGTCACCTGCCCGGTACGGTCCACCTCGTCAGGGCTGTCCGCCTCCTGGACACCGGCCCTGGTGTTCAGCGACCGTACAGCGGCGGCGGGCGAGGAGGAAAGGGTGCGCAGCAGCGCCAGGGTCGACCACCAGCGCTGCCGCTGCTGCAACGCGCCGTCGGCGGAGCGCACCGTCTCCCGGGCGTATGCGAGGACCTCGGCGAGCAGGGCGCGGTAGTCGCGGTGCAGGGTGTAAGAGACCTCGGCGGTGTCCCGGCTGGAGGGGAAGTGTGCGCCGTCCTGGAAGTCCTCACGAATGTCGGCGCGGCGGCGCTGCACGAAGAACTGGGCGAGCAGCTCACGGCCCGCGCGGGATTCGAAGCCAACGGTGGCGAGGCGGGCATCAAGCAGCCCGAGCAGCCTTCGGAAGGGCTCCTCCTTGCCGCTGTGCGGGGTCGCGGTGACCAGCAGGAGGTGGCGATCGGGGACGTCGGCGAGCGCACGCAACAGTCCGTAGCGCTGCTGCGACGTGCGTGCCGAGACCTGCGCCGTGGAGTCCGCGACGCAGGTGTGCGCCTCGTCGACGATCACCAAGTCGGGGCAGTTGTTCAAGAAGTCCTCGCGGTAGCGGGGCGACTTAATGAAGTCTGTGGAGACCACGTAGGCGCCGTCGGGGCGGAACACCGAATGCCCGTACGGCGTCTCGCGCTCAAGGCGGCCAATCGTTGCGGGCAGTACTAGCCGCGCGTCGATACCGAACTTGCCGCGCAGCTCGGCCCGCCACTGTTCGGCAAGTGCCGGGGAGCACAGCACGACCAGGCCGCGGGCATCGCCCTGGGCAAGCAGTTCTGCTGCAATGAGGCCAGCCTCGACGGTCTTGCCGATGCCCACGTCGTCGGCGATCAGCAGCCGCACCGTGTCCTGGCGCAGCGCCATCATCAGCGGCACCAGCTGGTACGGGCGTGGGTCCACGGCGATCGAGGCGAGCGACCGGAAGGGGCCCGCCCCTGCCCGGAACCCGATCCGGAGGGCGGTGCGCAGCAGACCGGCGGTGTGCTGGTCGCCGAGGTCACCGGGCGTGGGCGGGGCGAACGTGGCAGGCACCACGGTCTCCAGGCCCGGCAGCACCCCTGCGATGTCGACATCGGCGCCGCCCAGCGGGCGCAGCACTAGGAGCTCCTCGGTGGAGTTCGGCAGCACCACCCATTCACGGCCCCGGGCATGGACGAGAGAGCCGACGGCGTACTTCGGGGCCGGCGCGGCGGCGGTGGTCATACGGGCCTTCCGGGTGGGTGCGGGCGTGCTTGACGTACGTACAGGACGGGGAGGAAGCGGCCATCGGCCGACGCTGCTGGGCGAGGCGTCCGGTCGCAGGTCAGCGGCGGGGTTCGCCGAACACCTGAGGGTACTCGGCAACCTTCTTGGACCAGTCGTCGTCGTAGCGGATGCGGACCACTTCCCAGCCGAAGTCCTTCAGCCGTTCCTCCGCCTCCTCGTCGCGCAGCACGATGTCGTCGTGGTCGTGGTGCGGGCCGTCGACGAACACCGCGATCGGGCCGAACCCGGTGTCGTACACGAAGTCCGGCTTGGACAGCGCCTCGCGCACCTTGATCTGCTGGTGGTCCGGGAGTCGGTGGCCGTGCGACCTCAGGTACTCGACGAAACGCTCCTCCAGGGTGGAGTCGGCGCCCTGCCGCAGCACGTCGGCGTGCTCGTCGCGCGAACGGCCCGGGGTGGACTCACCGACGCTGCCGTCCGCGAACGCCTGGAGCAGATCGCGCACGAGCTGCCGGTCGATAACACGGTGGTGACGCTGGTTGGCGAAGGAAAGCAGACAGTCGTAGCAACCCTTCTCACATGGGTCGCCGTTGGTCTTCTCGTCGCCACGGTCACGCCCCAGTTGATCGAAGTGGGCGATCTCCAGCGCCTTGCGCGCGGCGTGGGCCAGAGCTCCGGGCTCGGCCTGCAGACGCCGCAGCACACCCGCGCCGCCCTCCGCGCTCTCGATGAGCAGGAGGCGTTCACGCGGCCCGTCGTGCGGCGGCAGCTCCTCGGTGTCAAGTTCGGAGTCCTCCAACTGGAACTCGGCCTCGATGCCCCGCTCAAGGGCGTACTGAAGGGTGACGGCGGTGTCCCGGTCGACCGGCTCGGCCAAGTGGAGGACGAGAATGTTCCGGGTGTCCTGCACGTACGGGATCACCGGCATCTTGCGGTGGGCCTTCTCAGCGTCCGCGAGTCCTTCCTGCTCCTGGGGAGTCTCCCTGCCACCCTTCTTGGCCGCGCCGCCCGCGAGCCACTCCCCCGTCACCGGGTCCATCCAGAAGCCGATCTCGCCCTTGGCGACGGAACGACGGTAGCCGAGGTTGGTGAGCCGGATGGTGGCGCTGTCTCCGTAGGCCAGCTCGGCGAGGGCGCGGCCGGAGGCGGTCTGTGCCATGGCACGCAGTGATCCGTCGCGGCCGTCCTCGTGCTTCTTGAAGCGGTAGGAAATCTCCACCTTGTAACCGGTGCGCTGGCGCTCCTCCTCGTCGGAGGAGATCCGGTCTCGGCGGTGGGTGAAGACGGTGTGCAAATGCAGCAGACCGGTCCGCGCGTCACCGAGGCCGCTGCCGCAGCCCGTGCAGACGTCCTCGTGCTGCTCCTCCGGGGACAGATAGCCGCAGGCCCCGCACACCTTCGCGCTCTCGGTGGTCAGCTCACCCGCGCTGTCCGGCGGCAGCTGCACACGGTCCACCTTGTAGCGGCTGCCCTCGTGGTAGATGAGTGCTCCGGGCCCGAACTCGCGGATCGCGATGAACCGGGAGCGCTGCAGGTAGTCGCCGTCGTAGCCGCCACGGCTGGTGCGGCCGGTACCCGGGATGTACGCGGCGAGCGGCAGCCTGGGGAAGGAGTAGCCCGGCAGGAAGCCCTCAGAGGCGAAGTAGCGGTACGGGAAGAAGTCGGACATCACGGTCCGCTCGCCGCCCTGATCGTTGCGCAGCAGCGCGAGCTGACTCTCGGCCTGCGCACGGCGGCGCTTGGCCTGGTCCTTGGAGCGGCCCGTGGCAGTGCGGTTGAGAATGTTGCGGTGCTGGATCTCGCGCTCTTCGAGGGCTTGCCTGAAGAGGTTCTTCCAGCGCCCGCACGCCTTGCGGAAACTGCCCGGCGCGGCCTCGACCGTCTGCTCAAGCCACCGCGCGTGCCACCAGGACGTGGCGCGCAGCAGATCGCCACAGCCGTCCAGGACGGTACGGGCGCGTGCCAGGGCGCGGCGGCGGGCAGCGGGCTCCTCGATGGCCGTGGCCACCGACGACGCAAGTCTCAGCGAGGGGTGGTCGCCGTCGGCATCGATCAGCCGGGCCATACTGGTGCCGAGATCGAGCCGGGTCTCGGCGAGCCAGATCGCGTGCACGTGGGAGGCGAGCAGATCCTCGTTGGCCAGGTCCAGCCGGGGCGGGGCGACCCGGCCGGCCACCATCTGCTCGCGCCGGGTGAAGTAGTACTGGTCGTGGCTGTTGCCGGTCGCGCAGTACGTGGTCACGAGCGCGGGCTGGCCGCTGCGGCCCGCGCGGCCGGAGCGCTGCGCGTAGTTGGCGGGGGTCGGCGGCACGTTACGCAGGTTGACGGCGTTGAGGTTCTTGATATCGACGCCGAGTTCCATCGTCGGCGAGCAGTACAGGAGTGGAAGCCGAGTGCCCTCGCCGAAGAGGTCCTCGCGCTCCTGGCGGACGTCGGGGTGGACCTGGGCAGTGTGCTCTGCGGCGTGCAGACCGGCGAAGGTAGCGGCGATGTCCTGGTAGAGCCGCTTGAAGAAGGCGTTGACCCGGGGGCCGCGCTCGTCACGGTAGGTACGGCGCAGGCGGTCCACGGCGCCGTGGTCGTCGTCGCGGGCGTGCCAGCGGATGACGGTGTGGTTGATCCGGTAGCCGGGCTCCTCGCCCCGCCCCTGGGAGACCTCGGTCAGGACTCCGCCGTCGGCCAGCACACGGAGCAGGTCGCGGATGACGTCCTGGGCCTCGTCGAGGGAGAGCCCCTGTCCCCAGTCGGGGAAGGTGGTGTCCTTGCGGACATGGCGGCCGAACGCGGTGCGGCCGGTCAGGTTCAGCTCGCTGCGGCCCCGCCCGGTGCGGCCGGGACGGCCGGGCCGGGCCACGGCGAACTTAGCCGGCGGCGGCGCTGCCTCCGTGTCGGCGATCCCCCACGCGTCGTTGAGCCGCGCCGACTCCTTGCGGAGTTCGGCGAACTTGGCCTCGGTGAAGTAGGGCGTGTCCACGGCCCGTTGGCGCCGCAGCTCGTCCATGAGGACCTTGGACAGCCGGTGGCGTGCCTCGGGAGTGGCCGTGCACAGCGGACCTACAGTGTCCCGCCACCGGTCCTCGTCGCCGGCAATGGCGTCGAGCCCCCCGTACTCCAGACCAAGCAGCCCGGTCTGTTCCAGGTTGGGCATGGTGACGCGCCAGCCGCGTTCCAGGTCGAGGAAGAGACGGTACTCGGCGACCGCAGACAGTGCCTCCAGCGTGCTCTCGGCCAGCTCCTCGATCTCGGTGGGCTTGGCCGCATACTCGTGCGGGGAGAGCCCCATCACCGCCACCACGTCCTCGCCGAGCCGCTTCCAGCGCAGACCCTTGTCACCGGCGGCGACCATCGCCCGGTACAGGGCACCGCGCAGCTGCGTGACCATGACGAAGTCGTTGAAGTGGCCCGACTGCAGACTCGCGTCCTGCCGGTTGTCGACGAAGGTCAGCAACTTCCGTGCATCCTTACCGAGTTCACCCTCGGGAATACTCTTGAGGTGACGCACGATCGAGGCACTGATGACGGAGGTTGCGGTCGAGCGACCCTCCTGGTCGAGGGTCATCAGCTTGGCGAAGTCCCGCTCCTTGACCTGCTCATAGCCGACGCCGCACTCCAGGCAGAAGAGGAACGGAGCAGGCAGGTAAGCCGCGTAGATGCCACCGTTCGCCCTTCCCCCCCCGGTGCCGTCCGGGCGCACCCACACTGGCTGCGGCGCCCGCTTCCTACGGCTCGCGGTGAGCACCGGGGCGCCCTTGCGCTCGTCGAAGGTGAGCCAGCTGTCGGGGAAGCGCCGCTGCTCGATGGCGTCGCCGACCTGCTCCGGCCACGGGTTGACGGCCGAGATGTACAGATACCCCTGCTCCTCGTCCTCGTCCTCGCGCGTGCGAAAGGCGACAGAACCGTCGTCCCGCTCGTCGCGGGCGACCATCAGGTACTCCTGCCCACATTCACGGCAGAAGGACAGCGGCAGCAGGAGCTTCTCAGGAGCGTTCGGGACGCGCTGCTGATAGGTACGGGTGATGTGGCGGTCGGCCTCTCCCTCCAGGGAGACGTAGACCGACCCGCCCTTGGACAGGAACTGGTGCAGCCTGAAGGCGAACAGGGGGCGGTTATCCTCAGCTCCGCGGGCGGCCACTCCCGCCTGGAGGGTGGCCCGAATGGCCTCAGCGCACGCCGCGTACCAACGTTCCTCTGGGTCGGCCTCCTCGATACCGAACGCCTCGGAGCGCAGACGCACCGCAGCGGCCTCCACGGTGAGCGGTTCGGCACGGACCAGAAGCGTGCTGCCGTCCTCGTCCTCTGTCTCAACCAGGCCAAAGGCGGTCTCGATCCAGCGGGCCAGCGGATCGGCGGCCAGCCGCCCGTACTCAGCCGGAGGGTTGTTCTCCCTCACCCGGGCGGAGAGTTCGGATGGCGTGGGCACGGCGTCGCCAGTCGCCCGCACTAGGGTCTCACCGATCACCCTATTCGGGGAGATCTCCGTGTCGAAGAGACTGGAGGCGACACGGGCCGCCTCGCTGCGGCGCGCGGTGGGGGTGCCCTCGGTGGCCATCGTCGCGGACGTGCCCACGCACTGCATGCTGGGTGACTCGCATGCCTCGCGTACGCGCCGCACCAGCACGGCGACGTCGGCGCCCTGCCGCCCCCGGTAGGTGTGCAGCTCGTCGAGGACGAGGAAGCGCAGGCCCTTGGCAGCCCCGATGAGCTTCTCGCGCTCCTTGGGCCGGGTGAGCATCAGCTCCAGCATCACGTAGTTGGTGAGCAGAATGTCCGGCTTGGACTCGCGGATGGCCTCCTTCTCGTCCTCCCTCTCCTGACCGGTGTAGCGGGCATAGGTGACCGGCTCGTTACCCTCGCCGTATCCGGCGGTGAGGAACTTCGCCAGCTCACGCTCCTGGCTATTGGCGAGGGCGTTCATCGGGTAGACGATGATCGCCTTGATGCCGGGCGCGGCGCCGGCCTCCTTCTCGCGCAGCACCCGATCGACGATCGGCACGATGTAGCCGAGGCTCTTACCGGAGCCGGTACCGGTGGTCAGGACGTACGACTCCCTGGAGCCGGCCGCCTTGATCGCCTCGAGCTGGTGCTGGTGGAAGCGGATCGGACGGACAGAGGCGCCCCGCTCGTCCTTGCCCGTACGGAAGATGTCCGCGCACGCGGGGTGCAGCAGCCCCCCCGGCCGCGCGAGATCCTCGACCGAACCACCAGATGCGAAGCTCGGGTTGAGGGAGAGATAAGGGTCGGGCCACTGGTCTCCGTCGGCGAGCGACTTCGCCACCTGGGCGTCGATGCGGGCGTCGTCGATCACCACCGATCCGGATGTGTACTCCTTGTAGTCCCGGATGAGCCGCTGGTGCACCTTGAAGACGTCCACGTATTCCCCACTTGTTCCCGAGGCGGTACGGAGCAACGGTAGCCACCCGCCAGCCGCAGTGCGCCACACTCCCCTGAATCGTACGTCGCACATCACAACATGCAACTGTGAACTTAGTCAATGAATATTTATCACGAAGATGTCGGCTCACGAAACGATGCACCCATGCCACACTCTGTCCGACGCGCCCGCCTGCGCAGGCACGTCGAGCCTCGAAGACGGACGCGGACGGAGTCGCCCCGCACATGGACATCGGACCTGTGATCGCCAAGCGCTACCGGATCAAGCGGGAGATCGGCTCCGGCGGGATGGGGGTCGTCTGGCTCGCCCACGATGAACACCTCGGCCGCGACGTCGCACTCAAGACCATGAACACTCTCCCTGGCCTGACTCAGGACCAGCGCGCCCGGGACGCCGAACGCTTCCGACGCGAGGCCCGCGCCGCCGCGCGCCTCGACCACACGGGTATCGCGACCGTCTACGACCTCGGCGAGGAACGCGACACACGTTTTCTGGTCATGCAGTACGTGACCGGCATCGACCTTGAGGACCGGATCGCCGAGCAGGAGCGACTGAGCATCGAGGAAGCCGCTTCAGTTGGGGTGCAGATCGCCTCCGTCCTCGGCTCCGTACACGCTCGCGACGTGGTCCACCGCGACCTCAAGGGCCGCAACGTCATCATCCGCACCGACGGCGTGGTCAAGGTCCTCGACTTCGGCGTCGCCGCTTTCCTGGAACCCGGCACCGCCAAGCTGACCACTACGGGCGAACGGCCGGGCAGCCTGGAATGCATGGCACCCGAACAGATCCTGGGCAAACCCGTCGACCACCGCACGGACCTGTACGCGCTCGGCTGCCTGCTCCATAAGATGCTCACCGGCGAACCCGTCTTCGAGCATCGCTCGGAACTGATGATCCCCGGCCTGATCCTCGACCACCCGCCGATCCCTCTGCGCGACCTGCGTCCCGATACCCCCTCGGACCTGGAAACCCTCGTGCTCGAACTCCTCTCAAAGGCACCGAACGACCGCCCGGCCCACGCCGGCGAGGTCTGGCGGCGGCTCGCCGCCTGGCTCCCCGAACGCGGCGACCCGGCAGCTGCACTCACCCCCTGGACCGAGGTCGACCCACTGCGCCCCTTCCGGCACCCGATGGGGCCGGATGCACGTCCGGTCCGCTCATGGGCAAGACCTTCACGACCGGGGCGGCCGGACTAATACCTGCATCCACCACCTGCACCGCAGGAGAAGGGGAGGCTGCACGCCACAACCAGAAGCCACAGCAGCGACGGAGCTGCAGGCCAGGGCAAAGACTCACATCAGCGCCAGGTTGACTCCGTGACACAATTATCATGTCATGAAGTCATGCTGTACGTAACGCCCTCCCTGAACGCCGACGACCGCCGAGCCCTCGACGAGATCGAGAGCATGCGCCGCTCCCTGCGCCACATGCTCCGCGCCACCCCTCGCTGGACCCGTCAGCTGCGCCGCAACCTCACCGCCCGTGCAATCGCCGGATCGAACACCATCGAGGGGTACGCGGCGACGGTCGATGACGTGGAAGCCCTCATGTCGGGTGAAGAACCCCTGGAGACCGGGGAGAAGACTCGTGCCGAATTGGAGGGCTACCAGCGCGGCATGACCTACATCCAAGCCCTCGCCGATGCCGGAGACGACTTCCGCTACGACGCCGGCCTGCTCAACGGCCTGCACTTCATGCTCCAGGGCCACCACCTCGACAAACGCCCCGGCCGCTGGCGCGACGGACCCGTCTACGTCACCAGCCCCGACGACCCCTTGGTCCCCGCCTACACCGCACCGGACCAGACAGACGTCCCCGCCCTGATGACGGAGTTCATCGATTGGCTCAACGGGGGCGACCTCGACGCACCCGTCCACGTCCGCGCCTCCATGGCCCACCTCAACCTCGTCAAGATCCATCCGTGGAAAGACGGCAACGGGCGCATGTCTCGCGCCCTGTCCACTCTGGTGTTCTCCCGCGAGGCTCTGATGCCGCCCGAATTCTCCTCCATCGAGGAATGGCTCGGCCGGGGACAGAACACCTACGCCTACTACCAGATCCTGGAGGAGGTCGGCGGACCGCACTGGAGCCCCGAGCGGGATACCCGCCCCTGGATCCGGTTCTGCCTGACCGCCCACCACCGCCAGGCCCAGCAGGCCCAGCGCCGCTTCGATGTCATGTCGCGGGCCTGGACCCGCCTGGTCGAAGGTGTCGAGGCCGCTGGCATGGACGAGCGGGTCGTCTACGCCCTGCTGCCCGCGTTCTCGGACGCGAAGGTCCGCCGCACCGTCTACCAGCAGGACGCCGACCTCAGCGACCAGCAAGCCATCCGCGATATCCGGGAGCTCGTGGCCCGCGGCTGGCTCGTCCCCCATGGACAGGCACGCGCCCGCTACTACGCCCCCGGACCCCTCATGGACCCAGTCCGGGACGAGGTCCGCCAGTCCATGGAGCCGTACAGGGACCCATATCGACGGGAGCGGTGACCCTCATCGGCGATCACGCGATCAAGGGGGCCGCGGCGTCCGGCATCTCGTCGAGTCGCTGCCGCAGATCCTGCTCTTGACCACTGATGCACTGCGCGTACGTGGCGAACAGCATGGCAACGCTGGTGCCGGCCCACTCAGCCACCTGAGCAGGCGGAATGCCGTTGTTCAGCCACATCGTCAGCCTGGTGTGCCGAAGGTCGTATACGCGTCGTCCTGTCGGTGACGCGTATACATGGGGTGGCAGGGTTGCCCTGCGGGCGTGGTCCCACATACGGCGGTAGACGGAACCGGCGAGAACTCCGCCGTGTTCCCCGGGAACGAGTCGATCGTCGGGGAGCAGGCCCGCCTCCTGGATACGCGATCGCAAGAGGGTGGACAGGGTCGGAGGGCACGGCACTATGCGTGTTTCGCCCTCTGCTCTGGCTTTCAGACGTCGCTGATCGTGCCGGGTTCCACTGTCGGTCCACGTGCGCCCGATCTCGGGCTCGGCGGTGTGGACCACGATGTCGGCCCACCGCCCTACCAACGAGGCAGGCAGGACAAGGTCCGAGACACGCAGCGCTACCGCTTCTTCCGGGCGCAGCCCCGTGAAGTACAGCGTGGCGAAGAATGCTTGCAGTCTTTGCCCGCTGCGTGGCCGGCCGCGAATCCAGTTGAGGAGCTGCGCAGCCTGCCTCTCGTTCAGCAGACGGCGTCGGTCGATCGCACTGGTAGACCGCTGTGTGAGGTTCCGCGACTCGGGAACAGGGTCGGACGGCAGAATGCCGCGGACGATCGCGTACCTCATCAGCAAATGCAGGACCCGTCGATGCCGCTGCACGGACGAAGCGGCCGCCCGTCCCCCGTCCAGCAGCGTTCCCAGTACCAGTAGCACGTCCTGGACGATGAGCGGATCGGTCCAGGCGTCCATGGTCGGAGTGTGCCGTCGCACCCAGCCGAGCACCGCGACCACGTCATCCGGGGCCTCGCCGCGGCGATTGGTATTGAAAGCCCAATCGCTCAGGGCCGTGCGGACCCGGCGGGAAGGGACGCCCGGTGGATCCCGGTCCATCAGCGCAGTGGTGACGATCATCAGCGTGCGCGCAGTGTTCTTCCGGTGATTCGCCGACACACGTGGCCACTGGGCGTCCACGAACTGGACGGCGAAGTCGTACCACCCGACCATGGATGCTCTCGGCTCATGTCGATCCGGCAGGCCGGTCGACATGTTGAACGGCTCTCCGGCGTGCGTCGCGGTCACCAGCTCCGCTCGGAAACCGTCGGCCAGCGCGAATGTCTGGAACGTCTTGCGATGGCGCGTTCCAGCGACGGCCCAGCGGACCCCGTAGGACTCGCGCAGCTTCCCGGAGCCCCGCTCGATCTGCCAGACCCTGACGTCAAAGGTGGTATCCATGGTCGGCACCTCGATCAGGTCTCGCCCGTGGCGCCCCTCGTCAAGGAAACGGGTCCTTGAATCGCTACAGACTCTCCCTCCATGGTCCCACCAGCAGTCGGCGAGCAAGATCGTCCCACATGCGTCCCCCCAAAACGGCTGACGATGCATCACTGGGTCACAAAATGCCAGGTCAGGACGGTAGAGATAACGTTGGAGTAAGTGCCTTCTAAGCACTTGGCCGCAGGTTCGAGTCCTGCCGGGGGCGCCTCAGCCCAGCTCATGCCTACCAGGCCCTCCCCCGGGAGGGCCTTCGTCCTGGGGGCGACAGGTATCCGAGCGGCAGGCCCTTCGCGCAGCAGATCACAGCACGGTAGCGAGGCCCGCGTAGTGGCGGCATAAACCCGGTTCGGCGCCTGCCGGTTTCAGGTCGCGGCCACCGCCAGCAGGACGAAGGCCAGGAGCGAGAGCGCGGTCCGGAAGTAGTGGTGGGCGTTCCAGCGGGCTTCGAACGCCGCGCGGGCCGCGGTGTCGTCGCCGCCCTCGGAGTCGGCGAGCGCCTTGTTCAGCGGGATGTTGCCGGCGATCGTGACCAGGTGGGAGACGACGGCGCAGGCCAGCGCCAGGGTCAGCAGCGGCCAGCCCCGCTCGCCGGTCTCCGTGAGGATCGGGACCACCGGGAAGGCGACCGCGCCGAGGAAGATCACGAGGAAGACCGGGCCGGGCACCTTCTCGTTGAAGCGGCGCATCGCCGTGGTGAAGTCCTCGTCGGACAGAGCGGCCAGACCGGGCATCACCGCGATGAGGAACGTCAGCAGGAAGCCCGCGTAGAGACCGGTCGCGATCAGGGCGAGGGTGAGGAACAGGGAGGCCATGGGGCCATGATGGCCTGCGGGAAGCGGCCACACCGTCGGATTTCGCAGATGTGTGCGAACCGTTCCCCTCGGGCCCGCTGCCGAGTGCCCGTCAGTCCATCTCGCCCTCCGCGTCGTCTCCCCCGCCGTCCCGGTCACCGCTCCTGAGCCGGTCCGCGCGGCCGATCGCGTCGGCCAGCTCGGTCACCGAGTCGTCCTCCGTGGCCGTGGCCAGCTTCCGGGCGCGGGAGGCGAGTTCGCCGAGGGCGGGGGTGCCCGGGAGGCTGCTGCCGCGCAGGGTGTCCGCGAAGTACGCGGCGACCGCCGTCACTTGGAGCCGGGCGCTCCTGCCGCCCCACAGCTTGCCGCCGATCGCGCCGGTCTCCACGGAGCCGGTCCTCTCGTGCGGGGCGCGGGTCCTGGGGTCGAGCCAGCGTACGGTCGCGGTGGCCACATGGCCGGACGCGCCCTCGCGCAGGTGCACCGCGTACAGGGCGGTGACCGTGTGGCCGGGGCCGACCTCGCCGCCGTCCACGCTGTCGTCGCGGAAGTCCTCGTCGGCGACCTTGCGGTCCTCGTAGCCGACCACCTTGAACTTCTCGACGGTCTTCGGGTCGAAGGCGACCTGGGCCTTGGCGTCGCGGGCCGTCAGTTCGAGGTGGGCGGGGAGCTGGTCGACGAAGACCTTGCGGGCCTGTTCCTCGTCCGCGATGTACGTGGTGTGGCCGTCGCCCTTGTTGGTCAGCCGTTCCATGAAGGCGTCGCCGTAGTCGCTGCCGACGCCGACGCCGAACAGGGTGATGCCGTGGTCGCGGCGGGCCGAGTCGATCCGTTCGAGGATGACGTCGGCGTCGGTTTCGCCGGTGTTGGCCAGCGCGTCGGAGAGCAGGACGACCCGGTTGTTGGCGCCCTTGCGGCGGCCCTCCACCGCTTCCTCGTACCCGCGCCGCACGCCCGCCCCCACGTTGGTGGAGTCGGCGGGTTCCAGCGAGTCGACGGCGTCGTGGACCGTGCCGCGGTGGCCGCGCAGGCGGGTCATGGGCAGGACGGTCGCCGCCTCGTCGCTGAAGGTGACCAGGGAGACCGAGTCGTCGTCCCGCAGCTCGTCGGTGAGGATGCCGAGCGAGGTCTTCACCAGCCCGAGGCGGTCGGGCGAGTTCATCGAGCCCGAGATGTCGACCACGAAGGTGAGGGCGGCCGGGGGCCGTTCGGCGGTGGTGGGGGCGGCCTTGGTGGCCAGGCCGACCCGGACCAGTGACCAGTCGCCGTCCTCGCCGCCGGCCCGGGCCCCGTCGACGGAGACCGAGAAGCCGTTGCCTTCGGGGCGGTGGTAGCCCTGGCGGAAGCTGTTGACGAACTCCTCGGGCCGTACGGTCTCCGGGCCGGGCAGCCGGCCGTCGGCGAGGGTGCGGCGCGCGTAGCCGTACGAGGCGGTGTCCACGTCCAGGGCGAAGGTGGAGAGGTAGTCGGGCGGGGCGGACTCCTTCAGTCCGTCCGCCTTGTCCGCCCCCTCCTCGCCCTTCGCACCGTCCTCGGCCGTGCCGCCGGTGTAGGCGGGTGCGGGCGCTCCCCCCTGCCTCCGGGCGGACGCCGTGTCCCGGCCGCCCGTCTCCCCCGAGCAGCCGGTGAGCAGCACGCCGGCCGCGACCAACAGCCCCAGCGCGCCTCGGTACCCCCGTGTGCGGCGTTCCATGCCGTAACCCTTTGTGTCGTCACGTCAGCACTGGTGAATGTGACGTGCGAGCGGGCTCCGCGGACCGGTCGAAAGCGTTGCGGAACGGTTTCGATGCGGCAACGGCGGGCGGTTGGCCGACGGAATGTCGAGGTCAGGACACGATGTCCTTACGGCTGAACCCTCGGAAGGCGAGAGCGAACAGGATCAGGGCATACGTCACCGATACGGCCGCGCCCTTCACCATGCCGCCCCACTCGATGCCGGGCTGGAGCGCGTCCGCCCAGGCGAACTGCCAGTGGGCGGGCAGGAAGTCGCGCCAGGAGCCGAGCGCGGTGACCGCGTCCAGCACATTGCCGACGATGGTCAGCCCGACCGCTCCGCCGACCGCGCCGAGCGGGGCGTCGGTCTTCGTGGACAGCCAGAACGCCAGCCCGGCGGTCACCAGTTGGGACACGAAGACGAACGCCACGACGAGCGCGAGGCGCGGCACCGCGTCCCCGGCCGCCAGCGCACCCCCGGTGGGCAGTTCGAGCGGCCCCCAGCCGTACGCGGCCGCCCCGGCGGCCAGCGCGACGAGCGGCAGCAGCACCATCGCGGCGAGGCTGAAGCCGAGCGCGACGACGAGCTTGCTCCACAGCAGCCTGGCCCGGGGCACGGGCGCGGCCAGCAGGTAGCGCAGCGAGGACCAGCTCGCCTCGGAGGCCACGGTGTCTCCGCAGAACAGCGCGACCGGGACCACGAGCAGGAAGCCCGCCGAGACGAACAGGCAGGTCGCGGCGAAGTTCGCGGCGGACGCAGTCGCGGTGTCCATCAGCGTGATGCGCTCGGCGCCCCCGGGGCCGCCGTCCGGGGTGCCGCCGATCGCGAAGGCGATGATCAGGATGAACGGCAGTGCGGCCAGCACCCCGCCCATGAGCTGGGTGCGCCGTCTGCGCAGCTGCCGGACCGCCTCGACGCGCAGCGGGAGCGTGTGGCGGGCGCGGTAGCCGGGCGCCTCGGGGGCCGCGGCGAGGTCGGCTGCGGTACTCATGCGGTGCCTCCGGAGATCAGGGTGAGGAAGGCGTCCTCCAGGCGGCGGTGCGGGCCGACCCCTGTGAGCGGCACGTCGAGGCGTACCAGTTCGGCGATCAGCTGCGGCGAGGTCGCCCCGTCGAGCCGGACCAGCAGCCCGTGCCCGTCGTCGGTGCGGACGGCGGAGCCGATGCCCGGCAGGTCGGCGATCTTCTCCACGAGGGGTTCGGTGAGCGCGTCGGCGGCGGTGACCAGGAGCATGTCGCCGGAGCCGGTGATCTCGGCGACCGGGCCGGCCTGGACGAGCCGGCCTCGGTCCATGACGACCAGGTGGGTGCAGGACTGCTCGACCTCGGACAGGAGGTGGCTGGAGACGATGACGGTACGGCCGCCGGCCGCGTACCGGATCATCACGTCCCGCATCTCGCGGATCTGCGGCGGGTCGAGCCCGTTGGTCGGCTCGTCCAGGATGAGCAGGTCCGGCATGCCGAGCATGGCCTGGGCGATGGCGAGGCGCTGCCGCATGCCCTGGGAGTACGTGCGCACGGCACGGGCCAGGGCGTCACCGAGGCCGGCGATCTCCAGGGCCTCGTCGATGCGCGCGTCCTCGTCGGGGCGCCCGGTGGCCTTCCAGTACAGCTCCAGGTTGGCGCGGCCGGACAGGTGCGGCAGGAATCCGGCGCCCTCCACGAAGCAGCCGACCCGGGACAGCACGGGCGCGCCGGGCCGGATGGCCCGCCCGAAGACGCGGATCTCTCCGTCGTCGGGGGTGATGAGCCCCATGAGCATGCGCAGCGTGGTGGTCTTGCCGGCGCCGTTGGGGCCGAGGAGGCCGAGCACCTGCCCCTTCTCGACACGGAAGGAGAGGTCGCGGACGGCGTACCTTTCGGCGGACTTGGCGTACCTCTTCGACAGGCCGGTGATCTGGAGCGGTACGTCGGCGAGCGCGGGATCGGGCGCGGGGGTGGCGGTACGGCGCCGGGCGGTGAGCAGCAGGGCGGCGGCGATCACGACGGCGGCGGCCGGGAGCCCCCAGGTCCACCAGGGCAGCGCGGCCGATGCGGTGGCGAGCGCGGGGGCGGTGGGGATGGTCAGGGGGCCGTCGAGGGAGACGGTGTACGTGGCCGGCTCGGCCGGGGACGCGTAGCCGAGGTCGGTCGAGGAGAGCACGAGGCGGAGCCGGTGGCCCGCGTCGAGCGCGTGGTCGACGGCGGGCAGGGTCAGCTCCAGGGGCTTGCCCTGCTGTGCGGGGGTGATCCGGTAGGGGGCGGCGAGCTGGGCGGGCAGCACCTGCTGCTTGCCGTCCGGGGACACGTCGTACACCTTGCCGAACAGCACCGCGTCGCCCTTGTCTGCACGCACGGTCACCCGCACGGTGGGTGCGCCGGTGATGCGGCGCGAGGTGGTCAGCGGGGCGGAGTCGAAGTGGGCGTACTGGCCGGGGAAGTCGAGGGAGAGGCCGCCGACACCGAGGGTGGACAGCTGGGCGAGTGAGCCGCCGACTCCGGGGACGGCGGAGATGGCCGGCGGGTTGCCCCCGGCGGGATTGGACACCTTCTGGGTGGTGCCGTGCAGTTCGACGGGCTCGCCGCCGCTGTGCAGGCCGGGGTAGGTGTCGCTGCTCGCGCCGCGGGTGAGGGCGGCGCCGTCGGTGGAGTCGATGCCGCCGGTCCGGGTGACGCGGAAGGCGGGGCCGGTGTCGGCGCCCTCTTCCCCCTTCAGATAGCGGTCGAACCAGTTCCCGATCCTCTTTCGCACCCGGCCGGTCTCCATGTCGCCGCCGTCGTGTCCGCCGGCGATCCAGTCGACGGAGACGGGGGCGCCGTTGGCCGCGATGGCCTTGGCCATGGCGTCGGCCTGGCCGAGCGGGAAGAGGGAGTCGGTCTGACCCTGCACGATCAGCGCGGGGACCTTGATGCGGTCGGCGACGGCGCTCGGGGACCGTTCGGTGAGCAGGGTGCGCGCGGCGGTGTCCGGTTTGCCGCTGACGGCGACCCGGTCGTACAGGTCGCACAACTGCTTGTCGAAGTTCCCGCAGCCGCCACCGCTGTTGACGAAGATCCCGGTCCAGAGTTTCTTGAACACCCCGTCGGGGAACAGCGCGTCGGCGAGGTTCCAGTAGGTGATCTGCGGGGCGATGGCGTCGACGCGGTGGTCGTACCCGGCGGCCAGGAGCGAGATGGCGCCCCCGTACGAGGCCCCGGTGACGCCGACCCGGGGGTCGCCCTCGGCGTCGAGCCGCACCTCGGGCCGGCCGGCGAGCCAGTCGATCAGCCGGGAGACGTCCTTGACCTCGCGGTCGGGGTCGTTGAGCCCGATCTTGCCGCCGGACTTGCCGAAGCCGCGCGCGGACCAGGTGAGCACGGCGTACCCGTCGGCGGCCAACTGTTCGGCCTGGGCCCGGGTCTCCGCCTTGCTGCCCCCGAATCCGTGGCCGATGAGCACGGCGGGGCGGCGCTCGGTGCCGCCGGTCGTGAAGTACGAGGTGTCGAGGGACACCCCGTCGACGCGCATCATCCGGTCCTCGCGGTGCACGGCCGGTGCGCTGTCGTCGGCCACCGCCGTCCAGGTGCCCGCGCCGGCCAGCACGAGGAGCGCGGCCACGCCCGCCGCCCACCGGCCTCGGGTGCGGGGCAGCAGGCGCCGCCACCGGGACGTACGCGCAACAGGGGTCTCCATGGGTCGAGCCTATGCGGCCCGCCACCTGGCCCGGCCTGCCGTCAGGCGGAAGTCCCGGGCATCCTCCAGGCGTACGCCACCGCCCCCGCGTACTCCGCACGCGGTATACGACAGCGGCTTCGCGCCCGCGCCAATTGCGTCGCGTACCGCCCCGGCGGTCTGGAACGCCGCCGCCATGGATCAACCGGGGGTACTGCTGATCGGCGGACGCGCGGGCGCGGGGAAGACGACGGCGGCCTGGGAGGTGTCGACGCGGCTGCGGGAGGCCGGGGCGGCGCACGCGGCCGTGGACGGCGACTCCATGAGCGCGGTGGGGAGGGCGGCCTGGTCGGTGGCCGGCGCCACGGGCAGCGGGGTGCCCTGCGGGAGGGGGTACGCGGTCTCCTCGGGCAGCAGTGCGGCCGCCGCGTCCGTGCGGCCCGCCCGGACCAGCTCGTGGATCTCCCGGGCCGCCGGAGTGACATCGCGGATCGCGACCGTCCACTCGTCCGCGTACCGCCGCGACGCCTCCCCCGCCAGGCCGAGCTGGAGCGAGCGGTACGGGAGCCGGTTCAGGTGCAGGTCGCGCTCGGGGTCCCACTGGACGCGGGCGGGGGCGCGGCGCAGGTCGCGCTGCCAGGTGGCGCGGTCGGGGTGCACGCCCCGTTCGTAGTGCGAGAGTTCGGCGTGGGCGAGGGCCCAGTCGAAGCCCTCACGGATGATCTCGACGGCGAGGACGGTCTCCTGGCCCTCCTTCGAACCCCAGCCGCAGCGGTACATCATCCACAGGAAGCTCGGCTTGGTCAGTTGACTGCACTAGCTCAGGCCACGGCTCGACTCCGTGACCTTGGTTCACGAGCATTCGGGGGTGCATGAAGCTCCTTCGATTCATCGAGATCTGATTGACGGCCGGGTACGGCTGCCCCGGATGGGGGCGGTGGTAGAAGGCGAATCACCTTCGTTGCCGTGGCGGGTGGTGGATGCTGCTGGTCGGGAGATCGAGCCGGTCAGCAGTTACCTTCGGGACCGGATGCTGGGCGATGTCAGTCCGCTGACATGTCGCAGCTACGGCTTTGACCTGCTGCGCTGGTACCGGGTGCTCTGGGCACTGGATGTGGGCTGGGAGCAGGCCACCGAGGCGGAGACCGCCGCGTTGGTGGGCTGGCTTCGTTCGGCTCGCAACCCACAGCGCCAGCGCCGGGCAGGTGGCCACCGGGCCGGGACGGTGAACCCGAAGACGGGCAAGCCGACGCTTCGGGCGGGGTACGCGCCGGCGACCATCGCTCACAACCTTTCGGCAGTTCATGGGTTCTACGCCTTTCACCTGCACTTCGGCCGGGGGCCGGTGGTGAATCCGGTGCCTGAGAACAGGGCACGCCGTGCTGCGCTCGCGCACCTGTCGCCGATCGAGGCTCGGGCCGCGTACCGGCGCGGCCGGCTGCGGCCGAAGGTGCCTGCCCGGCAACCGCGGGCACTGCCCGATCACCAGTGGGACGAACTGTTCACGCAGATGAAGTGCGCACGGGACCGGGCATTGCTGTCCTGCTACGTCTCGTCTGGCGCCCGAGCATCCGAACTACTCGGGGTCGAACTCGGAGACGTCGACTGGACCAAGGGCCATTTGTGGGTGATCTCCAAAGGCAGCCGGGCCCGACAACCGGTTCCGGTATCGCCCGAGGCCCTCGCCCACCTCGCCGCCTACCTGGAGGAGGCCGGGCTCCCACCCGACGGCATGCCGCTCTGGCGCACCCGCCGCGGCCAGCCGAGACCGCTGACCTACTGGGCGGCCCGCCGCATCATTCAGCGCGCGGACGAAGCGATCGGGGCGAACTGGACGCTGCACGACCTGCGGCACACCGCCGCGACCCGACTCGCCCGCGACCCGGAGCTGACACTGGTGGAGGTGCAGACGATCCTGCGACATGCCCATATCAGCACCACGGCCCTTTACACCGTGGTCGGGCTGGACGACCTGGTGGACAAGCTCGCAGAGCACTACGCACGGCCGGTCCAGCCGACCACGTGGCCGCAGCGATACGAGGCGAACGACATCGAGGCGGTGTTCGGTGCCGGGCGCTAAAGTCGGCGACAGCCTGCGGCTCCAAGGCCCGACGACCAATCGAGTCCGCCGTCATGAGAGTGCCGAAGGCCGGGTGGCGACCGGAAACTTCGAGCCTACTGCCATCGTTCCCGCCCCTCCGCCACGGCCGATGCGGCCGCCTCGCTCGCTTGGGGACTTCGCGACGGCCTCGGTGGAGGAGATCATCGAGGTGGTCATCGGGCACTTCCTGCCTGCCGGCTCCAAGACGTGGCGAGCACGTCAAGAAATGCAGGAGTTCCTCGGCTATCTGACCGGTTTTCCCGGAGATACCTGGCAGGAGCGCTGGGAAGCGGCCGGCCACGATGCGGGCATTCCCGTCGGCCGGGTCGCTGGGGACGACCGTGCCCTGAGTCGTCGGCTGAGCGCGGCGGCGGGCCGTTGCTTCGCCATGCGGTTGATCCGACCCACGCTGCTGGGCCTGCGCTCCAACACCTTCACCCGCTACACCCCGTGGTTCCGCAGCATCGCGAATGATCCGTGGCTGGAGGAGTTCTGCGAGCGGGTCGATCAGCTGCCCGTCGGCTCCTCTCGTCGTGGCCGGGCGAAGTCCGACGTCTGCTACGCGTTGACGGTCTTCGGGATCGACCTGGATGGGCTCACGCCCGAGGCCCTGCTGCACTACGCCGTCGAATGCCGAGCCCATGCTCTGGCCGGGGAAGACGCCGAGTCGGGCACCTTCTCCGGAACACTGGCTTGGCCGGTGTTGCACGAGATGGGGCAGTTTCCGCGCTCCGCTCCGCGAACTCTGCGGGCTGCTGTCACCCGGGGGCAGTTGTCGATCGAGGAAGCCGTGGACCGCCATCAGCTGCGCAACCGCGAGGTGCGGGACCTGTTGGTGGAGTACGTACGCCGCCGCTCCGCCGAGCTGGACTACTCGACCCTGCGGCACCTGATCACCCGCCTGGTCAAGACGTTCTGGAAGGTGATCGAGGAGATCAATCCTGAGCAGGCCGACCTGCGGCTGTCGGAGGAGACCTTCACACAGTGGAAGGAGAAGCTGCTGGTCCTGCCCGGTGGCAAGCCGCGCTTGGACATGGACGGCCCGCTGCTGGCGGTCCGGTCCCTCTACCTCGACCTGCACACCTGGTCCGTCGCCGAGCCCGAGCGGTGGGCGAAATGGGTCGCGCCCTGCCCGGTCCGGGACGCCGACCTGCGTCACTTCCAGCTGCGTCGACGCCGCCTCAACGAACGGATCGCCAACCGCACGCGAGTCCGCCAGCCGCTGCTGCCAATCCTCTCCCAGCACGTCAACGACACCTGGCACCAGCGCAGAGAACTGCTCAAGGCCGCGCAGAGCGTGAACCCCGGCGAAGAGTTCGTACACGACGGCACCACGTGGCTTCGAGTGTCCTGCAACGAGCGCCACAACCGGCCACCAGTCCGTGTGGTCAACCGTTCCACTGGCGACCTCGTACGCGTCTCCCAGGACGAGAACGCCGCGTTTTGGCAGTGGGCCGTCGTGGAGACACTCCGGCTGGCCGGCCTGCGCGCCGAGGAACTCACCGAACTGAGTCACCTCAGCGTCCGGCAGTACCAGCGCCCGAACGGCGAGGTCGTCGCGCTCCTGGTCGTCAGCCCGTCCAAGAGCGACCGTGAACGCGTCATCCCCATGTCGGCCGAGCTGTTCCACGTCATCGCCCAGGTCATCCGCCGCCATCGCGAGGAACACGGCACCGTCCCGGTCTGCGCCCGATACGACCTGCACGAGAAGGTGTGGAGCGAGGAGCTGCCCTACCTCTTCCAGACCGTCCACAGCAGCAGCCAGCGCGGCATGTCCAGCACGACGGTGTGGCGCATCGTCCGACGTGCGTGCAATGACTTGGCCGCCACGCACCCGGAGTTCGCCAACGTGCACTTCGCCCCACACGACTTCCGACGGCTGTTCGCGACCGAGCTGGTGAACAACGGTCTGCCCATTCACATCGGTGCCGCCCTGCTCGGGCACCTCGACATCCGCACCACCCGCGGCTACGTCGCGGTCTTCGACGAGGACGTCATCAGCCACTACCACCAATTCCTCGCCCGACGCCGAGGAACGCGACCAGTGGAGGAGTACCGGGAGCCCACCCGGGACGAGTGGGAGGACTTCCAGGAGCATTTCGACAAGCGCCGCGTGGAACTCGGCTCCTGTGGTCGTCCCTACGGCACTCCGTGCGCGCACGAACACGCCTGCATCCGCTGCCCGATGCTCAACATCAACCCGAAGATGCTGCCTCGCCTCAACGAGTTGGAGGAGGACCTCCTCGCCCGTCGCAAGCGAGCTGTCGAAGAGGACTGGCGCGGCGAGATCGAAGGTCTCGATCTGACGCTCACCTTCTTGCGGAGCAAGCGCGAGCAGGCCCGCCGCTTCCAGCGCAGCGATCCTGTCTCCCTCGGAATGCCTCCGATCCCGCATCAGAAACCCCAGGCCACAGACAGGTGAGCAGCGCTGCGAACACCAGAATCGCGGCCTGGGTCAGAATCGGGGGCATGGATGTTCCCAAGCTGCTGGAAGCTGCTTCCCTGCTCGTTCCCGAGGACATCGCCACCGAGAACGACATCACGGTGGCCGATGTCTGGGAGTACCTCACCCAGGACGAGTGGGAGGTGGCTCTCGGGCTGCTGGAGGAACTCGGAGACGTCCAACCGCTTCCACTCAGCTTCTGGGAAGCCCTGGCCACCGCCGCCGAACAGATGCGGATGGAGAAGAGTGCGGCCTGGTGCCACTGGCGCTGCTACGAGACGCGCAACGGCATCATCCGAGCCGAGCTCACCCTCCGCCCGGCCGCCGAAGCCCGACGGCAGACGCCCATCTCCGGCGCCGGCGTCCTGCGACCGATGTGGAACATCGGAAACCGAACCCCGACCGGCGAACCTGCCCTCAACATCGCCATGCTCTGGGTTGAGTGCACGCCCTTCCTCGAACCTGGCGGGCGCGCCTCGGTGCGACTCGCGCCCCTTGACCCTCAGCAGTGGCAGCACCTTGAGCCCGGCCAAGTGATCACCATGCACGAGGACCGATCCGTGGCCGGGACGGCAGTCGTCCTGGAGGTTCAGGGACCTGCGGCCACGCCCACGGCATAGAGTCGAACGATCAGCAGCGCGGGAGGGGCACATGGCGGAACAGAGTTGGCAGCTCAGACAGGGTAAGCGGCTGGTGGGAACCTTGGCCCTCGAAAGCGGCGACATGTTCTGGTCTGACTGTCGCTTCGAACCCGGCCCAGCTTGGGAAGGGCTTGCTCCCCTGTTCGCCGCGTCCCGTGATGCCTGGCGCCGTGGTGACGAGGATGCGGCCTTGGCCGCAGACGAGACGATCTACGCCCAAGACCTTGTCCTCGTTCCAGACAGCGGCGGCGCCCCGATCACGGAGTTCCTGATTCGGATCGAGGGGGAAGTCGCCCGATTCCGTCACTGATCCGACGCAGTGACGCTCCTTCGGACTTCTAACGCTCGCGTTGGTGCAGAGAAGATCCACGTCATGCGGTCACGTTTCCAGGCGTCCGGGAAACGCCCGTCGCGGGCGGCGGGACGGCCGAGCGACGGGGCGTACGCCTGGTAGACGGTCACGGTGCCGGCGGTGTGGAGCGCGCGGATCTCGTACTGGGGCGTGGTGGTCGCGGATGCGGTCATACGGGCATCACAGCACCGTGCGGTGGGGGACGGCGAACGGGTTTCCTACCGCGCGTGCATCACGCGAGGTGCGTGCATCACGCGGACTCCGGACCACACGGCGACGTGGTCCCCGGTCGACGCCTTCGCCCCGGAGGTGGAGTTCCCGTAGTAATTCCACCGCCAGGTGCCCGACTTGGCGGCCTTCACCGTGGTCTTGAGCGCCCCCGCCGACCCGGACGTCACCTTCTTGACCGTCGTGTACGAGGACGCGCCGTCCGCCTTGAACTGCAGGCTGACCGTGCGGCCCGCGTACCCCTGGTACGTGCCGGTCTCCCAGTTGGCCCGGGAGACCTTGCCGGTCACGGTGATCGTCTTGCCCTTGACGACGGGCTCGGGCGCGGCGTTGACGGTGACGCGAGTGGCGCGCTGGACCTGGACCGAGCGCTTCAGGTCCGTGGAGACATCGTCGTCCTTGGGGAGGGAAAGGTATGCACCGCTCTTCCAGGTACCGGCGAACCCATTCGCGTCGAGGACCGTCGGGCTGATGGACAGCCACCCGTCATTGATCACGCAGCTCCCCTTGCCCTTGGTCGGGCAGTAGTCGTCGGAAGCGCCGAAGCCGCTGCGCAGGCTGTCCGACTCCCAGTAGTCGCCCTTTCCCCGGTAGAGGTAGACGACCGGCGGCCAGCGCCAGGTGCGCGAAGTCGTCATCCGGAAGGTCACCGGCACCCTGACCGTCTCCTGGATGCCGATCACGATCGGCTTGCCGCCGTTGATCGAGAGCTGGGAGTACGAGACCGCGCCCGTCGCGGCATCGGCGGGTGCCGCCGCCATCGCGGTGAACACGGCCACCGCTCCCCCGGCGACCACCGCGTTCCACAACTTCTTCGTCATATGGGTGCGCTCACTCTTTCCTTGAAAACCGGTCCGACTGTGGGACCAGGAAGGGCCGTTCGCGGTTGTACGCCGTACGGCAACGATCCGGTCACGCGCTCGGAGCCGTACAACTGCACCTGAGCGCAATGACATTCGTCATGCGGAGGTCGGTACACGCGGCTCTGCCGGGGAGCGGGCCGGGGCGAGAGTCTGTACGTGTCGAGAGCGGGAGCCACGAAGGCGCCGCTGAACGGGAGGAACCGACATGAGCAGCCCGGCCGCCACACTCACCGCACCTGTCGCCGCCGCCCCGGCCCCCGCTGCCCCCGCCGCCGCTCCGATCGCGCCCCGCAAGGCCCTCCTGGACAGCCTGATGCCGCTGCTGGTGGACGTCGGGGTGCCGCTCGCCTCCTACTACGCGCTGAAGGCGGCGGGTCTGGGCACGTTCGGCGCGCTGGCCTGGAGCAGCGTGGTCCCGGCGGTGCGGGCCGTGTGGGGCGTGGTGCGCGAGCGGCGGCTCAACGGGCTTGCCGCGCTGATGGTGTCGGTCAACGCGGTCTCGCTGCTGCTGGGCCTGGTGGCCGGTGATCCGCGGCTGATGCTCCTCAAGGACAGCGCGGTGAGCAGCACCATCGGGCTGACGTTCCTGGTGACCGCGTTGCGTGGGCGGCCGATGATGACGGCGGGTCTGCGGCCGTGGCTGACGCGGGGCGAGGCGGCCAAGTCGGCGGCCTGGGAGCGGCTTTCCACCGGTTCCGCGGCGTTCCGGCGGGCCGAGGAGCGGTTCTCGGCGGTGTGGGGCGTGGCGCTGCTCGCCGAGTGCGCGGTGCGGGCCGTGGGGGCGTACACCGTGCCGGTCGAGACGATGGTGTGGGCCGGGACCGTGGTCCTGATGGTCGCGATGGTGCTGGCGTTCGTCGTCTCGGGCCGGTTCGCGGTCGCGCCGATGGATCGGATGATCGAGGACGAGGCCCGTATCACGGAACGCTGACCGTCCCGTAGAACTCCGCAGGGCCGCTTCCGGGGGGAGCGGCCCTGCGGTCATTCCGGGTATCCCCGGGGGCGGCGGTCGCTGCTTCTTCGGACGGCGCCACCCGGCGGATCTATTTTCGGGAAGTGCGCGAGAAGATCATGTAGAGAATGAATCCCACCGGAAGGTGGACTTCCAGCGTCGCCGCCGGTGAAAGAACCACCGATAACTCGATCAGATCGAACATTTTCGGACCTCCGCCTCAGCATGCACCGCCCTCCGCACCTACGTTCCGGGCATGTCCACCGGTGTCGCGGCCTCTTGGGGCCCTGCGGGGTCGATGTCTCCATGACACCGCGGGAGCACGCGGGCGCGCAGGGCTCACAAGGGGGCTCACAACTCGCGGGACAGGTCCACAAAGCCCACGGCGTCGGTACTCTGCGAGAGAAAGGAGGCAGTATGACGGACACCCGAGGAAACGAACGCCAGGGAAATCCACTTCTCGAAAAGATCGTGGCCGCATCAGACGCAAGTCATAAAAGGATCGCGCACCGGGTGAACGAACTCGCCTCCCTCGAAGGGCAGGCCACCCAGTACACGCACACGTCCGTGGCGAACTGGTGCCGCCGCGGCATGAACCCGAAGTGGCCGACCCCGCGACTCCTCTGTACGTGCTTATCCGAACTGCTGGGCAGGCCGGTGTCCCTGGCAGACATCGGGATGCAGAGCGCGGAGCGCGACGCGGAGCGGCTGGGTCTGGAGTTCGCCCGCGGTCAGGACGACGCAGTGACCGAAGCATCAGCCTATTGGAGCGCAGTGAACCGCCGCCAGTTCCTCACCAGCCAGACGTTCGCCATCTCCGCCTTCGCCACCCCGTTCACCCGCTGGCTCATCGATCCGGCGGAGACCACCCGGGCACGCGAGACCGGTCCGGCGGTCGACCGGGGACACATCGCGGAGCTCAGGGAGGCCGCCGACAACGCCCGCCTGTGGGACTCCCGCTTCGGCGGGGCGAACAGGAAGTCGACGTCTCTCACGGAGTATCTGTACGAACGCGTCGCGCCGTTGCTCCGCGGCAGCTACTCGCAGGCCGTGGGCCGCGATCTGTTCCGGGTCACCGCGGAGATGGCGCGGCTGGCGGGCTGGACGGCGTTCGACGCGGGCCGGCACAGCATCGCCCAGCGCCACTTCATCCAGGCGTTGCGGCTGGCACGGGCCGGGGGCGACGCCGATCTGGGGTCGTACATCCTCACCACCATGGCCATGCAGTCGCTGATGCGCGGGTTCACCTCGGAGGCCATCGACATGGCGCAGGGCGCCTACCAGCGCGGGCACACCCTCGATCCGCGCGTGGCGGGCTTCGCCAAACTGATCGAGGCCAGGTCGCACGCCCGCGCGGGCGACGAACGCGCGACGAGCGCGTGCATCGCGCAGTCGGAGCGGCTGGCCGAACGGGGCGCGGGCAGCGAGGGACCGGCCTGGATCGGGTTCTTCACCCAGCAGCGGATCATCACGGACGCGACCGAGGCATTCCGTGACCTCGGCAACCACCGCGCCACCTTCGCCTGGCACGCGGCCGGCCCCATGCCGTCGGACGCGTTCGCCCGCTCGCGCAGCGTCCGGCTCTCGGTCCTGGCCTCGGCGCACGCCCAGAACGGGGACCTCGCGCAGAGCCTGCACCTGGGCCGCGAGTCGCTGAACCTCTTCACCCGCCTGGGCAGCCTGCGCGGGATGGAGTATCTGCGCGTCTACAGCAGGTCCCTGGAGCCCTGGCGCAGGGACCCGCAGGTCGTCACGTACCTGTCGGACGTCCGGAAGGCGACGCGGTCACTGGCCGCGGCCTGAACCGGAGGACCGGGGCCGGTCACGGCCGGCACAGGCCGGGGCCGGAGCCGGGACCGGCCTGGTCGTGGCGGCCGGAACGGGCCGTGGCCGGGGTCGGCATCGGCCGGGGCCGGGGTCGGCATCGGTCGTGGCCCGTTCCGGTTCTCGCCGGTGTCGGTCCCGGCCCGGTCGGGGCCTTCGTCAGTGGTTCCTGGGGAAGCCCAGGTCCACGCCTGCCGGGGTGTCGGCGGGGTCGGGCCAGCGGGTCGTCGTGACCTTGCCGCGGGTGTAGAAGTGCACGCCGTCGTTGCCGTAGATGTGGTGGTCCCCGAAGAGGGAGTCCTTCCAGCCGCCGAAGGAGTGGTAGCCCACCGGCACCGGGATCGGCACGTTGACGCCGACCATGCCGGCCTCGATCTCCATCTGGAAGCGGCGGGCCGCGCCGCCGTCGCGGGTGAAGATCGCGGTGCCGTTGCCGAACGGCGAGGCGTTCATGAGGGCGACGCCCTCCTCGTACGTACCGACGCGCAGCACGCACAGCACCGGGCCGAAGATCTCGTCCTTGTACGCGTCGGAGTCGGTGGAGACGTGGTCGAGGAGGGAGAGGCCGATCCAGTGGCCGTCCTCGAAGCCCTCGACGGTGTGTCCGGTGCCGTCCAGGACGACTTCGGCGCCCTGGGCGGCCGCGCCGGTGACGTAGGAGGCGACCTTGTCGCGGTGGGCGGCGGTGATCAGCGGGCCCATCTCGGAGGCCGGGTCGGTGCCGGGGCCGATCCTGATCTTCGCGGCCCGCTCCTTGATCCGGGCGACGAGCTCGTCGCCGATCGCGCCCACGGCGACGACGGCGGAGATCGCCATGCAGCGCTCACCGGCGGAGCCGTACGCGGCGGAGACCGCGGCGTCGGCGGCGGCGTCGAGGTCCGCGTCGGGCAGGACCAGCATGTGGTTCTTCGCGCCGCCGAGCGCCTGGACGCGCTTGCCGTTGGCCGAGGCGGTGGCGTGGATGTGGCGGGCGACGGGGGTCGAGCCGACGAAGGAGACGGCGGCGACGTCCGGGTGGTTCAGGAGGCCGTCGACGGCGGCCCTGTCGCCGTGCAGGACGTTCAGCACGCCGTCCGGCAGACCGGCCTCGGCGGCCAGCTCGGCCAGCAGGTTGGCGGCGGACGGGTCCTTCTCACTGGGCTTGAGCACGAACGTGTTGCCGCAGGCGATGGCCAGCGGGAACATCCACATCGGCACCATGGCCGGGAAGTTGAACGGGGTGATGCCGGCGACGACCCCGATCGGCTGGCGGATCGAGGAGACGTCTACCCGGTTCGAGACCTGGGTGGACAGCTCGCCCTTGAGCTGGGTGGTGATGCCGCAGGCCAGTTCGACGATCTCCAGGCCGCGCGCGACCTCGCCGAGCGCGTCGGAGTGCACCTTGCCGTGCTCGGCGGTGATGAGCGCGGCGATCTCGTCCCGGTGGGCGTCCAGCAGCGCGTGGTAGCGGAACAGGATCGCCGTACGGGCGGACAGCGACGAGGTGCGCCACGTCGTGTACGCGTCCTTCGCGGCGGCCACCGCCGTGTCGACCTCGTCCGGGGAGGCGAACGCGACCCGGGTGGTGACGGCGCCGGTGGCCGGGTCGGTCACCGGGCCGTACGTGCCCGACGCGCCCTCGACGGTCTTGCCGCCGATCCAGTGGTTCACGGTCTTCATGCTGCGGCTCCTTCAGAGGTGACGGCGTCGGTCGGCGCTGTGACGTTCGTACTCTTTCCGTGCCGCGACCGCCGCGGGGCGGGTGGCCGTCTCGGCCACGGGGACATCCCACCACGCCTGCGCCTGCGGGGGCCCCTGTCCCGCACCGGGCGTTTCCGTCTCCACGTGCACACAGACGGGACGGTCCGCCGCGCGCGCCTCGGCCAGGGCCTCGCGCAGCTCGCCCACCGTCCCGGCGCGCAGGACCCGCATCCCGAGCGAGGCGGCGTTGGCGGCGAGGTCGACGGGGAGCGGGGGTCCGGTGAAGCGGGTGTCGGCGGCGCGGTGGCGGTAGGCCGTACCGAAGCGTTCGCCCCCGGTGGCTTCGGAGAGGCCGCCGATCGACGCGTAGCCGTGGTTCTTCAGGACGACGAGCTTGACCGGCAGGTTCTCCTGGACGGCGGTGACGATCTCGGTCGGGTTCATGAGGTAGGTGCCGTCGCCGACGAGCGTCCAGACGGGGCTGCCGGGGGCGGCGAGCTGGACACCGATCGCGGCCGGGATCTCGTAGCCCATGCAGGAGTACCCGTACTCCACGTGGTACTGGCGCGGGGAGCGGGCCCGCCACAGTTTGTGCAGGTCGCCGGGGAGGGAACCGGCCGCGTTGATGACGATGTCGTCGTCGGTGACCAGCGCGTCGAGGAGGCCGAGTACCTGGGTCTGGGTGGGGCGGGCGTGCGGGTCGGGGGTGGCGTAGGCGGCGTCGACGCGCTGCTCCCAGCGGTCCTTGGCCCCGGTGTACTCGCTCTCGTACGCCGGGTCGGTGCGGTATTGGTGGTCGGTCAGGGCGGCGGTGAGGGCTTCCAGGGCGGTGCGGGCGTCGGCGACGAGCGGGAGCGCGGCGAGCTTGTGGGCGTCGAAGCCGGTGATGTTGACGTTGAGGAAGCGGACGTCCGGGCGCTCGAAGAGGGTCGCGGAGGCGGTGGTGAAGTCGGTGTAGCGGGTGCCGATCCCGATGACGAGGTCGGCGGTGCGGGCCAGGTCGTCTGCGGTGGCGGTGCCGGTGTGGCCGATGCCGCCGACGTCGGCGGGGTGGTCGTGGCGCAGGGAGCCCTTGCCCGCCTGGGTGGAGGCGACGGGGATGCGGGTGGCGGCGGCGAACGCGGCGAGGGCTTCCTCGGCCGCGCTGTGGTGGACCCCGCCGCCCGCGACGACCAGCGGCCTGCGGGCGGTACGCACCGCCCGGACCGCCCGGTCGAGTTCGTACGGGTCGGGGGCGGGGCGGCGTACGTGCCAGACGCGTTCGGTGAAGAACTCCGCCGGCCAGTCATACGCCTCGGCCTGCACGTCCTGCGGCAGCGCGAGCGTGACCGCGCCGGTCTCCGCCGGGTCGGCGAGGACCCGCATGGCGTGCAGCGCGGCCGGGATCAGGGCCTCCGGGCGGGTGACGCGGTCGAAGTAGCGGGAGACGGGGCGCAGGCAGTCGTTGACGGAGACGTCGCCCGCGAACGGCACCTCCAACTGCTGGAGAACGGGGTCGGCGGGGCGGGTCGCGAAGGTGTCGCCGGGCAGCAGCAGGACCGGGAGGCGGTTGACGGTGGCGAGGGCGGCGCCGGTGACGAGGTTGGTGGCGCCGGGGCCGATGGAGGTGGTGACGGCCTGCGCGGACAGCCGGCCGGACTGGCGGGCGTATCCGACCGCCGCGTGCACCATGGCCTGTTCGTTGCGGCCCTGGAGGTAGGGCATGGCGGGCCCGGTCTCCAGGAGCGCCTGGCCGATGCCCGCGACGTTGCCGTGGCCGAAGATGCCCCAGGTGGCGGCGATCAGCCGGTGGCGGCGGCCGTCGCGCTCGGTGTACTGGCGGGCGAGGAAGGCGACGAGCGCCTGGGCGGTGGTGAGCCGGCGGGTGGTCGCCCCGGCCCTTCCGGCGGTTCCGGTCGTCCCGGTCATCCCCGGTCCTCCGGTCCGTAGAGCGGCAGCCGGGGGTCGACCGGCTGGGACGGCCAGGTGTCGCGGACCCAGCGGTGGTCGGGGTGGTCGCGGATCAGCCACTCCCGCTGCTCGCCGGGGCCCGCCATGACGTTGAGGTAGTAGAGGGTGCGGCCGGGCGCGGCGATGGTGGGGCCGTGCCAGCCGTCGGGGATGAGGACCGTGTCGCCGCTGCGGACCTCGGCCAGGACGTCGGTGCCGCCGGGCCGGGACGGGGACACGCGGTGGTAGCCGAGGCCGCCGTCGGCCACCTCGAAGTAGTAGATCTCCTCCAGGACGGATTCCTCGCCGGGGTGGTGCTCGTCGTGTTTGTGCGGCGGGTAGGAGGACCAGTTGCCGCCGGGGGTGAGGACTTCGACGGCGATCAGCCGGTCGCAGTCGAAGGTGTCGGCGGCGGCGAAGTCGTTGACCTGGCGGGAGCAGGTGCCGGAGCCGCGCAGTTCCACGCGTACCTCCGGCGCGGGGCCGTAGCGAGCGGGGAGTCGTCGCTCGCACTTCGCTCCTGCCAGGGCGAAGCGGCCGCCTGCGCCGGAGGCGATCTGTGCGTGGGCGTCGCGCGGTACATAGGCGAAGTCGGTTACGCCGCTGAACACGCTCTTACGGCCCAGCAGTTCAAAGATCTCATCTGAGATGTGCACCGTACAGCTGCCGGTCAACGGCAGTACGATCCACTCGCTCTCCCCGGTGACAAGTGTGTGAACTCCTCCTGGCTCCAGTTCCACCACTCGTAGGCTCGACCGCTCCCATCCGGCCTGCTCCGGGCCGATGTCGAGGGCGTAGGGGCCGTGGGCGGTACGGCCCGCGGGCAGGTGGTACGTCGGTTGTCCTCGCATACTCATGTCCCTTCCCCGGATGTGCCGCCCGGTGCGAGCAGTGATACGGCCGTGTCGACGGCGGCGGTCACGTCCCCGTCGGCCGGGTAGAGCAGCGAGCGCCCCACCACGAGGCCCCGGACGGTCGGCAGCCGCAGCGCGGCCCGCCACTTCTCGTACGCCGCGTCCTGGTCGTCACCGACCTCGCCGCCGAGCAGCACGGCGGGCAGCGTCGAACTCTCCATGACCCGCGCCATGTCTTCGGGTCTCTCGGTGACGGGGACCTTGAGCCAGGTGTACGCGGAGGTGCCGGCCAGCCCCGAGGCGATGGCGATGGCGGTGCTGACGGCGGCGGCACCCAGGTCGTTGCGGACCCGGCCGGCGGCGCGGCGGCAGAGGAAGGGTTCGACGAAGACGGGCAGCCGGTGCGCGGCCATGGCGTCGATGGCGCGGGCGGTGGCGTGCATCGTGTCGAGGGAGCCGGGGTCCTGGTGGTCGATCCGCAGCAGGAGCTTTCCGGCGTCGAAGCCGAGGCGGGCCAGGTCCTCGGGGCGGTATCCGGTGAAGCGGTCGTCGAGTTCGAAGGAGGCGCCGACCAGTCCGCCTCGGTTCATCGAGCCCATGACGACCTTGTTCTCCAGGGCGCCCAGGAGCAGCAGGTCGTCCAGGATGTCGGCGGTGGCGAGGACGCCGTCGACGCCGGGCCGGGAGAGGGCGAGGCAGAGCCGTTCCAGCAGCTCGAAGCGGTTGGCCATGGCCAGTTCGCGTCCGCCGACCGCGAGCGAGCCGCGGGCGGGGTGGTCGGCGGCGACGATCATCAGCCGGCCGCGCCCGGTGACGAGCGGGCGCCTGGCGCGCCGGGCGGCGGACTCCGCGACGGCCTCCGGGTGGTGCATCCGCAGGTGGACCAGCTCGGACACCCGGGAGGCCGCCGGGCTCATCGGGCCGCTCCGGGGGCGTGGGAGGTGACGGCGCCCTCCGCGAGGGCCGCTTCGACCTCGTGCGGGAAGGGCATGGCGGAGGAGCAGGCGAGCCGGGAGGCGACGATGGCGCCGGCCGCGTTGGCGTAGCGCATGATGCGGGCGGTCTCCCAGCCGGCGAGCAGCCCGTGGCAGAGCGAGCCGCCGAACGCGTCGCCCGCGCCGAGGCCGTTGACCACCTCGACGGGCAGCGGTGGCACATCGGCGACGGTGCCGTCCCGGTGGACGGCGAGGACGCCCGCCGGGCCCTGCTTGACGACGGCCAGCTCGACGCCCGCGTCGATGAGGGCGCGGGCCGCCGCGTACGGTTCGCGCTCGCCGGTCGCGATCTCGCACTCGTCCAGGTTGCCCACGGCGACCGTGGCGTACGCGAGGGCTTCGCGGTAACGGGCGGACGGGGTGGACGCGGGCGCGGGGGTTGTCCCGGCCGCGGTCCCGGTTGCCGGCGCGGGTGTGGTCCCGGCCGACGCCGTGGTCATGGTCCCGGCCGTCGGCGCGGGTGTGGTCCCGGCCGTCGTTCCTGCCGTCGTCCCGGTCTCCTCGCCGGTTTCCCAGAACATGGGGCGCCAGTCGAGGTCGAAGACGGTGATGCCCCCGGAGCGGTCGCGGGCGCGGAGCGCGGCGAGCGTCGCGGTACGGCTCGGCTCGGCGCACAGCCCGGTTCCGGTCATCCAGAACACCCGGGCGGCCCTGATCGCCTCCAGGTCCAGCTCCGCCGCGTGGATCTCCAGGTCCGGGGCCTTGGGCTGCCGGTAGAAGTAGAGGGGGAAGTCGTCGGGCGGGAAGACCTCGCAGAAGGTGACCGGCGTCGGGTAGGCGGCGACGGGTGTCACCCAGCGGTCGTCCACCCCGAACCCCCGCAACTGGTCGTGCAGGTAGGTGCCGAAGGGGTCCTGCCCGGTCCGGGTCACCACGGCGGTACGCCGGCCCAGGCGGGCAGCGGCGACGGCGACGTTGGCGGGGGAACCGCCGAGGAACTTCCCGAAGGTGTCGACCCGGGCCAGCGGCACACCGGTCCGGAGGGGATAGAGGTCCACCCCGATCCGCCCCATCGTGATCACGTCGTACGGCTCAGGCATTCAGCGTCCCTTCGGCTGGGCGCCCTTCGGGCTACCGGTGGGGGCGGCTGCCGCGGCGGCTGCCGGTCTCCGGTCTAACTCTTCCCCTGATCACTGTCAACCATTTGTACGGACATACGGACGTATCCTTGACGCACGTCTCCCCGCGTGATGAGCCTGGACGCATGCCCTCCCCTCCCCGCACGACCCGCAGCCGCGGGCTCTCCGTCTCGGCGGGCACCGTTTTCACCGGAATGCACCAAGGTCCGCGACGACACGCCCGCACGGGTCGACTCGCGTCATACCCCCTAGGGGTATAAAGTGGAGAACGTGGAGGCGCACCGGCGTGCGCCCGCCCACCCACCTGTGTGCCCGTCGAAGAGGAGAACACGATGACCGCCGAGACCCAGCTCCCCCAGGCGACCGGCTCCTGCTGCTCGCCCAGCGGTTCCTGCCACGACAGCGCGGGCACGGACGCCGGACAGGCCGGCGTGACCACCGTCTACCAGGTGACCGGCATGACCTGCGGGCACTGCGAGGGCGCGGTCTCCGAGGAGATCTCCGCCATCGACGGTGTCACCTCGGTGAAGGCCGTGGCGTCCACCGGACAGGTGACGGTGGTCTCCCGGGCCGCCCTGGACGACGAGGCCGTACGCGCCGCCGTCGACGAGGCGGGTTACGAGCTCGCCGGGCGCGCCTGACCGCCTCGGGAACCGCCCCTCCCCGCACCACCCCGTTTCCGCCGGGCCGGACCGACCAGCAGATACTGGTGGGGTACGGCCCGGTCGGCGTTCCAGGAGTTCGGACATGCACAGCGCACCAGAGGCCGGAACCGCTGCGGCGGCGAGTTCGGAAGCCGAGTTCGTGATCGGCGGCATGACCTGCGCCTCCTGCGCGGCCCGCGTCGAGAAGAAGCTCAACCGGATGGACGGCGTCACCGCCACCGTCAACTACGCCACCGAGAAGGCCCGCGTCAGCTACCGGGACGCCGACGTCTCCGTACAGGACCTCATCACCACGGTCGAGAAGACCGGCTACACCGCGAAGCCGGTAGCCCGACCCGCCCCGAAGGCCGCCGAGCCCGCCGAGACCACCCGCCCGGAACCGGAGACGGCGACAGAACCGGAATCCGGCCCGCAGCAAAAACCGGAACGAGAACCGGGACAGGGACCGGGACAAGAACCGGAATCCGGGCCGAAGCACGAACCCGACCGAGAACCGGAACCGGAACCGGAACCGGAACCGGAGTCCGGAGCCGCGTCCGAGCTCGCCCCCCTCCGGCAGCGGCTCATCGTCTCCGCCGTCCTCGCCGCCCCCGTCGTCGCCCTCGCGATGATCCCGGCCCTGCAGTTCGACAACTGGCAGTGGCTCTCGCTCACCCTCGCCGCTCCCGTCGTCGTCTGGGGCGGGCTGCCCTTCCACCGGGCCACCTGGACCAACCTGCGGCACGGCGCGGCCACCATGGACACCCTGGTCTCCGTCGGAACCCTCGCCGCCTTCGGCTGGTCCCTGTGGGCGCTGTTCCTCGGTGACGCCGGGATGCCCGGCATGCGGCACGGCTTCGACCTGACGGCCTCCCGCACCGAGGCCTCGGCCACCATCTATCTGGAGGTCTCGGCGGGCGTCGTCACCTTCATCCTGCTGGGCCGCTATCTGGAAGCGAAGTCCAAGCGGAGGGCGGGTTCGGCCCTGCGGGCCCTGATGCATCTGGGCGCCAAGGACGTGGCCGTCCTGCGGGGCGGCGCCGAAGTACGCATCCCCGTCGGCCGGCTCGCCGTGGGCGACCGCTTCGTCGTCCGCCCGGGCGAGAAGATCGCGACGGACGGGACCGTCGTGGAGGGCGCCTCGGCGGTGGACGCGTCCATGCTCACCGGCGAGTCCGTCCCGGTCGACGTGGGCGTGGGGGACCAGGTCACCGGTGCCACCGTGAACGTCTCCGGCCGGCTCGTCGTCGAGGCGGCCCGGGTCGGCGGCGACACGCAGCTGGCCCGGATGGCGAAGCTGGTCGAGGACGCGCAGAACGGCAAGGCCGAGGTGCAGCGCCTGGCCGACCGGATCTCGGCGGTGTTCGTCCCGGTCGTCCTGCTCATCGCCCTCGGCACGCTGATCGTCTGGCTGCTCACCACGGACGACGTGACGGCCGCGTTCACGGCAGCCGTCGCCGTCCTGATCATCGCCTGCCCGTGCGCCCTGGGCCTCGCCACGCCGACCGCCCTCATGGTCGGTACCGGGCGCGGCGCCCAGCTGGGCATCCTGATCAAGGGCCCCGAGGTCCTGGAGTCCACCCGCCGCGTCGACACGATCGTCCTCGACAAGACGGGCACGGTCACCACCGGCCGCATGACCCTCCAGGCCGTCCACACCGCCCCCGGCACCACCGAGACCGACGTCCTGCGCCTGGCCGGCGCCCTGGAACACGCCTCCGAGCACCCCATCGCCCAGGCCGTCGCCACCGGCGCCACCGACCGCACCGGCGCCCCCCTCCCCACCCCCCAGGACTTCACCAACGTCCCCGGACTCGGCGTCCGGGGCACCGTCGAAGACCACACCGTCCTCGTCGGACGCCCCCGGCTGCTCACCGACACCGGAACGAACCTCCCCGACACACTGACCGCCGCACTGACGCAGGCCGCCACTCAGGGACGTACGGCAATCGCGGTCGCCTGGGACGGCGAGGCGCGCGGCGTCCTCGAAGTCGCCGACGCGGTCAAGGAATCCAGCGCGGAGGCCGTCGCCGCGCTCCGGGCGCTCGGCCTGACGCCGATCCTGCTGACCGGCGACAACCGGGCCGTGGCGCAGTCCGTGGCCCGCGAGGTCGGCATCGAGGAGGTCCGCGCGGAGGTGCTGCCGGAGGAAAAGGCGCACGTCATCGAGGGTCTTCAGGCCCAGGGGCGGGTGGTCGCCATGGTCGGTGACGGGGTCAACGACGCCGCCGCGCTGGCCACCGCCGACCTCGGCCTGGCCATGGGCACCGGCACGGACGCGGCGATCGAGGCGAGCGATCTGACGCTGGTTCGTGGAGATCTCAAGGTGACCGCTGACGCCATCCGTCTCTCCCGGCGCACCCTCACTACGATCAAGGGCAACCTTTTCTGGGCATTCGGCTACAACGTTGCCGCTCTACCCCTTGCGGCATTTGGCCTGCTCAACCCTATGATTGCTGGAGCGGCGATGGCCTTCTCATCGGTCTTCGTCGTGACGAACAGCCTGCGCCTGCGGTCCTTCACGTAATTTCCACAATGAGATTCAGATCACATCGGTTTCAGGGTAACCATTCGATGGGTTCGCGAGTCTTAGAGTGCGATGCCAAGGATGTCTTGGGGGACGTCCGGCGGAGCGTCTTGGGGGATGCTCCGGGCAAGCGTGGGCCGGGGCACGTACACCGGGGAGCTTTGAGCGGCCCTCCCGTCAGTACGTACCCCGGCAGACCACAGGAGCAGGCGGAAGAAGCGCAGGACAAGCAGGACCGAGGAACACCCAGGAGCTTCGGCTCCCACAGAACGCCCGGCCGGATCCCGTGGGGGGAATCCGCTCCGGGATATGGGAAGCGCCTCGCTGTCGGCCCGTGGGGGGATCGATGGCGGGGCGCTTCTCGCTGTACACGGGAGCGCCCCGAGCCCCGGGCTCCATTCCGTGGCACCCACGGCCGGCGCCCTGAAACGCACAACGCCCCCGGACTCCGCGCTCGCTCGGGGTGAGTGCGCGGCAGTCGGGGGCGAAGGAGTCCGGCGTCAGTCAGGGCCGGGGCGATACGAGGGTCCGGTCAGGCGCTCAGCGGCCCTCGACCGGGACGAAGTCGCGCAGGACCTCGCCGGTGTAGATCTGGCGCGGGCGGCCGATGCGGGAACCCGGCTCCTTGATCATCTCGTGCCACTGGGCGATCCAGCCGGGGAGGCGGCCGAGCGCGAAGAGCACGGTGAACATCTCGGTCGGGAAGCCCATGGCGCGGTAGATCAGGCCCGTGTAGAAGTCCACGTTCGGGTAGAGGTTGCGCGAGACGAAGTACTCGTCGGAGAGCGCGTGCTCCTCCAGCTTGAGCGCGATGTCGAGCAGCTCGTCGGACTTGCCGAGCGCGGACAGCACGTCGTGGGCCGCGGCCTTGATGATCTTGGCGCGCGGGTCGAAGGACTTGTACACCCGGTGGCCGAAGCCCATCAGGCGGACGCCGTCCTCCTTGTTCTTCACCTTGCGGATGAAGGAGTCGACGTCGCCGCCGTTGGCCTGGATGCCTTCCAGCATCTCCAGCACGGACTGGTTGGCGCCGCCGTGCAGGGGGCCCCACAGCGCCGAGATGCCGGCGGAGATCGAGGCGAACATGTTCGCCTGCGAGGAGCCGACCAGGCGCACGGTGGAGGTCGAACAGTTCTGCTCGTGGTCCGCGTGCAGGATGAGCAGCTTGTCGAGCGCCGAGACGACGACCGGGTCCAGCTCGTACTCCTGGGCGGGGACCGAGAAGGTCATCCGCAGGAAGTTCTCGACGTAGCCGAGGTCGTTGCGCGGGTAGACGAACGGGTGACCGATCGACTTCTTGTACGCGTACGCGGCGATGGTCGGGAGCTTGGCGAGCAGCCGGATCGTGGAGAGGTGGCGCTGCTCCTCGTCGAACGGGTTGTGGCTGTCCTGGTAGAACGTGGACAGCGCGCTGACGACCGAGGACAGCATGGCCATCGGGTGGGCGTCGCGCGGGAAGCCGTCGAAGAACCGCTTGACGTCCTCGTGCAGCAGGGTGTGCTGGGTGATCTCGTTCTTGAAGGTCGACAGCTCGTCGACCTTGGGAAGCTCACCGTTGATGAGCGTGTACGCGACCTCGAGGAACGTCGAGCGCTCGGCGAGCTGCTCGATCGGGTAGCCGCGGTACCGCAGGATGCCCTGCTCGCCGTCGAGGTAGGTGATGGCCGATTTATAGGCAGCGGTGTTGCCGTATCCGCTGTCCAGCGTCACCAGGCCGGTGTTCGCCCGGAGCTTCCCGATGTCGAAGCCCTTGTCGCCGACGGTGCTGTCGATCACCGGGTAGGTGTACTCGCCATCGCCGTACCGCAGTACCACAGCGTTGTTGGTGTGCTCGCTCACGTCATCCCTCACCGACGTAGTGCCTCTTCTTCGAGGTTCCCTGACTGTCTCCACCCTCCCCCATTTGGCTCAGGAGAGTGCACTCGGGGTCGTCCATTGGACCTACTCGCGGCACTGAGTGCCGCGAACTTAGCCATCCTGCCCCCTTGACTGCGGTTCCGGAAGACCTCCGTGATGTTTCCCACCGATTTGATCGATCATTTTTTCCGGGAATCCTCCTCCGGGGCCTCCGTGCAGCCGGTAATCCAGCGCCGTACACCGTCTGCCTGCGGAAACCGTGCGGACCGCCTGGCCGATCGCCTGCCGGGAGCCGACCAGCACGACGAGCTTCTTGGCCCGCGTCACGGCGGTGTACAGCAGGTTCCGCTGGAGCATCATCCAGGCGCTCCTCGTCACCGGGATGACCACGGCGGGGTACTCGCTGCCCTGGGAACGGTGGATCGTCATGGCGTACGCGTGGGACAGCTCGTCCAGCTCGTCGAAGTCGTAACCGATCTCCTCGTCCTCGTCGGTGAGGACCGTCAGCCGCTGTTCGTCCAGGTCAAGGCCGGTGACGACACCCACCGTGCCGTTGAAGACGCCGTTCTCGCCCTTGTCGTAGTTGTTGCGGATCTGGGTCACCTTGTCGCCCACGCGGAACACCCGGCCGCCGAACCGCTTCTCCGGCACCCCGGGCCGGCCCGGGGTGATCGCCTGCTGGAGGAGCCCGTTGAGATGACCGGCCCCGGCCGGGCCCCGGTGCATCGGGGCGAGGACCTGTACGTCCCGGCGCGGATTCAGTCCGAACTTGGCCGGAATACGACGGGAGGCGACGTCCACCGCCAGCACCCCGGCGTCCTCCGTCTCGTCCTCGACGAAGAGGAAGAAGTCGCTGAGCCCCTGGGTGAGGGGCGGCACGCCCGAGTTGATCCGGTGGGCGTTGGTGACGACGCCCGACTGCTGGGCCTGGCGGAAAATGGTGGTCAGCCGGACCGCCGGGACCGGGCCGCCGTCCGCGAGCAGGTCCCGCAGCACCTCCCCCGCCCCCACCGAGGGCAGCTGGTCCACATCGCCGACGAGCAGCAGATGGGCACCCGGTGCCACCGCCTTGACGAGCTTGTTGGCGAGGAGCAGATCGAGCATCGACGCCTCGTCCACGACGACCAGGTCGGCGTCCAGCGGACGGTCCCGGTCGTACGCCGCGTCGCCGCCGGGCTTCAGCTCCAGCAGCCGGTGCACGGTGGACGCCTCGGCCCCGGTCAGCTCCGAGAGCCGCTTCGCCGCCCGCCCGGTGGGCGCGGCCAGCACCACTTTCGCCTTCTTCGCGCGGGCCAGCTCCACGATGGAGCGGACCGTGAACGACTTGCCGCAGCCCGGCCCGCCCGTCAGGACGGCGACCTTCCGGCTGAGCGCGAGCCGTACGGCGGCCTCCTGCTCGGGCGCCAGCTTGGCGCCGGTGCGGCCCGCGAGCCACTTCAGGGCCTTGTCCCAGTCGACGTCCGCGAAGGCCGGCATCCGCTCCTCCGGCGTCCGAAGCAGCCGCCGCACCTGCGAGGCGAGCGAGATCTCGGCCCGGTGGAAGGGCACCAGATAGACGGCCGTGACCGGCTCCCCGCCCTCGGGCGACGGCACCTTCTCCCGCACGACCCCCTCCGGCTCCTCGGCCAGCTCGGCCAGGCAGTCGATGACCAGGCCGGTGTCCACCTGGAGGAGCTTCACCGCGTCCGCGATCAGCCGTTCCTCGGGCAGGAAGCAGTGCCCCTGGTCGGTGGACTGGGACAGCGCGTACTGGAGTCCGGCCTTGACCCGTTCCGGGCTGTCGTGCGGGATGCCGACCGCCTGGGCGATCTTGTCGGCGGTGAGGAAGCCGATGCCCCAGACGTCGGCGGCCAGCCGGTAGGGCTGGTTCTTCACGACGGAGATCGAGGCGTCCTCGTACTTCTTGTAGATACGGACGGCGATGGACGTCGAGACGCCGACGCCCTGGAGGAAGACCATGACCTCCTTGATCGCCTTCTGTTCCTCCCAGGCGGCGGCGATCATCTTCGTCCGCTTCGGCCCGAGCCCGGGGACCTCGACCAGGCGCTTCGGCTCCCGCTCGATGATGTCGAGGGTGTCGACGCCGAAGTGGGTGGTGATCCGGTCGGCCATGACCGGGCCGATGCCCTTGATCAGCCCGGAGCCGAGATAGCGGCGGATGCCCTGGATGGTGGCCGGGAGGATCGTCGTGTAGTTCTCGACGGTGAACTGCTTCCCGTACTGCGAGTGGGAGCCCCAACGCCCCTCCATCCGCAGCGACTCCCCCGGCTGCGCCCCGAGCAGCGAGCCCACCACGGTGAGCAGATCCCCGGCCCCGCGCCCGGTGTCGACGCGGGCGACCGTGTACCCGTTCTCCTCGTTCGCGTACGTGATGCGCTCGAGTACGCCTTCGAGGACGGCCATGTTCGGCATGCTGGACATGGCTCGACGGTACCGGGCCGGGCTGACACCGGGCTCCGGGACCGGGGGCCGCGTGGGGCCCGTCCGGGATGCCCCGGCTCCCGGACTACGCTTCAGGCATGGACCCGTCCGAGGGCCGGCCCCGCACTCCCGAGCCGGCCGAGCCACTGCCGTGGTTCGGCGGCGGCAGGAACGGCCCGCACCGGTTCGGGGCTCTGCGCAGGCCGAAGGACGCCGTCATCGCCGGACTGCTGGTGCTCGTCCTCGGCATCGGCACTCTCGTCAGCGGCCTCAACGGCGGGCACAGCAGCCGCGGGAGTTCCGTGAGCGACGCGCTGGGGAGCTGGGGCGATGTGGTCGCCCTGTTCATCTGCGCCGTCGTGAGCGGCCTCGGCGCGTTCCTGTTCGTCGTGGGGGTCGTCCGCCATCCCTGGTACCGCAGGTACCGGCGGACCCACGGGCGCCCGCCGTTCTGACCTCCGACCCGGGCGACCCGGGCGACGGGGCGACGACGAGCCGGTCGATGTCCGTCTCGGCGGCGCGGGCCGAGTACGAGGAGTCGGCCTCCGCGCCGCCGGCCGAGGGGGCCGCTGTGCGGTGACACCGGGGCCCCCGTCCGGGACAGCGGGACTCTCGCCGGTCCGGCCGTCGCCAGGGCCGTCAGGGCGTCGGCCGGTCACCGCCGCTGGGTGCACGGCTCAGGTCCACGACACAGAAGATGTTGTCGTCCGGATCGGCGAGAACAACGAAGTCGGGATCGGGCGGGTAGTGGTCCCAGTCGACGGTTCGCGCGCCGAGACCGACCAGTCGCCGGACCTCCGCCTGTTGTTCCTCGGCCGTGTCCGTGAAGAGGTCCAGGTGGAGGCGGGGGTGCGGCTCGGCCGGGGAGGCGCTGCGCAACAGGCCAAGGGCTCGGCCGGAGCCGTCGGGGTAGGTGAGCGTCCGCCACGTTTCGGTCCTCCACTCCTCGGTGGCGACCAGGTTCAGGGCGGCGGTCCAGAAAGCCTCTGCGCGGGGAACGTCCGTGACACCGATGACGGGGATTCCTAGTCTCAGCATGAACGCGAGCCTAGGCCTTGTCCTGTGCTGATCCTTGGAGTGGTGGGCCGGCCGGGGTCGAATCCTCGGCACCACCCTCGGGGTACCGGCCTCGCTTCACCTCGCGTCCGCACGACACGGCTGCGGGTGGCAGGGGCGGCCCGATTGACCAGGTCGGGACTCGCCTCCCCCTCCCTGTGGGCCGCCCGCAGAAGCACCTCGTTACGCCCGCCTCAGATCGGCCCGCACCAGATCGTGGTCGGAGTACGGAGTGAGATGCGCACCGTGGTCGAGTGGGGCGAAGCCGCGCAGAAAGATGTAGTCGAACTTGCTGCGCCAATCGGTGGTCGGCTCGCACGTACGGGCCGCCGAGGGACCGCACTCGGGGTCCGCGTCCGCGGCCGGGCCCCACATCACGGCGAGTTCAGCGGCATCCGGCACCGCGTTGAAGTCTCCGAGAACGATCGTGCGGTCATGCCGGGCGACCGCCTTCGCCAGCACGGCGGTCTGCTTGGCGCGGACTGAATCCTGACTCCACTGGGCCAGGTGCGTGTTGAAGACCCGGACGGGCGTGCCGTCCACGAGGGTGGTGACGGCCATGTACCCGCGGTCCTCGGAACCGCCGTCGGGGTACTCCACGTTCACGGGGTCGGTCATCGGAGCGGCCGAGAGGATTGCCTGGCCGAAGCCCCCCGGACTCCACGGCACTCCCCCGCAGCGGCTCCAACTCCGCAGAACCGATCCGTACTCGACGTGGTAGACCAGCCCGTACAGATACTGGAGATGATCCCGGATTCTCTCGACATCACCCACGCACGCTTCTTGCAGGCCGATGACCTGAGGCGCGTACGTGGCGATCTCCGCCGCCCGGCCGACGTTCCGGCCGCTCCCCTTGCAGGGATTGCAGATGTTCCACGTCATGACGCGGTTCGGCACGACTTCCTGGGGAGCGCCGGCCGGCAGCGGCTTGGCGATGTAGGCGCCCTCCGGTGCGCTGGGGCCGGCTAGCAGCACGCAGGCCACGACCAGCACGCCCACGAGCCACCGCGCGCCGGTTCCGGTCACCTTCGCCTCCTCGGGCCAGAGGAACACACCCTCATGTAAGGACTCCCGCACGAGGTTATGTGACGGGTTGTACGCAGCACATGGGATGCCTGGAACCCGTCTCGTGGGTGGCGGCATGACATCGCTCAGGGCTTCTCGACACCCCGGACCCCTCCCCGGAATGCCGTGCACATCCACCGCCCGTAGCGTCACGCCCGAATGATCGTTACTCCAAGCACGGGCGGGCGCCCACGGCGAGGACTCCCGAAATTCCGCTCACGCCGACCGGCCGATACGGCACGGTTCGGCCGCAGGATCTCGCCTCCGCCGTGGCACCACTTCACCGGAAGTACGCCGACCGCCCACAGGTGCCAGAGAAACGAAACGTCGATGAACCCGTACAACGTCCCGTCCCCGCCTCCGCCTCCGCCTCGGCCCCGGCCTCGGTGGAAGTCCACCCCGGTCGCGCTGGGGCTTCTCCTTCTTGTCGCTCTCACCGGCGCACTCAATCCCTACCTCGGCCTCCTCTCGATGATGGCCGCGATGGTGGCGATGTGGACCGTTCCGCCGTGGCGCTGGTTCGCCAAGCTCGGCGCGACGTTCGGCGCCCTCCTGCTGTTCGCCATCGGCGGGGGTATCGGTGGCCAACTCGATGACGGCAGCACGGACAAGGCCAACGCGAAGGCTCCCGCAGCGGCGGACGAGCGGCATACACCCGCGTCGTCCGCCACCGCATCCGCGCCTCCGGAGATCGCCGACTACACCGGCAGGTCACTGGCCGAGGCCGAGGAGCGGACCCGGTCCGTCGGTTTCACCACCACCCGTCACGACGCATCCACGGAGAACCGCGCCATCCACAACAGCGCGAACTGGCGCGTGTGTTTTCAGGACTCCGACACGGCCAGGATGACGATCGACTTCGCGGCGGCCAAAAGCGGCGAGCCGTGCCCGAAGGAGGACGGGGGCCCGCTTGCGTGGCCGATGATGCCGGATGTCGTCGGCGCCACCTACGCCTCGGCGGTCAAGTCCCTGACTCACTCCGGCATCTCGCTCAGCCGCGTCACGCTCGACGACGTCTACCTCGATGTCGACGCCCCCACCGCCGATGAGGCGGCGAAGAACGGCAACGAATGGCACGTCTGCTTCCAGTCGCCGGACGACAAGAAGCAGGTTCACTCCACCACCGAGGTCCGGCTCGATCTGGGGCGATGGACCGACGACAGCAGCGTGCGGAGTTGTCCCGACTCCAAAGACACCACCTATGAGGACCCGGCCAACGCTCCCGACAGTCACGAGGACGAGGACGGGGACGGAAGCGGAAGCGCCTCGGGTGGGGACGGGCATTCATCCGGCGCCGCCCGGTCCGGAAGTTCCGGGGGCAGCGGGGCTCCTTCGGGCGGAAACACTCCGAGCGACGGCTCCTCCGGCGGGTCGTCCTCCGGCGGCAGTTCCTCGGGCGGAGGCGCTTCGGGCGGAGGCACCTCGGGCGGCAGCTCTGGAACCGTGCACCCCGGGGCGTTCTGCTCTCCCCCCGCCACGGGCGTCACCGCCGCCGGCACCCCGATGGTCTGTGGCCCCGCCGCCGACGGGCGTAACCGCTGGCACCACGCCTGACCGCCCCCTCCGGCCGCTGCCCGGTCCCCGAGCGCAGCCGGCCACCCGCGCCGCCTGTGTCCGCACGCTCCCCGGAGTCCCGCCGTCCGCAGGTGCGGTCCCTGTACGGTGAGCGTCCTCACAGGCTGTCGAAAGGTTTCGAAGATGCACAGGTCCCGCGCCCTGACCGTCCCGTTCATAGCCTTGGCCGCCGCCGCGCTGGCCCTCACCGGGTGTTCGTCGGACAGCGATGACTCCAAGAAGGACGCGTCCGACTCCTCGGCGAGCGCGCCCGCCGACGCGGGGAAGGACGACAAGGCGAAGGACGACGAGGGCTCGGAGCCGGCGGGGGACGGGAAGGGGTCCGCGCAGCTCAGCTACAAGGGTGGCGCGAGCGGGGAGGTCTCCATCAAGAGCGTCGGGTGCGCAGTGATGAACGGGAAGCTCGCCGCCATCACCGCACCGGACAGCGCGGACAGCTCCACCCCCGCGAAGCCCTCGTTCACCGCCGTCGTGACCGACGACAAGGCGATGACCACGCTCACCACGGACGACGGCACGAGCTACCTCCACACCTCCGCGCCCGGGATCACCGGCAGCAAGAGCGGCGGCACCTGGGTCGTCACCGTGGCCGGGCTGGAACTCGGACCGACCGACCCGACCGGTGACTCGATCACCGTCGACGGCACCATCACCTGCGGGAGCGTCGCCGGGATGTAGGGCCCCTCGCCCGTCCGGCGCCCCCCGGTGCGGGGAGCGCCGGACGGGTGGGCGTCAGCCGTCCGGCGCCCCGTTCACCGGGGCGAGCAATTCGAGCCGCGCCCCGCGGCTCTCCGCGACGCGCACGATCTGGCGCAGCGACTCGTTCAGCCTGTTGGCGACGAAGCGGACCTGCGACCCGGTGGACGCGTCGTCCGCCAGCAGATCGGCGGCGTGGCCGAGCAGTTCGTTCGCCATGTCCAGCTGGATGTCCTCCACGTCGTCGGCCATCCGCGAGACGTAGCCAGTGCCGTCCCCGACGACGTAACAGGGCTTCCCGCCCGCCCCCGTCCACGGCAGCAGCCGCATCCCCGACGCGTCGGCGCGGTCGGTCGGTTCGGTGCTCGTCCTCATGCCACGGCCCGGTGGGCGCAGGTGCACGAGTAGGGGTACGCGTAGGCGTGCGGGTGGACCACGGGGGGCTGTTGGCGCTGCGCGGGGGACAGCCGTCGGCGTACCGGCTTCAGGAGTCGGGCGATAGCGTGCTTCATGTCAGCCTGCTTTCTGGGGGTGACCATGCCCCCGGACCGGTTGCGTCGGTCGCGGGGGTCTCTCGGTTTCCTCGTTCGAGGGTCGGCCGCTTCTTTCCGTAGCGAACCCATCACAGAGTGGGGTCATTCGTGGCTACGCTGCCAGGGGGTCGGGGATGACAGCGCGTGTGTCAAGACGGGGAGTTGGACTGCATGGGAACGAAACACGGTCCGCGTACGCCGAGGCAGAAGTACGGCGAGGAGCTGCGGCTGCGGCGCATCGCGGCGGGCCTGACGCAGGAAGCCCTGAGCGAGATGGTGGTCTGCTCGCCCACCCTCATCAGCCATTACGAGGCGGGGCGGCGGCTGCCGAGTCCGGAGGACGCGCAGCGGATCGACCGGGCGTTGGGGACGGACGGATTCTTCGAGCGGTGGCTGGAGGATCTGGACCCGGCGTACGCACACTACTTCGGTGTAGTGGCCGAGTTGGAGCGTGAGGTTACGGAGATCCGTCACTACGGCGGCTCTCTCATCCCGGGGCTGCTCCAGACGAAAACGTATTCGCGAGCCGTGTTCGAGGCATACCGCCCTAACCACAGCGCAGAGGAACTTGACGAGCTGGTTGTCAGCCGTGCCAAACGAGCCGTGCTGCTGGATAAGCCATCGGCACCGGTAACGTGGATTCTGCTCGATGAGGCGGCTCTCAGGCGCCGCGTCGGCGGACCAGAGGTGATGGCAGAGCAACTGCACAAGTTGGCGGACATGTCCGATTCCGGGCGCGTGCGCATGCATGTGCTGCCGTTCGCATCCGGAGCACACGCGCTTCTGGAGGGCATGCTCTACTTGCTGTCCTTCGCAGACGCGGCCCCGCTGGCGTACATCGAGGGACTTCACAACGGGCGCTTGGTGGATGACCCAGCGCTGGTTGGCTCCTGCCACACCTCCTACACTCTCGCCCTGAGTGACGCGGCCTCAAGGCAACAGTCGGTGGCGCTCGTCAGAAGCATCGCGAAGGAGTACGAAAATGCACATCACCGAGCCCGCCACTGACAGCGCGCCCCTGACCGAATGGCGCAAGTCCAGCTACAGCGGCGGTGCCAACGGCGATTGCCTCGAAGTAGCAGCCGGCCACGCCACCGTCCCCGTCCGCGACAGCAAGACCCCCGCCGGCCCCGCCATCGCCTTCTCCCCCGCCGGCTGGTCCTCCTTCGTCACCGCGCTCAAGGACGGGCACCTCTCCGCCTGACCTCACCCCACGCCGGGGGCGGCCCCGCCCGGACGGGGCCGCCGGGCCGATGTCAGGCGCGGGACAGGAACGACGCGCGCAGGCCCTGGTCGCGCAGCAGTCCCAGGGTCTCTTCCTCGCCCGTGAACAACAGCTCCGCCGCGCGATGGCCGGCTTGGTGGAACATCGCCGCCAGCACGTCCGCGAGCGGCCGGTTCCAGGCCACCCGGACGATCTCCGCCGCTTTGTCATGCTGACCTCGGTCCGTGGCGATCCGCCACAGCTCGACCGACTGCTTGGCGGTTGCGTAAGCCGTTCTGCGGCCGTCGACGAGGACTCCCCGGGAATTGAGTCCGAACACGGCTATGCACGCCTCGCCCTGGGGCGTCAGCCCTTTGTACCTGCCCACCGGCAGGATCAGCCGCAGGTGCTCCAGCGGCTCCTGAAGTGTGGGATCGAGAAGGAGCGGGCTGCCGTCCCTCTCCGAGCGCGGGAAGGTGTTCCGCTTCTGGTTGCTGTTGCAGTACGCGCAGGCCAGCAGGTGGTTGAGCCACTCGAACGTGCGCAGCGGGGCGAGGCTCTTCGGCTCGAAATGGTCGATGTCCGTGCCCTGGCTGTCGCCGCAGTACATGCAGCGCTGGTGGCCGGGGGCCATGTCCGCGAGGGTGGCCAGGAGACCGCCACGTACGCGACGGCGGACGGTGGTGTGGGCCCAGAGGTCAGCGGCCTTCGCCTTGCGGTCGGCCTCGGCGGTCCGCTCGATCCGATCGGTGTACGTGGTGAGGTGCGCTGCCGTGCCCGGAGGCAGCGGAGCCCGTTCCAGCCGGATCACTGACCTTTGCCGCCCTCTCCGTCACCGATCTCCTCGGAGAGGCGGTGGAGCTGGGCGGACATTTCATGGACCCGCGCGGCCGGTGAGCTGGTGAGCAGTTCCTTGAGCTTTTTGTAGCGCTCGACCGTCTCCGGTGACGTGTCCCCCTCGTACACCCGGGACTCCAGCGCCACGAATTCGGCACGGCGGCGCTCGGCCTGTTCGGAGTACGGGGTGTCGAGGCCGAAGAGTTCGGAGAGGACCGCGTCGTCACCGCTGCCGTAGACCACTCGCTCGTACAGGTCCTCCGACACCACCTCGGGGGCCCCTTCCTCTTCCACACCGGGCAGGCGGATGAGGCCGCCGGGATCGGCCGCCTGGCAGATGTACGGGCTGTGGGTCGTCACGATGAACTGGATGTTGGGGAAGTGTTCGGTCAGCCAGGGGCCGATGCGGCGCTGCCAGGAGACGTGGAGGTGGGCGTCGATCTCATCGATGATCACGACACCGGGCACTGGCAGGAGGCCGGGACCGCGCTCGCCCTCGTCTCCGCTGAACGCGTCGTCGCCGAAGGCATCGTGAATCTGCTTGAGCAGATCGACCACGAGTGCGGCCACCGTGCGGAATCCGTCGCTCATCTCCCGTAGCGGGTACCGGTGACCGTCGCGGGTCACCCACAGCCCCTCGGAGTCGACGTCCTCGACCCGGTAGCCGTCGGGAAGCAGCCCGTGGCCAAGGACCGACAGCGCTGCACGTTTGAGTGCTGCGGCGCCCTCCCGGCCTTCGAGCGCCCGTAGGTGCTGCTCGATCAGCCAGGCGACTCCTTCGGCCAGTGAGGCGTCCTCGTGGAAGAGGCTCGCCTGTCGGGCCACCGGGCCGGAGGCGAGCATCAGCCGCTGGACCTCGCCCGATCCTCCGGCCATCCGCCGGAATGGGCCGTAGGCGGCGCAGAACCAGCCCGTCGGGTTGTCCGCCCAGGGACCGCGTTGTGCGGGGGTGGCGCTCGTGGCTTCGGGGTTCTGCCTGATGCCTTCCAGTGCCGGCTGCGCGCTCTTGCGGCTGCTCATGTCTTCCGCCGGAGCCGTCCAGCGCAGGCCCGCCCAGAAGTTGGTCTGGGTGCGCCCGGACGCGCTGAAACGGTCGAAGGCCGCGTCCCTGACGATCTTCGCCTGCGCCGAGCCCTCGACTGCTCCACGCGACATCCAGTTCTCGAACCCCTGCACGAGTCCCCGCGCGGCGACCGGCCCGCTGAGTGCCAGGGCCAGCGCCCGCAGCAGTGTCGTCTTTCCCGCGCCGTTCCGTCCGGCGAGGACCGTCCAGCCGGCATGCGTGCCGTCCGGGCGGGTCAGTGTCAGATCGACGACGCGCGGGCCGTGGAACGATTTGATGTTCTCGACGTACACGCGGGAGACGTACATGAGTAACGGTTCCGTCCGGTGTGGAGGGGCGGGGCAGGCTGTTCCGGTTCCACGTCGGCCGGATCACGCCGCCCAGCGTCTCGGCGAACTCCTCATCGGCCGCGGCTTCACCGAACCGATCTGCCCGGACCTGAGCGGTATGCGGATGGTTGAGGGCATTGGACTCGGTTCGCGCACCATAGGGAACTGACGGGTGGCTGATACTGATAGATGGTACCGAAAGCGTGCGGATCACTCGGAGGGCCGAGTCTACGAGGCATGGACCTGCGAGGAGTCCTCCCGCCACGGAAGCACCGGAAGGGGGCGAGGCCCGACAGGACGCGTCGGACCTCGCCCGGCTGCGGGCCGGCGCTCGTGCCCCGGCCCGACCGCTCAGCTCTCCGGGTTGAACGGCACGTCCGCCGGGAGCGCCTTCGGCCAGGGGGGCGTGGTGCCGGACGCCGAGGTGGTTCTCCGGGGGGCGTCATTGGCGGTGGCCTTGCGGAAGCAGTGGGTGCTGACCCCGTGGTTGTGGTGGACGACCTTGGGGTGCGTGCAGTCGACCGGTTTGACCGGCGGGTACGGCGATGGCACCGAGCTTGCTGCCTGATGCCCAGGTCCGGCCGCCGTCGAAGGAGCGGTCCGGCCAGGGGGATCGGGAATCCTCCGCAGGGCCGATGGGGTGTGGGGGTGACTGGCCGTCAGTGGAGCGGCGATCCGGCCCATCCGTCGAGAGGGCCCCGGTCCCGCTACCATCCCGGCCATGGGTAGATCGAAGCACCTCATAACAGCCTTGACGGTCACCGCGGTCGGCGCCGCTCTCCTCACGGGTTGCTCGTCCGACGACCCGGACACGGACGCGGCGCAGCCGGCGGCCTCGTCGCCCGCCGGCTCCCCCTCCGCGCCTCCCTCCGCGCCCGCCTCCGCGTCCTCGCCCGCACCGGAGGAGAGCGAGGCCACCGCGTACGTGGAGCCGGCCGAGTGCGAGAGCCTGGGGCTGGCGTCGGACGCGAAGCTCGCCGGCAAGGACCTGGCGGCGTGTGTGACCGCCGCGTTCGCGGCCTACGGCACGGGGACCGAGTACATGCTCAACAAGGACCGGGCGGGCACCACGCGGTTCCGGGTCGGGGACGATCCGGAGCTGGCGGGGGATGTCGACGGGGCGGGCGGAGAACGCGCCAAGAACTCGTTCGTCTTCCTCGGCGGCGAGGAGTGGATCAAGTCCGACGGGGCCTGGGAGAAGAGCGACTCCAAGGAGGCGGTGGACGCCGAGCTCGGGCGGAAGTACCGGACGCTCTCCGATCCGCAGGTCGTCTCGGACATCGTCGGCACGTTCGCGACCTGGAAGGTCGACACCGAGAAGGCCCTGATCTCGCTGGAGAACGGCAAGGACACCCACGCCTGGCGCATCACCAACGCGGCGCACTTCGACTACCAGGGCGCGGAGATGACCGAGTACATCCTGTGGATCGAGGACGACGGCACCCCGGTGGGCGCCCAGGCCACCTCGCATACGGGAGGGGCGCCCAGCACCGTGTCCCAGCACTTCTACGACCTCGGGGAGCCGGTCACCATCGAGGCTCCCGCCGTGTAGAGCCGCCCTCCCCCGGGGCCCGGACCGCACAGCCGGGCCCCGGGGAGGAAGCCGGATTCACCGGACTCGCCGGACTCGCCGGAGTCACCGGATTCAGCAGGCGTGCTCCGCGTACCGGGCGGCGACCTCGGCCACGACCTCGGCGCCGTCGCGCGCCCACAGGGCCTCGTTGAAGATCTCCACCTCGATCGGGCCGTCGAAGCCGGTCGCCTCCACCGCCGCACGGAACGCCCTGAAGTCCACGCTGCCGTCGCCCAGTTGGCCGCGTCCCAGCAGGACGCCCGCCGGGAGCGGGGTGATCCAGTCGGCCAGCTGGAAGGAGTGGATGCGGCCGGACGCACCGGCCCTCGCGATCTGGGCGGGGGCCTGGTCGTCCCACCAGAGGTGGTAGGTGTCGACCACCACGCCGACCTGCTCGGCCGGGAAGCGCTCCGCGATGTCGAGGGCCTGGGACAGCGTGGAGACCACGCAGCGGTCCGAGGCGAACATCGGGTGCAGCGGCTCGATGGCCAGGCGCACCCCGCGTTCGGCCGCGTAGGGGCCCAACTCGGCCAGGGCGTCCGCGATGCGTTCGCGGGCCCCGTACAGGTCCTTGCTGCCCTCCGGCAGGCCGCCCGAGACCAGGACCAGGGTGTCCGTGGACAGGCCGGCCGCCTCCTCGATCGCGGCGCGGTTGTCGTCCAGGGCGCGGGCCCGCTGTGCCGGGTCGAGGGCGGTGAAGAAGCCGCCCCGGCACAGGCTGGTGACGGACAGGCCGTGGTCGCAGAGGAGTCGGGCGGTGCGTTCGACCCCGTACTCCTGGACCGGGGCCCGCCACAGGCCCACCTTGTCGATGCCCGCCTTCGCGCAGCCCTCGGCCAGCTCGGGCAGCGACCACTGCTTGACGGTCTCCTGGTTGACGGAGAGACGGCCGTCGCTCATCGGGTACCTCCGTGGACGGTCAGCAGGGCGCGCATCCGGGACTCGGCCAGTTCCGGGTCGGGGAACAGGCCGAGCCGGTCGGCGAGTTCGTACGCCTTGGCCAGGTGCGGCAGGGAGCGGGCCGACTGCAGGCCGCCCACCATCGTGAAGTGGTCCTGGTGGCCGGCCAGCCAGGCCAGGAACACCACACCCGTCTTGTAGAACCGGGTCGGCGCCCGGAAGAGGTGCCGGGACAACTCGACCGTCGGGTCGAGCAGTTCGCGGAAACCCCTGGTGTCGCCCGTGTCCAGGACCCGTACCGCGTGCGCGGCGAGCGGGCCCAGCGGGTCGAAGATGCCGAGCAGCGCGTGGCTGAAGCCCCGGTCGTCGCCGGCGATCAGCTCGGGGTAGTTGAAGTCGTCCCCGGTGTAGCAGCGCACCCCACTCGGCAGCCGGCGCCGGACGTCGATCTCGCGGTCCGCGTCGAGCAGGGACATCTTGATGCCGTCGACCTTGTCGGGGTGTTCCGCGATGACCTGGAGGAAGGTGTCGGTGGCCCGGTCGAGGTCGGTGGAGCCCCAGTAGCCGTCGAGCGCCGGGTCGAACATCGGGCCGAGCCAGTGCAGGACGACCGGTTCGGTGGCCTGGCGCAGGAGGTGGGCGTACGTCTCCAGGTAGTCCTGGGGGCCCTGCGCGGCGGCGGCGAGGGCGCGAGAGGCCATCAGGATGGCCTGGGCGCCGTTCTCCTCGACGACGGCGAGCTGTTCCTCGTACGCTCCACGCACCTCGGCGAGGGTGGCCGGGCCCGGGGGCAGCTGGTCCGTGCCGACACCGCAGGCGATCAGGCCGCCGACCGACTTCGCCTCGGCGGCCGAGCGGCGGATCAGCTCCTCGGCGCCCGCCCAGTCCAGGCCCATGCCGCGCTGCGCGGTGTCCATGGCCTCGGCGACGCCCAGGCCGTGCGACCAGAGGTGGCGGCGGAAGGCGAGCGTGGCGTCCCAGTCGACGGCGGCCGGTGAGTCGGGGGTGACGTCGGCGTACGGGTCGGCCACGACGTGCGCGGCGGAGAAGACCGTACGGGAGGCGAGGGGCGTCCCGGTCGGGGTCAGGTCGAGCGGGGTGGCCCGGGGTTCGTACGGGCCCTGCGGGAGGTGGATGGTCATGGGGTTGCCTCCGGTGGTCCCTGGGGGAGACGGCGGGTCACAGGGACAGCTCCGGTACGTCGAGGCGGCGGCCCTCCGCGTGGGACTTCAGGCCCAGCTCGGCGAGCTGCACGCCCCGGGCGCCGGCCATCAGGTCCCAGGCGTAGGGCTCGTCCAGCACGATGTGGCGCAGGAACAGCTCCCACTGGGCCTTGAAGCCGTTGTCGAAGACCGCGTTGTCCGGGACCTCCTGCCACTGGTCGCGGAAGGACTCGGTGACCGGGAGGTCGGGGTTCCAGACCGGCTTGGGGGTGACCGAGCGGTGCTGGACGCGGCAGTTGCGCAGGCCCGCGACGGCGGAGCCGTGGGTGCCGTCGACCTGGAACTCGACCAGCTCGTCGCGGTTGACCCGGACCGCCCAGGAGGAGTTGATCTGGGCGACGGCGCCGCCCGCCAGCTGGAAGATGCCGTAGGCGGCGTCGTCGGCGGTGGCGGCGTACGGCCTGCCGTGCTCGTCCCGGCGCTCGGGGATGTGGGTCTGGACGTGTGCCTGGACGCTGGTGACCCGGCCGAACAGCTCGTGCAGCACGTACTCCCAGTGCGGGAACATGTCCACGACGATGCCGCCCCCGTCCTGGGCGCGGTAGTTCCAGGAGGGGCGCTGGGCCTCCTGCCAGTCGCCCTCGAAGACCCAGTAGCCGAACTCCCCGCGCACGGACAGGATCTCGCCGAAGAAGCCGCCGTCGATCAGGCGCTTCAGCTTCAGCAGGCCCGGCAGGAAGATCTTGTCCTGGACGACGCCGTGCTTGATGCCGGCGTCCTGCGCCAGGCGGGCCAGGTCCAGGGCGCCTTCGACGTCCGTGGCGGTGGGCTTCTCGGTGTAGACGTGCTTGCCGGCGGCGACGGCCTTCTTGATCGCCTCCACCCGTGCCGAGGTGACCTGGGCGTCGAAGTAGATGTCGACGGTGTCGTCCGCGAGGACCGCGTCCAGGTCCGTGGACCATTCGGTCAGCCCGTGCCGTGCGGCGAGTTCCTCCAGCGCGTGGGCGCGGCGGCCGACGAGGACCGGCTCCGGCCACAGCACGTCGCCGTCGCCGAGATCGAGGCCGCCCTGCTCGCGGATCGCGAGGATCGAGCGCACCAGGTGCTGCCGGTATCCCATGCGCCCCGTGACGCCGTTCATGGCGATGCGCACTGTCCTGCGTGTCACGAAAGTTCCCTCCGTACAGCCGTAGCAAGCGCTTTCTATACGGGATGACGCTAGCCTGCCGACAGCGGCCCGGACAAGAGGGGGCGCCCTGATTGGTCCCGACCCCCTCATCACTCCACGGAGGAATGCGATGACAGTCACCCTGGCGGACGTGGCGGCCCGCGCCCGGGTGTCCCCGGCCACCGTCTCCCGTGTGCTGAACGGCAACTACCCGGTGGCGGCGTCCACCCGGGAGCGGGTGCTGCGCGCGGTGGACGACCTCGACTACGTGCTCAACGGGCAGGCCAGCGCCCTGGCCGCCGCCACCTCCGACCTGGTCGGCATCCTCGTCAACGACATCGCCGACCCGTTCTTCGGGATCATGGCGGGGGCGGCGCAGAGCGAGATCGGCGGCCCCGGCGACGGTTCGGGCCGGGCGGGCGGCGAGAAGCTGGCGGTCGTCTGCAACACCGGCGGTTCCCCCGACCGCGAGCTGACCTACCTCACCCTGCTCCAGCGCCAGCGCGCCGCCGCCGTCGTCCTCACCGGGGGCGCGGTGGAGGACCCGGCGCACCAGGCGGCGGTGGCCGCGAAGCTGGCCAAGCTCGCTGACGCGGGGACCCGGGTCGTGCTGTGCGGGCGGCCGCCGCTGCCGGACGGGGCGGCCGTGGTGGCCACGCTCGCCTTCGACAACCAGGGCGGCGGCCGGCTCCTCACAAGGCACCTGCTCTCCCTGGGCCACCGCCGGATCGGCTATGCCGCGGGGCCGCCGGAACGCACCACGACCCGCCACCGCCTGACGGGCCACCGCGAGGCGATGCGCGAGGCGGGAGCGGCCGGCGACGAGGGCCGGCTGACCGTGCACGGCTCCTACGACCGCCGGTCCGGCTACGACGCCACGGTCGAACTCCTGCGCCGCGACCCGGAGATCACCGCCGTCGTCGCCGCCAACGACACGGTGGCGCTGGGCGCGGCGGCGGCGCTCCGCGACCGGGGGCTGCGCATCCCGGAGGACATCTCGGTGGCCGGCTTCGACGACCTGCCGTTCTCGGTGGACGTGGTCCCGGCCCTGACGACCGTGCGGCTGCCGCTCTTCGAGGCGGGGGCGCGCGCGGGCCGGCTGGCCATGGGCAAGGAGAACCCGCCGCCGGGCGGCATCGCGCTGATCCCGGCCGAGCTGATGGTGCGCGGATCGACGGCCGCGCCCCGGGGGTGAGTGCGACAGTCACCGGGTACGCGGACGGTGCGGCGGCCTCCTCGTAGGCTGCGGCGGCACGGACCGACGGAAGGAACACACGTGAAGCTCGCTTTCTCCACCCTCGGGGTTCCGGGGCTGCCGATGCCCGAGGTCGTCCGGCTGGCCGCCGGGCACGGATACCAGGGGGTGGAGCTGCGCGCCCACCCCGAGGAGCCGGTGCACCCGGGGCTCACCGCGTCCGAACGTGCCGGTGTGGCCGAGGAGTTCGGCCGGGGCGGGGTGGAGATCCTGGCCGTCGCGGGGTACGCGCGGGTCGCCGCCGAGGGGGACGACCAGCCGGTCCTGGACGAGCTGGCCGCGCTGATCGAGCTGGCCCGGGACCTGGGCGCGCCGAACGTCCGGGTCTTCCCCGGCGGCGGCGACCAGGACCCGGAGGCGGCCGACGCGATCGCCGCGCGCCGGCTGGGTGCGGCCGCCCCGTACGCCGCCGACCTGGGCGTGCGGGTGCTGGTGGAGACCCATGACTCGCACCGGGCGGGGGCCGACGTGGCCCGGGTGGCCGGCACGGTGGGGCACAAGAACATCGGCGCGCTGTGGGACGTCATGCACACCTGGCTGGCGGGCGAGGAGCCGGTGGCCAGCCACGCGGTGCTGGCCCCGCACCTGGGATACGTACAGGTGAAGGACGTCGTGTCCGCCGAGGACACCACGCCGGTGGCGCTGGGCGCGGGGGTGCTGCCGCTGCGGGCGTGCCTGGACGCGCTGGACGCGGACGACTGGGTCTGCTGGGAGTACGAGAAGCGCTGGTACCCGCAGGCGGCGGAGCTGCCGGGGCTGCTGGGCGCGGGGCGTGAGCACCTGCTGCGGCTGGGGGCGCCCAAGCAGTAGCGGCCGGCTCAGGCGGGGGCCCGTTCCGGCGCGGGGGCGGCGGCGCGCGGCGCACGGGGCGGCTGTGGAGCTGCGTGGGGCGGCGCGGGGACGCGCTCGAAATGACCCGCACCCTTGACCGGAAGTTATTTTCTGGATATCCGTGCTCCTTGGAAGTTTCTTTCACCACCCCCTCGTCACCGAGTACGGCCGAAGGAGCTCACGTGCCCCACCGCACCTCCAGACGCACCCTTCTCACCGCCACCGCCGCCACCGCCGTCGCGGCGGCCACGGGCGTGGCGGCCGCCCCCGGCGCCCTCGCCTCCCAGGGCTCCGCGCACAGCAGCCACACCTCCGCCGCCACGACCCGGCGGCTGAAGCGGCTCATCTCCCGGATGAGCCTGGAGGAGAAGGTCGGCCAGCTCTTCGTCATGCGGGTCTACGGGCACTCCGCCACCGATCCGGACCAGGCCGACATCGACGCCAACCTCGCCGAGATCGGGGTGCGCACGGCGGCCGAGATGATCGCCAAGTACCACGTCGGCGGCATCATCTACTTCTCCTGGGCGCACAACACCCGCGACCCGCACCAGATCGCCGACCTCTCCAACGGCATCCAGCGCGCCGGCCTCGCGGGCCCGACGCCCCTGCCGCTGCTGATCTCCACCGACCAGGAGCACGGCATCGTCTGCCGCGTCGGCGAGCCCGCCACGCTGATGCCGGGCGCGATGGCGCTGGGCGCGGGCGGTTCGCGCTCCGACGCCCGCCGGGCCGGGCAGATCGCGGGCGCCGAGCTGGCCGCGATCGGGATCTGCCAGAACTACGCGCCGGACGCGGACGTCAACGTGAACCCGGCCAACCCGGTGATCGGCGTACGGTCCTTCGGCTCGGACCCGCAGTCCGTGGCCGGGATGGTCGCCGCGCAGGTGAAGGGGTACCAGAGCGCCGGGATCGCCTCCACGGCCAAGCACTTCCCCGGCCACGGCGACACGAGCACCGACAGCCACACCGGCCTGCCGGTCATCGGCCACACCCGCGAGCAGTGGGCGGAGCTGGACGCGCCGCCGTTCCGGGCCGCCATCGCCGCGGGCATCGACTCGATCATGACGGCGCACATCGTGGTGCCCGCGCTCGACCCGTCCGAGGACCCGGCGACCCTGTCCCGGCCGATCCTCACCGGCATCCTGCGCGAGGAGCTGGGCTACGACGGCGTCGTGGTCACCGACTCGCTGGGCATGGAGGGCGTGCGGACGAAGTACGGGGACGACCGGGTGCCGGTCCTGGCCCTCCGGGCGGGTGTCGACCAGCTGCTCAACCCGCCGAGCCTGGACGTCTCCTGGAACGCCCTGCTGGCGGCCGTCAAGAGCGGTGAGGTCAGCGAGGCCCGGCTCGACGAATCGATCCTGCGCATCCTGCGGCTGAAGACGAAGCTGGGGCTCTTCGACCGGCCGTTCGTCACCGGACGCGGGGTGGACCGTACGGTCGGCACCCGGGCGCACCTGGCCGCCGCCGACCGGATCGCCGAGCACACCACCACCCTGCTGGCCAACGAGGGCCGGCTGCTGCCGCTGTCGCGCCGCTCCCACAAGAAGCTGCTGGTGGTGGGCGCCGACCCGGCCTCCCCCTCGGGCACGACGGGCCCGCCGACGACCACGCTGGCGGAGGCCTTCAACGAGCTGGGGTACCGGGCGACCGCCCTGTCCACCGGTACCGCGCCCACCCAGGCGTCCATCGACGCGGCGGTGGCGGCGGCGCGGGGCAAGGACGCGGTGGTCGTGGGGACGTACAACGTATCGGCGACCAGTTCGCAGCGGACGCTGGTCGGCGCGCTGGCCGCGACGGGCGTCCCGGTGATCACCCTGGCCATCCGCAATCCGTACGACATCGCCCGGCTGGCCGGGACCGGGCATGCGGCACACCTGGCCGCGTACTCCTGGACGGATGTCGAACTGCGCGCGGCGGCCCGGGTGATCGCGGGCCGGGCGCGGCCGGAGGGGAGGCTGCCGGTGCCGGTGCAGCGCGCGGACGACCCCTCGGAGGTGCTGTACCCGGTGGGTCACGGGCTGAGGTACTGAGGCGTTCCCGCACCGGCGGCCGTGCGACCACGGCCGCCGGTGCGGGGATTTCCCTACGGGCGCCGGAAGCCGAGCCGGTGCTCGGTCGTCAGGTCCTTGTTGTCGAGCCGTGCGTCGAACTTCGCGAGCGGCTTCGCCTTCGACTCGTCCTGCTGGACGGCGGCCGGGGCGACACCCGCCCAGCGCAGGATCGCCGCGGTGGCCGTGGCGTTCTCGGACGGGACGAGACCCGCGACGTTCGAGCCGTGGTTCCCGCCGGGCACGGTGAGGACGTAGCTGTCGCGGGCGCCCGCCCCGAGCCGGAATCGCTCGGCGCCCCACGGGTCGTTCTCCCCGTAGACGTACAGCATGTGCGTGGCGTGGTGCTTGACCCAGGTGTCGATGTCGCGCATCACGAAGGGCTGGAACCTCATCGGGATGGAACGGGGCACGAAGGTGCGCGGCGGCTGGTAGCCGTAGCGGCTGAGACCGCCGAGCCAGGGCTGCTTGATGTCGGGCGAACCGAGCTGGGTGCCCGCCTGGTAGTAGTACGGCGTGTAGTTGGCCAGGCCCTGGTCGGCGTAGGCGGAGAAGCCGGAGATCGTGTCGACGGAGTCCCAGATCGCCTGGTCGGTGGCGTGCTTCGCGTCGGCCGGGACAGTGTCGCAGTCGGCGAGCAGGCTGTACTGCCAGAACGCCCAGACGTAGTCCATGACGACGGCCTCGTAGGCCTTGTCCAGGGAGCCGACGGTGTCGAAGGTGTAGCCGTTGTCGGCGGCGTACCGGGCGTACTTCTCCTCCAGCGGCTTACGGCGGATCAGCGCCTCGCGCTGCACGCCGTTCAGCTTGTCGCGGCACTCCTTGGTGCCGACCCGCGCGAAGAACCGGTCGTAGGCCGAGTCCTCGTCGTCGACCACGTCGTTGGGCGCGACATAGGCGACGACGCCGTCCATGTCCTTCGGGTAGAAGCGCTCGTAGTACGTGGCGGTCATGCCGCCCTTGGAGCCGCCGGTGGTCAGCCAGTTCTTGGAGTAGATGCGCTTGAGAGCGGTGAAGACCCGGTGCTGGTCGCTGGCGGCCTGCCAGATGTCGAGCTTGGACCAGTCGGCGGGCGAGGGGCGCGACGGGGTGAAGAAACGGTACTCCAGGGAGACCTGGTTGCCGTCGACGATCCGGGTCGGCTCCGAGCGACTGGGGTTGGTGGAGACGTTGTAGCCGCCGGTGTAGAAGACCGTGGGGCGGGAGGTGTCCTTGTGCAGCAGGGTGATGCGCTGCTGGAACGTTCCCTTGGACGGGTGGCGGTGGTCGATCGGCTGGGTGTAGTCGAGGACGAAGTAGCGGTAGCCGGCGTAGGGCTTCTCCTCGATGAGACTCATTCCCGGGATGGCCAGGATGCGGTCCTTGATGTCCGTGCTCGTTCCGCTGTCACCGACGGCGGTACGGAGCGCGGCCGGTCCGGCGGCGGTGGCCGCCCCGGCCGAGGCACCCGTCGCACTGACCGTGCCGATGAGCACCGCGAGCGACAGGATTCCTCTGAGCGCCTTGCGCATGCACTTCCTCCCCTGGGTTCACAGCTGACGCGGTGAACCTAGCGGGGCAACACCGGGGCCGCCAGACCGCGTTGCCGGGGTCGGCAACATGTCACCCGGTCAGCACAGAATCCAGCTCGTACCGCCACTCTTCCCGGCGATCGTGCCGGAGACCCGCACGCACCGGTTCAGCGCGTGGACGGTCACCGGCCCCGCCAACTGGGTGAAGCTGCCGCTGTCGGTGACGGGGTGGCCGCCGCGCGGCTGGATGGTCACCGACATGGCGCGGCGCTTCCCGGGCTTGGCGGCGACGGCGGTGGCGCAGGCGTACGCACGCGACTTGTAGACGCGCAGCTCCCCCGTCGCGAACTTCACCGTCTTGCGGGGCCGTCCCACGCAGGCGGACGCGGCGTCCGCGCTACCCGCCACCGCCCCACCGAGAACCAGTGCGAAGGCGGTCGCCAGGGAGAGGGCCACAAAGCGGCGGCAGACCCCGCGCCGCACGCCCCGAACGTGTCCTTCGGTCCCTCTGGTCACAGCAGCCCCATCGCCTCATCGAACATCAGCGCCCCTACCCGACACCTGGACGCACATGCGTGTACCTGCCCTACGACGCCGGAGGCCACCCGGAGGTTGCACCCGGCGTACTCGGTCTCCCCGGCGGCCGAAGCGCCCCACCATGGAGCCGGACAGGACAGACCGCCACGAAAGGCAGGAACCGCCATGACCCGCATCAGCTCCTCCCGGCACCCCCGCGCCCGGCGCGCCGTCGGCCGTACGCTGCTCGCCACCGCGCTCCTGGCCGCGGCCGTCGCCGTCCCGGCCGCGGCGGCCACCCCGCGCGGGACGACCGCGGCGGCGCCGGTCCGCGACGAGGTCGCCTCCCAGGAGTCCCGGCTGGTCGACCACTTCTACGGCGCGTACATCGACGCCGTGTCCGCCGAGGACGGCGGCGCCCTGGCCACCGCGCTGCGCGGCTTCTACCTCACGCCCGCCCTGCGCGCCGAGCTGGACGACTGGGAGGCGGCCAACCACGCCGACGGTGTCCTGCGCGCCCAGGACGTCCCGGCCGCCTACCGGGTCACCGCGGGCGACAGCGGCGCCGGACACACCTGGTGCACGGTCCGCCTCACCTGGGGCTCCCCGGCGAACCCCACGTACACCTACCTGGCCGTGCGCTCGGACCTGGCGACCGGGAAGGTCTCCGGCATCAGGGAGTAGCGCCCGTCCGGTTCACACCCCGGCCGGCTCGTCCTCCCCTATGAAGGTGCGCCACAGCACCGCGTAGTGCCCGTCCCGGGCGAGGAGTTCGTCGTGCGTGCCGTCCTCGACGACCCGGCCGTGGTCCATCACCACGACCCGGTCGGCGCGCGCGGCGGTGGTCAGGCGGTGGGCGACGACGAGGGTGGTGCGCCGGCCCGCGAGCCGGTCGGTCGCCCGGTTGACCTGGGCCTCGCTGGCCAGGTCGAGGGATGCGGTGGCCTCGTCCAGCAGCAGGATGTCGGGGTCGACCAGTTCGGCGCGGGCGAGCGCGATCAGCTGGCGCTGCCCGGCCGAGAGGTTGCGGCCCCGCTCGGCGACCTCGTGGAGGTAGCCGCCGTCCAGGGTGGCGATCATGTCGTGCGCGCCGACCGCCCGGGCGGCCGCCTCCACCTCGGCGTCGGTGGCGTCGGGCCGCCCGTAGGCGATGGCGTCCCGGACCGTCCCGGAGAAGAGGTACGCCTCCTGCGGTACGACCCCGAGCCGGTGCCGGTACGCGGTGCGGTCGAGGTCGCGCAGGTCGGTGCCGTCCGCCGTGACCCGGCCGCTCGTCGGGTCGTAGAACCGGGCGACGAGCTTGACCAGGGTGGACTTGCCGGCCCCGGTCTCGCCGACGAACGCGACGGTCTGCCCGGCCGGGATGCGCAGGTCGACGCCGCTGAGCGCGGCCTCCTCGCCGCCGTACGCGAACGACACGTCCTCGAAGGCGATCTCGCCGCGCAGCGACTCCACCTCGCGGGCCTCGCCCGCGTCGGCGGTGGACGCCGGTTCCTGGAGGAGTTCCTGGATGCGGCCGAGGGAGACGGCGGCCTGCTGGTAGCCGTCGAAGACCTGGGAGAGCTGCTGGACGGGCGCGAAGAACAGGTCGATGTAGAGCAGGTAGGCGACCAGCGCGCCGGTGGTGAGCGTGCCGTTGTCGACCCGGCCCGCGCCGACGATCAGCACCGCCGCCGCGGCCACCGACGACAGCAGCTGGACGAACGGGAAGTACACCGAGATCAGCCACTGGCCCCGGACCCGGGCCTGGCGGTACTCGTCGCTGCGCGCGGCGAACCGGTCGGCCCCGTCCCCCTCGCGCCGGAACGCCTGCACGATCCTGAGCCCGGCGACCGACTCCTGGAGGTCGGCGTTGACGACGCCGATCCGTTCACGGGCCAGCTCGTACGCCTTGACGCTCTTGCGGCGGAAGAAGACGGTCCCGACGACGAGGACCGGCAGGGTCGCGAAGACGACGAGGGCCAGTTCCACGTCGAGGACCAGCAGCGCGACCATGATGCCGAAGAAGGTGACGACGGAGACGAAGGCGGTGACCAGGCCGGTCTGGAGGAACGTGGACAGCGCGTCCACGTCCGTCGTCATCCGGGTCATGATGCGGCCGGTCAGCTCGCGCTCGTAGTAGTCGAGGCCGAGGCGCTGGAGCTGGGCGAAGATCTTCAGGCGCAGCGCGTAGAGCACCCGCTCGCCGGTGCGGCCGGTCATCCGGGTCTCGCCGATCTGGGCCGCCCACTGCACGAGGACGACGACGAGGGCGACGGCGGACGCCGCCCAGACCGCGCCCAGCGCCAGCTTGGTGACCCCGTCGTCGATGCCGTTCCTGATCAGGACCGGGAGCAGCAGCCCCGCCCCGGCGTCCACGGCCACCAGGCCGAGGCTCACCAGCAGGGGCAGCCCGAAGCCGCGCAGCAGCCTGCGCAGCCCGTAGGAGTCCTCGGCGTGGACGGCACGGGCCTCGTCCACGTCCGGGACGTCGTTCGCCGGGGGCAGGGCGTCGACCTGGGCGAGCAGTTCGGGCGTCGCGGGCATGCCGGCCGCGCCGGCGCTCCGGTCCTCCTCCCGGCGGACCCACAGCTCGGGGGTGATGCCGCGCTCGGCGTCGAACTCGGCGTCGATCTCCTCCAGGAGCGCGCGCTCCTGTGCCGGGTCCTCGGGGGCGGCGGCCGGGGGGTGGCCGGGTGAGGGGGTGCCGAGCTCGCCCGGGTCGGTGAGCAGGCGCCGGTAGAGCGCGCAGCGGCGCTCCAGCTCCTCGTGGGTGCCGAGGTCGGCGAGGCGGCCGTTGTCCAGGACGGCGATCCGGTCGGCGAGGTTCAGGGTGGAGCGGCGGTGGGCGATCAGCAGGGTGGTGCGGCCGGCCATCACCTGGCTCAGCGCCTCGTGGATCTCGTGCTCGACGCGGGCGTCCACGGCGGAGGTGGCGTCGTCGAGGAGGAGCAGGCGGGGGTCGGTGAGAATGGCGCGGGCGAGGGCGATGCGCTGGCGCTGGCCGCCGGAGAGGGTGAGTCCGTGCTCGCCGACCTTGGTGTCGTAGCCGTCCGGCAGCTCGGCGATGAACCGGTCGGCCCGGGCGGAGTGGGCGGCCTTTTCGATCTGCTCGTCGGTGGCGTCGGGGACGCCGTAGGCGATGTTGGCGCGGACGGTGTCGGAGAACAGGAAGCTGTCCTCGGGGACGAGTCCGATGGCGGCCCGCAGCGAGTCGAGGGTCAGTTCGCGCACGTCGTGGCCGCCGACGAGGACCGCGCCGTGCGAGACGTCGTAGAAGCGGGGCAGCAGCAGCGAGACGGTGGACTTCCCGCTGCCGGACGCGCCGACGACGGCGACGGTCTCGCCGGGCTCGATGGTCAGCGAGAAGCCGTCGAGGACCGGGCGCCGAGTCTCGGCTCCGCCTCCGAGGTCCTCGTCGCTGGCGGAGGCGGAGCGCTGCGGAGCGTAGCCGAAGCGGACGTCCTCGAACTCGACGCTCGCCGGGGCGTCGGCGGGCAGCTCCTTGGTGCCGTCCGTCAGGTACGGCTCGGTGTCGATGAGTTCGAGTACGCGTTCCACGCCGGCGCGGGCCTGCTGGCCGACGGTGAGGACCATGGCGAGCATCCGGACCGGGCCGACGAGCTGGGCGAGGTACGTGGAGAACGCGACGAACGTGCCGAGGGTGATCTCGCCCCTGGTGGCGAGCCAGCCGCCGAGGGCCAGCATCGCGACCTGGCCGAGCGCGGGGACGGCCTGGAGGGCGGGGGTGTAGCGCGAGTTGAGCCGGATGGTGCGCAGCCGGCCGGCGAACAGCTTGCGCCCGACCTCGCGCAGCTTGCCGGTCTCCTGGTCCTCCTGCCCGAAGCCCTTGACGACACGGACGCCGGAGACGGCCCCGTCCACGACCCCGGCGACGGCGGCGGCCTGCGACTGGGCGTACCAGGTGGCGGGGAAGAGGCGGGCGCGGGAGCGGTGGGCGATGTACCAGAGGGCGGGGGCGACGGCGACGGCGACGAGGGTCAGCAGCGGCGACAGCCACGCCATGATGACCAGGGAGATCAGGAAGAGCAGGACGTTCCCGATGGTCATCGGGAGCATGAAGAGCAGGCTCTGGATGAGCTGGAGGTCGCTGGTGGCGCGTCCGACGACCTGCCCGGTGGACAGTTCGTCCTGCCGTCTGCCGTCGAGCCGGCTGATCGTCCCGTACATGCCGGTCCGCAGGTCGTGCTGGACGTCGAGGGCGAGCCGGCCGCCGTAGTAGCGGCGGATGTAGGTGAAGGCGTAGACGAGGGCGGCCGCCGCGATCAGCAGTCCGGTCCAGACGGCCAGGGACCGGGTGTGGCCGACGACCACGTCGTCGATGATCACCTTGGTGACGAGCGGGACGAGGGCCATCACGGCCATGCCGCCGAGCGAGGAGCCGAGCGCCAGCAGGGCGTTGCGCCGGTAGCGCCAGGCGTAGCCGCTCAGTCTCCGCGCCCAGCCGCCCTGCTGCCCGCGCCCCGTCTCCCGTGCGTCCGCCACCCGGTGCCTCCCGTTCGACCTGATCCGACGGAAGGCACCAACGCGGTGGGCTGCGGATTTCATCCCGCCGTAACGAATACGGGACCTTGGTCGTAGGTCCCCGGGCGGCGGCGCCTACCTCGGCTTGGCCGTGAGCATCCGGCCGGCCGGGGCCTCCGGGACCGGCGGGACGGCCTCCTGCGGGGCGACGGGCACGGTGAGGACCCTGGCCTTCATGATGCGCGGGTTGAGGTCCTTGTGAACGGCGCGGGCGACGGCCTGGATGGTGTTGACGCCGTCGTTCATCGTCTTGTTGTCCTGGGTGAGGACGGTCAGCGTGTAGTCGTGGCCGTTGCCCGTGAAGGCGCCGATGCTGTGCACCCGCCAGCCGTGGGTGGCGCGCTGCAGCCAGCCGTTCTTGACCTGGACGGTGGTCCCGGTCAGGGCGCCGGCCGGGGTTCCCCAGCGCTGCGAGGAGACGACCTTGCGCATCAGCCCGAGTTCGTAGGAGCGGGCGCTGTCGCTGAGCACGGAGTTCTTCTCTGTGAGCAGGGTCAGCAGCCGCTGCTCGTCCTGTGCGGTGATCTGGGTGAGGCCCCAGTAGCCGCCGGAGCCGGGCACGGTGTGGGTCATCCCGGCCGCCTTGAGGAAGGCGTTGACCTTGCCGACGCCGAGCTGCTTCCACAGGCTGGTGGTCGCGTCGTTGTCGGACTTGGTGATCATCCTGGTGCTGAGGTCGGTCTCGCGCTGGGTGAGGTAGCGGTTGTGCTTGGCGTTGTCCCACAGGAGCGTGGCCAGCACGGTCGCCTTCACGACGCTCGCGGAGTCGTACTTCGAGGTGGCGCGCAGCGTGCACGTGGTCTTGGTGGTGCGGTCGTGGAGCGCGACCGCCACGGTCGACTTGCGGCCCTTGAGCGCGGCGGTGATGTCCTTCGTCAGCTGTGCGGCGAGCCCGGCCCGGCCGGAGGTGCAGCTCACCTTCGCGGTGGCGGCCGAGGCGGGCGCCGCGCCGAGGGCCACGGGCGCGAGGACCCCGGTGGCGACTGCGGCACAGAGCGCGGTCCAAGCGCGCCCGGATATACGGGATGTGGTCATGGTGGCCATGGTGCGTTTCCCCCTGAACGGTTCCTGCGGGCGGCCCCCCGGCACGCCCGTCAGAGATGACTCGCGGGCGTCCGGAAGGTTGTACGCACCGGCGGGAACGCGGGGGCCGGGGGTCCTACAGGTGGGTCGGCTCGAACATCTTCAGCAGGGCCGGGAGTACGACGACCGAGGGGCCCGGCCGCGCGAACGCCTCGGCCAGGTCGGCGGCGAGCGTTCCGGGGCTCGTACGGACCGCCGGGACGCCGAAGGACTCGGCGAGGGCGACGAAGTCCGGGCGGGCCAGTTCCGTCGCGGTGGTCTCGCCGAAGGCGCCGGTGAGGTATTCGCGCAGGATGCCGTAGCCGCCGTCGTCCACGATGAGCCAGGTGACCGGCAGGCCGTACTGGCGGGCGGTGGCGAGTTCGGCGAGCGAGTACATCGCGCCGCCGTCGCCGGAGACCGCGAGGACGGGCCGGCCGGGGTCGGCCACCACCGCGCCGAGCGCCGCCGGGAAGGCGTAGCCGAGGCCGCCCGCGCCCTGGGCCGAGTGCATGGTGTTCGGGCGGCGCGCGTCGAAGGCGGCCCAGGCCCAGTAGGCGAGGATCGTCATGTCCCAGAAGCTGGGCGAGGCGTCGGGCAGGGCGGTGCGGATCTCGGCCAGGAGGTGCTGTTCCAGGTCGCGCCCCTGGGCGGCGATCCGCTCCCGTACGCGGGCGAGCACCCCGGCGACGCGCTCGGCGGCGGCCGGGTCCTCGCGCGGGGTGACCGCCTCGATGAGGTCGGCGAGGGCGCCGCGGGCGTCGGCGTGGATGCCGAGCGCCGGGTGGTTGGCCTCCAGCTTCCCGGCGTCGGCCTCGATCTGGACGACCCGGCCGCGCGGGGCGAACGTGTAGTAGTTGGAGGAGAGTTCACCGAGTCCGGAGCCGACGACGAGCAGGACGTCGGCGTCCTCCAGGAAGTCGGTGGTGTGCCGGTCCTCCACCCAGGACTGGAGCGAGAGCGGGTGCTCCCAGGGGAAGGCGCCCTTGCCGCCGTACGTGGTGACGACCGGGGCGTCCAGTCGCTCGGCCAGCGCGCGCAGCTTGCCTGACGCGTCGGACCGTACGACACCGCCGCCCGCGATGATCGCCGGGCGCTCGGCCCGCGACAGCAGGTCGGCGGCGACGGCGATGAGTTCCGGGCGGGCGTGCAGTTCGCGCGGGGTGGCGTCCAGGCCGGAGACGACGGGCAGCGTCGTGACGGCCTCCAGGACGTCCTGCGGGATCTCGACCCAGACGGGGCCGTGCGGGGCCGTCAGCGCGGACTCCCAGGCGGCGCCGATCGCGGACGGGATCTGCGAGGCGGTCCGCACGATGTGGACGGACTTCACGACGTCCCGGAACGACGCCTGCTGGTCGCGCAGTTCGTGCAGATGGCCGTGCCGGCCGCCGCCCAGGCCCCGGGCCGGGATCTGGCTGGACACCGCGAGTACGGGCGCCGACGCGGCCGCCGCCTCCTGGAGCGCGGCCAGCGAGGTCAGGGCGCCGGGCCCGGTCGACAGGAACAGCGGGGCGACCTCGCCGGTGACGCGCCCGTAGGCGTCGGCGGCGAAGCCCGCGTTGTTCTCGACGCGCAGGCCGACGTAGTCGAGCGACGAGCGGCGCAGCGCGTCGAACAGGCCGAGCGCGTGCTGTCCGGGCAGCCCGAAGACGGTGGTCGCGCCGAGGCCCCGCAGCGTCTCCACGACGAGGTCGCCGCCGGTCCGTCCGGGCGGGGGATTCAGTGCGGCCCCGATCTGCGCGGGGGTGAGCGCGGGCCGCTCGTCGTGGTGGTCGTGACTCACTGGTGCCGGGCCTCCGCGATCTGGCGGGTCATGATCGTCGTCAGCTCGTACGCGGTGTGCGAGGCGGCGACGGAGGTGATCTCCGCGTGATCGTACGCGGGGGCCACCTCGACCAGGTCGGCGGAGACCAGGTGGCAGGAGGACAGGCCGCGCACGATCTCCAGCAGTTCGCGGGAGGTGAGGCCGCCGGCCTCGGGGGTGCCGGTGCCGGGCGCGTGCGCCGGGTCCAGCACGTCGATGTCGATGGAGATGTACAGCGGCCGGTCCCCGATGCGCTGGCGCAGCTGGTCGGCGACCTCGTCGGCGCCGCGCCGCATGACGTCGGCCGAGGTGACGATCCCGAAGCCCATCTTGGCGTCGTCGGTGAGGTCCTGCTTGCCGTAGAGCGGGCCGCGCGTGCCGACGTGGGAGAGCGCCGAGGTGTCGAGGACGCCCTCCTCGACGGCCCGGCGGAACGGCGTGCCGTGGGTGTAGGCGGCGCCGAAGTAGGTGTCCCAGGTGTCGAGGTGGGCGTCGAAGTGGAGCAGGGCGACCGGGCCGTGCTTCTTGGCGACGGAACGCAGCAGCGGCAGCGCGATGGTGTGGTCGCCGCCGAGGGTCATCAGCCGGGCCCCCGTGCCGAGCAGTTCGTCGGCGGCGGCCTCGACGGTCTCCACGGCCTCCTCGATGTTGAAGGGGTTGGCCGCGATGTCACCGGCGTCGGCGACCTGTGCGAGGGCGAACGGCGAGGCGTCCTGCGCCGGGTTGTACGGGCGCAGCAGCCGCGAGGCCTCCCGGATCGCGTTGCCGCCGAAGCGGGCGCCGGGCCGGTAGGAGACGCCCGAGTCGAACGGCACCCCGACCACGGCGACGTCCGCCGTGCCGACCTCGTCCAGGCGGGGCAGCCGCGCGAACGTCGCGGGCCCGGCGTACCGGGGGACGCGGGAGGAGTCGACGGGGCCGCGCGGCGTCTGGCTGCTGCTCATGGTGGGGGTGCCTTTCCTTCGGTGTGCGGGGTGCCGGAGCGACGCTAGGTGGCCCGGGGCCCGCACTGAAGTGTACGTTTCCTCCACTCCAGCCCCTCGGAACGGACGAACCATCCATGCCCGACCTCCCCGGTCTCCCCGGCCTCCCCGACCTGCCCGGCCCGCCCGGCCTCCCCGCAACGCCCTCCGCGTCCGCTCCCCCGACCCCGCCCGTGGCGCTGGCCGAACTGCTGGCGCGCGAGGAACTGGAGCTGAGGCTGATCGCGGGCCCCGGCGAGGCGGAGCTGCTGTGGGTGCACGCGTCGGAGATGGCCGACCCGTACCCGTACCTGCTCGGGGGCGAGCTGCTGCTGAGTGCCGGGGTGCTGCTCACGAACCCGGACGCGTATGTGGCCCGGCTGGTGGAGGCGGGGGCGGCGGCGCTCGGTTTCGGGGTGCGGCCGGTGCACGAGGCGGTGCCGCCGGAGCTGGTCGCGGCGTGCGACCGGCACGGGATGCCGCTGGTCGAGGTGGGGCCGGGCACCCCGTTCACCGCGATCGCGCGGGCGGTGTGGGGGCTGATGGCCGCCGCACGGGAGCGCGAGCTGCGCCGGGTGACCCGCGCCCAGCAGGCCCTGGCCACGGCGGCGGCCCGCCCGGACCCGGTGCCGGAGGTGCTGCGCCGGCTGGCCGTCCGGCTCGACGGCCGGGCGGCCCTGCTGACGGCCGGCGGCGAGGAGCTGCACGCGGCGGGCCCGCGTCCGGCCCCCGGGGTGACCGACGCGCTGGGGCGCCTCGCCCGGCTCGTCGCGCGGGAGGGGCCCGGCGCCCCCGCCTCCGCGACGGACACGGTCGACGGCTCCCACCTGCTCGCGTACCCCCTGGGCGGCACCGAACGGCCGGCCCTCGCGGTGGCGACCCGGCACCGGCTGCCGGGCGACCACACGATCGCGGGCGTCGCCGCGGTCCTCCTCTCCCTCCTCACCGCCCCCCACCAGGGCGCGACCGCCACCGCCCGCTCGGCCGCCCTCGTCCGGATGCTCCTCGGGGCCGCCCCCGACGAAGTGGCCCCGCTGCTCGGCGAAGACCCGTGGACGGTGGTGCACGCCCACCGCACCGACGGCACCCCGGCGGACCGGTTCGCGGCGGAGGCGCTGGGGGCGGCACTGGGCTCGGGGCTGGTGGACGGGGGGCGCGAGGCGGAGTCGGAGTGGGGCGCGGCGCCGGAGCCGGGAGCCGACCAAGGGCGCGGGGCCGACGCGGCGGCGGACGCGCGGGTGCGCGGGGCCGACGCGGGCGCGCGCCCCGCCCCCGTACGCGTGCTGCTCCCCGCCGGCCGTACGGCGGCCCCGCAGCCCGGGTGGACGCTCGGCGCCTCCGCTCCCCGCCCCGCCGCCGATCTCGCCGACGCCGACACCGGGGCGGCCCGCGCCCTGGGCCACGCGGAGGCGACCCGCGCCCCGCTGCACACGGAGACCCCGCTCACCGGCCTCGCCGCCCTGCTCCCGCCCGGCCCGGCCGCCGCCCACGCCCGCGCCCTCCTCGCCCCGCTCACCGCGCCGCTCGCCGAGACCCTGCGCTGCTGGCTCTCCCTGCACGGCAGCTGGGACCGGACGGCGGTGGCCCTGTCCGTCCACCGCAACACCGTCCGCCAACGGATCGCGCGGTGCGGGGAGTTGCTGGGGGTGGATCTCGACGCCATGGACGTACGCACGGAGTTGTGGCTCGCGCTGCGGCGGGGGTGAGCGCGGATGCGCCGCAACACCGTTGCCACGGAGGCCGGTTCAAGTACCGGCCGCAGGACCCGGGTCGCGGATGTGATGGGATCTCCCCCGGTTCCCTTTTTCGTTCGCGAACGGGAAAAGGGAACCGGACCAGCACGAGTGAGAGAGGTAACGGGGAACATGCGTAAGACGGTTACGGGAATGGCTCTCGTCGCCGCCACGGCAGCACTGCTGACCGGTTGCGGAAGCGACAGCGGGCCGGCGGGCGGCAAGGGCGGTGCGGAACAGGCCGACGACAAGGCGCCCGTATCCACGAGCCCTTCGGCCGCGGCCCACCCGGGCCATGCGTCCCACACGGTGACGCTGGAGGTCGACGGCACGGGCAAGACCAATGTCATGTATAACGCCGCCAGCCAGGGCTTCGAGGAGAAGACGCTTCCGTGGACGCTCACGGAGACCGTCGAACTCACCGCGGCCGAGCAGAAGGTGGGCTATCTCGTGACCGTCGTCCCGGGGAGCGTGATGGGCGCTGACGGGATGCTCAAGCAGGCGCCCTGCGTCATCAAGGTCGACGGCAAGAGGGTGGTGGACAACGCGGCCGGCAAGAACGAGAAGGGCTGCACCTACACGATCAAGGGGTAGCCCCCTCCCTCCCCCCGCGTGCTCCGCATCACCCTGGACAGCGCCGTGACCGCCGGGTAACTTCTAACCAAGGCTGAGCAAGCGCTTAGCCATGTCGGAGAAGAACCTCAGCAGGGTCCGGCAGACCGCAGCAGCCGAGATCGCCGATCAGGGAGGCACCCCGTGCGCCGTACGGTATTCAACGAGGACCACGAGGCGTTCCGGGAGACCATCCGCGCCTTCATCGCGGCCGAGGTCGTGCCCGTGTACGACGAGTGGTTCGCCGCGGGGCAGGCGCCGCGCGACTTCTATCTGAAGCTTGCGGAGCTGGGCGTCTTCGGGATCACGGTCGACGAGGCGTACGACGGGGCGGGCATCGACTCGCACAAGTACGAGGCGGTCATCTACGAGGAGACCGCTCGGGCGGGCGTCTCCTTCGGTGGTTCCGGGGTGCACACGCTGCTCGGCCTGCCGTACATCAAGATGCTCGCCACCGACGAGCAGAAGAAGCGCTGGCTGCCGAAGTTCGTCACCGGCGAGGAGATGTGGGCCCTCGCGATGACCGAGCCGGGCACCGGGTCGGACGTGGCGGGGATGAAGACCACCGCCAAGCTCTCCGAGGACGGCACGCACTACGTCCTCAACGGCGCCAAGACCTTCATCACCGGCGGGGTGCACGCCGACCGTGTGATCGTCTGTGCCCGGACCTCCGCCCCGCGCGAGGACGACCGCCGCTTCGGCATCTCGCTGTTCGCCGTGGACACCAAGTCCGAGGGCTACTCCGTCGGCCGCAAGCTCGACAAGCTGGGGCTGCGGGTGTCCGACACCGCCGAGCTGGCGTTCGTCGACGTCAAGGTGCCGGCCGAGGACCTGCTCGGCGAGGAGAACAAGGGCTTCGGCTACCTCGGCACCAACCTGGCCTCCGAGCGCTGGGGCATCGCCTTCGGCGCGTACGCGCAGGCCGCCGCCGCCGTGCGGTTCGCCAAGGAGTACGTGCAGGACCGCACCGTCTTCGGCAAGACCGTCGCCTCGTTCCAGAACACCAAGTTCGAGCTGGCCGCCTGCCAGGCCGAGGTCGACGCGGCCCAGGCCGTCGCCGACCGCGCGCTGGAGGCGCTGGACGCCGGTGAGCTGACCGCCGCCGAGGCCGCCTCCGCGAAGCTGTTCTGCACCGAGGTCGCGCACCGCGTGATCGACCGCTGCCTCCAGCTGCACGGCGGCTACGGCTTCATGAACGAGTACCCGATCGCCCGCCTGTACGCGGACAACCGGGTCAACCGCATCTACGGCGGCACCAGCGAGGTCATGAAGTCGATCATCGCCAAGTCCATGGGCCTGTAGGGCAGGGCCCGCAGAACGGCTACGTTCCTTCCATGAGCACCGCACTCGATTCCCTGCTCGATCTGCTCGACCTGGAGCAGATCGAGCAGGACATCTTCCGGGGCAGCAGCCGTTCCGCGCTCGTGCCCCGGGTCTTCGGCGGACAGGTAGCGGCCCAGGCGCTCGTCGCCGCGGGCCGCACCGTCCCCGCGGACCGGCCCGCCCACTCGCTGCACTCCTACTTCCTGCGGATGGGCGACCCGGGCGCGCCGATCGTCTACACCGTCGACCGCATCCGCGACGGCCGGTCCTTCACCACCCGGCGGGTCGTCGCCGTCCAGCACGGGCAGCCGATCTTCCACCTCTCCGCGTCGTTCCAGACGTACGAGGACGGTCTCGAGCACCAGGCGGACATGCCGGCCGCACCCGATCCCGAGACGCTGCCCACGGCCGCCGAGATGCTGCCCCGCTACGCCGACCGGTTCAGCGGCCCCGGTGTCGTGGACCGGCTGACCGAGGCGCGGGCGGCCGTCGATCTGCGGTACGTGGACGCGCCGCCGTTCGGCACGGTCGGTGAGCCGCGCGAGCCGCGCTCCCAGGTGTGGTTCCGTACCAACGGCAAGCTGGCGGACGATCCGCTGCTGCACGTCTGCATGGCCACGTACGTCTCCGACATGACGCTGCTCGACTCCGTGCTGCTCGCCCACGGGCGCGGCGGCTGGGCGGTCGGCGACGTGGTGGGCGCGAGCCTGGACCACGCGATGTGGTTCCACCGGCCGTTCCGGGCCGACGAGTGGCTGCTGTACGACCAGGAGTCGCCGTCCGCGTCCGGCGGGCGCGGGCTCGGCCAGGCCCGGATCTACACCCAGGACGGGCGCCTGGCGATCACCGTCATCCAGGAGGGCGTGGTCCGCGTCCCCCGGTGACCCGGTCCCGCGGTCCACGGCCGCGCGTCGGACATGGCGCGCCCGGCTGCGGACATACTCCCCTGCATGACTGACGAGAAAAGCAGTGGCGGTGGGTCCACGTTCACCGTCGTCGTCGCGGCGCTCGCCAATCTCGGCATCGCCGTGGCGAAGGCGGTAGCCGGACTGATCAGCGGGTCGAGCGCGATGCTCTCCGAGGCGGCCCACTCCGTCGCCGACACCGTCACCGAGGTGCTGCTGCTGACCTCGCTCAAGCGCAGCGAGAAGCCGGCCGACGAGGACCACCCGCTGGGGTACGGCCCCGAGCGGTACGTCTGGGCGCTGCTCGCCTCCGTCGCCACCTTCGTCGGCGGTGCGGTCTTCTCGATCTACGACGGTGTGCACACCCTGCTCGCGGGCGAGGACCTGGGCGATCCGCTGCTCTCGTACCTCGTGCTCGTCGTCGCCTTCCTGCTGGAGGGCTTCTCGCTGCGGACCGGGCTGAAGCAGGTGCGCGGCGAGGCCGTCCGGCTGGGCGCGCCCGCCAGGCACTACTTCCGGCGCACGCCCGACACCGCCGTCAAAGCGGTGGTGATGGAGGACTCGGCGGCCCTGGTGGGGCTGCTGCTGGCGGCGGGCGGGCTGCTCGGCGGCCAACTGACGGGCTCCGGGGTGTGGGACGGCGTCGCCTCGCTGCTGATCGGTGCGCTGCTGGTGTACGTGGCCTGGGTGCTCGGCCGGTCCAACGCCCAGCTGCTGATCGGCCGGCCGGTGTCGGCGCCGATGCGGGAGGGCATCCGCGAGGAACTGCTCTCGGTGGCGCATCTCATCGAAGTACTGGAGCTGACCACGCTCATCCAGGGGCCGGACGAGATCCTGGTCGCCGCGAAGGTCGACTTCCTGGACACGGTCAGCGCCGAGCAGGTCGAATCGGCCTGCGAGCTGGCCGAGCGGCGGCTGCGGGAGCGGTACGCGTCGATCAAGCGGGTGTATCTGGACCCGACTTCGGGGCGGGAACAGCGGCGCCGGGCCCGTCCCGCCGGTGGTGATCCGACGGCCGGGCCCGGCGACGGGGACCGGGGCCCCACCCCCTGACCGCTCGGCCGGACGTTGTTCAGCCGGGCGTCGTTCGGCTGGGCATCGTTCAGCCGGGCGTCGTTCGGCTGGGCATCGTTCAGCCGAGCGTCGTTCAGCCGAGCGTCGTGAAGAACTCGGTGATGTCCTTCGTCAGCAGTTCCGGCTGCTCCAGCGAGAGGAAGTTGCCGCCCCGGTCGAACTCCGTCCAGCGCACCACGTGGTGGTCGCGCTCCGCGAACCGGCGGATCGCCACATCGGCCGGGAGCGCGACGGCCACGGCGGTCGGGACGGTGCCCCGGTCCTTAGGCGCCCAGGCGGCCGGGTCGTGGGCCATCTCGTAGTAGAGGTGGGCCGAGGAGCCCGCCGTGCCGGTGAACCAGTAGAGGCTGACGTTGGTCAGCAGGGTGTCGCGGTCGACGGCGTCCTCGGGCAGCTCCGCGGCCGGGTCGGTCCACTCCTTGAACTTCTCGATGATCCAGGCCAGCTGGCCCACCGGTGAGTCGTGCAGGCCGAACGCCAGGGTCTCGGGGCGGGTCGACTGGATGACGTTGAAGCCCATCTTGTCGTCGCGGAAGTGCTGAAGGCGCTCCAGCCGGGTCTGCTCGGACTCGGTGAGCCCGGCGAAGTCGGCCGGGTCGTCGGAGGGGAAGGTGACGGCTCCGCTCAGAGCAGCCCGGCCGCGTCCAGCAGGTAGTCCGTCATCGGGTCGTAGAAGCGCGGGTCCAGGACGTGGTCGTCCAGGGGTACGGCCACCTGGAGGGTGCCCTCGGCCTCCCCCAGGAACAGGGCCGGGTCGTTGCAGTCCGCGTACCCGATGGCGTCCAGGCCGCGCTGCGCCGCGCATCCGGCCCAGCCGTGGTCGGCGACGACCAGGTCCGGCAGGGGGCGGTCCTCCCGCTCCAGGCCGTCGAGGACGGCGGCCATCGGGGCCGGGGAGTGGGTGTGCCAGAGGGTGGCGCCGCGCTCCTGGACGGCGACGTCCGCGAACTGGAAGACCATGCCCTCGTCCGCCATCAGCCCGGACGGAATCCGTACGATCTCGCAGCCGGCCGCCCGCAGCGCCGCCGCCGTCTGCCGGTGGACGTCCAGCAGGCCGCCGGGGTGGCCGGTGGCGAACAGGACCCGCTGCGCCCCGTCGGCGGCCTTCCGCAGCCGGGCAGCGGCCCGGTCCAGGGCGGCGACGGTCAGCTCGGGGTCGATGGTGTCCTGGCCGAACCGGTGCTCCGGGTCGTCGCTGACCCCGCACCGCTCGGCCATCACGGCCAGGACGTCCTGCTCGTCGCGCCACCGGTCGCCCAGTTCGAGTCCCAGCCAGAAGTGCCGGTCGCCGTTGGCGAGCTTGCGGTAGTGCGAGAGGTTGTTGTCGCGCGGGGTCGCGACGTCTCCCGCGATGCGCGTGCGGACGAGGTGTTCGACGAGGGCGGCGCGGCTGGGTATCGGCATGGGCCCATTGTGCCGTGGCGTGTGCGCTGTGTGCCCGGCGTCCGGCACCTGGATGTTGAGCGACCGTTCACCCGCCTGTGACCTGGAACTTTCCGCTCCACCCGGCCCTCGGCGTGAAATAGGTCCAGACCACTCACTTTGCGCCAACCCGGTGTCTCATTCACCGACGGACGGCAAGTGGTCTATACCTTTGGCACTAGGGTTGGTCACCCGATACCGGGACATGCACAGCCGTGGGGGGCTTTATGACCGTGCATCACTTGCCGCAACCTCCGTCCGATCATGAGCTGTATTGGTACTTCGGGCCGCAGCGCCGCTGGGTACTGATCAGCTCCTCGCTCGCCTTCGTGCTCACGGCGGCGACCATGCTCACCTTCGCCCTGCGCACCCCGGCCCTCTGGGCCTTTCTCGCGGTGCTCTCCCTGAACGTCATCGCACTCGCGCTCTCGTCGGTCAACAGCCTGCGCGCCCGCCGGCTGACCAGGCGTTCGCACGAGGTGCTCGTCCACGCCTGGAAGCCGCCCGCCCTCCCCTCCGTGGACCTCTACCTGCCGACCTGCGGGGAACCCCTCGCGGTCCTGGAGAACGCCTACCGGGCCGTCGCCGCCGTGGACTGGCCGGACGCGCTCACCGTCTGGGTGCTGGACGACGCCGACAGCCCCGAAGTGGCCGCGCTGGCCGCCTCGTACGGCTTCCGTTACGTCGTCCGGCCCGACCGGGGCCACCTGAAGAAGGCGGGCAACCTCAACCACGCGCTCACCCTGGGCAGCGCCGAGTACATCGCCATCCTGGACGCCGACTTCGCGCCCAGGCCCGACTTCCTGCGCCACCTCGTGCCGTACCTGGCCGACCCCGGCGTCGGCATCGTGCAGAGCCCGCAGTGCTTCGACACGGACGAGACCATGGGGTGGATTCAGCGCGCCGCCGGCTCGGCCCAGGAGTGGTTCTTCCGGTGGATACAGCCGTCCCGGGACGCGAGCGACGCGGCGATCTGCTGCGGCAGCAACGCGGTCTACCGGCGCAGCGCCATCGACCTGGCCGGCGGCTTCGCCCGGCTCGACCACAGCGAGGACCTGTACACCGGACTCGCCCTGCACGCCGAGGGGTTCAGGACCCTGTACGTGCCGGTGCTGGTCGCCAAGGGCACCTCGCCGGACAACCTCGCCTCCTACCTCAACCAGCAGTACCGCTGGGCGATGGGCAACCTCCACCTGCTGGGCACACCCGTGCTCAGGCGGATGGGCGCGCCCTGGCGGATGCGGCTGTGCTTCTACGAGGGCATCGTCGGCTACCTGACGACGGTGGTGAACACCTTCGCGGCCCCGCTCCCGCCGCTCGTGATGATGATCTGGTACCCGGACCACATCCGGCCCTGGCACGTCCTGCCGCTGCTCGCCCCGCTCTGGCTGTGGCACGTGCTGCTGCCCCGGATCAGCCGGACCCGCTGGCGCATCGAGGTGATCCGGGCCAACGTCCTGATGAGCGTGGCCGCCGGGGCCGCCGTCTGGCACACCCTGCGCGGCCGCAGCGCGGCCTGGGTGCCGACCGGGGCCGGCGGCGGGAAGTCCGGCGCCCTGGCCCGCCGGGTGGTACTCGTCTCGCTCGGCTGGCTGGCCTGCTCCACCTCGGCGGCGGCCGTCGGGCTCGCCCTGGCCGTCGCCCGCAACGGCTGGGAGCCCAACTGGGGGCTCGGCCTCTACCTGCTGGTCCAGCTCCAGATCAACGTCCCGCTGATCCGCGACCTGCTGACCGAGCTGCGCCCGGCCTCCGCGCCCCGGCCCGCCCGCGCCCCGCGCACCGGCCGCACCGCCCTCCTGCCCAGGCGCTGGCCCGAGGCGCTGGCCGTCACCGCCACCCTCGTGCTCACCGCGCTGCTCGCGTCCGGCTGGGTCAACCCCATGCTGCCCTGGTCGACCTGAAAGGTCCTCACCGCGATGTCCGCTCCCGCCCCCGCCACCCCGCGGCCCGGCCGCCGCGCTCCCGCTCCGAAGGCCCCGCCCTCCCGCCGGCCCCGCTTCCGCCCCGACATCGAGGGACTGCGCGCGTTCGCGGTCCTGTCCGTCCTCGCCTTCCACGCCTCCGTACCGGGGCTGGCCGGCGGCTTCGTCGGCGTGGACGTCTTCCTCGTCATATCCGGCTACCTGATCACCGGGCTCCTCGTCCGGGAAGCCGTCACCACCGGCCGGATCAGGCTGGGCGAGTTCTTCTCGCGCCGGGCCCGCCGGCTGCTGCCCTCGGCCGCCGTGGTGCTCGTCGCGGTCGCGGCGGCCGGGGCCTGGCTGACCGTGCCGCTGCGCCGCACGGACCTCGAGAACGACGTCGTCGCGGCGGCCCTGTCCGTGGCCAACTGGCGGTTCGTCCACCAGCGCACCGACTACCTGGCCGCCGGACAGGACGAGAGCCCGCTGCTCCACTTCTGGTCACTGGCGGTGGAGGAGCAGTTCTATCTGTGCTGGGGCCCGCTGCTCGCCCTGCTCGCCGTCCTCACCGCCCGCGCGGCGCGCCGGGGCCGCGCCCTGCGGCCCGTGGCCGTCGCCGTCACCGCCGCGCTGACCCTGGTCTCCTTCGCCCTCGCGGTGCGCTGGACGGACGACTCCGTCTCGCTGGCGTACCTCGGAACGCCCTCGCGCATCTGGCAGTTCGGCGTCGGCGCACTGCTGGCGCTGCTGCCCTGGCACCTGCTGCGCGGGCCGCGCCTGCTGCGGCTGCTGTGCGGGTGGGCCGGGGCGGCCGCGCTCGTGTGGTGCGTGCTGCGGTACGACACCTCGACGCCGTACCCGGGGTACGCGGCGCTCGTCCCGACCCTGGCCACGGCCGCCGTCCTGCTCGCCGGGGCGCCCGGCCGGGGCCCGGACACGCCCGCGCGCTTCGAGGTCGGGCGGCTGCTGGGCCTCAGCGGCCCCCGGGCGGTCGGCCGGCTGTCCTACACCCTGTACCTGTGGCACTGGCCGCTGCTCGTCCTCGCCGAGGCCCGCTTCGGCACGCTGGGCTGGCCGGCCCGGGTGGCGCTCACGGCGGCCTCGGTGCTGCCGGCCCTGGCCACCCGGCGCTGGGTCGAACGCCCGCTGCGGCACAGCCGTACGGTCGTGGAACTCCCCCGGCGCGGCCTCGCGCTGGGCGTCGCCGCCGTCATCATCCCGGTCGTCCTGGCGCTCGTGGTCGGCACCACCACGCTGCGGCTGCTCGGACCGGCCACACCGGTGGACCTGAAGGGGCTGCCGCCGGGCGCGGCCGCCGGGCCGTCGCTGCTGGCGCGGACCGGGGCACCGGCCGGGGACGGCCCCGTGGTGCCGAGCCCGGTCCAGGCCCGGCAGAGCTTCCCGCCGGACGGGGCGTGCGAGGTGGCGCCGGCGGTGACGAGCAGCCCGCCCTGCCTGTTCGGGGCGGTGGACAGCCCCGACCGGGTCGTCCTGCTCGGCGACTCGCACGCCGGGCAGTGGTTCTCGCCGCTGCTGAGCCTGGCGGCCGAGCGGGGCTGGGCGCTCCAGGAGCTGGTAAAGCAGGGCTGCCCGCTGCCGGAGCTGTCCGTGGTGAACCCGCAGCTGGGGCGTACGTACCACGAGTGCGACGCCTGGCGGGCGGACAGCCTGGCCAGGCTGGCCGAGGGCCCGAAGCCCCGGCTGATCGTCGTCTCCGCCCTCAACCGCTACACCGACGACGAGCGCCTGCTGCTCCAGGGCTGGGAGCGGACGCTGAAGCCGCTGCGGGCGCTCGGGGTGCCGATCGTCTACATCGAGGACACCCCGGTCCCGGGCCGCGACGTCCCCGCCTGCGTCTCCGGCCATCTCGCGGACCCGGATGCGTGCGCCTTCGACCGGAAGAGGTCCCGGTGGCCCGACCCGCTGGCGGAGAAGGCGGCGGCCGGCGGGCTGCCGGGGGTGCGGGCCGTGTCGGTGAACCCGGTGCTGTGCCCGGCCGCCGGCCCGACGTGCCCGGCGGTCCTGGACGGCGTCCTGCTCTACCGGGACGACACCCATCTGACCGATGTGGCCGCCGTGGTGCTGGCGCCCCGGATCGAACGGCTCCTCACCCGGGCAGCGGGCCTCGGAACCGAAAAGGCGTCCGGCGAGGCGTCCGGCGAGGCATCCGGCGACGGCTGGACCGCGCTGCTGGACGAGGAGTTCGACGGGCCGGCGGGCAGCCGTCCGGCCGCCTCCCGGTGGCTGTACGACCGGGGCACCTGCTACCCCGGCTGCCCGGCCGCGCAGTGGGGCACGGGCGAGATCGAGACCATGACCGACTCCACGGACAACGTCCGGCTGGACGGCAAGGGGGCTCTGGAGATCGTCCCGACGCGCCGCGACGGGCGGTGGTACTCGGGCCGCATCGAATCCCGGCGCTCCGACTTCGCGCCGCCGCCCGGAGGCGTCCTGCGCATCGAGGCGTCGATCGCCCTGCCGGACGTGTCGGGCGCCGCGGCCGGCGGCTACTGGCCCGCGTTCTGGACCATGGGCGCCGGGCTGCGCGACGGGTACACCGGCTGGCCGGCCACCGGTGAGATCGACGTCATGGAGTCCGTCAACGGGCCGGAGGCCGTCTTCGGCACCCTGCACTGCGGGACGCTCGACGGCGGGCCCTGCAAGGAGCCGGTGGGGCTCACCTCGCCCCGGCAGAAGTGCGCGGGCTGCCGCGGCGCGTTCCACACGTACGCCGTGGAGGTCGACACCACGCCCGGCGCCGAAGAGGTCCGCTGGTCCCTGGACGGCCGGGTGTACCACCGGGTGAAGGCGTCCGCGATGGACGCGGCGACCTGGGACGAGGCGCTGCTGCGCGGCCAGTTCCTGATCCTGGACGTGGCCGTGGGCGGCGCGCTGCCGGCCGCCGACGGTGCCACCGCGGGCCCCGACACCGAGGCCGGGCACCCGATGCGGGTGGCGCGGGTCACCGTGTCGGTGCGGGAGGGGGCTTCCTAACCCCGCTCCCCCGCCGCGGCGAAGGCGCCCCGGGCCAGCCGGTGCAGCAGCGCGGCCGTCTCGGTGCGGCCCGGCAGGGCCCCGGGGCGGCCGAGGTGCGGGGTCGAGTTCAGCAGGCCGAAGACGGCGTGGACGGCGGCGCGGGCCTCGTGCTCGGGGAGGTCCGGGTAGAGGTCGCGGACGACGGCGACCCAGACCTCGACGTACTGCCGTTGGAGCCGGCGCACCCGCTTGCGGTCGGTGTCCCGCAGGCGGTCCAGCTCGCGGTCGTGCAGGGTGATCAGGGGGCGGTCGTCGAGGGCGAAGTCGATGTGGCCCTCGATGAGCGCGTCCAGCAGGGCCTCCGGCGATCCGTCGCCGGAGGCGGCGTCCTCGGTGACCCGCAGCTCCCCGCCGGCCAGCAGCCGTTCGCTGATGCCGACGAGGAGCTCGGCGAGCATCGCGTCCTTGCCGGGGAAGTGCCGGTAGAGGCCGGGACCGCTGATGCCGACGGCGGCCCCTATCTCGTCGACGCCGACACCGTGGAAGCCGCGCTCGGCGAAGAGGCGGGCGGCCTCCCGGAGGATCTGCTCGCGGCGGGTGGGAGCCGCGACGCGGGCGGCGGCATGGGTGCTCATGAGCAGCCATTCTAGACAGGCGGGTTAGCGGTCGTTAACCTGTTGGCACGTTAACGGTCATTAACACCGTCACGTTGACGCTGATCCACACACTGCGGTACGGGCAAGGGGGCTCGACAGGATGCAGCAGGCACCGGTGCTGGCGAGCGCGGCCGATCCCGCCTCGGAGGCCTGGCAGGCCAACGAGGCGGCGCATCACGCGCTCGCCGACGAGCTGCGCAAGCGGCTCGCCACGGCCAGGCTCGGCGGGGGTGAGAAGGCCCGCGCCCGGCATGTGGCGCGCGGCAAGCTGCTGCCCCGGGAGCGGGTGGACACCCTGCTCGATCCGGGCTCGCCCTTCCTGGAGCTGGCCCCGCTGGCGGCCGAGGGGCTGTACGGGGGCGCCGCGCCGGCCGCCGGGGTGATCGCCGGGATCGGCCGGGTCAGCGGCCGCGAGTGCGTGATCGTCGCCAATGACGCGACCGTCAAGGGCGGCACGTACTACCCGATGACCGTGAAGAAGCATCTGCGCGCCCAGGAGGTGGCGCTGGAGAACCGGCTGCCGTGCCTGTACCTGGTGGACTCCGGCGGCGCCTTCCTGCCGATGCAGGACGAGGTGTTCCCCGACCGGGAGCACTTCGGGCGGATCTTCTACAACCAGGCCCGGATGTCCGGGGCCGGCATCCCGCAGATCGCGGCGGTGCTGGGCTCGTGCACGGCCGGCGGGGCGTACGTCCCGGCGATGAGCGACGAGGCCGTCATCGTCCGCGACCAGGGCACGATCTTCCTGGGCGGCCCGCCGCTGGTGAAGGCCGCGACCGGTGAGGTGGTCACGGCCGAGGAGCTGGGCGGCGGTGAGGTGCACTCCCGTACGTCGGGCGTCACCGACCACCTCGCGGAGGACGACGCGCACGCGCTGCGGATCGTGCGGAACATCGTGGCGACGCTGCCGGACCGGGGCCCGCTGCCGTGGTCGGTGCGGCCGGTGGACGAGCCGAAGGCGGACCCGGCCGGTCTGTACGGGGCGGTGCCCGTCGACTCGCGCACCCCGTACGACGTGCGCGAGGTGATCGCCCGGGTCGTGGACGGCTCGCGGTTCGCGGAGTTCAAGGCGGAGTACGGCACGACGCTGATCACCGGCTTCGCGCACATCCACGGCCACCCGGTCGGCATCGTCGCCAACAACGGCATCCTGTTCTCCGAGTCCGCCCAGAAGGGCGCGCACTTCATCGAGCTGTGCGACCAGCGCGGCATCCCGCTGGTCTTCCTCCAGAACATCTCGGGCTTCATGGTCGGCCGGGACTACGAGGCCGGCGGCATCGCCAAGCACGGCGCGAAGATGGTCACCGCCGTCGCCTGCACCCGGGTGCCGAAGCTGACCGTGGTGGTCGGCGGCTCCTACGGGGCGGGCAACTACTCCATGTGCGGCCGGGCCTACAGCCCCCGCTTCCTGTGGATGTGGCCCAACGCGAAGATCTCCGTCATGGGCGGCGAGCAGGCCGCGTCCGTCCTCGCCACCGTCAAGCGCGACCAGCTGGGCGACGACTGGAGCGCCGAGGACGAGGAGGCCTTCAAGGCCCCGATCCGCGAGCAGTACGAGACCCAGGGCAACGCGTACTACGCCACGGCCCGGCTCTGGGACGACGGCGTGATCGACCCGCTGGAGACCCGGCAGGTGCTGGGGCTCGCCCTGACCGCGTGCGCCAACGCGCCCTTGGGCGACGCCGGCTTCGGCGTCTTCCGGATGTGAGGAAGAGATGACGATGTTCGACACGGTCCTCGTCGCCAACCGCGGCGAGATCGCGGTCCGGGTCATCCGGACCCTGCGCGAGCTGGGCGTGCGCTCGGTCGCCGTCTTCAGCGACGCGGACGCCGACGCGCGGCACGTACGGGAGGCCGACACGGCGGTACGGATCGGCCCCGCGCCCGCCTCCGAGAGCTACCTGAGCGCGGACCGGCTCCTGGAGGCGGCCCGCCGCACCGGCGCCCAGGCCGTCCACCCCGGCTACGGCTTCCTCGCGGAGAACGCGGCCTTCGCGCGGGCGTGCGCGGAGGCGGGGCTCGTCTTCATCGGGCCGCCCGCCACCGCGATCTCCCTGATGGGCGACAAGATCCGGGCCAAGGAGACGGTCGCGGCGGCCGGCGTCCCGGTGGTGCCCGGGTCCTCCGGCAGCGGGCTGAGCGACGGCGAGTTGGCGGAGGCGGCCGGTGCGATCGGCATGCCGGTGCTGCTGAAGCCCTCGGCGGGCGGCGGCGGCAAGGGCATGCGGCTGGTGCGGGACGCGGCGCTGCTCGCGGACGAGATCGCGGCGGCCCGGCGCGAGGCCCGCGCCTCCTTCGGGGACGACACGCTGCTCGTGGAGCGGTGGATCGACCGGCCGCGCCACATCGAGATCCAGGTGCTGGCCGACGCCCACGGCAACGTGGTGCACCTCGGTGAGCGCGAGTGCTCGCTCCAGCGCCGCCACCAGAAGATCATCGAGGAGGCGCCGTCCGTCCTGCTCGACGAGGAGACCCGGGCGGCGATGGGCGAGGCGGCCGTCCAGGCGGCCCGCTCCTGCGGGTACGTCGGCGCGGGCACGGTGGAGTTCATCGTCCCGGGCAACGACCCGTCCTCGTACTACTTCATGGAGATGAACACCCGCCTCCAGGTCGAGCACCCGGTGACCGAGCTGGTCACCGGCCTGGACCTGGTGGAGTGGCAGCTGCGGGTCGCCGCCGGTGAGCCCCTGCCGTACGGGCAGGACGCCATCACGCTCACCGGGCACGCCGTCGAGGCCCGGGTCTGCGCCGAGGACCCGGCGCGCGGCTTCCTGCCCTCGGGCGGGAGGGTGCTGGCGCTCCGTGAGCCGCAGGGCGGCGGGGTGCGGACCGACTCGGGGCTCGCCGAGGGCGGCGAGGTCGGCAGCCTGTACGACCCGATGCTGTCCAAGGTCATCGCGTACGGCCCCGACCGGGCGACCGCCCTGCGCCGACTGCGGGCGGCGCTCGCGGACACCGTCGTCCTCGGTGTCCCGGTCAACGCGGGCTTCCTGCGCCGGCTCCTCGGCCACCCGGCGGTGGTGGCGGGCGAGCTGGACACCGGCCTGGTGGAGCGCGAGGTGGACGCGCTGGTCCCCGAGGGCGTGCCGGAAGAGGTGTACGCGGCGGCCGCTCTGCTGCGGCAGCACACCGCGTCCGCCGCCGCCCGCGCCCGCGCCGGGGCCTGGGCCGACCCGTTCTCGGCCGGTGACGGCTGGCGGCTCGGCGGCACCCCGGCCCGGACGCTGCGGGACTTCCACATCCCCGGCCACGACCCGGTCCAGGTGGGCCTGCGGCCGTGCGGCGGCGGGTCCACGGAGCTGGCCTTCGGCCATGTCGGTGAGGGCGCGCAGCCCCCGGCCCCGGAATCAGGGGCCTGCGGCCCGCTCGGACCGCTGCCCGGCGGCCCGGAGACGGCGCGGACCCTCTCGGTGGACGACGGCCGCATCACGCTCGAACTCGCCGGGGTCACCCATGTGTTCGCGTACGCCGCCTCCCCGGAGGGGCACTGGCTCGGCCGGGACGGCGACAGCTGGCACGTACGGGACCACGACCCGGTGGAGGCGTCGCTGACCGGCGCCGCCCGCTCCGGCGCCGACACACTCGCCGCGCCCATGCCCGGCACCGTCACAGTGGTCAAGGTGGCGGTCGGGGACGAGGTCGTCGCCGGGCAGAGCCTGCTGGTGGTGGAGGCGATGAAGATGGAGCACGTCATCTCCGCCCCGCACGCCGGCACCGTCACCGAACTCGATGTCACGGCCGGGGCCACGGTCGCCATGGACCAGGTACTGGCGGTAGTGGTCCCCGTCTCCGCCGGGGAGGAAGCATGACGACCGCCCGCACCCTGCCGATGACCGTGCCCGCCGAGGGCCTGCCCGCCCGGGTCCGTATCCACGAGGTCGGCGCCCGCGACGGGTTGCAGAACGAGAAGGCGGTCGTGGAGACCGGGGTGAAGGCGGAGTTCATCCGCCGGCTCGCGGTCGCCGGGCTGACGACGATCGAGGCGACGAGCTTCGTGCACCCCAAGTGGGTGCCCCAACTCGCCGACGCCGAGCAGCTGTTCCCGATGCTCGGTGACATCGGGGACGTGGGCGACGTGGCGCTTCCGGTGCTCGTGCCGAACGAGCGCGGGCTCGACCGGGCCCTGGCGCTCGGGGCGCGCCACATCGCCGTGTTCGGCTCCGCGACCGAGACGTTCGCCGCCCGCAACCTCAACCGCACGGTCGACGAGTCGCTGGCCATGTTCGAGCCCGTGGTGGCCCGCGCCAAGGCCGAGGCCGTGCATGTGCGCGGCTACCTGTCGATGTGCTTCGGCGACCCGTGGGAGGGGCCCGTGCCGGTCGGCCAGGTCGTACGCGTGGCGAAGGCGCTGATGGACCTCGGCTGCGACGAGCTGTCGCTCGGGGACACCATCGGCGTCGCCACCCCCGGCCACGTACAGGCCCTGCTGACCGGGCTCAACGAGGCCGGGGTGCGCACGGAGGCGATCGGCGTGCACTTCCACGACACGTACGGTCAGGCCCTGTCCAACACCCTCGCCGCGCTCCGGCACGGCGTGTCCACGGTGGACGCCTCGGCCGGCGGCCTCGGCGGCTGCCCGTACGCGAAGAGCGCGACCGGAAACCTCGCCACCGAGGATCTCGTGTGGATGCTCGACGGCCTCGGTATCGAAACCGGGGTCGACCTCGACGAGCTCACCGCCACCAGCGTGTGGCTCGCCGGACACCTGGGCCGACCCAGCCCGTCCCGTACCGTCCGCGCACTCGCGGCGCAGTGAACGTCCCGTCCCACAAGGAGTGAACGTCCCCATGTCCCTGGACCACCGGCTGACCGCCGAGCACGAGGAACTGCGCCGTACCGTCGAGGAGTTCGCGCGCGACGTCGTCGCCCCGAAGATCGGCGACTTCTACGAGCGGCACGAGTTCCCGTACGAGATCGTGCGCGAGATGGGGCGGATGGGCCTGTTCGGGCTGCCGTTCCCGGAGGAGTACGGCGGGATGGGCGGCGACTACCTCGCGCTCGGCATCGCCCTGGAGGAGCTGGCCCGGGTCGACTCCTCGGTGGCGATCACGCTGGAGGCCGGGGTCTCGCTGGGCGCCATGCCGGTGTACCGCTTCGGTACGGAGGAGCAGAAGCGGCGGTGGCTGCCGAGGCTCTGTTCCGGCGACGCGCTCGGCGCGTTCGGCCTGACCGAGCCGGACGGCGGTTCGGACGCGGGCGGCACCCGGACGACGGCCGTGCGCGACGAGGCGGCGGGCGAGTGGGTGATCAACGGCTCCAAGTGCTTCATCACCAACTCCGGTACGGACATCACCGAGTTGGTGACGGTCACGGCGGTGACCGGCCGCAAGGAGAACGGCGCCCCGCTCATCTCCTCGATCATCGTCCCGTCCGGCACCCCCGGCTTCACGGTCGCCGCCCCCTACTCCAAGGTCGGCTGGAACGCCTCGGACACCCGCGAGCTGTCCTTCGCCGACGTGCGCGTCCCGCTGGAGAACCTGCTGGGCGAGGAGGGCCGGGGCTACGCCCAGTTCCTGCGCATCCTGGACGAGGGCCGGATCGCCATCTCGGCGCTCTCGACGGGCTTGGCGCAGGGCTGTGTGGACGAGTCGGTGAAGTACGCCGCCGAGCGTCACGCCTTCGGGAAGCCGATCGGCTCCAACCAGGCCATCCAGTTCAAGATCGCGGACATGGAGACGCGGGCCCACATGGCCCGGGTCGGCTGGCGGGACGCGGCGTCGAGGCTGCTGGCGGGCGAACCGTTCAAGAAGGAGGCGGCGATCGCCAAGCTGTACTCCTCGACCGTGGCCGTGGACAACGCCCGCGAGGCGACCCAGATCCACGGCGGCTACGGCTTCATGAACGAGTACCCGGTGGCCCGGATGTGGCGCGACTCCAAGATCCTGGAGATCGGCGAGGGCACGAGCGAGGTGCAGCGGATGCTGATCGCCCGAGAGCTGGGCCTCCAAGCCTGAGGAACGGCACCGAGCGCACCGATCGGGGGTCCGGCACCGGGCCCCCGATCGGTTATCCGGCCCCGCGTGGGCCGAACCCCTCAGTCCTCGCCCTCCGGCACGTAGTCGGGGCACAACGAGTGCCCGCACTCGCACGGAGGCCAGCGGAGCGCCGCACCGGGCACGAGGTCGGCTCCCTCCGCCCCCGAATCGGTTGTCGGGACGATGAGGACGCCGTCCCTCCCGAAGCGCTCCGTTAACCGGGACAGACCCTGTCGCGCCTTGCTGCCGGCCGTCATGGCACCACACCTCTCAGTTGAACCGCATCCGGAAGCCCCATCAAAAGAACCACAGTCCTAGGATTACGCCCCATCGAAGTGGATAATGACTCGCAGTCCTGGGACTGTCAACCTCATCGGTGCTGTGCTTGACTGCTCCCTGAGACGTTGCGAGAGGAGCTGCGCATGGCGCCCAAGTGGCGGGAGTTGGCGGACAGGCTGGCCGACCGAATCCGGAGCGGCGCCTACTCCCCGGGGGACCGACTGCCGCACATCAGGGATCTCGTCGAAGCGGGCGAGGGCTCCAAGTCCACGGTCCACGCGGCATACCGGGCCCTGGAGGCCGAGGGTCTGGTCACCTCGTCCCGCGGACACGGCACAGTCGTACGGCAACGACGTCCGCTCAAGCGTCTCGGTGTCAGCCGGTACGACAAGGCCAAGTGGCGCGACAGCGACGAGGTCGCGTTCATCGCGGACCGCGTGGCTTCCGGGCGCGCTCACAAGCGAGACGACCAGACGCAGACGGTGAGACGGGTCGAGGCACCACCCGCCGCCGCTGCCGCGCACGGCCTGACTCCCGGTTCGCACGTCTACGCCCGCGCACGCGTCGTGCGAGAGGCCGGGCAGCCGACGCATACGCTGACCAGCTACTACCGCCCCGAGCATGTCGAGGGCACCCCCTTGGTCGACCCCACCCCGGGCCCCGCGGGCCGCGGCGGCGGATTCCGCGTGCTCTACGACGCGGGCTACGAGATCGACCGCATGCGCGAGGAGCTCTTCGCACGCGTAGCGACCCCGGAGGAATCGAAATTGCTCATGCTGGCCGGCGGTGAGCCGGTGGTGGAACTGCGCAGGACCGCGTACACGGCCGACGGAACCGTCGTCGAGTTCGCGATAGGAGTGCACGCGGCCTCACGCTTCACCTGGTCGTACGACTTCACCGTTCCGGACTCGGCCCACGGCAGAGGCACTACGTGATCATCTCGTCCCAGTCGTGGTCGGATGCCCGGCTCCTGTGGGAGCACCACCTGATGCACCACGACCCGCGCCCCTGCTCGGTGGCGATCGGCCTCGGAAGCCACGACCTCAAAGTCGCCGACGCGACCGCGCGCCTCTACCAGCGCGGCATGGCGCCCCTCATCCTGTTCACCGGCGCCACCAGCCCCACCACGCGGGTGCGCATGCCGCGCGGCGAGGCCGTGCACTACCGGGAGCGGGCACTCGAACTCGGCGTCCCCGACCGTGCGGTGCTCATCGAACCGCGCGCCCGCAACACGGGAGAGAACATCCGCTTCTCGCGGGCGGTTCTCGCCGAGGCGGGCGTCCCGGTCTCCTCCGTGCTGCTGGTCAGCAAGCCGTACGAGGAACGGCGCGCCCATGCCACGGCACGCAGGCTCTGGCCGGACGTCACCTTCGTGAGCGCGTCGGAGCCGGTCACGTTCGAGCAGTACGTGGCCGCCCTCCAGGACGACCGCATGGTCATCGACATGCTGGTCGGCACCTTGCAGCGCCTGCTGGTCTATCCGGCCCGGGGCTTCATGGCCGCCGATCCCGTCCCCGTCGAGGTGGCCACCGCGTACGAGCGGCTGTGCCGGGCCGGGTTCACGAGCCGGCTCGTCGTGGACGGGGCCGGGGGCCGTCGACAGATCAACAAACGCTGAGGTTAGGCTAGCCTTCCTTCGAACATGTCACCTGCCGGTCTCCGGCTCGTACGAAAGCGGATTCCGTCATGCGCACTGCCCGAGCGTCCCGCCCCACCCGCCGCGGCCTGCTGGCCATGGGCGGCGCCATAGGTCTCGGCGCCGTGCTCGCGGCCTGCGGCGACAGCGACTCGAAGGGCTCCGCAGCCACCGGCTCCAAGAGCGCCGACGCCGGGCCGTGGAAGTTCGAGGACGACCGCGGGCAGACCGCCGAGGCCAAGTCCGTCCCGAAGAACATCGTCGCCTTCACCGGTGTCGCCGCGGCCCTCCACGACTACGGCGTCGAGGTCAAGGCCGTCTTCGGCCCGACGAAGACCAAGGACGGCAAGGCCGATGTGCAGGCCGGCGACCTGGACATCAGCAAGGTCGAGATCCTGGGCAACGTCTGGGGCGAGTTCAACGTCGAGAAGTACGCGGCGCTCGGCCCGGAGCTGCTGGTCACCGCGATGTGGGAGAAGGACGCCCTCTGGTACGTGCCGGACCAGTCCAAGGACAAGATCCTGAAGCTGGCCCCGAGCGTCGCCCTGTGGGCCGCCCAGACCACGATCCCCAAGGCCATCCAGCGCCACGAGGACCTCGCGGCCTCGCTCGGCGCCGACGTCAAGGCCGCGAAGGTGACCGACGCAAAGGCCCGCTTCGAGAAGGCCGCGGCCCGGCTGCGCGCCGCCGCGAAGTCCAAGCCGGACATCAAGGTCATGATCGGCTCGGCCAGCCAGGACCTGTTCTACGTCTCGCTCGCCAAGATGTCCGCCGACACCCTGTACTTCCAGGAGCTGGGCGTGGACTTCGTCGAGCCGAAGGTCGACGAGGCGGGCTTCTTCGAGAATCTGAGCTGGGAGAACGTCGACAAGTACGGGGCCGACATCATCATGATGGACAACCGCTCCTCGGCCCTCCAGCCGGACGCGCTGACCTCCAAGCCGACCTGGACGCGACTGCCGGCCGTCAAGGCGGGCCAGGTCGTCCCGCGCACCACCGAGCCGATCTACAGCTACGACAAGTGCGCACCGATCCTGGAGGACCTGGCGAAGGCCATCGAGGACGCCAAGAAGGTCGCCTGACGACCGGGGCCGTCCGGCGGCCGGGGGCACCCGGCCGCCGGACGGCCCGCGCCTCATCGCGCCGCGGTCGCCTCCGCCGGCCACGGGACCTGGGGCGAGCGGTAGTAGTCGATCCCCTGTGCGGTGAACCGCTCCCCGAGCCCCGCCAGCCGCACCTTGTACGTGTTCCAGTCGTGCGTCGAGGCCGGTGACCAGCCCAGCTCCGCCGCGCCGGGCAGCCTCGGGAACGCCATCGCGTCGATGTCGTCGCTGTCGGTCAGGGTCTCCGACCAGATCGGCGCCTCGACGCCGAGGACGGCGCCCTCGGGCGTGCCGTTGAGATACGTCGCCGGGTCCCAGTCGTAGGAGCGCTTGACCTCGACCAGACCGGCCCACTTCAGGCCCAGTTCGGTCTGGTCGTTGTACTTCATGTCGAGGTACACGCGGTCCGCCGGGGAGAGCACCAGCTTCGTGCCCTTCTTCGCCGCGTCGACCACCTGTGCGCGGTCCGCGGCGCTGGTGGCGTCGTAGCCCCAGTACTGGGCGACCGCGCCCTTGACCGGGTCGGCCCCGGTGAGCTGGTGCCAGCCCATCACGGTCTTGCCGTACTTCCCGACGACGGCCTGGGCCCGCTCCATGATCGTGACGTAGTCCTCGTGGCTGGTGGAGTGCGCCTCGTCACCGCCGATGTGGAAGTACCGGCCGGGCGTGAGCGCGGCCACCTCGCGCACGACGTCGTCGATGAAGTCGTACGTGACGTCCTTGCCGGCGCACAGGGAGCTGAAACCGACCTTCGTGCCGGTGTAGAGCGGCGGCGCGACGCCGTCGCAGTTCAGCTCGGCGTACGAGGCGAGGGCGGCGTTGGTGTGGCCGGGCAGGTCGATCTCCGGCACCACCTCCAGGTAGCGGGAGGCCGCGTACCGCACGATCTCCTGGTACTGGGCCTTGGTGTAGTAGCCGCCGGTCCCGCCGCCGACCTCCGTGGAGCCGCCGTACGTGGCCAGCTTCGGCCAGGAGTCGACGGCGATGCGCCAGCCCTGGTCGTCGGAGAGGTGCAGGTGGAAGGTGTTCATCTTGTACTGGGCGACCTGGTCGATGTAGCGCTTGACCTCGGTGACCGAGAAGAAGTGCCGGGAGACGTCGAGCATCGCGCCCCGGTAGGCGTAGCGCGGGGTGTCGGTGATGCTGCCGCCCGCGACCCGCCACGTGGCCTTCTGGGGGCTGTCGCGCTCCACCTGGGCCGGCAGCAGCTGACGCAGCGTCTGGACGCCGTGGAAGAGCCCTGCGGGCTGCCGGGCGGTGATGGTGACGGCACCGGTCCCCGAGGTGAGGGTGTAGCCCTCGGCGCCCAGTTGGCCGGCGCGGGGGTCGAGCCGGAGCCGGATGCCGTCGGTGCCGTCGGCGTCGGTGACCGGGAGGGCGTACCCGGTGGAGGGGCGCAGCACGCCCGCCAGGTACTCGCCGACCTTCCGGGCCTCGCCGGAGGCGCCGATGGCCCGGATGCGGGTGGCACCGGTGAGGACGTACGGGGAGCCGCCCGGTCTCACGGAGGCGGGGGCGGGCACCACCTGGCCGAGGGGGCGGGGCGCCCAGGCCGTTCCGGCGCTGTCGGCGGCGGAGGCGACGGGGGCCGCGCACGCGCTGGAGGCACCGGCCGCCGCGACGAGGAGCAGCGAGCCGAGAAGCCGGGGTAGAGCACGGAGAAGAGCACTGCGCCGGACCGTGTGCGGTCTCACAAGCCGGGTCCTTTTCTTCGGGTTCACTCTGCTGGGTCCTGTCTGGAGTCCACCGTCGCCATGCGTACCGCGCGCCTCACGGATGGTCAAGGTTTAGACCAGATCCGGGCGTTGCCCGCCTCGACGCCCGGTGAGCGGTTTGCGTCTTATCAGAGAATTCACCCCATCGGCTCCGACCAGTGCCGCGACGGGCGGCCCCGACAGGTCGCCGCACCGCCGGAAACGGCCCCGCGAAATCCACCCAAGCCCGAAAAAGGGGGCCACTCGCCCACTTCCCTGCCCGAAATCGGGCAGGATTGTTGCGCTCGGGCCCCTATCGCCGCAGTATCGACGGGTGCTCGAACGCCGCTCGTCGTACGACGACCTCATTGACCACGTGGTGCGCAGCACCGCGCTCCCCCGCGGTGAAGCCGCCCGGGTGATCCTCGACGTGCTGGCGTACTTCGACGAGACGACGGAGGCCTTCGTCCGCCGCCGCCACCGCGAACTGCAGTCCGGCGGCCTGGTCAACACGGAGATCTTCGAACGGATCGCGGCCGAACTGCCGCACCGGGCGGTCGCGCCCCCGGAGCTCTCGCTCCGTCAGCTGCGCCGCATCGTCTACGGCTGAGGCCGCCTCACGGCCGGGCACCACTTACTTGTACGTCGATGGAGGGCAGAAGGCTCTATGTGCGGAATCGTCGGTTACATCGGAAAGCGTGACGTGGCCCCGCTGCTGCTGGAGGGTCTTCAGCGGCTGGAGTACCGGGGGTACGACTCCGCGGGCATCGTGATCACGGGGAAGCCGGCGGCCGGCAAGCCCGCCGCGCTGAAGTCGGTCAAGGCCAAGGGCCGGGTCCGCGAGCTGGAGTCCCGGGTCCCCAAGCGCTTCGCCGGCACGACCGGCATCGCCCACACCCGCTGGGCCACCCACGGCGCCCCGAGCGACGAGAACGCCCACCCCCACCTGGACGCCGAGGGCAAGGTCGCCGTCGTCCACAACGGGATCATCGACAACGCCGCCGAGCTGCGCACCCGGCTGACCGCCGAGGGCGTCGTCTTCCTCTCCGAGACCGACACCGAGGTGCTGGTCCACCTGATCGCCCGCTCGGACGCCAGCACCCTGGAGGAGAAGGTCCGCGAGGCCCTGCGCTCCGTCGAGGGCACCTACGGCATCGCGGTCCTGCACGCCGACTTCAACGACCGCATCGTGGTGGCGCGCAACGGCTCCCCGGTCGTCCTCGGCATCGGTGAGAAGGAGATGTTCGTCGCCTCGGACGTCGCCGCCCTGGTCGCCCACACCCGCCAGGTCGTCACCCTGGACGACGGCGAGATGGCCACCCTCAAGGCCGACGACTTCCGTACGTACACCACCGAGGGCTCGACCACGACGGCCACGCCGACCACCGTGGAGTGGGAGGCCGAGTCGTACGACATGGGCGGCCACGACACGTACATGCACAAGGAGATCTCCGAGCAGGCCGACGCCGTCGACCGGGTGCTGCGCGGCCGGATCGACGACCGGTTCTCCACCGTGCACCTGGGCGGGCTCAACCTGGACGCCCGCGAGGCGCGCGGGGTCCGCCGGATCAAGATCCTCGGCTGCGGCACCTCGTACCACGCGGGCCAGATCGGCGCGCAGCTGATCGAGGAGCTGGCCCGCATCCCCGCGGACGCCGAGCCCGCCTCCGAGTTCCGCTACCGCAACCCGGTGGTGGACCCGGACACGCTGTACGTGGCGGTCTCGCAGTCCGGTGAGACGTACGACGTGCTGGCCGCCGTCCAGGAGCTGAAGCGCAAGGGCGCCCGGGTGCTCGGCGTGGTCAACGTGGTCGGCTCCGCGATCGCCCGGGAGGCCGACGGCGGTACGTATGTGCACGCGGGACCCGAGGTGTGCGTCGTCTCCACGAAGTGCTTCACCAACACCGTGGTCGCGTTCGCGCTGCTCGCCCTGCACCTGGGCCGCATCCGGGACCTGTCGGTCGCCGACGGCAAGCGGATCATCGAGGGCCTGCGCAAGCTGCCCGCCCAGATCAGCGAGATCCTCGCGGGCGAGGACGAGATCAAGAGGCTGGCCGCCGAGTACGCGGACGCCAAGTCGATGATGTTCATCGGCCGGGTGCGCGGCTACCCGGTCGCCCGCGAGGCCTCGCTGAAGCTCAAGGAGGTCTCGTACATCCACGCCGAGGCCTACCCCGCGTCCGAGCTGAAGCACGGCCCGCTCGCGCTCATCGAGCCCGCGATGCCGACGGTGGCGATCGTGCCGGACGACGACCTGCTGGAGAAGAACCGCGCCGCGATGGAGGAGATCAAGGCCCGCAGCGGCCGCATCCTCGCCGTGGCCCACCAGGTCCAGGAGAAGGCCGACCACACCATCGTCGTACCGAAGAACGAGAACGAGCTGGACCCGATCCTCATGGGCATCCCGCTCCAGCTCTTCGCGTACCACACGGCCCTCGCCATGGGCCGGGACATCGACAAGCCGCGCAACCTGGCCAAGTCCGTCACCGTCGAGTGACCGGCCGCGGCCCCCGCAGGGGCCGCGGAAGCCCTGCCGCGCGCTGGTGGCGTCACTCGATCGACGTTTTCCACAGGTGAGTTGACGCCACCGCGAGCAGGTGCACGACAGGCCCGGAGGGCCGGACCGCAGGACGGCTCGGCTACGGGACAGCGCGGCTACGGGACGGCTCGGCGCGACTACGGGACGGCTCGGCGGTCGACTACGGGATGACGACGACGGGACGCTGGGCGCGGCGCGCCAGCCGGCCCGCGACCGAGCCGAAGATCCGGCCCACGATGCCGTGCGTGGAGCCCACGACGATCGCGTCGGCCGCGTACTCCCGGCCGACCTCCTCCAGCTCGTGGCAGATGTCCCCGCCGCGCTCCACGAGCACCCAGGGCACCTCGGCGAGGTAGTCCGCGCAGGCGAGCTCCAGGCCGAGGACCTCGGTGCGGTGGTCGGGCACGTCCACGAAGACGGGGGGCTCGCAGCCCGCCCAGACCGTGGTCGGCAGCCGGTTGGCGACATGGACGATGATCAGCCCGGAGCCCGTCCTCCGGGACATGCCGATGGCATAGGCGAGGGCCCGCTCGCTGGAGGTCGAGCCGTCGAAGCCGACGACGACCCCATGCCGGAAGGCGGGGTCGCACGGGCGGCGCGCTTCTTCGGCCGCCTGCGGGTCCGACATGGGGTCGGCTACCTGCTTGCGGTCCGCGGGTTCGGGGATTTCGTGACCGGCCATCGGTGTCTCGGCGAAGAGAGTCCTCGTGAGGAGAGCGACGTGGGGAAGACGCGTCAGCGGGTGGTGTCGTGGTGTCCGGGAATCATCTTCCCAACCCCTTACCCCCAAGGGTACGGCGCCATTCCTCCACCGCCCGTCCCGCGCACGGCGCACGCGCCGTTTCCGGGAGCATGCCCGAGACCGGCCCCGGATGGCAATGCCGGTTGCCCGGTACACCGACGTCGCGACCCCCGCCCGGCGCCCCGCACAGGGCCGCCGGGCCCGGCCCTCGGCCGCCCAACGGCCTCGCCCCACCAAAACGGAATCCACTCGTCCGGGCGACGGGGCCGTCACACGGGGGCGCGTCCGGAACCGATCGGACGACCGGCCGCAGCCACGGCCCGGTGGCCGGTATTCGGCTGCCCGCTCCACCCGGCGCGCCGGCCCCGCCGACTCTGCGGCGCGCCCCGGCGAGGGGGCGTGCGGGGGCGGACGGGCGCCCCGGGTTGTGCGCCGGTAGAACGACTGATTTCCGCACACGCGACCGTACATTTCCAGCCAACTTCGGGGGCCGGTTGATTCCTTGCCGAAATGGCCGGTCAACCCCCTTGCCACCAGGCAGGAAGAGACCGAGCGGTACGCTTCCGCCCAATGGGGACGGGCCATGAACGCCGGACGCACTTCCCTGCGCGACCCACGAGTGAAACGCTTCGTGATCGAACGCTTCCCGCCAGGTTGCCTTGTCGACAATGAGCCGGTTGGTGAACTTGTCACGACGGCACCACGGGACGCAGTAGATTCGATCTTGGGCGTCGAAGGCCGGGGACTCGTGCACGACCGAGGGGACAAGTGCAGGTGCGACAGGCCCGCAAGGACCAGGAAGACGCGAACACCGAGGGGGGCTTAGCGTCATGAGCCAGGACTCCGCCACCGCAACGGAGGCTGTACGGAAGCTGGGCGGACGACGACGCCGGGAAGTCGTCGCCGTACTGCTGTTCAGCGGTGGCCCCATCTTCGAGAGCTCCATCCCGCTGTCGGTGTTCGGAATCGACCGGCAGGACGCGGGAGTTCCGCGCTACCGCCTGCTCGTGTGCGGCGGTGAAGAGGGACCGCTGCGCACCACCGGTGGCCTCGAACTGACCGCGCCCTACGGGCTGGAGGCGATCAGCAGGGCCGGCACCGTCGTGGTGCCCGCCTGGCGTTCGATCACCTCTCCGCCGCCCGTGGAGGCCCTGGAGGCGCTGCGCCGCGCCCATGAGGAGGGCGCCCGCATCGTCGGGCTGTGCACGGGGGCCTTCGTGCTCGCCGCCGCCGGGCTGCTGGACGGCCGCCCGGCCACCACGCACTGGATGTACGCGCCGACGCTGGCCAAGCGCTACCCGTCGGTCCACGTCGATCCGCGCGAGCTGTTCGTCGACGACGGCGATGTGCTCACCTCCGCGGGGACGGCGGCCGGCATCGACCTCTGCCTGCACATAGTCCGCTCGGACCACGGCACGGAGGCCGCCGGGGCACTCGCCCGCCGGCTCGTCGTGCCGCCCCGGCGCAGTGGCGGCCAGGAGCGCTACCTCGACAGGTCTTTACCGGAGGAAATCGGCTCCGACCCGCTCGCCGAGGTCGTCGCCTGGGCGCTGGAGCATCTGCACGAGCAGTTCGACGTGGAGACGCTGGCCGCGCGCGCCTACATGAGCCGGCGGACCTTCGACCGCAGGTTCCGCTCGCTCACCGGCAGCGCACCGCTCCAGTGGCTGATCACCCAGCGGGTGCTGCAGGCGCAGCGGCTGCTGGAGACGTCCGACTACTCGGTGGACGAGGTCGCGGGCCGTTGCGGCTTCCGCTCGCCGGTCGCGCTGCGCGGGCACTTCCGCCGCCAGCTGGGCTCCTCCCCCGCCGCCTACCGGGCCGCCTACCGGGCCCGCCGTCCGCAGAGCGGGGTGCCGGAGCCGGTCGCGACGGTGACGGAGGCGGCGGTACCCGCCCAGGGCACCGCCGCGAACCGCCGGACCGCCGTCGCGGGCCCGTCCGCCGCCGCCCCCGTGGCGCTGGACGCGGGGCGCGCCGAGCACGGGAAGGCGGGTGCCGACGTGTACGCCGCGGGGCGCCCGGCCCTGCCCGGACAGCGGGGCGCCCCGTAGGGTGGGGCGTATGAACGACCGCATGGTGTGGATCGACTGCGAGATGACCGGGCTCTCGTTGACGGAAGACGCACTCATCGAGGTGGCCGCACTGGTCACCGACTCGGAGTTGAACGTGCTCGGCGAAGGGGTGGACATCGTGATCCGCCCGCCGGACGCGGCGCTGGAGACCATGCCCGAGGTGGTGCGGCAGATGCACACCGCCTCGGGCCTCCTCGACGAGCTGGCCGCCGGCACGACGCCGGCCGACGCCGAGGAGCAGGTCCTCGCCTACGTCCGCGAGCACGTGAAGGAGCCCGGCAGGGCCCCGCTCTGCGGCAATTCGGTGGGCACCGACCGCGGCTTCCTCTCCCGCGACATGCCGCTGCTGGAGGGCTACCTCCACTACCGGATCGTGGACGTCTCCTCGGTCAAGGAGCTGGCCCGCCGCTGGTACCCCAGGGCGTACTTCAACAGCCCGGAGAAGAACGGCAACCACCGCGCCCTCGCGGACATCCGCGACTCCATCACGGAGCTGCGGTACTACCGCGAGGCGGTCTTCGTACCGCAGCCCGGCCCGGACTCCGAGCAGGCGAAGGCGATCGCGGCACGGGTCTCGGGGCCCCGGGGCTGACGCCTCCGGGAAGCCGCTGGTCACCGCCCTTCCGGAGGCCGCGACCGGCGGCCGGGGAATGAGGGCGCGAGCACCCTCCGAGACCCTGTACACTTTTTCTCGGCCGGTCGGAAACGACCGGACATGGTGGGTATAGCTCAGATGGTAGAGCACCTGGTTGTGGTCCAGGATGTCGCGGGTTCGAGTCCCGTTACTCACCCTTGATGAAGAAGGGCCGGTTCGCTTGGGCGAACCGGCCCTTCTCTATGGTCGGGCTATCCCACAGTCGACGAGAGGAACGCTCATGCGCGCCCGGAGTATCGGCACGGCCGCAGCGGCGGCACTGGCGCTGGTGGCAGCCCGCGACCTCGTACAGAAGAAGCACGCGCTGCTCAGGAACTTTCCCGTGATCGGCCACGCCCGGTATCTGCTGGAGAGGATCGGGCCGGAGCTGCGGCAGTACGTCGTGACCTCCAACGAGGAGGAGCGCCCCTTCAGCCGCGACCAGCGCACCTGGATCTACGCCTCCGCGAAGGAGGAGAACAACTACTTCGGGTTCGGCACGGACATGGACGTGGAGCATGTGCAGGGCCACGCGTACGTGAAGCAGCGCACGTTCGCCGGCCCACTGCCCGACCTCCACGACCCGCAGGCCCCGCTGCCCTCGGCCAAGGTGCTGGGCGGTCCGCGCGGGCGGGCCAAGGCGTTCCGTCCTGCGAGCGTGGTCAACATCTCCGCGATGAGCTTCGGCTCGCTGTCGGGCGCGGCCGTCACGGCTCTGAACAAGGGCGCGGCACTGGCCGGCGCCCTGCAGAACACCGGCGAGGGCGGCCTCTCCCCGTACCACCGCAACGGCGGTGACCTGATCCTCCAGATCGGCACCTCGTACTTCGGCTGCCGCAACGAGGACGGCACCTTCAGCCTCGACAAGCTGAAGGAGATCGTCGCGGGGGCCCCGGTCAGGGCGATCGAGATCAAGATCTCGCAGGGCGCGAAGCCGGGGCTCGGCGGGCTGCTGCCGGCGGCGAAGGTGACCCCCGAGATCGCGGAGATCCGGGGTATCCCGCAGGGCGAGGACTGCGCCTCGCCCTCCCGGCACACCGCGTTCCACGACGTCGACTCGATGCTCGACTTCGTCGAGCTCCTCGCCGGGGAGACCGGTCTGCCGGTCGGCATCAAGAGCGCCGTGGGCGACATGGGCTTCTGGGAGGAGCTGGCCGCCCTGATGGCGCGGGGCGACCGCGGGGTCGACTTCGTGACCGTGGACGGAGGCGAGGGCGGTACCGGGGCGGCTCCGCTCATCTTCTCCGACTCGGTGTCCCTGCCGTTCCGGATGGGCTTCTCCCGCGTCTACGGCACCTTCGCCGAGCAGGGCCTCACCGACGACATCACCTTCATCGGCTCCGGCAAGCTGGGCCTGCCCGAGAACGCCGTCGTCGCGTTCGCCCTGGGCGCCGACATGGTCAACGTCGCCCGCGAGGCGATGCTCTCCATCGGCTGCATCCAGGCGCAGAAGTGCCACACCGACAAGTGCCCCACCGGCATCGCCACCCAGGACCCGTGGCTGGTGCGCGGCGTCGACGCGCCTTCGAAGGCGATACGTGCCGCCGTCTACCTGCGCACCCTCCGCAGGGAGCTGCTGAAGGTCTCCGGCGCGGTCGGCGTCGCCCACCCCGGGCTCATCACCACCGCCGACATCGAAGTCATGAACGGCGACTACGACGCCCGTGGCCTGGCGAGCGTATACGGCTACAAGGACGGCTGGGGCGAGCTGGCCCCGCACCTCGCCCAGGAGATCACCGCCCTGCTCACCGGGGCGGGCCCGGCGCCCGAGGGGCATGCCTGACGCGCGACGAGCACCCTGAGCGCACGTGGCCCTCACCCTGGCCCATCGCGGGGGTGCTGCGGTGCCCGTGCGTGCCGCGGAAGCCCTCTACGCGCAGGGCCTGTCCGGGGGTCACGTGAGGGCGCGGGCGCAGGGCCCGTGCCCTCACGGCGCCGACAGTGCGGTGTGCGGTGTGCGGTGAACGCTTCTGCCCGGCGCCGGGCGGTCGCGGGCTCCGCGCAGGCTGGACACGGCGGCCCTCACGACGAGTCGCGGACCACCAGCTCCGTGGGGAGCACGATCTGGGGGCGGTCGGCGTTCTCGCCGGCGATCGTGTCGAGCAGGACCCTGGTCATGGTGCGGCCCATCTCCTCGATCGGCTGGCGCACGCTGGTGAGGGCGGGGTCCATGTGGCGGGCCACGGCGGAGTCGTCGAAGCCGATGAGGGCGACGTCGTCGGGGATGCGGCGGCCGGCCTCGCGCAGGACCTGGCGGGCGCCGGCGGCCATCACGTCGGAGGCGGCGAAGACGGCGTCCACGTCGGGGCGGCGGGCGAGCAGGTCGCGCATGGCGCGGACGCCGCCCTCCTCGGAGAAGTCGGCGGGGGCGATCAGCCGCTCGTCGGGTTCCAGGCCGGCTTCGCGGACGGCCTGGCGGTAGCCGTCCAGGCGGCGCTGGGAGGCGTAGACGTCGAGCCGGCCGGTGATGGTGGCGATGGTGCGGCGGCCGCGCGAGGCGAGGTGTTCCACGGCGCCACGGGCCCCCTCGAAGTTGTCCGAGTCGACCGAGGAGAGCGGTTCGGTGGCGGATCTGCGGCCGTTCATCACGGCGGGCATACCGAGCTGTTCGAGCAGGTCGGGCAGCGGGTCGTCGGCGTGCACGGAGACCAGCAGCACGCCGTCCACGCGGTGCGCGGTGAGGTACTGGGCGAGCCTGCGGCGTTCCCGGTCGCTGCCGGCGAGGGTGAGCAGCAGCTGCATCTCCGTGTCGGCCAGGGCGGCGCCGACCCCGCGCACGATGTCGGAGAAGTAGGGCTCCGCGAAGAAGCGGCTCTCCGACTCGGGTACGACGAGCGCTATGGCGTCCGTGCGGTTGCCGGCCAGGGCGCGGGCCGCGCGGTTGGGTACGTAACCCAGCTCGGCGACGGCGGCCTCCACCGCCTCCCGGGTGTGGGCGCTGACCCGGGGCGATCCGTTGATGACGCGCGAGGCCGTGCCTCGACCGACCCCCGCCCGTGCCGCGACCTCTTCGAGCGTGGGCCGGCCCCCGCTCCGTACTCGCGCTGCCGTCATGGCTGCCTCCCGTTCGCGGTCAATTTCTCACAGTCGGATAACCAAACCAAGTCCTGGAGTTGGTTCCCTTGACACTCTGCGGGACCGGTCGGCCGTTCCCCCGCCCCGTTCTATGGGAGCGCTCCCACTCTACGCGCGCGGTCAAGCGGGACGTACAGGTCGGGGCGCCGCGGACCGCGAAGGGGGCGGAAACGGCTGAGACCCGGCACGGGTGCCGGGTCTCAGCGGCCGGTACGGGTCAGGACGTACCGGAGAGGGGGGGGATGTGTCAGGCGCGCCCGTCCTGCGGCGGGAGGGCGTGGCGGCGGATCACGTCGGCGTACCAGTGGGCGCTCGCCTTCGGGATGCGGCGCTGGGAGGCGTAGTCCACGTACACGGCACCGAAACGCTTCGAATAGCCGTACGCCCACTCGAAGTTGTCCATCAGCGACCAGAGGAAGTAGCCGCGCACGTCCGCCCCGTCTGCCACCGCGCGCTGCACGGCGTCGAGGTGGCCGTGCAGGTACGCGATGCGCTGGGGGTCCTGCACCCGGCCCTCGGGCGAGACGTAGTCGTCGAAGGCGGCGCCGTTCTCGGTGACCATCAGCGGGATGCCGGGGTGGTCCCGGGTGACGTCCATGAGCAGGTTGTAGAGCCCGTTGGGATCGATCGACCAGTTCATGGCGGTGGTCGCCTTCCCCTCCGCGAGGTGGAAGGCGACGTGCTCGGAGCCGGGCCACGGCGAGTAGTCGCTCGCGCCGTGGCCGTCGTTGCGGGTGTCGCCGGCGCCCTCGGCGGGCGTGGAGACCAGTGTCGGCGTGTAGTAGTTGATGCCCAGTACGTCGACCGGGCGCGAGATCGCCTCCAGGTCGCCGTCCTGGACCAGCTTCGACCAGTCCACCAGGTGCCCGGTGTCGGTGAGCAGGTCCTCGGGGTAGGCGCCGTGCAGCATCGGGCCGGTGAAGACCCGGTTGCCGACCGCGTCGATGCGGCGGGCGGCGTCCACGTCCGCCGAGCTCGACGTGAGCGGGCGCACCTGGTGGAGGTTGAGGGTGACCGAGGTCTGCGCGCTAGCGGGGAGTTGACCGCGCAGAACCTCGATCGCCCGGCCATGTGCGAGATTGAGGTGATGGGCCGCCCGCAGGGCGGAGGCGGGCTCGGTGCGGCCGGGGGCGTGCACGCCGGAGCCGTAGCCGAGGAAGGCCGAGCACCACGGCTCGTTGAAGGTGGTCCACGTACCGACGCGGTCGCCGAGGGCGCCCGCCATGATCGCGGTGTAGTCCGCGAAGCGCTCGGCGGTGGCGCGCTCCGGCCAGCCGCCCGCGTCCTCCAGCTCCTGGGGCAGGTCCCAGTGGTAGAGGGTGGCGACGGGCGTGATGCCGGCCTCCAGCAGCTCGTCGACGAGCTTGCGGTAGAAGTCCAGACCGCGTTCGACGGCAGGGCCGCGGCCGGTGGGCTGGACCCGGGACCAGGAGATGGAGAAGCGGTACGCCTTCAGCCCCAGCTGCTTCATCAGGGCCACGTCGTCGCGGTAGCGGTGGTAGTGGTCGGCGGCGATGTCGCCGGTGTCGCCGTTGAGGACCTTGCCGGGGGTGCGGCTGAAGGTGTCCCAGATGGAGGGCGTGCGCCCGTCCTCGGCGGCGGCCCCCTCGACCTGGTAGGCGGCGGTGGCCGCCCCCCAGAGGAAGCCCGTCGGGAACTTCGTGGCCTCGGGCGCCGGCTTCGGTGCGGTGTCGGGTCGTACAGCAGTCATGCGGGAGCGCTCCCAGAGAGGTGCGGACAGGGGCGGGGACAGGTGGGGCTCCGGAGCCCGTACGGTCCGCGGGGCGGGCGAGGACCGTACGGGGCGTCCGGGACGGATGAGAGGCAGGCGGAGGAGTCAGCCCTTGACGGCGCCGGACATGATCCCGCCGACGATCTGCTTGCCGAAGACCACGAACACCACGAGCAGCGGCAGGGTGCTGATCAGCGCGCCGGCCATCACGATGCTCTCGTCGGGGGTGTAGGACGCCTTCAGCTGGCCGAGGGCCACCTGGAGGGTGGGGTTCTGCTGGTTCAGGGCGAGGTAGGGCCAGAAGAAGTCGTTCCACGCCTGGACGAAGGTGAGCATGCCCAGCACCATCATCGCGGGGCGCGCCACCGGGAGGACGACGCTCAGCACGATGCGGAAGTTGTTCGCACCGTCGATCTTGGCGGCTTCGATCAGTTCGTACGGCAGCGCCTCGATCAGGTACTGCCGCATGAAGAACACGCCGAACGCGCTGACCAGGGTCGGGAAGATCACCGATTCCAGGCTTCCGCCCCAGCCGAGGTCGGCCATCATCATGAACAGTGGGACGACGCTGAGCTGCGGCGGGATGGTCAGGGTCGCGATGACCGCGGTCATCAGCGCGCCGCGGCCGCGGAAACGCATCTTGGCGAAGGCGTAGCCGGCCAGGGTGCAGAAGAAGAGCGTCGCCACCGTGATGCAGCCGGAGACGATGAAGCTGTTGACGATCGCCTTGCCCAGGTTGGCCTGGTCCCAGGCGGCTTCGAGGTTGTGGAAGAGCCGGCCGCCCGGCAGGAACGGCGGGGTGGTGGCCAGCACCTCGTCCTGGGTGTGGGACGCGGCCACCAGGGTCCAGTACAGCGGCAGCAGCGAGCCGATGCCGACGACGGCCAGCGCGATGTAGGCGAACGGGCCGCCCTTCAGCTGCTGACCGGCACCGGGCTTGAAACGGCTCGGGCGCTTCTGCGCGCGCTGCGCGGTGCGCACCGGGCGGACGGACCCGGGAACTTCGGTGGGGCTGGTGATGGTCATGGATATCGCTCCCGGTCAGACCGCGGATTTGCGTACGAAGCGGCCGATGAGCCAGTTGACCGCGGCGATGAGCAGCAGGAGGGCGAGCATCGCCCAGGCCACTGCGGCGGCCGGACCGAGATGCCCGAGGTTCCAGCCGTAGTTGTAGAGGTAGATGCTGAGGGTCTCGTACTGGTTCTCGCTGCCGCCGATAGCGCCGAGCTTGCCCCCCTCCAGCAGCAGGGGCTCGCCGAACAGCTGCATGGAACCGATGGTCGAGATGACGATCGTGAAGAGGATCGTGGGCCGCAGCGAGGGGATGGTCACCTTGAGGAACTGCTGCCAGCGCGAGGCGCCGTCGAGCGAGGCGGCCTCGTACAGGTCGGACGGCACGGCCTGCATCGCGGCGAGGTAGATCAGGGTGTTGTAGCCGGTCCAGCGCCAGATCACGATGGCGGAGATGGCGATCTTGGATGTCCAGTGGCCGTTGGCCCAGTTGGTGTCACCGAGGCCGACGAAGTGCAGCGCCCAGTTCAGCAGACCGCCGTCGGCCCGGAAGACCAGGGCGAAGACGAGGGCGGCCGAGGCCACCGAGGTGGCGTACGGGGTGAGGATGACCGTCCGCCAGAAGGTGCTGGCGCGGAGCTTGTAGTTCAGCAGGTGCGCCAGGCCCAGGGCCACGAGCAACTGCGGGACCGTCGACATGACACCGATCAGGAAGGTGTTGCTGACGGCCGTCCAGAACTCCGAGTCGTGCAGGATCGTGTCGAAGTTGTCCCAGCCGACCCATTCCATCTGGTCCAGGCCGGTCATCTCGATCCGGTGCAGGGCGATCCAGCCGGTGTAGATCAGCGGGTAGAGCCCGAAGGCGCCGAAGACGAGGAAGAACGGGGCGATGTAGGCGTACGGCGACGCCTTGTCATCGAACCGCCAGAGGCGGCTCCGCCACGTCTGCCGGCGGGTGTTCGCCGGCTTCCGCTGGGAGCCAGGAGGCGGCGGGGCGTATACGTCCCGGGTGGGAGACGAGGTGGCCACGGGCGGGATTCCTTCCCTGGAGTGCTTGAGTTACCCGGGTACGAGGCGGGGGCCGAGGACGTGTGCGGTGGGCTTCCACGGGGCGGCCGGGGAGGTGCCCGGTCGCCCCGTGCAAGCCCGCCGGCAGACGCGCCCCGCACGGCTCCGCACCCGCGGGATGGAGACGTGCGGGTGCGGGCGGCCCGGAGGCCGCCCGCCGCCGCGAACGTCAGCCGATCACCTTGTCGATCTTCTCCGTCGCCGCGTCCCACGCCTTGTCGGGCTTGGTTCCGCGCTGCTCCATGTTGTTGATCTGGGTGGAGATGGCTTCCTTGATGGCGGCGTCCTTCGGGCCGATGACGGCCTCGGGGATGGACTTGGCCTCGTCGGCGTAGATCTGCCCGATCGGGGCGTCGCTGAAGTACGGGAGCGTGGCGCCCTTCACGTCGTCCAGGTCGTACGCGCCCTTGTTGGACGGGAAGACACCGATCGCCTTGAAGACGGCGGCCTGCTGCTCGGGGGCGGTCAGCCACTTGACGAGCTTGCCGGCCTCCTCGACGTTCTTGCCCGACTTGGGCACACCGAGGAACGATCCGCCCCAGTTGGCGGCGGACGAACCCGGGGCGGTGGTGATGTCCCACTTGCCCTTGTTGGCGTCACCGGCGGCGATCGAGATCTGTCCGGCCATCCAGGCGGGGCAGACCACGGTGGCCACGGTGCTCTTGCGCAGACCGGCCTTCCACGGGTCACCGAACTGGGCGAGGCCCTCGGTCAAGCCCTTGTCCGCGGCCTCGGCCGACAGGTCCCAGCCCTGCTTGACGCTGGGGCTGTCCTTGTAGATCGCCTTGCCGCTCTCGTCGTAGTACTGCTTCGAGTTCGAGCTGACCACGGCGTTGAACATCGCGCTGGCGGAGTCCATGAAGTACGTCTTCGCAGGCGCGTTCTTCTTGTACTCCTCACCGAGCTTGAGGTAGTCCTCCCAGCCACCGGAGATCTTGGCGGCGACTTCCTTGCGGTCGGTCGGCAGACCGGCCTTCTTGAAGAGCTCGGTGTTGTAGCAGAGCGACATCGGGCCGATGTCGGTACCCGCGCCGATCACCTTGCCGTCGGCCGTGGTGGCCTGCTTCGCCTTCCAGGACACCCACTCGTTGACGTCGATGACCTTGCTCAGGTCGGCGAACTGGTCCGCCTTGGTGTCGACGATCTCCTTGATGCGTCCGACCTCAAGGCCCTGGATGTCGGCCAGACCACTGCCCGCGTTCAGCTGCTGGAGCAGCTTGGGGTAGTAGTCCTCCTCCTTGGCGGTGGTCTCTTCCTTCACCGTGATGTTCGGGTGCAGCTCGTGGTACTTCTCGAAGAGGCCGGCCTCCTTGTAGCCGAACTGGCCGAAGTCGGCGACGGTCAGCGTGATCTTCCCGTTCGCATCGGCGCCGGCACTGTCCGAGTCGTCCGAGTCGCTGCTGCAGCCGGTCAGCAACAGGGCCGTGGCTGTCAGGCCCGTGGTGGCCAGAACCGCGACTCTGCGGCTCCGACCGGCGGCGGTGCGGGTGATACGCATTCCACTACTCCTTGTTCCAGGGTGGGACTGGCTCACTGCGTGGCATACGCGCTGGTGAGTGCGGGTGCCGGATGGTTCAGGGGGGAGGACACGGGCAGTGCCGTTCACGCGAGAAATCCTCGTGCGATGTGGGAGCGCTCCCATGCGTCGATGTCGGAAGATTGCTGCCTGGGAGGGGTGGGTGTCAAGAGTTGAAGACGCTTCCGTTGCGCGAGCGTGTCCTGCAAGTCACGAGACCGTGTCCGGCCGAAGGCTTGCCAAAGCGGACCGCCCTGAGATGCGGAAGCCGAGGTTCCCGAATTCCCGCAGGTGAGAGACGTATTGAGGGTGGATCACGGAGTGCCGACCGGGAGAAACCGGCTAGTCTGTCGGTTTCTCGGCATCCCCCGGAAACACTTTTCCGAACCTCCGAACTCCCCCCGGGGGCCCGCCGGGAAGTGAACGGGGCACCGCGCGGAGGGGGCGCTTGAGCACACTCACGCGTTCTTTGCCCGAACTCGACGTCCGGATGGTGACAGGAGCGGGGGGCCCGGGGGTGGCCGGAACGAAGTCGGCGTGGTGGCCGGAACGTTGTCCTCCGCCGAGCGGTCAGGTCGTGCGCAGCCAGGCCAGGGTGCCCTCCAGCTCCTCCTGGGCCGCACGCGCCGCCGACTCCGCGTCGCCCGCGACGACCGCCGCGACCAGCGCCCGGTGGCCCGCGTGGCCGTGCTGCGGGTCCTCCCGGCGCAGCCCGAGCAGCTCCACCAGATCGATGAGCCCCTGCCGCAACGCGGGCACGAACTCGGCGAACAGGTCGCTCAGCACCGGGTTGTGCGCGGCCGCCACGACCGCCCGGTGCACGGCGATGTCCGCGTCCACGAAGCCGGCGTCGTCGGTCCCGGCGCCCGCCGTCAGCCGGGCGGTGAGCGCCGCGTCCAGGGCGGCCAGGTCCTCGTCGGTGCGGCGGCGCGCGGCCAGGCGGGCGGCCTGCACCTCGATCAGCATGCGCACCTCGTAGACGTCGGCGACCGAGGCCCGCCGCAGCCGCACCGGCCAGTCCTCCACGGCGTGGTCGGCGACGACGAAGACGCCGGCGCCCTGCCGGGACCGGAGGAGGCCGAGCGTGGCGAGCGTACGCACCGCCTCGCGGACCGTGGAGCGGCCCACGCCGAGCTCCCGGGCGAGGGTCGTCTCGCCAGGGAGCTTCGTGCCGACCGGCCAGTGCCCCTCGGTGATCCGCGTGCGCAGATGGCTGGTGGCCTGTTCGACGAGGGGGCTGGGGCGGAGCGGGCCGAGCGAGGACACGGGATCACCTGTCAGGTTGTCTGAGGGGTTGCGGTCTGGTTACTGTACCGGCCATGACGTACCGCGGTCTCCTTCTTCTCGGCTGCCGCGGCGGGGCCTGAAGCGATCGGCACCCCGCCGCGGGGTGCCGTGCTGTGCCGGTCGCATCCGGCGATGCGAGAAGAGACACCGTTCATGCCCGAGTTCATGCCCGAGTCCATGTCCACGGCCACGTCCGCGGCCGCGTCCGACGCCCGGTCACCCCTGCACGGCTTCCCCACGATCTGCACCCCGCGCGGCCCGGTCCCCGATGACGCGCCCCGCTGGAATCCCCAGCGCTCCAGCTCCATGCCGTCGCACCGCTACCGCTCCGCGTTCGACCGCGTCGAGATCCCGCTGACCGGGCGGAGCTGGCCGCAGGCCCGTATCGAGCGGCCCCCGCTGTGGGTTCCGGTCGACCTCAGGGACGGCAACCAGGCGCTGGCGGAACCGATGGACACCCCGCGCAAGCGGCGGATGTTCGATCTGCTGGTCGCGATGGGCTTCAAGGAGATCGAGATCGGCTACCCGTCCGCGAGCCGCACCGACTTCGACTTCGTACGGCACCTGGCGACGAGCGGGGCGGTGCCCGACGACGTCACGGTGGTCGTCTTCACCCCGGCCAGACCGGACCTGATCGAGCGCACCTTCGAGGCGGTCGCCGGCATGGACCGGGTCGTCGTCCACCTCTACATCGCGACCGCGCCCGTCTGGCGCGAGGTCGTCCTCGGCCGCGACCGGGCCGGGGTGCACGGCGTGGTGCTGGAGGCCGCACGGCAGATGGACCGGCTGGCACGGGCCAGGCCCGGGGCGGACATCCGGTTCCAGTTCTCGCCGGAGGTCTTCATCCTGACCGAACCGGACTTCATCCTGGAGGTCTGCGACAGCCTGACCGAGCTGTGGGACGCCTCGCCGGACCGCCCCGTCGTCCACAACCTGCCGGCCACGGTGGAGATCGCCACACCCAACGTGTACGCGGACCAGATCGAGTACATGCACCGCCACCTGGCCCGGCGCGGTTCGGTGATCCTCTCCGTCCACCCGCACAACGACCGGGGCACGGGCGTGGCCTGCGCGGAGCTGGCCGTGCTGGCGGGCGCCCAGCGGGTGGAGGGCTGCCTGTTCGGCAACGGGGAGCGCACCGGCAACGTCGACCTGGTCAACCTGGCGCTCAACCTGCACGCCCAGGGCGTGGACCCGATGATCGACTTCTCGGACATCGACGAGATCCGCCGCACGGTCGAGCACTGCAACCGGCTGCCCGTGCCGCCGCGCCATCCGTACGGCGGCGACCTGGTGTACACCGCGTTCTCCGGCACCCACCAGGACGCGATCAGCAAGGGCTTCGCCCACCGCGCGAGCGGCGACGCGGAGCTGTGGGAGGTGCCGTACCTGCCGATCGACCCGGCGGACGTGGGGCGTACGTACGAGGCGGTGATCCGGGTCAACTCGCAGTCGGGCAAGGGCGGCATCGCCCATCTGCTGCGCGCCGGGCACGGTGTGGACCTGCCGGCCGGGATGCGGGCGGACTTCTCCCGTACGGTGCAGCACGCGACCGACGAGAGCGGTCTGGAGGCCACCGGGAAGGACCTGTGGAGCCTCTTCGAGAGGGCCTATCTGGTCCCCGGGCGGGACGGGTCCGTCGCCCTGACGTCCTGGTCGGCGCAGACCGGACCGGCCGGTGAGCACCGGTTCGTCTGCACGCTGCGGATGGACGACCGGGAGGGCGACTACGAGGGGACGGGCACCGGCCCGGTCACGGCGTTCGCGGACGCGCTGGCGGCGGCCGGGGTGGAGGTGGGCGTCCTCGGCCTCACGGAGCAGGGGCCGACGGATGCGGCCGGGGCCGGGGGGATCACGGCGTACGCGCGCTGCCGGGTCGGCGGCGAGGAGTGCTGGGGCGCGGGCCGGGACGTCTCGGGCGTCGCCGCGTCGGTGGCGGCGGTGCTGTCGGCGGTGAACCGGGCGCGGGGGTAGCGGCCACCGGGAAACGGAGGGGGCGCACCCCGGCCGGGGGTGGGGGGATGGGGACCGGCCGGGATGCGCGGGGGGAGGTGGTTCCCGGGGTGACGGCGGTCGGGCTACTTGTAGGCGCCGAGCGCCTTCGTGAAGGCGAGCGGTTCCTGCGTGATGGAGCTGCACGTGGCGTCGGCGGTCGGCTTGGCGCCGCCCGCGCACTCCTTGTCGCGGGTGCCCGACCACATCGCGAGCCGGGCGAGGCCCTTCTCCTTGGCGAAGGCCACCAGCTGGGTGGCGTCCTCGACCTCGAAGACCTCGGTGCTGACGTCGTTCACCCCGATCATCGGGGTGACGGCGACGGCCTTCCACGCGTCCGCGTCGGAGAGCCCGAGCACGCCCTTGATCTGGGCCTGGGTGGCGGTGGCCGCCTGGATGGCGTACGTGCCCATGTCGCCGCTGTAGGAGGCGCCGTAGTCCATCGCCATGACGTTGACCGCGCCGACGTCCACGCCGTTCCTCTTGGCGTCGGCGATCAGGTCGACGCCGGGCTGGGTCAGGCCCTCGGGCATCACCGGCAGGGTGAAGGAGACGTCCAGGCCGGGGTGGGACTTCTGGAGCTGGGCGATGGCCTGCGAGCGGCGGGTGTTGGCGGCGGTGTCGGGCAGCGCGCCGCCCTCGATGTCGAAGTCGACCTTGGTCAGCTCGTACGTGTCGACGACCTTGCCGTAGGCGGCGGCGAGGCCGGCGGCCGAGGAGCAGCGCAGGGCCAGTTCGGAGCCGGCGGCGCCGCCGAAGGAGACCCGGACGTCGCCGCCCGCCGCGCGCAGGGCGCCGATCCGGGAGGCGACGTGGTCGTCACCGAGGCCGGTGACACCGCCCCAGAGCGGGGCGCAGCTGCCGCCGGAGGTGATGAAGGCGAGGTTGAACTCCTTGACCCCGGTCCTGGTCGCGGTGTCGACCAGGTCGTACGCCGGGTAGAGCGAGGTGTCGACGTACGGGGCGAAGCGGGCGCCGCTCGCCGTTCCGCCGTCACCGTCGTCGGTCCTGGTGGGTGTCGGCGTGGGGGTGGGGGTTGCCGTCCCGGTGGGCTTCTCGGTGGGCTTCTCGGTGGGGGTGGCCGTGGGGGTGGGGGTCGCGGTCTCGGTGGGGCGGCCGCTGGGTTCCGGGGTCGCTCCGGTGTCGACGGAGCACTTCTCGCCGTCGATGAGGCAGCCGGTGGGGTCGGCGGCCGTGCCGTCGGAGCTGGTGACGAAGCCGATGGTGACGGACTTGCCGGCGGCGAGCTCCTTGTCCCAGTCGGCCGGCTTGACCGTGACGTGGCTGCCGCTGACGGTGTGCTCGCCGTTCCACAGGGAGCTGAGCTTCGTGCCCGCGGGCAGGTCGAATTCGAGCGTCCAGTCGGTCTTGGTCCGGTCGGTGTCGTTGGTGACGACGTACTGCCCGGTGTAACCGCCGGTCCAGCCGCTGGTCCGGGTGTAGGCGGCGCCGACCGCCGCGGCCTGGGCCGTGCCGGTGAGGGCGAAGACCGTTCCGCCGATCACGGCCGCGGCGACGACCGCGCCGACCGCCTTGGTCCTGGTGCCCACCGTGCGCCGGTGCCTGCTGGTGCCCATCGCGTTCCTGCCTCGTCGTACGGAAGTGGGGGATGCGGGAGCACGCTAGCGGCAACGAAAGGCGTAAATGGTGCGATCCGGGCCCGAGTTGATGTTCTTAGGTTGGCTTAAGGAAGGCATCGGCCGCCCTAAAGGTTCGGACCGCCCAGGGCGCGGCCCCAGGCCGTATTTCAGGCCACGCCCTGGGTGCCGCGCCGCTTGGCCCCGCGTCGCTGCCGGCCGACCCGGTGGCCGCGCCCCCGCCGCTCGGGCCGCTGCCCGTCGAGCCCGATCCAGACCCGCACCTCGGTGCCGCCGAGCACCGAGCGGCCGATGCGCACATCGCCGCCGGTGGACTCGGCGACCCGGCGGACGATGTCGAGGCCGAGGCCGGTCGAGCCCACCGCGCCCCGTGCCCCGCCGCGTCCGCTGCCGCCGCGCGCCAGGGCGGCCTTCGGGTCCGCGATGCCGCCGCCCGCGTCCGAGACCAGCACGATCACCGCGTCCCCGCTGTGGTGGACGTCGACCGCGAAGGCGGTGCCCTCCGGGGTGTGCCGGAAGACGTTGCCGGGCAACGCGTCGAGTACGGCGGCCAGTTCGGCGCGGGCGACCGGGATGCGTACCGTGCGGTCCACCCCCGCGAGGCGCACCTCGCGGCCCTCGTCCTCGGCCAGCGCGGACCAGAAGGCCATCCGTTCGCGGATCACCTCGCAGGCGTCGCAGCCGGCCCCCGGCCCGCCCGGCTGGGTCTGCGGGCGCTGTTGGCGGGCGGTCCTGATGATCGTGTCGACCTCGCGTTCCAGCTGTTCGACGGCGGCCCGGGTCTGCTCGGCGGCCGGGCCCTCGCCGAGCGACGCGGCGTTCAGCCGCAGGACGGTGAGCGGGGTGCGCAGCCGGTGCGAGAGGTCGGCGGCCAGCTCCCGTTCGTTGGCGAGGAGCTGGACGACCTGGTCGGCCATGGAGTTGAACGCGGTGGCGGCGGACCGCAGTTCGGTGGGGCCCTCCTCCGGCACCCGGGTGCCGAGCCACCCCTCCCCCAGGTCGTGCGCGGCGCCCGCGAGGCGCCGGGCGGGCCCGACCATGCGGACACCGAGGCGGTCGGCCACGGCGACCGAGCCGACGATCAGCGCGATGCCGACGCCCGCCAGCGTCAGCCAGGCCGTGGCGACCCCGTTGGAGACCTCGTCCTCGGGGACGAACACCTCGACGACCGCGATGCCGCCTGAGCTCAGTGCGGTGGGCTGGAGCAGCGCGGAGCCGCCGGTCACCTCGGTGATGGAGGCGCGGCCGGAGGTGCGTACGGTCTCCACGTCCTTGCGGGTGGCGCGCCGGCGGCCGATGTCCACCGCGACGCCGTCCGCCTCGTCGGAGGCCGGGATGTGGACGGCCATCCGGCGGGCGGCGCCGGGTTCGGCGGTGAGCACGGCCTTTTCGAGCTCGGTGCGGTCGGTGGTGATGGAGAGGGTCGGGCCGATCGTCGCGGCCTGGCGTTCGGCGTCGGAGAACGCGCGGTCGCGGGCCATCTCCTTGACGACGAGCCCGAGCGGCACGGCGAAGGCGACCACGACCATCGCGGTGACGGCCAGGCAGACCTTGACCAGCGCCCATCTCATGCCGGCCGCTCCGGGGCCGGGGGCTGGAGCTTCACGCCGACGCCGCGCAGGGTGTGCAGGTAGCGGGGCCGGGCGGCCGTCTCGCCGAGCTTGCGGCGCAGCCAGGAGAGGTGGACGTCGATGGTCTGGTCGTCGCCGTAGGACTGCTGCCACACCTCGGCGAGGAGTTCCTTGCGGGGGACGACGACGCCGGGCCGCCCGGCCAGGAAGGTGAGCAGGTCGAACTCGCGGCGGGTGAGGTCGAGCGCGGTGCCGTCGAGTTCGGCCTGCCGGCGCAGCGGGTCTATGGCGAGCCCGCCGACCCGGATGACGCGCGAGGGCGGTGCCTCGCCGCCGGACGCGCGGGCGCGGCGGAGCACGGCCGCCATGCGGGCCGAGAGGTGTTCCACGGAGAACGGCTTGGTGAGGTAGTCGTCGGCGCCGTCGTTGAGCAGCCGGACGATCTCGCTCTCGTCGTCGCGCGCGGTCGCGATGATGACCGGGACGTCGGTGACGCCGCGCAGCATCTTCAGGGCCTCGGACCCGTCGAGGTCGGGCAGCCCGAGGTCGAGGATGACCACGTCGAAGCGGAAGTGGGCGACCTCGCGCAGCGCTTCGAGAGCGGTGCCGACACTCCGTACGGTGTGGGAGGCCTGCGTCAGGTGCCGGATGAGGGCGGAACGTACGAACTGGTCGTCCTCGACCACGAGCACACTTGGCATGGGCGGCACCGTACGCCATCGGACCCGGCCCGGTCCGGCGGGTGGGCACAAGGGCCGTCACGCAGGTCCCTGGTGGTACGGCGGGACCGGCGGTGGTGCAGGATGTGCCCGATGCAACGAGGTCTCGTACACGCGCTGGCGTGGTCGCTCGCCACCGGCGCGGCGGTCGCGCTGTCGTGGTGGGGTGTGCACGCCGTACTGGCGGGGACGGTGTACGACCCGCCGCGCGCGGTGCCGATCTCGGCGCCCACCACCCAGACCCTGGCATCCTCGACGCACCGCCCCGCCCCGTCCCCCTCGGCCTCCCCCAGCCCCACGTCCCGGGCCACCGCCCCGAAGCCGGCCGCGTCCACGCCCCGTACGCCGTCGCCGTCGCGCACCCCGGCGAACACGCCCCGTCCGGCGTCCGGGGCCACCGCCTCCGCCGGGAAGGCGAGGAGTTACGCGACGGACGGCGGCCGGATCGTGTTCGAGATCGGCGCCCACTCGGCGCAACTGGTGTCCGCGACACCGGAACCGGGCTGGTCGATGCGGGTCTGGACGAACACCACCTGGATTCGTGTGGACTTCGCCCGGGACGACGGCACGACGGTCTCCGTCTTCTGCACCTGGAACGACCATCCGCCGCTGGTGGACATCGTCAAGTCGTAGAGCCGTCGGCGGGACTGTCAGTCGAAGGCGGACGGGGGCGGCGGCGGTGACGGGCGGGCGTCCGCGTCGTGGACCGGGGCCGCGCCACCGGTGAAGTCGGCGAGCGCACGCCCGTGTTCGACGCGTCCGGGGTGCGGATCGGTCGCCACCCGGCGGGTCAGCTCCGCCGCCTTCGGGGCCACGTCCGAGGCGAGCAGGACTGCGTTGCCGAAGCGGCGGCCCCGCCACACCGTGGGGTCGGCGGCGAGGGCGAGTTCGGGGAAGACCGTGGCGGCGGTGGCGATCTGGCCGCGCAGGTGGGCCAGCGGCGGCCCGTCCGCGAGGTTGGCGACGTAACTCCCGCCGGGCTTCAGGACGCGGCGCACCTCGGCGAGGAATTCGGTGGAGGTGAGGTGGGCGGGGGTGCGGGCGCCGCTGAAGACGTCCGCGATGACGAGGTCGGCCCAGCCGTCCTGGATCTTGCCGAGCCCGGCGCGGGCGTCGGTGGACCGGACCCTGATCCTGGCCTGCGGGTCCAGCGGCAGTTCGCGGCGCACCAGCTGCACCAGGGCGGCGTCCACCTCGATGATCTGCTGGGTGGAGCGGGGGCGGGTGGCGGCGATGTACCGGGCGAGCGTGAACGCCCCGCCGCCCAGGTGCACGACGTGCAGCGGCTGCCCGGCGGGGGCGGCCAGGTCGGCGATGTGGCCGATCCGGCGCTGGTACTCGAAGGAGAGGTACGCCGGGTCGTCGAGGTCGACATGGGACTGCGGGGCGCCGTCGATCGTCAGCGTCCAGGCGCGCCGGCGCTCCCGGTCGGGGACGAGTTCGGCGAGGCCGCCGTCGACCTGCTCGCAGACGTTGCCGGCCGCCGCCGGGCCGCGTGCGGCCCTGCGGTCGGCCTTGCGGTCCGCGCGCTGCTTGCGGTCGCCGCCGCCGGCCGCTCCTCGACGTGCCACTGCTTCTCGCCCTGCTCACTGCTCATCGCGTCCGGTGACGGGCCGATCGGTACGACCCGCCGTCCGGCCATTATGGGCTCAGCGGCAGTTGTCGGCCGCCTCGATCAGCCGGGCCGCCTGGTCGAGCGCGGCCCGCAGCGCCGCCGGGTCGGTGACCGGGATGTCCTCGGCGGGCGGCAGCAGCCAGCCGCTGCCGGAGACCGGCGGCTCGGCGGGGATGCGCAGCCCGCGGCCGTCGGTCCGCGTACAGGCGCTGCCGGGTACGTCCCAGCCCTGGGCGGTGCCGGGCGGCACCAGGAACCCGAGGGTGTCGCAGGTGCCGTCGTGGATGACCGGGCCCACGGCCTCCTGGTCCGCGCCCCGGCGCAGGATGTCCACGGCCTCCAGACCCTGTCGGGCGGGCACGGTCACCAGATCGCAGGGCTCGTCGGCGGGTACCGTACCGCCGGCCGTCGTCGTCGCCGTCGTCGTCGCGGTCGTCGTCGCGGTCGTCCGCGAGCCGGTCGCCATGTCGATATGCAACAAGGGACCTCTCCTCTCATCGCCGGGCGGAGCCGGAATCCGTCTCCGCATGGACCAACGCCCCAACCGCGTCAAGGGCTACGGTGCAGCACTGCCGCAAAGGGTGGCAGTTCATGGCGGATCGTGGCCGAGATGCCCGGTTTGTTGCTAAACGCTGCGTGTGCGCCCCATCACGCCAGGTACGTTCTTGCTCCGCCGGGACACCGGAAACAACGCCCGGCTCGCACCAGAGAGGGCCCCGCCATGGTGTCGACACGGGCAGTTCCCAACCTCGCCTTCCGGCGGCTGCGCGGTCCGCGCTCCGCCGGGGAGTTCGCCGCCGCGGTACGCAGGGCCGCGCGCGAGATCGGCGAGCAGGTCGCGTGCGACGCCCGGTACATCGGGCGCGTGGAGTCGGGCGAGATCCGCTGCCCGAACTACGCGTACGAGCGGGTCTTCCTGCACATGTTCCCCGGGACGACCCTGGAGGACCTCGGTTTCTCGCCGCGCGCATCGGTACGCGGCCGGGCGGCCAGGCCCGCTGCGGACGCCCCGCAACCCCCGACTGCCCCGCTGCTCGCGCCCGGCAGCGACACCGACGAGGAGAGCGACGTGCGGCGTCGCGTATTCATGACGAGCGGCACCACCGCGGTGGCCGCCGCCTCCCTGGGGCTGGGCCTCGGCGGCCCGGCGTCCGCCTCCCTGCCCACGCAGCGCCGGTTCGGCGAGGCGGAGGTGAGCGCCGTCGAGCGGGCGGTGCGGGAGATCCGGCTGCTGGACGACCGGCACGGCGGCGACTGGCTCTACCGGCGCGCCTCGCAGCCGTTGCGGGCGGCGTACGCGCTGCTCGACGCCGGGACCGCGAGCCGGGGCGCCACGGCGGACCGGCTGCACTCCGGGGCCGGTGAGCTGGCCATCTCGGTGGGGTGGCTGGCCCATGACTCGGGCCGCTTCGAGGACGCCCGCTCGCACTACGCGGAGGCGCTGGCCACGGCGCGGGTGGCCGGCGACCCGGCCCTGGAGGCGCACGCGTTCTGCAACGCGTCGTTCCTGGCCCGCGACACGGGGCGGCCGCGCGAGGCGGTACGCGCGGCGGAGGCCGGGCAGCGGGCCGCCCAACCACTGGGCTCACCGCGGCTGCGGGCGCTGCTCGCTCTGCGGGAGGCGGGGGGCCGGGCGGGGCTCGGGGACCGCACGGGCTGCGAGCGGGCGCTCGGCCGGGCGCACACCGCGTTCTCGCGGGGGCCGTCGGGGGCGGACCCGGAGTGGATGACCTTCTTCCGCGAGGCGGAGCTGGAGATCCTGGAGGCGCAGTGCTGGGCGGCGCTGGGCGACTGGTCGCGTGCCGCGCGGCACGCGGGGCGGGCGGTGCGGCTGCAGGACCCGCACTTCACCCGGAACCTCGCGCTGTACCGGGCCGAGCTCACCACGGACCTGGCCCACGCGGGCCGTACGGAGGAGGCGGCGTCCACGGGCCACGAGGTCCTGGACCTCCTGGAGCAGGTCCAGTCCTCGCGCATCCGCACGATGCTGACGGACGCGGTGGCGGTCCTGGGACCGCGGGCCGGGGGCTCGGCGGAGGTAGCGGACTTCCTGGACCGCTACCAGGTGGCGACGGCCACCACGTAGCGGCCCTGCCGGGCCGATTCCATCCGGTCCGGCGCCCATTCCAGCTGGTCCGGCGCCCATTCCAGCTGGTCCGGCGCCTGAGCCGGGAGCCCTCGGCCCGCCCGTTCCAGCCCGTCCGGCGATTGAGGACGGAACCCTCGGCCCGCCCAATCAAGCCCGTCCGGCGATTGAGGACGGAACCCTCGGCCCCGGTCCGGGGCGCACCGCTCGGCCCTCCGGCCCGGGGAACCAGAAGCCTTGCCCTGCCCCGGGGCAACCGGTTCCGTCCTCAAGCGCCGGACGGGCTGGGTGTTAACGGCGCACCGGCTCCGTCCCCAAACGCCGGACCGGCTGGGCTTCAACGGCGCACCGGCTCCGTCCCCAAACGCCGGACCGGCTGGAAATGCTCATGCTCACCGCTCAAGGTGCCCCGTGTCGTTCCAGCGCTGGATCGCCGGTTCGCCGTACGCCCAGCCCAGGACCGAGAGGGACGTCGGGGCCAGCCAGATGCGGGCGCCGAAGGAGACGTCCTCGCCCAGCCACCGCGCGCCCAGCGCCCGCAGGATGTGGCCGTGGGCGAAGACCAGGACGTCGCGGTCGGCCGAGCGCGCCCAGGCGACGATCTCGTCGGCGCGGGCGGCGAGCTCGGCCGGGGTCTCGCCCTCCGGCACCCCGTCGCGCCAGATGAACCAGTCCGGCCGCCCCGCCTTGATCTCGGCCGGCGTCATCCCCTCGTACGCCCCGTAGTCCCACTCCATCAGCGCGTCCCACCGCTCGGCCCGGTCGCCGAAGCCCGCGAGCTCGCAGGTCTCGGCGGCCCGTACGAGCGGGCTGGTGCGGACCTCCAGGCCGGGCAGCTCGGCCCACGGCCCCCGGTGCAGCCGCTCGCCGAGCAGCTTGGCCCCGTCCCGTCCGGCGTCGAGCAGCGGGATGTCCGTCCTGCCGGTGTGCCTGCCGTTGAGGGACCATTCCGTCTGCCCGTGCCGGGCGAGGAGGATGCGCGGTGCCATAAGAGGGTTCTCCCTGAAAAGCTGAGACCTGAGATGCGGAATCTGAGATCTTGGTACGGAGCGGAGCAACGGAGCAGAGGCGAACGTATCGTCCGGTTTTCCATCATCCCGCACCTGCCCGTGGGGCAACCCGGGGGGCCGCAGCGGCGTCCCACTGACCACAGACGAATCCGAGCAGCTGAGGGGTGCCGACCACACCCCCGGGGGAAACGCGGCCGACCCGCACCGTACGGTTGAACGCCCGCAGTCGGCCGCATGAACACGTGATGGAGAAGTTCCGGATGCCGCATGCCACCACCGCGCCCGCGCCGCGCCACCGGCCCCGCTGGTGGACCGAGCTGCCGCTCCTGGCCCTGGTCTACGCGGCGTACTCCGGTGGCCGGCTCCTGGCGCGCGGTGACGTGTCGACGGCCGTAGACCACGGGCTGCGCATCCTGCACCTGGAGAAGGTCCTCTTCCTCAACGCCGAGCACCCGCTCAACCGCCTCTTCACGGCGCACGCCTCCATAGGCATTCCGGCGGACTTCGCGTACGCGTCCCTGCACTACGTGGTCACCCCGGCCGTCCTGATCTGGATGTTCCAACGCCACTCGGCCGCGTACCGCAGGGCGCGCACCTGGCTGATGACCTCGACCATGCTCGGCCTGATCGGCTTCACGCTGATGCCGACCTGCCCGCCGCGGCTGCTGGCCGCGGGGCACGGCTTCGTCGACACGATGGCCCAGTACAGCTCGTACGGCTGGTGGGGCACGGAGGCGAGCGCCCCGCGCGGCATGGGCGGCATGACCAACCAGTACGCGGCGATGCCGAGCCTGCACGTCGGCTGGGCACTGTGGTGCGGCATCCTCCTGTGGCGCCACGGCAAGCACCCGCTCCTGCGGGCCGCCGGTGTCGCCTACCCGCTGCTCACGACGTTCGTGGTGATGGGCACCGCCAACCACTACCTGCTGGACGCCGTCGCCGGCGCCGCCGTGATGGGCATCGGGGCGGTGCTGGCCCGGCCCGTGATGCGCCTCGCCGACCGGGTCAAGCAGGCGGTACTCGCCCGCTTCGCAGGGGTGTCCGCGACCGCGGAGTCCCCGGATGTCAGTGCCGGGTGCAAGACTTCGGCGGGTGAGCGAATCCCCGGCCAGCGGACCTCCTCCGCAGAACCATCCGACGCGGCAGCGGCGGCCGGCCCGCCCGCCCGGGCAGACGCCGCCGCCCCGGCCGGACGAGCCCCCGACGGGGACACTGCGGCGGCGGCTCGCTGAGCTGAGGGGCCCGGCGCTCCCGCGCCCGTTGGACGCCCGCGCGCTCGCGGCCCTCGCCGCCAATCCCGGCTGCAAGCGCCGCGCCCTGCTCGACGGGGCGGGCGTCGACAAGGGCGCGCTCGCCACCGCGCTGGGCTCGCCGGCCCCCTTCGGCCAGTCCCAGTTCGCCTTCATGCGGGGCAACGCCTTCGAGGCCAGGGTCAAGGCCGACGGCGGTACGGAGCTGATGCGCCTGCTGTACGAACGGCTCGGCGGGCCCGGCGAGCCGCCGCGCGAGGTCCGGGTGCCCGATCTGACGGCCGCCGGGCCCGAGGGCCGTGCGGCCAGGACCGCGCTGGCGCTGCGGGAGGCGACGGGGGCGGGCGGCTGGGCGTTGCTGGACCACCCGATGCTGGCCCTGGAGGTGGCGGGCTCCCCGGCCTATCTGGAGCCGGACGCGGTGGTGGTGCACCCCGACGGCACCTGGACCGTGGTGGAGATCAAGTCGTTCCCGATGATCGACGGCTCGGCCGACGCCGCGAAGGTGGGCGCCGCGGCCCGCCAGTCCGCGGTGTACGTGCTGGCGCTCGAACGGGTCGCGGAGGTCACGGACGGGGCGCGGGTCGGCCACCGGGTGCTGCTGGTGTGCCCGAAGGACTTCTCCAACCTGCCGGCCGCCTCCGTCGTCGACGTACGCAAGCAGCGCGCGGTCACCCGCCGGCAGCTGACCAGGCTCACCCGCGTCGAGGAGATCGCGGCGGCCCTGCCCGAGGGCACCACGTTCGACCCGGAGCGCTCCCCCGAGGAGCTGGAGACGGCCGTCGAAGCGGTGACCGCGGCCTATGCGCCGGAGTGCCTGTCCTCCTGCGAGCTGGCGTTCCACTGCCGGACCCGGGCCCGCGCCGAGGGTGCCGTGGAGGCGCTCGGCCGCGGTGTGCGGGGCGAGCTGGGCGGGCTGACGACGGTCGCCGGGGTGCTGGCGGCGGCCGCGGGCAAGGAGGGCGATCCGGCCGATCCCGCGGTCGCCGCCCTGCGCCGCGCGGCGGCCCTGCGCGCCGAGGCACTGGAGGGCCGTCCCGTATGTCACTGATCAGCACACTGGCCCGGCTGGAGGCCGTGGAGAGCGGCCGGGCCCGGCCGACGGCCACCGTCCGCCACCGCCGGCTGACCGACCGGCCGCTCGTCCTGGTGCCGCTGACCACCGCGGGCGAGGCGGGCGCCCCGCTCGGCGCCCTCGTCGGCACCGACCGCGAGGCGCCCCGGCTGCTGGCCGTGCCCCAGCCGCGCGACCGCGACCTGCGGTCCGCCTTCCTCGCCGAGCTGGCCGAGGCGGTCCTGCCGCACATCGAGGCGTACGCCGACGTCGTCGAGCCCGCCGAACGCAACGAGACCGATCCCGCGACCGGCAAGCGGGTCAAGGTCGAGACCGAGCTGTGCGTGGACGCGGCGCAGATCGTGGTGCCGAGCCGGGCGGGCATCGAGTTCGTCCGGCTGCTGGGGCGTTCCATGCGTTTCCGGCGCACCGCCGAGGACGACCCCGACACCCCGTATCCGGCGCCCGCCCGGGTTCCGCTGCTGGGCCGCTGGCTGACGCACTACGGCGAGCGGGCCCGCGTCCCGGGCTCCTCGCTCCTGCTGTCCTGCACCGATCTCCTCAACCGGCACTGGGCGACCGGCCAGTCGACGCTGGAGGACCAGCATCTGGGGGCCCTGCTCGCCTGGATCGACCCGCCGGCCGGTGAGTCGGGCGCCGAGGCGGCGCTCCGCGCCGAGCTGGCCCGGGACGGCTCGGGGCAGTTGCTGTGCCCGCCGGCCGGTCCTGCCACCGACCCGGACTTCGACAACCGGCTGCTGGCCCCCGCGATCGGGAAGTACGACCGGGCGCGCTCCTCGCTCGCGGCGGCGGAGGACGGCCTGGCGGCGGACGCCCGGCTCGCCGAGCTGACCGGCGCCGAGCGGGAGATCAGGGCGCTGCTGGCCGGGGTGCTGCGGCCGACCTGGGACGCGGTGTGGCGGGGTCTGGACCTGTTGCGGGAGCTGCCCGAGGGGACCAGGACCGAGGACCGCTGGACCCGGGACCGCTGGTCGTTCACCGCCCACCGCGACCGGGTGCGCGCCGGTGAGCCGCCCCAGCCGCGCCGGGACGACGCGGTGACGGCCGCCCGCAAGCTGGCCGCGCGGGAGACGGCCCAGGCGCAACTGGAGGCCCAGGAGGCGCTGGACGATCCGCTGGTGCTGGCGGGCCGCCGGCTGGCCGGGGAGGCGTTCATCGGGGAGGTGAGCGCGGTGGAGATGGCGTACAGCGAGTCGAAGCGGCCCTCTCCGCGCCCGCTGGTCACGGTCCGCACCGAGGAGCGACCGCAGCTGAGCGAGCGGGTGAAGGTCTACCGCTCGCTGGACGGCAAGCCGCAGACCGCGGAGTTCGTGCGCCACGACCCGGCGGACGAGGAGGGCGGCGCGCCCTCGCTGGTGCTGCGGATCACCGACCGGATGGGGCGCGGCAAGGAGCCGGCCCCGGGGTCCGTCCCGGAGCGGGGCGACCGGATCGCCTGGACCCTGTTCGAGCACGACCAGCGCGGCGGGCCGCAGCTGCCGGACGCGGAGGAGACGCCGTGGACCCACGGCGGCCCGCCGGGCGCGGTCGAAGCGGCCGAGCGCCCCGACCCCGTGACCCCGGAGGACCTGCTGTGACGGCCGTATTCGACCCGGGGGCGGCTGCGGGCCTGGCGACCGCCGCGATTCTGGACGGCACGCTGAAGGGCACGGCGCGGGGTGTCGTGGTGGACTCCCCGCCGGGCGCGGGCAAGTCGACGCTGGTGGTGCGCGCCGCGCTGGAGCTGGCCGCGGCGGGCCGCCCGCTGATGGTGGTCGCGCAGACGAACGCGCAGGTGGACGACCTGGTGGTGCGGCTCGCCGAGAAGGACCCCGGCCTGCCGGTCGGCCGGCTGCACAGCAACGACTCCGACCCGTACGACAAGGTGCTGGACGGCCTGGAGAACGTGCGCAAGTCGGCGAAGGCGGCGGATCTGGCGGGTCTTGACGTCGTGATCTCGACGGCGGCGAAGTGGGCCCATGTGAAGAACGTGGAGCCGTGGGGGCACGCGATCGTGGACGAGGCGTACCAGATGCGATCGGACGCGCTGCTGGCGGTGGCCGGTCTCTTCGAGCGGGCGCTGTTCGTCGGTGACCCGGGCCAGCTGGACCCGTTCTCGATCGTCGGCGCGGACCAGTGGGCGGGGCTGAGCTACGACCCGTCGGCCAGCGCGGTGAGCACGCTGCTCGCGCACAACCCGCAACTGCCGCAGCACCGGCTGCCGGTCTCGTGGCGGCTCCCGGCCTCGGCGGCGCCGCTGGTGTCGGACGCGTTCTACCCGTACACCCCGTTCCGCAGCGGTACGGGCCACGGCGACCGGCGGCTGTCGTTCGGGATGGCGTCGGACGGTTCGGCGGCGGACCGGGTGCTGGACGAGGCGGCGGAGTCGGGCTGGGGGCTGCTGGAGCTGCCGGCCCGGCACACCCCGCGCACCGACCCGGAGGCGGTGCGGGCCGTCGCCCTGGTGGTGCGCCGGCTCCTGGACCGGGGCGGCGCGGCCACCAGCGAGCGCGCCCCGGAGCCGGCCCCGGTGACGGCGGACCGGGTCGCGGTCGGCACGGCCCACCGCGACCAGGCGGCGGCGGTCCGCGCGGCGCTGGCGGAGCTGGGCGTGGCAGGGGTCGCGGTGGACACGGCGAACCGGCTCCAGGGCCGCGAGTTCGACGTGACGGTGGTGCTCCACCCGCTGTCGGGCCGCCCGGACGCCACCGCGTTCCACCTGGAGACGGGCCGGCTCTGCGTCCTGGCCTCCCGGCACCGGCACGCCTGCATCGTGGTCTGCCGCGAGGGCGTGGCCGACCTGCTGGACGAGCACCCCTCGACGGAGCCGGTCCAGCTGGGCGTCACGGTGAAGTTCCCCGACGGCTGGGAGGCGAACCACGCGGTGCTGGCGCACCTGGCGGAACACCGCGTGCGCTGGGCTTGTTGAGTGCGCCGGGGCGCGGTGCGCCCCGGTCGGTTCGCTCCTGGCGCCCTTGCGGGGGGCTGGAGAATGGAGGGTGGCCGTCTGGCGGTCCACCGGAGGAGGAAGTCCACATGGCACAACCCGAGCGGAGCGAGCAGCAGCGGCTGCGTCCCGCCCCCCTGCTGTTCGAGCCGTCGGCGGCGGTCGCGGACCCGGAGCACTTCTTCGGCCTGGAGTCGATGGAGGACCCGAAGGAGCTGCTGGGCCGGGCCACGGAACTGGCGCTGGCCTTCCGCGCCGCGACGGACCGCGCGGTGGAGTTCCAGGCGATGGCGGCGGCCCAGCTGGCCGATCCGCGCCGGTTCGACCGGCTGACGACGGCGGACATCGCGGAGCGCGCGGAGTGGACCGAGGACTACGCGAAGAAGATGGTGGAGTTCGGCCGGACGCTGTTGAACACCCCGCAGTCCTAGGTCCTGTCGTCGACTTCCCGTCGTTCGCCCGAAGGGCGGGCCGCGCGGCAGACGGGAATTCGACGACAGGGCCCAGGTTTTCCGGGTCTCGGCCGGGCCCGGTCGTGACTCCTGGTACAACCGCTGGCATATGCCCGGGTGCACCCTACGCCTCGCGGCCCCGGCCTGTCCCGGTTTTCGGCAACTCTCGGAATCCACTTGATCACTCCGGGTAGACCTGTGTGCATGACCGCATGGCTGCCCGACGAAACGACCCTGCACCACGGCGACGGACCCTGCCTCCCCGCCGGCCACGAGGCCGACCTCTTCTCCGCCCTGCGCGAGCAGGCGGGGCACCAGACGGCCCAGGTCACCGCGGCCGGCGCCGCGTGGCTGGCCGGGGCTACGGCGTATCCGCGCAGCACCCTGGCCCAGTGGGAGTCGCGCCCCACGGCGCCCGGGGTGCTGCCGTGCGGTTCGGCCTTCGACGTGGTGAACGTGCCCACGCTGTTCGGGCGCCGGATGCTGGAGCACCTGTGGGCGGACGGCCCGGGTTCGGGTCCGGTGGCCTCGCACCGGGGCCGGATGCTGCTGTTCGCCTCCCCCGGCACGGCCCAGCGGCTGCCCTCGCTCCTCGACTGGGAGGAGTGGGGCGCGGGCGGACCGCGGGGCCCGCACGGCGGCGGCGCGAAGGTGCCTCCGCTGCTCTGTCACGGCACCGGTGACGCGGTGACGGTCCCGCCCCTGACCTGCGGCGCGAACTACTCCGGGCCCCGCTGGCTGGTCGCCCCGGACACCCGCAGCCCGTGGCTGCCGGGACCCGACGTACTGCTCTGGGCGTGTGTCCGGGTGGCCCGGTCGGTGCCCGCTCCGACTCCCCGTATTTCGATTTTTCCTCTCACCGATCCGGGTGCTAAGGTCTACGACGTCAGCAGGCGCCGCTAGCTCAGTTGGTTAGAGCAGCTGACTCTTAATCAGCGGGTCCGGGGTTCGAGTCCCTGGCGGCGCACAGACGGGAGAAGCCCCCTCGCGAGAGCGAGGGGGCTTCTTCGTGTGCGGCCCCTGCGTCACGTGCCCGTGGTGATGCGGACCGTCCACGCTCCCGACGGGGTGCGGTCGGCGACCTCGATCGTGGTGTGCGCGCCGGGGACGGAGTACGTCTCGCCGACGCGCAGCGGGGCGTCCGCGAGCGGCGGGTAGACCGACTGGTCCCAGCAGGCGTCGGTGTCGGGGTGCGTGTCGAGGACGTCGACCGGGCCGCCGCCGGACGGGGTCTCGTTGCGGACCCGGTAGAGCAGGACGCCTTCGGCGCAGGTCGAGCGGTCGTTGCCGGTGGAGCTGCGGGCCTCGACGGCGACCGCGTTGCCCTCGCCGGTCCTGATCACGGCGAGCCGGGTGCCGAGGGAGGCGCCGGGTACGGGCACGGCGGCCATCGGTTCGAGGGTGACGACCCGGCCGCTCTGGACGCAGACCACCTGCCGGTCGTCCAGCCAGCCCAGCTTCCACTTGTGCCAGCCGAAGAGGTCGGGGGCGAGCCCGAACTGGCTGCCCATGACGTCCCAGTCGCCGACGTAGGTGTCCCAGTCGCCCTTGCCGTCGGACGGCCGGTGGTAGAGGTCGGGCAGGTCGAAGACGTGTCCGGTCTCGTGGGCCAGGACGTTGCGGTCCGGCGGGTGCTGCTCGAAGACGGTGACGACGCGCCTGATGTCCGTGCCGTCGGCGCGCAGGGGCCGGTCGAAGTTGACGACCTTGGTGGCGTCGGAGTCGACGCCGGGGGCGTCCGGGTCCGCGACGAGGTAGACGATGTCGTACCGCGAGAAGTCGACCTGGGGGTCGGCCACGTCGATCGCGTCGCGCAGGTAGGCGCTGCGCCGGTCGTTGGCCCAGTCGCGCTTTATGCCGTACCAGGACGACGGCTTCGGCATCCGAATCCAGTGCCGCTGCGGGTGCGGACGCAGGATGAACTTGCCGTACGAGGCGCGCCGGAAGAAGTCGGTGGTGGCCGGGAAGTAGTCGGCGGTGAGTTCGGCGGGGGTCGTGACCGGCTGGGCGTCGGGGAACGAGAGGAACACCATCACCGCGTCCAGGGGGTGGTCGGGACGCGGGTAGGCGCCGTTCCACCGGTCGACGCCGAGCGAGTGGTGGGCCATGGTCCGGGGCAGCGCACAGGGCGCGGCGTCGCCGGAGGCGGCCGCGGCGGGCCCGGTGACGAGGGAGGTGGCGACGAGCGCCAGCAGGGAGATCAGCCCGGCCGCCAGCGCGCGCGGACTCGGCCTCTCCACCCCTCCGGGTCCGGGCTGACGCGGCACATCTACCTCCGTGCGGGGAGCGGATACCTCCGGTGCGGGGTGCGGACTCCGGAACCCTCCCGTCTACTTTGTGATGTTTCGTCCGTTTCGTCACCTCGTACTGCCCCACTCGGGTCAGCCGCCACACCTCCCCCACGCCTCACGGACAGTCACAATCGATCACCCGCGCAACGAGAGAGAACGGAAGCGCGCAGAAACAATCAGTCGGGGACAAACCGGATCGGTGCGCGAATGGCCCATGCGTGTCGGATACGGGGTGCGCGAGGGGCGGGGCGCTGGAACGGCCGAGGCGCCAGCCTCTATGCTTCACCTCGCTTTCCTGCGCGGTTTCCGCCTCCGACACGGCGCTCCACGCGGCGGGCCAGTCCGACCAGAGGTGTCCGGGACAGAACTGCAGGGCGGGAGCGAACGGTGAGCGCAACCTCCGAAGGGCCGAGGCCCACGGCAGGCACAGCACCCCCCGCACCACCGCATCCGGTCACGGAGGGTCACGAGGTGTGGCCGCCCGGTGCGCCGGCGACCGAGGCGCACGACTACCGGGCCGCGTTCCGGGCCGCCGCCCTGCCGATGGCCGTCGTCGACCACGAGGGCCTGATCGTCACGGCCAACGAGGCGCTGGGCGCCCTGGCGGGCGTCGGTGCGGCGGCGCTGACCGCGCAGTCGGCGTCCGATCTGGTCGACCTCGCCGCGGACGCCCGCGCCTGGCACGCGTACCGCGAGGTGCTGCACGGCCGGCGCTCACGCTTCCGCTGCACCCGCAGGCTCAAGCACCCCGACGGGCGCGCGCTGTGGGCCGAGATCACCGTCGTGCCGATGCCCGGCGGCCAGGAGCCGGAGGGTGGCGGGGCGCCGGGGCAGGTACTGCTCTCGGTCGCTGACGTCAGCGACCGGCGCGAGTTGCAGAAGCGGCTGCACCACCTCCAGATGCACGACCCGGTGACCCGGCTGCCCAACCGGACGCTGTTCTTCGAACGGCTCTCCACGGTGCTCCGGACCCCGCCGTACCAGGACGACAGTGAGCCCGAGCGGGGCCGGGTCGGGCTCTGCTACCTGGACCTGGACGGCTTCAAGGCCGTCAACGACACCCTGGGGCACCGGATCGGCGACCGGCTGCTGGCGGCCGTCGCCGCCCGGCTCACGGACTGCGCCGAGCAGGAGGCCGCGTACCCGGCCGGTGCGCCGCTGGTGGCGCGGCTCGGCGGCGACGAGTTCGCGATCCTGGTGGAGGACTCCACCGGCACCGAGCAGCTGACCGACCTGGCGCGCGCGGTGCTGGGCGCGCTCCAGCAGCCCTTCGACCTGGCCGGCCGGCGGCTCTCGGTCTCGGCGTCGATCGGGGTGGTGGAGCGGCCCGTCGCGGGCACGTCGGCCACCGGCCTGATGCAGGCCGCCGATACGACGCTGTACTGGGCCAAGGCCGACGGCAAGGCCCGCTGGACCCTCTTCGACCCGGAGCGCAACGCCCACCGGATGACCCGCCAGGCCCTCTCGTCCAACCTCCGCCCGGCCGTGGAGCGCGGCGAGTTCACCATCGAGTACCAGCCGCTGGTCGGCATGGCCGACGGGATGGTGCGCGGGGTGGAGGCGCTGGTGCGCTGGAACCACCCGCAGTTCGGCATGCTCTCGCCGAATCGGTTCGTCGCGATCGCCGAGGAGGACGGTTCGATCGTGCAGCTGGGCCGGTGGGTGCTGCGCTCGGCCTGCCGGCAGGCCCGGCGCTGGCAGCTCGACCACCCGGCGAAGCCGCCGCTGTTCATCAGCGTCAACGTCGCCGTGCGCCAGGTCTGGGACTCCGACCTGGTCACCGATGTCGCGGAGATCCTGGCGGAGACCGGGCTCGCTCCGGCGCTGCTGCAACTGGAGCTGACCGAGTCCGCCGTGATGGGCTCCGCCGGCCGGCCGCTGAGGGCCTTGCAGACCCTCAGCGACATGGGCGTGCGCATCGCGATCGACGACTTCGGCACCGGCTACTCGAACCTCGCCTACCTGAGCCGCCTGCCGGTGTCCGTGCTGAAGCTGGACGGCGCGTTCGTACGCGGCTTCCGCTACGAGGACGGCACGCACCCCAGCCCCGCCGACGAGACGATCGTGGAGGCCATGGTCCAGCTCGCCCACCGGCTGGGCCTGACCGTCACCGCGGAGTGCGTGGAGACGGCCGGCCAGGCGGAGCGGCTGCGCAGGATCGGCTGCGACACCGGGCAGGGCTGGCTCTACTCGCGCGCGGTCTCCCCGGAGCGCATCGCCGAACTGATCGGGACGCGCGCGCTGGAGGCGTAACGCTTCCCCGCCTCACGAGCGCGCCCGGCTCACGCGTCCCCGGCTCAGGCGTCCGGCAGCCCGTACGCGTCCGCGATGAGGTCGTAGCTGCGCAGCCGGGCCTCGCCGCCGTGGGCGTTGGCGGTGATCATCAGCTCGTCGGCGCCGGTGCGCTTGGCCAGGTCGTCCAGACCGGCGCGGACCTCGTCGGCGGTGCCGTGGACGATGTTGACCAGCCAGCTGTCGACGAATTCGCGCTCCATCGGAGAGAAGGCGTACGCCTCCGCCTCCTCGGGCGTCGGGACCAGACCGGGGCGCCCCGAGCGCAGCCGGAGCATCGACAGGGCGCCCGTCAGCACCTGGCGGCGGGCCTCGCGCTCGTCGTCGGCGGCCAGGGCGGCGGCACCGATCAGGGCGTACGGGGCGTCCAGGACCGTGGACGGCTTGAAGGACTCGCGGTACAGCTCAAGGGCCGGCACGGTGTTCTGGGCCGAGAAGTGGTGGGCGAAGGCGAAGGGCAGCCCGAGCATGCCGGCCAGCCGGGCGCTGAAGCCGGAGGAGCCGAGGAGCCACAGCGGCGGGCGCGCCGGGGACTGGACGCCGCCCTCGGAGGTGGCCTGGACGGGCCCGGGGACCGCGTGGATGCGGGCGTAGGGGTGGCCGTCGGGGAAGTCGTCGTCCAGGAAGCGGGTCAGCTCCATGAGCTGCTGCGGAAAGTCGTCCGCCCCCTCGTGGAGCCGGTCGGTTCGGCGCAGGGCGGCGGCCGTGGCGCCGTCCGTTCCGGGGGCGCGGCCCAGGCCCAGGTCGATGCGGCCGGGGGCCATGGCCTCCAGCGTGCCGAACTGCTCCGCGATGACGAGCGGGGCGTGGTTGGGCAGCATGACGCCGCCCGAGCCGAGCCGGATGCGCTCGGTGCGGGCGGCGGTGTGCGCGAGGATCACGGCCGGGGACGAGGAGGCGATGCCCGGCATCGAGTGGTGCTCGGCGACCCAGTAGCGGTGGTAGCCCCGGCGCTCCGCGAGCTGGGCGATCTCCACGCCGGTGCGCAGGGCATCGCCCGCCGTGCGGCCGTGGCCCACGGTCACCAGGTCCAGCACGGACAGCGGCACGGGGGCAGTGCCCCGGGCCGTGCCGCGGATCTCGTCGCCCTGGATCTCGTCGCCTCGAATCTCGTCCACGTCCTGGCCTCTCCGGTGGTGCGCTTCGGTCCCTCGTATGTCCGCTGAGCACCAACAGGAGGATGGCTCCGTTTATTCCTGGCCGACCCCGCCGCGGGCCGACGGCCGACCACGCCGCGGGCCGATGGGGTCGGCCGACGGCCGGCCACCGCGGGCCGGTGTTCGGCCCCTCAGCCCTTCTTCCCGTGCGCGTACGCGCGTCCGCTGCCCCAGCTCACCGGGGCCGGGGGCTCCTCGCGGTCGGCGAAGAGCGCGCCGAGCCTCGCGGCGAAGGCGGGGCGGTCGGCCAGGCGCAGGGCCTCGCGGACCGCGACCTGGTTCGCGGTGAGGACGGGCTTGCCGAGCGCCTCCTCCAGTTCGGGCAGGTGGGCGACGGTGTGCAGGGCCGTGTCGGGGAGCAGAATCGCCTGCGCTTCGGGGCGGTCGGCCGCCTCGGCCAGCTCCCGCAGCTGTTCCGGGCCCCATGCGGCGGCCTCGGCGGCGTCGGTGACGCCCGCCGCGTGGGTGGCGACCACCTCCATGCCGGTCTCCCGGAGGAAGCCGGTGAAGTGCGCGGCGACGGCCTCGGGGTAGGTCGCGGCGACCGCGACGCGCTCCGCGCCCAGTTTGCGTACCGCGTGGACGAAGCCGATGGACGTGCTGGAGGCGGGCACGCCCGCCGCGCGGGCGAGGCCCGCGACCTGGTCGTGGGCGCCCTGCCACCCGTGCAGGAAGCTGCCGCCGTCGCAGGCCCAGACGATGGACTGGACGCCGGAGCGCTGCAGCTCCTCGATCCCGGCGGCGAGCCGGCCGGAGGTGCCCAGCTCGCGCAGGGCGTCCTCGCGGTAGGCGCCGTCCGGGCTCTCGGTGTGGTGGACGACGAGTCTGATGGTGCTGTCGAGAAGGATCTCCATGCGCGGGTAGTCGTCCTCGGCGAAGTGGCCCGGGTAGAGGAATCCGACGGTCGTCATGTCCACCCTTTCTCTGCACCTGGTCCTGCGCTGCGGCGGGTCAGCCGTCGCGCCCGCCGCGTGAACCCGCGGCGGCACTGACCGGTTTCCCCGCTCCTGTTCCAGTATTCCGCCATCCGCCCCGGATATCGCCTCGGGCCGGACCGGCCGGCAGCCGGACACGCCGCCGGGCGCATGAACGGCGGCCCGGCGGGAAGCCGTCGCGGTACGGGGACGGGGTAGCGGACATCCGGCGTAAACCCCGCCTATCGGCCTGCCACCGGACACGGGAAGGTCACCCTCCGGCCACCGTTCGATTACATGCGCTTTCTTCCTGCATAGACGCACGGGATCGGGCAGGCGCCAAGCCTGTCCGGACTGTTCGACCCCTTCAGGAGATTGCGAACCATGGCTGACTTCCCGAACCTGTCCCGCCGGGGATTTCTCAACCGATCGGCAGCGGTGGGCGGTCTGCTCGTCGTCCCCGGCCTGCTCGCCGCGTGCAGCAAGACCGGCTCCGACTCCGCCGACGGCGAGGGCGCGCTCGAAAAGCTCCGCAAGCAGGGGTTCGTGCGGGTCGCGTACGCGGACGAGGCCCCGTACGGCTACATGGAGGGCAAGGAGCTCAAGGGCGAGGCCCCCGCGCTGCACCGGGAGATCTTCAAGGCGCTGGGCGTCGACGAGCTGAAGCCCACCCTCTCCGAGTGGGACGGCCTGATCCCCGGCCTCCAGGCCGGCAAGTACGACGTGGTCAGCGCCGGCATGGCGATCACCCCGGAGCGCTGCGCCAACGCCCTGTTCTCGGAGCCCGAGTTCATCTCGCCGACCGCGCTGATGGTCAAGAAGGGCAACCCGAAGAAGGTCACCGACCTCGCGTCCGCGAAGGAGGCCGGCATCACCATCGGTGTGATGGCGGGCGCGGTCGAGGGCTCGTACGCCAAGGGCGCCGGCATCCCCGAGGGCAGGATCAAGACCTTGCAGAAGCCGCAGGACGGAGCGGACGCGGTCAAGGGCGGCCGGGTCGACGCGTTCCTGCTGACCGGCATCTCGCTGCGCTGGCTGGCCAAGACCAACGCGGGGACCGAGGTCACCGAGGCGTTCCTGCCCGAGCTGGACGGCACGAAGCAGTACAGCCCCGGCGGGGCCGTCTTCCGCAAGGGCAACGAGGAGCTGCGGGACGCCTTCAACCGCGAGCTGAAGAAGATCGTCGCGGACAAGTCGCGCTATGTGGAGCTGCTTCGGGACTACGGCTTCGGGGCGACCGAGCTTCCGCCGGCGACCTTGAAGACGGCCGATCTGTGCAAGGGCTGACAGGGACGGTACCCACCGCATGAATGATTTCTTCTCGGCCTTCGCCGACGATCTGCCGCAGCTGCGGTCCGGCCTGTGGGTGACCCTGGAGGCCACGGTCCTGGGCGCGCTGCTGGCCCTGCTCCTGTCGTTCGTCCTCGGCCTGATGTCGCTCAGCCGGCTCCTGCTGTCGCGCGGCGTCTCCCGCGTGGTCGTGGAGTTCTTCCGCGGCACCTCGCTGTACGTGCAGCTGTTCTGGCTGTACTACGCGATGCCGCCGCTGACCGGGTACGAACTGTCGCCGGTCGTCTGCGGGGTGCTGGCGTTCGGTCTGAACTACGGGGCGTACGGCGCCGAAGTGGTGCGCGGCGCGATCAACTCCGTACCGCGCGGGCAGTACGAGGCGGCGCTCGCGCTGAACATGTCGCCGCTGCACCGGATGCGCAAGGTGATCCTGCCGCAGGCGTGGGTGCAGATGATCCCGTCGTTCACCAACCTGCTGATCCAGCTGCTGAAGGCGACCCCGCTGCTGTGGCTGATCTCGGCGGCGGACCTGATGACCGCCATCGAGAAGCTGCGCAGCCGTACGGGTGAGACCCTCACCGCTTACGTCACGCTCCTGGCCTGCTACTTCGTCCTGGCCTATGCGCTGACCCTGCTGATGAACCTGCTGGAGCGGTCCGCCAAGCGGCGGCTCGGGCTGGCAGCCGGCGGGAAGAGCCTGCTGAAGTCCCGCAGTGCCGTGACCGCCCAGGCCACCGGAGGTGCGCGGTGAACAGCGATTTCGACTGGGGCGCCGTCGGTGACGCGTTCCCCCTGCTGCTCAAGGGGTTCGAGACGACCCTGCTGGCCACGGTGCTCGGCACCCTGGTCGCCGCGGTGCTCGGGCTGGCCATCGCGGTCGCCGGGCGGGCGCCGTCCCGGCTGGTGACCGTGCCGGTCAAGGTGGTGATGGAGTTCATCCGCTCCACCCCGCTGCTGGTCCAACTGGTGGGCGCGGCAGCGCTGTTCACCTCGGTGGAGCCGCTGACCATCGGCATCGTGGTGCTGGGCGTCCACTACGCCACGTACACCTCCGAGGTGTACCGCGCCGGGATCGACGGCGTGCCGAAGGGCCAGTGGGAGGCGTGCCGGGCGCTGTCGCTGACGCCCCGGCGGACCTGGCAGGCGGTGATCCTGCCGCAGGCGGTGCGCAACGTGCTGCCCGCGCTCGGCAACTACGCGATCTCCATGTTCAAGGAGACGCCCTTCCTCGCCGTGATCACGGTGCACGAAATGGTCTTCGAGGCCCGCAACTACGGGACCGAGCACTTCCGCTACACGGAGGTGTTCACCCTCGCCGGACTGATCTTCCTGGTGGCGAGCTACCCCACCTCGCTGTTGATGAGAAAGCTGGAGAAGCGCCTTGGCCACTGACCCCCTGCAGAAGAACGCGGCCGCGGCCTCCGAGGCCGTCGTGCCGGTCGACACCTCCAAGGACGACGGGCGCCCGCTCGTCCGCTTCGACAAGGTCGTCAAGCGCTACGGCGACCATGTCGTCCTGGACCAGCTGGACTTCACGGTCGAGCGCGGCGAGCACGTCACCCTGATCGGGCCCAGCGGCTCGGGCAAGACGACGATCCTGCGGCTGCTGATGACCCTGGAGAGGGTCAGCGACGGCGTGATCTGGATCAACGGCGAACCGCTGACGCACACCCGGGCGGCGGACGGCTCGCTGAAGCCGGCGTCCGAGAAGCAGCTGCGGGTGGCCCGCCGGAGGATCGGCATGGTCTTCCAGCAGTTCAACCTCTTCCCGAACATGAAGGTGCTCCAGAACATCACCGAGGCGCCGGTCAACGTGCTCGGCATGGACCGCGACAAGGCGGAGACCAGGGCCCGCGAGCTGCTGGACCTCGTCGGCCTGTCCGGCAAGGTCGACGCGCACCCCTCTCAGCTCTCCGGCGGCCAGCAGCAGCGCGTCGCGATCGCCCGGGCGCTGGCGATGGAGCCGGAGATCCTGCTCCTGGACGAGGTGACGTCGGCGCTCGACCCGGAGCTGGTGGCGGGGGTGCTGGAGCTGCTGAGCGACATCGCCAGGAACACCGACATCACGATGCTCTGCGTGACGCACGAGATGAACTTCGCCCGGGACGTCTCGGAGAAGGTGCTGATGTTCGACGCCGGACGGGTCGTGGAGTCCGGTTCGCCGGAGAAAATCTTCTCCGATCCCTCGCACGAACGCACGCGCGAATTCCTCAACGCGGTGCTGTGACCTCGGCATCCGTCGTCCGCTCATGACGTTGGCATATGCCGGACGGGTGCGCCCCTGCTGACAGCACCGGGGCGCACCCACAAGTCCGTGAGACCACCCCCTGAACAGGGCCGGGACGGCTATCGTGGTGGCGTGCCTCCGGCCGACAAGCCGGCCTCCGGTCACACCTGGTAGGGGGGAAACCGTGCCGTTGAAGCCCGAACCGACCGCGCCGTTCCACTCGGTGCAGTACGCCCTTCGCGTTCTCGAAACGGTCTCCAAGCACGGCAGTGGCGTGACGGACACCCAGATCTCCCGCGAGACGGGCCTGCCCGTCGGGCACCTCTCCGCCCTGCTGCTGACACTGCGCCGCGAGGGCTACGTGGAGCAGATCACCGACGGCGCGTACGTGATCGGCGCCTCGCTGCTGCTGCTCGGCTCGGGCGCGGCCCGCCGCCAGGCCCTGGAGGTCAAGCTCCAGCAGACCCTGGCCCAGCTGCGCGACTCGGTCGGCGCGGCGGTCTACATCAGCCGGTACGTGGACGGCGAGATCCGCGTCACGCAGTACGCCGACAGCCCGCACGCCCCCGCGGTCAACGAGTGGGTGGACTTCAGGTCGGCGGCGCACGCGTCGGCGATCGGCAAGTGCCTGCTCACCCAGCTCGACCAGAACGGGCGGCGCGACCACATCGCGCGGCACAAGACGGCCCGGCTGACCTCGCGGACGATCACCAACGAGAAGGTCCTCTTCTCCAAGCTGGACAGCCAGCCGGCGACGGTCCCGGTGCTCGACCTCCAGGAGTACGCGGTCGGCACGGTGTGCGCGGCGGTGCCGCTCACCGCCGGATCGGCGGCGGGCTGCCTGGCGCTGTCGATGCCGGTGGAGGACGCGCACCGGCTGCGCGCGGCGGCGGACACGCTGAACCGGCGCGCGGCCCCGGTGCTGCTGTCGCTGGCGCTGTAGAGCCCGAGCCGGGTGTGTCATCAGCACCCCTCGGGACCAGGTATTATTTTCGAGTCAGCAAGCGCCGCTAGCTCAGTTGGTTAGAGCAGCTGACTCTTAATCAGCGGGTCCGGGGTTCGAGTCCCTGGCGGCGCACAGACAACGCACGAGGCGGTCTCCGTATCCACGGAGACCGCCTCGTGCGTTCTGCGCTGCCCTCAGGCATGTACGTCTGTTTTACACGGACGTACTAGACAGCTGTTTTAAACAGCCGTATATTCCTTGGCATGACGAATCCTCCGAGCACCACCGCCGCCGCATCCGGCGACCTCGCCGGCCGTCGGGAGTGGACCGCCTTCGTGGTCCTGCTCCTCCCCCTCCTCCTGGTCTCGATGGACGTGTCCGTCCTCTTCTTCGCGATCCCGTCCATCGACCGGGACCTCGCCCCCAGCGCCACCCAGCAGCTGTGGATCTTCGATGTGTACGCCTTCGCCCTGGCAGGCCTGCTCATCACGATGGGCTCCCTCGGCGACCGCATCGGCCGCCGGAAGCTCCTGCTGATCGGGGCCGTCGCTTTCGGCGCCGCCTCGGTCTGCGCCGCCTACGCCAACAGCCCGGAGATGCTGATCGCGGCCCGCGCGGTGCTCGGGATCGGCGGGGCGACGCTGATGCCCTCGACCATCGGCCTGGTGCGCAACATGTTCCGCAACGATCAGCAGCGCGCGAAGGCCATCGGCATCTGGTCGGGCGCCATGGCCGGCGGGGTCGCGCTCGGTTCGGTGCTCAGCGGTGTGATGCTGGAGCACTTCTGGTGGGGCTCGGTCTTCCTGATCAACGTGCCCGCGATGGCGCTGCTGCTGGTGCTCGTCCCCCTGCTGGTCCCGGAGTTCAAGGACCCGAAGCCCGGCCGCTTCGACTTCCTGAGCGTGCCGCTGTCGATGGGTACCGTCCTGCCGGTGGTCTACGGGATCAAGGAGAGCGCCGCCCACGGGCTCGACGCGGGGCGCGCCCTGATCATCGCCGCCGGGCTCGCCATCGGCTGGGTCTTCGTGCACCGGCAGCGCAGCCGGTCCGACGCGATGATCAGCCGGGAGCTGTTCCGGGGCCGCGGCTTCGGCGTCGGGATCGGGCTGAACGCCCTGGCCGCCTTCGCAATGATGGGCTCGGCCTTCTTCACCACCCAGTACCTGCAGTCGGTGCTCGGCATGAGCACGCTGGAGGCCGCGCTGTGGAGCCTGGCCCCGTCCCTGGCGGTGGGTGCCGCGGCGCCCGCGGCGACCGCGATCGGCCAGCGGACCCAGCGTGCGTACGTGGTCTGCGGCGGGTTCGTCGTCGGGGCGGCCGGCTTCGGCCTCTTCACGCTGGCCGGGACCGACTCGCTGGCCCTGCTGCTCATCGGATCGGGCGTGATGAGCAGCGGGATCGTCGCCGTGATGGCCATCGTCTCGGACCTGGCGATGACCTCCAGCCCCCCGGAGAAGGCCGGTGCGGCCGCCTCGCTCCTGGAGACCGGGCAGGAGTTCGGCGGTGCGATGGGCATGGCCCTGCTGGGCGCCGTCGCCACCGCGGTCTACCGGGCGGACATCCCCGCCTCGGCCCCCGACGTGGCCCGCAAGACCCTGGCGGGTGCGCTGACCACCGGTGACGACTCGCTGATCGCGATCGGCCGGGAGGCCTTCGTGCACAGCATGCGGTACGCCTCGGTGACCGGTTCGCTGATCCTGCTGACGGGGGCCGTGCTGGCCGCGACCCTGCTGCGCCGGGCGACCCGTCCGGCACCCGCCGCCGAGGCACCGGCGGCCGAGGCGGCCGAGGCGCCCCAGGCCCCCGCGCGGGTCTGATCATGCCCTCGCCGGTGGCGACAGGGCGAACCCCGGGGCGGTGTCCCACACCACCCCGGGGTTCGTCGTGCTGCCCGCCGGCAGCACGTCCGCTACGCCGTACGGGAGCCGGCGGAACGTCGGAACGATCAGAACTGTACGGGCCGTCAGAACTGCACGGGCCGTCAGAACCGTACGAACCGTCAGAACTGCGCGAACGGTCAGAACTGCACGTCGGAGCACGCGTAGAACGCGTTGGCGGTGTCCGCGACGTTCCAGACGCTCAGGATGATGTGCTTCCCGGACTTCTGGGTGGGGATCGTGCCCTGCTGGGTCAGGGTCGCCGGGGGCTGCTTGCCACCGTAGGGAACCGTCATGAACGGCTGCGGCTCCAGGTCGGAACGCTTGAGCGGCTTGGTGGGGTCCCAGCCGTCCTTGGTGATGTAGTAGCGGAAGTCCGACGTGGCGTGCCGGGCGGTGAACTGCCAGCGGAAGCTGAAGCCCTGACCGGCCGACACCTTGGTGGCGGGCCAGTTGCCACCGCGCGGGTCGTCGAGCTGCGCGAACTCGCCGTGGCCGCCGGAGCAGATCGCCCCGTCGGCGGGACCGGCCGCCGGGAAGCCCTTGGGGCCCTCGACGCTCTGCGGCTCCCACTGGATGTTGCCGCAGCCCGTCACCGTGCCGTTGGCACACAGCTTCTGACGGCTGATCGGGTTGTCCGTGTAGCCGTGGCTGCTGGCGCTGCTGGTCGCGAACATCGAGACGCCCGCTACCGCAAGGCCCACCAGGGCCGCACTTGCCTTCATACGCATTGCTGTCGCTCCTCGGATGCGTGGGGGGAGGGGGGATTCCATGAGCATTGCTGCGCGCGTGTGTCCTGCGGTCTAGACCAAGGCCTAGATTATTGACGCGGCGTGAACATGTCCAGACCAATGAGCGCGGGATTCCGGTTGCCCCGAGAGCTCCCCCCACCCCTCCTCAGGCGCCGTCACCCCCGGCCCGCCCGGTGTAGAAGGCCACCGTCAAGTCCTTGACCAGCGACTTGCGTTCGTAGTCGTCCAGCTCCACGAGGCCCCGGGCCGTCAGCCGGTTCACGGTGTCGTCCACCGCGTCCACGACCGAGGTCAGGACGCTGTCCCGGTGCTTGGCGTCGATGGCCGCGATCCGGCGCCGCTGCATCGCGGCCGCCACCTCCGGCGCGTACTCGATGCCGATCGGCTGGGCGGAGTACACCTCGATGCCGACCGGTTCGCAGTCCCCCTTCAGCATCCGCGTCAGCGCGTCGCCCACCGCCTCCGCGTCGCGCAGGGTGTGCGCGTCCTCGTGGAAGGCGTCGGCGGGCAGCTGGGACAGGACCCGGGCCATCGCCGCCTCGACCTGCTCGCGCAGGTACGCCTCGTGGTCCTCGATCCCCAGCACCGCCCGCACGGTGTCCTTGACCCGCCACACGACCAGGACGACGACCCGCAGCGCCGTACCGTTCGCGTCCATCGCGGGCAGCGGCTCGCTGCGCCAGTGCCGAAGCCGTACGTCGACCCGGCGGCGCAGCAGCAGCGGGCTGACCCACATCAGCCCGGTCCGCCGCACGCTCCCCCGGTACTGGCCGAAGAGCGTGAGCACCCACGCGCACCCGACCCGTCCCCGGCTCAGGCCGCCGAAGGCGAACAGCACCACGGCCGCCAGGACCACGAGCGCCGCCCAGGCGCCCGCGCCGAGCCCGTCGTACGGCCGTGGCCCGAGCCCGACCCTGGTGAGCAGCGCGTCCGGCACCGCGCCCGTCCACCACAGGGCACCTGCGGCCGCCGCGATCCCGCCGAAGCCGGTGAGCAGGGCGGCCCAGCCGGGCAGCGCGGGGCCCGGCCGTTCGTGCAGCCGGGGGTCGGCGTCGGGCGAGGGCCGGATCGAGGGCCGTACCTGCGGCGTCCTCGGCACCGGCGGCCGCCGCACACCGGTCCCGGGCTCGCCCCCGCCCGCCCGCCGCACGGCGCTCTCGGGCGCGGCGGCGGCGTCCGCCCCGGCCTGCTGGTCATCGCGGAAGAGGAGGTGCACGGGGATGGAGGCGGTGCGCTCGTTGGCGATGACCGCCTGGTGCCGGCCGGTGTCCCAGGCCGAGTCGGTACGCGGCCCGGCGAGGACGGGCTCGGGAACGGGGGCCTCGGCAGCCGGTACGGGGAGAGGGCCGGGGGCCTCGGCAGCCGGTACGGGGACTGAGGCGGGGGCCTCGGCAGCCGGTACGGGGAGAGGGCCGGGCTCGGGCGCGGGATCGGGGACGGGCAGGGCCGGCGGCGTGTCGGCCACCGCCTCCGCGCCCACCTCGTCCGCGCCCGCATCCTTCTCCGCGCCCACCTCGTCCGCGACCGTTTCCTTCTCCGCGCCCACCTCGTCCGCGACCGTTTCCTTCTCCGCGCCCGCAGGCACCGAAACCGAGGCCGAGGTCGCGCCGAGCGGCCCCCGGCGGTCGTCCTCACCCGGCACGAGATCGAGCACCAGATCGACCACGGAGTCGGGACCGGCCTCGGAACCGGCCCCGGAGCGAGAACCGGCCCCGGAGCGAGGATCGGCCCCGGAGCGAGGATCGGCGTCCGGACGAGGACCGACACCGGCCCCGGCACCGGCACCGGCACCGGCACCGGCACCCGCACCCGCACCCGCACCCGCACCCGCACCCGCACCCGCACCGACATCATCCACACGGGCATCCGCCGCGGCGCCCGGGCGCGGCCCTGGCTCCACCCAATCGTCCTCGTCACCACCCGGCACGTCGACCACCACCTCGCCCCCGGCGGGCACCGACACCGAGACCGGTGCGAAGACCGGGGGCGGGACGAGGGCGGTGTCCGCGACCGGTACCGCGTCCAGCACCGGCACCGCGTCCCTGACCGGCAGCGCATCCCTGACCGGCAGCGCGTCCACCACCAGCTCCGGGTCCGGCGCTCTCGCCGCCTCTCCCCTCGCGGCCCGCTCCCCCGCCGCCGCCCAGGCGTCCGTGACGCTGCCGGCTCCACCGGGGCCGACCCATTCCCGTACCGGGACCGTCCCGTATCTCTCCTCCCCGTACTCCGGCTCCTGCCCGTGCTCCGGGTTCCCGGAGCTGTCCGACACCGTGGATCGCATTACCGCCTCCGTCATGTGCGTCGTCGTGTCACGCGAAGAGTCGCCGCCAGGTCTCCGGGCCCGGATAGCCGTCGGCCTCCGCGCCCCGCCAGCCCTGGGCCTTCTGGAAGGCCTCGACATTGCGCCGGTCCGCCTCGGTCCACCGAGGGTCGGGGCCCGACAGGTAGTACGTGCCGTATCCCTTCTTCACCAACTGTTTGCCGAGCCTGTCGACATGGGTGTTGGACTGACCCGGCCGGAAATAGCCCCGCCCCGGGAAGGCCGGAACCCCCGCCGGGCCGTTCTGGCCGCTCGCGGCGGGGATGTCGTGGCCGGTTCCGGTCACCAGCAGCTCCCAGGTGTCGGGGCCGGGGATGCCGTCGGCCTCGGCGCCCTTCCAGCCCTGTGCTTGCTGGAACGCCTGGGTCGCCTTCCGGTCGGCGTCGGTCCAGACCGGATCGGGGCCGACCTTGTAGAAGCGCTTGCCGCCCCGGCTGACGAGCAGGGTGCCGAGCTGGGTGACGTACGCGTTGTTCGCGCCGGGGCCGAACTTCGCCGCGCCGGGAAACGGGGTCGCGGCGGCCTCGCTGCCGGAGTTCCCCGAGGTCAGCCCCTTGTAGCGGTAGGCGACATAGCTGGCGGAGTTGGTCCAGTAGGCCATGGGCGTCGTCTGCTTGCGGGTGTACGGCTTGGTCTGCTCGTACGCCGTGTAATAGGTGTGCGTGTAGTCGGTCCAGCCGCCGAAGACCGTGACGTGGGAGCCCTTCGCGGGGTCGGCCGGATTGTGGAAGAGCAGGATGTCGCCGGGCTCCAGATCCTCGCGGGCGATGCGGGTGCCGTACGTGGCGAGGCTGCCGGTCCACTCGTTGCCCGCCAGGTTCCAGGCCATCGACACATAGCCGGAGCAGTCCTGCCGGTACCCGTCCGACCAGTACTTCTCCATGCTGTACGGGACCTGGGCGGTGACCCACTCCTTCGCGCGGTTGATGATGTCGGCCCGGGTCGTCGGACGCAGCACGGGCGCGGCCGCCGCCTGGGCCGCCGGCGCCCCCTGGGCGCCGGACCCCCGCAGCGGGCCGGGCCGACCCTGGGGGCTGTCCGGCAGCGGGCCGGCGGCCAGGTCGATCAGCGCTCCCGTGCCGGGCACCGGGGCCGGGTCGGCGAGCGCTCCGGCGGACTCCGCCACGCCGGCCCCCAGCACCACTCCGGCGGTGGTGACCAGCACCATCGCGCGTCGCGCGCCGTGCGCGGCCGGGTTCCCCCCGTGCCGCGTGGGCAGGCCCCCGGCGGCGGTGCGCCGCTGGGCGGCGCAGCCCGGGCAGGGGCAGTCGATGGCGGGTACGTACTCCTCGAAGGCCGGCACAGTCATGCGATTCCCTCCGCAGTCGTCAAGATCTTTGGGCGCATCTGCACGGGCGTCAGTGTCTCAACTGTCCTGACATATCTCATTTTGACGGATAGAAGAGAAAAAACGACCATCCGACAGGCCGTGAGAGAGATGAAATGGTCAGGAGCACCACTGGGGATCGGGTAGAGTTCTCCAGGTCAGCAGGCGCCGCTAGCTCAGTTGGTTAGAGCAGCTGACTCTTAATCAGCGGGTCCGGGGTTCGAGTCCCTGGCGGCGCACGCACAGTCAAGGCCCTCTCACCCAGCGTGAGGGGGCTTTGATGTTTTTCGTGTGCCCGGCTCCGCGCCCATGACCAATCGCATCGTCATGTCCAGCAGTTGGAGACACCGGGAGATTCCGGTCGTGGCCGCCGCGGGACGGGGCCCTTGTACGGGGCCGGAGTCGAACAGGCATCATGCTCTGAGCCCGTCGGCCGCGTTTCAGGGGGAGACGCGGCGGACGAAACGAACGAGCGACCACGCAGCCCCGCCTGCGTGCAGGGGGACGACCCATGACGTCGACGCCGCCGGGTGACCGGCAGGACAACGACCCTTCCCGGACGACGCAGCTGCGCATACCCCGGCAGGACGACGACCCCTCCCGGACCACCCAGCTCCGCATACTCGGGCCGCTGCGCCCCGGAGGGCACCGCCGCCGGCAGCCCAAGCCGCTGCCCCGGTACGACTACGAGCACTACAGCCGCCTGGCCGGGCCACTGACCCAGCCCGATCCGGCCAAGCCGTACACCGTGAAGTACCGCTCGCTCCTCTCCCAGGAGCCGCACCGCGTCCGCGCCGCGCTCCTGCTGGGCGCGGCCCCGCTCGTCTCCCTCGGCCTCTTCGTCTGGCTGATGCAGCCCGAGCACTGGACCCAGCGCGACCCGAACCTCAAGAACGACACGCTGCTGATCCTGGACGCCGTGATGCTGGTCTCGATCGGTCTGATCGAGCTGTTCCGCACGATGAACGTCCTGTCCAACGCGCACGCCACGCTGGTCGCCCGCGACCCGGTCCCGGTCGTACCCGAGAGCGGCACCCGGGTCGCCTTCCTCACCTCCTTCGTCCCGGGCAAGGAGCCCCTGGAGATGGTGACGAAGACCCTGGAGGCCGCGGTCCGCATCCGCCACCGCGGACTCATGCACGTCTGGCTGCTCGACGAGGGCGACGACCCGGCGGTGAAGGAGGTCTGCCGGCGGCTCGGCGTCCACCACTTCTCCCGCAAGGGCGTGGCGCGCTGGAACCAGGCCAAGGGCCCGCACCGGGCGAAGACCAAGCACGGCAACTACAACGCCTGGCTCGACGCGCACGGAGACGCGTACGACTTCTTCGCCTCGGTCGACACCGACCACGTGCCGATGCCCAACTACCTGGAGCGGATGCTCGGCTACTTCCGCGACCCGGACGTCGGCTTCGTCATCGGCCCGCAGGTCTACGGCAACTACGACACCTTCGTCACCAAGGCCGCCGAGTCGCAGCAGTTCCTCTTCCACGCGCTGATACAGCGCGCGGGCAACCGGTACGGCGCCCCGATGTTCGTCGGCACCAGCAACGCGGTGCGGATCTCGGCCCTCAAGCAGATCGGCGGCCTGTACGACTCGATCACCGAGGACATGGCGACCGGCTTCGAGATCCACCGCGCCCGCAATCCGCGCACCGGCCGCAAATGGCGCTCCGTGTACACCCCGGACGTGCTGGCCGTGGGCGAGGGGCCCACCGCGTGGACGGACTTCTTCACCCAGCAGCTGCGCTGGTCACGCGGCACGTACGAGACGATCCTCAAGCAGTACTGGAGGGGCTTCGGCTCGCTGCCCGCGGGCAAGCTCTTCAACTACACCATGATGATCATCTTCTACCCGATGTCCGCCATGAACTGGATACTCGCGGCGCTCAGTTGCGCGCTGTTCCTGGGCATGGGTGCCTCGGGTGTACAGATCGACCCGACGGTCTGGATGATGCTCTACGGCAACGCCTCCGCGCTCCAGATCGGCCTGTACGTCTGGAACCGCCGGCACAACGTCTCGCCGCACGAGCCCGAGGGCTCCGGCGGCCTGGCCGGCATGGTGATGTCCGCGCTCTCCGCCCCGGTCTACGCCCGCTCCCTGATGGACGCCGTGCTGCGCCGCAAGAGCTCCTTCGTGGTGACGCCCAAGGGCGACTCCTCCAGCCCGGACACACTGTTCGGCACGTTCCGCATCCACCTCTTCTTCGTCGCGGTCTTCGGCGGCTCCATCGTGGCGTCGTACGTGCTCGGCCACAGCCACCCGGCGATGGTCACCTGGGCCTCGCTGGCCCTGCTGATCACGGCGGCGCCGGTCATCGGCTGGCAGTACACCGTGCGCGCGGAGAAGAAGAAGCGCCGCGCGGACCCGCCACCGCCCGCGTCCCCGCCCCAGCCGGAGACGCGACCACCGGCACAGACACAAGCACAGACACAAGCACAGACACCGGCACAGACACAGGCGCAGGCACAGGCGCAGGCACAGGCGCAGACACCGGCACAGGCAGCGGCACCGGCCCGGGCGCACTGGCCCGGCAACGAAGACACCATGCAGATCGCCCTGGGGGGTCGTAAGAAATGAAGTACCGTCCGAGCCGCCGTACCCGCCGCATGGCGATCAGTACGGCGGTGGTTCTCGCGCTCGCGGGGGCGAACGGGCCGTGGCTGTACCGTTTCGGCACCGAGCACTACCACGACTACAAGATCAACCAGGCCGGTTACAAGGCGGACAACGGCCACTGGGACTTCCTGGACGTCCCCTCCGAGTTCCGGATCAACACGATCCACGCCGCGCTCCTGCACACCGGCAAGGTGCTGCTCGTCGCCGGCTCGGGCAACAACCAGAAGAACTTCGACGCCAAGAGCTTCCGCTCGGTGCTGTGGGACCCGAAGACCAACGCGTATCGGAACATCCCCACGCCCAAGGACATGTTCTGCGCCGGCCACACCCAACTGCCCGACGGCAAGCTCCTCATAGCCGGCGGCACCAGACGGTACGAGAAGCTCAAGGGCGACGTCACCAAGGCCGGCGGCCTGATGATCGTGCACAACGAGGACCCCGACAAGCCGATCACGCTCCCCGCAGGCACCCGCTTCACCGGCAAGGGCAACGGCAAGACCTTCGTCACCAAGGACCCGGTCCTGGTGGAGAAGGCCACCAAGGTCTTCGACAAGAAGACCGGCGCCTTCCTGCGCAACGACCCGGGATACGGCCGGATCTACGTGGAGGCCGAGAAGTCCGGTACGCAGTACGAGACGGGCGCCGAGGACAACTACCGCGTCGAGGGCCTGACCGGCTCCGACACCCACAACGTCTACGGGATCGCCCAGAAGCTCGCGCTCGACAAGAAGGACTTCCAGGGCATCCGGGAGGCCTTCGAATTCGATCCGGTGGCGGAGAAGTACATCACCGTCGACCCGATGAACGAGGCCCGCTGGTACCCGACGCTCACCACACTGGAGGACGGCAAGGTCCTGGCCCTGTCAGGTCTGGACGAGATCGGGCAGATCGTCCCCGGCAAGGACGAGATCTACGACCCGGGGACCAAGGAGTGGAAGTACACCGGCATCGTCCGGAAGTTCCCCACCTACCCGGCGGTCTTCCTCCTCGACGACGGCAAGCTCTTCTACTCCGGCTCGAACGCCGGCTACGGCCCCGCGGACGTCGGCCGCGACCCCGGCGTCTGGGACCTGGCGACGAACGAGTTCACCAAGATCCCCGGCCTGAGCGACCCGGACAAGATGGAGACCTCCGCGACCGTCCGGCTGCCTCCGGCCCAGGACGAGAAGTTCATGGTGATCGGCGGGGGCGGCGTCGGCGAGTCCGATGAGTCCAGCGAGAAGTCCCGGCTGGTGGACCTCAAGGACCCCGACCCCGAGTTCCAGGACGGCGCCTCCCTGGACGAGGGCACCCGCTACCCGAGCGCTTCCCTGCTCCCCGACGACTCCGTCCTGGTCACCGGCGGCTCCAACGACTACCGGGGCCGCAGCGACTCCAACGTGCTGCAGGCCCGGCTGTACGACGCGAAGACGGACACGTACCAGCGGGTCGCCGACCCGGCGGTCGGGCGCAACTACCACTCCGGGTCCGTGCTCCTGCCGGACGGCCGGGTCATGATCTTCGGTTCCGACTCGCTCTACGCCGACAAGGCCAACACCCGGCCCGGCACCTTCGAGCAGCGCATCGAGATCTACACCCCGCCCTACCTCTACCGCGACTCGCGGCCCGAGCTGACGGCCGGGCCGAAGAAGATCGAGCGCGGCTCCACGGCGGTCTTCACCAGCCTCCAGGCCTCGTCCATCAAGACGGCGAAGCTGATGCGGCCGAGCGCGGTCACCCATGTCACGGACACCGACCAGCGCTCGGTGGCCCTGGACCTGAAGCAGACCGACGGCGGGATCTCGGTGACCGTCCCGAAGAACCGGGCGCTGGTGCCGTCGGGCTGGTACATGCTCTTCGTCACCGACGACAAGGGCACCCCGTCCGAGGGGACGTGGGTGGAGGTGCCGTAGGACGACGGCCGTACGGGCGGGGGCGCCGCCCCCGCCCGGCTAACCCTTCTTCGCCGCGCGGACCAGGTCCAGTGCGTACGCGGGCCACCACTCGCCCGCCTTCGGGCCGCCCCGGCAGTCGCCGTCGGACTCGCCGGGGCGCTTGATCCACAGGTACGCGTCGACCAGGTCGTCGCCCGTGTCGGTCGTCGGCGGCTCACCGAGGGCCCGGCCCGGCGGATTGCACCAGGTCTCCTCGGAATCGGAGGCGGTGTACGGGCCGCTGCCGTTGCGGCTGGTGTCGACGACGAACGGCTTGCCGCCGACCTTCGCCGACAGCTGCCTGCCGAACTCCGTGCTGTCGGCGGTGGTCTGGAAGTTGGACACGTTGACCGCGAAGCCGTCCGCCCCCTCGATGCCCGCCCGCCGCAACGGGTCGAACAGCGCGTCGGCCGTGCGCCAGCCGGCGTTGCCCGCGTCCAGGTAGACGCGGGTGCCCGGCTGCTTCTTCAGCCGCTCCACCGCACCCCTGAGCAGGTCGTAGCGCTCCTCGTGCAGCTGCCGCGGGGTGCAGCCGTCGACCAGGTGCACCACCGCGTCCGGCTCCAGGACCACGGTGGCACCGCGGTCCCCGATGCCGCGCGCGACGGCCTCCACCCAGGCGCGGTACGCGTCGCCGTCGGCCGCCCCGCCCTTGGAGAACTGCCCGCAGTCGCGGTGCGGGATGTTGTAGAGGACGAGCAGCGCCTGCCGGTCCGCCTTCGCGGCGGCCTCGGTGTAGCCCTTCGCCTCGGCCTCCGGGTTCTCCGCGCCGACCCACTCGCCGACCGGCTGCTCCGCGATCCGGCGGATCAGGGCGGCGGCCTCCTCGTTGCCGTCCTTGGTGTACGCGGCGACCTGGCGGGCGGCGGTCCCGTCCGGGTTCACCCAGTACGGGACGGTGTCGGCGGGCCGCTGGCCGATACCGGCGGGGTTGCCGCCACCGGTCCCGTCCGCGCCCTCACTCGCACCGGCCCGGCCGCCGTCGCCCTTGCCGTCGCCCTTGCCGTCGTCGGAGGCGGAGCAGCCGGTGAGCAGGAGCAGGAGGCCCGCCGCCGCGGCCACCCCGCGCACGCCGAACCGGCCGTTGTGACTGCCGTACATCCACTCCCCCTCGGGTGCGAGGGCGGTGCCCTGTCGCATCGCGGCCCATCCTGGCACAGCGTGCGCGAGCGGCCCGGGCCTCGTACGGCTTCGCCGCCGAGCCGTTACGGCGGTTTCACCGCACTCTGCCCCGCTTCGCTGCCTGCGGAGGGTGACCTGTTATCGACTTACCGTCAGAAACCCTCTGGGCGGGCGGAGTTCGTCCCCCTACAGTGGGGCGTGCGGCGGACCCGGACGCCACCGACCTCCCGTGTCCGCGCCGGGCCACTCCCGCGGCCCGCGCACCGCGGTCGAGGACCGGCCCGGTCGCTGCCCCGCACACGGGCGGCGGACCGGGCCGCGTACCGAAGGCTTCAGACGGCCCCGGCCCGCGTCTTCTTCTCGGCCGTGAGGTACGCCGAGACGACCACGTTGGCGGTGTACGAGTGCGACACGCGGTCGTACGTACCGCCGCAGGTGATCAGCCGGAGCTCGGCCCGGCCGTCCTTGCGGGGGCCGTACGCCTTCTGGGCGTCGAACCGTTCGCGGGTGAGGACCTGGACGTCGTCGATGGTGAACTCGGCGACCGTGCCGTCGGTCCGGGTCACGTCGACCTTCGCGCCGGGGCGGGCCGCGCTGAGCCCGTAGAAGACGGCCGGCTTGGTCTCGGTGTCGACATGGCCGACGAACAGGGCCGGGCCCTTGGCGCCGGGCTCGGTGCCGCCGCCGTACCAGCCGACGGTCTGGGGGGTGTCGAAGGACGGCGGTTCGATCGCGCCCTCGGCGTCCAGGCCCCGGGAGACGACGGGGGCCCGGATGCCGAGCGACGGGATCTCGACGCTCTGCGGCGCCGCGCCGGCGATCGGCTCGTGCGCCGGGGGCAGCGGCACGCCGAGCGGGCGCCCGACCGCGGCGACGTCACCGGTGGTCGGGGCCGAGCCGATGCCCGACCCGTCGGTGATCCCGCGCCCCCAGAGCCACAGGCCCAGCAGGAGGACGGCCCAGGCCACTCCGGTGAGCAGCCTGCCGTGGCCCGCCGAGTCCTCCGAGCCAGACATGTCAGTCGGCCGCCGGGCGGCGGCGGCGCACGCTGCGGAAGGCGACGGCGACGGCCGCGACGGCGGCCAGGGCGAGGCCGATCACCTCGTGGACGGTGCCGGGACCGGCCTGCTCGGTGGCCTCGCCCGCGAGCGCGGCGGCGCCTCCGCCGCCGGCGCGGACCGGGGCGACGGGCATGGGCCGGTTGCGGTGGACGACGGTGACGACGGCGGACACCTTGGTGTGCTTGTCGTCCTTGCAGAGGGCCTGGACGTCGTAGTCGCCGGGCTCGGCGTCCGAGCGGATGCGGGCCTCGGCGAAGAGCGTGTGGTCCTCGCCGGGCGAGAACCGCGCCTCCGAGACGAAGGCGTCGGAGTTCCCCTTGGCCTCCTTGCCCTTGCAGCCGGTGACCTTCAGGTCGACCTCACCGCCCGGGGCGACGGACGAGGGGCTGGCCGACAGAGTGGCCCGGGACCGCGAGTCGTCGTGGCCGGAACCGGCTTCGGCCAGTGCCGACGGGACGGGCACCAGGGTCGCCGCGGCCACTGCGGCGGCACAGAACGTGAGGGGTATGGGACGCATCGTGAACCTCCTGATGGCAGGTTCACGCGCGCGGGCACTTTCCGCATCCGCAGCGCGGGGGCGCTGGGCCGGTGGAGTGTGGTGGGGACGGGCGCGGTCGTGCCCGTCCCCCACCGGAATCCGGTGTCAGCCCAGGTCGACGAGGTCGACCAGGTCCGCGATGGAGTCGACCACCGTGGACGGCCGGAACGGGTACTTGTCGATGTCGGCGACCGTGGTGAGCCCGGTGAGCACCAGGAACGTCTGCATGCCCGCCTCCAGACCGGCCAGCACGTCGGTGTCCATCCGGTCACCGATCATGGCGCTGGACTCGGAGTGGGCGCCGATCGCGTTGAGCCCGGTGCGCATCATCAGCGGGTTGGGCTTGCCCGCGAAGTACGGGGCCTTGCCGGTCGCCTTGGTGATCAGGGCGGCGACGGAGCCGGTCGCGGGCAGTGGGCCCTCGGCGGACGGGCCGGTCTCGTCCGGGTTGGTGCAGATGAAGCGGGCCCCGCCGTTGATCAGCCGGATCGCCTTGGTGAGCGCCTCGAAGGAGTACGTACGCGTCTCGCCGAGCACCACGTAGTCGGGGTCGTGGTCGGTGAGGACGTAGCCGATGTCGTGCAGCGCGGTGGTGAGCCCGGCCTCGCCGATGACGTACGCCGTGCCGCCGGGCCGCTGGTCGTCCAGGAACTGGGCGGTCGCGAGCGCCGAGGTCCAGATGTTCTCGACGGGCACGTCCAGGCCCATGCGCTGGAGGCGGGCGTGCAGGTCGCGGGCGGTGTAGATCGAGTTGTTGGTCAGGACCAGGAAGGGCAGCCCCGAGTCGCGCAGCCGCTTGATGAAGGCGTCGGCACCGGGGATCGGCGTGCCCTCGTGGATGAGGACTCCGTCCATGTCGGTGAGCCAGGACGAGATCGGCTTGCGCTCTGCCATGTGGGACTCCAGTTGCCGTACGCCAGGTGCGGGGACGCCGGCGGCACCGCGTTGTGCAGCGCCGACGCCCCCGAGTTTAGGCCGACTGTTCGACGTGGAGGTACCGCCTGACCGGGGCAGACGCTCAGCGCCGCGCGTACCGCCTGACCGGGACGGATGTCAGCGCTGCGCACGGCGCCTGACCGGGGCAGACGCTCAGCGCCGCGCGTACCGCCTGACCGGGACGGATGTCAGCGCTGCGCACGGCGCCTGACCGGGGCAGACGCTCAGCGTTGCGCGCGGCGGGTCCGCCGGGTCGCCAGGACCATCGCCCCGCCGCCGATCAGGAAGCCGGAGACGGTGAGGGCGGGCAGCGGTACGGGGACGGGGATGCCGGTCCTGGCGAGTTCCGGGACACCGGCGGGGTCGGTGCCGGGCGCGACGGGCCGGTCGGTCCCGCCGGGGCGGGTGGGGTCGGTCCCGCCGGGGCGGCGGCCGGGGTCCGCGTACCCCTCCTCGCCCTTGCCCTTGACCGTGCCGTTCCCCTGCTCCTGGCCGATGCCGCCCACGTTCTCCCTTTCCGCGCTCTCGCGGTCGCCGTCCGTCTCACCGGTCACGCCACTGTCGGTCCCGTCCCCTTCGGTGTCGTCCTCGACCACCGTGAACGGGTAGTCCTCGGACTCGCCCACCCACTCCCCGTCGCCGCCCTTCGACGCCTTGCCGGTGGAGTCCGTACCGCTCTCGGCGCCCCGGCGCTGGACGATCGCGGCGTTCGCGGTGATCCGGCCGGGGCTCGTGTCGGAGGTGAAGGCCAGCCGGACCTGGACGGTGACGGTGTGACCGGCGGGCACGGTGAAACCGGGGAAGGAGTCGTCGCCGTCCCCGCCGAAGACCCCGATGTGCTCGTCCCGGTCGGTCGTCTCCCAGGTCACGCGGTGCTCGACGCCGGGGTGGGCGCGCTCGGAGAACTCCAGCTGGATCTGGTCCGAGGTCAGGGCCCGGTCCTCGTCGGTGAGCACGAGCACGGGGTGGATCGAGCGGCAGGACTCCTTGGTGGTGTTCGTCAGGTCCAGGAACCAGGTGCCGTAGCCGCCGCCGGAGGCGTACGTGTCGGGCCCGCCGTGGATACGGGTGTCGATCGGGAACTCGGTCTCCCCCGGGCTCCCGCAGGCCGGCTGCTGGTCGGCGGTGACGGAGCCGGACGGGGCCGCCGGGGTCAGGCGGGTGGCGGGGCTCGCGGCGGGGTCGCGCTGGGGCGCGGCGGACGCGGTCGCCCCGCCGAGGACCACGGGCATGACGCTCGCGGCGGCCAGCCCGAGCGCGAAACCGTGCCGGGGCCGGCCGGCTCCGGAGGACTCGGGGGACTCGGGGGACTCGGGGGACTCGGGGGCCTCAGGGGCCTCAGGTGATTCGGGGGGCATGGCGGGGCAGCCCTTCACTTCGCGCGGAAACGGTCGGCTCGCCCCGGGCCCGGAGTTCACCGGTCTGGTCGTGCTCCGCCGGTCGCGCCCGCCGGCCGGGCCAACGGCGCTGCGTTCGGAACACGCCCTGGCCGGCGACGCTGCCACGCTCTCCCCGGCGGCCCGCGCAGGCGTGCCGCCGGTCAGCCCGGACGGCCGCCCGGCGCCGCCCGATCAGCCCAGTCGCGCGGGGGCCGGCTCCTTGCGGGCCACCCCGCCCGGCTCCGCGTCGCCCACCCGCCCGAACAGCGGGGCGAGGACCAGCTGCGCCGCCCCTTCCGCTACCGGCCGGTCGCCTCCCCGGGCGGCGACGACCGGCACCGGGACGCCGTCGGCCCCGTCGCGCCGGGCCCGCTCGTCGAGCACGGCGCGTACCCCTCGTACGTACGCGTCGGGGTCGGCGGCGACGGTGCGGCCGCCCAGCACCACCCGGCCGATGTCGAGCAGCCCGACGAGGTTGGCGGCTCCGGTGCCGAGCACCCGGGCGGCCTCGGCCACATCGCCCCGGCGGGCGGCGGCCAGGCACAGCGCCTCCAGGCAGCCGCGCCCGCCGCAGTCGCACCGGACGCCGTCCAGCTGCACGGTCTGGTGGCCGAACTCCCCGGCCCCCGTCCGGGCCCCCCGGTGCACCGCCCCGCCGAGCACGAGCCCCGCGCCGAGGCCGGTGCCGAGGTGGAGGTACGCGAAGTCGGCGGGCTCCTGCGCCCGGAGGGCCAGACCGAGGGCGGCGGCGTTGGTGTCCTTGTCGAGGACGACGGGCAGCCCGGTCCGGCCGGCCAGGGCGTCCCGCAGCGGGTACCCGTCCCACCGCGGGAACCCGGTGACCCGGTGCAGCACCCCGCCCCGGTGGTCGAGCGGCCCCGGCACGGCGACGCCCACCCCGAGCACCGGCAGCGCGCCGTCCCCCCGCACGGCGGCGACCGCCCCGGCCGCCGCCGCCAGCACCTCGTCCGCCGGGGCACCGAAGTCCAGCGGAGCCGTACGGCTCGCGGCGACCGCGCCCGCGAGGTCCACGAGCACCACGGTCAGGCCGTCGCGGTCCAGGTGCAGCCCCACCGCGTGCCCGGCCTCCGGTACCAGCCGCAGCACGGTCCTGGGCTTGCCTCCCGTGGAGGCGCGGCGGCCCGCCTCGGTGGCCAGGCCCTCGGTCCGCAGCCGGGCGGTGATCTTGCTGACGGCCTGCGGGGTGAGCCCCGTGCGCTCGGCGAGTTCGAGCCGGCTGATGCCGCGCTCGCCGGCCACCCGCAGCAGGTCCAGCACGAGCGCCGCGTTGTGGCTGCGCAGGGTGGGGAGGTTGGCGCCGCTGTTGCTCCTGTTCACGGGGACATTGTCCCCCGCGCTTGCACTTTGGCAACAGCGTTGCCAAAGTGGGGTCATGACTGCCCACGCGATCCACCAGACCTCCGGGCCGTCCGGCTCATCCCTGCGTGTCGGACTCGTCGGCTACGGCCTGGCGGGGTCCGTCTTCCACGCCCCGCTGATCACGGCGACCGACGGCCTCGTGCTGGACACGGTCGTCACGACGGACGAGGAGCGCCGCGCGCAGGCCCGCGCCGCGTACCCGGGCGTGCGGTTCGCCGCGTCGCCCGACGAGCTGTGGCAGCGGGCGGACGAGCTCGACCTGATCGTCGTCGCGTCGCCGAACCGGACGCACGTACCGCTGGCGAGGGCGGCGCTGGAGGCCGGGCTCGCGGTGGTCGTGGACAAGCCCGTCGCCGGTACGGCGGCCGAGGCGCGGGAGCTGGCGGCGCTGGCCGAGGAGCGCGGGCTGCTCCTCTCGGTCTTCCAGAACCGCCGCTGGGACAACGACTTCCTGACTCTGCGCGCGCTGCTCGCGGACGGCGCGCTGGGCGAGGTGCGGCGCTTCGAGTCGCGTTACGAGCGGTGGCGCCCCAGCCTGAAGGGCGGCTGGCGCGAGTCGGGCGACCCACGCGAGATCGGCGGGCTGCTGTACGACCTGGGCAGCCATGTCGTCGACCAGGCGCTGACCCTGTTCGGCCCGGCGGTCCAGGTGTACGCGGAGTCGGACGTGCGGCGTCCGGGCGCGGCGGCCGACGACGACACGTTCGTGGCCGTCACGCATGCCTCCGGGGTCCGCTCGCACCTGTACGTGAGCGCGACGACGGCCCAGCTCGGCCCGCGTTTCCGGGTGCTGGGCTCCGCGGCCGGATTCGTGAAGTACGGCCTCGACCCCCAGGAGGCCGCCCTGCGCGAGGGTGCGCGCCCCACGGACGACGGGCCGTGGGGCGAGGAGCCCGAGGAGCTGTGGGGCCGGCTCGGCTCGGGCGAGTCCCCGCTCACGGGCGGCGGCACCCCGGTCCGCACGCTGCCGGGCGACTACCCCGCGTACTACGCGGCGGTCGGTGACGCGCTGCGCGGGAAGGGCGACAATCCGGTGACCGCCCTTCAGGCCGCCGAGGCGCTGGACGTCCTGGAGGCGGCCCGCCGCTCGGCCCGCGAGGGTGTCACCGTCACCCTGCGGCCGGCCGGCGCGCAAGCCCCCTCCCCCGCTCACGCCTCCGCCCACGCCTCCGAGGAGCAGCCCGTATGAACCCCACCGCTCCGACCATCTCCGAGCTGATCGCCCAGGAGCGCCGGCTGACCCTGCCGCACTTCGGCTACGACGACGCCTACGCGCTCGGCGGTCTGCTCGTCGCCCTGGCCCGGGAGCGGCACGCCCCGGTGGCGATCGACATCCGGCGCGGGGCGCAGCAGGTGTTCCATGCCGCGCTGCCGGGTTCGAGCGCCGACAACGACGCGTGGATCGACCGCAAGCGCCGCGTGGTGGAGCGTTACGGGGAGAGCTCGTACCTGGTCGGTACGCGGTTCCGTGCGAAGGGGACGACGTTCGACGAGGCGTCCCGGCTCGACCCGGACAGGTACGCGGCGCACGGCGGCTCGTTCCCGATCGCGGTCGAGGGCGCGGGGGTGATCGGCTCGGTGACGGTGTCGGGTCTGCCGCAGGCGGAGGACCACGCGCTGGTGGTGGAGGCGCTGGAGCAGTTCGCGTCGAGGATCGGCGACTGACGCACGCGGAGGGGTGGGGCCCGCGTGGCGCGGCCCCCACCCCTCCGATGTATAGACGCTCAGCGGATCAAGGCTCTACGCGTCCTTCAGCTCCTGCCGCTGCCGCCCCAGGCCCTCGATCTCCAGCTCCACGACATCGCCCGCCCGCAGGTACGGCTTGGGCTCGGGCTGCCCCATCGCCACGCCAGCCGGCGTCCCGGTGTTGATCACGTCGCCCGGGTAGAGCGTCATGAACCGGCTCAGGTACCGGACGACCTCGCCGACCGGGAAGATCTGGTCGGCGGTCGTGCCGTCCTGCTTCAGCTCGCCGTTGACCCAGAGTTTCAGCGGGAGCGCCTGCGAGTCGGCCACCTCGTCGGCGGTCACCAGCCAGGGGCCCAGCGGGTTGAACGTCTCGCAGTTCTTGCCCTTGTCCCAGGTGCCGCCGCGCTCGATCTGGAACTCCCGCTCGGAGACGTCGTGCGCGACCGCGTAGCCGGCGACGTGCGCGAGCCCTTCCTCGGCGGTCTCCAGGTAGCGGGCGGTGCGCCCGATGACGACGGCGAGCTCGACCTCCCAGTCGGTCTTCACGCTGCCGCGCGGTACGAGCACGGTGTCCTCGGGTCCGACGACGGTGTCCGGCGCCTTGAAGAACAGGATCGGCTCGTCCGGGATCTGCGCCCCGGTCTCCGTGGCGTGGTCGTGGTAGTTCAGCCCGATGCAGACGATCTTGCCGATCCGGGCGAGCGGCGGGCCCACCCGCAGTCCCTCGGCGTCGAGCGCGGGCAGCCCATCGGGGGCGGCCGCCGCGGCCCGCACCCGGGCGAGCGCGTCCTCGTCGGCGAGCAGCGCGCCGTCGATGTCGGGGACGACGCCCGACAGGTCGCGCAGGGTTCCGTCCTGGTCCAGCAGCGCCGGTCGTTCCGCGCCCGCCGTACCCACACGAAGCAGCTTCAAGAGTCTTTCTCTCCTCGGTCGGGATCAGGCCCGTCGGATGGGTGGCGGCCATCGCAGGCTTGTCCGATCCTCCAAGACATCCGATCAATCCGCAAGACCCTGTTCACGCACTGGACCGCCACGCGCTCCGCCGGCATCAGGCCGCCGTGGCGACGGCGGCGCCCGGGGCGGGCATGTCGCGGTACAGGTAGGCCCGCTCGATCGCGGTCCAGGTGGTGCTGGTGACCACGTACAGCGCGGCGGCCAGCGGCACGAAGGCGACGGTGAAGAGGGTGAAGAAGGACATCAGCGGCATGAGCTTGTTCATGGCCCCCAGGCCCGGCATCGGCTGCCCGTCGGGCCCGCTGGCGGGGGTGACGGGGCTGGCGGCCATCTGACGCTTCGTACGCCCGTAGTTGAACGTGGCGACGGCGGCCACGATCGCGAAGAGTCCCAGGTAGACGATGCCCTGCGCGCCGAACATCCCGCCGTGCGACAGGGCGTCGTGCCAGCGCTCGCCGAGCGGGGCGTCGAAGAGCTGGTGGCCCAGGAGCGCGTTGGCCTCGTCGCCGATCTTCTGGCTGGAGAAGAGGTGGTAGAGCAGGAAGAAGGCCGGCATCTGCAACAGGCTCGGCAGGCAGCCGGAGAGCGGCGAGACCTTCTCCTCGCGGTGCAGCTCCATGAGCGCCTTCTGCATCCGGTCGGGGTTCTTGGCGTGCTTCTTGCGCAGCTCGGCGATCTGCGGCTGGAGCCGGCGCTGCGCCTTCTGCCCGCGCGCGGCGGCCCGGGACAGGGGGTGCACGGCGAGCCGGACGAGCGCGGTGAACAGGATGATCGCGGCGGCGGTGGAGGCGTTCTGGAAGAGCGGGTGGAGCAGGTCGGCGAGGGCACCGACCAGGCTGGCGAAAGCGGACATGAAGGCGGACATGGCTGAGCCCTCCGGGGGTCTCGTCGTGCCGGAAGTGAAGGGGCTTACTACTTCGGCATGACGGTCCGCGAGAGCCCGCCCACACCACGGAAAGGGGAGGCGGGGGTGTGCCCTACGCGGCCGTCAGGAGGGCACGGCCCGGGGCTCGGGGACGGCGGCGCCCCTGGGCGTCGGGGTCCCGCTGGGGGAGGAACGCGGTGCGTTTCTCCCGGTCGCGCATGGCGGTACGGACCCGGGTGCGGGGCACCGGGGTCGCGCAGCGGGCGCTGATGACCGCGCAGGCGACGAGCGCCGTGCCAGCGGCCGCGGTGGCGGCGAGCGCGACGGCGGCGGAGAGGCTGCCGCCCTCGGCGAGGAGCACTTCGGTGAGGAGGAAGAGCAGGAGTCCGGCGGGGCGCAGGACGCGGGAGAGACCACGGCGTACGCGGTTCAGGGCGCTGGTGTCCACGTGCTCACTCCCCTCCTTCCCTCACTCGTTCCTCCGGTCCATCCGTTATACACGATGGGCCGACGGGGTCAACGGCCGTTGACAGCAGGTGAACGCCCCGCCTCGGCGGCCCCGGCGTACGCGTCCAGCTCGTCCCGGGCCAGCACCTCGTCGTCGGGCCGCTCGTCGCGTTCGCGCGGACCGGCGTACGTCACGGCGAGCGCGACGGCGAGGTTGGCGCCGAGGGCGACGATGCCCGCGTTCACACCCCACACCGGATCGTTCTCCGTGAACACGAACCCGCACACCACACCGACCCCGACGACGAGCCCGCTCATCGCCCCGAGCAGTGTCAGCCGCCGCCACATCAGCCCCAGCAGCACCATGGGGAGCAGCTGCGCCATGCCCTCGTACGAGATGAGCGAGAGCCGTACGAGGGTGTTGGGGGCGGTGTACGTGAGCAGGAGCGCCAGGGCCCCCGCGACCACGACGACCAACTGGGCCGCGCCCTTCTGCCGCCGCTCCCAGCGCGGGACGAGCGAGAGCACGCTGCGGCCCCACATCGTGCCGATGACCAGCATGAACACGGCCATGGGCACGATCGAGGACAGCGCGGCGGCGACCCCGATGACCCCGACCGACCAGGCGGGCAGCGAGTCCACGACGAGCTTGAAGAGGGCGAGGTTGGACTCGGCGCCGACGAGCCCCGGCACCACGAACAGGGCCGCCATGCCGAGCAGCATCGGGACGAAGAGCAGGACGTTGTAGGCGGGGAGCCACATGGCGTTGCGGCGGAGCACGTCGGCGTTCTTCGCCCCGAGGTAGCCGGCGACGGTGGTCGGGAAGATCACGACGGTGAGCGAGTTGAGGAACGAGGTGGTGATGAACCATGCCTGCCCGAGCCCGCTGTCCCCGTGGCCGGGGAAGGTCAGCCACTCGCCCTTCTCGGTGACGAGCCGGTCGAGGAAGGGCCCGTAGCCGTCGAAGTAGTGCACGGGCACGTAGATCGCCAGGAAGCCGAGCGTGGCGATGACCAGCACGTCCTTCAGCACGGACACCCACGCGCTGCCGCGCAGCCCGCTGACGACGACGAAGCCGGTGGTGACGGCGAAGGCGATGAAGTAGGCCCAGTTCAGGCTGATCGCGCCGTAGGAGATCGTCGAGACGACGACGCCCATGCCGGTGATCTGGAGCTGGATGTACGGGAGCAGGAAGGCGGTCGCGAGGACGGCGACGAGCGCGCCGAGCCAGGGCCGCCCGAAGCGGTGGGCCACCATGTCGGTGATCCCGACGAGTCCGTGCTTGCGCGCGTACGCCCAGAGCATGGGCCCGACGACGTAGCCGACGGCGTACCCGCAGGACATGTACGCGACGACGTAGAGGACGGGCGCCCCGTAGTCGTAGCCCCAGCCGGCGGCGCCGAGGTAGCTGAAGCTGGTGTAGCCCTCACCGGCCATCAGCACCCAGATGAACACGGTCCCCAGGCTGCGCCCGCCCACCGACCACTCGGCGAGCCCGCCCCCGCCCTCCCCGCCGCGCCGGCCGCGTACGGCGAGCAGCCCGAGGGCGACGGTGGCGACCATGAAGACCCCGAAGACGGAGGTCGCGACGGCGGCGTTCACCGGCGGTCACCCCGCCGGGCCAGCCATACGGCGAGGGGGGTCAGCAGCGTCGCCCCGAGCAGCCAGAGGAAGAGGAACGGCAGCCCGAGAACGACGGGCCGGACCCGGTTCACGAACGGCAGCGCCCCGAGGTGGAGCACGTAGGGGACCAGCAACCACAACAACTGCGGACGTCGTCTGAGCACGTCGGAAAACCTTACGACCTCGGCCCCGCGGCGGTCAGCGCTCCCGCACCCCGGTCAGCTTCCCCCACACGACGAGCCGGTAGCGGGAGGTGAACTCGGGGGTGCAGGTGGTCAGCGTCAGATAGGACCCGGCCCGGTGATACCCCGGGTACGGCGCGATGTTGCTGCGCGGCACGGCGGCCACGACCCCGCTGTCGCCGGGGGTGGTCCGGGCGAGGGTCTTGTCGACGGTGTACGTGTAGACGGCGTCCCGGGTCTCGACGGTGATCCGGTCACCGGCGCGCAGCCGGTTGATGTAGCGGAACGGTTCGCCGTGGGTGTTGCGGTGCCCGGCGAGCGCGAAGTTCCCCCGGCCGCCGGGCTGGGCGGTGGCCGGGTAGTGCCCGACGTACCCCTGGTCGAGGACGGCACGCCTGCTGATGCCCTGGGCGACCGGGGCGGTGAGGGAGATACGGGGGATACGGATGACGGCGTAGGCCTGGTCCGGGGTGGCGGAGGCGGGCTCGGACGCCGACGGGCTCCTGGGGGAGGGGCTGCCGCCCCCCGGAGAAGGCCCGGCCCCGGGCAGGACATCCGCATCCGCATCCGCGCCCTCATCCGCACCGCCACCGGCATCGGCATCGGCATCGGCATCGGCATCCGGCTGTTCCCGAGGCGCCCCCCAGTCCCGCTCCAGCCGGTGGACGGTACGGGCGGCGTCGGCGCGGGCCTGGCGGTTGGTCCACCACAGCTGGTGGGCGACGAGCAGCAGCAGGACGACGCCGAGGGTCACCACCAGCTCCGCTCCGGTCCACAGCCCGCGCGCGACGAGACGCCCGCGGCGCGGGTCGCGCTGCACCACCACCGGTATCCGCTTGACCACGGCCCGCACGATAAGCCCGCGTACCGCAACACTCCAGAGGCAGGACGAGGCTCACTCCCCCGGGCCCCGGACACGCCCTCGCCCCGCGCCCGCACAGCAGTACGGTGTGGTCCATGCGCCCCGACACCCCTGCCGATCACACCACCGAAGCCGAGCGCCTGCTCCGCACCGCGGCGCAGTACCCCGAGGACCACGAGCCCCTGCTCCTCCAGGCCGCGGCCCACCTGGAACTCGCCGGTGACCGCGCTCGCGCCACGACGCTCTACGACGAACTGCTCAGCGACCCCCGTACCGAACACCCGCACCTGGTGAAGGCGCTCAACGCCGCCAACCTGTGGGAGTACGGCCACGAGGCGGAGGCCCGCGCGCTGATCGACGGCATCCGCGCGGCGGCCCCGCAGGAGGCGGCCCCCTGGGAGATCGCGGCGGAGACGCTGGAGGCCCACGACGAGCTGGAAGCGGCCCACGACGTCTTCTCCACGGCCCTGCGCCTGCTGATCGCGCCGGGCGAGGAGGTCCCGTACGCCACCCAGTCGCTGCTGACCGGCCGCCACCGGGTGCGCCGGCTGATGGGCGTCACGCACGACGCCTGGGACGAGCTGGCCGACACGCTGCACACGGCGGCGGTCCCCCTGGACGAACTCCACGACCCGAAGCGCCTGTGGTCCCTTGGCTCCTCGGACCCGGGCGAGCTGCGGGCCGAGATCACCCGTCTGCGCGCCGAACTGGGCACCTACCGCACGGCGTTGTCGCGCCCGTTCCCGGTGGCGGTGCTGCACTGGCCGGCGGACGAACTCCGCGAACTCCTCACCGCCTACCCGAGCCTGGGCAGCGAGTACACCTCCCACCCGGACCACCTGTCCCGCCTGGAGGCCGCCCTGCGCGACCTCCACGCCACGGGCACCCCCAACCTCGGCATCGTCACGGCCACGGTCCCCTCCTACGAAGCCTTCGCCGCCTCGGAGGCCGCCTCCCCCGCCGACCCGGACCTGCTCCCCCAGTACGCCACCACCCTGGCCGCCCGAGGCCGCGCGGTCCCCTGGCCGCCGGCGAAGAGCGCGGAGTGCTGGTGCGGCTCGGGGGCCTCGTACCGGGAGTGCCATGGGGGGGCGGTGGGGTAGGTCGGTGGGTTGGTGGTGGGCCAGTGGGTTGGTAGCTCGATAGGTCGGTGGGTTGGTGGGTCGGTAGCCGGGCGGCTCGGGGCCGGGCGGCTCGGGCTGGGCGGCTCGGGGCTGGGCAGCTCGGGGCTGGGCAGCTCGGGGCCGGGCGGCTCGGGCTGGGCGGCTCGGGGCTGGGCGGCTCGGTAGGGGGCGGTGGCCGGTATTACGGATGCCGACCCGCACCTCGCCTCCGTACCCTGCCGCCATGCCCGAGCTCCAGCGCCTACGTCCCGACCACGCCCCGGCCGTCCTCGCCTTCGAGCACGCCAACCGCGCCTTCTTCGCGGCCTCGATCCCGGATCGGGGCGACGACTACTTCACCCGCTTCCCCGCCCGCCACGCGGCGCTGCTCGCCGAGCAGGCCACGGGCGCCTGCCACTTCCACGTCCTGGTGGCGGAGGGGACGGGCGAGGTACTGGGCCGCTTCAACCTGGTGGACGTGGCCGACGGCTCCGCCGAACTGGGCTTCCGCCTCGCGGAGAAGGCGACGGGGCGCGGTCTGGCGACGAAGACGATCCGCCAACTCTTCCAGCTGTGCCGCACGACGTACGGCCTGACGACGCTACGGGCGAGGGCCGCGAACACCAACACCGCCTCACGGTCGGTCCTCACCCGGACGGGGTTCGTCGAGACGGGCGAGGACGTGGTGCTGAACGGGAAGCGGGGGGCGGGGTACGCGCGGGAGCTGGGGGTGGGGGTGGGGGCGGGCGCGGGGCAGGCGTGAGGGGGAGCATTTGTCACCGGGATTCCCCGCTGTCCCACCTTTGCAATATCATCACAACCCACCTACTCATCCCAGGGCCGCACCTCCCCACCCAGGTCCCAGCTCTGTGTGCGCGCGAGGAAGGCTTCATGCCGCCGTATCAGCCCTCTGCCGACTGGCAGTTCGAGGTCCCCACCACCGGCAGCAAGCGGCTCCCGCCCGCCGCCCGCTACGTTGAGTCGCTGACGCACCAGGGGTACGGATTCGAGGCGGCCATCGCCGACCTCGTGGACAACTCGATCGACGCGGGCGCCCGCAACGTCGTCGTCAGCCTCCTGCGCGACGAGGACCGCCTGGTCAGCCTGCTCGTCATAGACGACGGCCGCGGCATGGACGACGCGGCCCTGGACACCGCGATGACGGTGGGCGGCCGCCAGGGTTACGACGACGCGGCGCTCGGCCACTTCGGCGCGGGTCTCAAGGCGGCGTCCCTGTCGCACGCCGACTCGCTCACCGTGGTCAGCCGCACCAAGCGCAGCCCGTCCGCCGGCCGCCGCTGGCTGACGGCCCGCGCCCAGGCGGACTTCACCTGCGACATCGTCGACCCGGGGTACTGCCAGGACCTGGTCGACCGCTACGACGGGGTCATCCAGTGGCAGGGCACGATCGTGCGCTGGGACCGGGTCCGCGCCTTCGACACCATCACCGCCGGTCAGGCCGACCGCTACCTCAACGACGCGATCGAGAAGCTGGAGACCCACCTCGGGCTCTACCTCCACCGCTTCCTGGCCCGCGACGGCTTCAACATCGACATCGTGGTCGAGGACGTGCGGACCAAGGAGGAGCTGGACCACCGCGGGGTCGAACCCATCGACCCGTTCGGCTACCGGGTGCCCGGCCGGACCGGCTTCCCCCGTACGTACACCGCGCCGGTCGAGGGCGTCGGCGAGGTCGCGCTGACCGCGCACATCTGGCCGCCGAAGTCACCGCTGGTCAGCTTCCGGGGCATCGGTCCGCTCGCCGAACGCCAGGGCTTCTACATCTACCGCAACGACCGCCTCGTCCAGGCGGGCGGTTGGAACAGCACCCGCAGCCCGGAGGGCCACCTCGCGCTCGCCCGGATCGCCGTAGACCTGCCGTCCGCGCCGAACGACGTCTTCAACCTCACGGTGAAGAAGGACGGCGTGACCGTCACCCCCGCGTTCGCCCGAGGTCTGGAGCAGGCCGTGGACGCCACGGGGCACGGCTTCGCCTCGTATGTCCAGGAGGCGGCGCTCACGTACCGGGAGGCGGCCAGGCGCGCCACCGAGCCGCAGCGCAAGGCCGTCCTCCCGGCCGGGAAGGGGATGGACCCGAAGCTGCGGCGCACGCTGCGCGACGAGCTGCCGGAGCTGGAGGGCGAGGACCCGATCGCGTTCCGCTGGGACAGCCTGCCGTCGGACGTGTTCTTCGAGCTCGACCGGGAGAACCGTGAGGTCAGGCTCAACAAGGCGTACCGGCAGGTGCTGAACGGAGGCCGGCGCGGGGGGCTGAACGACGCTCCGGTGATCAAGAGCATGCTGTACCTGATGGTCAACGAGATCTTCCAGAAGGAACGGGTCCGGGCCGTCCACACCGACAACGTCGCGTTGTGGAACAGCGTCCTGGTCACGGCGGCGCGCTGCGAACTCGACCGCTGAACCACCGTCCTGCCCCTCCCCGTCCTCGCTCCCCACCCCCGCCTCCCCGTCCTCGTCTCCCCGTCCTCGCCCCGATCCGAGAGAGCCGCCCCGCCATGACCGACCATCTGTTCACCCTGCACGGCGATGTGCTGGCCGCGATGCGACGGGGCCCCAAGCCCTTCGCCAAGCTCGTCCTCGCACTTTCCGAGGACGAGGAAGCGGTGGACACCAGGCTCTCCCACTTCCGGGACCGTGTCCTCGCGGCCGACCCCGGTGACGGTCTGATCGCCCTGTGGCACCGCACCCTGACCACCTGGGACCTGGTGGAGCAGGCGGACTGGTCGGCGGCACCGGCCCGTACCGAGGCGCGCCGCTCGCACACGTACGACCGGCTGGGCTTCGGTGCCGGTCTGCGCAAGGCGCTCGACAGCGCGGTCCCGGTCTTCAAGGAGCCCGGGCCGACGGTCATCAGCAAGGAGTTCGTCTCCTGGTACTCGCGCGACGCGGCCGCCGCGCGTTCCTTCTACTGGACCGCCTACGAACGGCTCCTGCGGCGCAAGGGCTGGCCGGACGCGGCGGTCTCCGGGCTCGACGAGGCGAGCCATGCCGTGGTCGAACGCCTCTCCGACCCCACCCGCCCCGAGGCCTACGGTGCGCGCGGCCTGGTGGTGGGCTACGTCCAGTCGGGCAAGACCGCCAACTTCACCGGCGTCACCGCTAAGGCCATCGACGCCGGGTACCGCCTGGTCATCGTCCTCGGCGGCACCCTCAACCTGCTCCGGGGCCAGACGCAGCGCCGGCTGGACATGGAGCTGATCGGCCAGGAGAACATCCTGCGCGGCGCCGACCCGGCGGACCCGGACTCCCTGGTCGGCATCGACTACCAGGAGGACGCGGACTGGCCGGAGAAGTTCGTCAGCCACGGCGGCCGGCCCTCCGCCCTCGGCGCCTTCGACATCGAGCGCCTCACGACCCGCGACGACGACTACAAGAGCCTGCTGAACGGCATCCGCGCCCTCGAATTCGAGAAGCAGGCCCGCACCGAGCCGCTGTACGCCCCGGCCAACCTGCACCACGCGGCCGCCCGGGTCATGGTCGTGAAGAAGAACAAGTCCGTGCTGGACAAGCTGATCAAGGACCTCAAGAAGATCGGCCCTATCCTCTCCGAGATCCCCGCGCTGATCATCGACGACGAGTCGGACCAGGCGTCGGTCAACACGACGGACCCGAAAAAGTGGGAGGACGGCAAGGTCGCCCGTACGGCCATCAACGGCCAGATCTCCCAGTTGCTCGGCCTCCTGCCGCGCGCCCAGTACGTCGGCTACACCGCGACCCCGTTCGCCAACGTCTTCGTCGACCCGGGCGACGGTGAGGACATCTTCCCGCGCGACTTCCTCATCTCGCTGCCCCGCCCGGCCGGCTACATGGGCGTCCAGGACTTCCACGACCTCGACACGGACGAGGGGTCCGCCGAGGAGACGCACATCCGCGGCATCTACGAGGAGACGGGCGACCGCCTCCGGGAAGCCCTGGACGCCTTCGTCCTGACGGGCGCGCTCAAGCTGTACCGCGCCGACCGCGGCGTACCCGAAGGACCGTTCCGCCACCACACGATGCTCGTCCACGAGTCCGTACGGATGGCCGAGCACACGGCCCTCGCCCTGCGCATCAACTCCATGTGGCACCGGGCCGCGTACACGAGCCGCCAGGGCCACGAACGCCTCGCGGACCTCCTCGCCTCCGACTTCCACCGCTTCGCCGACGACGGCCTGCCCATGCCGGAGTCGTACGACAAGCTCAGGAGCTATGTCTCCCGCGCCCGCCAGCTCATCAACGCCGGCGGCACACCCGTCCTGGTGGTCAACGGCGACACCGAGCGCGACTACGACCAGCCCGACCTGGACTTCGAACGCACCCCCAACGTGTGGAAGATCCTGGTCGGCGGCACCAAGCTCTCCCGCGGCTTCACCATCGAGGGCCTGACGGTCACCTACTACCGCCGCACCACCCAGCAGGCCGACACACTGATGCAGATGGGCCGCTGGTTCGGCTTCCGCCCCGGCTACCGCGACCTGGTCCGCCTCTACATCGGCCGCGAGGAACCGCTGGGCAAGACGAAGACGGTCGACCTGTACGAGGCCTTCGAGGCCATCTGCCGCGACGAAGAAACGTTCCGCGCCCAGCTCACCCGCTACGCCACCCTGGTGGACGGCAAGCCCCAGGTCACCCCGGCCCAGATCCCCCCGCTGGTCTCCCAGCACCTCTCCTGGATCAAGCCCTCGGCCCGCAACAAGATGTTCAACGCCGAGCTGGTGGAGATCCGCTCCCCGGGCCAGTGGGTGGAACCCACGGCGTACCCGGTGAGGGCGGAGGAACTGCGGGGGAACGTCGAGGCGTGGGGGGCGGCGCTCGGGGCGTTGGACCGCACACCCGTCACCCTGCGCTGTGCCGCCGCCGAGACCGGTCGGGACGACAGCTACGAGGCGGTGCTGGGCACGATCGACCACAGCACGTTGGTCGGCATCCTGTGGGACCTGAAGTGGTCCGTTCCCGGCCAGTTCACGCCGCACCTCCAGTCCTTGGTCTCGGCGGGCGAGACCGGCGACGGCATCGACGACTGGCTGGTGATAGCCCCGCAGCAGACATCCGGACGGAGGGTGGAGGCGAACGTTCTCGGTTACGGGCCTCTCTCCATGGCACGTCGTACCCGGCGGCGCGGCGACCTCTTCGGGGCGATCAGCGAGCCGAAGCACCGCGGGGTCGCCCTGCGGATCGCCGGCGCACTGAAGGGCTCCGGCGATCCCTTGGTCGAATCCCTCGTCCGTGAGCGGCGGGGCGTCGTGGTCCTCTACCCGCTGGTCGAGGCGGAGCCACGGCTCGGCCCCGACGGCACGATCGACCCGGGAGACGTCGTCATGGCCTTCTGCCTGGTCGCCCCCGCCTCGGCGACCGCGGGACAGCGGAATCTGGTCCGCTTCCGTGCCATCGATTCGAGCAAGGGTGATTTCGCCGTCATTGATCGCGAAGGGGGTCGGGCGTAGGAGACTTGGCAGTGATGAGTACCGCCAGACCCTCCTCCCCGGCCGTGTCCGCCCGCATGAGCCGACAGGCGAGCCGCGACACCGCGCCCGAAGTGGCGGTCCGGAAGCTGTTGCACGCGTCCGGCTACCGGTACCGCCTCAACGAGCGGGTGCCCCACATGTCCCGGCGGACGATCGACATCGCTTTCACCCGGGCGAAGGTGGCGGTGTTCCTGGACGGATGCTTCTGGCACGGCTGTCCCGAACACGCGACGCAACCGAGGTCGAACGCCGAGTGGTGGCGGCAAAAGCTCGATCGCAACATGGCGCGGGACGCCGAGACAACGGCACACCTGGTCGCCGAGGGGTGGACGGTCATGCGCTTCTGGGAACATCAGGCGCCGGCCCAGGTCGCGGAGAAGGTGGCGGAAGCCGTCGATCGGAAGAAGTCCGCGAGGCGGACAACAGGACGGGGGTGCGGGAGCTCGTGAGCGGTTCGCGGTTCGTGGACGTGTGCGCGGGGGCCGGAGGGCTGGCCCTCGGGCTGGAACAGGCCGGGTTCGATCCGGTGCTGCTGTTGGACAAGAAGCCCGTGGCCTGCGAGACGCTGGGCATGAACCGACCGCACTGGAAGGTCCTGCGGATGGACCTGCTGGACTTCGTTCCGGACGAGCACCCGCACACGTACGACGTCGACCTGTTGTCCGCGGGGCTTCCTCGCGTGAAGTCGAGCGCGACGGCGGCGAGAGCCGAGACCGACGAGGAGGAAGGGCTCCTGAAGGCGGCGGTCCTCCTCGCCCACTCGATCCAGCCGCGCGCCGTGCTCATCGAGAACGTACCGGGCCTGGTCGACGCCGGCGCCTTCGAGCCCCTGCGCGAGTTCGTCCGGGAGGAACTGGAGCACCTCGGCTACCGGCTGCACTGGTTCGTCCTGAACGCGGCGGATTTCGGTGTGCCGCAGGACCGTAAGCAGGGAGTGCTCGTCGCTCTCAAGGAGCGGTACTTCGACCGCTTCCGGCCGCCGGTGCCCACGGTGCAGGATCACGTGTCGGTGGGAAGGGCGCTGCGGCGCTCCATGGCTGCTCGTGGGTGGAGCGGCGCAGACGCCTGGGCGGCTCAGGCGGTCGCCGTGGCGCCGACTCTGGTCGGTGGCTCGGACAACCGAGGGGGCGCCGACCTGGGCCCGACGGGCACGAAGGCCGCCTGGGCACGGATGGGGGTCAACGGAGGGGCGTTGGCCGACGAGGTTCCGGGCCCCGAGGACAACAGCAGCGCGGGCCTGATCAAGCTTACGGACGCGCAGACCGCGCTGTTGCAGGGCTTCCCGGCCGACTGGCTGTTCGCCGGGCGGAAGACGGCTCGGTACCGTCAGATCGGCCATGCCTCGCCGCCGCCGGTGGGGAAGGCGCTGGGCCTTGCCGTCGCGGAGGCGTTGCGTGGTTGAGCGCGCGAGGCCGTCCGAACACGAGGGTTAGTTGATCTTGAACGGCCGGCTACACTTCAATCCCATGACCCACGCACCTCACTCACCACTTCTACCTGCGGATTTCCGCATCGTGGACTTGTTCGCCGGCCCCGGGGGCCTGGACATCGCGGCCACGATCATGGGAGTGGAGAGCATCGGGGTCGAGTGGGACGACCCGACCCGTGCGACGCGCGCCGCGGCCGGCCTTCGTACCACCAGGGAGAAGGACGTCGCCGCGCTCGGGCCGTGCGACCCCCAGGTGAAGGACGCGAACGTCCTCACCGGCGGCCCGCCCTGCCAGTCGTTCTCCGTGGCCGGCAACCGGGAGGGCCACAAGGCCCTGGACGACGTGAAGCGGCTCGCCGGTTGCTTGGTCGGTCACAAGGACTTCGCATCCTTCAAGGCCGCCTGGAATGCGGTCAAGGCCGAGACCGACTCCATGTCCGACGCACGTACGGGTTTCGTTCTCCAGCCGTTGCGTTGGATCATGGAGGCGAAGCTCAGGCGCGGCAGGCCCTATGAGGTGGTGGTACTGGAGCAGGTACCCACCGTGCTGCCGGTATGGAAGCACTACGCCGTACTCCTCAGGCGAATCGGCTACGCGGCCGAAGCTCATGTGCTGCATGCCGAGGACTTCGGCGTCCCGCAGACGCGTCGGCGTGCCGTGCTGATCGCCCAGTGGAACCCCGAGAACACGGGGAGGCGTGTCGACTTTCCCCCTGCGACCCATCAGCGGTACCGCAAGGGGATCGAGCGCCTGCTGCCCGTTACGCGTGAGAGCACGGCCACCGAGCGGGAGGACGGTTCCCTGTTCGCGCCGCCGAGGAGCGCCAAGGAGCCCAAGAAGGTGGAGCCCTGGGTGTCGGTGGGGGATGCTCTCGGCGCCACGCGGACCGGCGACTTCGTCCTGGTCTCCAACTACGGCTCGGGCGGCGACCCGAAGAACCGAGGGCGCCGAACCTCGCAGGAGCCGGCCGCGACGATCACCGGCAAGTTCCGCCGCAACCGGCTCTTCCTCCTGAAGGAGAACGAGTCGGGCGAGAAGGAGGTCGGCGAGGAGTTGGACCGGCTGTCGCCCGAGGAGGGCGGGCTTCTCCAGTCGTTCCCCGCTCGCTACCCGTGGCAGTCCACCGATGTCGCCCAGCAGATCGGCAACGCCGTCCCGCCGCGACTCTCCCTCCACATCCTGAGCACCGCGCTGCTGCGTGAGCGGCCGAAGGACGAGTGGTTCACCCAGCTCAAGGAGTGGGAGCCGCAGCCCCGCTCCACGGAGGGGGACACCGAAGGCCCCTGACGGCGGGGCCTTCGGGCCTGTCCCGGTCAGTCCGCCTCGTTGTCCTCGGTCTTCTTCCCGCGCACGGGAGCTTCGGCGAAGAGTTTCGCGAAGTGGTCGGCGAGGGCGGCCACCGAGTCCTCCGGTGCCTTCTCCTCGTCCGGTCCTTCCGGGAGGGCTCTTCGCTGAACCGCCGGTGCCCATTCCGCGGCCGCGATCCATTGCTCCGTCGGCCGGCCGTCCCGCTCGACGTCGGGCGCCACGACGTCGTACATGAGCGTCGCCGCGGACGCGTTGACCACCCGTGCGAGCGCGTTGATCTCCCTGCCGGTGGTGACTGTGCCGCGCTCGATCAAACGTGCCAGCGCCTGGGCCGTCGGCCGATGATCGATCGCGTCGAGTCTCAGCCCGGTGTTGAGCACGTCCTGGTGTGCGCAGACGGTCACCACCGGGCCGTAGTCGGGGCCGTTCCGGAAGAGTTCGGCGGCCCACCAGAGGCGGGCGAACGCCTGGGTGTAGGACGCACCACGAAAGCGCGTGGCGGCGACGCGCCTCGCCTTCCCCGGGCTCTCCTTCTTCGGCTCCGGCATGTGTCGCCAGACGACGTAGTCGGGCGCGACTCCCAGCGCCAGGTAGTTCCACAGCCTGCGATCGGCGGCTTCGCGGCGCGTGAGCCGCAGAGTCGCGTGGAGCCGAGGAGCCAACCAGGCATCGGCGGCGGTGACCTTTTCGTCGCGGAACGCGTGCATCGCGTCGTCGACGAGATCACGGACCGGCATCAGCTCCCCTCTGGCCTCGTCACCCGGCAGGGGCTCGGTGATCTTGTTGAGCGCTATGGCCGGGACATCCTCCTTGCCGGTGAGCAGGCCTTCGGTGAGGTACCGGGCGGCGTTGAGATCCGCGAGGAACGCCAGGCGTTCGGGCAGGTGGCTGGGCTTGTCGGTCACGCGTCGGTCCCCCGGTCGAGTCGGTCCAGGCCTCGGATGGTCGCGGTCAACGCCTTGGGCACGTCCGCCCTGCGCGTCGCGGCGTAATGGATGCGCGGCTGGAGATCGGTCCATCCCGACGCCCCGGTCCTCCGTCCGTGGACTTCCCGGAGCGCGTCCCCCAGCGGTCGACCGGGCACGACGTCCGGCAGCATTTCGCGCAGCACCTCACCCCGCCAGTCGTGCGGGAAGAGCGGGGTGCCGTCGTCCTCGACCTCCAGGTCGCCGATGGCCGTGTGGAAGACGGCCGTCCACACGTCCGTGCACATCTGGGCGATGAGGAGATCCCTGACCAGGCCCTCGACCGCTGTGCCGTTGCCGTCGACCAGTTCGGTGATGCCTTCGAAATCGGTGTTGACGTGCACGGTGGGCACGTCGCCGGAGGTGTCGATGGTCCACGGCACGTCCCCGAAGGGGCGCAACCACTCGGGGCCCTCACGGAACCCGACCTCCGAGACCTCCAGTTCCCGCTCGCGCAGAGGGGTGTCGGCCTTCAGATCGACGATCCAGTCCTTCTCCGACGCGGCGATCATGCGACCTCGCACCCCGTCGACCGTGGCGATCACGTGAACGGTCATCGTCGCGCGGTCGAGGTGATCGGCTCGCCACAGATCCAGGTGGCCGGCCCATTCACGGCCGCCCTCGGCACGGGGCTCCAGGCACACGGTGGTCCGGGTGTTGGTGGCTCCCTCGGTGAGCACGACCACGACCGACACGTCGGACCAGGGCCCGTCGGGGTCGGTCGCGCGTCCCGGGACGACGGCCGTGAGCGTCAACCGGGCCTTCTCCCAGTCGTCCCGCTCGGCCAGACCCAGGGCGACCACCTGCTCGATGGTCGAGAACGTCTTCGTGTCGAGCGGTTCCCGGGCCTCGCCGGGGCCCCGCAGCTCGACAGAGGTCACCCGGAGGGTCACGGTGCCGGGAAGCCGCTTGTACGGATAGCCCCTCATGCCTGGCCTCCCTTGTCGGTGCCGAGTTCGACGACCAGGCCGGTGAAGACGGCCCGAACGGGGTGCGTGGACACGTCGGTCGTGCCCCTGAAGGTCGCCTTGCGGGCGCCGGGCGCGAAGTGCAGCGCCCCGTCGACCACTTCGCAGTTGTGAACGGCCACGAGCTCCGACCACGCCAGTACGGGGCGCGGGCCCGAGCGCACGTCCAGCTTGGCCACGGGGCTCGGCCGCGAGGAGTCACCGCCGGAAGGGATCTTCACCTCTCCGGTGACGCACCACGCGCCGCCGGCATCGACGAAGGCGTCGAGTTCCTCCAGCGTCGGCAGCGCCGCCGGGCCGGCGGGCCGAGGTGCCCTCTTGCCGCCCAGCGTCAGCTTCTTTCGGAGCCGATCGGCTCCGCCCGACCGTTTCGCCTTGGGCACGGCGACGAGTTCACGCACCGCCTTGTTGGTGTCGGTGGTGAGTTTGGCGATCCGACGGTACGCGGACGGCGAGTACAGCATCCGTAGCTCCTCCGTCTGCCCCCACTTGTTGTGCTCGGGCGGCTCGGAGGTTCGGAGGAAGACTTCTGCCGCGTCGGCGCCGGGAGCGTCCTCACCTGCGGCATGACCCGCGAGCAGCACCGCCTGGAAGGGGTTGGTCCCCACGGGCAGGTCCCTGACCTTGGCCGTCCTGACGGTCATACGGTTGCCCCGCATCATGACCACGTTGTTCGGCTTGTCGTCGTCGGCGTCGTCGGCCTCCGTCACGAGGACGACGGCCCGGTGTTCCGTGCTCTCCTTCCGCCCCGCGAGGGCGGGCACGTTGAGCGCCACGGTCGCCATGGCCACCTGGCCGGACTCGGTCAGACGCTCCACGGTCGTGCCGTCGAGGAAGGCCTGCAGGGCACGGGTGCGTGACGGCTGCGTGGTCCTGGGATCGACCCGTTCCTCCTTGATGATCTCCGTGCCGTTGCGGAGGGTCCTGACGGATGCCTCCAACAGCGGTCGTCGGGTCTCGCCCACGGTCATGGCCGCCCAGAAGTTCCGGCCGAGGGCCTGGACGAGGCGCTTGTGCATCCGGTGCACGCTGTCGTCGTCCTCCACACCGTTGCTATCGGCATCCGGGTCGACCTCGACGAGACTCGCCACGTCGTGGGCGCCCACGATCAGGAACGACGTGCCCGGTTCGTCGCTCTCCCGAGTCAGGTGGAGCCGCTCGACCTTCTCCTCGTCGGCCCACCACGAACGAGCCACGTCCGAACTGTCGGCGTCCGGGTCGGGACGGCCGAACCAGGCGGGGCCCGCCCAGGGAAGGCCGTCCACTTCGCGCCAGGGAAGATCGAGCCGGCCGATGAGACGTCGCTCGGTACGCCCCTCGTGCGGCTCGGAGAGAGTGGAGTTCATGAGGACGAGGCCGAGGCGGCTCGTCGCCCAGAGCGTGGCCTTCCCGAGACCGTACGAACCGCCCGCCCCGCTCACCGTCTTGTGGCTGTCGAGCTGCCGACGCACCACGGCGGCGAATCGACCGGTCTCGTAGTCGTCTCCGGTCAGGCCGGAGGCGTTGTAGTCGTCGACGCGCAACAGGACCAGCCGGTCCCGCTCATACATGTCGCGCAGTCCGGCAGCGATGACCCGCCCGACCTTCTGGTCCTGGGACGCCGCCGACTCGTAGTGCGGAAGGAGTTCGTCCCAGCGGATCTCCTCGCGGAAACGGGCCAGGGCCTCGCCGGTCAACTCGTGCAATGTGTAGCGCACGCGGACGGGTTGGCTGCGGTCGAGACGTTCGTCGAGGCTGTTCTGCGTCGCCTCGCGCGCCAGCGCTTCCACATCGGCCTCGAAGGCGAAGGCGGCCGCGTTGCCGAAGTCGCGCCCACCGTCGGCGTATCCGGGACGGTGGTACCAGGAGACGGGCAGACCCGCCAAGGTGTCCGCGGTGCGGGTGTGGATCGTACCGAGGTCGGTGCCGAGCGCCGCCGCGATCTTGGCGATGGTCTCCCCGCGGGGGGTCGCCCGCCCGGTGATCCAAGCCGATACGGCGGCCCGCGTCATCCCGATGCGCTCGCCGAGGTCGGCCTGACTCATGCCCGACTGCTTCAGCTGCCTGGCCAGCCAGGGACCGAAATCCATGCCGCTGTCCAACGTCACCACTCCTCGGCTGCCACGACGACCATGGGGGCTACCGTACCCGAAATTTGACACTCTTCGACGGGCGACAACGAAATTTGACACCCCTCCGAGGCGGTTGGAACGTTCATCGCTTCCTCGATCCAAATGCACTGGAAGTCCTGCATCGGGTAGCCGAATCCGACTTGCCACCCATCGCCCATTCAGTCCGAATTGCGCCTCGAAACGACGCCCCGTTCGCCGCATCTGTTGTGCCGAAAGCCTCTTGTGGTGGCCCCGGGTGGGCATGTAGCGTCGAAAACGGTTGAGCCCCGACCGGGCTCGAAAGGCGCGTTTCCACAAGTGCCTTATTCGTTGCGCCTGGACGCCACTCCCACGTCCGGTCCACCGGATTTCATCGGATCGACGAAACCCCTTGCTCGTATCCGAAAAACGCGGTTCCATTCTCACACCTTTCCTCCGATCCGACTTGTCCCATTCACCCGAAAAAACCATTTGCCTGCCGAATTCACCTCCCCCACCTCGTGTGTATTCAGCCCTCTGCACGTGCGCCATCAGCGTTTCCGAACACCGGCATCACTCAACCGACATTTCACGAGAGCAGGGGGCCCACCATCATGAAGCCGAGCAAGCACGACCCTTACGACGAATTCGTCCTCGTCGACCAGTACGACTCCTTCGAGGACCCGTGGTCCCGGTCGGGCTTCCTCGAGACCATCGGCAGGACGCGTCCCTACATCGACGCCCTCCGGGCCCGCCGCGACGCCGCCCGCGAAGCAAAGAGGGCAACGGCCGAGCACGCCTCGGAATCCTCGCGCCGCAACGGCGAGCCGCGTCGTGGCCGTTCGCGTTCGCCCCGCCGCCCCCGGGTGGTCGGTACGCATCCCTCGAACCGGACCGACATTCGGTACGCGTCCCGGCGCCGTCGCCCCCGCACCGTCGTGCTCGTCATCGTCGTCATCGGGCTGGACTGAACCCGGCGTCCCGCCGGACGTCCGCCACCTATCGTTGAGTTCGTCGGTCGGCCGCACCCCCGCAGCGGCCGGCCTCCGCTCCCCCACGTTCATCTCACGGCCATGAAACGGGAACACCTTGAACCACAGCGACGTGACGGGTATTTCGGGAGCCTCGCCCGTCATCCAGAAGATCCTCGAACAGTCGACGCGCGTCCTGGAGACGTACCGCGTGGACCCCGGGCTGATCCTGGAGCACGCCAACGGCGAGCGAAGGATCACCCAAGGCGGTTACGGAGACCGTCAGTTGTTCGAGCTCGTCCAGAACGCGGCGGACGAGATCGCCTCCGCTCCCGGCGGGAAGGTGCACGTCGTCCTCACCGGGACGCACCTCTACTGCGCCAACGAGGGGACACCCGTCACGCCCGAGGGCGCGGAGACCATCCTCCGCATGAGTGTGTCGAAGAAGCGCGGGGGCCAGATCGGTCGGTTCGGCGTAGGTGTGAAGTCGATCCTGGCCGTCACGAACACGCCCCAGTTCTTCAGCCGCTCGGGCGCTTTCGGCTTCGACCGGGAGTGGTCGCACGAGGAGATCAGGAAGGCCCGGGGCGCCTCGACCGACGAGGACTTCGAGGCACCCGTACTGCGGATGGCCCGCCCACTGGACGCCGACAAGGAGCGGCTGGCGGACCCCGTCCTGAACGACCTCCTCGGCTGGGCCACCACGGTCGTGCGGCTCCCCCTCCTCCCGGGCGCCGCCGAACGGCTCGGTCACGACATCCACGACTCCGCGAGCAGGACCGAGGAGAAGCGGGAGTTCCCCGCCAGGTTCCAGCTGTTCTCCCATCACGTCGGGACCGTGATTTTGGAGGACAGCCGGTTCGAGCCGCCGATCCGCCGTGAGATCACGGTCGAACACGACGGCTTCCAGCACACGATCCACGAGACGCGCACGGGCCGGCCGGAGTCCAATTCCGCGTGGAAGGTGTTCACACAGGCCCACCGGCCGTCCGAGGCCGCCCGCGCGAGCGCCGGCGAGATGCACGACCGGGGCACCATCGACATTTCGTGGGCCGTGCCCGAATACACGGGTGAGACCGTGCTCACCACCCCTCGGGGCCGAGGCCAATTCTGGTCGTTCTTCCCGACGAAGTACCCGATGACGCTGCGAGGAGCGCTCAACGGTGCCTGGAAGACGAATGAGGACCGACAGAACCTCCTGGATTCCAGCCCGTTCAACCAGGAGATCATCCGTGTCGCCGCCCGGCTCGTGGTCGACTCCTTGCCCCATCTGGTCCCCCCCCAGGACCCGGCCGCCTACCTCCCGCTGCTACCCGGCCGGAACAAGGATTCGGAGACCTTGAACTGGGCGGACAAATACCTGACGGAACAGATCTGGAGGCTCGCGGCGGAACGGCCTTCCCTCCCCGACCAGGACGGTGTGCTGCGGGCGCCCCGGGACGTCCATGTGCACCCCGCCCCGCTCAACAAGGTGCCGCTCAAGCAGGAGTGGCTCCGGATGTGGAGCGCGTGCCCCGGGCGCCCGGCGAACTGGATCCACCCCTCCGTCGAGGCCGCCGAATTCCGCGCGGGCAAGGTCGGACACATCCTGGAGGAGACCAAGCAGCGCCGCGCGACCGTTCGGGAATGGCTGGAAGCGCTGGTGACCGAGGAAACGGTCGAGGCCTCCGGCGTCGCGATCCGCATCCTCGCCGCCATGATCCGCGAGGCCTCCCCCTTCGCGGCCGAGGCTCGCACCGCGCGGATCGTGCTGACCGAGGAAAGCGGGCTGGTGGCCCCCGTCGTGGGCAAGGTCTACCGCCGAACGGTGCAGGACGGCCTGCGCGACGGGACGACCTACGTCGATCCGAGGCTGTCGGAGGACGAGTCCCTGATCAGCGATCTCAACGAGATCGGCATTCGCGAGGCGGACCCCCGAGGGCGTTTCATCGGTGTACTGGAGCAGGGCGTCGAGAACTACGGCCCCCAGGACTGGACCCGGTTCTGGGAGCTGTTCCACAGCGCGGGCGGCAGCCGGGTCAGCGGCGAGGTGACCGCGCGGGTGCCCGACCCGTCGGGCACCCTGTTCGTGCGCACCGTCGACGGGCGGTTCCACCGGATGCGGGAGTGCCTGCTTCCGGGCCCGGTCGTGCCGGGTGACGGTTCCCGGGACGCGTCGGTCGCCGTGGACCCGTCCTTCCACTCGGACGACCTGCACGTCCTGCGCGAGTTCGGCATGCGGGACAGGCCCACACACGGACACAGGCCGACGAATGAGCCCTGGTTCGAGGACTACCGCGCCGCGATCCACGACAGCTACTGCAAGACCCTGAGCAGCAATGCCGCGCGCCCCACCCTGTCCCGGATCAAGCTGGAGGGCTCCCCCGTCGGCGGCCCCCTTCACCTTCTGGAGCTGCTGTCGGAAGAAGGTCGCGCGGCGTTCGTCAAGGCGCTGCCCGACGACAGCGTCATCGACACCTGGACCCTGCAGGTGGGCGTCCAGGCCTCGACACGCAAGGTGATCCACTCGCCGCTGCGCTGGATGCTGCGCCGTCACGGACGGGTGTCCACATCACAGGGCATCGTCCCGATCGCCAGTGCCGTCGGCCCGCAACTGCACGCCTACGCGGACGTTCTTCCCGTCGCCGACATCAGTGCGGAGAAGGCGCGCAAGCTCCACCTTCCCGTGCTCGTCGACGAGGTTCCGGCCAAGCAGTGGGACCGCCTCCTCGAACAGCTCCGGGACAGTGACGACGACGTCTTCGTCGGGCGTACCTACGTGATGCTGACCCGCCTCGAAGTGGACTTCCCGGATCAGCTCACCCGCTGCCGTGTGGGGGCGGAGTGGGGCACTCGCGAGGACAGCGAGATCGCGGTGGCCGCCACCGAGGCCGAGTACCGGGCGCTGCGCGCCGAGCAGATCCCCGCGCTGTTGGCCGGTGGGCCGGAGGACGCGGAGCTGCTGGTCGATACGTGGAAGATGCGTCCCTACGCCGAAGTCATAAGCAAGGAGATCCGATACGTCGGGGTCGGTGAGCCCGTCCTCCTGCAGGACGAGTTCCCCACGCTTCGCCAGCGGCTGGGCCCTGCCGTGAACAACCACCGTCTACTGCGCTGTTCGGAGCTGGAAGAGGTGCTCCGGACGCCGAAGGGCTCCGACACGACCCCTCTCGACAGTGCGGTGCAGGGCACCACCGTCCTGGTGCTGGATTCCGCGGATCGCCTCGCGACGCTGGTCGCCGCGGACCGGGAACTGCGCTGGGGACTCAAGGAGTCGGGGTGCCGAGCGGTCCTCGACGCGCAGGCACGACAGGAGGCGGACCAGGAGCTTCAGGCTGCGTTGCGACGTGTCCGCCAGGCGGACAGCGTCGAGGAGAAACTGGAACTGCTCATCGGCGCGACCGCACTGCGTGCCGGTCTCCCGCCGGGCCTGCTGGAGAGCGAGCCGCCGGAGCCGGGAGGCGGTGAGCCGTCCCCTCGTCGCATCGCGCGCCTGGCCTACAACGCCCACGGCGACGGTGTGCTCCAGGTGCACGCCCGGGATCTGCAGCTCGCCTATCCGAGCCATGCGCCTTCCAGTTTCACCGGGGCGTCGCCGGCCGTGAAGTTCGTCTCGGAGTTCGGCTTCCCGGACTCCTTCGCGGGCGCGCGGACGCCGTCGCTGCCGCCTCGCATCGAGGTCGCGGGTCCGTCGGAGTTCCCGCGTCTGCACGACTACCAGGAGCGGCTCGCGGCGAAGGTGTTCGCGATGCTCGATCGCTTCACCCCGCAGCGCGGCATGCTCTCCCTGCCCACCGGCGCGGGCAAGACGCGGGTGGCGGCCGAGGCCGTCATCCGCTGGATCAAACAGGTGGGCGAGCTGAGCGGCCCCATCCTGTGGATCGCGCAGACCGAGGAACTCTGCGAGCAGGCCGTGCAGAGTTGGAGCTTCGTCTGGTCGAAGGTCGGGGCCGAGACGCCCTTGACCATCAGCAGGCTGTGGACGACCAACGAGGCCGGCCCCGTCACGGACCGCCCTCACCTCGTCGTCGCCACGGACGCCAAACTCCGCAACTGCTTGGGGACCGAGGGCTATGCGTGGCTTCGAGAAGCCAGCCTGGTCATCGTCGACGAGGCCCATGTCGCCATCTCTCCCCAGTACACGGACATCCTGGCGCAGCTCGGGCTGACGGCGTACGAGACGCGGCGCCACCTGCTCGGTCTCACCGCCACCCCGTTCCGCAACACCAACGACGCGGAGACCAAGCGCCTCGTCCAGCGGTTCGGTGCCACGCGGCTCGACGACGGGGTCTTCCCGTCCGGCGATCCGTACGCGGAACTGCAGGAACTCGGCATGTTGGCGAAGGTCACGCACCGGGAACTCCTCGGAGGCACCATCGAACTGGACGCCGACGAGAAGGCGCGGGCTGATCAGATGAGCCTGCTGTCGAAGGCGGCCGAGCAGCGCCTGGCCGACGACCAGGACCGCAACAAGCGCATCATCGAGGAGATCGGCGCCATGCCGAAGGACTGGCCCGTGCTGGTCTTCGCCACGTCCGTCGCCCACGCCAAGTTCCTGGCCGCGAAGCTGAAGGACCTGGGCATCACCGCCGCCTCGGTGGACTCGGCCACGTCCGCCGGCGAGCGCCGCCGGAGCATCGACGACTTCCGTCGCGGTCGCGTCCGAGTGCTGACGAACTACGGGGTGCTGACGCAGGGCTTCGACGCGCCGGCGACGAGGGCGGTCGTCATCACCCGCCCGACGTACAGCCCGAACGTCTACCAGCAGATGATCGGTCGCGGTCTCCGGGGGCCCGGGAACGGCGGCAAGGAGGAGTGCCTGATCCTCAACGTCCGGGACAACATCACGAACTACGACAAGGCCCTCGCCTTCACCCAGTTCGAGCACCTGTGGAGGGCCAAGTGACCGACGCCTACCTCGACAGCCCGCCCCTCACCGAGGAGCAGCAGGCCGTCGTCGACCAGCCCTGGGACACCCGGCTCCTGGTGACGGCCGGCGCCGGCGCCGGCAAGACGCACACGCTCGTCCGCCGCCTCGACGCACTCATGGGCGACGAGGAGGAAGCACTCGAAGCCCGCGAGATCCTGGTGCTCAGCTTCTCCAGGGCCGCGGTACGGGAGCTACGGGAACGGATCGCTCTCCATGCCCGTGAGGCCCGCCGGGTCAGGGTGCAGACCTTCGACGCCTGGGCCTACGCCCTCCTGCGCAGCGAGCAGCCCGACCGGGACTGGAGCGCGCTGCGCTTCGACGAGAGGATCGGCGAGGCCACGGAGGCGATCCTGCGCGGCGCCGTCGAGGAGAGCGAGCAGGGCGCGCCCGCCCACGTCGTGATCGACGAGGTCCAGGACCTGGTCGGTGATCGACGGGACATGGTGGAGACGCTCCTCGACCGCTTCCAGGAGAACTGTGGATTCACCGTGGTCGGTGACGGAGCTCAGGCGATCTACGGGTTCCAGGTGTCCGACGAGGATGCCCGCGCGTCGGAGACGAACTACTTCTTCGACTGGCTGCGGGCCTCCTATCCGGACGACCTGGTGGAGCTCCATCTGTCCGCCAACTTCCGGGCGCGTACCGCCGAGGCGGGTGTCGCACTGTCCCTGGGGGCCTCGCTCCAGCGTCTGCCGTCCGAGGGCGCGGCCTCGGACGCCGCCGGGGAGGAGATCCGTCGGAGCCTGATCGACCTGCTCCGGACCTGCCCGTCGTTCGGCGCCGTCGACGACACGTTCACCCTCGATTCCTTGAGGGACTTCCGCGGTACGTGCGCGATTCTCTGCCGGGACAACCGGCAGGCCCTGGTGCTGTCGGAGACGTTGTTCGCCCACGGGGTCCACCACCGGCTCCAGCGGGATCTCCAGGACCGCCCGGTGCCGGCCTGGGTGGCCCCGGTGCTGCGCGGCACCGGCTCGACCACACTGACGGAGGACCGCTTCCTGGATCTGCTCGGCTCGGGCCCGATCTCGCCCGTCGGTGATCGTGGAAGGATCTGGCGGTCGCTGCGCGGCGCGGCGCGGGCGCCCCGGGGGCTGCTGGACGTCGCCGCCGTGCGGCGGGCCGTGGCCCAGGGCAGGTTTCCCGACGACCTGGCTGCGGTCGAACCGGCCGATCTCGTGGTGTCGACCGTCCACCGGGCCAAGGGGCTCGAATTCGACCGGGTGATCGTGGTCGAACCCGCTTCGACGGCGGAGCTGCGCAAGCAGCACACCCATGTCGACCCGGCGGCGGAGGCCCGCGCCCTCTACGTCGCGATGACGCGCCCCAGGGACGACCTGTTCCGCATGGACGCACCGGACACCGCGCTGGTCCGCAGGGACCGGCGCACCGGCCGGCACTACGCCGGCGGGTGGAAGCCCTACCAGCGCTACGGCCTCTCGGCCGCGAACGCGGACGTCTCTCGCGAGCACCCGCCCGGCACCGACGGCTTCGAGCACGACGCCGGAGCCGTGCAGGACTACCTCGCCGCGTCGGTCGCCCCGGGCGACGCCCTGGAACTCCGTCTGCAGCACGCGATGCCCCTGGCTTCGGACCAGAGCCCGCCGTACACGGTGTTCCACCGGGACCGCCCGGTCGCCGTCGTCTCGGAGAGGTTCCGGCAGGACCTGTACACCTCGCTCAAGATCAGCAGGACCTGGGACGTCAACTGGCCCACGAGTGTCGAGGGCTTCCGCGTCGACTGCCTGGAGAGCGTGGCGGGCAGCACGGCCTCCGGCGCCCGTGCGGGGCTGGGCGAGCACGGCGTCTGGATGGTGCCCCGCATGTCGGGGCTCGGTCGCTACAGGTGGACCGACACGCACACATACGAGGAGAGCGACCGATGAGGAATGCGTCGAACCCGCATGCCGCCCACTACGCGGTGCGCGAGGATCTCGTCGATCAGCTCCGGCGGGATCTGATGGGCCCCGGGGCCTCCGACGAGATCCTGACGCAGGACCCGCCGATCACGGCCTATCCCATCGGGGTGCTGTTCCCCCGGCCCTCGGACAAGGGCGCGGAACAGGCTCTGGACGAGGACGAGGCCGAGACGGAGGGGCTGGACGACGCCCCCCTCATGCGGGGACGCGGGGACGTCGAGGAGGCGGCTCCGGATCTCGGCGCCTCCGGAACGGGGGACCGTCGCCCGTCCTCCATGGGGATCACGTTCGCCGTCGACCCCTCGGTCGCGTCGAGCATCGTCGTGCACACGGAGGCCGCGATGTACGACCCGATCGACCCCGGGGGGCGGCCGATCTCCGCCACGCGGGCCGAGGCCCGCAGCACCTCGGACCAGAAGGAGCACTGGCGCCGGCGCCCCCTGGACCTGAGTTCGCTGACGATCGACGTGACAACCCCGAAGCTGCACCGGCCGCCGCCGCTGCACGACGGAGTGGCCGTCGAGATCCTCGTCCGTGCCCCGGCCGCCGAACCGGTCACCGTCACCGTCACCTTGATCAACACCCACCCGGTGAGCGAGCGGGAGCTCCAGGACGCGTACTGCCTCTACCAGCCCCGTCTCACCGTGACGACGCCCTCGGGGGCGCCCGCCTTCGTGGAGCGACCCGCCGAGCGACGCGCGGTCGACCAGGAAGTGGCGACCAGCCGGCTGCTCCACCGCCACGCGCCCACCTTCGCCATGGGCCACGGCTGCGCGGCCGAGTGGGACTGGACTCCGCCGCCCATCGGTATCCCCGCCAACTCGCGCGCCGCGATCGCCACCGTACGCACGCAGTTCCTGCCGGCCCACGAGGTGTTGCTGACCGATTCGAACCCGGACATCGACGACTCGGCCCTCACGATGCACGGCCTGGCGACACGTCCGGAGAGCGAGGTCCTGGCCGCGCTGAACAAGCTGATGGCCGACTACGCGGAGTGGATCGACCGCAAGGAGGCGGAGTCCGAGGCCTTCCGGGGCACGTCGTACGAGGCCCCGGCGCGGGCGCAGATCGAACAGTGCCGCACCGCCCTGGCCCGGATGCGCCGGGGCATCCGGGCGCTCGGTGAGAATGCGGACGCGATGCGGGCGTTCCGTCTCGCCAACCGCGCCATGGCACACCAGCGTGCTCGCGGCGAGTGGGTGCGGAACGGACGTGACGGAGCACCCGACGAGACGCGTGGGCGGTGGCGTCCGTTCCAGATCTCCTTCATGCTGCTCTGCCTGGAAGGCATCGTCGACCCCGAACACGAGGACCGAGCGGTCGCGGACCTGCTGTGGTTCCCCACCGGCGGCGGCAAGACCGAGGCGTATCTCGGTCTCATCGCCTTCACCACGTTCCTGCGGCGCCTGCGCCTGAAGGAGCGAGGAGCCGGAGTGACCGTACTCATGCGCTACACACTGCGGTTGTTGACCCTGCAGCAGTTCGAGCGGGCCGCCGCCCTCATCTGTGCCATGGAACGCATCCGGCTCGACAACGAAGGGACGATCGGCACGGAGCCGATCTCCATCGGCATGTGGGTCGGCCAGTCCGCCACCCCCAACCGGCTCTCGGACGCGGAGAAGAGCCTGGTCGAGCTGCGCAAGGAGAAGGAACTCCAGGAGCGGAACCCCGTTCAACTGCACGCCTGCCCCTGGTGCGGCACCCGTCTGGACGCCTACCAGTACGAAGTGGACGAGGAGGCCAAGCGGATGTACGTCCGCTGCCCCGACGACTGGTGCGACTTCCGCGACGGTCTGCCGGTGCACCTCGTCGACGAGGCCGTCTACGACGCCCGGCCCGCCCTGGTGATCGCCACCGTCGACAAGTTCGCCGCGATGCCGTGGCGTGTGCAGACCGCCGCTCTCTTCAACCGGGACCGTGCGGACGGCACCCCTCCCCCCGAGCTGATCGTCCAGGACGAGCTGCACCTCATCTCGGGCCCGCTCGGCACCCTCACCGGTCTGTACGAGACCGCGGTGGACCTCTTGGCGGGCAGCCCGAAGGTCATCGCCTCGACCGCCACGATCCGCCGTGCGGCGGACCAGGGGAGGATGCTGTTCGACCGCGCGGTCGCCCAGTTCCCGCCGGCCGGGATCGACGCCCGGGACTCCTGGTTCGCCGTGGAGACTCCGAAGGAGCGCAAGGCGAGCCGGCAGTACGTCGGTCTCCTCACCCCCAGCACCAGCCAGTCGACACTGCTCATCCGCACCTACGCGAATCTCCTCCACCGGGCCGCGCTCGCCGATGTCGACGAGGGTGTGCGCGACGCGTACTGGACGCTCGTCGGCTACTTCAACAGCCTTCGCCTGCTGGCCGCGGCCGAGCTCCAGGTCCACGACGACGTCGACGCCTACCTGGGATACCTGGCCTCGCGCGACGACCGACCGAAGCGGAAGGTGCAGGAGCAGATCGAGCTGACGAGCCGTGCCAACTCCAGCGAGATCCCGAAGCGTCTCAAGCAGATGGAACAGCGTCTGCCGCACCCGGACGTGGTGGACGTCCTGCTGGCCACGAACATGATCTCGGTCGGCGTCGACGTGGATCGGCTCGGGCTGATGGCGGTCATGGGTCAGCCGCAGACCACGGCCGAGTACATCCAGGCGACCAGCCGCGTCGGGCGACGCCACCCCGGCCTGGTCGCCGTGATGCTGAACTCGTCACGGTCCCGCGACCGTTCGCACTACGAAAGCTTCCAGCACTTCCACTCCGCGCTGTACCGAGAGGTGGAATCGACCAGCGTGACGCCCTTCTCGTCCCGTGCGCGCGACCGGGGGCTGCACGCGGTCGTCGTGGCCCTCGCGCGCATCCTGATCCCGGCGGCTGGACCCAACGACGGCGCGGGCCGTATCGGAGAGTTCCGTGAGGAGTTGGAGGAGGTCGTCCGCACCACGCTCCTGGCCCGCGTCCAGTCGGTCGCCCCGGACGAGTACCGGGCGACCGCCGACGCCTTCGACGAGTTCGTCGACCTGTGGGAAGAGGAAGCCGTAAAGCGCGGCGGGCTCCTCTACGAGCCGAAGCGCGGCAGCAGGACACCGTCGTTGTTGAGCGCGTTCGACAGCGAGGACGAGAACGCGTGGCCGACACTGTGGAGCCTGCGCGACGTCGACGCCGAATCGGCCCTGTTCATGGAGGCATCCCGATGACCCCGCCCCCCGCCCGCCGCCGCCGGGCCGGCGCACCCGAGCGCAGCTACCCGCGACGGGGTTCGGTGCGTCGTGCGCAGATGATCACCACCTACGGTGTCGGATCGATCGTCGCCGTCGACAACGAGTCGTTCATGGTGAGCGGCATCGACTCGTGGAACGTCGGCGAAGCGCCGACCATTTTCGAGCACCGCCTGGCGCGCGTGCTCGGGGTGAAGTCGTTCCGCCTCCCCCCGGCCTCCGACGACACCAGCAAGGACGGGGTCCGTGTCCGGCGCTTCCCCCTGTGGCACTCGTGCCCCGGCTGCAACGTCCTTCAGCATGTGAGCCGGTTCAACTCCCCGCCGGGAAAGAACGTCTGCGGGGACTGCGACGAGGAGCTGGTGCCCTCGCGCTTCGTCATGGCCTGCGCCAAGGGACACATCGAGGACTTCCCGTACTGGAAGTGGGCGCACCGAAACAACCGACAGGACGGCGATGCCGGGCTGTGCGGCGGTGAGATGCGGCTGCGAACCAGCGGGAGGACCGCGTCGCTCCGGTCGATCCTGATCTCCTGCACCTGCGGGATTCCCGAGGTCTCCATGGAGGGAGCGTTCCGCCGCGCCGCCCTGTCGGACCTGAAGGTCTACTGCAACGGTCGGCGCCCCTGGCTCGGGAACACGCCCGCCGAGCACTGCACGGAGAAGCCGCGCACCCTCCAGCGCGGTTCGTCCGCCGCCTGGCAGCCCATTGTGAAGACGGCCCTGTCGATCCCACCGTGGAGCGACGGGCACGCGGCCCGCCTGGAACCGCACTGGGACTCCCTTCGCGAGATGAAGGACAACCCCAACGAGATGAAGGCGTATCTGAAGGCCCTGACGCTGACGGAGAACTACGAGTTCTCCATCGACAAGGTCATGGGCCTTCTGGAGGCGGAGAACCACGAGGACACCGCCCCGAACGAGGACAAGGGCTCCGACAGCGCCTATCTCGCTCTGCGCAAGCAGGAGTACGAACGGCTGGTCGCCGGTCGTCCGGAGAGCGAGACGGACCACGAGGACCAGTTCGTCTGCGAGTCGCCCCGCTCTTCCGCCGCCGGCCTGGCCTCCTATGGGGTGACAGGACCCATGCTGGTGAAGCGCCTGCGTGAGGTGCGTGCCCTGAAGGCCTTCTCACGCGTGGATACACCCGAAACGCACACGGATGTCCACGAGGCGGCCCTGTCGGCGGCCCCGATGGACTGGCTCCCGGCCATGGAGGTCCAGGGCGAGGGCGTCTTCCTGCGCCTGGACGAGCAGCGCCTCGACGACTGGGCGCACAGTGCGGGGGTGGCCGCCCGAGCCGATCGCATCCGGGCCAACCACCTGCGCATGCTCCGCGAGCGCGCCCAGGACCCCGCCTCCGTACCGGATTCACCGGCGGACGCCCGCATGGTGCTCCTGCACACGCTGTCGCACACGCTGATCAACGAGTGGAGCCTCGACGGCGGCTACCCGGCCGCCTCGCTCCGGGAGCGGTTGTACGCGGACGAGTCGATGGCCGGCCTCCTCATCTGTACGGCCACCAGCGACTCCGCCGGAAGTCTCGGCGGCCTGGTCGCCCAGGGGGAGCCCGACCGCCTCGAATCCGCTCTGCACTCGGCGCTCCGCAGGGCCCAGTGGTGTTCGGCGGACCCGCTCTGCATGGAGTCCACCGGGAGCGGCGTGGGCGGAATCAACCTCGCCGCCTGCCACGCGTGCGTCCTGCTGCCCGAGACCAGCTGCGAGCACAACAACGGCCTGCTCGACCGCGCGCTGCTGGTCGGAACACCGGAGGACCCGTCGATCGGGTTCTTCCACGAGGCACTGCGCTGACCGAGCCCTCATCGGGCCCGCGTCGGGGGGCGACCGGGCGACGCGCCGCTCAAGGACCAATGCCCGCAGGAGTGGCGCGCGTCGTCGGGTCCGCGACGTTCAGGCCTTGGCCCAGCCCTCGTCGAAACGCGGCTCGTCCATCGTGCGGAAGATGCCGCTGATGAGGGTGGTGACCTCGAAGTGATCCTGGGGATCGTCACAGTGCTCGTCTGGTTCATGGCACGACGTCACACCCCAAGTCCCCTGACTGCTGGATCAGTTACGGCAGCGGTAGGAGGTCGCCCTTGCGGCGGCGCCGATGAAGACAGTGCTGATGTCCACGCCGGCGCCGAGCACGCCGTGGCCGCGCGCCCCAGAGCACAGCAACTCGCCTTTCACACAGGCCATATCGTGCATACGGCTCATTAGGAGTAGCGTGTTCATCGGATTAGGCGTCGCGTCCCGCCTCGCCCGGAACGCGCGGCGGCGGGCCGTACTGGCCTTCGGGGAAATGGGGGAAACATGGTCCTGATCGTTTCTATCGTGGTCGTGCTCGTGGTGGCCCTAGCCGCATGTCTCGTCGCCCTCCGGCGCCGGGGCGGGGCCGGTGAGCGTGGTGCTGCGGCGCGTGGGGCGGCGGAGCAGGGGCTTGCGCAGGGGCTGGCAACCGGCCACGCGCAGAGTCAGGGCATGGGGCCGTACGGGGGCTGAGCCCCCCGCCCCAGCCGTACGCAAGCGAGCCGCACCCCCGCCCGCCGCCGTACGTCAGCGCCCCACCGACCCGACAAGCCGCCCCAGCGCGGCCCGCGCCGGCGGCCCCCACGTGGGCTTCCCGTTGGGGAGGCCTCGGTCGCCGTCGTCCGCGATGAGGAGGGCGGCCAGCGCGCGCAGGACCGCCCATCCTCGGGCGCGACGCAGGGTCGCGGGGTCCGGGGCCGGGCGGTAGGCGGCGTGGAAGCGGTCCACGGCGGTGGACGGGAGCAGGGTCCAGGCCGAAGCGAGGTCGCAGGCCGGGTCGCTCGCGAAGAGGTCGCCGAAGTCGATCACGCCGCAGAACGTGCCGTTCGCCGTGAGTACGTTGGCCGGGTGCAGGTCGCCGTGGAGCCACAACGCCGGGCCCGTCCAGTCCGGGGCGGCGACCGCGTCCTCCCAGACCGCGCGGACACCGTCCGGGTCGGGGATCAGACCTCTCTCGCTGACTGCGGCGAGGCCGTGGGCGAAGTGTTCCGCGTACGGGGCCAGCGGGCCGCCGCGTCCCCGCCCGGCGGGCGCACCGGCGGGGGCGGGGCGGTGCAGGGCCGTCAGGAACGCGGCCAAGGTGTCGGCCGCCTCCTCACCGCGCATGGCCGGGGCGCGGTCGGCGGGCTCGCCCGGCACCCAGGTGGTGACGAGCCAGGGCCGTGGGAAGCGTGCGGTGGGTACGCCCAGGCGCTGCGGGACGGGGACCGGCAGCGGAAGGCGCGGGGCGAGGGCGGGCAGCCAGGTGTGTTCCTTGAGCAGCAGATCGTCCGCGGACTCCGTCGCCCACGGCAACCGTACGGCGAGGCCGTCACCGAGCCGCCACAGCTGGTTGTCCCAGCCCCGGGCGCCGAGCCTCAGGGGCCGGTCGGCCAGGTCCGGGTGCTGGTCGCGCAGGAGGTCCCGGATCAGGTCGGCCGTGATCTCGATGCCGGTGTGGGTGCGGCTGTGGGTCATGCGGGGCCACCGTAGCCGGGCGTGCCCGCCTGCGTGCGGGAAACAGGGTCGTGCTCACCGGGCGCCCTCGCTGGTAGGGGGACCATCCCCGCTCGTGCGGGGAGCATGCCTCATAGGGGTGCCCGATGCAGTGGCCGAGGGGACCATCCCCGCGCGTGCGGGGAGCAGCCGCGGGTCAGCTGGACGTAGACGCCTTCGCGGGGACCATCCCCGCGCGTGCGGGGAGCAGTCGCTCTCGTCCTGCTCGCCTTCCTCTGCATCGGGACCATCCCCGCGCGTGCGGGGAGCAGCCGCGGGTCAGCTGGACGTAGACGCCTTCGCGGGGACCATCCCCGCGCGTGCGGGGAGCAGGCGTCGTGGAACGGGCCCCACCACTCTGACCGGGGACCATCCCCGCGCGTGCGGGGAGCAGGCTGTGCGAGCTGGGGCTTTGCCTCACGGGGGTCGGGTTTCTGGCCGCTTTCGCGTAGTCCGGCATAGCTGCCTCAAGGCTCCCACGACGGGCATGCGCGGCAGCTTAAGCCAACAACCCCAGCGGCCGTACCCGTTCCGCCGGTGCGGGGCGGCCCGCCGTCGTGTCAGCGGACCGCCTCGGGTGCGTGTTGCGCCCCGTACCGCCGAACGCGGTATCACCGGACGGTTAAAGGTAGTTCCCCGGCTCGTCCAGCCACAGGCGTTGGCACGTGTCGGTGACCGTGAGGCCGAAGCGGGGCCAGTCCGGGCAGCCTTGGGTCGTCCACCAGTTGTGTGCGGCTCGTACTTCGTTCCAGAGCCGGCGAGGGCCGTGCTGCCAGACGCGGGCGGTGTCCTCGCCGTCCTGGACCAGGATGCAGGCCCAGGAGCGGTCGTTGCGGCTGTAGAACCAGTGGGGCTGGGCGCCGTTCTGTTTCTCTGCGGCGATGTACGTGCAGTCGGGTACGCGGAGGCCCAGCGCGAACGTCAGGGCGCTGAAGCGGTCGCCGGCCGCGAGGTCGGCCGGGGCGGGGCCCGATTCCACCGATGGGGGCGAGTCCGGTGGGCGGGGCGCGTACGCCTCGTGGTCGATCGGGGCCGCCCGTTGGGCTCGTAGCTTCATGAACTCGACGGGGCCCGTGAACCGACCGCTCGCACCGTTTCCCTGCTCGTCCACCCTGAGCCTGACGATCCCATCGGCGTTCGTGAAGTCCGTTCCCCACGGGGCGACGATGATTCCGCCGGGGCGGGTCTGCGTGACCCAGGCGGAGGGGAGTACCCGGACTCCGCACGTGGCGATGACCCGATCGAAGGGGCCGTGCCCGGGCGCGCCCGCGTAGCCGTCGCCGTGGATCACTTCCATCGGGGCCCCGAAGAAGTGGGCCAGGGTACGCCGTGCCCGTACGGCCACCGCCTCGTCCACTTCTACGCTGACGACGTTCTCCTCACCCACCTTGTGGGCCAGGAGGGCGGCGTTCCAGCCCGTCCCCGTACCGATCTCCAGTACGCGGCAGTAGTCGTCCACCGCGAGCGCGTCGAGCATCCGGAAGACGACGCTCGGCATGGAGGCGGACGAGGTCGACATGCGTCCCGGTTCGCCGCCCTCGTGGTCTCCGTCGTCCCACTGGGTGACGATCGGCACGTCGGCGTTCGCGTACCCACGCCACGCCTCCACGTCGTCGGTCCGCGACACGTGGACCGTCTTCCCGGTCGCCATGTCGAACGGCCACATGCTGTCCGGCAGGAACGCTTCCCGGGGTACGTGCGCGTACGCGTCCAGCCATGCCGTCTTCAGGACGCCGGCGGTTGCGAGGGCGTACCCCACCTCCTCGCGGGTGGGGTACGCCGTCGCCGTCTTCCCGCTCATGCTTCGGACACGGACTTCGGCGGGTTGGGGACGCCGGGCCCGCCGTCCGGCGTCGGCGGGTCCTGCGGGCCGGGCCACGGGGTGCCGGGCAGACCGTCCCCGCCGCCGCCGTCCGCGAAGGCCGTGGTGTTGCTCGTCGCGTTCCTCGTGTTCATCGTGTTCACCTGTTCCGTCCTCTCGATGAGTGTTGTCGTCCTCGGGGCGCGCCTCTACAAGCGGTAACGGGCGCGCATGGTGTTCGTCTCTCGCACACGTTCGCGGATGCCGTCCGGCGATCCCGTCACCTCCGGCGGGGACGGAGACGGAGACGGTCCGTCGGGGCAGATGTCCGCCCCGCACCGGCACGGAGGGAAGTCCGCGAGCGATGCGTAGCGCGTGAGGTCGGGCCCTTTCCGCAGGTCGCGGCTCGGGGTGTCTTCGCCGGCCCGGATGGTAAGCGGTCCAGGGGCCGGTGCGGTTCCATGCTCTTCGACAGGCACGCTTTTGTGTCCCTCCGTAGCGGTTTCACTACCAAGAGCACTCAGCGTGGCCTAGCCTCGCAGGGTCAGCAACGTGGCATACAGGGAGGGCATGTTGGTCAATATCAAGGAGCTGAATCCCGACAGCTCACCGCAGGCAGCCTTCGGTGCCCGTCTACGCAGCGTGCGCGAGCAACGCGGCTGGATTCAGGATCACCTCGCCTTCCTCGTCGGCTGCTCCGGAAGGCATATCTCCGCGATCGAAACTGGTCGCAAGCCGCCAACCCTGCCGTTCTCGCGCAAGGCTGACGTCGCGTTGGACCTCGTCGGTACTCCCGAATCGTTCGAGCGCGAATGGCGGCAGATGAAGCACGGCAGTCTGCTGGAGGGCTTCCCCGAGTACGTCGGGTACGAGGGTCGGGCGGTCGAGATCAGGCTGTTCGACATCGGGCTCATCCCCGGTCTGATGCAGACCCCGGAGTACGCGCGGACTGTGGCCGACGGTGATGTGCAAAGGGGGTCCATCACCGCCGAACAGGCCGAGGAGCGCGTCTCGTTCCTGATGGAGCGGCAGGCAGCGTTGGTCCGGCCACGACCACCCATGATCTTCGTCGTCATGGACGAGAGCTGCCTTCACCAGGCCGTTGGCGGTCCGAAGGTCATGGATGCCCAGCTTCAGCGGGTGGTGGAGATGGCCTCGCTCCCCAACTGGTTCGTCCACGTATCGCCGTTCGACATAGGAGCACGGAGGTCCTTCTACCTGCCCGTCAACGTGCTCACACTGGCCGATCGCTCCGTCGTCGCGTACGCGGAATCGCAGGCGCAGGGGCGCGTCGAGCGGGAATCATCGCTCGTGATGCCCATGCTCATGGCCTACCATCAACTCCAGGGCGAGGCGCTGTCTCAGGCAGCGTCAGTGGCCAAGATCAGCCAGTTGCGAAAGGGCTCCCCGTGACGACCGAATCCCCCCGTTGGTACAAGTCCTCGTACAGCGCGAACGGCGGCAACTGCATCGAGGTGGCCGCCAACCTCGCCGCCACGCGCGGGATCGTTCCCGTCCGTGACTCCAAGCAGACGAGCGGCCCCGTCCTGAACGTCTCCGCCGACGCGTTCTGCTCGTTCGTCGCGGGCGTCCGGGCCGGCACCGTCTGAGCCGGTCCGACCGTTCCAGCATCCGCCCCACCTTGCCCAGCACGGTGGGGCGTCTTGTTGCCCGTTCGGGCACTGTGTACGGGAACCCCCATCTATGCCTGCCCTCGCGGCCTACCATCGGCGCCAGTGTCGAGATGGCCGTCTGCGAAGGGGTACCCCATGACGAATGAATCCCCCCGTTGGTACAAGTCCTCGTACAGCTCGAACGGCGGCGACTGCATCGAGGTCGCCGCCAACCTCGCCGCCACGTCCGGGATCGTTCCCGTCCGTGACTCCAAGCAGGCGAACGGCCCCGTCCTGAACGTCTCCGCCGATGCCTTCTCCTCGTTCGTCGCAGGTGTCCGGGCCGGCACCGTCTGACGTCGCCCGGGCCGCGCGTAGGGTGCCCGGATGATTGTGATTCCGGAGGAGTTCGCGCGGACCACCGTCGAGCGGGAGGGCGAGGTCGGGGCCGCGTGGCTCCGAGAACTGCCCGGCATCGTGGCGGAGTTGGTCGGGCGGTGGGCGTGTGTGCCGGACGGTGAGGTCATGTACGGGGGTGTCGGGCTCATCGTTCCCGTGCGGCGGCCCGGGACTCCGGCCGCCGTGTTGAAGGTGTCCTTTCCGCATCCCGGTAATGACCATGAACCGGACGCGTTCGCCGCGTGGGGTGGGCGTGGGGCCGTCGCGCTGTACGAGAGGGACGACGCGCGGTACGCGATGCTGCTGGAGCGGGCCCGGCCGCAGACCCTGGCGGAGGTGGCGGACGGGGACGAGGTGGTGACGGTTGCCGCGCGGCTCGGGCGGCGGCTGGCCGTGCCCGCGCCGGCCGGGTTGCCCCGGCTGAGCGACCGGGCCGGGGAATGGGAGGAGGAGCTGCGGAAGGACGCCGCCGAGCTGACGCACGCGCTGCCTCGGCCGGTGCTGGAGGCCGCCCACGCGACCGTACGGGAGCTGGGCCGGGACCAGCCGGACACCCTTGTGCACGGCGACCTGCACGGCCGGAACATCCTGCGGGCCGAGCGGGAGCCGTGGCTGGCCGTCGATCCCAAGGGGTATGCGGGCGACCCGGCCTACGACGGTGGCACGTTGTTGAAGTCCCGGGCCTTCAGCCTCGCGGAAGCGGATGACCTGGGCAGGGCCGTTCACCGCATCGTGGACGTGTTCGCGGACGCCGCCGAGCTCGATCGCGAACGCGTGCGGCGCTGGGCGCAGTTGCACGCCGTGCAGGCCGCGTTCTGGGCACGGCGGCACGGGTTCCGGGTCGCGCGGGGCGGGCCGGAGCTGGAGTGGATCACCGCGTTCGCGGACCGGCTGGCGGAATTGCTCACCGACCGGCCGTAGGGCCTGACTTCGTCGGATTCGGGCGGGCGGCTCGCGCGGTCCTGCCCGAGGTGTGTTCGTGATCACAACCTCCCGGCCGGCCCGCGACCTCACGGAACAGGGGCCTCGATCGTCAGGTCGGGAGAGCGACGTCCCTTCTCGGGGCGACCAGCGGCACTTCCCCCCTCAGAAGCGGAGAAGATTCATGCGCACCGCATACCTCACGGTCACCGTCCTCGGCGTCTTCTTCAACGGCGCGGCGGCCGTGACCTACCTGATCGGCCACGAATACCCCAAGTCCCAGGCGGACATGAAGGGCATCCCTCGCAAGTACGTCCCGGTTCTGGGCATGCTGCTGGCCGCAGGCACCGTGGGACTGCTGGCCGGGCTCGCCATACCGCTCCTCGGCACCCTCGCCGCCTCCGGCCTCATCCTGTATTTCATCGGCGCGATCATCGCCCATCTGCGGGTGGGCTCCCGCAACATCGTGGGCGGGATCGTGTTCCTCGCCACGGCGGTGGCCGCACTGACGCTCGGCGTGCTCCACCACGGCGCCTGGTAGGCGGCGGGCCCCCACGGGTTCCGCTGCCTGCGCCCGTGCCCGCTGCCCGCTGCCCGCCCGCCCGTGCCCGCTGCCCGCTGCCCGCTGCCCGCTGCCCGCTGCCCGCTGCCCGCTTGACAGCATGCTGCGGCGCCCAATGGGATGGGCGGGACTCGTCGTGGGCTCACTCCACGGCGGGATCGACCGCTATGTGTCGGCTCAACGGGGGGCTGCCATGCAGGAGTTGCGTGCCGCTGATCCAAGAGTGGTCGGTGGCCGGTACCGGCTGCTCGGGCGGCTGGGCAGCGGCGGGATGGGCACCGTGTTCCTGGGGCGGTCGCCGGGCGGGCGGCTGGTCGCCGTGAAGTGCGTGCACCGGGAGCTCGCCGCCGACCCCGAGTTCCGCAGGCGCTTCATCCACGAGTCGGCGGCCGTACGGCAGGTCGGCGGGTTCCACACCGCCCAGGTCGTCGACGCCGACCCCGAGGGCGACCCGCCCTGGCTGGTCACCGCCTACAACCCCGGGCCTTCCCTGGCCGAAGCCGTCGCCGCCCACGGGCCGCTGCCCGAGTCGGCGTTGCGGGTGCTCGGCGCGGGGCTCGCCGAGGCCCTGGACGCCATCCATGCCGCCGGGCTCGTCCACCGCGACCTCAAACCGTCCAACGTCCTGCTCGCCGACGACGGTACCCGCGTCATCGACTTCGGCACCGCGCGGGCCCTGGACGGGACCGCGATCACCCGTACGCAGGTGGTCGTCGGCACCCCCGGCTACATGGCGCCCGAGCAGATCGCGGGCGGGGAGATCGGGCCCGCCTGCGACGTGTTCAGCCTCGGTCACGTCCTCGGCCACGCCGCCGGGTGCGCGCCCTTCGGGGAGGGCGGTGACGCGCAGGTGATGCTCTACCGGGTCATGCACAACGAGCCCGACCTCGCCGCCGTCCCGGAGAGCCTGCGGCCGACGATCGCCGCCTGCCTGGTCCGCGGTCCCGCGGACCGGCCGACGCCCGCCCAGCTGCTGGAGCGGTTCGCCCTGCCCGCCGACGCCGAAACGGGCGGGGGCGCGTGGCTGCCGCCGCGATTCCGGGCGGGTGCGGGCGGGGCGCCGGGCGGAGTGGGGCCGGGTGCGGGCGGGCCGGTTCGGCCCGTCGGGTCCGGTCGGGTCCGGTCCGGTCGGGTCCGGTCCGGTCGGGTCCGGTCCGGTCGGGTCCGGTCCGGTCGGGTCCGGTCCGGTCGGGTCCGGTTGGGGACTGCCCTGCCCGGCCCTGCCCGGCCCTGCCCGGCCCTGCCCGGCCCTGCCCGGCCCTGCCCGGCCCTGCCCTGCCCGGCCCTGCCCGGCCCGACCCTGCCCGACCCTGCCCGGCCCGGTCCTGTCCGGCCCGGTCCTGTCCGGACGAAACGTCTCGCCCGCCCCTGACCAGGCATTGTCAACTCCTCACCCCCGGCCGCCGGTTGACAACTCCCCCACACCCGCCGGGCTCCCGACCCAACCCGAGCCGCCCGCTCCCTTGACGTGCCCCTGACTGAATGGCTTCATGGGAGCGCACCATAGTGGGAGCGCTCCCACTTCGCAGCGATCCGCCCTTCTCCTCCCCCATCTCCTCCCCACTTCTGGAGCCGCAGTGAGAACAGCGAGACGTACAGCGAAGAGCACCGCCTCCGTCATCCTCACCGTCCTGTCCACCCTCCTCGGGTTCCTCGCCCTCGGCGGCCTCGCCCCGGCGCAGGCCGCGTCCTCCGCCGCCGCCGGTCTCCACATCAGCGACGGCCGGCTGGTCGAGGGCAACGGCAACGACTTCGTCATGCGCGGGGTCAACCACGCCCACGCCTGGTACCCGGGTGAGACCCAGTCACTGGCCGACATCAAGGCGACCGGCGCCAACACCGTCCGTGTCGTGCTGTCCGACGGCTACCGCTGGAGCAAGAACAGCCCCGAGGACGTGGCGGCCGTCATCGCCCAGTGCAAGGCCAACCGGCTCATCTGCGTACTGGAGGTGCACGACACCACCGGGTACGGGGAGGACTCCGCCGCCGGCACGCTGGACCACGCGGCCGACTACTGGATCAGCCTCAAGGACGTCCTCGCCGGCCAGCAGGACTACGTCATCATCGACATCGGCAACGAGCCCTGGGGCAACACCGACCCGGCCGGCTGGACCGCGCCCACCACCGCCGCGATCCAGAAGCTGCGCGCCGCCGGGTTCGCGCACACGATCATGATCGACGCGCCCAACTGGGGCCAGGACTGGCAGGGCGTCATGCGGGACAACGCCCAGGCGATCTACGACGCCGACTCCACCGGCAACCTCCTCTTCTCGATCCACATGTACAGCGTCTACGACACCGCCCAGAAGGTCACCGACTACCTGAACGCGTTCGTCGACGCCGGACTCCCGCTCGTCATCGGTGAGTTCGGCGGGCCCGCCGACCAGTACGGCGACCCGGACGAGGACACGATGATGGCCGACGCCGAGCAGCTCGGGCTCGGTTACATCGCCTGGTCCTGGAGCGGCAACACCGACCCCGTCCTCGACCTGACCATCGACTTCGACCCGACGCGGCTCAGCTCCTGGGGCGAGCGCGTCTTCCACGGCGCCAACGGCATCGCCCAGACCTCCCGCGAGGCCACCGTCTTCGGCGGCGCCTCCGAGGACACCGAGGCCCCGACCGCCCCCGGCACCCCGGCCGCCTCCGCCGTGACGGACACCTCCGTGACCCTGACCTGGGCCGCTTCCTCCGACAACGTTGCCGTCGCCGGGTACGACGTCGTCCGCGTCAGCGGTGCCACGGCGACCGCCGTCGCCGCCTCCGCCGGGACCAGCGTCACCGTCACCGGCCTCACGGCCGACACCGCGTACTCCTTCGCGGTCTACGCGCGCGACGCCGCCGGCAACCGTTCGGCGCGCTCGGCCGCCGTGAGCGTCACGACGGACAAGGGCCCCACCGCCCCGGCCGGCAGCTGCTCGGTGGGCTACAAGGTCGTCGGCGAGTGGCCGGGCGGCTTCCAGGGCGAGATCACCATCCGCAACACCGGCACCGCGGCCATCGACGGCTGGACGCTCGGATTCGCCTTCGCCAACGGCCAGACCATCACCAACATGTGGGGCGGAACGCCGACCCAGACCGGCGGTTCGGTGAGCGTCGTGCCGGCCTCGTACACCTCCGCGATCGCCGCGAACGGCTCGGTGACCGTCGGCTTCACCGGCAACCAGAACGGTACGAACGCCGCGCCGGCCGCGTTCACCCTCAGCGGCGCCGCCTGCACCGCGGGCTGAGTCGACACCGTGCCTCCGTAGAGCCGCGGCGCTACGGAGGCACGCACGTCGGCAGAGCCGCGGCGCTGCGGAGGCACGCGCGTCGGCCGTCAGTCGGTGACAGTGACGGTGACGGTCGTGGTGGCGCACTCGTACGTCAGGAACGCCGCCCCGCTGCCCAGAACCGTATGGTCCGTGAGGGACCAGGCCATCGGGTCGAACGTGGCCTTCCGCCCGAACAGCGGGATGCCCGCGCCGATCGTCGTCGGGCTCAGCTTCATGATCAGCGTGTCGATCTCCGGGTAGAGGGCACCGGCCAGTTCGCCGCCGCCGACCAGCCAGAGGTCCTTGCCGTCCTCCTGCTTCAGCTCCCGCACCTTCGCGACCGGGTCGCCCGCGACGATCTCCACGGCGGGGTCGGGGCTCTCGCCCAGGGTGCGGGAGAACACCAGGTGCCGCAGATGCGGGTAGGCGTCCGTGACTCCGGCGTCGAGACCCACCTCGTACGACCGCCGGCCTTCGAGGACCGTGTCGAAGTGCGTGCCCTCCGCCGTGACGGAGAGCGCGGCCCGTGCCGGGCCGGGCAGGGTCTCCGGGTACGTGGCGATCAGGTGCCCCAGGTAGTCATCCGGAATGGGCCAGAAGCCGTCCGGTCCGGTGGGATCGGAGCCGTCCGGGCCTGCGATGAAGCCGTCGAGGGTGGCGGCGATGAAGTACACGAGCTTGCGCACGTACGGCCTTTCGTCCGGTGGCGGCCTCCGCGCGTCGGGGCCGTCGGCCGCCATGGTCGGCGAGGCGTTCCGGACGCGCAACGGGAATCACGCCCTCCGGGGCCGAAGGCCAGGTCCTACGGGGTGTCCCGGACCACCGCGTACAGCGCCGGGGCGATCACCGCGAACACGCGGTAGGCCAGGTCGGCCGGGGACTCGGCGCCGCCGCCGGCGCTCCGGCGGTGCAGTCCGGTCCGCGTTCTCCCCGTCCCGTTGGACCAGCCTCCTCCGACAGGTCCCAACCCACCGGGATTTGGATAGAGTGCCGTGTCTGCAGCAGCGCACATTTACGTGGACAAGCCCCCCAGGGGGCGGCAGGTCTGCGTCACCACGGGTACGGGGCACATGGCGCTCATGACGTACCAGGGCCGCTCCCCCGAGGACTCGCCCAGCGACTACATCACGATCGGCATGACGGTCCGGCGCAACGCGGCCGGCTGGACCCGCCGGGCCGCTGGGCCGCCGGGCTCAGGGTGTGCGGCGGGTGCCGGCGCGGCGGGCCCGTACGTAGAAGGCGCAGGCCGCCGCCGCCGCGAGGACCAGCACCACCGACCAGACGGCGGCCCGGCCGCCGTGGTCGTAGAGCGCCGAGCCGGCCAGGAACACCAGGGCGGGGACGAATTGGAGGACGACCCACAGGGCGAACAGGCCGACGGCCACCCGCAGGATGAACCCGATGCCCGGATTCTTCCGGCTGCGCAACTCCGCCTGCAGCCGGGCGATCTCCTCGGTCATGCGGGCCTGGGAGGCTTCCAAGGCGGCCAGGCGGGCGTCGGTGTCGGGGGTCTCGTGAGAGGCGTCGTAGGGGCCGTTCATGGTCATGACTCTAGGCGGTGCGGAGTGTGTCGGGCTCGTACGTGGAGCGCGGTCTCGGGAACGTCGCTGCCTTCAGCTCGACCGCGGGGTCCGAGATCGCGGTCGGCATCGACGATCGGCGCACTGCGGCGGGCTGACCCGTCGAGTCCCTTCGGCGCTTGCGGAACGGGCCCCCGGGGCCGGCGCCCCCGTAAGCCTCAGCCCGTGATCAGCCGCTGGAGCGCCGGGGCGTAGAGGTCCGCGATGTGCTCCGGGGTCGCCTGCGCGCCCGCGCCCTCGCGGTGGAGGCTCAACGTCGCTCCCAGCCCCAGCAGGTGGCCGGCCAGGAGCTCCGCGCGCAGGGCGCGGTCCGTGCCGGGGAGGCGGGCGGTGAGCGCGTCGGTGACCTGTTCGTGGAAGCGGTCGCGCAGCAGGGAGCGTTCGTCCTGGTTGCCGAGGGAGAAGACGACGCGCAGCAGCGGGTCCGACTGGGCCGCGCGGCGGCGGGTCACCAGGGTGACGACCATGTGGCGGCCCAGTACGTCGAGCGGGGCGTCGAAGAGTTCGGCGGCGGCCGGGCCGAAGTCGGCCACGGTGTTGAAGAGTTCTTCCTTGCGGCCGAAGTGCTTGACCACGAGGGACGGGCTCACCCCGGCGTCGGCCGCGATCCGGCGGATCGTCACCTCCGCGTACGGGCGCTGGGTGAACGCCCGCCGGGCCGCACGCAGGATGGCGCCCCGCCCCGTGCCGGTGTCCGTGGCCGGGGTCGCCGTGGTGGCCTGGCCGCCGGTCATGCGCCCTCCTGGATTCCTGCCGTCCGCGCACCGCCCTTCCGGGTGCCCGGCGCCTTGCGGCTCCCCTCGACCGTACCCGCCCCGGACGGCTTCCGGCCCGGCAGGAACAGCGTGACGGCCAGGGCGGCGAGTGCCGCGCCCGCCGCGATCACGAAGACCAGCTGGTACGCGTGGAGGGTCGGGGCGGTCCTGCCCCCGGCCTGGAAGGTGATGTTGGCCAGGACGGCGGCGACCGTGGCGCTGCAGAAGGCCTGGCCGATCGAGCGCATGAGGGTGTTCAGACCGTTGGCCGCCCCGGTCTCACTGACCGGGACTCCGCGCATCACGAGGGCGGGCAGCGCCGAGTACGCGATGGCCGTGCCGGAGGCGACGACCGTGGCGCCCACGATGATGAGCCAGAGGCTGTGGCTGGTGAAGTACCGCACCCCGTAACCGGCGGCGATGATTCCGGCCGCCAGCGCAAGGCTGACCTTGGGGCCGTGCTTGGCGGATATCCGGGCGGAGACGGGCGAGAGCGCCACCATCGACACGCCGCCCGGCAGCAGGCACAGTCCGCTGACGACGAGCGAGGCGCCGAGCCCGTAGCCGGTGGCCTTCGGCTCCTGCACCATCTGGGCGGTGACCAGCGAGTTCGCGTAGAAGGCGAAGCCGATCAGGAGGGCGGCGATGTTGGTGAGCAGGACGGCCGGGCGGGCGGAGATCCGCAGGTCGACCATGGGCGTCGTGACGCGCAGCTCGTACGCCCCCCACACCAGCGCCACCACCACGGCCCCCACGAGCAGGCCCAGGGTCCGGCCCGAGGTCCAGCCCCAGTCGCCGCCCTGCGTCACCGCGAGCAGCAGGCAGACCAGCGCGCCGGACAGGCCGAGGGCGCCGAGCGCGTCGAAGCGGCCGCGGGTGCGCAGCGGGGACTCCGGGACGAACGCCAGCACGAGCACGATGTCGATGAGGCCGATAACGCCGGAGACCCAGAACATGGCGTGCCAGTTGAAGTTCTCCACGACGAGCGCGGCGATCGGCAGGCCGACGGCGGCGCCGATGCCGAGGGTGGAGCTCATCAGGGCGACGGCGGACAGGACGCGCTCGGGCGGCAGTTCGTCGCGCAGGATGCTGATGCCCAGCGGTACGACGGCGATGGCGGCGCCCTGGAGGGCGCGGCCGGTGATCAGCACGCCGATGTGGGAGCTCGCCCCGCAGAGCACCGAGCCCACCACCAGGACGGCGAGTGAGGCGACGAGCACCCGCCGCTTGCCGTACATGTCGCCGACCCGGCCGAGGACCGGGGTGAAGACCGCGCCGGTGAGCAGGGTGACGGTGACCAGCCAGCTCGCGGCGGCCGGGGTGGCGCCGGTCAGTGCGGGGATGTGCGGGAGCAGGGGGACGACGATCGTCTGCATGACCGCGACGACGACCCCGCAGAAGGCCAGCACGCCCACCGCGAAGCGCGGGTGCGGGGCCTGGACCGCGGGGGTCGTGGGGGCGGCGGGGGCGGGTATGTCCGCGGGCATGTTTCTCCGTTGCGGTGGTCGACTACGGGGATGGGTGCAGGGGTGCACAGCTGTTCACCTTCAGGGTAAACGCCTGTGCACCCCCTCGGCGACGGGAGGCCGGAAGCCCGGGTTAGCCTCGATCCGGGCGCCGGTGCGGCGCTGGGCGCGGGGCGCGACGGAGTGCGCCCGGCGCGCCCCATGACGTTGACGAAGGCGGAGGTGGCTGCGATGGCGAAGGTGCCGGCAGCGGCGGTGGCGGCGGGCGGACTGGTCGGCGGTTACGCCGTCGCGCGGTGGACCCGCAAGCGGCCGCTGGGCGGGGTCGCGCTCGCGGCGGCGGGCGGCGTGGCCGCGTACGAGTGGAACCGGCAGGCGGGCCCCCGCGCGGCCGTCGCCCTGACCACCGCCTACGTGGCCGCCTTCGCGGGCTCGCACCCGCTGGCCAAGAAGGTCGGCGCCTGGCCCGCCGTGTTCACCGTGGCGGGCACCGTGGCCGCCGCGTCCTGGGCGGTCACCCGCCGATCCGCCTGAGCGAAGCCCTCCTCATGGCCCGGGCCCGGCCCCGGGCCATGAGGGACGCCCCCCCCACAGCGCCCACGACACCGTGTCCCGGGTCTCCGGGCCATGGCGACGCGCTCACCCCCACAGCGCCCACGACACCGTGTCCCGGGTCTCCGGGCCATGGCGACGCGCTCACCCCCACAGCGCCCACGACACCGTGTAGATCGCCAGGCCCGCCAGCGCGCCCACCACCGTGCCGTTGATCCGGATGAACTGCAGGTCACGCCCGATGTGCGCCTCGATCTTCCGCGAGGTCTGGTCCGCGTCCCAGCCGGCCACCGTGTCGCTGATCAGCGACGTGATCTCCGCCCGGTACGTCGTCACGACATACACCGCCGCGTCCTCCAGCCAGCCCTCCAGCTTCGCCTGGAGCCGGTCGTCCGTGGCCAGCCGGGCGCCCAGCGACATCAGGGACGCCCGCGCCCGCAGCCGCAGCTCGCTCTGCTCGTCCTGGGCCGCCGCGATCACCATCGCGCGCACGGACGCCCAGGCCGAGGCGATGACGTCCTGGACCTCGCCGCGCCCCAGGATCTCCGACTTCAGCCGCTCCACCCGGTCCCGGGTCTCCGAGTCGGTCTGCAGGTCGGCCGCGAAGTCCGACAGGAACGTGTCGATCGAGCCGCGCGCCGGGTGCCCCGGCATGTCCCGCATCTCGGTGATGAAGCGCAGCAGCTCCTTGTAGACCCGCTCACCGACCCGTTTGTCGACGAACCGGGGCGTCCACCCCGGCGCGCCGCCCTGCACCGCGTCCATCACCGAGTCGCCGTGCAGGACGAGCCAGTCGTGCGCCCGGGCACAGACCAGGTCCACGAGCTTGCGGTGGCCGCCGTCCGCGACGACCTTCTCCAGCATCTTGCCGAGGCCGGGGCCGACCTCCGCCGCGTTCGCCCGCCGGGTGATCGCCTCACCGACCACGGCCTGCACGTCCGCGTCCCGCAGGACCGTCAGCGCCCCGCGCAGCGCGGTCGCCAGCTCGGCCGTGACCCGGTCCGCGTGGGCCGGCTCCGCGAGCCACGCACCGACCCGGCCGCCGATGCCCAGCGAGTGAATCCGGTCACGTACGACGCCCCCGGAGAGAAAGTTCTCGCCGACGAAGGAACCGAGCGAGGCCCCGAGCTGGTCCTTCTTGGTGGGAATGATGGCGGTGTGCGGAATCGGCAGACCGAGCGGACGCTTGAAGAGGGCCGTGACGGCGAACCAGTCGGCCAGCGCACCCACCATGCCCGCCTCGGCGGCCGCCGCGACGAAGCCCGGCCAGCCGCTCACGCCCTCGTTCTTCGCCCAGGTGGCGAGGACGTACACGAGCGCGACCAGCAGAAGGAGGCCGGTGGCCGTGGTCTTCATACGCCGTACGCCGCGACGCTTCTCCTCGTCCGCGGCGGTGTACGCGAACGAGGCGAGGCCCCCGGGCCGCTCCCGCGCGCCCGCGCCCCGCGCCTGTCCGCCGGGCCCCGGGGGCAGTTCGCCCCGCTCGGTCCGCCCGGCACCGTCGTTCCGTTCCATCCGCTCCACCCGTCCGCGTAGGCGTCGCCCCCGGCGCCCCGTACGCATTGTCCCTGCCTGATCTACTCCTGGGCCGCATGCCTGGTTCCCCGCGCCCTGCCGCATCATGGGAACCGGGACGCTCCCAGGACCTCCCTCCCTCCCTCCCTCCTTCCTTCCTCCTCCTTCCTTCTGCCCGCTAGGAGACACACCGCCGATGCCCAGGCGCCAGGGGTACGCCCTGCTCATAGCCCTTGTGGCGGGCACCGCCACGCTCGCCGCCGCCGTGGCGTTCGCCGGTTCCCTGCTGTTCTCCGGGCCCCGGGCGACGGCGGCCGGCGCCACGGCCCCGCAGGGCGTGGCCACCCCGGCCGCACCGGCGCACTCCTCCGGCCTCTGGCTCGCCACCTGGGCGGCGGCGCCGGTCCTCGGGGTGAACGACCCGGCCCAGGCCCGGGACCAGAGCCGGCGCACCATCCGCAACGTCGTGCACACCAGCATCGGCGGCAAGGAGGCCCGCCTCACCCTGTCCAACCTGTTCGGTACGCGCCCGCTGCTCATCGACCACGTCACCGTGGACACCCGCCCGGTGACGTTCGACGGCGCCTCGTCGGTCACGGTCCCGGCGGGCCGGCAGAGCGTCAGCGACGCCGTCGTCGTCCCGGTCGCCGCAGACTCCGACCTCGTGGTGACGCTGCGCACCCCGACCGCCCAGGGCCCGGTCACCTCGCACCCCAACAGCCACCAGACCTCCTACACCGAGGACGAGCAGGGCACCTGGAGCACCACGCAGTGGCGCTACCTCACCGGCGTGGACGTGCGGGGCGGCGCCGCGACCGCGACGCTCGTCGCGTTCGGCGACTCGCTCACCGCCGGTACGGGCTCCACCACGGACGCGAACACCCGCTGGCCCGACACCGTCGCCGACCGGCTGCGCGGCCGGTACGCGGTGGTCAACCAGGGCATCGGCGGCAACCGCCTCCTGCGCGACGGCATCGGCCCGCGCGCCCTCGACCGCTTCGAACGCGACGTCCTCGGCGTCTCCGGCGTGAAGACGGTCGTCATCGCGCTCGGCATCAACGACGTCCAGGCGTTCCCGCGGGAGACCGACGCCATGCGGATCACCGGCGCCCTGCGCACCCTCACCGAGCGGGCCCACGCGCGCGGCCTGCGGGTCGTCGGCGCGACCCTCATGCCGTACCGGGGCACCCGCAACTGGACGCCCACGCAGAACGCGGTGCGTGAGCGCGTCAACACCGAGATCCGGGCGGGCGGCGTCTTCGACGAGGTCCTCGACTTCGACCGCTCGCTGCGCGACCCGGCCCACCCGCAGCGGCTGCGGGCCGCCTACGACTCCGGCGACCACCTGCACCTGAACGACGCCGGGTACGCGCGCCTGGGGGCGCTGATGGACGTCGACGCGCTGCTCGGGACCAAGACCCGGGCCACGACCGACGCGCTCTGACACCGGGGCGGGGGCGGCGGGGGCCCTACCGTCCGCCGCGCCCGTCGCCCTTCTCCAGCCGGCCGCGCTCACACTCCGCCTCGCGCAGCCGCTGCTTCTCCGCCTTGCTGCGCTTGTGCTCCACGCCGACGCCGCCCATCAGCGCGAAACCGGTGATCCGGACCCGGGGCGCGTCCGGCGCGGGGACCGCGTCGTCCTTGGCCTGCTCCCCGAAGCCGCCCATGATGCCGATGCCCCGGACGTCCACGTTGAGGTCCGGGGGGACCGTCACATGGATGCCGCCCATGATCGTGAAGCAGCGGATGACGACCTCGCGGTCCTCGAAGTTCGCCTCGCGCAGATCGATGTCGCCGCCGCCCCACATGGCGAACGCGGTGAAGACCCGGCCGACCGTCCAGTTGCCCCGGCGGCGGAACCCGCCCCAGAACGCGAAGGCACCGCCCGAGGTGGCCGGCCTGCCGATCCGCTCCGGCCAACGGGCCGCCGAACCCGACCGGGGCTGCACGGCGGCCGGCGCCGACGACGAACCGGCCCTCGGAAGGTCACGGACGAGCGGCTCCAACTCCCCGTGCGTACGGGCCTTGTACGCACGGTCGAGGCGCTGGTCGAACTCCTCCATCTCCAGCCGGCCCTCGGCCACCGCCTCGCGCAGGATCTCGGCAATACGTTCACGCTCCGCGTCGGAGGCCCGCATCTCCGGAAGTTCGCTTGTCATACCGAGCAGCCTATTGAACGCGCATGCTCACGTCACCGGCCTACAGGGCGGTAGCCGACGCGTACATCTTCGCGATCACCGCCTCGATGTCCGGCTCCCGCACCGAGAGATCCACCAGCGGGTAATCCGCGGCGATCCGTGCCACCAGCGGCGCCGCCGACGCCGACGCGGGGAACGCCAGCCACTGCCGCGGACCCTCCACCTTCACCGTCCGCACCGACGGCTCCGACTCCAGCCGGATCGGCGGGAGTTCACGCTCCAGGTCCACCACCAGCGTCCGCTCGCTCTCCCCCACCTCGTGCAGCCCGGCCAGCGCACCGTCGTACATCAGCCGGCCGTGGTCGATCACCATCACCCGCCGGCACAACTGCTCGATGTCCGTGAGGTCATGGGTCGTCAGCAGCACCGTCGTCCCGCGCTCCGCGTTCAAGTCCCGCAGGAAACCCCGCACCTTGGCCTTGGACACCACGTCGAGGCCGATCGTCGGCTCGTCCAGGTACAGCACCTCCGGGTCGTGCAGGAGCGCCGCCGCGATGTCGCCGCGCATCCGCTGCCCCAACGACAACTGCCGTACCGGTACGTCCAGCAGCTCGCCCAGGTCCAGGAGTTCGACGCACCGGTCCATGTTGGCGCGGAACCGGGCGTCGGGCACCCGGTACATCCGGTGCATCAGCCGGTACGAGTCGCGCAGCGGCAGGTCCCACCACAGCGTCGTGCGCTGCCCGAAGACCACGCCGATCCGGTGCGCCAGCCTCGTACGCTCCCGCGAGGGGTCGATGCCCGCCACCCGCAGCGAACCGCCGCTCGGGGTGAGGATGCCGGTCAGCATCTTGATCGTCGTCGACTTCCCGGCTCCGTTCGGCCCGATGTAGCCGACCATCTCGCCGCGCTCCACCCGGAAGCTGATCCCGTCGACCGCCCGCACCTGGCGGCGCTCGCCGCGCAGGAAACCCGTCCTGCGGCGGACGTCGAAGACCTTCTCCAGGCGGTCGAGTTCGATGAAGGCCGTCCCGGTCCCCCTGTCCGCGCCCGTCTCCGTGCTCATGCCGCTGCCCCTTCCCGCCCGTTCCTCGTCAACTTCCCGTACTCCGGTACGCCCGCAGCCCCGCCCGCCACGCCAGTCCCGCCCCGGCCGCGCACACGGCCGCCACCACCGGCGGCAGGAACGCCACCCAGCGCGGCAACCCCAGCGGATAGTCCCGGTCCAGCACGTACAGCGCCGGGAGCCAGTTCACGAAGGCCAGCGGCACGACGAACGTCACCCCGCGCACCAGGTCCTTCGCGAAGATCGTCGGCGGGTACTGGAGCAGCGTGTTGCCCCCGTACGTGAAGGAGTTCTGCACCTGCGACGCGTCCTGCGCGATGAACTGGAAGGCCCCGCCCGCCACGAACACCGCCCCGAAGATCACCGACCCGCTCAGCACCATCAGCGGCACCACGGCCGCCTTCGCCACGGTCCACTCGATGTCCAGGGCCACCAGCGCGTAGCCCAGCACCAGCAGCCCCTGCGTGATCCGCCCCAGCCTGCGCAGCGCGAAACGGTCGGCCGCCACCTGTGCGAGCACCGGGACGGGCCGCACCAGCAGCGTGTCGAGCGTGCCGTCGCGCACCCGGCGGCCCAGCCGGTCCATCGACCCCATCAGCAGGTCCGCCAGGCCGAACGCCGTCCCCGCGGCCCCGTACAGCAGCGCGATCTCCGGGAGCGTGTAGCCGCCCAGCGCGTCGACGTGCGCGAACATCAGGACGATCGTGACGAAGTCGAACGCCGTCGCCGTGAAGTTCCCGAACGCCGTCATCAGGAACGACGCCCGGTACGCCATCGTCGAGCGCAGCCACATCCCGACGATCAGCCCGTACGCCCGCACGCCCTCGACCAGCCGCGGCCTCGGGGCGAACACCGCCCCGGGCGACTCCGCCACGGCCCCCTCCACCACGTCAGCCACCCTGGACCACCACCCTCCGCGTCGCCACCGACTGCACCATCCGCCCCGCCAGCAACAGCACCACGGCCCAGGCCGCCTGGAACACGTACACCCGCACCAGACCCCAGCCCGTGTGCTTGCCGAGGAACACATCGGCCGGCACCTGGAGCAGCGCCGACCACGGCAGCATCCGCGCCACCTCGCCCAGCAGCCCCGGGAACAGGGTCAGCGGCAGCAGCATCCCGGAGAAGAACAGCCCCGCCAGGAACGCGACCTGCGCCGCGCCCGCGCCGTCCATCAGCCAGAAGGCGGACAGCGCCACCAGGTAGCGGATCGCGAAGCTCACCACCACGCCCAGCGTCACCGCGACGAGGAACGCCAGCCAGGTCCCGGCCGACGCCGGGAGCGCCAGGTCGAAGGCAAGCCCGCCGAGGACCATCGGCAGGATGCCGCGCCCCAGCAGATGGAAGGCGGCCCGGCCCAAGTCGCCCGCCAGCCACCACATTTGCAGGTCGACCGGCCGGTAGAGGTCGACCGCGATGTCGCCCGTACGGATGCGCTCGATCAGCTCGTCCTCGAAGCCGCCGCCCATCATCACGCACGTCATCAGCAGGGCCTGGCCCAGCCAGACGAACGTCAGCGCCTGCGGCATGTCGTAACCGCCCAGCCGGGGCCGCTCGTCCCACAGGGCCGTGTACGTGTAGGCCAGGACGAAGCCGAAGACGGTGTTGGTGAACACCCCCGCGACCGTCTCGATCCGGTAGGTGGCATAACGGCGGAAACCGCCCGCCGCCACCACCGCGTAGACCCGCACAGCAAACCGCCTCCCCCGTTCACGGGTGCCGCACCGGGCGTGGACACCAAAGCGCAGGAGCCTAGTCCCGCCGGGGCGGTCGCCGCGACCGCTTTTCGGTGGTCGATCCGAGGGTTATGCGACGGAAAGGGGCACTATGGGGGAACCGACCGCGGCCGAGGAGTCTGCACCGACATGAGCGACGAGCCACAGCAGCAGAACGGAGACCCCACCCCCGGGGGCTGGGCCCCCAAGGACCTGCCCGCCGACGCTGCCGCCCCCGGCTCCGCCCCCGACGGCCAAGGCGCCCCGGCCGGCACCGGCGGGAAGAAGCCCCCCAAGGCCAAGCGCCCCAAGCGCACCGGCTGGCGTCGGCTGATCCCCACCTGGCGCATGGTCCTCGGCGGCGTCCTGCTCATCGCCGTGATCCTGGTCGGCGGCTTCATCGCCGGCTACCAGCTCGTGGACATCCCCGCCGCCAACGCCAGCGCCACCGCCCAGTCCAACGTCTACCTCTACGAGGACGGCAGCGTCATCGCCCGCGACGGCGACGTCAACCGGGAGAACGTCAAGCTCGCCCAGGTCCCCCGCACCGCCCAGCACGCCGTCCTCGCCGCCGAGGACCGCGACTTCTACTCCGAACGCGCCGTCGACATCAAGGCGATGTTCCGGGCCGGCTGGAACACCCTCACCGGCAAGGGCAAACAGGGCGGCTCGACCATCACCCAGCAGTACGTCAAGAACTACTACCTGGGCCAGGAACAGACCGTCGTCCGCAAGATCAAGGAATTCTTCATCGCGATCAAGCTCAACCGCGAACAGTCCAAGGACCAGATCTTCGAGGGCTACCTCAACACCAGCTACTTCGGCCGCAACGCCTACGGCATCCAGGCCGCCGCCCAGGCGTACTACGGCAAGGACATCGGCGACGTCACCACCGCCGAAGGCGCCTACCTCGCCTCCCTGCTCAACGCCCCCAGCGCCTACGACGTCGTCACCCACCCCGAGAACAAGGCCGCCGCCGTCGCCCGCTGGAACTACGTCCTGGACGGCATGGTCAAGAAGGACTGGCTCGGCGCCGGCGAACGCGCCGCCATGACCTTCCCCGCACCCGGCCCCGTCAAGCCCGCCAACAGCCTCTCCGGGCAGCGCGGCTACATCGTCCAGGCCGTCGAGGACTACCTCGTCGCCCACGACATCCTGGACGAGAAGACCATCGCCACGCGCGGCTACCGCATCACCACCACGCTGGAGAAGAAGAAGCAGGACGCCCTCGTCAAGGCCGTGAACGACAAGGTCATGTCCAAGACCGACGAAGAGCGCGGGGCCGACCGCAACGTCCGCGTCGGCGGCGCCTCCGTCGACCCCGCCAACGGTCACGTCGTCGCCCTCTACGGCGGCATCGACTACACCCGGCAGTACGTCAACAACGCGACCCGCCGCGACTACCAGGTCGGCTCCACCTTCAAACCGTTCGTCTTCACCTCCGCCGTCGCCAACGACTCCACCACCCGGGACGGCCGCCGCATCACCCCCAGCACCATCTACGACGGCACCAACAAGCGCATGGTCCAGGGCCCCGACGGCCCCACCGGCTACGACCCGTCCAACGAGGACGACGTCAGCTACGGCCCCATCACCGTCCGCACCGCCACCGACAAGTCCGTCAACGCCGTCTACGCCCAGATGGCCGAGGACGTCGGCCCCGACAAGGTCCGCCGGACCGCCATCGACCTCGGCATCCCCAAGGACACCCCCGACCTCACCGCCTCCCCCTCCATCGCGCTCGGCCCCGCCACCGCCAGCGTCCTCGACATGACCGACGCCTACGCCACCCTCGCCAACCACGGCAAGCACGGCGCCCACGTCCTCGTCACCGAGGTCACCAAGAACGGCGAGAGCGTCACCCTGCCCGGCCGTACGGTGAAACAGGCCGTCAGCCGCGAAGCCGCCGACACCACCACCTCCATCCTCCAGAGCGTCGTCGACGGCGGCACCGGCACCGCCGCCCAGGCCGCCGGCCGCCCCGCCGCCGGCAAGACCGGCACCGCCGAGGAGGACAAGGCCGCCTGGTTCGCCGGCTACACCCCCGACCTGGCCACCGTCATCGCAGTCATGGGCCAGAACCCCGACACCGGCGCCCAGAAACCCCTCTACAACGCGCTCGGACTCCCCCGCATCAACGGCGGCGGCGCCCCCGCCGAGACCTGGGCCCAGTACACCGGCGCCGCCCTGCGCGGCACCCCCGTACAGAAGTTCGACCTCGATCTGGAGGGCGGCACCGACGACACCGCGCTGCCCACCGAGGAGGACACCGCCCCCGGCGAGACCGGCCGGCGCCCCTCCACCACCCCCGCGCACACCCCTTCCAGCACCCCGTCCCGCACCCCGTCCGCCCCGCGGACCACACCCGGCACCACCGACACCCCCGTCGGAGGCGCCGGCAACGGCGGCACGACCGGCGGCGGGACGGACACCGGCGGCGAGGACGGGGGCGGGGACACCGGCGGAAACGACAACGGAGGCGACGGAGACACCGGCGGCTTCCTCGAAGGGCCCCGCGGCACCAGGGCGCCGACGCCCAGCAGCCGCCGCTGAGCCGCCGCGTCAGTGACCCGACGTGGCCTTCAGACGCCCCCGAGCCGCCGCGTCAGTGACCCGACGTGGCCTTCAGCCCCACCACGGCCACCAGCAGCAGACAGACGAAGAAGATCCGCGCCGCCGTCACCGGCTCGTGCAGCACCACCATGCCCAGCACCGCCGCACCCGCCGCACCGATCCCGACCCACACCCCGTACGCCGTACCGATCGGCAGGGTCCGCGCCGCATGCGACAGCAACAGCATGCTCGCCACGATCCCCAGGCCCGTGAACACACTCGGCCACAGCCGGGTGAACCCCTCCGTGTACTTCATCCCGATCGACCAGCCCACTTCCAGCAGACCCGCGACCACCAGCAGAACCCACGCCACGACAGCACCTCCGACGAGACAGAACACGCGAACAACACGGGTGCGTCGTCTTTGCGAAACCCGGTACGGCGCGTCTCGTCGGGGTGATTCCACCGTAGCAAAGAACGAGCAAAGGGCCCGGTGACAGCAGTCACCGGGCCCCCCGTACACCCATCGGCGCGGGTTACAGATACAACCCGGTCGAATCCTCCGAACCCTCGAACCGGTCCGCGGCCACCGCGTGCAGATCGCGCTCGCGCATCAGCACGTACGCCACGCCCCGCACCTCGACCTCCGCCCGGTCCTCCGGGTCGAACAGCACCCGGTCACCCGGCTCGACCGTCCGCACGTTCTGCCCCACCGCGACCACCACGGCCCACCCCAGCCGGCGGCCGACCGCGGCCGTCACGGGAATCAGAATGCCGCCGCCGGAACGCCGCTCGCCCTCGGGCGACTCGGACCGGACCAGCACACGGTCGTGCAGCATCCGGATGGGCAGCTTGTCGTCGGTGTTCTCGCTCACGCCCCGCAACCTACCGGGCCGCCGGACAGCCGTGCGCGCGAGGGCCCGTCAACGCTTCCCGCGCCGCCCCGACACCACGACCAGGCCCACCACGCCCACCGCGAGCAGCGCCACCGGAATGACCCGCTCCAGCCGGAGCGAACCCTCCGCCGTGACGAACTGCGCCTTCACGTCCGACACCGCCCGGTTCACCGCGACGTAAGCCCGCCCGGCCGTCCGGTCCACGGTCCCGGCCACCTTCGCCTTCGCGTCACCGATGATCGTCTTCGGGTGCACACGCACCCCGATCTCATCGAGTACCACCGCAAGCTGCTCACGCCTGCTGATGATGTCCGCCTCGATCTGCGCAGGGGTCCTGGCATCCGACACCGCGCCGCCTCCGTGGTCCTCGTCCGGTAAACCTTCATCGACAGTCTGTCAGTTCCACCGCCCCCGCACCCGGCGGCACCCCTATTACCCTCGGTCCCGTACACCCCACGTACCAACGAGGAGAACCATGAGCGAGCGCCTCAAGCCCGGCGACACCGCCCCCGCCTTCACCCTCCCCGACGCCGACGGCAACGACGTCTCGCTCGCGGACCACAAGGGCCGCAAGGTCATCGTCTACTTCTACCCCGCAGCGCTTACCCCCGGTTGCACCAAGCAGGCCTGCGACTTCACCGACAACCTCGACCTCCTCGCCGGGGCCGGCTACGACGTGATCGGCGTGTCCCCCGACAAGCCGGAGAAGCTCGCGAAGTTCCGCGAGAAGGAGAACCTCAAGGTCACACTGGTCGGCGACCCCGCCAAGGAGACCCTGGAGGCGTACGGCGCCTACGGCGAGAAGAAGCTTTACGGCAAAACGGTGACGGGCGTCATCCGATCCACGGTCGTCGTCGACGAGGACGGCAAGGTCGCCCACGCCTTCTACAACGTGAAGGCCACCGGCCACGTCGCCAAGATCATCAAGGACCTCAAGATCTGAGGTCCGCCCGCTCGCCCGGAGCAGTCCAAAATCAGCCGACCGTTGGGCCGAACGGCCGAAATCGTGTGGGGGACATCCCAATCCTTCGCCGAATCGGTTTGCGACCGCCATGTCCGCGCAGAAGCCTTTCCTGAAACACTCGCCGAGGAAAGGAACCGGCCATGGCGGCCTCCGACCCCCACCAGGCGGCCGACCCGGAAGCGGTCAAACGCCACCCTGCCCTCTTCCGTGCCATCCGAAAGCGCCAGAACCCCAAGCTGCGCCGTACGGACATCACCATCACGGACGACCAGGCGGTCAAGCGCGCGGTCAAGGCGGCCTCACTCGGCAACGCCATGGAGTGGTTCGACTTCGGCATCTACTCCTACCTCGCCGGAACCCTTGGCCATGTCTTCTTCCCGTCCGGGAACGACACGACCCAGCTCCTCTCCTCCTTCGCCACCTTCGCGGTCGCCTTCCTCGTCCGCCCCCTCGGCGGCATGTTCTTCGGGCCCATGGGCGACAAGATCGGCCGCAAGAAGGTCCTCGCCCTCACCATGATCATGATGGCGATCGGCACCTTCGCGATCGGCCTCATCCCCTCGCACCAGTCGATCGGCATCTGGGCGGCCGTCCTGCTGATCTTCTTCCGCATGCTCCAGGGCTTCTCGACGGGCGGCGAGTACGGCGGGGCCTCGACCTTCATCGCCGAGTACGCCCCCGACAAGCGACGCGGCTTCTTCGGCAGCTTCCTCGAATTCGGCACCCTCGCCGGTTACGTGGGCGCCGCCGGCCTCGTCACACTGCTCTACGCGCTCCTCAGCGACGCCCAGATGGACTCCTGGGGCTGGCGCATCCCCTTCCTCGTCGCGGGCCCGCTCGGCCTCGTCGGCCTCTACCTGCGACTGCGCCTGGACGAGACCCCGGCCTTCCAGAAGCTGGAGGGCGGCACCGCGCACGCCACGGAGGCGGCGGACAGCGTCGAGACGACCGCCAAGGGCGACCTCGCCAAGATCTTCCGCGACTACTGGCCGACGCTGATCCTCTGCATCTGCCTGGTCGGCGCGTACAACATCACCGACTACATGCTGCTGTCGTACATGCCGACGTACCTCTCCGACGAGCTCGGCTACAGCGAGACCCACGGCCTGCTCATCCTGCTCGCCGTCATGGTCTTCCTGATGCTGATCATCAACCAGGTCGGCAAGCTCTCCGACCGCTTCGGCCGCAAGCCGCTCCTGATGACCGGCATGCTGGGCTTCCTGATCTTCTCGCTCCCCGCCTTCCTCCTCATCCGCCAGGGCAGCATCCCCGCCATCACCATCGGCATGCTGCTGCTGGGCCTCTCCCTGGTCTGCATGCTCGGCACGATGTCCGCCGCGCTCCCGGCCCTGTTCCCCACGAACGTCCGCTACGGCTCCCTCTCGGTCGGCTACAACCTCTCCGCGTCACTCTTCGGCGGTACGACCCCGCTGGTGATCACCGCCCTGATCAGCCTCTCGGGCACCAACCTGATGCCGGCGTACTACGCGATGGCGGCGGCCCTGGTCGGCGTGATCGCGGTGGCCTGCATGAAGGAAACCGCCAACAAGCCCCTGGCGGGCTCCCCGCCCTCGGTGGAAACGACGGCGGAAGCGGAAGAACTGGTCCACTCCCAGACCCCGGACCCGAAGTTCTGACCCTCTCGGCCCCCTCTGCGGCCCGTACGGCTTCCCCTCGAAGCGGTACGGGTCGTTCCGCATCTTGTCGGATATCGGACGTGACCCTCCGATAGTCGGTTCGTTACTCCGTACGAGGCCGCGAACGGGCGGCCGGATGCGGAGGGGAACGTGCGAGTTCTGTACACAGGCGGACTGTCGAACGTCAGCGTCCGCAACGCGCTGGATCAGCGCACGGTTGCGTTGCAACGGGGGAGGGACATGTCTGACGTGTACGAGCGGCAACGGCTCACCGATGCTGTCGCCGAGGCGACGAACTGGACGGACCTAATGCGTCGGCTCGGACTCAAGAAGAGCGGCGGCCAGCGGCGTGTGCTCCAGGAAAAGGTAGCTGGACACAAGCTGGACACAGCTCACTTCACGAAGCGCAGCCCATGGCGAAAGTACGCGGACGCGGCGATCGCTGAGGCTGTCGCATCGTCCTCGTCACTGCGTGAGGTCGTGATCAAACTTGGCGCGCCGCCGGCCACCGGCACGCTGTCCCACATAAGCCGCCGCATCACGGCGGCCGGAATCGATGTCAGCCACTTTCCCGGTATGAACCGCCCACACCTCGATCTCCTCTTTACCACGGAGGAACTGCAGGTCGCCGCGCTGGCCGCCGACAGCGTGCGCGGGGTGGCCACGAACCTCGGAATGGGCGACGACAGCCAGTCACGCTCGGCACTGGCGGCCCTGCTCCGCAGAAGAGGCATCGACACCTCCCACTTCCGTAACGCACGTCTTGCCATCCCGGAGGCCGCCCTGAGGAGCGCCATCCCGCAAGCCACGAGCTACGCGGACGTCATGCGCGCGCTCCGTCTTGAGGTCAACGACACGAATCACCGCCGCGTGCGACGCATGGTTCTGCGACTGGAGCTCGACACGAGCCACTTCAAGCGCCGCACCTGGGCAGTGCCACAAACGCGTAAGCCCAGGACGATCGCGCCGACGACCTTGGTTATCAGACCGCCGGGGTCGGGACGCACGAACCGGGAAGGGCTTCACCGCGCTCTGCAGGAGATCGGCGTCGCCTACCGGTGCGCGTCCTGCGGCAACAGAGGGAAGTGGCTGAGGCAGTCCTTCACGCTGCAGATCGACCACATCAACGGCGACTGGCTCGACAACCGGGCCGAGAACCTTCGCTACCTGTGCCCCAACTGCCATGCGTTCACCGAGACATGGTGTCGCAACCGGCGCGCCAAAGAGACGAGCACGCCCTAAACCCTCGGGCCGACGGCGCCTCCCCTTGTAGACTGCCGGGGAGGCGCGAGTGCTGGAATTGGTGAGACAGGCTGGTTTTAGGTACCAGTGCCCTAGCGGCGTGAGGGTTCGAGTCCCTCCTCGCGCACCCCATCGGCAGGCCCGACTCGCATCAGCGACGAGTCGGGCCTGCCGCGTTCACAAAGGGCGTCACCCCACCAGTTCCCGCACCACCGGGACCAGCGCCCGGAACGCCTTGCCGCGGTGGCTGATCGCGTTCTTCTCGTCCGGGGTCAGTTCCGCGCAGGTGCGCGTCTCGCCGTCCGGCTGGAGGATCGGGTCGTAGCCGAAGCCGTATCCGCCCGCGGGGGTGTGGCGCAGGGTGCCGGTGAGGCGGCCCTCGACCACGCGTTCCGTGCCGTCCGGGAGGGCGAGGGCTGCGGCGCAGGCGAAGTGGGCGGCGCGGTGCGGGGCGTCGATGTCGGAGAGCTGGGCGAGGAGCAGGTCCAGGTTGGCGCGGTCGTTGCCGTGGGTGCCGGACCAGCGGGCCGAGAAGATGCCGGGGGCGCCGCCGAGCACGTCCACGCAGAGGCCGGAGTCGTCGGCGATGGCGGGGTGGCCGGTGGCCTGCGCGAGGGCGTGGGCCTTGAGGAGGGCGTTCTCGGCGAAGGTGACGCCGGTCTCCTTGACGTCGGGGACCTCCGGGTACGCGTCGGCGCCGACGAGTTCGTGGGTGAGGCCCGCGTCGGCGAGGATCGCGTGGAGTTCGGTGATCTTCCCGGCGTTGCGGGTGGCGAGGATGAGACGGGTCATGGGTCGATTATCGCCGCGCCCGCCCCGGTGGGTCACGGGGTGCAGACTTTGGCGATCTCCACGGCCGGTGCGGTGGTGCCGGTGGCGCGCGGCCATGGTGTGGGCCCTCCACGGGTGCGGATTCGCGGACGGGCGCACGGTTCGACCCGTGCGCCCGTATGCGTATCGACGCCGTGGGAGAGGGAGTTGGTTGCTCTCGGGGTCTGCCCTACGCGCCGAGGGTGGCGGCCAGGGCGTCGTTCTGGAACCGGGCGAGGTCGACGCAGCCGGCGGTGGCGAGGTCGAGGAGGGCGTTGAGTTCCGTGCGGTCGAAGGGCTCGGCCTCGGCGGTGCCCTGGACCTCCACGAAGCGGCCGTCGCCGGTGCAGACGACGTTCATGTCGGTCTCGGCGCGGACGTCCTCCTCGTAGCAGAGGTCGAGGAGCGGGGTGCCGTCGACGATGCCGACGCTGACGGCGGAGACGGTGCCGGTCAGCGGCTTGCGGCCGTGCTTGATGATCTTCTTGCCCTGGGCCCAGGCGATGGCGTCGGCCAGCGCGACGTAGGCGCCGGTGATGGCGGCGGTGCGGGTGCCGCCGTCGGCCTGGAGGACGTCGCAGTCGAGGACGATGGTGTTCTCGCCGAGGGCCTTGTAGTCGATGACGGCGCGCAGGGAGCGGCCGATGAGGCGGCTGATCTCGTGGGTGCGGCCGCCGATCTTGCCGCGTACGGATTCGCGGTCGCCGCGGGTGTTGGTGGAGCGGGGCAGCATGGAGTATTCGGCGGTGACCCAGCCTTCGCCGCTGCCCTTGCGCCAGCGGGGCACGCCTTCGGTGACGGAGGCGGTGCAGAAGACTTTGGTGTCGCCGAAGGAGATGAGTACGGAACCTTCGGCGTGCTTGCTCCATCCGCGTTCGATGGTGACGGGGCGGAGCTGGTCGGGGGTGCGGCCGTCGATACGAGACATGGCGTCGAGCCTATCGGGTGCGGGGCCGGGCGATTCCCGGCGAGGAGGCGGTGCCTGCCTGGGCGCGGGGCCGTGGGTGCCGGCGTGCGCGAGACCCGGGAATCCCCGGTGCGAAGCCCGTGCCCGCCGGTGTGCGGGGTGCCCCATCGGAGGACCCCGGTGGGGCGGACGCGCGGCAGGCCCCGCCCTGGTCGGGCGGGGCCTGCGGGGTGCCGGCCGAGGGGGCCGACGGGGTCCGGCGGGTGTCGGCCGGAGGATGTCCGGCGGGGTCCGGCGGGTGTCGGCCGAGGGGCCGACGGGGTCGGGCGGGTGTCGGCCGAGGAGGCCCGACGGGTTCAGCGGTGCGTCACATCATGTCTTCGATGTCGGCGGCGATCGGGTCGGCGTCGGTGCCGATGACGACCTGGATCGCGGTGCCCATCTTGACGACGCCGTGGGCGCCGGCGGCCTTGAGCGCGGCCTCGTCGACCTTGCTCGGGTCGACGACCTCGGTGCGCAGGCGGGTGATGCAGCCCTCGACCTCTTCGATGTTCTCGATTCCGCCGAGCCCGGCGACGATCTTCTCAGCCTTGCTGGCCATGGCCTTCTCCCTGGTTCTTCATGTACATGCGACGGCCCACCCTGGGTCCGTTTCGTCACGGTAACGCACGGTTGGCCCAACTTCGCTAGCGAGCGCTCCGGCCGTCACCAATGATGACGATCACCGGCGCCCTGCCTTCCGGCGGGCTCCGCACCGTACCGCAACTGGTCTACACCAGTCTGCAACACCCATCAAACGTGGCCTGTTCCGGGAGGACGCCGATGAGCTCCAGCAGCGAAGCCGCCATCCCACAGAAGCGGTGGTGGAACGGCCTCTTCCAGGGCCTCCAGAAGATGGGGCGCAGCCTTCAGCTCCCGATCGCCGTGCTGCCGGCCGCCGGTATCCTCAACCGGCTCGGCCAGCCGGACGTCTTCGGTGACGACGGTCTGGGCTGGACCAATGTCGCCAAGGTGTTCGCGGCGGCGGGCGGTGCGCTGCTGGACTCGGGGCTCGGGCTTCCGCTGCTGTTCTGCGTCGGTGTGGCGATCGGCATGGCGCGGAAGGCGGACGGTTCGACGGCGCTCGCCGCCGTGACGGGCTTCCTCGTGTACTACGCGGTGCTGCACGCGTTCCCGGTGGACTGCGACAAGGGTTCGACGTTCGTCTCGGGCGGCACCTGGTTCGGTACGTGTGTCGCGGGCGACGCGACGGTGACGCCGGCGGCGTACCAGAACCCGGGGGTGTTCGGCGGGATCGTGATGGGCCTGATGGCGGCCTGGTTCTGGCGGCGGTTCCACCGGGTGAAGCTGGTGGACTGGCTGGGCTTCTTCAACGGCCGCCGGCTCGTCCCGATCATCATGGCGTTCGTCGGTCTGCTCTTCGCGGCGCTGTGCGCCTGGCTGTGGCAGCCGATCGGTGACGGTCTGACCAGTTTCTCGAAGTGGCTGGTGGACCTGAACTGGCTGGGGTCGGGCATCTTCGGTGTGGCCAACCGCGCGTTGCTGGTCATCGGCATGCACCAGTTCCTGAACACGTTCGTCTGGTTCCAGTTCGGTGACTTCACCAAGCCGGACGGGACGGTCGTGCACGGTGACATCAACCGGTTCCTGGCGGGCGACCCGACGGCCGGTCAGTTCACGACGGGCTTCTTCCCGATCATGATGTTCGCGCTGCCGGCGGCGGCGCTGGCGATCTACCACTGTGCGAAGCCGCACCGGCGCAAGGCGGTGGCGGGCATGATGATCTCGGTCGGCCTGACGTCGTTCGTGACGGGAATCACGGAGCCGATCGAGTACTCGTTCCTGTTCGTCGCACCCATCCTGTACGCCATCCACGCGGTGCTCACCGGTGTGTCGATGGCGGTGACGTGGGCACTGGGCGTGAAGGACGGCTTCAGCTTCTCGGCGGGGTTGATCGACTACGTCATCAACTGGAGCCTGGCGACGAAACCCTGGCTCATCATCCCGATCGGGCTGGCGTTCGCCGTCGTGTATTACGTCGTCTTCCGGTTCGCGATCACCAGGTTCAACCTCCAGACGCCGGGCCGCGAGCCCGAGGAGGTCGAGGAGGAGACCGAGCAGAATCTCACGAAGTAGCCTTTACGCAAGGTCACTGACCTTGTGAGCGCGGCCCCCGGACCCTGCGGTCCGGGGGCTTTTCGCATGTCACGGTGCGTATGCGCCAGCTGCTGCGAAGTAGTCGGAAATTGCAGGTTCCTTATCTAACCCTCACCGTGCTACAACTGGTCTACACCACTCAGTGGTCCAGACCATGTGACGTTCCCCCGTCACGTTCCTCGAGTCGTCGCCCACCCGAAACCCCCTGTCCCTGGCGGCGCCTTGCCTACTGGAGGAAGTTGATGAGTACGGCCACCGCTACGGCGGCCCCCGCGAAGAAGCGGGGCTCCGGCCTGTTCCAGGGCCTGCAGAAGGTGGGTCGCAGCCTTCAGCTGCCGATCGCCGTGCTGCCGGCCGCGGGCATCCTGCTCCGTCTCGGCCAGCCCGACGTCTTCGGTGACGACGGCCTCGGCTGGGACAAGGTCGCCTCCGTGTTCGCCACGGCAGGCGGCGCGGTCTTCGACAACCTTCCGATGCTCTTCTGCATCGGTGTCGCCATCGGCTTCGCCAAGAAGTCGGACGGCTCGACCGCCCTCGCCGGCCTGGTCGGCTTCCTGGTGTACAGCAACGTGCTCAAGGCCTTCCCGGTCACCGAAGCGGTGATCCAGAAGGGCGAGGACACGGCCGCGACGTACAACAACCCGGGTGTCCTCGGCGGCATCCTGATGGGTCTCGTCGCCGCGATCCTGTGGCAGAAGTTCCACCGCACCAAGCTGGTGGACTGGCTCGGCTTCTTCAACGGCCGCCGGCTCGTCCCGATCATCATGGCCTTCGTCGGCGTGATCTTCGGTGTCTTCTTCGGCCTGGTCTGGGAGCCCATCGGCGACGGCATATCCAACTTCGGCGAGTGGATGACCGGTCTCGGCTCCTTCGGTGCCGGCCTCTTCGGTCTGATCAACCGCGCGCTGATCCCGGTCGGCATGCACCAGTTCGTCAACACGGTCTCGTGGTTCCAGCTGGGTGACTTCACGGACGCCACCGGCGCCGTCGTGCACGGTGACCTGAACCGCTTCTTCGTCCACGACCCGACCGCCGGTCAGTTCATGTCGGGCTTCTTCCCGATCATGATGTTCGGTCTCCCGGCCGCCGCCATCGCCATCGCGCACTCCGCCCGCCCGGAGCGCCGCAAGGCCGTGATGGGCATGATGGTCTCCCTGGCGCTGACCTCGTTCGTCACCGGTGTGACCGAGCCGATCGAGTTCTCGTTCATGTTCATCGCGCCGCTCCTCTACGCGATCCACGCGGTCCTCACCGCGATCTCGATGGCCGTCACCTGGGCGCTGGGCGTGCACGCCGGGTTCACCTTCTCGGCCGGCTTCATCGACTACTTCCTGAACTGGAACCTGGCGACCAAGCCATGGCTGATCATCCCGATCGGTCTCGTCTTCGCGGTGATCTACTACGTGGTCTTCCGCTTCGCGATCACCAAGTTCAACCTCACCACCCCGGGCCGTGAGCCCGAGGAGGAGATCGAGGACCTGACCAAGTAGCCCCTGGTCGGCGACCTGTACACGACGAAGCCCCTCACCTCCCCGACGGGAAGGTGAGGGGCTTCGTCGGCTTCGTCGTGCGCGTGCGGGGGGGCGGCTCAGACCTCGTAGACCGCGCCGGGCGCCGCCAGCTCCGTCGGCCCGGTGAAGACCTCGCGGGCGTCGGCGAGGTTGCGCTCGGCGTCGGTCCACGGCGGGATGTGGGTGAGGACCAGGCGGCCCACCTCCGCCCGCGCGGCCAGCTCGCCGGCCTCGCGGCCGTTGAGGTGGAGGTCCGGGATGTCCTCCTTGCCGTGCACGAACGACGCCTCGCAGAGGAAGAGATCCGCGCCCTCGGCCAGCTCGTCCAGCGCCTCACAGATGCCGGTGTCCCCGGAGTACGTGAGCGAGCCGCCGCCGTGTTCGATGCGGATGCCGTACGTGTCCACGGGGTGGCACAGCTTCTCCGTACGCACCGAGAAGGGGCCGATCTCGAACCAGCCCGGCTTCAGCGTGTGGAAGTCGAAGACCTCGCTCATCGCGTGGTCGGACGGGGTGTCCGCGTGCGCGGTGGTGAGCCGCTGCTCCGTGCCGTCGGGGCCGTAGACCGGGATACGGGCGGGGCGGTCGCCGCCGTGCGGGTAGTACCGGACGACGAAGTACGCGCACATGTCGATGCAGTGGTCGGCGTGCAGGTGGCTGAGGAAGATGGCGTCGAGGTCGTACAGACCGACGTAACGCTGCAGCTCGCCGAGGGCTCCGTTGCCCATGTCGAGAAGCAGCCTGAAGCCGTCGGCCTCTACGAGGTAGCTCGAGCATGCCGATCCCGCGGAGGGGAACGAGCCGGAGCAGCCGACGACGGTGAGCTTCATGGAGCGTGAACCTCCGAGACGTGGGAACGGGGAGGGTTCGTGCGGTGCGATTCGTGCGGTGCGATTCGTGCGGTGCGATTCGTGCGGATCGTTGAGCGGTTTGTTGAGCGTAAGGCGCGCAGGGGCCGGTCGCTCCTTCGGGGCGTGTCGTTGTGGGGGAACTCACCTGTGCTGTCACCGGTTCGATGGAAGGAGTGACGGGCGCAGGGGTGGGGGTGGCGCCTGCGGCGGGCGTTCCCCTGCCCGCCCCTTCCCGAAACCGGGGCGCTGCCCCGGGCCCCGCTCCTCAAGCGCCGGAGCGGCTGGGTCTTCGGGGCTCCGCCCCGCGCCCCCGGAAACGACGACGCCGGGGCCGGACCACTACGGTCCGGCCCCGGCGTCAGGGGCGTACGACGCAAGGACTACGCCCAGAGCTGCCCCTGCAACGTAGCGATCGCCGCTTCCGTCGTCGGCGCGGTGTACACGCCCGTCGACAGGTACTTCCAGCCGCCGTCGGCGACGACGAAGACGATGTCCGCGGTCTCGCCGGCCTTGACGGCCTTGTCGCCGACCCCGATCGCGGCGTGCAGCGCCGCCCCCGTGGAGACGCCCGCGAAGATGCCCTCCTGCTGGAGGAGTTCGCGGGTGCGGGTGACGGCGTCGGCGGAGCCGACCGAGTAGCGGGTGGTGAGGACGGAGGCGTCGTAGAGCTCGGGGACGAAGCCCTCGTCGAGGTTGCGCAGGCCGTAGACCAGGTCGTCGTAGCGCGGCTCGGCGGCGACGATCCTGATGCCTTCGACGTGTTCGCGCAGGTAGCGGCCGACGCCCATCAGGGTGCCGGTGGTGCCGAGGCCCGCGACGAAGTGGGTGACCGAGGGGAGGTCGGCAAGGATCTCCGGGCCGGTCGTGGCGTAGTGGGCGCCCGCGTTGTCCGGGTTGCCGTACTGGTAGAGCATCACCCAGTCCGGGTGCTCGGCCGAGAGCTCCTTGGCGACGCGGACCGCGGTGTTGGAGCCGCCCGCGGCCGGCGAGGAGATGATCTCGGCGCCCCACATGGCGAGCAGGTCGCGCCGTTCCTGGGAGGTGTTCTCCGGCATCACGCACACGATGCGGTAGCCCTTGAGCTTGGCCGCCATGGCGAGCGAGATGCCGGTGTTGCCGCTGGTGGGTTCGAGGATGGTGCAGCCGGGGGTGAGCCGGCCGTCCTTCTCCGCCTGCTCGACCATGTGGAGCGCGGGGCGGTCCTTGATCGAGCCGGTGGGGTTGCGGTCCTCCAGCTTGGCCCAGATGCGGACGTCGTCCGACGGTGACAGCCGCGGCAGGCGGACGAGCGGGGTGTTGCCCACCGCGGCGAGCGGGCTGTCGAAGCGCATCAGTTCATGCCGCCGGCGACGGCCGGGAGGATGGTGATGCTGTCGCCGTCGTTGAGCTTGGTGGAGATGCCGTCGAGGAAGCGGACGTCCTCGTCGTTGAGGTAGACGTTGACGAAGCGGCGCAGCTGCTCGCCGTCGACGATGCGCTCACGGATGCCGGTGTGGCGGCTCTCCAGGTCCGTGAAGAGGTCGGCGAGGGTGTCCCCGTTGCCCTCGACGGCCTTGGCGCCGTCGGTGTAGGTGCGGAGGATGGTCGGGATGCGGACCTCGATGGCCATGGCGTGGGCTCCTGTCGAAGCGGAGTGGTGGCGGTGGGCGTGGGGCGCGCGGCTCTGCCCCCGCGCGGGGGTCGGTGCGTGGTGCGTGGCGCCCGGCCGGGCGGCGCCGGGACGGGCTCAGACCTCGCGGCCGGCGGACCGGTGGTTCGTACAGATGGCGCTGGAGAGGCGGCACAGGTCGACGTGCAGGCGCGCCACGAGCAGCGTGCCCGGCGTCTTGTCACTCACGTCATGGGGAACCATGCGGTCATCGTATCGATTCCCGGTCGGGGATTCGGAGTGTGATCTCGCCTGGTGGACGTTGGGTGTTCGCCAGGTGGACAGGGCCGGGGTGGGCGGCCCTGTCCGGGCCTTGCGGAGGCGGTGCGAACGGGGTCAGGCGGTGGGGTACGCCGCGACGACCGCGACCTCCTCCTCGGTGATCTCGCCGTCCACGATGCGGTACGAGCGGAACTGGAAGGGGCCCGCGTCGTCGGTGTCCGCGGTGGACACGAGGACGTAGTGGGCGCCGGGCTCGTTGGCGTAGGTGACGTCGGTGCGCGAGGGGTAGGCCTCGGTCGCCGTGTGAGAGTGGTAGACGATCACGGGCTCCTCGTCGCGGTCGTCCATGCCGCGGTAGAGCTTGAGGAGGTCGGCGGAGTCGAACTCGTAGAACGTGGGCGAGCGGGCCGCGTTGAGCATCGGGATGAAGCGTTCGGGGCGGCCGGAGCCGGCGGGCCCGGCGACGACGCCGCACGCCTCGTCGGGGTGGTCGGCGCGGGCGTGCGCCACGATCTGGTCGTAGAGCGTCTGGGTGATGGTCAGCATGGCGCCCAGGATAGGACGACGGGCCCCGGCGTACCGAGGAGTGGTACGCCGGGGCCCGCATCGTGGAATCGCCCTGGTGGGGGCCGGTGGTTCAGCGGCGGGCGAACGCCTTGCCCTGCGGGTTGCGGGACTTCAGGACCAGGTAGGAGACGCCGAGGACCAGCGCCCAGAGCGGGGCGCAGTACAGGGAGATCCGGGTGTCCTTGTCGATGGCCATCATGACGACGACCATGGCGATGAACGAGAGGGCGAAGACGCTGGTGTGCGGGGCTCCGGGGGCCCGGAAGGTGGACTGCGGGAGGGCTCCGCGGTCGGCCAGGCGGCGGTAGCGGATCTGGCTGGTCAGGATCATGATCCAGGCCCACATGCCGGAGATCGTGGCGAAGGAGACGACGTAGGTGAAGGCGTCTCCGGGCCACTGGTAGTTGACCCAGACGCCGACGAGCATGAGGGCGGCGGAGAAGGTGGTGCCGACGAGCGGGGTGCCGCTCCTGGTGAGCCGGGTGAAGAACTTCGGGCCCTGGCCGTTGAGCGCGAGGTCGCGGAGCATGCGGCCGGTGGAGTACATGCCGGAGTTGCAGGAGGAGAGCGCGGCGGTCAGGACGACGAAGTTGACGATGCCCGCGCCGAGGCCGAGGCCCATCTTCTCGAAGGCTTCGACGAACGGGGAGACGTCGGGCGAGAACTCGGTCCAGGGCACCACCGAGAGGATCATGATCAGGGCGCCGATGTAGAAGACGGCGATGCGCCAGGGCACGGTGTTGATGGCCTTGGGCAGGACGGTCTTGGGGTCCTTGGACTCGCCGGCGGTGACGCCGACGAGTTCGACGGCGAGGAAGGCGAACATCACGATCTGAAGGGTCATCAGGGTGCCCTTGACGCCGTGCGGGAAGAAGCCGCCGTCGGACCACAGATGGGTGACGCTCGCGGTGTCTCCGGCGTCGGAGAAGCCGACGGTGAGGATTCCGGCGCAGATGAGGATCATGCCGACGATGGCGGTGACCTTGACCATCGAGAACCAGAACTCCAACTCTCCGAAGAGTTTCACGGAGATGAGGTTCACGCCGTAGAGAATGATGGTGAAGATCAGGGCCGAGACCCATTGCGGAATGGTGAACCAGAAGGTCATGTACTGGGCCGCGGCGGTGACTTCGGTGATTCCGGTGACGACCCAGAACAGCCAGTAGGTCCAGCCGGTGACGAAGCCGGCGAAGGGGCCGACGAATTCGCGGGCGTACTCCGAGAAGGAGCCCGACACCGGGCGGTACATGAGGAGTTCGCCCAGGGCCCGCATGATGAAGAAGATGACCAGGCCCGCGATGGCGTAGGCCAGGATGAGGCTGGGTCCGGCCTTGGAGATGGCCTTGCCGGCGCCGAGGAAGAGGCCGGTGCCGATGGCCCCGCCGATCGCGATCATCTGGATCTGGCGGGCGCCGAGCGCTCTCTGGTATCCCTCGGCGGAGGTGGTGGCGTCCGCGGCCTCGGTGTGCGGGCCGTCCTGCCCCTTGTCGTCGATCTGCGCCGATGTCATGTGGTCGCGCCTTTCTCCACGCCGATCCGCGCCTTTCGGCCGCGGATCAGGTCCTGATCCCCCCGGATATGGATGGAGTGCCGCCGGTGGTCACCGGCTGACAGCGCCTACCCGGGGACATGGGTGGCGTCCCCGGGTGGTCGTGAAGATTTATCACGGGCACGACGATGATCCAGCGGACGTTTTGTGGCGCACACCACAAGTAAAAGCGGACAAGGCGGTCCGGGCGCTGCAAAAAAGGCCGTTCAGGTGATGCGATCGTTATTCGGATTTAAGTGTCCGTTGAGCGAACACCCCCTGGCGCACCCGGTCAGGGCATCAGGGTCTCGACGAGGGTTTCCTGGAGGGCGCCGAGCCAGAGGTAGGCCATGACCATGGGCTTGCGCGGGTCGCTGTCGGGGAGCCGGTAGAGCGAGCCCTCCTCGCCCTCGTCCTCGTCGGAGACCTCCAGGCGGGTGCCGATGGTGAGCCGGAGGTCGTTGAGGGAGCCGAGCCAGCTGCGGCTCTCGTCGGCGGTGAGCGTGAGCACGGCGGCGCCATCGCCTGCGGGCGTGAGCGCGTCCAGGGTCCGGACGACGACGAGGGCGTCCTCGCGCTTGCGGGTGCGCAGGTCGTTCTCGGTGAACCGGCGGAACTCGGCGGAGGCGGCGATCAGTTCGTCGTCGCGGTCGCCGTACGCCTGGGGGAAGAGGCGGGCCAGGGCCGGGTCCTCGGGCGGCTCGCTGGGGCCCTCGGCGAACAGGGCGGCGAGCGGGTCGTCGCCCTCGGCGGGTTCCTCGCCGGGTCCGATGAGCTCCAGCAGCTGGACGGCGAGGGAGCGCAGGATCGCGATCTCCACCTCGTCGAGCGCGACGGCCGCGCCGCCGCCGGGGGTGGCCTCGAAGTGGCCGGCCATGGGTTGACTCCGATGGTGTTCGGGCGGGACGGACGGGAGCGGTGCGGAGCGGGTCAGTTGCGGTCCTGGGTGAGCGTGGCCCACAGCCCGTAGCCGTGCATGGCCTGGACGTCGCGTTCCATCTCCTCGCGGCTGCCGCTGGAGACGACGGCGCGGCCCTTCTGGTGGACGTCGAGCATCAGCTTGTGCGCCTTGTCCTTGGAGTAGCCGAAGTAGGCCTGGAAGACATAGGTCACGTAGCTCATGAGGTTGACCGGGTCGTTGTGGACCAGCGTCACCCAGGGGACGTCGGGCTCGGGGACGACGAGGCTGTCCTCGGCCGATTCGGGACGTTCGATCTCTACGGGGGCGACGCTCACCTACCCCATGCTGCCACTCACAAGGGCCCATCGCACAAACGGCCCCCGCGCCGCGCCGGGCCCGGAGACCCCATCTCGTCACTTTGACGAAATAGGGGTAGCATCCCCGGCATGAACTCTGCGGACCTTGGGCGACGGGTCGGTGTGCCGTCGACAGCGCTCTTCACCGACCAGTACGAGCTCACGATGGTGCAGGCCGCACTGAAGGCCGGCACCGCCGACCGGCGCTCGGTCTTCGAGGCGTTCACCCGCCGGCTGCCCGAGGGGCGGCGCTACGGCGTCGTCGCGGGCATCGGGCGGGTCCTGGACGCGGTGGAGAACTTCCACTTCGACGAGGACATGCTCGGCTTCCTGCGCGACCAGGACGTCGTCGACGGGCCGACCCTGGACTACCTGGCCGACTACCGCTTCAGCGGCGACATCTGGGGCTACCCGGAGGGCGAGGTGTACTTCCCGGGCTCGCCGGTCCTGCGGGTCGAGGGCTCCTTCGCCGAGTGCGTGCTGCTGGAGACGGTGATCCTGTCGATCCTCAACCACGACTCGGCCATCGCCGCCGCGGCCTCCCGGATGTCGGCCGCGGCCGGCGGTCGCGGCCTGATCGAGATGGGCGCGCGGCGCACCCACGAGCTGTCGGCGGTGGCCTCGGCCCGGGCCGCGTACATCGGCGGCTTCGACACCACGTCCGACCTGGCCGCCGGCTTCCGCTACAACATCCCGACGGTCGGTACGAGCGCCCACGCGTTCACCCTGCTGCACGACTCCGAGCACGACGCGTTCCAGGCCCAGGTCGACTCGCTGGGGCGCGGCACGACGCTGCTGGTGGACACGTACGACGTGACCGCGGCGGTCCGTACGGCGGTCGAGATCGCCGGTCCCGAGCTGGGGGCGGTACGGATCGACTCCGGCGACCTGCTGCTGGTGGCCCACCGGGTGCGCCAGCAGCTGGACGAGCTGGGCGCCACCGGGACGAAGATCGTGGTGACCTCGGACCTGGACGAGTACGCCATCGCCTCGCTGGCCGCCGCGCCGGTGGACGCGTACGGGGTGGGCACCCAGCTGGTGACCGGCAGCGGGCACCCCACCTGCTCGATGGTCTACAAGCTGGTCGCCCGCGCGGCCTCGGCCGATCCGGCGGACGAGCTGCGGCCGGTGGCGAAGAAGTCGATGGGCGCGAAGTCCTCGAAGGGCGGCCGCAAGTGGGCGGCGCGCCGGCTGGACGAGGAGGGGGTGGCGGAGGCCGAGGTGATCGGCACCGGCCCGGTGCCGGAGGAGCTGGCCGGCCGGCAGCTGCTGGTCGAGCTGGTCCGGGGCGGCGAGGTCGTCGCGCGCGAGCCGCTGGACGCGGCCCGGGAGCGGCACATCGCGGCGCGGGCGGGGCTGCCGTTGTCGGCGATGCAGTTGTCGCGGGGCGAGGCGGTTATTCCCACGGAGTACGTGTGAGGCGGCGAGCGGCTGCCGGGTGCGTCCGAGGTGCCGTTCCGCCCTCAATCGCCGGACGGGCTCGATTTGCCCGGACGCGCTTGATTTTGCCCGGACGGGCTTGATTCGCGTGGGCACCCCCTCCCTAACGCCGAGCCGAGTCTCTAGGCTCGGTGCCACCCCCGTCACGCAGTGACCACCGCTCACTCCCCCACCGAAGGACACCCAGCATGCACCGCGCCTTGATCGTCGTGGACGTTCAGAACGACTTCTGCGAGGGCGGGAGCCTCGCCGTGGCGGGGGGTGCCGATGTCGCCGCCGCCATCACGGACCTGATCGGCGAGAGCCGGCCCGGTTACCGGTACGTGGTTGCCACCCGGGACCACCACATCGATCCCGGTGACCACTTCTCGTCGGCGCCGGACTTCGAGCACTCCTGGCCGCCGCACTGCGTGGCCGGTACGGAGGGCGTGGGCTTCCACCCCAATTTCGCCCCGGCGGTCGCCTCGGGGGCGATCGACACGGTCTTCGACAAGGGCGCGCACGCGGCCGCGTACAGCGGTTTCGAGGGGCTGGACGAGAACGGCACGGGGCTCGCCGCGTGGCTGCGCGAACGTGAGGTCAGCGAGGTCGACGTGGTCGGCATCGCGACCGACCACTGCGTGCGGGCCACCGCGCTGGACGCCGCCCGTGAGGGCTTCGCCACGCAGGTGCTGCTCGACCTGACCGCGGGCGTCGCCGAGGCGACGACGGACCGGGCGCTGGCCGAGATGCGCGGCGCGGGCGTGGCGCTGACGGGCAAGCCGGTGGTCTGAGCACCCCCGAGGCCCGCACCGGCGCCCGGGCCCCTTCAGCCCTGCCCGACCCCCGGGGCCCCTCGGCCCTGCCCGGCCCCTGGGGCCCTCTCAGCCCTGTACGGCCCCTCGGGCCCCCTCAGCCCTGTACGGCCCCTCGGGGCCTCCTCAGCCCTGTCCGGCCGCCACGGCGGGCCTCAGCAGGGCGCGGATGGGGTGCCAGAGCTCCTGGGCCCGCTCCGGTCTCGCGCGCCACAGGAGGCCGTCCGGGTGGTGCAGGACGGCGGTGATCTCGTCCGGGGTCGGCGGCTCGGCGTTGCCGCGCAGGTACACGGCGCGCAGGCCCAGGTTGCGCAGCCGGGTCAGGGCCCGGGCCCGGTTGCCCGCGTGGACCAGGACGCGGACCGGGGTGCCCGGTCCCGCGCTCTCCGCCGGGCTCGGCAGGGTGATCGCGACGACCACGCTGCCGTTCGGCAACTTGCTGAATCCTCCGCCTGCCATGCTTCCGCGCTCCCCCGTGAGACATCGTGTCAATAAGAAAGTGAACAAGAGGCACCTAAACACGATCGGCCGTCGCCCGCTAGAGGGCGACGGCCGATCATGCTGTGACCTGCGGTGATACTGGATTACTTGTGCGAGGTCCCCACCTGGACGGTCATCGTGGAGCCGTTGAGCGGCTCGCTGACGATCGTGATCTTGGTGTTGGTGTCAGGAACCTTGACGCTTCCGGTCGGGTTCTCCTTGTACCAGTAGGTGCCCTTGTGGTCGTCGAAGGCCGGCACGCCGAGCTGCGGCTTGATCTTCGTGGCAACGTCGGCGTTGTGCAGCGTGAAGCCGTCCGTCGGGTACCAGCTGAACGGGGCGTCGAAGGGCTGGATCTTGTTGCGGATGATCGTGCCGTTCGACCACGTCAGCGGCTTGGCGTGCGCGTCGACCGGCAGGATCAGGCCCTGGCCCGGGTGCTGCGAGACGTTGTTGTTCTTCTGCGAGGTGTCCCAGAGCCAGACGAGCAGACCGTTCTGGTACGGGAAGTGCTCGACCCAGTCCGGACGGGTCGTGGAGAAGCCGAAGTTGTACGGGCCGACCTTGAGGGTCTCGTCGTAGCTGACGTACTGGCGGTTCTCCGCGATGTAGTACTGCGGGTAGTCCTTGGTGAACGACTTGCCGACCCGCGAGAAGCCCTTGCTGGTCCAGCCGTTGTCGTCGCCCTCGGCGTTGTCCGTGAAGAGCGCGGCACCGTCGGCGGTGACCGAGATGGTGTCGGCCGTGAAGCCCACGCCGCCCGCGCCGCCGTCGGTGGCGTAGCGGAAGCGGATGTCGATCTTCTTGCCCGCGTAGGCGTCCAGCGAGTACGAGAGCTTCTTGTACTTGCCGGAGACGTCGGTCAGGGCCGGCTTGTCACTGGCGTCGCGCGGGATGGCCTTGCCGTCGGCGGTGCCGTCGATCGCGGTCCAGCTGGTGCCGCCGTTGGTGGACACCTCGGTGTAGAGGTAGTCGTAGTCGGCCTCGATGTCCCACCAGCCCTGGAGGTCCAGGGTCGCCTTGGACTTGCCGGTCAGGTCGACCGGGCGGGACAGCGTGTTGCTGAGGTTGTCGCCCATGTCGCTCCACCACTGCTTGGCGCCCTCGGCGGGCGTCGTGACGGGGGTGGTGACGGGCTTCTCGGGCAGCTTGACGACGAGCGCCTGCTTGTCCTTGGTGTTGTACTCGGACACGCCCAGCTTGTGGGTGGACTTCGTCGCGGCCTTGGCCTCGGCGTAGTTGAGCCAGCCCAGCTGGAGCTTGTCCCAGGCGGTCATGTCACCGGGCATGTCCCCGATGCTGTCCTTGCCGGTGCCGAGCCAGGAGCCCGCCGACATCAGGGACCAGAAACCGACCGAGTTCTCGGCGGTGTTGGTGGTGTCGTAGAGGTCCGGGAGACCGAGGTCGTGGCCGTACTCGTGGGCGAAGACGCCCAGGCCGCCGTTCTCGGGCTGCGCGGTGTAGTCGCCGACCCAGATGCCGGTGTCACCGATCTCGGTACCGCCGGCCTTGTTGTCGGCCGGGCCGGTGGCGCCGGCGTTGGTGCCGTACGCGTACCAGCGGTGCGCCCAGATGGCGTCGGTGCCCTCGACGCCGCCGCCGGCGGACTCGTCCTCACCCGCGTGCACGATCTGGAAGTGATCGATGTAGCCGTCGGGCTCGTTGAAGTCGCCGTCGTTGTCGTAGTCGTAGCGGTCCCACTGGTCGTACTCGGCGAGGTCCGCCTTGATCTGCTCGGCGGTGCGGCCCTTGGCCTTCTGGTCGGCGGCCCAGGCGTTCACGCCGTCCTTGATCATGTCCCAGGCGTTTGCGCAGTTGCTCGAACCGCAGTAGTTCGAGCCGTAACGCGCCTCGTTGTAGGGGACCTTGACCCAGTCGGAGACCTCTCCGTCGACCGAGTAGCGGCCGGAGGAGGTCTTCTCGTAGTACGTCTTGAGGGAGTTCTTGCCCGCGCCCTTACCGAAGTACAGGTCCTGGAAGTGGGCCTGGTTGTAATCGGCCTGCCAGGCGGTGCTGTTGTCCTTCTTGGGGTCCGGCTTGGCTATCTTGTTGTGCGCCGGTCCCGGCGTGCCGCCGTACTTCTTGACGGGGGGCTTGGGCCCCTCGCCGTCCGGGTCGTACATGGTCGTGTTGTCGACCTGGTCACCGAACTCCACCAGGATGGTGAAGATCTTGTCGGTCTTCTCGCGGCCGAGCTCGACGTACTTGTTGTCGTCGAGCTTGACGACGTTGGAGCCACCGCGCGACGACACCTTCTTGTCGCCGGATATGACCTGTTCCAGAGCTGCCTGACGCTGAGCGTCCTGCTGCTTGCTGAACGGGCCCTCCAGGTTATGTGCGTTGCCCTCGGCCGACCCCGGGTCCCGGCGGTCGATGGAGGCAGGGGTGCCTGACGCCTGGTCATCCGCCTGAGCGGTTGCGAAGGCGGATGCGGCAGCGGCGGTCGCGGCCATGGCCACGACAACCGCTCCGGTGCGAAGCGCCCGTCTCTTAATGATCACGTGATGCAGTCCTCCCCGGCGCCCGCGGCGACGGCCCGGGAGTGTGGAGAGGCCGCGCGCGGAAACGCGTCACAAGTGACGACATTCGACCGGAGTTACGGAAGAAAAGACAGACCTTGACTTGAACAGAGCAAGTGCACTATGCAGGAGCACCATTCCGGTATCCGGACGAGGCGTCCGCGACCCACCGGCGCGTCAGACTCCCGCGGGGGCGCGTGAGATGACTCCGTGCGCCCCCCATGCATCGGCACTGTGGGTTAGGTTACGCTTACTGGCCGTTCCTCGCGGGCATCCACCGTCGTAGAGTCGTTCGACAGCGCGACCGTGTTGAGAGACCGCCCATCCGACGTCCCGAGGACTGGAAAACGCCATGCCGCGTCCCACTGCCGCACAGCTCTCCTACGGTTCGGTCACCGTCGTCTTCTCGACCCTGGCCATGTTGCTGCTGTTCCGCACCGGTTCGGGCATCGGAATCGCCGCCGTCGGCACGGCCGCGCTCGCTCTCGGGCTGCTGGTGTCCGTCACCGTACCCGCGCCGGCCCGCCGGCACACGGCCAAATCGGCGGCGCCGGGCGCCCCGGCGTCCGCACACCGTGGCACCGCCCCCGCCGCCGGGGACGAGGGCCGCGCCCCCGCCCCCGTACAGAGCAGGATTCCCGCCGCACGCGCCGCCGCGCGGCGGGTCGGGGAGCACTCGCTGAGGCACTGACCGGCCGGCCGCCCCGGCCGTGCGGCCTCAGTTGACGGTCACCACCACCGTCTTGGCCGCCTTGTCCTGGAGCCCCTGGCGATAGGGCTTGTCCGTAAACATCAGCACGATGTTGATCAGCCACCACAGGCACGGGCAGCACAACAGCGCCGGCAGCCACAGCACCACCGCCCGCAGGAACGCGGCCCCGGTGTCCGGCACCCGGCCGTCGTTGAGCATCGCGACCCGCATCTTCAGCAGCCGCTTGCCGAGGGTGCGGCCGTCCTTGTGCGTGAAGTACGTGTCGTACGCGACGTAGAGCACCAGGCCGATCAGCGACCAGAGCAGCTGATGCCCGCTGTAGGTCTGGGCGAAGATGTCGCCGACGTTGTCGTCGTTGCCGTTGCTGTCCGACCCGCCGACCGCCCCGCCCCAGGGCAGCGAGATCAGGTACAGCGGGATCGAGATGATCAGGAAGTCGATCAGCCGGGCCAGGACGCGCTTGCCGGGTTCCGCGAGCGGCGGCATCCCCGCCAGCGGGTCCGCCCCGCCGTACGGCCCGCCGCCCCCGTAGGGGCCCGGACCGTACGGCGGCGGAGGCGGTGCGGCGTCGTAGGGCGAGCCCGAGGGCGGCGGCTGGTCACCGGGCGGCCTCTTGCGGAACGGGTCGTCATCGGGCGGCGGACCGGACGGCGGCTGATCGTTGCTCATGGAGGCCAGTGCATCCTGCTGTCCGGGCCCCCGCAACGGCTCGGGTGCGTTCGGGGGACGGCCTTCAGCCCGCCACGAAGGTGCGCGCCGCCTTGTCGTGCCAGCACTGGCGCCACGGCCGGTCGATCAGGCACCACAGCACATCGGCCACCCCGACCACCAGGATGCCCAGCACCCCGTACACCAACCACCGGCGCAGCGCGGCGCCGAAGCCGGGCGCCTCGTGGGACTCGATGTCCCGTACGTCGAGCCCGCACAGCTTCTTGCCGAGCGTACGGCCCCACTTCGCGGTGGGCAGCGCCTCCAGGAGGACGCCCAGCACCAGGAAGACACCCAGCACCGCGCCCGCCAGTGCGGCCGTCGTGGAGTCCAGCAGCCATACGGTGACCGTCTCGCCGGACAGCTTGGCCGCGTCGATCTTGTCGTTGACGTGGTCGGCGGCCCGGCCGACGAGCGGCGCGGAGGCCGCGCCGGTGAGCGCGCCGAGGACGACGGTGTCGATGAGCCGGGCGGCGAACCGCTTGCCGAGCGGGGCGGGGCGCCCGGCCGTCCGGGCCGCGGCGAGCTGCTGGAAGTGGTCGTCGACCGGGGGCTTCCACGGCACGACCGGCTCGTCGGGCCTGCCCTGCTGCGGGAAGGCGGGCTGCGCGGGCGCCGGGCGTACGGAGAGGCCGGCGCCGGCACCCGGTCCGGCCTGCCGGGAGGGGCGGGCGGCGGGCTCGGCGGCCTGCCGCGGGGGTGTGGGGGCGGGCGGGGCCTGCGGATCGGCGGCGGGGGCGATGCCCGCACCGATCGCACGGATGGTCATCGTGCCCTCGGCGGGCGGCCGCTGACCAGCTCCGGGCGGCTGCTGACCGCCACCTGGGCGGCGCAGGGGCCTGAGCGCGACGGTGTTCTCGGCGGGCGGCCGCGCGGTGTCCCCGCTCGGGGCGCCGGCGCGGCCGGGCCGGTTGACGCGGATGGCGACGGTGTTCTCGGGCTGCGGGGCCCCGCCCTCCCGCATGCCCGGCACCACACCACCGGCCGGCTCGGGCGCGGAGGGGGCGGAAGGTGCGGAGAGCGCGGAGGGTGCCGAGGGCGCGGAGGGTCGGCGCGGGTCCGTGGGGGCGCGGTCGGCCGGTTCGCCGCCCGCCGGGGCGCGGCGGGCCACCTCGGCGGAGGCCGGGCCCCGGGGGGCGAGCTCGGCGGAGGGGGCGGACGGGGTGGCGGAGGCGGCGCCCGGCGCGGAACCGGTACCCGCACCCGCGCCTGTACCGGCGTCCCTGTCCGCAGTCGCGTCCGCGTCCGCTTCGTCGCCCCTGCCGCCCCAGGAGACCCGGCGGTCGTGGTCGCCGCCGAAGCCGGCCTGGCGGGAGGCGTCGGCCTGCCAGGCGGTGGCGGGTTCGGGGCGGCCGGCCTCGTACGGCTCCTCGTCGAGGAAGACCGGACCGGTCTCCTCCACGGACGCGGGGGCGGGGGTGGGAGGGGGAGCGGGTGCCTGCGCCGTCCCGCCGGCGGCGGCCGCGGGCCGAGCCTCGCCCTGCGTCTCGCCCTGCGCCGGGGCCGGTCGGCTCGTGCCGGGCACCCAGGAGGCGCCGTTCCAGTACCGGACGTATCCGGGGATGGACGGGTCGGGGTAGTACCCCTCGCGGGGGCTTTCGTCACCGGGTGCCGGGGTTGGGGCGCTCATCACCGTGGTCCCGTATCTCTTCGAGGCCTCAGACCGACGGGCCATCGGGGTTGGGTCGGTCTCAATACAAGGGTCCACATCTATCAGACAGCCGCGTACCCCCGGGCCGGTCCTGGTGTTTGGACCACTTTCCGGTCACGCGGATTTTTTTCGCGAAGTCGCGTAATGGATGACGGGGTAGGCGCTCTCTGCCTGTGCGGGCCGGTCGTGGGACCGGACCCAGGCAACGAAAGGACGCCTCATGCACACCGTCGTGGAACGCGAGCTGGAGCTCAAGCTGGTTCTGTCGCCCGAGCGCAGCATCCCCGTACCGGCCCGGCTGACGTACCGGACCGAGGACCCGTACGCCGTACACATCACCTTCCACATCGGCTCCGACTCGCCGGTGCACTGGACGTTCGCCCGCGATCTGCTGGTGGAAGGGGTGTTCCGGCCGTGCGGGCAGGGGGACGTGCGGATCTGGCCGACGAAGTTCGACGGGAGCAGCGTCATCTGCGTGGCGCTGACGTCTCCCGACGGCAACGCCCTGCTCGAAGTACCGTCCGCGGCGGTGGCCGTGTGGGTGGAGCGGACGCTGCGTGTGGTGCCTCCGGGTACGGAGACCGAGCGGCTCGGCATCGACGAGGGCCTGGCGGAGCTGCTCGCGCCGCTGCCGGCCGACGATCTGTGGATGAGCGACCCGTGGCCCTCGGACGAGTCGCAGGACGGGGAGGGTTGAGGGGCGTGGCCGGGGCCCGGTCAGAACACCTTGCCCGGGTTGAGCAGCCCCAGCGGGTCGAAGGCCTGCTTGATGCCCCGGTGCAGTTCCACGCTCACCTCGCCGAGTTCGCGGGCGAGCCACTCCTTCTTCAGTACGCCGACGCCGTGTTCGCCGGTGATCGTGCCGCCGAGGGCGAGGCCGAGCGCCATGATCTCGTCGAAGGACTCCCGGGCCCGCCGGGACTCGTCGGCGTCGGCCGGGTCGAAGCAGACGACGGGGTGGGTGTTGCCGTCGCCGGCGTGGGCGCAGACGCCGATGGTGAGGCCGTACTTCTCGGCGACGGCCGCCGTGCCCTCCAGCATGGCGCCGAGCCGCGAGCGCGGGACGCACACGTCGTCGATCATCGTCGCCGGCTTGACGGTCTCCAGCGCGGTCAGCGACATCCGCCGGGCCTGGAGCAGCATCTCGGACTCGGCCGCGTCGTCCGCCGGGACGACCCCGGTGGCGCCCGCGGCCGTGCACAGCTCGCCGACGGCGGCGAGGTCGGCGGAGGGGTCCGGCGTGTCGAAGGCGGCGAGGAGCAGGGCCTCGGTGGTCTCCGGGAGGCCCATGTTCGCCATGCGGTTGACCGCCTGGACGGTTGTACGGTCCATCAGTTCGAGGAGTGACGGGGTGTGTCCGCGTTCCATGATCCGGCAGACGGCGTCGCAGGCGCTCGACGCGCTGGGGAACTCGGCGGCCAGGACGAGCTGCCGGGGCGGCCGCGGCTTGAGTGCCAGCACGGCCTTCACGACGATGCCGAGGCTGCCCTCGGAGCCGACGAAGAGCCGGGTCAGGTCGTACCCGGCGACGCCCTTGGCGGTGCGGCGGCCGGTGGTGAGCAGGCGCCCGTCCGCGAGGACGACGTCGAGGCCGAGGACGTACTCGGCGGTGACCCCGTACTTCACGCAGCACAGGCCGCCGGACGCGGTGCCGACGTTGCCGCCGATGGTGCACATCTCCCAGCTGGAGGGGTCCGGCGGGTAGTACAGGCCGTGCTCGTCGACCGCGCGGGACAGCACGGCGTTGATGACGCCGGGCTCGACGACGGCGATGCGGTCGACGGGGCTGATCTCCAGGATGCGGTCCATCTTCACCAGGGAGAGCACGATGCAGCCGTCGGTGGCGTTGGCCGCGCCCGACAGGCCCGTACGGGCGCCCTGGGGGACGACCGGGACGCGCAGCGCGGTGGCGGTGCGCATGACGTGCTGGACCTGCTCGACGGTGCGCGGGAGCGCGACGACGGCGGGGGTGCCCGCCTCGCAGAAGCTCGCCATGTCGTGGGCGTAGGAGGCGGTGACGTCCGGATCGGTGATCAGGGCGTCGGCCGGGAGGCCCGCCCGCAGGAGTTCGAGGAGATCGTCCATGATCCAAGCGTGGCACCCGGGCCCATTGGTGTGAACCCGTCTGCCGCGGCGTTCCCAAGGCGCGGTGTGTTCTTCGTACTGACGCACAGTGATCGGCATGGACGTCACGCCTCAGCAGCCACCGACGGCCCTTGGGCCGGAGTACGCCCCCGACGCCGACTGGCCCCTGCCCGACGAATCCCCGCCGGGGCCGCCGCCGGACCCCGTGTCCCTGGCCGAGCCGCCGCCCGCATCGATGCGTACGACGCTGCGCAGGGCCGCGTTCGGCATGGTGGCGGGCGCGGTGCTGGTGACGGGTGCGGTGGTCGCGGTGCCGGACGAGGACAAGGACGCGGCGCCGCCCGTGCCGGGCCCGGTCTCGCGCGCGATGACCGCGACGGCCGCCGGCTCCCCCGCCTCGCTCTCCGATCTGACCGCGCTCATCGGGGACCGGCAGAAGTGGGTGGGCACGCATCCGTCGGACTCGGGCTCGTGGGCGGTGCTCGGGACGGCGTACGTGGAGTGGGGGCGGCGGGCCGCCGACCCGGCGTACTACACCCGGGCGGAGCAGGCGCTGAAGCGGTCGCTGGACGTGCGGCCCGGCGAGAGCGGCAACACGGCGGCCTGGGTGGGCCTCGCCTCGCTGGCCAACGCCCGGCACGACTTCGTGACGGCGAAGAAGTGGGGCGAGACGGTACGGGCGCGGCAGCCGAAGGAGTGGACGGTCTACCCGGAGCTGATCGACGCGTACAACGGCCTCGGCGACCAGAAGTCGGCGATCACGGCGGTGGAGAAGTTCACCGCGCTGCGGGCCGGGGTGCCGGCGCTGGGCCGGGCGGCGGAGATGTACCGGGACCGGGGGTGGCGCGAGGACGCGCTGGCCACGGCCCAGGACGCGGCCAACCGGGCGACGGCGCCCGCCGAGAAGGCCGCCTGCCTGGCACGGCTGGGCGAACTCGCCTGGGAACGGGGCGAGCCGAAGGAGGCCGTGGCCCAGTACGGGGCGGCGCTGCGGATCGACAAGGGCCACCACCCCTCGCTCGCGGGGCGGGCGCGTGCGCTGGCGGCCCTCGGCCGCACCGACGAGGCGCTGCGGGACTACCAGGCGGCGCTGGCCAAGTCGCCGCGCCCGGCGTACCTGCTGGAGCTGGGCGAGCTGTACGAGTCGCTGGGGCTCGACGGCGACTCGGTGGACCAGTACAAGAAGCTCCGCGCGGCGCTGGACCTGGGCGAGGCGCGGGGAGTGGACGAGTCGCTGCTGCTCGGCCGGTTCGAGGCCGCGCACGGGGACGCGGACGCGGCGGTGGAGCTGCTGCGGGCCGAGTGGGGCCGGGGGCACCGCAGCGCGGCGGTGGCCGATGCGCTGGGCTGGGCGCTGCACCGGTCGGGTGACTCGGACGGGGCGCTGGAGTACGCGGAGCGGGCGGTCGACACGGGCGGCCAGAACGCCTCGTACGCGTACCACCTGGGCATGGTCCAGCGCGCGTTGAACGATTTCGGGCCGGCCCGCCGCCATCTGGAGGGGGCGCTGCGGACGAACCCGAAGTTCTCCCCGCTGGACGCGCCGCTGGCGCAGGAGGCCCTGGACACGCTGGGGCAGCCCCCGGCGGGCGGCCCGCGGGACATGCAACCGGCCCCGGCCCCGGAGCCACCGGCACCCGAGCCGGAGCCGGCCGGGCCCGGCGGGGACGCGGCGCAGGCCCCCGGTGGCGCCCCGGCCCCGGCGGCGGGGCCCCAGGCCGCGCCCCAAGCCGGGCCCCGGGCCGGGCAGCAGACGGGACAGCAGGCGCAGCCGACGGCAGCCGCGCAGCCGTCCGCCGGACCGTCGGCCGCAGGCGGCTGACCCACGGCACAGGGCGCGGGGCGCAGCACGGACAGGGCGCACGGCACAGGGCGAAGGGCGGGCCGATTCCGGGCCGCCCTTCGCTCGTTCCGCAGCCGTCAGAGGTTGCCGCGCCTCTCCTGCTCGCGCTCGATCGCCTCGAACAGGGCCTTGAAGTTGCCCTTGCCGAAGCCCATCGAGCCGTGTCGCTCGATCATCTCGAAGAAGACGGTCGGCCGGTCCTGGACCGGCTTGGTGAAGATCTGGAGCAGGTAGCCGTCCTCGTCGCGGTCGACCAGGATCTTCAGCTCGCGCAGGGTCTCCACGGGCACCCGGGTCTCGCCCGCCCACTCGCCCAGCGTGTCGTAGTACGAGTCGGGGGTGTCGAGGAACTGCACACCGGCCGCGCGCATCGCCTTCACCGAGGCGACGATGTCGTTCGTGGCGAGCGCCATGTGCTGGACACCGGCGGCGCCGTAGAACTCCAGGTACTCGTCGATCTGGGACTTCTTCTTGGCGACGGCCGGCTCGTTGATCGGGAACTTGACCTTGAGCGTGCCGTCGGCGACGACCTTGGACATGAGCGCGGAGTACTCGGTGGCGATGTCGTCGCCCACGAACTCCTTCATGTTGGTGAAGCCCATGACCTTGTTGTAGAACGCGACCCACTCGTTCATCCGGCCGAGCTCGACGTTGCCGACGCAGTGGTCGATGGCCTGGAAGAACCGCTTGGCCGGCGGCTCGACGATCGGGTCGGCGGCCCCGAAGCCGGGCAGGTAGGGGCCTTCGTAGCCGCCGCGCTCGACGAGGGTGTGGCGGGTCTTGCCGTACGTGGCGATGGCGGCGAGGACGACGGTGCCGTGCTCGTCCTTCACCTCGTACGGCTCGTCCAGGCCGGTCGCGCCGTGCTCGACGGCGTAGGCGTACGCGGCACGGGCGTCGGGGACCTCGATGGCCAGGTCGACCACGCCGTCGCCGTGCTCCGCCACGTGCTCGGCGAGGAAGCGGCCGTGGTCCGTGGACGCCTTGATGACGGAGGTGAACACGAAGCGGGCGGAGCCGCTGGTCAGGACGTAACTGGCGGTCTCGCGGCTGCCGTTCTCCGGTCCGGAGTAGGCGACCAGCTTCATGCCGAAGGCCGTCGAGTAGTAGTGGGCGGCCTGCTTGGCGTTGCCGACGGCGAAGACGACGGCGTCCATTCCCTTGACCGGGAAGGGATCGGCCTGCCGGGACGTCTCGGGGGTGCTGTGCATCGTCTCTGTCATGTCCGAAGGTTCCCGCCGCTCCGCAAGGTGCGCAACAGTTCGCGCGATCACTGGTCAATCTGCCCAGCACCTGCCCATGATGAGCGGGCTATCTGTACATGGTGCCCATCACACTGACCCCTCGGAGGCCGTGCATGGCGATCGACCGACTGGACGGGCGGCTCATCGTGCTGCTGGCGCGTGAACCCAGGATCGGGGTCCTGGAGGCGTCGCGCAGGCTGGGCGTGGCGCGCGGGACGGTGCAGGCGCGTCTTGACCGCCTTCAGTCGAATGGCGTCATCCGCGGTTTCGGTCCCGACGTCGATCCGGCGGCGCTCGGATACCCGGTCACCGCGTTCGCGACGCTGGAGATCAAACAGGGCCAAGGGGCCGACGTACGGGCGCACTTGAGGGGCGTACCGGAGGTGCTGGAGCTGCACACCACCACCGGGCACGGGGACATGCTCTGCCGGCTCGTGGCCCGGTCCAACGCCGATCTCCAGCGGGTGATCGACCGGGTTGTCGGATTTGATGGCATTGTCCGGGCCTCCACGGCCATCGTCATGGAGAACCCGGTGCCGCTGCGCGTCATCCCGCTCGTCGAACAGGCGGCGCAGGACACCGACTGAGCCGAGGAGTGACGGGTGAGCTTCTGGGAGTACCTGGCCAACCGGCACCAGCAGTTGCTCACCGACGCGTTCCAGCACGTGAGCGCCGTCTTCCAGTGCATGGTCATCGCCACCGTGCTCGGTGTCCTGATCGGGGTCGTCAGCTACCGCAGCGGCTGGGGTGCCTCGGTGGCGATCACCTCGACGGCGACCGTCCTGACCATTCCGTCCCTGGCCGCCATCGGTCTGCTGATCCCGCTGGTCGGCCTCGGAGTGGCGCCGACGGTGATCACCCTGACGCTGTACGGGCTGCTGCCGGTCGTCCGCAACTCCATCGTGGGCCTGCGGGGCGTCGACCCCGCGCTGGTGGACGCGGCCAAGGGCATCGGGATGTCGCGGACGGCACGGCTGTGCCGGGTGGAGCTGCCGCTGGCCTGGCCGCCGATCCTGACCGGCATCCGGGTCTCCACGCAGATGCTGATGGGGATCGCCGCCATCGCCGCGTACGCCTCCGGGCCCGGCCTCGGCAACGAGATCTTCCGCGGCATCGCCTCGCTGGGCAGCGCCAACGCGATCAACCAGGTGCTCGCGGGCACGCTCGGCATCGTCATCCTCGCCCTGCTCTTCGACGCCGCGTACGTGCTGCTGGGGCGGCTCACCATCCCGAGGGGGATTCGTGTCTGAGACCGCAGCGGACACCGGGCGGCAGCCCGCCGCCGACACCGCGTCCGGCGCCACCATCCAGCTGGAGAACCTGTCCAAGCGCTACCCGGGCAACCCGAGTCCGGCCGTGGACAACGTCTCGATGGACATCAGGGCCGGCGAGACGGTGATCTTCGTGGGCCCGTCCGGCTGCGGGAAGTCGACCACGCTGAAGATGATCAACCGGCTGATCGAGCCGACCTCCGGCCGGATCAGGATCGGCGACGAGGACGTCACCGACATCGACCCGGTGAAGCTGCGCCGCAAGATCGGGTACGCGATCCAGTCGTCCGGGCTCTTCCCGCACATGACGGTCGCCGAGAACATCGCCCTCGTACCGAAGATGGTGGGCTGGTCCAAGTCGCGGGTGAGGGACCGGGTCGAGGAGATGCTCGACCTGGTCGGCCTGGACCCGCGCGAGTTCCACGGCCGCTATCCGCGCGCGCTCTCCGGCGGTCAGCAGCAACGCGTGGGCGTGGCCCGGGCGCTGGCCGCCGACCCGCCGGTGCTCCTGATGGACGAGCCGTTCGGCGCGGTCGACCCGATCACCCGCGACCACCTCCAGGACGAGCTGATCCGGCTCCAGCACGAACTGCACAAGACGATCGTCTTCGTCACCCACGACTTCGACGAGGCGATCAAGCTGGGCGACCGGATCGCGGTGCTGCGCGAGCACTCGCACATCGCCCAGTTCGACACCCCGGAGGCCATCCTCACCAACCCGACGGACGACTTCGTCTCCGGATTCGTCGGCGCTGGCGCGGCGCTGAAGCGGCTCAACCTGACCCGGGTGCGCGAGGTGGAGATCGCCGACTTCCCGACCGTGACGGTGGACGACCCGCTCCAGTCGATCTTCAACAAGCTGCGCAGCGGTCCGCACAACGAGCTGCTGATGCTCGACCGCAGGAACCGCCCGTACAAGTGGCTGCGGCGCGGCGACCTGATGCGGGCGAGGGGTTCGCTGGCGCGGGCCGGGCAGCTGGTCCACGACACGGTGACCAGGGACGCGACGCTGCACGACGCGCTGGAGGCGGTGCTCACCGACAGCGGCGGGCGGGTCGCGGTGACCGGCCGGCGCGGGGAGTTCACCGGGGTCGTCGACATGCACACCCTGATGAACTCGGTCCACGAGCTCCTGGAGGCCGACCGGCTCACCGCCACCGAGCACCAGCACGACCTGGAGGAGCTGCGGGTCCAGCAGACCGCCCAGGAGCAGGAGGGCGGTGCGGGCGCATGACCCCCGACTCCCCCTCCGGCTCCTCGCGCGCACCCGGCCGGGACCGGCCGCCGGGCGAGCACGACGTGAAGGGCCATGCCTTCCGTGACGAGGAGGAGGACGAGCCCGCCCCGCCGCCGTCGCGCCCGCCGCGCCGGATCACCTGGCGCAAGCTGGTGATGCTCCCGGCGGCGCTCGCGGTGGTGCTGGTCCTCACGTACGTCTGGATCAACCACGTCCACCTGGACTCGATCGCGCGGAACTCGCTGGCCGGTGACACGGTCCAGCTGCGCTGGTGGCAGCACGTGAGGCTGACCGCGATCTCGACGTTCTGGGTGCTGATCATCGCCATCCCGCTGGGCATCGCGCTGACCCGGCGCGGCCTGAGCAGGGCGGCGCCCGTGGTCACGGCGATCGCCAACATCGGGCAGGCGACCCCGGCGATCGGTCTGCTGGCCCTGCTGGTGATCTGGCTCGGCATCGGCCCGTCCACGGCCATCACCGGCATGGTGATCTACGCGGTGCTGCCGGTGCTCTCCAACACGGTCGCCGGCCTCAAGGCGATCGAGCCGAGCCTGGTGGAGGCCTCGCGCGGCATCGGCATGTCGGCGACGGGCACGCTCACCAAGGTCGAACTCCCCCTCGCCGTCCCGCTGATCCTGGCCGGGGTGCGCACCGCGCTGGTGCTGAACGTCGGCACGGCGACGCTGGCGACGTTCGGGGGCGGCGGCGGGCTCGGGGACCTGATCACCTCGGGCATCCAGACCCAGCGCATGCCGGTCCTGGTGCTCGGCTCCGTCCTGACGGTGGTGCTGGCGCTCCTGGTGGACTGGCTGGCCTCGCTGGCCGAGGTGGCGCTGACCCCGCGCGGACTGGAGGTGGGGCGATGAGGACGCGGCGGACGCGTACGGCCCTGGCGGGTGGGGCGGCCCTCGCCCTGGTGCTGGCCGGGTGCGGCCTGAAAAGCGGTTCCCCGATGGTGGACGACGTGGTGCCCGGGTCGGTCGGACAGGGGCAGCCGCTGGACGGCGCGTCGCTGACCGTCACCTCGAAGAACTTCAGCGAGAACATCATCCTGGGCCAGATGATCGGCCTCGTCTTCAAGGCCGCCGGGGCGGAGGTCCTGGACCGGACGAACCTGCCCAGCTCGATCAGCGCGCGCGAGGCGGTCCTCCAGGGCGACGCGGACGCGGAGTACGAGTACACGGGCACCGGCTGGATCACGTACCTCGGGCACGCGAAGCCGATCGCCGACCCGATGGAACAGTGGCGCGCGGTGCGCGACGCGGACCTCAAGAACGGGGTGACCTGGCTGCGGCCTTCCACCCTCAACAACACGTACGCGCTCGCCATCAGCCAGAAGAACAACGCGAAGTACCACCTCAGGACGCTCTCCGACGTCGCGGCCCTGGCGAAGAAGAACCCGTCGGCGGTGACGGTCTGCGTGGAGAACGAGTTCGCCTCGCGCGACGACGGGCTGCCCGGCATGGAGAAGGCGTACGGGATGTCCCTGCCGGCCGCCAACATCCGCAAGATGGACGCCGGGATCGTCTACACCCAGGTGTCGAAGTCCAACTCCTGCCTGCTGGGCGAGGTGTTCACCACGGACGGCCGCATCAAGGCGATGCACCTGGACGTCCTGGAGGACAACAAGCACTTCTTCCCCAACTACAACGCTGCGCCCGTCGTGCACTCCGCGACCCTGAAGGAGTACCCCGAGATCGCCGACCTCCTCGACCCGCTGAGCAAGCGGCTGACGACGGAGGTCGCGCAGGTGCTGAACGCCAAGGTGGACGTGGACGGCGAGGACCCGCACGAGGTGGCGAAGGAATGGCTGATCAAGGAGGGGTTGATCAAGGAGGGGTGAGGCGGGGCCAGGCCCGAGGCCGGTCGCGAAGATTCTTCGCGGCCTGCCTCGGGAGGTCGCAAAGAACCTTTGCAAAGACCCGTTGCAAAACTTCCTTTGCAACCCTACTCTTGAGACATGCCACCCACGGAACCGAAGGACGACCACAGCGCGACGGCGCCCGAGCCCGATGTCCTCAGCATCGACACCCGCGCCCTGCGGGGGCTCGCCCACCCGCTGCGCCTGCGCCTGCTCTCCGCCCTGCGGGAGTACGGCCCCGCCACCGCTTCCGGCCTCGCCGCCCGCCTCGGCGAGTCCAGCGGCGCCACCAGCTACCACCTGCGCCAGCTGGCCTCGTTCGGCTTCGTCGAGGACGACCCGACGCGCGGCAAGGGCCGCGAACGCTGGTGGCGGGCCGCGCACGCCGGCGCCTCCTTCGGCCCCGAGTTCCTGTACGACGCCGACCCCGAGGTCCGCGACGCCATGGGCGTCGTCCTGCACGAGGTCGCGACGGTGCACGCACAGGAGCTGAGCACCTGGCTCACCACCATGCACGAGTGGTCGCGGGAGTGGTACGAGGGCTCGGACCTCAGCGACTTCAAGGTCCGGCTCACCCCCGAGCTGTCCCGCGAACTGGCCGACAAGGTCCACGAGTTGATCAACAGCTACCGAGGCCGCGTCCCCGAAGGCACCGAGGGATCGGCCGTCGTCCGCACCCACCTGCACGTCTTCCCGCGCCCCACCGACTGAAGGGACCACGACCATGCACCCCGACACGCACCTCGCCCTGCACCGCATCCGCTCCGCCGAACTGCACGCCCGAGCCGACCGGTTCCGGCTGCTCACCCACCGCCGCCCCCAGCGCCCGGCACTACGGGCCCGGCTGGGCTGGACCATGGTCGAGATGGGCCTGCGCCTGATACCGGCCGGCCCCGCCCGCGCCCCTCGAACGGCGTAACGCCGTGGACGGGGGGAAGAACACGTCCGGCCGGGTGCCGCTCGTCACGGTACTGGCCGCCAACTCGGTCTCGACGGCGGGAACTTCGCTCACCCTGATCGGTGTCCCGTGGTTCGTCCTGGAGACGACCGGCAGCGCGGGAAGGGCCGGACTGGTCGCCTTCTGCGCGACGCTCCCGATCGTCGTCTCCGCGCTGATCGGCGGACCCGTCATCGACCGGATCGGCCGCCGCCGGGTCGCGATCGCCTCCGACACGGTGTGCGGACTCGCCGTCGCCGCCGTGCCGTTGCTGTACTTCGCCGACGCGCTCGCCTTCTGGATGCTCTGCGCCCTGATGGCGCTCAACGGACTCGTCCACACCCCCGGCAACACCGCCCGCTACGTCCTCGTGCCCGACCTCGCCGAACACGCGGGCACCACGCTCGCCCGCGCCGCCAGCCTCTTCGACGCGGTCTCGCGCGGGGCCCGGATGGTCGGGGCCGCGCTGGCCGGGGTGCTGATCGCCCTGGTCGGCGCCGAGACCGTACTCCTGCTGGACGCGGCGACCTTCCTCGCCTCGGCGGCGCTGGTCGCGGCGGGCCTGCGGGGCGTGCCCGCGGCGCAGCCGGTCGCGGCCGCCGCGCCGGTGTCGCTGCGCGCCTACCGCCGCGAACTGCGCGAGGGATACGCCTACTTGTTCGGCAACCGGCTGCTGCTGGGCGTCGTGGTGATGGTCCTGTTCATGAACGGCACCGACCAGGGCTGGAACGCCGTCCTGCTCCCGGTGCACACCTCGGCGGAACTCGGCGGGGCGCGCGACCTCGGACTGCTGACCGCGCTGTTCGGGGCGGGCGGGCTGACCGGTGCCCTGGTGTACGGGGCGGTGGGGCACCGCTACTCGCCGCGGGCCGTGTTCAGCGTGTGCGTGGTGCTGTGCGGGGCACCCAGGTTCCTGGTCGCCGCGCTGACCGGCACGACGCTCCCCCTCGCCGTGACGATGGTGCTGAGCGGGGTCGCGGGCGGCGTCCTCAACCCGATCCTGACGACGGTGATCTACGGGAGCGTGCCCGACGCGCTGCGCAGCCGGGTCTCGGGGGCGATCACCGCCGGATGCGAGCTGGCCATGCCGGTGGGCGGTCTGGCGGCCGGCCTGCTGGTGGAGAGCGCGGGCGCCGACGGGGCGCTGCTCGCCATGGGCGCGGTGTACCTGCTCGCCACGCTGAGCCCGCTGGTCTTCCCGGCCTGGCGAACGATGGACGGCGTGGCGCCCGGGGGGCGCGGGGCGCCCGGGGTGTCCGGGGAGCGCGAGGCGCCCGGGGAGCGCGAGGCGCCCGGCGTCGGTGCGCCGGGGGCGGCCCCGGTCAGCAGCTAGGGATCTTCCCCCCGTGGTCCAGGGCCCGGAGCGAGTTCACCGCGCCCTTCAGTGTCGTGACCGGGATCAGCCGCAGGCCCTTCGGCAGCTCGGACTTCGCCTCCGTGCACTCCGCCTTCGGTACGAGGAAGACGGTCGCCCCGTCCCGCCGGGCCGCCTGCGTCTTGAGCGAGACGCCGCCCACCGCGCCGACTTCGCCGTCCGCGTCGATGGTGCCGGTGCCCGCGATGGCGCGGCCGCCGGTCAGGTCGCCGCCCGAGCCGTCGCCGTCGAGCTTGTCGACGATGCCGAGCGCGAAGAAGAGGCCGGCGCTGGGGCCGCCCACGTCGGCCAGGTGCAGGGTGACGTCCACCGAACCGGGCTTCCGGCCGAGGTAGTTGAGCGCGGCGTCGACGGCGGAGTCCTGGGACTTCACCATGTCGTCCAGATTGTGCTTCTCGATCTCCTTCTCGGACCCGCCGGTCGGATACACGGAGTCGCGGGGCAGCACGGCCCGGTCCGTACGGAACCAGCTGTCGACGACGTCCCGGATACCGACGTCGGCCTTGGGGCCCGTCGCCACGATCGTCGTCATCCGCAGCTCGCCCTTGGTGGGCCGGGTGGGGGTGGTGCCCTCGATGCTGATCACCGGGGTGCCGTGATCGTCCCCCAGCACATTCGCGGTCGTCCCCGGCTGCGCCAGCGTGAACGGCAACGGCGCGAAGGCGGCGACACCGAGGAGGGCGAGAACGGGGAGCGCGCAGAGGGCGAGGGTGCGGGGGCGGGTGCGGGGTGTGGACACCGGCCCAATCTAACCCGGGCGGCATTTCCGGCCCGCCCGGGCGGCACCTTCAGCCCGCCCGGCGATTGAGGGCGGAACCAGCCCGCCGAAGACCGGCACCCCAGGGCGGGCCCGCACCGCAGGAGCCAGGGAACACCCGGCCCGGCCGAAGACCGGCACCCCAGGGCGGGCCCGCACCGCAGGAGCCCGGGAACACCCGGCCCGGCCGGCGACCGGCACCCCCAGGGCGGGCCCGCACCCAGAGCCCGGGAACACCCGCACCGCAGGGCCCCCACCCCCCCGCCCGCGCTAGCGAAGCGCGTCCGCGACCTCGCGCGCCGCGTCGACCACGCGGGGCCCCACCCGTTCCGGGACGGAGTCCGCGAGCATGACGACGCCGACGCTGCCCTCCACCCCCGTGACGCCCATCAGCGCGGCCGCCGCCCCGCTCGCGCCCGCTTCGAGTTCGCCGTGGGTAAGCGTGAAGGCCGTCTCGCCCACCGGCTTCTGGCGGGCGGCGAGGATCGCCCGGCCTGCCGCGCCCCGGTCGAGGGGGTGGCGGAAGCCCGCCCGGTAGGCCACGTGGTAGTCGGTCCAGGTGGGTTCGACGACCGCGACGGCCAACGCGTCGGAGCCGTCGACCAGCGTGAGATGGGCGGTGGCCCCGATGTCCTCGGCCAACGAGCGCAGCGCGGGCAGCGCCGCCTCGCGTACGAGCGGATGCACCTGGCGGCCGAGGCGCAGGACGCCGAGGCCGACCCGTGCCCGGCCGCCCAAGTCGCGGCGGATCAGGGTGTGTTGTTCCAGGGTGGCGAGCAGACGGTAGACCACGGTGCGGTTGACGCCGAGTTTGTTGGACAACTCGGTGACCGTCAGGCCGTGATCGGTGTCGGCGAGCAGTTTGAGGACACGCAGTCCTCGGTCGAGCGTCTGGGAGGTCTCCGCGGTCACGACGCCCTCTCCTCTGTGGTGAGCGGCGGCGGCTGGTTCCCGTGGATTGTGCGCCACCGGTCCCATCGGCGACGCACGGAGAGGCCGCCGGCCTGGCCAAGGCACCGGCTGCTCCGCGGCGACATTGCCACGGGGCGTTCACATTTTTTGGACAGTAGCGAGCGAGTCCGCTCAGCGGAAGACCTCGTCCAGAATCCGGTCGCTCCCAAAAACGCGGTTGTGCCGCACGAGCATAAGTGCCGGTCAGCGGGGCGCCGACCGACCACGGCGCATCTACGCGCGTCCATGTCGGCCGACTCCCCCGCGACGCTCCGTAGACGGGATGTGAACCGGCGTTAACTCACCGTGAACATTTTCTGGACGATTTTTCCGTTGACGAGGACCTCGCAGGCCCTGATCGACCGCGTCGCGGGGTCCCGCACGGTGAAGTTGAGGGCGAAGGTGCCGTCGAGACCGATGACCCGGGTGACGTACGAGTCGGAGGTCCGGCCCCCGGAAGCGGTGCGGCCGGTCACGGAGACCGTGGCGACGGGGGCGAAGCCCTTGCCGGTCACCTGGACGACCGTGCCGGGCGGCCCCTCGGGCGGCGAGAGCGCGAAGGACGCGCCGGCCGGGGCGGTGCCGTCCTGGACGGTGAACGCGGCGGTCTCGGTACGGGGGTTGACGAGGACCTCGCGGACCTGGATCGCCACGGTGTCGGCCGCGCCCACGGTGAACGTCTGCGAGAACGCCCCGTCGAGCCCGACGACCTTGGTCCGCACCGGGTCGGAGGTCTTGGAGCCGTCCGCGCGCAGCCCGGTGATCGACACGGTGGCCACCTTCGCGAAGCCCTGGCCGAGGACGGTGACCGCGGTGCCCTTCGGCCCGGCCGCCGGGGTGAGGACGACGAACGTCGGGGAGACGGTCAGCTGGGTCAGGGCCTCGGAGACGCCGGCGGTGACGCGGAGGGCGTAGACACCGCGCGGGGTGGAACCGGCCGGGGTGACCGTGCCGGCGAGGGTGCCGTCGGCGGTGATCCGCAGGGTGGAGCCGCTGATCCCGGCCGCGTCGCAGCCGCTGCCGTCGGTCGCGCACAGGGCGGCGGAGGGGGTGACGCCGGAGGGCCAGTCGTCACCGGACACGGCGATCGTGGAGCCGGGCTTCACCTTGGCGGCGCCTGCCGAGAGCGTCGCGGTGGCCTCGGTCACGGTGAACGGGGTGGTCAGGACGGTCTCCGGGTCGTTGCCCTCGTCCACCTGGACGGCGGCGACGGCCGGGTCGGAGACCGTGAAGTCGGCCGAGAACGTGCCGTCGGGGCGGCTCTTCACGTAGACGGCGGTGTCGTCCAGCGTCGCCCCGGTGGCGTCGAGGCCGACCGTGTTGATCCACCGGTCCTGGTAGTAGTCGCTGCCGGTGACGGTGATGACGCTGCCGACGGGTCCACTGCTCCGGGACAGCGCGATCGTGCGGGGCCCGGCGGGGACGAAGGCCCGGACGGTCAGGGGTGCGGTCATCTCCTTCGTACCGTCGCCGACCTTCACGAGGTACGCGCCGTCCGGCACCGAACCGGCCGCCGCGAGGACCGCGTTGCCGGTGAGCTGTCCCGAGCCGTCGATGGCGAGGGTGGAGTCGGCGAACTTCGCGGCGTCGCAGCCGCCGCCGTCCGCCGCGCAGAGCGAGGGCACGGGGGTGGCCCCCGCGGTCCACCGGCTGCCCGCCAGGGTGACGGCCGTGGACGGCCGGACCGGCGTGGTGGGGGCGATCAGGGTGGGTGGTTTCCCGGCGCTGCCCTCCGCCGTCACGGTGCCGACGGGCCCGCCGCCGGAGGTGACGGTGCAGACGGTCTCGTAGGTGGAGCCGAGGACCTTGGTGCGGGTCAGGTTGCGCAGCGGGGTGAAAGTGATGGGCCCGCCCGCGTCGGCCGGGATGAGGAAGTCCCCCTCGTAGGGCGGGATTTCGATCGGCTTCCCGGACGGTACGTCGAGGTTGGTCTGCGGCCCGGTGACGGTGACCGTGCCGGTGGCGCCGCCGGACATCGCCAGGTCGAGGCTCGGGGTGGTCGGCACGTCGCTGAGGCTGAGCCCGCTGGTGGCGGGGGACGGGCCGAGCGTCACCTTGGCGTGGACCTTGCCGCCGGGGTCGACCACGTCGGGGGTCAGCTCCACGCCGAACTGCTGCGGCCCGTCCGCCTCGCCCTGACCGGCGGGCAGGGAGCAGTGGACGATGGGGGTGATGGTGCCAGCGTGGGCGAGGGGGGCGAGGGCGACGGTGCCGCCGGTCCATGCGAGGACGGCTCCGGCGCCCAGGGCGACGGCGCGGCGTAAGGCCGGGCGGCGGCCCGGGCCGCCGGTGGGTCTGCGGTGCGCGAACATACGGCTCCTCCGAAAGGAAATGGAATGCGAACGCCCCGAATGCGAGGCGAAATGACGGGCGCCCGCCTGCTCCATTGCCGTACGGAACGGGCGACGGAACAGGCGGGCGTCGGCTGGACTTTCCCGGCCCCTTTTACAGCAGGGTCAGGGTGAGCACCGCACTGTAATCTCCGGGGCGGGTGAATTCGGGAACGGTGAGCGTGAGTCCCGCGTCGGTGTCGAACTTCCCGCCGGTGAACGGACGTGATCCGTCCGGATTCATCCGGCACAGGCTCGCCGCCTCGCTCCCGAGCGTGGTGGGCGATCCGGCCACCGGTGTCCCCACGCTGCCGTCCTGCGGGGTGCAGGCCGGCGCCCAGCGCACGGCTCGGGCCGGGATGGTGTCCCCGCCCGCGCTGGTGAAGGCGGTCAGGGTGCCGGTCAGGGACCAGCCGCTGTTGACGCCCCGGGCGTCCTCCACCTCCACCCGGTTGAGCCGGGCGCGCTGCACCCCGCCGTCGGCGCCGAGCACCGTCGTACCGAAGTCGACGGAGTCGCCGTCCTGGGTCATGGACAGCGTCCCGGCCCTGATCTCGGTGGTCAGGCGCTGCTCCGCCGTGCCGCCGCCGTCGCCGCCGCCCTCGGTGGTGACGGTGAACGGGGCGGTGCGTACGGTCGCCGGGTCGTTGCCCTCGTCGGCCTGGACGGCCACCACGTCGTCCGAGATGACGGTGAAGTCCACGGCGAAGGTGCCGTCCGTGCCGCTCTTGACGTAGACCGCGCTGTCGTCGAGCGCGGCGCCCGAGGCGTCGAGGCCGATGACGTTGATCCAGCGGTCCGGGTTGTAGTTGCGGCCGCTGACGGTGACGACGCTGCCGACCGGGCCGCGGTCGGGGGTCAGCGTGATCTCCCGGTTGCCGGCCGCGACGGCCTCGACGGTGAGGGGGGCGGTGGCCTCCCTCGTACCGTCGCCGACCTTCACGAGGTACGAGCCGTTCGGGACCGCCCCGGCCTCGCCGAGGGTCGCGGTGCCGGAGAGCGTTCCGTAGGCGTCGATCCGCAGGGTGTGCGAGGTGAACTTCAGCGGGTCGCAGCCGCCTCCGCCGGCCGCACAGAGCGACGGCACGGGTGAGGCGCCCGGGGTCCAGCCGGAACCGCTCAGCTTCACCGCGGTGTGCGGGCGTACCGGGCCCGCGGGGGCGGTGAGGGTGGCGGGATCGGATGTGGAGCCCTCCGCCGTGACGGTGCCGACCCCGGCCTCGCCGCCGACGATGTCGCAGGGCGTCTCGAAGACGGAGCCGAGCACCTTGGTCTGCGTCAGCGTGCGGACCACCGCGAACGAGATGTCTCCCGACGCGTCCGCCGGGAGCAGGAAGTCGCCCTCGTACGCCGGGGTCTCGATGGGCACCCCGGCCGGGATGTCCAGGATGATCTCGGGGCCGCGCACGGTGACCGTGCCCGTGGCGCCGCCCGTCATCGCGAGGTCGAGGCTGGGGATCGTCGGCACGTCGGCAAGGGCGAGTGCGCTGGTGGCCGGGGACGGGCCCAGGGTCACCTTCGCGTGGACCTTGCCGCCGGGTTCGACGACGGCGGGCGACAGCTCCACGTCCATCTGCTGCGGCCCGGTCGCCTCGCCCTGTCCGGCCGGCAGGGTGCAGTGGACGGTCGGGGTGACCGTCCCGGCCGCCGAGGCGGGGGCGGGGGCGGGGCGCGGGGATGCGGAGGCACCGGCGCAGCCCAGCGACAGCACGAAGCAGGCAGCGAGCAGTCCGGTCACTCCGGGTCTTCGTCGTCGGATCACCTGACACCCTTTCCTGGACCATTGATTGCGCACATTGAGGAGGCCGCGCCCAGAGAAGTCAAGAGACACCGAATTGATCCTTTCGAACCCGTGCCGCCCGCCCCGGAAAGGAATTCCGGACGGGTTTACGCACCGCCTCCCGCTTACCTGTTGACTTCTTCGAAGATCACCGTTTCACTGCACCCGACATGCCGGGCCCGGCACGCAGATCCGTACGTACGAGCAAGGCATCGCACACGGCGCGTACGGCGAATCCGCGGAATTCAACCGGAAGGAGTTCCACCCGTCATGTCGATCTCTTCACGCGCTTCGAGAGCGCCGGGCCGAAGACGCTTACCGCTGATCCTGGCGGCGGCGTGTTCGACCGGAGCACTGCTCGCCCTGTCCGCCCCGACAGCCTCGGCGGTGACCCCGCTCACCGCGACGGCCACCTACGACTGCGGCTCCTGGGGCAGCGGTCTCGCCACTCTGACCGCGGCCGACGGCGCCTCCGGCAAGACCGTCAAGGTCACGTCCACGGCGATCAGGATGCCGGCCGGCACGAGTGCCGACCCGAACAGCATCACGACGACGCTCAGGCTCACCAAGACCTCGGGCGGCGTCACCAGTCAGGTGCAGTTCTCCGCGAAGACCAACCCCGGTCTGAGCGGCGGCAATCCGATCACGCTCGGACCGCTGAAGCTCACCTCCGGCACGCTCGCGGCCGGGGACAGCACCGGTTCCGTGGTGCTGCCCACTCCCCCGGGCGCCTCCAACTGGTCACTGCAGATCGTGGCCTCGTCCCCGACGTCCGCCACCGTGCCGTGCGTGGCGACGTCCGCCCTGTCCGCGCCGTTCGTCTGGTAGCGGGCCCCGCATGACGCCGGCCCGGGGCGGGGACGTCCGTCCCCGCCCCGGGCCGGTGCGTGCCCGTGCCGTACGGGGCTCACCTCATCCGGGTGGCCCACTCCTGGACCTTCTTGATCCGCTGCTCGATCTGGCCGGCCGTGGCCTCCGCGCTGGGCGGCCCGCCGCACACCCGGCGCAGCTCGGTGTGGATGACGCCGTGCGGCTTGCCGCTCTGGTGGGTGTAGGCCGACACCATGGTGTTCAGCTGCTTGCGCAGGCCCAGCAGCTGCTTGTGCGTGACGACCGGCCGGTCCTCGGCCGGCTTCTCCAGCAGGTCGGCCTCCGACGCGGGCTTCTGCCGGCTGTGCGCGATCTGCCGGGACTGCCGCTTCTGGAGCAGCAGCTGAACCTGGTCGGGTTCGAGGAGCCCGGGAATCCCGAGGTAGTCCTGCTCCTCCTCGCTACCGGGGTGCGCCTGCATGCCGAACTCGGCGCCGTCGTACAGCACCCGGTCGAAGACCGCGTCGGACTCCAGCGCCTCGAAGGGCAGCTGCTCCTCGGTCTCCTCGTCCTCCAGTTTCTCGGCGTCGGCGAGGAGCTTGTCCTCCTCGGCGAACGGGTTCTCCTCGTCGCTGCCCTTCTTGGGCTTGTCGAGGACGTGGTCCCGTTCGACCTCCATCTCGTTGGCGAAGTCGAGGAGCATCGGGATGGTGGGCACGAAGACGGACGCGGTCTCGCCGCGCCTGCGGGAGCGCACGAAGCGGCCGACGGCCTGCGCGAAGAACAGCGGGGTCGAGATGGTGGTGGCGTACACGCCGACGGCCAGGCGCGGCACGTCGACACCTTCCGACACCATGCGTACCGCGACCATCCAGCGCGATTCGTCCTCGCTGAACTTGTCGATCTTCTTCGACGCGGCCTTCTCGTCGGAGAGGACGACGGTGGCCGACTCGCCGGTGACCTTCTTCAGGATCTTGGCGTACGCGCGTGCCGACTCCTGGTCCGTCGCGATGACGAGCCCGCCCGCGTCCGGGATGCCCTTGCGGACCTCGGTGAGCCGCTTGTCGGCGGCGCTGAGCACGTTGGGAATCCAGTCACCGGTGGGCGACAGGGCGGTGCGCCAGGCCTGCCCGATGGCGTCCTTGGTCATCGGTTCGCCGAGCCGGGCGGCGATCTCGTCCCCGGCCTTGGTGCGCCAGCGCATGTTGCCGCTGTAGCTGAGGAAGATCACCGGGCGCACGACGCCGTCGGCCAGGGCGTTGCCGTAGCCGTAGGTGTAGTCGGCCGAGGAGCGGCGGATGCCGTCGTTGCCCTCCTCGTACACGACGAACGGGATCGGGTTGGTGTCCGACCGGAACGGCGTACCGGTGAGCGCGAGCCGCCGGGTCGCCGGGTCGAACGCCTCCTGGCAGGCCTCGCCCCAGGACTTCGAGTCACCGGCGTGGTGGATCTCGTCCAGGATCACCAGGGTCTTGCGCTGCTCGCACCGGTTGCGGTGCAGCATCGGGCGCACCCCGACGCCCGCGTACGTGACGGCGACCCCGTGGTACTCCTTGCTCAGCGGGCCTGCGCTGTAGTCCGGGTCGAGCTTGATCCCTATCCGGGCGGCCGCCTCCGCCCACTGCTTCTTCAGGTGCTCGGTGGGAGCGACGACGGTGACCTGCTGCACGACGTGGTGGTGCAGCAGCCAGGACGCGAGGGTCAGCGCGAAGGTGGTCTTCCCCGCGCCGGGGGTGGCGACCGCGAGGAAGTCGCGCGGCTGCTCCTGGATGTACTTCTCCATGGCGCCCTGCTGCCAGGCTCGCAGCTTGCCGGCGGTGCCCCAGGGGGCGCGGCCGGGGAAGGCGGGTGAGAGGTGGTGGGAGGCGGTAGTAGTCACGGTCTCCGGTTCGGGTCTCTCGGGTACGTGTGGCGCTGTCCGCACGGGCCGGGCCGGCCCCGCACGCGATACGACAACCGGGCCACCCTACCGGGGCCGGCGCCCCGCCCCGCCGCGTACCGCACCGCCCCGCACGGAATTGCGACGGCTCTCACACGGGGTCGGTCATCAGGTTGCGGAGACCCTCGGAGATGGTCTTCACCTCGTCCGTCTCCCCCGTCGCGACCGCGATGACCAGGCGTTCCGCCGCGTCGATATCGGGGCGGAGATCGGCCCCGTTCATGGCGAGGAAGGTGACGCAGGACAGCCAGGCGGTGCGTTTGTTGCCGTCGAAGAGCGGGTGGTTGATCGCCAGGGACTGCAGGAGTGCGGCCGCCTTGTCGATGACGTCCGTATATGCCTCCTGGCCGAACATGGACGCCGACGGCCGGTGGGCCGCCGACTCCAGGAGGCCGGCGTCGCGGACCACGATCCGCATGTCCGGGCAGGCGTGCTCGGCGATGACGAGGATGTCCTCGGAGCTCAGGTAGACACAGCTCACTTGAGCCGCTCCATGAGCTCGCCCCACTTGGCGGCCTGCTCCTTGGCGGTCCGGCGGACGATGGCCTGCTGAGCGGTCCGGGCCAGGTAGTCGTCCACGGCCTGGAGCAGTATGGCGTGCATGCTCGTGCCCTCCTGCTCGGCGCGCTGCTTGAGGGCTTCGGTCTGGTCGTCACGGAGACGCAGGTTCATAGCCATACCAAAACGGTACCACCGGGTGGGGCCAAACTGGTACCAGCTACGACGTCCGCACCCGCCCCGCCACCCAGGCCCCCACCAGCGCCACACCCGCCATCGGCAGGAACACCACCGCGAACGCGCCCGGGTGCGAGGCGGAGGCGCCCTGCTCCACCGCCTCGTGGGCCGCGCCCACCGCTCCCCCGCCGAGTGCGGCGAACGCCGCGCCGCCCGCGGCCAGCAGCAGGACGTTGGAGAGGCCGTCGGAGATCTGGAGGGCGGCCGAGTTGGCGCCGGCCTCGTGGGGGGCGGACAGCTTCAGCAGCAGCACACTGGTCGAGGCGATCACCATGCCCATGCCGAAGCAGCCGAAGGCCCAGGCCACCGCCACGGTCCAGACCGGCACCGAGTCGATCAGCACCGCCGGTGCCGCCGCGATCGCCGCGGCGACCAGCACCATGCCGCCCACCATCAGCGGCTCGCGGTGCGCCTCCAGGCGGGGCCGCGACTGCACGTACGAACCCAGCGCCCAGGTCCCGCCGCCGGCGGCGAGGGAGAGCCCGGCCATCGTCGGGGACAGTCCGCGCTGGGTGACCAGCATCAGCGGGACGAACGACTCGGCGGCGATGAACGACCCGGCCGCCACCCCGCGCAGCAGCACCACCGAGGGCAGCCCGCGGGCCGCACGGCCGGTGCCCGGGGGCAGCAGGCCGCGTACGGCGGGGACGAGCAGGGCCACCCCGGCGGCGGCCGGCAGCAGCGAGAACCAGTTCCGCTCCTGCCCGGCGTACTGGAGCAGACCCGCGCCCACCGAGATCCCCAGCGCGAGCACGATGCGCCGGCGGTCGTACGGCTCCACGGGCGCCGCCGGGTCCGCGGGCCCCGACGCCATCCGCCGGATCGCGGGCAGCGCGAGTGCCAGCGGGAAGACCACCAGGACCGGGATGCCGATGAAGACCCAGCGCCAGCCCAGGTGCTCGGTGACGCTCCCGGCGGCCAGCGGCCCCACGACGGACGGGATCACCCAGCTCGCGGCGAACGCGGCCATGATCGCGGGGCGCAGCTTCTCCGGGTAGGCCCGGCTGATCACCACGTACAGCGCGACGATCACCAGCCCGCCGCCGAGCCCCTGCACGGCCCGGCCCGCGACGAACATCCACATGGTGCCCGCGGTCCCGGACAGCAGCAGCCCCGCCCCGAAGGCGCTGATCCCGGTGGCCAGCGGGGCCAGCGGGCCGCGCCGGTCGGCCCACTGCCCGGACAGCACCATGGCGAAGAGGCTGGTGGTGAAGTACGCCGAGAACGCGAACGCGTACAGCGGGATGCCGTGCAGCTCCCGGGCGGCGACCGGCATCGCGGTCCCCACGGCGGTCGCCTCGAAGGCGATCAGGAAGACGACGGAGACGATGCCGATGCTGAGCGCCCGGTAGGTCCGTCCCAGAACCCCTTCGGAGCCGGTGTCCTCGGTGGGGAGCGGGGCGGGCAGGACATCGGTGTCACGCGAGACATCGGTGTCACGCGGTTCCAGGGCGGTCATGAGCCAAGAGTAAGGGGCGAAATGCGCCGTGAACCCTGTCGGGAGTCGCCCCCGCACTCCGCCGTTGGTCGTAGGCCCGCCGCGCGGATCGTGAACGCCGTGTGGCAGTCGCGTTGCACACCGCCCCGAAGCCTTGAGCGGCCCGTCCGCCCGGCCGTACGGTCTTTTCAGCGACACCACGCAGGACCGTGTGCCCGAGAGGCTCAGGGGCTCGACTGCAACTCGAGTTACACCGGTTCGAATCCGGTCACGGTCTCCACACACCACCGCCCGCCCCTCGCGCCGAGGGGCGGGCGGTGTGCCATGTCCGTGTCCGCGCCCTCACGCCTTGGGGGCAGCCACCGCCGCCTGGGGCCGGATCGGGAGGCGGTTGACCGGGCGGCCCGTTGCCGAGCGGACCGCGGCGGCCACGGCGGCCGGGGAGGTCACGACGGGAACCGCGGAGGCGGGCTTGGCGCCGAAGGGGGCCACCACGTCGCGCTCCTCGATCAGTTTGACGATGCGGATCTCCGGGGTGTCCAGCGAGGTCGGCAGGGCGTACCCGGTGAGGTCGGGGTGGCGGACCAGGCCGCGGGCGGTGCGCAGGTTCTCCGTCAGGGCGGCGCCGATGCCCTGGGTGACGCCCGCCTCGATACGGGTCGCCAGCTGGGAGGGGTTGAGGACGCGGCCGACGTCCTGGGCGACCGCCATCTCGACCACCCGGACCGAGCCGAGCTCGATGTCGACGTCCACCACCGCGCGGACCGCGCAGAACGCCAGGCCGACGAAGGCGTCGCCCTGGCCGGACTCGTCCAGCGGTTCGGTGGGGTGGGGGCGGCACTGGGCGGTGGCCCAGAGCTCCTTGCCGTCCAGCGCCTCCGCGACGGTCGTGGAGAGCACCCCGTCGTACGAGGTGATCTTGCCGTCGGCGATCTGGAGCAGTTCCGTGGACATGCCGAACTTGTGGGCCAGCGGCTGGAGGAGCTGGGTGCGGACCATCTTCGCGGCGCGTTCGACGGCGCCGGCGGAGACCCAGGTGTGGCGTCCGTGGGTGGCCGCTCCCGCGGGGGGCTGGTCGGTGTCGACGGAGGCGACGTGCACCTCCTCGACGCCCAGGGTCTCCTGGACGACCTGCCGGGCCAGCGTGGAGAAGCCCTGGCCCGTCTCGACTGCCGCGCAGATGACGGTGGCGACCGAGTCGTGGACCCGGACCGTGGCCGTGGACACCTCGTCGGCGCCCTCCGCGCCGAGCATGTGCACCATGCCGAGCGCGTACCCGACACCGCGCCGCACCGCGCCCGGTTCGCCCGCGCCCTCGGGTCCGCCCGGCAGCAGCCAGTCGTCCTCCGGGGCGTCCTTGGGCAGCGAGGGCAGCGGGAAGTCCCGTACCGCGCCCAGGAGTTCGGCGACGGGGGCGGGGCAGGTCACCGTCTGCCCGGTGGGCAGGATGTCGCCGGTGGACAGGGCGTTGCGCAGCCGCAGCTCGGCCGGGTCGACGGACAGCTTGGCGGCCAGCTTGTCCATCTGGCCCTCGTAGGCGGCGCAGACCTGCATCGCGCCCTCGCCCCGGACATGGCCGGAGGGCGGGTTGTTCGTACGGACGGCCCAGCCCTCGATGAAGGCGTGCGGGACGACGTACGGGCCGCAGGCGAAGGCGACCGCGGCGGCCAGCGACTCCGAGGAGGCGTCCGCGTAGGCACCCGCGTCCAGCAGGATCTGCGCCTCGACCTTGACCAGGCGGCCCTCGGCGTCCGCGTGGTGGCGGTAGCGCAGCAGGGTCGGGTGGCGGTGGGCGTGGCCGAGGAAGGACTCCTCGCGGGTGGCGGCCAGTTTGACCGGGCAGCCGGTGCGCAGGGCGAGCAGGCCGAGCGGCAGTTGGAAGGCGGGGTCCTCGCGGTCGCCGGTCGCGCCGGGCACCCCGGTGACGACGACCTTCACCCGGTCCGGTTCGAGGCCGAAGCAGGCGGCGGCCAGGTCGCGGTCGGTGTGCGGGTCGGTGGAGGCGGTGTAGAGCTCCACGCCCCCGTCGGGCCGGGGGACGGCGAGCCCGGCCTCGGCGCCGATCGGGGCCGGGTCCTGGCGGCCGATGCGGTACAGGCCCTCCACGACGACCTCGCCGACGGCCTCCGGGTCGCCGTAGCGCAGCGGGATGTGACGGATCAGGTTGCCGTCGGGGTGCAGCGGCTCGGCGGCGAAGGCCTTCTCCGGGTCGGTGACCGCTTCCAGCACCTCGTACTCGACGGCGATGGCGGCGGCGGCCAGCCGGGCGGTGTCCGGGTGGTCGGCGGCGACGGCGGCGATCGGCTCGCCGTGGTGGCGGACCAGGTCGGAGGCGAAGACGGGGCGGTCGACGACCTTGCGGCCGTACATGGCCTCGCCGGGGACGTCCTCGTGGGTGACGACCGCACGGACGCCGGGCATCTCGGTGGCGGCCGAGGTGTCGATGGACAGGATGCGGGCGTGCGCGTGCGGGGAGCGCAGGACGGCCGCCCAGAGCAGGCCCTCGGCCCACAGGTCGGCGGCGTACGGGAAGGTGCCCTCGGTCTTGGGGCGGGCGTCGGCCGGCGGCAGCGAGGCGCCCAGGCCCAGGAGCGGCCGCTCGGCCTCGGGGCCGCCCGGGCCGTCCAGGGACGGGATGCTGATCGCCGTGTGGGTGGCGCCGGCCGCGGTGGCCGCGTCGTTGCTCACGCCATGCCTCCGTCCTGCTGGTGGGCCTGCACACTACCCGCGCCCGGGGCCGCCTGGTGCGGGATGCGGGCCCCGTCCGGTTCCGCGGATTCCTGCGCGGGCGGCACGGCGGCCTCGGCTGCCGCTTCGGCGGCGGCCTCGCGACCCGCGATGACCTCGTTGACGGCGTCCAGGACGCCCCGGTAGCCGGAGCAGCGGCAGAGGTTGCCGCACAGCGCCCGGCGGGTCTCCAGCTCGCTGGGGGCGTGGTTGCCCTCCAGGAGGTCGTGGACGGTCATCGCCATGCCGGGGATGCAGAAGCCGCACTGGACGGCGCCGCAGTCGGCCAGCGCCCGCTGGACGTCGGACGGTTCCCCGTCGACGGCCAGGCCCTCCACCGTACGGACCTCGCTGCCCGCCGTCGTGGCGGCCGGGACCAGGCAGGAGGCGACGAGACGGCCGTCCACCTGGACGTTGCACGCCCCGCACTCGCCCTGCGAGCAGCCGTCCTTGGCACCGGCGAGGCCGAGGCGCTCGCGCAGCACGTAGAGCAGCGACTCGCCGATCCAGGCGTCGGTGACGGGCCGGTCCACGCCGTTGACGTGCAGCGTGTAGGAGGCGGCGGGGTGCTCGCTGGGCAGCGCGGACGCGGCGGCGGGCGGAGGGTCGGACGCCTCCGCGACGGGTTCCGCGACGGGTTCCGGTTCGGCGTCCGGGAGCGCGTCCTCGTCCGCCGGCCCGGGTGTCGGCTCGGGTGCCGCCTGCTCGGCGTCGGGCTGCTCGTCGGCGGACGGCTGCGCCTCGGGGGCGCCCTCGGGCACGTCCGCAGGCACGTCCGCAACAGCGTCGGGCCCGGCCTCGGGACCGGCTTCCGGACCGGCCTCGGGAGGCTGTTCTGCTTCCGCTTCCGCGCGCACTGCCGGGGACTCCGCCGTCGGCGTCTCCACGACCGGTGTCTCCGCCGCCGGTTCCTGCGTCGCCCACGGCGCGGTCGCGCCGCCCGGCAGGGTGGCCGGGCGGTCCGCGTACCAGTCGGCGGGCGGCGGGGCGGTGTAGAGCTCGCCGGAGTCGTCGGAGAGTTCGGCGGCCGGGGCCGGCCAGGGTGCGGCGTCGACGGACCACTGGCCGGTGGCGGCCGGGTCTCCGGCGTACGGGTCCTGGTAGGGGCTCCGGTGCTGCTGTGCCTCGGGGTGCGGGTAGCCGTAGCCGGACTGCTGGTTCGGGTCGGGCCAGTGCACCGCGTCCGGCGCGGGCCGCTGCTCCGGCTGCGTGCCGTGCTCGTGCTGACCGGCCTGCGCCTGCGGCTCCGGGTTCTGGACGACCCAGTTGCCGGTGGCGGCCGGGTCGAGCCCGGCGGCGGGGGTCAGCGGCAGGATCATCGGCGGCACGTACCCGTGGCCGGGCGCGGCCAGCGGGATGTCCGCCAGGTCCTCCGGCGGCAGGTGGACGAAGGCGGTCGCCTCGCCGTCGTACTCGCCGCCCTGCGGGGTCGGCTCCCAGCCGCCGTGCCGCTCGGCGGGGTTCTCCTTGCTCACGACAGTGCCCTCCCCAGCGCGCGTCGGGCCAGCGCGGCGACGGTGCGCCGCAGGTGCAGTACGGCGGGGGACAGCGGTGGTGCCTGGCCCCCGTCGGCGGGTGGTTCCTGGTCCGGGATGCAGGCGGCCGCGACGTACTCGCCGAAGGCGGCCAGCGCGTCGGGCGCGAGGCCGCGCGCCCCGTCCCAGTCGATCAGCGAGCCGATCCAGCGCTCGGCCTCCAGCGGGCGCAGCGGCATCGGCGCGATGGCACCGACCGCGCAGCGCACCCCGCGCCTGGCCGGGTCGAGGACGATCGCGACGGAGGCGGTGGCGCGGCCGGGGCCGGTGCGGCCGGTGGCCTTGAGGAAGACCTGCGGGGCGTGCAGCAGCGGTACGCGGACGAAGCCGATCAACTCGGCGGGCTCCAGCATCTCCCGGCCGGCCAGCAGGTGCGAGACCGGGATCTCGCGGCGGGCGCCGCCGGGGCCCGCGATGACGAGTTCGGCCTCCAGCGCGGCGAGCACCGGCAGCGCGTCGCCGGTCGGGGCGGCGGTCGCGATGTTGCCGCCGAGCGTGCCGGCGTTGCGGATCTGCGGGGGGCCCGCGGCGCGCGCGGAGGCGGCGAGCGCGGGGATGAGGGCAGCGAAGTCGGGCCGTCCCATGCGGGCATGGGTCAGGCCGGCGCCCAGCAGGGCGTGACCGTCCTGGTAGTGCCAGCCGCGCAGCTCGCTGATCCGGCCGAGACCGACCAGACCGGAGGGGCGCAGGAGCCCCTTGTTGACGGCCGACATCAGGTCCGTGCCGCCTGCCACGGGGACGGCGGCCGGCATGGCGCCGAGTGCCGCCACGGCCTCGTCCAGCGAGGCAGGCAGCGTGACGGACTGCGTCGCCTGCGGTGCGTGCATGGTCAACCCAGCTGCCCCTTCCCGGTGTCCCGGCGCTCCCGCCTGTTTCGCCGTACGGTACGTGCTCGAAGCCCGGACGTGGCAACTCTGGCACATCTTCGGACCGGCCCGACGCGCAGGTCCGCGAAGGGAGCATCCGTCCGCTGTCAGGGTAATGGTCCCGTTTTCACGGCTGTTCGGCGGTGAGTGCCCTTTGCCGGTCTTCCGCATGCCCGTACGGCTTTCTCCGCTCCGAGGCCCTGTCCTGGAACGGCGCCCCGTGGAACGGCGCTGCCACCACGGTCCCAGGGACCGTGGTGGCGGGAGAGGGGGTTGCGGCCGGACTCACACGTTCGGGGGTGCTCCCTCGATCGGGCGTCCGAGGATGCCGGGGCGCCGCTGCCAGGGCAGCGGGCCGGCCGGCGGCCGGTAGCCGACGCCGAGCGCGTCGAGCCGGGCGTAGTGCGCGTCCATGCGGCGCTCGAAGCCGGCGAAGTCCCGTTCGGCGGGGGCGGGCAGGGCCGACCAGGCGACCTCGGCGAAGGCGGCGAGGCGGGGGAAGACCTGGTAGTCGACGCGGGAGCGGTTCTGCATGACCTCGGACCAGACGTTGGCCTGGGTGCCGAGGACGTGCCGGGCCGCCTCCTCGCTCAGGGCCGGCGGCACGGGTTCGAAGCGGTAGACGTCCTCCAGCGTGCGGACGTACCCGATGGGCATCGGCTCGTCGGGGCCGCCGTGTTGACGGTGGTCCAGGTACACCTGCTGCTCGGGGCACATCACCACGTCGTGCCCGGCCTCGGCGGCCGCGATGCCGCCCGCGTACCCGCGCCAGGAGGAGACGGCGGCGCCGGGGGCGAGGCCGCCCTCCAGGATCTCGTCCCAGCCGATCAGGCGGCGGCCGCGCGCGGTGAGCCAGGAGTCGAAGTGGCGGATGAACCAGGACTGCAGCTCGTCCTCGTCGGCCAGGCCGAGTTCCTTGATGCGGGCCTGCGCGGTCGGCGACTGCTTCCACTGGTCCTTGGGGCACTCGTCGCCGCCGATGTGGACGAACGGCGAGGTCTCCGGCGGGAAGAGGCCGAGAAGTTCCTCGAAGACGCCCTCGTAGAACCGCAGGACGTGGTCGGTGGGGGCCAGGACGTTCGGTGTGACTCCCCAGTTGTCCCAGACGGTGAGGGCGGCGGTGTCGACGACGTCGGTGTTGCCGAGCTCCGGGTAGGCGCTGATGGCGGCCTGCGAGTGGCCCGGGATGTCGATCTCGGGGACGACCCGGATGTGCCGGGCGGCGGCGTAGGCGACGATCTCGCGGATGTCGTCCTGGGTGTAGTAACCGCCGTGCGGCGTCTCGTCCCAGAGCTCGGAGGCGCGGTGGCCGTACTTCGTACGCGCGCGCCAGGCGCCCACCTCGGTCAGGCGCGGGTAGCGCTTGATCTCGACGCGCCAGCCCTGGTCGTCGCTGAGGTGGAAGTGGAAGACGTTCAGCTTGTGGGCGGCGAGCAGGTCGAGGTAGCGCAGGACGTCGTCCTTGGGCATGAAGTGCCGTGCCACGTCGAGCATCAGGCCGCGCCAGCCGAAGCGGGGCGCGTCCTCGATGTCGGTGAACCCGAAGCCGGCCGTGGTGGCGCCGCTCACGGGGGCCCGGCGGAAGGCCTCGGGGCCCAGCAGCTGGCGCAGTGTCTGGGCGCCCCAGAAGACCCCGGCGGGGCCGCCGCCGGTGATGACGACGCTCTCGTCGGGCCGGGTGGTCAGCCGGTAGCCCTCGGGCGCCAGGGTCTCGTCGGTGCGCAGCACGATCGCGCGCGGGGTGGTGTCGGGGCCGGGGGCCAGGGGCAGGCCGAAGGCGGCGCCCAGGGTGGTGCGCAGCCAGCGTTCGGTGGTCGCGGTGCCGGGGGCCGCCGCGATGGTGGTGGACGGATCGAGGACGAATCCGCACCGCCCCCGGTCGTCGGCGCGCAGGGGCGCCGGGATCAGTTCCATGTCCATGACGTCAGTCCTTAACCGCTCCGCCGAGTCCGGAGACCAGGCGTCGCTGTACGAGTACGAAGAAGACCAGCACGGGCACGGTCATCACCGTCGAGGCTGCCATGATCCCGCCCCAGTCGTTCTCGTCGGGTTTGAAGAAGACCAGCAGCGCCATCGGGAGCGTCGACTGGGAGGTGTCGCTGATGATGAAGGACTTCGCGAACAGGAAGTCGTTCCAGGTCGAGATGAACGAGAAGACGCTGGTCGCCACGAGGCCGGGGAAGACCAGCGGGAAGAGGATCTGCCACAGGAAGCGGGTCCGGCTCGCCCCGTCGATGTACGCGGCCTCCTCCAGGGCCTCGGGGACGGCCCGGACGAAGCCGCGCAGCATCCAGATCGCGAACGGCAGCGAGAAGGCCAGGTGCGGCAGGATCAGCGAGCCGAGCGTGTTCAGCTGCCCGAAGTCCCGCATCAGGAAGAACAGCGGGATGGTCAGCGCCTCGACCGGCACCATCTGCGCGACCAGGAACATGATGAGCAGCGTGGTGCGGAAGCGGAACCTGAACCGGGTGACCGCGGTGGCCGCCAGGAACGCGATGAGCGCGGAGGCGACGACGACCGTGCCGGCGACGAGCAGGCTGTTGAGGAAGTAGCGCCCGAAGTCCTGCTGCTGGAAGACCCGCCGGAAGGAGTCCAGGGACGGCGACAGGGTCCAGGGCCTGGGGTGCGTGGACTGGACCTCGCCCGCCGGTTTGAGGGCGGAGAGCACCATCCAGTACAGCGGGAAGGCGACGGCGGCGGCGATCAGCAGGGCCGCCGCCTCGGCGGCGAGCCGGCCGGGCCGGCGGACGCGCAACAGGGCCGGCAGGCTCACAGTTCCTCCCCCTGGCGCCGTACGAGGCGCAGATACACGAGCGTGACGGCCAGCAGGATCAGCAGCATCACGACCCCGATCGCCGAGCCGAGGCCGTACTGCGAGGACGCGAACGCCTTCTGGTACGCGTACACGTTGAGCACCAGGTTCTGCCCGGCGATGCCGCCGCCGTTGGTCATGACGTAGATCTGCGTGAACACCTTGAAGTCCCAGATGACCGACTGGATGGTGACGACGGTCAGGATCGGCCGCAGCATCGGGGCCATGACCGACCGCCAGATCCGCCACTGCGAGGCGCCGTCCAGCGCGGCCGCCTCCAGCACCTCGGTGGGGATCGCCCGGATGCCCGCGTACACGGTCACCATCACGAACGGGAACGAGCACCACAGGACTTCGAGGAGCACCAGGGTGAACGCGCTGTAGCGCCCGTACGTCCACGAGTGGTCGCCGAGGCCGAGGACCCGGTTGACGGGGCCGAAGTCGGCGTCGAAGAGGAAGACCCAGACGGTGGACCCGGTGATCGCGGGCGTCGCCCAGGCGCCGAGCGCGGCCATCATGAGCGCGAGCCGGGGCACGGCCCGTATCCGGGTCAGCAGGACGGCCAGGGCGCAGCCGACGAAGAGGGTGGCCAGGACGCAGGCGGCGGCGAAGACCACGGTGGCCGCGAGCACCTGCCAGAACTGGCTGTCGCCGAAGAGCGTCGTGTAGTTGCCCAGGCCCTGGAAGGTGGCCGGTTCGCCGCCGCTGACCTGGGCCTGGGTGTACTCCAGGAAGGAGATCAGGCCGAGCTGGTAGATCGGGTAGACCAGCAGCCCGCCGAGCAGGACGAGGGCGGGCAGCAGGTAGAGCCAGGGGGTCCAGCCCGGCCGCCGGGCCGGTGAGGCCGGGCGGCGGCGCGGGCCGCGCGCGGGGCGGCCCGGCGCGGGTGCGGGGGGCGCTTGGTACGCCGTGCTGTTCGCGGTCATCGTCAGCCCGCGTCGGCGAACGCCGCGTCCATCTTCTTCGCGGCGTCGTCCGAGGCCTTCGCCACGTCCTTACGGCCGCTGACGATCTCCTGGAACATCGTGGGCAGGATCAGCGAGGAGTCGATCTGCCCCCAGGCCGGGGAGGCGGGGACGAACTTGGCGCCGGCGCCCAGCGTCTTGACGAACGGTTCGACGAACGGCTCGCGCTCCGCGGCGGCGGCCCGTACGTCTGTGTAGGTCGGCAGGAAGCCCATCGCGTCGAACATCCGCGCCTGGGTCTCCTTGCCGGTCAGCTCCTTCATCAGGTCGACGGCCAGGGTGCGGTGCTCGCTGCTCTTGAGCACGCCGATGTTGTTGCCGCCCGCGAACGCCGGTGCGACGGACCCCTCGGCCACGCCGGGCAGCGGCACCACCGCGTACTTGCCCTTGACGCCGCCGGCCTCGACGGCGGCGTGGCTGAAGTCGCCGCCGATGGCCATGGCGGCCTTGCCGGAGGCGAAGGCGGTGATGGTCGCGTTGCCGCCCATGGCCGCGCACTTGGCGGGCGGGCAGTTGGTGTCGCCGAACAGCGAGGTGTAGGCCTCGATGCCCTTGCGGGCCTTCGCGCTGTTGATGGCCGCCTTGTACGAGGAGCCGTCCTGGTCGGCCAGTTCGCCGCCGTTGGCCCAGATGAACGGCATCGCGCCGTAGGTGTAGGCGCCGCCGACCGCGAGCCCGTACATGCCGGGCTTCTTCCGGTGGATCTTCCTGGCGGTTGAGATCAGTTCGGCCTGGGACTTGGGCGCCTCGATCCCCAGGTCCGCGAAGACGTCGGTGCGGTAGTACAGCGCGCGTACGCCGACGAAGAGCGGGGCCCCGTAGACCTTGCCGTCGACCGTGACGGACTGCTTGGCGGCCGGGTCGGTGTCCTTGGCGTCCGCCCAGTCGCCGAACTCGCCGGTGATGTCGGCGAGTCCGCCGTCCTTGACGTAGCCGGCGGTGTCGGTGTTGCCGTACTCGATGAGGTCGGGGGCGCTCTTGGGGTCGTTGAAGGCGGCCTTGACGCGCTGGGCACGGGTCTCGACCGGGATGTACTCGATCTCGACCTTCGCGTCCTCGTGCGCCTTCTTGAAGGCGGCGACCGCGGTGTCGACGACCTTCTCCTTGGGCTTGTTGCCGACCTCCTGGAACAGCCAGACGCGCAGCGTGCCGGTCTTCTCGTCCCCCTTGGCGCCGGTGTCGGAGGTCTGCGGCGCGCAGGCGGTGGCCGTGAGGCCCGCCAGGACGAGCGCCGCGGCCGGGGCGGCGATTCGGGCAGAAAGCTTCATCCGGGAACCCCTACCGCTAGGCGTTGCAACATGCGCAACGCGCGTTTCGTTCTGCACAACTGGCAGGAGAGTAGGTGCGGACCCGGACGGCGACAAGTGGTCTCCACCACTCTGTGACCCGGCGGAGCAGCCCGTGCAACGCGGACGGCCCGGGACGGCGGAGAACCCCGGGCACGACGGAGAGCTCCGGGCACGACGGAGAGCCCCCGGGGCACGTGGGTGCGTGCCCCGGGGGCTCTCCCGGGTCGTTCAGCTCTTGCCGGTACCGGCTGTCGCTACTTCTTGTCCTTGCCGCCCTTGCCCTTGTCCTTGTCGCCGCCGGCGCCCATGGACTCGTAGATCTCCTTGCACATCGGGCACACCGGGTACTTCTTGGGGTCGCGCCCCGGTACCCAGACCTTGCCGCACAGTGCGACCACGGGGGTGCCCTCAAGGGCGCTCGCCATGATCTTGTCCTTCTGGACGTAATGGGCGTAGCGCTCGTGGTCGCCGTCGCCGTTCGACACCTGCGGCGTCGGCTCCACGAGGGTTCCGGTACCTGCCCCGCGCTCGGGCTCAAGAGTGCTCATAACCGCCAAGCGTACTGAAAGACGGGACATCAGTTCAGCGAAGGGTCGTCCGGATACGTGGCGATCATGGCCAGTTCGCTGCGCTGACGGCGCAGGACCGCACGCCACAGGCCCTCCGGGCGCGGCGAGGAGACGTCTCCGGGTTCCGACTCGACGACGTACCAGGCGCCCTCGGCCAGCTCCGCCTCCAGCTGGCCCGGCCCCCAGCCCGCGTACCCCGCGAAGATCCGCAGCGATCCGACCGCCGCGGCCAGCAGTTCGGGCGGCGCCTCCAGGTCCACCAGGCCGATCGCCCCGTGCACCCGGCGCCAGCCCAGAGGCCCTTCACCGCCCGGGATCACCGCCACGCCGAGCGCCGAGTCAAGCGAGACGGGGCCGCCCTGGAAGACGACCTCCGGCTCGCCGGTCAGGCCGGCCCAGGCCGCCAGGATGTCCGCGACGCCCACCGGGGTCGGGCGGTTGAGGACCACGCCGAGGGAGCCCTCCTCGTCGTGGTCGAGGAGCAGCACGACCGCGCGGTCGAAGTTCGGGTCCGCCAGGGCGGGTGCGGCCACGAGCAGCCGCCCTGTGAGCGAGGACACCTCGGTCATGGCAGAAATGATCCCGCATCTTCGGACCTCGCGGGGGCCAAGTGACCCGCTCGTCGCGCTGGGTGCCCGAGCGCAGCTCAGGGCGCACGGGTGCATGAGGAGCGCACGGCCGGGCCGCCCATCCGGACGGTGACCCTCCGCGAGAGCCGCACAGCAGAGCGTGTTGTGGCGGTTCCTTGACGTTCGTACACCGCCCGTTCCCTTACGGAAGGGGGGTGCGGGCCCATTACCCTTTCGTTTGGCCCCCTGCCCGACCACTCCGGAACGCGAGATTCATGACCGGCACAGACGATGTCCTGCTTGTCCACGGTGGAACCCCGCTGGAGGGCGAGATCCGCGTCCGAGGCGCCAAGAACCTGGTGCCCAAGGCGATGGTCGCCGCGCTGCTCGGCAGCGGGCCCAGCCGGCTGCGCAACGTGCCCGACATCCGTGACGTGCGGGTCGTGCGCGGACTGCTCCAGCTGCACGGGGTGACGGTCCGCCCCGGTGACGAACCGGGCGAGCTGATCCTCGACCCCACCCACGTCGAGAGCGCCAACGTCGCCGACATCGATGCCCACGCCGGCTCGTCGCGCATCCCGATCCTGTTCTGCGGGCCGCTGCTGCACCGTCTGGGCCACGCGTTCATCCCCGGGCTCGGCGGCTGCGACATCGGCGGCCGGCCGATCGACTTCCACTTCGACGTGCTGCGCCAGTTCGGCGCGACGATCGAGAAGCGGGCGGACGGGCAGTACCTGGAGGCCCCGCAGCGGCTGCGCGGCACCAAGATCCGGCTGCCGTACCCGTCGGTGGGCTCCACCGAGCAGGTGCTGCTGACGGCGGTGCTCGCCGAGGGCGTCACGGAGCTGTCCAACGCGGCCGTGGAGCCCGAGATCGAGGACCTGATCTGCGTCCTGCAGAAAATGGGCGCGATCATCTCGATGGACACCGACCGGACCATCCGGATCACCGGTGTGGACCGCCTCGACGGCTATACGCACCGGGCCATCCCGGACCGCCTGGAGGCCGCCTCCTGGGCGTCCGCCGCGCTGGCGACCGAGGGCGACATCTACGTCCGCGGCGCCCAGCAGCGCTCGATGATGACGTTCCTGAACACCTACCGCAAGGTCGGCGGCGCCTTCGAGATCGACGACGAGGGCATCCGCTTCTGGCACCCGGGCGGGGCTCTGAGCGCCATCGCGCTGGAGACGGACGTGCACCCCGGCTTCCAGACCGACTGGCAGCAGCCGCTGGTCGTCGCGCTGACGCAGGCCGCGGGCCTGTCGATCGTGCACGAGACGGTGTACGAGTCCCGGCTCGGCTTCACCTCCGCGCTGAACCAGATGGGCGCGCACATCCAGCTCTACCGCGAGTGCCTGGGCGGCTCGGACTGCCGCTTCGGCCAGCGCAACTTCCTGCACTCCGCGGTCGTCTCGGGCCCGACGAAGCTCCAGGGCGCGGACCTCGTCATCCCGGACCTGCGCGGCGGCTTCTCGTACCTGATCGCCGCGCTGGCGGCCCAGGGCACGTCCCGGGTGCACGGGATCGACCTGATCAACCGGGGTTACGAGAACTTCATGGACAAGCTGGAGAAGCTCGGCGCGAAGGTGGAGCTGCCGGGCGGCTCACTGGTCTGAGCGGCGCCGTTCCGGGGGCCCCGGCCCCGGGCCCCCGGGACACCGCCGATGCCCGCCACACGGCCTGCTGAGGGCCCTGGCGGGCCGAATGCCGAAGGGCGGCCACCCTGGTCGGGGTGGCCGCCCTCCGTCGTGCCCAGGGGGTCTTACTTGCCCTTGGCGGCTTCCTTGAGCTTGGAGCCCGCGGAGACCTTCACGCTGTAGCCGGCCGGGATGTTGATCGGGTCGCCGGTCTGCGGGTTACGAGCGGTGCGAGCGGCACGGTGGGTGCGCTCGAAGGTCAGGAAACCGGGGATGGTGACCTTCTCGTCGCCCTTGGCGACGATCTCACCGACGGTCTCGGCGAGCGCGGCCAGCACGGCGTCGGCGTCCTTGCGGGTCACCTCGGCACGGTCGGCCAGGGCGGCCACCAGCTCACTGCGGTTCATGTTGTTACTCCCGTGTTCTTCTTGCCTGTGAGGCGTGAGATCGAAGCCGATGCTGCCAGGACCCTCGGACAGTCCCCGTACCCGGGTCCGTCCTTCGGATGTCCCAGACCTCGCGCCCTGTGGGGTCTCCCCTGGACGTAGTCCTTGAGGAAGCATCCTGCCCCCACCTGCGGCGGGAAAGCCAATCCGGCACCCTCCGGGAGTCGTACGAAAAGCACCACTGCCTCGTCGTGGTGACGTCTCGTCGACTCCCCCAAAGCGGTCCGCAGCGGGTGCGGGGCTCTGCGGGACGCGTCGCCCGCCCACCCTAAAGGGGCGTTTGGGGCACCGCGACCCGCGACGCGCCGTACGTCAGACGGACGTGGGCCCCGTCACAGCGACTCCGGCCGCCTTGGCGGCGTCCCGGACGGCCCCGGCGACCGCTCCGGCGACCTTGTCGTTGAAGACCGACGGGATGATGTAGTTCGCGTTGACCTCGTCCTCGGCGACCACGTCGGCCAGGGCGCGGGCGGCGGCGAGCATCATCTCCGTGTTGACGGTGCGGGACTGGGCGTCCAGCAGTCCGCGGAACACCCCGGGGAAGACCAGCACGTTGTTGATCTGGTTGGGGAAGTCCGAACGGCCGGTGGCGACAACTGCCGCGGTGCGGCGGGCGATCGCCGGGTCGACCTCCGGGTCCGGATTCGCGAGCGCGAACACGATCGCGCCGTCCGCCATGGCCGCCACGTCGTCCCCGTCCAGCACGTTGGGGGCGGAGACGCCGATGAAGACGTCGGCGCCGACGACGGCCTGCTTGAGGGTGCCGGTGACGCCCTCGGGGTTGGTGTTGTCGGCGATCCAGCACAGCGGCGAGTCGGGGTCGGCGGACCGCAGGTCCTCGCGGCCCGAGTGCACCACGCCATGGATGTCGGCGACCACGGCGTGCTTGACGCCGGCGGCGATGAGGAGCTTGAGGATCGCCGTGCCGGCCGCGCCGGCACCGGACATGACGACCCGCACGTCCCCGATCGACTTGCCCACCACGCGCAGCGCGTTGGTCAGCGAGGCCAGGACGACGATGGCGGTGCCGTGCTGGTCGTCGTGGAAGACGGGGATGTCCAGCGCCTCGCGCAGCCGGGCCTCGATCTCGAAGCAGCGGGGCGCGGAGATGTCCTCCAGGTTGATGCCCGCGAAGCCGGGCGCGATGGCCTTGACGACCTCGACGATGGTGTCGGTGTCCTGGGTGTCCAGGCAGATCGGCCAGGCGTCGATGCCGGCGAAGCGCTTGAAGAGGGCCGCCTTGCCCTCCATCACGGGCAGCGCGGCCTTGGGGCCGATGTTGCCGAGGCCGAGCACCGCGGAGCCGTCCGTCACGACTGCGACGGAGTTGCGCTTGATGGTGAGGCGGCGGGCGTCCTCGGGGTTCTCGGCGATCGCCATGCAGACGCGGGCCACCCCGGGGGTGTAGATCATCGAGAGGTCGTCGCGGTTGCGGATGGGGTGCTTGGACGCCATCTCGATCTTGCCGCCGAGGTGCATGAGGAACGTACGGTCGGAGACCTTGCCGAGGACGACGCCCTCGATGGCGCGCAGGCCGACGACGATCTCGTCCGCGTGCGCCGTGGAGGAGGCCGCGATCGTGACGTCGATCCGAAGCTTCTCGTGGCCGGAAGCGGTCACGTCGAGGCCGGTGACCGAACCGCCGGAGGACTCCACGGCCGTGGTGAGCTGGGAGACCGCTGTGCCGCTCGCGGGCACCTCCAGCCTTACCGTCATCGAGTAAGAGACGCTGGGCGCCGTTGCCATGGCCGAGTCCTTCGCTTTCCTTAGCTTCATTGCTATGCGTGTCCGAAGCCCGAGCAGGCCCGTTACCGGACACGCCTTCCGATATTCGCACCTACCGACGAGTAGCCGTTAATGACTGTCGCAGCGCGGAAACTTTTTTCCACCATACGAGAAAGAGCGGGCGCAGCGGAACCCCTGCCCGTGAACGCGAAGGGGCCGAGCGCGAAGGGGCCGAGCGTGAAGAGGGCCCGAACGCGAAGAGGCCCGCGTCACCGGAAGGTGACGGGGGCCTCTTCTTCAGTTGAACGGCACCGACCCGCCATGCTCGCCTCGCGGCAAGTGGTCGCTCGAAGCGACTAAGGTTGGGCCCGGGGGCTTGGATCGAGCCGGTGCCGCTTTCCAGGCTAACAAACCCCCCGGAGAAGTGATTCCCGCGGCGCAGGTTGACCGAAAAGGTTCGCCGGAAGCCCCGCGGCCTCAGTCCCTGAGCAGGTCCGGAACCCCGTCCTCGTCCGGCAGGTCCCGCTCCCCCGAGACCACCGTGAGCTGCTGCGTCGCCCGGGTCAGCGCCACGTACAGCACCCGCAGCCCCGCCGGGGACTCGTCCGCGATCTCCGCCGGCGAGACGACCACCGTGGCGTCGTACTCCAGGCCCTTCGCCTCCAGGCTGCCCAGCGCCACCACCCGCTCGCCCAGCTCCGCGAGCCACTCGCGGGCCTGCGCGCGCCGGTTCATCGCCACGACGACGCCGACCGTGCCGTCCACCTCGCCGAGCAGCCGCCGCGCCTCCTCGCGCACGGTGCCGGCCAGGTCGCCACCGCGTACGGTCTCGAAGCGCGGGACCACGCCCGTGGAGCGGACCGCCGCCGGTGACTCCATGCCCGGCATCGCGAGCGCCAGCACCTTCGCGGCCAGCTCGGCGATCTCCGCCGGGTTGCGGTAGTTGACCGTCAGCGTGAAGTGCCGGCGCGGACGGTTGCCCAGCGCCTCGTCACGGGCGGCCGACGCCTCGTCCGGGTCGGACCAGGAGGACTGCGCCGGGTCCCCGACGATCGTCCAGGTGGCGTGCCGGCCGCGCCGGCCGACCATCCGCCACTGCATGGGCGTGAGGTCCTGCGCCTCGTCCACGATGACGTGCGCGTACTCCGTGCGCTCCGCCGCGAGCCGTTCGGCCCGCTCCCACTGGGTCTCCTCGCGCCTCGGCATCAGCTCCTCCAGGCCGGTGAGCTGGTCCAGCGGGTCCGCCTCGCGCTTGCGTTTGGGGCGGCTGGGGGTGCCCAGCAGCGTCTGGAGCTCGTCCAGGATCGCCACGTCGTGGACCGAGAGCGGCCCCTGCCCCGCGGCGTCCAGGCGCTTGAGGGAGCGCGCGAGCCGGCGCACCTCGCCCTGGTTGAGGGTGCGCCGCGCCCACCGGGCGAGCCGCTTCTCGTCGGCCATCGCCGCGAGCACCCCGCGCGGGGTGAGCTCGGGCCACCAGGCGTCCAGGAATTCGATGAACGGCGTCTCGGTGGACACGTCCTCGTCGAACGACGAGCGCAGCTCGGCCGCCAGCTCCGGGTCGGTGTAGCGGCCCCGGCCGGAGGAACGGTTCCACAGCGCGTCGAGCAGCAGCCGGCGGGCGCGCGGACGCAGCAGGTTGACCGGTGCGGTGCCGCTGAGCACGTTGTTGCGGATGCGCCGCAGCTCGTCCTCCAGCAGCTCGACGCGGGCGCCGAAGGCCACCACGCGCAGCCGGGTGGGCGTGCCCGTCCGCTGCGGGGCCTCCTCCACCCCGCCGAACTCCAGCTGCCCGTCCTGGGGCGCGGCCGGCCGGGGCGCCGGCTGCTCCAGCGCGCCGCGCGCCGCCTTGCGCAGCACCGGGAGCATCCGCGAGGAACCCTTGATCCGGGCGACGGCCGGCTCGTCGTAGGTGGTGGCACCGTCCGGCCCCGCCGCCTCGTCGGAGAGCGAGCCGACGGCACGGATGGCGACCTGGCCCTCCTCGCCGAGCGAGGGCAGTACGCCTTCGGTGTACGAGACCAGCAGCGGCGTGGGCGAGACGACGAGGATGCCGCCCGCGTACCGGCGCCGGTCCTGGTAGAGCAGGTACGCGGCCCGGTGCAGGGCGACCGCGGTCTTGCCGGTGCCGGGGCCGCCGGAGACCTCGGTGACGGAGGCGGCGGGCGCCCGGATCACGAGGTCCTGCTCGGCCTGGATGGAGGAGACGATGTCCCGCATGGTGTGGCTGCGGGCCTGTCCGAGCGCCGCCATCAGGGCGCCGTCGCCGACGACCGGGAGCTTGTCGCCGCCCAGGTACGCGGTCAGCTCGGGGCGCATCAGGTCGTCCTCGACGCCGAGGACCCGGCGGCCCTTGGAGCGGATGACGCGGCGGCGGACCACCCGGCCGGGCTCCTTGGGCGTGGAGCGGTAGAACGGCGCGGCGGCCGGCGCGCGCCAGTCGATGACGAGCGGGGCGTAGTCGGAGTCGAGGACCCCGATGCGGCCGATGTGCAGCGTCTCGACGATGTCGGCGGTGCCGTCCTCGCGCACCACGTCGTCGGCGGGTTCGACGGAGGTGAACGCGCCGTCCGGGCCGCGCTCTCCGTCCTTGCCGAGCAGCAGGTCGATCCTGCCGAAGAGGAAGTCCTCGAACTCGCTGTTCAGCCGGTTGAGGTGGATTCCGGCGCGGAACACCTGGGCATCGCGCTCGGCGAGCGCCCCCGGCGTCCCGACCTGGCCGCGTTGGACGGCGTCGTTCATGAGAAATTCCGCCTCGTGGATCTTCTCCTCAAGGCGGTGGTACACACGGTCGAGATGTTCCTGCTCGACACCGATCTCCCGGTCCCGCAGCGAATCGACAGCGGCATCCTGCGCGGCCACCGAGGCCCCCTTCTGACGTGCATTGGGCAGCCGTCAAGCCTATGCGACGGAGGCCCTTCGCGCACCTGCCGCCCCGCCCGCGCGGGGCGCGTCCGGATATCGATTGCGTGACGGGGCCCCGGGGCGCGCCGGCGGTGCCGGGACGGCCGCGTCAACTCCCCTCATACGATGACCGGATGAACGCCCACTCGCGCGATGCCCGGCTCCTGGCCGGTTCCCCGGTGCTCCGCCCCTGGCTGCCGGGCGACCTCGGGGTGCTGCTCGACGCCTACCGCGATCCGGCGATCCGGGCCGGCTCGCGCGCGCCCCTGGCGGACGAGGCGGCGGCCGCCCAGTGGCTGCGGGCCCAGGACGAGGGCCGGGCCTCGGGCCTCCGGTACAGCTTCGCGGTGGTGGACCCGGCGCTCGGGGACGGCCCGGTGGGGAACGTCGCCCTCTCCTTGCCGGCGCCCGGCTCGCCCTCGGCCGAGGTGGGGTACTGGACGGCGGCGCCCGCGCGCGGCCGGGGCCTCGCCCCGCGGGCCCTCGAAGCGCTCTCCGGCTGGGCGCTCACGGAGTTCGCCGGGGACGGGCTCGTACGTCTTGAGCTGCTGCACCAGGTGGAGAACGGGGCGTCGTGCCGGGTGGCGGAGAAGGCCGGGTACGGCTTCACGGAGCTGCTGCCCCCGTGCCCGCCGTGGCCGGGCGAGGGCCACCTCCACACGCGCCTCGCATAACCGCTCTCAGCCCTCCGCGCCGGTCACCGGGCCGTCGTGCAGGATGCGCTGGAAGAGCCGGTGGTCGCGCCACGCGCCGTCGATGTGGAGGAAGCTCGGCGCCATGCCGAACTCCTCGAACCCGCACTTGGCGAGGACCCGCTGGGACGCCGTGTTGTCCAGTACCGTGCCCGCCTCGATCCGGTGCAGCCGCAGCTCGTCCCGGGCCAGCTCGCAGATCCTGCGCACCGCCGCGGTGGCCAGGCCCCGGCCCGCGAGGTCCACGTCGACCCAGTAACCGAGGACGGCGCTGCGGAAGGCGCCGAACGCGATGGCGTTGAGCGTGAACGCGCCGACCGCCCGGTCCCCGGCGTCGCAGAGCACCCAGGGCATCGACCTCCCCGCCGCCCGGTCCGCCAGCAGCCCGGCCAGCCGCTCGCGCTGGCCCTCCGGCGTGTAGAAGGAGTCGGGCCGCACGGGCTCCCAGGGCTTCATGTACGCACGGCTGCGGGTCAGCGAGGCGGCGAGACAGGCGGCGTCGGCCACCGAGGCGGGGCGCAGCCCGGTCTCGGCGTCGAGCGGGTGGACGTCATCGATCATGACCGCACGCTATCCGGGCCGCCGATGCCGTGGACGCTCGCGTAGGCGGCTGAGCGTCCCGGCCATGGAGCGGGCCCCCGCCGGCCGCTTCACTGGACCCGTGACCACCAACCGGGCCGACCGGCCGACCCCCGCGCTCCACCGCCTCGTCCTCGGCGCCGCCGCCGTCACCACCGGTCTGATGGCGGGCACCTTCTACGTCTTCTCCTGTGCGGTGATGCCCGCGCTCGGGCGCAGCGACGACCGGACCTTCATCGAGGTCATGAGGAACATCAACGACGTCATGGAGAACCCGGTCTTCTTCGCCGGGTTCTTCGGCGCCCCGGTGCTGACCGCCGTCGCCGCCTGGCAGCACCGCCGCGCCCCGGGCCCGCGCCGGTGGCTGCTGGCCGCGCTCGCGGTGTACACCGTGGCGTTCCTGCTCACCTCGGGCGTCAGCGTGCCCCTCAACAACGCCCTCGCGGACGCCGGGGACCCCGCGCGCCTGGCCGACCCGGCCGCCGTACGGGACCGGTTCGAGGACGCCTGGAGCGCCTGGAACACCGTGCGCGCCCTCCTGTGCACCGCCGCGCTCGCGCTCCTGCTGCGCGCCCCGTACGCCGGTGCGCGCCGCCCTGCTCAGGAGCCGGCGTACTCGGCGTCGGCGGCCGGGTCCAAGGCCAGGCGGTAGCCGCGTTTGACCACGGTCTGGATCAGCAGGGGCGTCCCCAGCGCGGTGCGCAGCCTGGCCATCGCGGTCTCCACGGCGTGCTCGTCCGTACCGCTGCCGGGCAGGGCGCGCAGCAGGTCGGCGCGGGGGACCACCCAGCCCGGCCTGCGGGCCAGGGCGTGCAGCAGGGCCATCCCGGCGGGCGGCACCGCGCGCGGCTCGTCGTCGACCAGGACGGCGTGGCCGCGGATCTCGACGCGGTGGCCGGCGACGGGCAGCGTACGGGCGCGGGCGGGCAGTTCGCGGCAGACGAGCTGGACGAGCGGGCCGAGCCGGAAGCGTTCCGGCTGGACGGTGTCGATGCCGCGCTCCTGCAACGGCACGGCGGTGACCGGGCCGACGCAGGCCGGTACGACGTCGCAGCGCAAAGCGGTCACGACCTCGGCCAGCAGCCCGCGCTCCTCGGCCCGGCCCAGCAGCGAGGCGGCGGCCGGGGCGCTGGTGAAGGTCAGCGCGTCCAGGCCGCGCGCGACGGTGAGGTCCAGGAGCCGGTCGAGGGGCGCGATGTCCTCCGGCGGCATCCAGCGGTAGACGGGGACGCCGACGACCTCGCCGCCGGCCGCCCGCAGCGACTCCACGAAGCCGGGGAGGGGTTCGCCGTGCAGCTGGAGGGCGACGCGGCGGCCCTCGACGCCCTCCGCGAGGAGCCGTTCCAGCACCTCCGCCATGGACTCGGACGCCGGTGACCAGGCCTCGGTCAGCCCGGCGGCCCGGACCGCGCCCTTCACCTTGGGGCCGCGCGCCAGGAGTTCGGCGCCGCGCAGGGTCTCCAGGAGCCGGTCCCCGATGCCCCAGCCGTCGGCGGCCTCGATCCAGCCCCGGAAGCCGATCGCGGTGGTCGTGACGACCACGTCGGGGGTGTGGGCGATCAGTTCCTCGGTGGCGGCGAGCAGTTCGCTGTCGTCGGCGAGCGGCACGATCCGCAGGGCGGGGGCGTGCACCACGGTGGCGCCCCGGCGCCGCAGGAGTGTGCCCAGCTCCTCCGCCCGGCGCGCGGCGGTGACGCCGACCGTGAAGCCCGAAAGGGGCCCGTGCTGTTCGTCGTCGTGCTGTCCGTCGTGCATGAGGTGTACCCGGCTCTCGTCCCGCTGCTGCTCGATGGTGCGGCGGACCGAGCCTGCCAACGCCGCGTGACAGACCCGGTTCAGCCGTGTTTCCCGCTCGTTACGCCACCCGGCACCGCCCGTCCATCATCACACCTCGGCACGGCTGAGCCGGGGCTCCACCGGGACGGCCGCGGCAGGGCGGACGTATACCGCCCAGGTGAGCCCGGGTCCGGTGCTCGATCGGCCGGACAGGCGTTGGCGGGGTCAGTGCCGGGCGCGGGGCTTGGCGGCCCCGTTGGGCCAGAGCCTCGGGCGGCGCTTCGCGGCGACGTCCTCGACCCAGCCGACGGAGACGATCATCAGCCCGATCAGCGGCCAGATGAGGATGAGCGCCAGGGTGTTGTACGAGGCGTCTATGTACGTGCCGAGGTGGTCACCGACCCACGGCACGTCCCACAGCAGGTCGATGATCGGGAAGGCGGCCATCAGCAGCAGGTTGTGCCAGAGGTAGATGGTCACCGCCCGGTTGTTGGCGAGCGTGACCAGGCTGTCCCAGCCGGCCAGCCGGCCCGGCAGCTCCCGCCAGGAGGGCGCGTACTGGAGCAGGATCACGCAGAAGCCCAGCGACCAGGTGGCCTGGGCGAGCGGGATCTCGTCCAGGTTCCAGCCCTCCTCGGTGAGGTGGCCGGAGGCCCACCACAGGGCGAAGGCCATGAGGATCGCGGCGAGCGAGACCGCGAGGTAGCGCGGGACGGTCTTCAGCAGCCCGTCGTTGTGCGCGAAGCCGAGAATCCAGCAGGAGCCGAACACCGCGAAGTCGACCAGCCCCTCACCGGCCGTGCCCGGCACGGTGACCAGGCCGGTGCCGATGACGGCGGTGAGCCCGATCGGGGCGAGCAGCGTCACCCAGGGCAGCTTCCGGAACGCCTTCAGCAGCAGCGGGGAGGCCAGCACGAACCACAGGTAGGCGCGGATGTACCAGAGCGGCCCGATCGCCTGCTCGGCCCAGGAGGACTCCAGGAGGCCGCTCTCGGAGCCGTTCTCCCAGGGGAAGGGCGGGGTGCCGATCGGGAACACGTAGCAGGCCAGCTTGAGGAACCACCAGATGCCCTCCTCCCGCACAGGCTTCCAGCCGAGCAGGAAGACCACCGGTACGACGACGGCGACGAACGCCCACATCGGCGGCAGCAGCCTGCGCACCCGGCTGCGGATGACGCTCCACGCGGGCCGCGACAGCGACCGGGCCATCAGCGAGCCGGCCAGCGCGAACATGACGCCCATGGACGGGAAGACGATGGTCAGCCACGCCCAGCCGAAGAGGTGGAAGACCACGACACGGACCAGGGCGACGGACCGCAGCAGGTCGAGATAGCGGTCCCGGCCCCCCTTGGCCGGCGCCTGCGCGGGCGCCGGCTCGGGGGCGGGCGCGAGAGTCGCCGTGTGCGCGGGCTCCTGGACCCAGGGCTCCGGCTCCTGAACCCACGGCTCCGGCTGCTGGACCCAAGGCTCCGGCTGCTGGACAAAGGGCTCCGGCTGCCGGGCCCACGGCTCGGGCTGCTGGACCCACGGCGCCGGGTCGGCCGGCTGCGCCCGCTCCTGCGGCTGCTGCGCCGGGAACGGCACGGTGTGCGGCTCCCCGTGCGGCTGCTGCGGGTACCCGGAGGAGTGGTTCGGGTAGGTCATGCGACGGGCCTCCGGTCGTTGCTGCGCCTGCTCTGGGCCGGCATCGAACCGGGCGCCTCGACGACCCCCGTACGGCGCAGCTTCTGCCAGCGCAGCCGGCCGCCGGTGAGAGCGGTGATCCAGGACTGGAGCAGCACCACGTACATGAGCTGCCGGTAGAGGATCTGCTGGAGGGGCAGCGAGATCAGATGGGTCATGCGCTCCCGGTCGAGCCGGAAGGCGTACGCGGCGCAGACGAACTGCACCGCGAGGACGCCGAACCACGCGATGACGGTCTTCTCGGTGGGGCCGAAGACGATCCCGTACAGCAGGAAGACGTCGATGAGGGGGGCGAGCAGCGGGGCGACGACCATGAACAGGGCGACGAAGGGCAGTCCGACGCGTCCGAAACGGCCCGAGGCACCGCGCTCGACGACCGCGCGGCGGTGCTTCCAGATCGCCTGCATGGTGCCGTACGACCAGCGGTAGCGCTGCGACCAGAGCTGCTGGACGGTCTCCGGCGCCTCGGTCCAGGCGCGGGCGTTCTCCGCGTACACGACGCGCCAGCCGTCCCGGTGCAGGGCCATGGTGACGTCGGTGTCCTCGGCGAGGGTGTCCTCGCTCATGCCGCCGATCCGGTCCAGCGCGTCCCGGCGGAACGCCCCGACCGCACCTGGGATGGTGGGCATGCAGCGCAGCAGGTCGTACATGCGGCGGTCGAGGTTGAAGCCCATCACGTACTCGATGTGCTGCCAGGCGCCGATGAGCGAGTCGCGGTTGCCGACCTTGGCGTTGCCCGCTACGGCCCCGACGCGCGGGTCGGCGAAGGGCTGGACCAGCTCGCGGACGGTGGACGGCTCGAAGACCGTGTCGCCGTCCATCATCACGATGATGTCGTTGCGGGCGTGCGCGATGCCGTTGTTCAGGGCGGCGGGCTTGCCCGCGTTGCGCTGGCGCACCACCCGGACGTTCGGCAGGCGCATCCGCTGGACGATGTCCGCGGTGTCGTCCGTGGAACCGTCGTCGATCACGATGACTTCGACCGGATAGTCACTTGCCAGGAGCGAGCGCACCGTGTTCGCGATGCACTTGCTCTCGTTGTACGCGGGCACCAGGACGGTCACCGGGCGGGTGAGCGGTTCACCCCAGCGGAAGCCACGTCTGCGGACCCGGCGGGCGTGCGCGAAGGACAGCAGCAGCATCAGCCCGAAGCGGGCGAAGACCAGCACACCGATGACGGCGAGGCCGACCACCATCACACCGGTGATGTGCTCCGAGACGTCCACGGCGTAGACGAACGCCTTGCCCTTCCACAGGTCGAACCCGGTGACCGGGGTGTGCGCGCTGGGGGCGCCGAGGGCGTCGGTGAGGTTGGTGAACGTGTAGCCCTGCTTCTGCATCTTCGGCAGGAACTTCCCCAGGGCGGTGACGGTCTGGGACCGGTCGCCTCCGGAGTCGTGCATCAGGATGATCGCGCCCTTGCCGTGCTTGGGCGTGGCCCGCTCGATGATCGCCCTGACGCCCGGCCGCTTCCAGTCCTCGCTGTCGGTGTTGTTGACGACGGTGAGGTAGCCGCGGCTGCCGATGTACTGGGTGACCGGCCAGGACTTGTTGTCCATGGCGTCGGCGTACGAGGAGTAGGGCGGCCGGAACAGCGAGGTGCGGATGCCGGCCGCGCCCGCCAGCACCAGCTGGTTCTGGGACAGCTCCCAGTCGATGCGGCCGGTGGACTGGTAGGAGAGGTCGGGGTGGTTGAAGGTGTGCAGCCCGACCTCGTGGCCCTCCTTGACCATGCGTTCGACCAGGTCCGGGTAGCGCGAGGCCATGGTGCCGGTGACGAAGAAGACGCCGTGCGCGTCGTACTTCTTCAGCTCGTCCAGCACCTTCGGCGTCCACACCGGGTCCGGGCCGTCGTCGAAGGTCAGCACGATCCGGTGGTCCGGTATGCGCAGGGTCTTCGCGGGCTCGGTGGTGCTCCGGGCGTCGATGACCGGCCCGCCCTCCAGCACCTGATCGGGCACCCGGTCCGTGGCGACCGGCGGCCGGATGCGGTGGTCGGCGAGGATTTCGCTGTGCACGTAGCCACGCAGCATCAACATGGCGAGCAGGGCAACGAGAAACAGGAGGGGCAGCATGTAGCGCATGGGAAGTCTGCGCCGACGGGTCTGCTTCTTCCTGTGGTTGTTGCGCCTGCCCCGGGTGGCAGGGGTGGGCATCTAGTTGGCGCCTTCTCGTTCTTCCGCGGGCGGGTCCGGGGGCTCGGCGGTGGGAAGCGTGGTGTCGGAGACCGGCGGGTCCGGATCGGCGACCGGGGTTCCGGCGTCGGCGGGCCGCCCGGAGGCCGTCGTCTCCCCGGACGGTGTGCTGCCGCCGCTGCTCCCGGCCGTGCCCGTGTCGCCCTTCGGGGTGACGCGGGTCGAGACGGAGGAGCTGGTCCCCGGGGCCGTGGAGCGTTCGGTGCCGGTGCCGCCGGGCAGGGCCGCGCTGCCCTGCGGCTGCGGGACGGACGGGGGGGCGCTGGTGCTCGCACCGGCGGAGGCGCCGGTGCTGGGGCTCGCGTCGGGCGAGGCGGGCGCCTGCACCTCTTCCGTCTTCTGGTGATCCTCGTGGCCGGAGATCGGGAGGGAGGGGGCGCTGGAGTTGCCGCCGAGCACGGCGATCACCAGGGTCACCGCGTAACAGACGAAGACCGCGGCCAGGACCCAGCCGAGCCGGCGCAGCGTCTTGCCGCGCCGACCGCTCTCGTCGACGAAGACGGGGCCGTCGGAGCCATCCGGAGCACTGGGTTCCGGGAGGAGCTCGGAGAGCTGCCGTCCCAGGCCGTCCAGTTGGATGGTGACTTCGTTCGGCTCGTGTGTGTGCCCCGCATGGGCACCTTCGCGCCAATTTTCCACTGTTGTACGCACTTCCCCCACTCAGGATCGGGTGCGCACAACTGACCGGTCGTGTGTCTCCGGACCAGGCCCCCACCCTGGCCACGAGCCCCATACCACGTGCACCCGGTCCATGAATGTAGCGCACGCCGGGGACAGTCCGAACCCGCTGACCGGTGTTGTTCGTCGTTGTTCGTCATGAGAGATACATCTGTTTTCGAACCGTGCTGCGCCCGCCGCCCCCCGCGGGTGGGCGGCGGGAGCGCGGAACGGGCGCGCACGCCGGGCGTGCACGCCCTTCGCGCCGGGTCGGCTCCCGGCGACCGCGGGCACACGACGCGAGGACCCCGCTGCCGGTGGCAACGGGGTCCTCGTTCACATGGGAATTGTGGAGATGGCGGGAATCGAACCCGCGTCCAACGGTGCGGAACCAGGGCTTCTCCGAGTGCAGTCCGCTACGCTTTTCTCGGCCTCGGAGGTCACGCGGACAAGCCTCCGACAGGCCCAGTCACTGTTTGATTTCCTTCTGAGTCCCGTGACCGGACTCAGAAGTTTAGATCCCTTGTTGATGCCAGGGTCCGGGTCGGGACCACCCCCGGGCTGACACTCCGCAGAGTCTTCGCTAGCTGCTAATTAGGCAGCAAGGGCGAAGGCGGAGGAATCGCGCTTGGAATTGGCGATTATTGGTTGCGACATATGGTTTACGAGATCATTGCCGCTTCCTCGACTCGCTTCCCCTGCTTCGACATCCGCTGTCGAAACCGATCATCCCCATGTTGTTTTTTCAAAGGTGGTACACACCCTCCGTGGGGTGCGCTCCCATCGTACGTGACCAACGCACGACGATGCCAGCCTATTCCTGCCGGACCGGCCGGCGGCCGGTGCCGGGGCCCGCTCAGGCGCTCCGCTGGCGGCGGCGGGCCGCCGCGATCGCGCGGTTCGTCTCCCTGGTGTCCTGCTTCTCGCGCAGAGTCTGGCGCTTGTCGTACTCCTTCTTGCCCTTCGCGAGCGCGATCTCGACCTTGACCCGGCCGTTGAGGAAGTACAGGGCGAGCGGCACGATCGTGTGCCCGGTCTCCTGCGACTTCGACTCCAACTTGTCGATCTCGGCCCGGTGCATCAGCAGCTTGCGCTTGCGCTTGGCGGAGTGGTTGGTCCAGGTGCCCTGGACGTACTCCGGCACGTGGATGTTGTGCAGCCACGCCTCGCCGCCGTCGATCTGGACGAAGCCGTCGACCAGGGACGCCCGGCCCATGCGCAGCGATTTGACCTCGGTGCCCATGAGCACGAGGCCGCACTCGTAGGTGTCGAGGATGGTGTAGTCGTGGCGCGCCTTCTTGTTCTGCGCGATGAGCTTGCGCCCGGTGTCCTTTTCCTTAGCCATAGTGCGCCCATTTTCGCACTACGACCCGCCCCCGAGGCCACTCAATACCGTCTCGGCCCGCTCCTGGGCCCGCGAGCTGACCGCGAGGTCCGGTGTGATGCCCTTGCCGTCGACCCCGCGCCCGGCCGGCGTGCGGTAGTGGCCCACGGTCAGCTCGGCCACCGAACCGCCGGCCAGCTTGCTCGGCATCTGGACGGAGCCCTTGCCGAAGGTGCGCGAGCCGACCGTGACCGCGCGGCCCCGGTCCTGGAGGGCGCCCGTCACCAGCTCGGCCGCGCTCATGGTGCCGCCGTCGACGAGGACGACGACGGGGCGCTCGGTGTCGCCGCCCGCCCGCGCGTACAGGGCGTGCTGCTCACCGTGCACGTCGTACGTGGCGACCAGGCCGCCGTCCAGGAAGGCGGAGGCCGCGGTGACCGCCTCGGTGACGAGCCCGCCCGGGTTGCCGCGCAGGTCCAGCAGCACGCCGACGCCCGCCGGCGCCTCCCGGACCGCGTCGCGCACCGCCGTACCCGAGCCCTTGGTGAACGAGCCGACCTCGATCAGCACGGCCCCGGACGCCCCGGAGCCCTCCGCCCCGATCCGCCGCACGGTCACCGCCTCGACGGCGAGCCGGGCCCGGCGCAGCGTCTCGGTCCGGGTGACGGTCCCGCGCCGGACGCCCAGGCTGACCGTGCTCCCCGCCTTGGCGCCGGTGGCGTCGCCGCGCAGCAGCGCCACCACGTCGGAGACCGGCAGGCGGTCGACGCGACGGCCGTCGACCGTGCGGAGCAGGTCGCCGGAGCGGATGTCCGCCCGCTCGGCCGGGCTGCCCGGCTGGACGCGGGAGACGGAGACCTGCCCGTCGGCGGAGCGCCTGGCGGCGAGCCCGACGCCGGTGTACGTGCCGTCGAGGGCCTGCTCGAACTCCTGGTACTCCCGCTCGTCGTACACCGCACCCCAGCGGTCGCCGCTGCGGCTGACGGCCTCCTCGGCCGCCTCCGTACCGGACTTGCCGTCGGCGACCGCCTCGGCGGCGGCCTCGGCCACCGCGTCGCGGTCGGCGGTGGCGGCGACGGACCGGGTGTGCACCGGGGGTTCCTGTTTCTCCCCGTAGGGCAGCGCACCGGTCGCGGCCCCAGCGGCGAGGACGCTCGCGAAGACCAACGTCAGGGCCGCCCCGCGGCGCAGACCGCGGGGCCCGACGCGACAACCGGGGTCCGACATGGCGCTGATTCTAGGGGGTGTCCCGTCGATCAGGGGCGGACCCGGCCCTGATCGACGGGACACCCCTGGGACAACGTCCTGGGGGCGCATGGCGTGTTGGGTGCGCGCCTCAGGGGGCGCACGTCACACCTTCAGGTACTTGCGCAGCGCGAAGAGAGCGGCGACTGCGGGCATCAGAAGGCCGATCGCCAGCACCAGCGGCAGCTTGGTGAGGACCGCGTCCCAGCCGATGAAGTCGATCAGATTCAGCTTGTCCTGGAGGGCGAGTCCGCCGTCGATCAGGAAGTAACGCCCGGCCAGCAGCATGACGCACGCCAGCACGCCGCCGATCAGCCCGGCGAACGCGGCCTCCATGATGAACGGCGCCTGGATGTAGAAGCCGGAGGCGCCGACGAGCCGCATGATGCCGGTCTCCCGGCGCCGGCTGAACGCGGAGACGCGGACGGTGTTGACGATCAGCATCAGCGCGATGACGAGCATCAGCGCCATCACGAACAGCGCGGCGACGTTCATGCCGTTCATCAGGCCGAAGAGGTTGTCCAGGATGCTTCTCTGGTCCTGGACCGACTGCACCCCGTCCCGCCCGGCGAAGGCGGTGGCGACCACCTTGTACTTGGTCGGGTCGTGCAGCTTGACGCGGAAGGACTCCGGCATCTGGTCCGGCGTGATGTTGCCCGCCATCGGGGAGTCGCCGAACTCCTCCTGGTAGTGCTTGTACGCCTCGTCGGAGGACTCGTAGAGCACCTTCTCGACGACGTCCATCTTCTTGAGATCGGCTTCGATCTCGTTCTTCTGCTGCTTGGTGACCGCACCCTTGGCGCACTGGACCACCGTCTCCGCGTCGCCCTTGCCGCAGAGGTAGATGGAGACGTTGACCTTGTCGTACCAGTAGTCCTTCATCGTGCTGACCTGCTCGCGCATGAGCAGCGCGCCACCGAACAGGGCGAGCGAGAGGGCGACGGAGACGACGACGGCGAAGGTCATCGTGAGGTTGCGACGGAGGCCGACGCCGATCTCCGACAGGACGAACTGGGCGCGCATGGCGTCCTTTCAGTGCTGGGTGCTCAGTGCTGGTAGCCGTAGACGCCGCGCGCCTGGTCGCGTACGAGACGGCCCTTTTCGAGCTCGATGACGCGTTTGCGCATCTGGTCGACGATGTTCTGGTCGTGGGTCGCCATGATCACGGTGGTGCCGGTCCGGTTGATCCGGTCCAGCAGCTTCATGATGCCGACCGAGGTCTGCGGGTCGAGGTTGCCGGTCGGCTCGTCCGCGATCAGCAGCATGGGCCGGTTGACGAAGGCCCGCGCGATCGCCACGCGCTGCTGCTCACCACCGGAGAGCTCGCCGGGCATCCGGTCCTCCTTGCCGCCGAGTCCGACGAGGTCGAGGACCTGCGGCACGGCCTTGCGGATCTCGCCGCGCGGCTTGCCGATCACTTCCTGGGCGAACGCCACGTTCTGGGCGACGGTCTTGTTCGGCAGCAGCCGGAAGTCCTGGAAGACGGTGCCCAGCTGGCGGCGCATGTGCGGCACCTTCCAGTTGGACATGCGCGCGAGGTCCTTGCCCAGGACGTGGACCGCCCCCGTACTGGCGCGTTCCTCGCGCAGGATGAGTCGCATGAAGGTGGACTTGCCGGAGCCGGATGAGCCCACCAGGAAGACGAACTCGCCCTTCTCGATATCGAGAGACACATCCCGGAGAGCGGGACGGCTCTGCTTCGGGTAGGTCTTGGAGACGTTGTCGAATCGGATCACGGATGCACCACGGTCGGCCGGGAGTAGGTGAGCGTGACCATACGCGAACCGGGCTGACGCGTGCAGGCACGCGTACCGGGATGGGTGTTTTACGGTGAAACGGCCCCGATTCCGGGGCGGTGCGGCGGGGAAGCCGGCCGGGGCGTGCCCGGCGGGACGGGCCGAAACGCCCGCGAGCTGGCACAGTGGTAGGGGAACGGTTGCGTTTCCGTGAGCGTTGTGCGGAGAGATTGCTTGTGCGGCTCCGCCGCGCGGGAGGAGGAAAGCGCATGACCTATGACCGACTGGTGTGCGCGAACTGCGCGGCGCCCGTGACCGAGGGCCGCTGCCCCGTGTGCCGGGCGAGCCGCGAGCGGATGCGGGAGCAGGGACAGGGCCCGTTCGCCGGGCTCAGCCCCGTGATGCTGGCCGCCCTGCTGGTGGTGTTCCTGGGCGCCCTGGCCCTGCTGGCCCACCAGACCGTGTAACCGACACCTGCCACCGGCCCACGCGGGAGGGGCCCGGACCGCCGATGGCGCGCCGATGGCGGTCCGGGCCCCTCTCGTAGCTCCGCGTCAGCGGCCTCAGGCGGCCGTGCGGCTGTTCACCAGGCGCGGCAGGAAGCGGAAGCCGATGCCTCCGGCGATCATCGTCGCGGCGCCGACCAGCAGGAACGTGGTCTCGGCCGCACCGGTCTCGGCGAGCTCGTCCTTGCCCTTGCCCTGCTCGACCGGCTGGTTGCCGACCGAGTCAGTGTCGGTGTTGCCGCCGCCGCCGGACGTGCCGGTCTGACCGGCGGTGGCGCTGCCGTCACCGGGGGTCGTCGGGTCCGTGGTCGGGTCGGTCGATCCGGTCGGGTCCGTCGTCGGGTCCGTTGTCGGGTCCGTCGGGTCCGTCGGGTCCGTGGTGGGGTCCGTCGGGTCGGTCGGGTCCGTGGTGGGGTCGGTCGGGTCCGTAGGCGGGTCGGTCGGATCGGTCGGCGGGTCCGAGGGGTCCGTCGGGTCCGTAGGCGGGTCCGAGGGGTCCGTCGGGTCGGTCGGCGGGTCACTCGGGTCGGTCGGATCGGTCGGCGGGTCCGTCGGCTCGCATCGCGGGTCGAGCGGGCTGCACGGGTCGCCGTCGTCGCCCGGGTCGTCGGCCGACGACTGGACGCCGATCTCCACGCCCGCGACCTTGACGCCGATGCCGGCCGCCTGCGCCGCACCCGCGGCGGTCAGCGAGGCACCCGCGGCGATGACCGCGCAGGCCGCTATCCGCGCGACGCGTACGCGCGTCTTCTTCGTCATGTACTGCTACCCCCAGTAGCCGTTCTCGTCAGTGGAGCAGCGGTGTACGGGGTGGTCGTCCGGCGGGGTTCGCTCCGAGCGCCGGCCCACGTGGTGCCGTGGCCATGCCGCCCGCCCCCGCTCACAACCGTCCAGACATACACACGCTGCCCCAGCACCCTTTCCAGAGTTAAGGAGAACGTCAAGGCCGTTCCGGGGCTGTATGCCCGGTTTCATGGGGAGTTGACGGCCTTTCAGGGCCAGTACTGTGACGCACCCGCCACACCTTCTCCGCAATCCGGCCCGCGGGAAGCAGCCTGCCGGTTACTTCTCGCTCTGCTTGCGCCAGCGGATACCGGCCTCGATGAAGCCGTCGATCTCGCCGTTGAAGACCGCTTCCGGGTTGCCCATCTCGAACTCCGTACGCAGGTCCTTGACCATCTGGTACGGGTGCAGGACGTAGGAACGCATCTGGTTGCCCCAGGAGTTGCCGCCGTCGCCCTTGAGGGCGTTCATCTTCGCCTGCTCCTCCTGGCGGCGGCGCTCGAGGAGCTTCGCCTGGAGGACGTTCATCGCGGACGCCTTGTTCTGGATCTGCGAGCGCTCGTTCTGGCAGGAGACGACGATGCCGGTCGGCAGGTGGGTCAGGCGCACCGCGGAGTCCGTGGTGTTGACGCCCTGGCCGCCGGGGCCGGAGGAGCGGTAGACGTCGACGCGCAGGTCGGACTCGTCGATCTCGACGTGGTCCGTCTGCTCGACCACGGGCAGCACCTCGACACCCGCGAAGGAGGTCTGGCGGCGGCCCTGGTTGTCGAACGGGGAGACGCGGACGAGGCGGTGGGTGCCCTGCTCGACGGAGAGCGTGCCGTAGGCGTACGGCACCTCGACGGCGAAGGTGGTCGACTTGATGCCGGCCTCCTCGGCGTACGCCGTCTCGTAGACCTCGGTCTTGTAGTTGTGCCGCTCGGCCCAGCGCAGGTACATCCGCTGGAGCCGCTCGGCGAAGTCCGCGGCGTCGACACCGCCGGCCTCGGCCCGGATGGTGACCAGGGCCTCGCGCGCGTCGTACTCGCCGGACAGGAGTGTGCGGACCTCCATCTCGTCCAGCGCCTTGCGGACGGCCTCCAGCTCGGTCTCGGCCTCGGCCTGCGCGTCGGCGTCGCCCTCGTCCTCGGCGAGCTCGAAGAGGACTTCGAGGTCGTTGATCCGGCCGCGCAGGGCCTCGGCCTTGCGGACCTCGGCCTGGAGGTGCGAAAGCTTGCTGGTGATCTTCTGCGCCGCCTCCGGGTCGTCCCACAGGGACGGGGCGGCCGCCTGCTCCTCGAGCACGGCGATGTCCCCCCTCAGCGCATCCAGGTCCAGGACGGCCTCGATCGACCCCATGGTCGAGGAGAGGGACTTCAGCTCTTCGGAAATATCGACGACTGCCACGGGTCCAGCGTAACGGCTGTCGACGCGTACGTTCCTCGGGCCGCCCGATCACCGCCCGCCGGCCCGCCCGGGACACGGGGTCCAGGGGGCCTCAGGGAACCGCCGGGGCCGAGTTCCCGGTGTCCTGCGGGCCGTCGCCGGCGTCGTCGCCACTCAGCGCGAACCAGCCGCCCACGCCGATCCCGGCCACCAGCACGAGCGCGGCCGCGCCCAGCGTCAGCCGGCGCTTGCGGATGGCCGCCGACTTGTTGCGGGCCGAGCCGGGGCGGGGCCGGCCGGGGGCGCGCGGGGCGCGGGCGGTGCCCCGGGGGCCGCCGGACAGCTCGTCGGGAGCCGGGACGCGCATGCTCGTGTGGGTGTCCCGGTTGGAGTCCGGGGACGAGCCCGGGACCAGCGGTACGGCGCCGCGCCTGCGGGGCTCGTCGCCGCCCGGGGTGTACTGCTGCTCGTCGTAGCCCTGGGGTTCCTCCGGCTCGTCGTCCGGCTCGTCCACGTCCAGGGGCGGTATGCCGGCCAGGTGGGGCAGCTGCTCGCGGAGGCGGGCGGCCAGCTCGGAGGCGCGCAGCCGGGAGGCCGGGGCCTTGGCGAGGCACTGGACGAGCAGCTGCCACAGCTCGTCGGGGATGCCGGGGAGCGGGACGACGGTCTCGGTGACATGGCGGCGCAGGACCGCGCCGGGGTGGCCGCCGCCGAACGGCGTGAAGCCCGCGAGGAGCTCGTACAACACGGTGGCCAGCGCGTAGATGTCGACGGCGGCGCGCGGCGGCAGGCCCTCGACGATCTCGGGGGCCAGGTAGTCCGGGGTGCCGATGATCTTGGTGGTCTTGGTGCGGCGCGGGGTGTCGATGAGCTTGGCGACGCCGAAGTCGGTGAGCAGTGCGGGGTGCGCGTTGCCGGGGCCGAGCGGCCCCTCCATGTCGAGCAGGATGTTCTCGGGCTTGACGTCGCGGTGGACGATCCCGGCGGCGTGCGCGGCGGCGAGGCCGTCGGCGACGTCCGCGACGATGGCGACGGCGGCCTCGGGGGCCAGCCGGCGTTCGCGGTCGAGCCGGGTGCGCAGGTCGGTGCCCCGGACCAGGTCCATGACGAGGGCCAGGTCGTTGCCGTCGACCACGAGGTCGCGGACGGCGACGACGTGCGGATGGTCGAGGCCGAGCAGCGCGGTGCGCTCCTGGACGAAGCGGCCGACGAGCTCCTGGTCGGACGCCAGGTCCTCGCGGAGCAGTTTGATGGCCACGGGCCCCTCGGGGCCGTCCCCGAGCCACACCGTGCCGGCGCTGCCGCGCCCCAGTATCTGGTGGGCGGTGTACCGGCTGCCGATTTTCCGTGCCAAGACTGCTCCCTCAGCGGCTGGCGATGGACCCTCGCTCAACAACCCCCGGTCGACAAAGTTACGCGGCGATCGGGGGCCTGTGCGCCGTGGTTGGCGCCAACCTTCACTTCTGCGGGCGAATTGCCGCGGAATTGGTCCGCGGAAGTCGATATAGCTACAGAGTTGTGCGGCCGGCCAGGGTTTTCCGGCCGCCCGGTGGCGCCCCGGTCAGGCTCCGCTGCCGCCCAGCTCGGAGATCCAGTCCTTCACCGTGGAGACGGCGTCGGTGATCGCGTGCCAGTAGCTCTGGCCCTCGCCGATCCAGTCCTTGAGCGGGGTCAGTTCCCAGATCAGCCAGCTCGCCACGAAGAGCAGGACGAGCGTGAACAGGCAGCCCTTGAGGCAGCCGAGCCCGGGGATCTTCATCGGGTTGGCGCTGCGCTGCCTCGGCTCCCGGGGCGGACGCTGCGCGGGCTGCTGGGGCTGCTGGGGCTGCTGCGGCGGCGCGTACGGCTGGGGCTGGGGCTGGTACCGCTGTTGCGGCTGCGGTTGGTACTGCTGTTGCTGCGGGGGGTACTGCTGTTGCGGCTGCGGTTGGTACTGCTGCTGCCGTTGCTGGCGCTGCGGGTACTGCTGCGGCTGTTGCTGCGGGGGGTACTGCTGCTGGCGGCGCTGCGGCTCTTGCGGCTGGGGCTGCTGGCGCTGCGGACGGCGGCGCAGCGGGTCCTGACTCGGGTCGAGGTACTGGACCTGCGTCTGCTCGTTGCGGTCGCGGGCGGCCTGGAGCTGGGACTGCCAGGGGTGCGGCTCGTCGGGGCGCGGGGCGCTGTCGGGGCCCGGCGGCACGGGCGGCAGGACTGCGGTCGGATCGGCCTGGGGGCCGTCGCCCGGTCCGCCGCTGGGCGGCAGGATGCCGGTGGCCGCGTTCGGGTCGTACGCGCCCGCGTTGCTCGGCAGCACCTGGGTCGGGTCGGCCGCTCCGGGGACCTCCGGGACGGCGGTGGGCGCCGGGTCGGGCGCGAGGAGGGCCCCGACGCCGTCGGCGGCCGCGATCTGCTCGGCGTTCGCGTGGACGCCGATGCCGGCGGCGACGGTACGCAGGGCACGGGCCAGGCTCTCGGCGCTCGGCCGGCGGTCCGGGTCCTTGCTCAGGCAGCACTCGACGACCGTCCACAGCGGCGCCGGGACGGTGCCGGGGCGGCGGGGCTCCTCGCTGAGGTGCCGGTGCAGGACTTCGAGCGCGGTGCCGCCGGCGAACGGCGGACGGCCGGTGAGCAGCTCGTACAGCAGGATGCCGGCGCCGTAGATGTCGACGGCGGAGGTCTGCGGGCGGCCCTCGGCCGACTCCGGCGCCACGTACGCCGGGGTGCCGACGAACTCGTGGGTCCTGGTCAGGCCCGGGGAGTCGGCGAGGCGGGCGATGCCGAAGTCGGTGAGCATCGGGCGCATCTCGCCGTCGGGCTCGGACAGCAGCACGTTGGCGGGCTTCAGGTCGCGGTGGACGACGCCGTCGGCGTGGCTGGCGGCGAGCGCGTCGGCGATCTGCGCGGTGAGCAGGGCGGCGGCGACCGGAGTGAGCGGGCCGTTGTCGCGGAGGTAGCGGTGCAGGTCGGGGCCGTCGATCAGGTCCATCACGAGGGCTAGGAGGTCGCCCTCGACGACGAGGTCGCGGGTGCGCACGATGTTGGGGTGGGTCAGCCGCAACAGGACGGAGCGTTCCCGCAGGAACCGCATCACGACGTCCGCGTCGTTGGCCAGCTCCTCCTTGAGGACCTTGATCGCCACGGCCTCGCCCGGCCGGCCGGCCACGGCCGCCTCGGCGCCCGCCTCCTCGCGCTGGCGGGCGCGCCAGACGGTGCCCGTGGCGCCGCGTCCCAGCGGCTCCTCGAGCAGGTACTTGCTGCCTACCGGCCGCACGTCATGCGCTCCCTGCTGATCGTGGTGCTTTGCGGTCCCCGGATGTCCCTCCGGAGTTTCCGGCCCACTCTAGAGGCTGTCGCACTGAGGTCGGCCGGGTCGGGAAGGTTACCCGTTTGTCTGCTATCTCCTGATGTGCGGTATCCGCTCCCCCGCGCGCACCGGTCGCGGGGGAAGACGTCGGCGCGGACCGGATGGTTGCCGGGCGGGGCCGGACGCGGGCGCCGGGCGGGGCCGGACGCGGGCGCCGGGCGAACCGGTCATGCGGCACTTTTGGGGCCACAGCAGACCTTTCAAGATCACTTACTGGTCACCCTCGGGCGTGTTGTCAGTGGCAGGTGCGAGGATGCCTCCAGCACGACTGTGGGGTCGGGAGCCCCGCGGTCCGTGACGAACCTGTACCGGACGACGCGTCCGTGCCGGGTGGGGGGAATCACAGGGCGTTCCCCCTGCCGGGCACCGCGCGCAGAAGGGACCGCTGACGGCGATGCAGATCCGGCTGACCGTCCTCGCGCCGCCCAGCGGCCAGACCCCGGCGCGCGCCTGCGATGTGCTGGTCACCGCCCCCGCGGGGACGGCGCTGGCCGCCGTCGCGTCCGGCCTGGCCATGGCCGTCGCCGGTCCCGACGGCTCCCTCGGCAGCGGCGCGGTGGTGCTCTTCGCCGGGCGGGAGCGGCTGGACGCACAGCGGTGCGCGCTCGGTGAGCCGCCCCTGGTGGACGGGGCGGTGCTCTCGCTCCAGGCGCCGGGCGAGGACGAGACGGCGGACGACGCCGTCCCCGCCCAGCTGCGGGTGGTCGCCGGTCCGGACGCGGGCGGGGTCCATCTGCTGCACGGCGGCACGATCCGGATCGGCCGCTCGGCCGAGGCCGATGTCCCGCTGGACGACCCCGATGTGTCCCGGCTGCACTGCGAGGTCACGGTCTCCGACGACGGCCGGGTCACGGTGGCCGACCTGGGCTCCACCAACGGCACCTCGCTGGACGGGGCGGAGGTCCGCGACCGCCCGGTCCTGCTCAAGCCCGGCGCGCTGCTGCGGCTCGGCGAATCGACGCTGAAGCTCACCTCCGGCGCGCGTACGCCGACGCTGCGGACGGCCCCGGACGGCGAGGGCCACCTGCGCGTGGCCAAGGCCCCGGGCGTCCCCGCCCCCGACCTCGGCCACGGCGACGGGGCCGGGGACGGGGACGGGGACGGGGACGGCTCCGACCCCGCGTACGACGGCCCGGACGCCCCCGCCGCCTACGCCGGCCTCGGCACTGGCCCCGGCCCCGGCCCCGGCCCCGGCCCCGCAGGAGGCCACCGGCCCGACCACGACCGCCCGGCATCCGGCCACGACCGTCCCGCACCCGACGCCGACACCGGGTTCCGGCCGGGCTCCTCGGCCGGGCATCCCGGCCGCTTCCCGGAGCAGGAGGCGCCCCGGCGCGGCGGCATAGGCGCCTGGGCCCGCCGCCTCAAGGGCGGCAGGACCGAGCCCGTGCCCACGAGCGCCCCCGAGGCGGCCGCCCCGCCCGCCCCCGCCGCCACGTTCACCCCGCTGCCCACCGCCCCGGAGGGCACCTGGCCCGATCCGGCGTCCGTCCTGCTGACCGCCCTCGGCCCGGGCCCCCGGCTGTGGGAGCGCGAGCCCGCGCACCCGGAGGCGCTGGTGGTCCGGCTGGGCACGACCGACCGGGCCGACCTGCCCGCCGTGCCGGTGACCGTCGGGCTGCGGGAGGCCGGTTCGCTGGGGCTCGCCGGGCCCCGGGAGCGGCTGTCCGGACTCGCCCGGTCCGCCGTGGCGCAGCTGGCCGCGCTGCACTCCCCCACCGATCTGGAGATCGTGCTGATCAGCACGGACCGGGCCCGGACCACGGAGGAGCGGCGCCGCGAGTGGGCGTGGCTGGGCTGGCTGCCCCACCTGCGGCCGATGCACGGCCAGGACTGCCGGCTGCTGCTGGCGTACGACCGCGACCAGGCGCTCGCCAGGACGGCGGAGCTGGTGCGCCGGCTGGACGACGGGCCGCTGGGCCCCGGCTGGGCGAGCGTGGACCCCGACACGGTCGCCGAGGCGGCCCGGCAGTACGAGGGCCCGTTCACCGTGGTGATCCTGGACGGCGATCCGGGCGCGGCGGTGCTCCGGGAGAACACGGCCCGGCTGGCCGCGGCCGGTGCGGCGGCGGGCATCCATCTGATCTGTCTGGCGGAGACCTCGGCCGCCACGCCCACCTCCCCGGTCGCCGCGACGTACGAGGCGGCGTGCCACGCGTCGATCGCCTTCCGCGAGTGCGGGGCGGTGGGGATGCTGAGCGGCGACGTGGCGACGGCGCTGCGGCTGCTGCGCACGACGGGCGGGCGCGCGGCGGGCCACGGCACGGTCGCGGCGGTGGACGCCGTCTCGGCGCACTGGGCGCAGCGGTTCGGCCGGGCGCTGGCCCCGCTGCGCGCGGAGGGCTCGGCCGCGCTGCCGGCCCGCCAGGCCCCGGTGGCGCTCCCGCCGTCCGCGCGCCTCTTGGACGAGCTGGGCCTGGCCCGCGCCACCCCGGCGTCCCTGATGGCCCGCTGGGCGTCGACGGCGGACGACCAGCCGGGGGCGACGGTACGGGGAGCGGGCAGCGAGGCCCGTACGGCGGCCCCGCGCGTGGGCGCGCAGCGGACGTCGGCGGAGGCCCTGGACTCCCCCGGGTCGGGGCGTTCCCGGTACCCGGGCCCCACCACCGGCGGCTCCGGCCGCACCCCGTATCCGAGCGCCGCCCGTACCGGCACCGAGACGCACAGCGGCACCGCCCGCACCGGCACCGCCCGCACCGGCACCGAGACCCGCACCGCCACCCCCGTGCCGCGCCCCGCCGTCTACGCCGGGCGTCCGGTCGTCGTGCTCGGGGCCGGGCCCCGGGGACCGGTGAGTGTGGATCTCGCCGACGAGGGGCCGCACCTGCTCATCGAGGGGCCCGGCGGCAGCGGGCGTACCGAGCTGCTGCGGGCCGTCGCCGCGTCACTGGCTGCGGCGGCCCGGCCGGACCGCCTGGGCATCGTGCTGGTCGACGGGGCGGGCGGGGAGCGCGGCGAGAGCCTGCGTCCCTGCACCGAGCTGCCGCACGCGTTCACGCACCTGGTGGCCTCCGACCCGGTCAGGATGCGGGAGTTCGCCCAGGCGCTGGGCGGCGAGGTGAAGCGGCGCGCCGAGCTCCTGGGCGGGCTGGACTTCGCCGAGTGGCACAGCCGGCACGAGGCGGGGCAGGCTGCGGCGCCGATCCCGGCGCAGCAGACGGCCCCGGCCCCCGAGGCGGCCCAGCGGCTGGTCGGGCAGCGCTCTCCCAGTGCGTCCGAGCAGCGGGGCGACATCGAGGCGCCGCTGAGCGGCACCCTGCGGCTGCGCCCGGCCGCCGGCCGGACCGTGGACCCGGGGCCCTCGCCGCTGCCCCGGCTGGTCGTGCTCGTGGACGACTTCGACGCGCTCATAGCCCCGGCGCTCGGCAGCCCGGGCCGGCCCGCCGCCGGTTCGGTGGTGCGGGCGCTGGAGGCGGTGGCCAGGGACGGCGGCCGGCTGGGCATCCACCTGGTCGCTGCCTCGGCCCGCCCCGACCGTACGGAGGACACCGAGCTGGCCCGTGGGGCGCGGCTGCGCATCGTGCTCGACCCGCCGGCGGTCCCGCCCTCGCCGGACGAACCGGCGCCGGGCCGGGGCCGGCTCGGGCATCCGGACGGGCGGGTGACGCCGTTCCAGGGCGGCCGGGTGACGGGCCGCATCCCGCGTACGGCGACGCTGCGGCCGACGGTCGTCCCGCTGGAGTGGGAGCGGATGGGCGACCCGCCGACCCGCCGCCCGGTCCGCGAGCTCGGCAACGGGCCGACGGACCTGGCGCTGCTCGCCAGCGCCCTGGAGAGGGCGGCCCGCTCGGTGAACGCGGAACCGCTCACCCCCCTGCACGTCTGACGAAACCCCGCACATCGCGCACGGGCCGCCCCTACGGGCACCCGTGTGTTCCCGGAGTCGTGCCGCGGCCGTCCCCCAGCGGCGCCGGAGCGCGGCGGGCCCCTCGCCCCCACATGGCCGGGTACGCGTACTGAGGCGACGTCACGAGCCCATCACGATCAAGGACTTGGGCCCGGAGACGGTATTGCGGCGCCCGGAAGCCGGGCGTAGGACTGTGCGCACACGACGACGTGACGCGGGACCGGCAGCACCGGCTTTCAGGACCGGCGCCGGTTCGGCGCACGCGCACAGAGAGACGGGGCAGGAATGGGCACAACCCTTCGGATGCGCAGGGCGGCCGTGGTGTTCGCCGCCATCGGCGCAATGGCCCTCACCGGTTGCGGCGACGACGGTGACGGCGGAGACAAGAAGACGGACGAAGGCGGCTCCACGACGGGCAAGGGCTCCACGCCGAGCGTCGTTTTACCGAAACTGGACGGTGAGAAGCTCTCTGTCGCCGCGGTCTGGACGGGTCCCGAACAGGCCAACTTCGTCAAGGTCCTCAAGGAGTTCGAGAAGCGCACCGGCGCGAAGGTGACGTTCGTCCCGGCGCAGGACCCGATCGTCAACTTCCTCGGTACGAAGATCGCGGGCGGGCAGCCGCCGGACGTCGCGGTGATCCCGCAGGTCGGGGCGATCCAGCAGGCCGTGGCGAAGAAGTGGGCGAAGCCGGTCGGTGACGAGGCGAAGGCCCAGCTCACCAAGAACTACGCCCAGGTCTGGCAGGACCTCGGCGCGGTGGACGGCACCCAGTACGGCGTCTACTACAAGGCCGCCAACAAGTCGCTGGTCTGGTACAACACCCAGGTGTTCGAGGACGCCGGCGCGTCCGAGCCGAAGACCTGGAAGGACTTCCTGGCGACGGCCGAGACGGTGTCGGCGTCGGGCATCACCCCGGTCTCGGTCGGCGGCGCGGACGGCTGGACGCTCACCGACTGGTTCGAGAACGTCTACCTCTCCCAGGCGGGCCCGGAGAAGTACGACCAGCTGGCCCAGCACAAGATCAAGTGGACGGACCCGTCCGTCAAGGACGCGCTGACCACGCTGGCCCAGCTGTTCGGCAAGCCGTCCCTGATCGCGGGTGGTGCCGACGGCGCGCTGCAGACCGAGTTCCCGGCGTCGGTCACCCAGACCTTTACCGGCGGCGACCAGCCCAAGGCCGCCATGGTCTACGAGGGCGACTTCGTCGGCGTCAACATCGCCCAGACCAAGGCGAAGATCGGTACGGACGCGAAGGTCTTCCCGTTCCCCGCGGTCGGCGCCGAGTCGCCCGTGGTGACCGGGGGCGACGCGGCGGTGGCGCTGAAGGACGGCAAGGGTGCCCAGGCGCTGCTGACCTGGCTGGCCTCCACCGACGCGGCGAAGATCGCCGCCGAGCAGGGCGGGTTCATCTCGCCGAACAAGGAGCTGGACCCGGGCGCGTACCCCAACGAGGTGCAGCGCACGATGGCGAAGGCGCTGATCGCGGCCGGTGACGCCGTCCGGTTCGACATGTCCGACCAGGCCCCGCAGTCGTTCGGCGGGACGCCCGGCAAGGGCGAGTGGAAGATCCTCCAGGACTTCCTGAAGAACCCGAAGGACATCGCGGGGACTCAAGCCGAGCTGGAGTCCGCGGCGGCCAAGGCGTACAAGAGCTGACGGGATGACGACAGCGGCAGCGGGGGGCGCCGACGAGGCGCGCCCCGCCGACAGGCAACCCCCCGGCGGGACTTCGGTACCCGCCCCCAGGAAGGGCGGGCCCGCGCCCTCCGGCTCCCCCGGCGTGCGCGGCCGGCGGAGCGTGACCGGCACCCGCAGGGTGATCGCGGCGCTCTTCCTGCTGCCCGCGCTGGTGCTGCTCGGGGCGCTGGTGGTGTACCCGATCGTGTACTCCGTCTACCGGTCGTTCTTCGACCAGGCGGGTACGGGCTTCGCCGGCATCGACAACTACAAGGCGCTGTTCACGGACGACACCATCCGTACGGCGGTCAAGAACAACGCGATCTGGGTCGTGTTCGCGCCGACGGTCGCCACCGCGCTCGGGCTGATCTTCGCGGTGCTGACCGAGCGCATCCGCTGGGGCACGGCGTTCAAGCTGGTCGTCTTCATGCCGATGGCGATCTCGATGCTCGCCGCGGGCATCATCTTCCGGCTGGTGTACGACCAGGCGCCGGAGCGCGGGGTGGCCAACGCCGTGTGGGTGGGCGTGCACGACACGTTCGCCGAGTCGGCGGGCTTCCCCAAGGCGCACCCGCTGCCCGTCCACCCGCTGAAGGCGGCGGGCGGCGGGGCCTTCGTGACGAAGACGCCGGTACGGGCCGGGCAGCCGGTCCAACTGCCCCTGGTCGGCGTGGTTCCCACGAAGATGCCGAGTGACGCGAAGCCGGCCGGGGCCCCCGGGCCGGGGACCGACGGAGAGATCACCGGCACCGCGTGGCTGGACTTCACCAAGGGCGGCGGGGGCAAGCCCAACGTCATCGACGCCAAGGAGCTGGGGCTCGCCGGCATCAAGGTGGAGGCGGTCAAGGACGGCGAGGTGGTCGCGTCGGCCACCGCCGGCGACGACGGTACGTTCACGCTGCCCGCCTCCGCGGACGGCGCCGAACTCCGCCTCCCGGCGTCCAACTTCAAGGAGCCGTACAACGGCGTGGACTGGCTCGGCCCGACCCTCGTGACGCCCGGCATCATCGGGAGCTACGTCTGGATGTGGGCGGGCTTCGCCATGGTGCTGATCGCGGCGGGCCTCGCCGGTCTGCCGCGTGAACTCCTCGAAGCGGCCCGGGTGGACGGGGCCAACGAGTGGCAGGTGTTCCGCCGGATCACCGTGCCGATGCTCGCCCCGGTCCTCGCGGTGGTGCTGGTCACGCTGATGATCAACGTGCTCAAGATCTTCGACCTGGTGTTCATCATCGCGCCGGGCTCGTCCCAGGACGACGCGAACGTGCTGGCGCTCCAGCTCTACCGGTCCTCGTTCGGCACGGACGCGGACCTGGGGGTCGGCAGCGCCATCGCCGTACTCCTGCTGCTGCTGGTGATCCCGGTGATGCTCTTCAACATCAGGCGGATACGGAAGGAGGGGCGCCGATGACGACTCCCTCGGCCACCACCGCCCCCGCCGGGCCGGGCGGCGCCCCGGACACCGGCGCGGTGAAGGCCCGGCGGTCGCTGGGCGCACGGGTCGCGGCGCGTGCGGGCGGCGGCGTGATGCGGGTCTTCCTGATCCTGGTGGGCCTGTTCTGGCTGATGCCGACCATCGGGCTGCTGCTGTCCTCGCTGCGCAGCCCGGAACGGATCGCGTCGACCGGCTGGTGGAAGATCTTCACCGCCCCGTCCGAGCTGACCTTCGACAACTACTCCCGGCTGCTGGACAATTCGACGTTCACCCACTCGCTGTTCAGCACCATCCTGATCACCGTTCCCTCCACGGCCCTGGTCGTGGTGATCGGCTCGCTCGCCGGGTACGCGTTCGCCTGGATGGACTTCCCCGGCCGGGACTGGTGGTTCCTGCTGGTCGTGGGGCTGCTGGTGGTCCCGGTGCAGGTCGCGCTGATCCCCGTCTCGAAGCTCTTCGGCGAGATCGGGATCTTCGAGACGACGCTCGGGGTGATCCTCTTCCACACGGCCTTCGGCCTGCCCTTCGCGATCTTCCTGCTGCGCAACTTCTTCGCGGAGATCCCCCGGGAGCTGCTGGAGGCGGCACGGCTGGACGGGGCGGGCGAGATCCGTCTCTTCACCCGGGTCGTGATGCCGCTGGGCGGGCCGGCGATCGCCTCGCTCGGAATCTTCCAGTTCCTCTGGGTCTGGAACGACATGCTGGTCGCGCTGATCTTCGCGGACTCCGGGTCGCCGCCGATCACGGTGGCGCTCCAGCAGCAGGTGCGGCAGTTCGGCAACAACATCGACGTGCTGGCGCCCGGCGCCTTCATCTCGATGGTGATTCCGCTGGCGGTCTTCTTCGCCTTCCAGCGCCAGTTCGTCTCGGGCGTGATGGCGGGGGCGGTCAAATAGCCGGCCGGATGCGCGTGGATACGTGACAGGGCGGGGCGGTCCGGCAGGCGCGGGCCGCCCCGCACCGCTGCGCACGGGCCGGGGCGCCCGGCATCTACCCGTGCGCCCCTAATTGCCCAAGGTCCACTTACTGTCCCAGGTAGTATGATAAGTGGGGCCTTTATCAGCCGCGCGGTCGACCAGTCATCCGGGCCCGACGCGCCCGTCTCTTCGACCCTCGTACGTCTGCCCGCCCCCTGACCGTCCTGCGGAGTGCACCCCCAGTACGCTGTGTGCCTTCCAGTACGCACAGTCCGAGAAAGAGTCCGTATGCCCCGGCTGAGTGTCATCATCCCCGTCCGCCGCGCCCGAGGCAGTCTGCGCGAGTGCCTGGAGTCGGTGCTCTCCCAGTCGTTCACGGACATCGAGGTCATCGGGGTCGACGACGGTGCCCCGGACGGCTCGGGCCTGGTCCTGGACGAGTTCGCCGCGCGCGACAGCCGCGTACAGGCCGTGCACCTGGCGCCGGGCGTCGGCGCGCACGGACGGCGCAACGCCGGCGCCGAGCGGGCGACCGGGGACTACCTCCTCTTCCTGGAGGGCCACTACATCCACCTGCCCGGCGCGCTGCAGGCCGTCGCCGACCGGCTGGAGTCCACCGGCGACCCGGACGTGCTGCTGTTCGGCCACCGCAAGCGCCCGTTCCGCGGCAAGACCCGGACGACCCGCTCGCTGGAGAAGCTGAGCGCGATGCCCGCAGGACCGCTCACCCTCGCCGAGCGCCCCGATCTCCTGGACATCGCCCCGGTGTCCTGGAACCGGGCGGTCCGCCGCACCCTCGCCGAGCGCGAGAGCCTGGCCTTCGGCCCCGGCCCGCACGGCGAGCGGATGTACGCGCTGGAGGTCGTCGCCGTCGCCGCTTCCGTCGCCACCCTGGACACGGCCTGCGTCGAGCACCGCACGCAGCGCCACCTGCCCGGCCTCGTGGACGACGCCGAGCCGTCGGGCGGCTCGACGCCGCTGGAGCTCGTCGACGCGTACGACGCCCTGATGACCTTCGTGGAGGCGCGCCCGGCCCTGAAGGGGGTGCGCGGCCTCCTCTTCGACCGGGCCGTGCAGGAGCTGCTGTCCGCCTACCCGACGGTGACCAAGCGCCGCCGGCAGTACGTCAGCGCGGTCGCCGCCTTCCACGGCGCCCACCGCCCGGACGGCTTCAAGTTCCCCGGCGGCGCCAAGGGCCTGCGCCCGCAGCTGATGGGCGGCGGCAAGTACGCCGCGCTCGGCGCCCTGGACACCGCGCTCGCCACCCGCCGCAGCCTGCGCTCCGCGCCCACCACGGCCCGGGCCAAGGCGAAGAAGTCGTTCACCGCGCGCTACTACAAGGCGCAGCGCAAGCTCCCGCTCGACCCCAAGCTCGCCGTCTACGCCGCCTACTGGAACCGCGGCGTCAGCTGCAACCCCGAGGCGATCTACCGCAAGGCGAGGGAGCTGGCCCCCGACATCCACGGGGTGTGGGTGGTGTCGAAGAACCAGGTGGACTCGATGCCCAAGGGCATCGACTACGTGGTGCCCGGGACCCGCCGCTACTGGTCGGTGCTGGCCCGCGCCACGTACTTCTTCAACAACGTCAACTTCCCCGACCACCTGGTCAAGCGCCCCGGCCAGATCCATGTGATGACCCATCACGGCACCCCGCTGAAGATCATGGGCATGGACCAGCAGAACTACCCGGCGGCCGCCCAGGGACTCAACTTCGACCGGCTGCTCAAGCGCGTCGACCGCTGGGACTGGAGCGTCTCCGCCAACCCGCACTCCACCGAGGTGTGGTCCCGCGCCTTCCCGAGCGCCGCGCGTTCGCTGGAGACGGGCTACCCGCGCAACGACGTCTTCGCGACGGCGACCGAGGAGCAGATCGCCGAGATCCGCGAGGACCTCGGCATCCGCCCCGGCCAGCGGGCCCTGCTGTACGCGCCGACCCACCGCGACTACGAGTCCGGCTTCACCAGCCGCCTGGACCTGGACAGGTTCTGCGCGGAGGTCGGCCCGGACACCGTGGTCATGGTGCGCGCGCACTACTTCTACGGCGGGGCGGGGCTGCCCGAGAGCGCGTCGATCATCGACGTCTCCACCTACCCCCGCATCGAGGACCTGTGCCTGGCGGCGGACGCGCTGATCACGGACTACTCCTCGGTGATGTTCGACTACGCCCACCTGAGCCGCCCGATCGTGATCCACGCCCCGGACTGGGAGACGTACCGCACCGTCCGCGGTGTCGTCTTCGACCTGCTGTCCGGCAAGCCGGGCGAGACCCCGGGCGCCGTCGCCACGACCACCGAGGAGCTGGCGGCGATCTTCACCGACGGCAGCTGGGACAGCCCGGAGAACGAGGCGCTGCTGAAGGCCTTCAAGGAGCGGTTCTGCCCGTACGACGACGGCCGCGCCGCCGAGCGCGTGGTGCGCCGGGTCCTGCTGGGCGAGGAGCCGCCCGCCGCCGGGACCGTCTGACCCGCTAGCACCTGACGAAGGGCCCGCCACCGGTACGTGTCCGGTGGCGGGCCCTTCGCGCTGTGAAGGCTGTGCCGGCTCAGCCCTGCTGGCCGGCCATGACCGTGATGAGGCCGACCACCACGAGCAGCGAGCCGCCCCACGTCCACAGCGAGGTCCGCTCGTGCAGCACGGTCGCCCCGGCGAGCACGATCAGCAGGTAGCCGAGCGCGTTGAAGGGGTAAGCGACGGAGAGCGGCACCTTGGCCAGCGTCGTCATCCAGGCGATCGCGGACACCGCGAAGATCACCAGGCCGAGCACGACCCAGGGGCTGCCGGCGGCGCGCAGCGCGACGGAGCCGCCGTCCCGACCGGCGGCGGCCGCGGCGCCCTTCATCCCGTGCTTGAGCATGATCTGGCCGCCCGCCGACGAGAACACGGCGAACAGGAGCAGCAGCACACTGGGGAGGGTCAAGACCTTGCTCCTGACTGCGGGGGCGGGGGGCTCGGGCGCCGGGGCGGCTGCGGGCCCGGGAGGGGGCGCCTCAGACACCGACCCGGTCGGCGGGGACGTACTGTCGGTTGAGGATGTCCTGTACATCGACGTGCTCTCCAGCGATGATCGTCTCGGCCGCATGCGGGGTGAGCAGTGCGACGTGCTGATAGCCGAACAGCGTCGGCCGGATGCGGGTCAGCAGCCGCGACATCCCGCCGAGCACCGCGGCGAGCGGGCCCCGGCCGAGCAGCGACCAGAACGGCGCCCCGGTGGACGCGAGGTCCAGGACGTCGTACCCGGCGGCGCGCACGGTGCGGCGCAGGCTGGCGCGGGTGAAGAAGCGCAGATGCGTTTCGTCGAGGATGCCGCGGCGGTCGTAGCCGAAGGCCCCGACGGCGACCCGCAGCCGGGAGTACCAGTGGCTGAAGTTGGGTACGGACAGCAGCACCCGGCCGCCGGGCCGCAGCACGCCCGCGACCTCGGCGAGGACGCGTTCGGGGCGGGAGAGGTGCTCGATGACGTCACCGGCCACGACGTAGTCGAAACCGGTGCCGACCCCGGCGGGCAACCCCTCCTCCAGGTTGGCGAGGTGGAAGTGGGTGCACTTCTCGCGGACGCCCGGCACCTCGACGTAGTCCACGCCGGTCACCTCGTGGCCCAGGGACTCCAGGCGCTCGGCGAACAGGCCGCCGGAGCAGCCGAGGTCGAGGACCCGGCCGGGCGGCAGCTTCCGCATCTTCTCCAGGATGACGGCGTGCGAGGAGCCGTCGCCCTCCTTGAAGGCGTATTCGACGGGCTTGGGAATCCAGGGGCAGGTCCCGAACCCCTTGACGGCCAGCCGGTATTCGAGGACGTCCTTGACGACGTCCTTGGCGTACTTCATGCCGTTGACGTAGCAGATCTCGTCGCCGTAGTACGTGGGCACCGGGATCTCCTTGATCCGCATGCCCGCGTCCAGCAGCTGGACGATGATCTGGGTGTCGAAGTCGAAGGCGTCGGTGTTCCGGTCGATCGGCAGCTTCTTCAGGGCGTCGACGCTGTAGGCGCGGTAACCGGAGTGGAACTCGGTCAGCTCGGAGCCGAGCAGGCCGTTCTCCAGCCGGGTGAGGATGCGGTTGCCGAGCCACTTGTACATCGGCATGCCGCCCTTGAGTGCGCTGCCGGACGTCATCATGCGTGACCCGAACACGGCTTCGCATTCGCCGCGTTCGATGGGGGCGACCATCTCCGGGAGCAGTTCGGGGGCGTACTGTCCGTCGCCGTGCAGCAGCACGACGATGTCCAGTCCGTGGTCGGCGGCCAGCGCGTATCCGGCCTTCTGGTTGCCGCCGTAGCCGAGGTTCTTGGTGTGCCGCATCACCACGGTCCGCGGCATTCCCTCGGCCTGCGACCAGCGGCAGCCCGCGGTGAAGGTCGCGTCGTGACTCGCGTCGTCGAGAATGAGGACCTCGTCGATCCGGGACCGGAAGTCCTCCGGAATCCGGTCGAGGGTCTTCTCCAGCGTTGTCTCCGCGTTGTACGCGACCACCAGGATGCCGATCCTGGGACTCGGGCTTTCCTTCACGGGGCGTTCTCCAGTTGTGCTCGGGGTGCGGGTTCAGTCGACGGATGAACAGGTCCGGGGGCCGCGAGAATCCGGCGTACGCCGGTGGCGAGCCCGGCCGCCAGTACGAGCCAGCCCGCGGCGCCCAGGTACAGCACGGGTTCGCTCCAGCGCACGGCGGAGCGCCCGCTGTAGCCGAGTACGGCGAGCAGGCCGACGACCGCGCTGTACGCGAGCCCTTCCACCGGTCCGAGGACGAACATGCCGGCGGCCGCCCAGGTCAGGTACTGGAGGCCGGAGGCGGTGGACAGGAGCAGCAGCAGGCCCAGGGTGAAGGCGACGACACCGGGCAGCTGGGCGGGGCGCAGCCAGGCGAGCCGGATGCCGGCGGCCACGCAGACCAGCACGAAGAGGAAGTGGCCGCCGCCCTGCATGGAGGTGATGACGGAATCGGGCAGTCCGAGGGCGTCCGCGAACCGCACGAGGCCCCACAGCCGGTAGCTGCCGCCCGCGTACTCCAGGACGTTGCGTTCCAGGTCCAGCGGCACGGTCACCAGGGCCGGTCCCCACACGAGCGCGCCCAGGCCCGCGAAGCCCGCGGCGAAGCGGACCAGGACCGGGCGCCCGCCGCGCAGCGCGGCCACGAACAGGGCGGGGATCACCACCACCGGGATGAATTTGACGCTGATCGAGAGCGCCGCGGCCACGCCCGCCGCCAGTGGCGACTTCCGGTCGGCCAGCAGATGGGCGGCGGCCAGGGCGAAGGCGATCGCGACCGCGTCGGTGTTGCCGTGGTAGCCGGAGGTGGCGATGAGCACCGGGCTGGCGGCGACGCCGATGCCGCAGAGCATCGCCGTGCGCGGGGCGGCGCGGCGGCGCACGATCTCGAACACGAGGAGCGCGCAGCAGAAGTCGGCGGCCGAGGCGGGGATTCTGATCAGCGTGGCGAAGGAGAACCCGAGGTCGGTGAGGCTGTTCAGCCCCATGAGCATCCAGCCGGCCAACGGCGGGTGGTTGTAGACGGGCAGGCCGGGAAGCGGGTGCTCGTAGATGCGGACGGGGCCGTACACGGTGATGGCCTTGGCGAATCCCCGGAAGATGCGCACGTCGGCCGGGCCGGGTGAGTTGGCCGCGATGGTCATGCGGACGAGGAGGCCGACGGTCGCCGCGACGAGCACGGCGGTTCGGGCCCGCCGCACGTCTGTTTCGCCCCACATTCGGATACCCATGAAAGCAGAACGTAGCAAGGAGGCGACGCTAAGCAACGCACCGAACCGTCACCGTCGCGTAAACCCCTGCCCCCGACGCACCCGTGCCCGGCCGGTGGCGGTACCGGCCGGGCACGGGCAGGGGCGTTGAACCCAGGGGCGTCGACTACAGCATGCGGTCGACCACCCTGGCCGTCGCCCGGCCGTCGTCGAGGTCGCAGAAGTCGTGCCGGAACTGCTCGTACGCCTTGGCGTGTCCCGCGATGGCGCGCTCCGGGTCGCGCAGCGCCTCGATGAGGTCGTCGGAGCCCGGGATCAGGGGGCCGGGCGCCCGCGACTCGAAGTCGAAGCTGAAGCCGCGGAGCGTGTCGCGGTAGTGCTCCAGGTCGTAGGTGTGGAAGAGCATCGGCCGCCCGGTCTGGGCGAAGTCGAACATCAGCGAGGAGTAGTCGGTGACCAGGGCGTCGCTGATGAGCATGAGTTCGCCGACGTCGGGGTAGCGCGAGACGTCGCGGACGAAGCCGGTGCCGCTGTCCGGGAGCCGGTCGGTGACCATGTAGTGACGGCGCACCAGCAGGACGGTGTCGTCGCCGAGTTCGCGTTCGGCGGCGGCCAGGTCGAGCTGGAGGCCCAGCGAGTAGCGGCCGCCGCCCAGGCGCTGGTCCTCGCGCCACGTCGGCGCGTACAGGACGACCCGCTTGCCGGCCGGGATGCCGAGCTTCTCCCGTACCGCCGCGGCGACCTTGGCGCGGTCGGGGGCGTGGAAGATGTCGTTGCGCGGGTAACCGCACTCCAGGACCTCGCCCTCGAAGCCGAACGCGCGGCGCAGGACGGGGGTGGAGTACGTGTTCGGCGAGACCAGGAAGTTCCACTGCTTGGCCCGGTCGGCGAGGGTGGCGATGTAGGCGGCGTTCGCCTGGGCCGTGCCTGCGAGTTCGAGGCCGATGCGCTTGAGCGGGGTGCCGTGCCAGGTCTGGACGACGGTCTGGTCCTCGCGCCGCACGAACCACTCGGGCAGCTGCGTGTTGGTGACGATGTAGCGGCTGCGGGCCAGCGCCTCGTGCCAGGCGACCGAGCCGTGCTCGACGGCCGTGGCGCCCTCGGGGACGATGGCCTGCTGGTCGCGGACGACCCACAGGTGCTCCACCTCGGTGCCCCGGCGCACCAGCTCCTCGTAGACGGCGCGTGGCGAGTCGGAGAACTGGCGGCCGTCGAAGGTGCTGTAGAGGGCGGCGGCGCGCACCGGTTCGGTGCGCTGTGCCGCGTACGCCTCGCTCAGCAGCCGCTTGGCGCGCGGGCCGCGCTCGGCGGCGGTGAGCACGGAGGCGGAGACGACGAGGAGCTGGTCCCCGAAGCGGCGCTCCAGGGTGTAGTCGCGCCCGGAGAGGTGGCGGGTGACGGGCAGGGTGTGGAAGGCCGAGGCGGGGATGCGCAGGGCGCGGTCACCGCTCTCGTCGGCGGCGCCCTTGTCCCGGAAGAAGAAGTACCAGTTGCCCTCGCCCAGCGGCAGTGCGCCGCCCGGGCCCTCGACGGCGTCGGGCCGCAGCTCGGCGCGGAAGCGGCGTGCGTCCTCGGGTCCGGTGAACTCGACCGGGAAGACCTGCTCCTCGCGGTGGCTGCTGTTCTGCGCCACCAGCTCGACCGGGTGCTCCGGGTCCTCGGGGAACGTGCCCTCCAGGAACAGCCGGCCGTCCTCCGTCCAGCTCGCCAGCTCGACGGCGGGCTGCACGGGGCGGTCGCTGATCACCAGGTTGCCGCGCGTGCTGGCGACGAAGGCCAGCTCGCTGTGCCCGTTTTCGGCGCGGTCGGCGAGCGGGTAGCGGCCGGGCGGCACCGCGCCCGGGGCGTCGAGCGAGGCCTTGAGGCCCTTGGGGCCGGTCAGGTGGACGCTGTACGCCATGTTCTTGGGCGCCTCGTCCCCGGTGGGGCGGGCCTCCTCGATGGCGGCGAGCGGGAGTTCGGCGGTGAAGCGGCGCCAGCCGGCGGCGGTGGCGTCGGCGCCCTCGCTCACGGTGGCGGGGACCTCGTACGTGGTCTTGGTGGCGCCGTGCGTCAGACGCAGCGTCAGTTCGCCCTTGACGAGGCGGGATCGGACCACGCCGGTGACCCGGACGGTACCGGCCGCCTCGCCCGCGCCGTGGGTCTCGAACCGGGCGTCGACGCGCTCGGCGTGCAGCACCAGCTTGTCGCCGTCGAAGGCGGGCACGATGCGGTGGTCGCCGTCGGGGCGGTGGACGGGCGGCGCGACGGATGCCTCGCGGACGGACGGGAAGGCGCGGCGCAGCAGGCCGTTCCTGGCGATGCCGACCTCGAACTGCCAGGTGAGCTGCTTGGGGCCGCCGTCGGCTTGGATGCGGAGCTTGGAGGCGTCGACGGAGGTCTCGAAACCGGACCGGTGGTAGTCGTGCAGGCTCTGGCGGGCGCGGGCGGTGGCCTCGGGCTCGTCGACCCGGCGCAGACGCAGCGGGACGACGTTGCGCCGCCCGGCGCGCAGCCAGCCGATCCGGAACTCGCTGGGCCCGGAGGTGACGGGCAGGTTGCGGACGTACGCGTAGCCCTTGAGGTGCAGCTTGCCGTCGCGCCACTGGGCGTCGCGCAGCCGGGCGGCGAGCGGCAGGTCGCGGTCGGCGACGCGCAGGACCGGGGCGGGCACGGGCCGGGTGAGGACGGGGTAGTCGGCCTGGCGGCGGCGCACGCCGCGGACCTCGAAGGCGCCGGGCTCGCGCTTGTCCTGGTCGAGCAGCGCCAGCAGTTCCTCCATGCGGTGCTCGCGCACCAGGTACCACATCACGCGCAGGCGCAGCGGAAGGCCGTCGAGCACCGACGGGTCGATCTGGTCGATGTACTGGTTGGTGTGCGTGAGGAAGGCGGTCCGGTAGTCCTCGTCGCCGTCCGGCAGGACCTCCATGAAGTACCAGAGGTCGTTGGCCAGGGCGTACGCGTCGTAGTGGTTCTTGTCCTCGGCGCGGCGGTTCTCCGCCAGGAACGTCGAGACGCCCTGCACGTGCGTGACGCGGTCGCGGACGCCGCGGACGACGGCCCGGCTGGCGGTGATCGAGCCGGGCCGGTCGCGCCAGTGGTAGACGGGGTCCTTGACGACGTCGACCGACTCGGCCAGGAAGTGGGCGGGCAGCACGACGGGGGCGTCCTCGTACAGCGTGCCGACCGGGAAGGCGAACTCGTTCTTGTCCCAGAAGGAGCGGCGGAAGACCTTGTTGCAGGCGATCCGGTCGCTCAGCAGGGACCAGTCGCGCGAGATGTGGGTGCGCATCCGGGTGGTGGCCATCGGCTTGCGGAACATCGGCGACTGCTGGAGCCTGCCGCCGGCCCGCAGGCGCAGCACGTTGCCGGACGCGATGTCCGAGCCGGTCTCCTCCAGTGCGCCGACGAGGAGTTCGTACGCGTTCGGCGGGATGACGTCGTCGCTGTCGACGAAGGCCAGGTAGCGGCTCTCCGGGTCGCAGTTGCGGACACCGGTGTTACGGGCGTGCCCCAGTCCGCCGTTCTTCTGGCTGACCAGCTTGAAGCGGTCGTCCTGCGCGGCGAATTCGGCGGCCAGAGCGGCACTGCCGTCGGTGGACCCGTCGTCGACCATCACCACCTCGAGGTCGGTCATGGTCTGCTCCGCGAGGGACTTCAGGCAGTCCGTCAGGAAGAGTTCCACGTTGTAGACGGGGACAACGACACTGAGCCGTGGCGGCATGTTGAGCACGTCCGTTCATCAAGGGCCTGGCTATCCGTAGGGCTCAACCGTATGGACGGTCGGGGGTCACCGGTTGCGGTCCCGAACGAGTGACTACGCCTGCACCGTGCTCGCCTGCCCGGGGCTTCGCCCGGGCGGTCCTGGTGCACGGTGAACGCGTGCTCCGGAAGGCCCGGTGGGCGGCCCGTCCACCAGACTAACCGATGGAAGGGTGACCCCTACAAGCACGCTTGGACACATGATCGAGGCGTCACCCGGTGGAGTCCGCCCGGTGCGTGAGGGCGGCCACGGCCGAGGCGGCGAGGTCGTCCAGATACCCGGGCGGCAGCTCTCCCCGGACCACCGCGAGCCGCCAGTAGAGCGGGCCGACGATCAGGTCGAGGGCGCGGTCGGGGTCGCTGTCCGTCGGCAGCTCACCGCGTGCGACGGCGTCCCGGACGACCACCGCGGCGACGCCCTGCTGCGGGTCGAGCAGGGCGGCTTTGATGGTGTCGGAGATCTCCGGGTTCCGGGCCGCCTCGACCAGCAGGTCCGGGATGACCTGGGAGGCCAGCGGGTGGCGCAGGGCGTACGCGGCCAGTTCGAGCACGGCGCGCACGTCCCCGTACAGCGAGCCGGTGGCCGGGGCGGGCATGCCCTGCGCGGCGACGGCGGAGACCAGGTCCAGGACCAGGTGCAGCTTGGACTTCCAGCGCCGGTAGACGGCGGTCTTGCCGACGCCCGCCCGCCGGGCGATGCCCTCGATGGACATCCGCGCGAAGCCGACCGCGGCCAGCTCCGCGAACACCGCGCTGCGGATGGCGTCGGTCACGTCCTCGCGCAGGACGGCGGCTCCCGCCGGGGCGCGGCGGCGGCTTCCGGGGTCGGTGGTCATGGCCGAATCATAGTCCGCGACGACGAAACGGTTGCGTTCCGGCGTCATGGCGTCCTACTCTCGGCGTAGCGACGATACGGACCCGTCCCGTCGCCACGCGGCCGTTTTCCCGTCGCCGCGCGGTTGGCCCCCTGTCGCCACGCGGTCGGTTTCCGGTCGCCGCGCGGTTGGCGCCTGTCGCCACGCGGTCGGTTTCCCGTCGCCGCGCGCTCGTTTCCCCGCCTGCCCGCCTCCCGTCGAAAGCGATCGTGGTGAGCCAGACAACAGCCCAGGCCCCGGCGGACACCCCGCCGCCCCTCTCCCCGCCCGGCTACGGACCGCCCGTGTACGGATCGGGCGAGCTGGCGGCCCTCGCCGCACAGCACGGCCTGACCGTGAGCGGGGCGCGGCCGTCCCTGCCGGCGTACGTACGGCAGCTGTGGGGGCGGCGGCACTTCATCACGGCGTTCGCCACCGCCAAGCTCACCGCCCAGTACAGCCAGGCGAAGCTCGGCCAGATCTGGCAGATCATGACCCCGCTGCTCAACGCGACGGTCTACTACTTCATCTTCGGCATCCTGATGAAGACCAAGCACGGCGTGCCGGACTACGTCCCGTTCCTGGTCACGGGCGTCTTCATCTGGACCTTCACCAGCTCCTCGATCACCGCCGGCACCCGCGCCATCAGCGGCAACATCGGGCTCGTACGGGCACTGCACTTCCCGCGCGCCTCACTGCCCATCGCGCTCGCCCTGCAACAGCTCCAGCAGCTGCTCTTCTCGCTGGGCGCGCTGACCCTGATCCTGCTGGCCTTCGGCCAGTACCCGCGCCCGTCCTGGCTGCTCGCGGTGCCGGCCCTGGCCCTCCAGGCCGTCTTCAACACCGGCGTCTCGATGGTCGTGGCCCGCCTCGCCGCGCGCACCCCGGACATCGCCCAGCTCACCCCGTTCATCCTGCGCACCTGGATGTACGCGTCGGGCGTGATGTGGAGCATGGACACGATGCTGCGGGGTGACCGCGTCCCGCACCTGGTGAAGCTGGCCCTGGAGCTCAACCCGGCGGCCGTCTTCATCGACCTCATGCGGTTCGCGCTCATCGACAGCTTCGGCGCGAACCAACTGCCCCCGCACGTATGGGCGGTAGCCGCCGGCTGGGCGCTGGTGTGCGGCGTGGGCGGCTTCATCTACTTCTGGAAGGCCGAGGAGAGTTACGGACGTGGCTGAGCACACGGGTTCCGCGGTGCCGACGGTCGTCGTCGACGACGTCCACATCACGTACAAGGTCAACGGCGCCCGCACCGGCAGGGGCAGCGCCACCTCGGCGCTGAGCCGGATCGCCTCGCGCCGGCAGGCCCCGGGGGTGCGCGAGGTGCACGCCGTGAAAGGTGTCAGCTTCGCCGCGTACAAGGGGGAGGCGATCGGCCTGATCGGCTCCAACGGCTCGGGCAAGTCCACCCTGCTGAAGGCCATCGCCGGCCTGCTGCCCGCCACCAGGGGCCGCGTCCACACCCATGGGCAGCCCTCGCTGCTCGGGGTGAACGCGGCGCTGATGAGCGACCTGACCGGCGAACGCAACGTCGTGCTCGGCGGCCTCGCGATGGGCATGACCCGAGCGGAGATCCGCGAGCGCTACCAGGAGATCGTCGACTTCTCCGGCATCAACGAGAAGGGCGACTTCATCACGCTGCCCATGCGCACGTACTCCTCCGGCATGGGCGCCCGGCTGCGCTTCTCGATCGCCGCCGCGAAGGACCACGACGTCCTGCTGATCGACGAGGCCCTGTCGACGGGCGACGCGAGGTTCCAGCGCCGCAGCAAGGACCGGATCATCGAACTGCGCCGCCGGGCCGGCACGGTCTTCCTGGTCAGCCACAACAACAAGTCGATCACCGAAACCTGCGACCGCGCCCTCTGGCTGGAGGCCGGCACGCTACGCATGGACGGCCCGGCGGAGGAAGTCGTCGCAGCCTACGAAAGGTCCACCCGCTCCACCCGCCCCGGCGCCTGAAAACACCTTCCGGACCCAGCCGCCCCCTCGGACCCAGCCGCCCCCTGGGGCCCGCGGCCCGCCCCCTCCAACCGTTTCGCCCCCTCCAACCCGTCCGGCACCTCCAGCCCGTCCGGCGCTTGAGGACACCTTCCGAGCCCGTCCGGCGCTTGAGGACACCTTTCGAGCCCGTCCGGCGCTTGAGGACGAAACGGCCACCGGGACGCACCCGGCAGCCGCCTCGCCCTCACCCCACCCGCACGCCTACACGTGCGTACGCAGCAACGTCCGCATCGTCCGCATCGCCACCGACAGGTTCGCCAGGTCGAACGCGTCCGACCCCTGGATCTCCTCCAGCGTGGAGCGCGACCGGGCCAGGATCGCCGCGTTCTTCGCCTCCCACGCCTCGAACCGCTCCTGCGGCGAGGAGGACCCGTTGCCCACGCTCAGCACATCGCCGGTGAGCGCCGCGTGCGCCGCGTACAGGTCCTCGCGGATGGAGGCACGGGCCATGGACTGCCAGCGGTCGGCCCGCGGCAGCTCGATGATCCGGTCCATCAGCTGGGTGATCCCCAGCCGGTCCGCGAGGTCGTAGTACACCTCGGCGACGGCCAGCGGCTCCTTGCCCGTGCGGTCGGCGATCGCCACGATGTCGAGCGCCGGGAAGGCGGAGGAGAAGCCGGCGACGCGCTGCGCCAGCTCGTCCGGGACGCCCGCCTCGGTGAGCTCGTTCAGGATGCCCTGGTACCACTCCTGGTCGGCGCCCTTCAGCATCTTGGGCAGCTCGGCCCAGACCTGCTCGACGCCGTCGCGGAAGAAGTCGACCGTCTCCGAGATCGCCAGCGGCTGCGGCCGGTTGCCGAGCAGCCAGCGCGAACCGCGCTCGACGAGCCGGCGCGAGTGCAGCCGGATGCGGGTCTGCACATCGGCGGCGACCGCGTTGTCGAGGGCCTCGACGGCGTCCCACACCTGGCTGAGCCCGAAGATCTCGCGGGCCGCGAACTGCGCCCGCACGATCTCCTCGATCGACGCGCCGGTCTCCTCCCGCAGCCGGTGCAGGAAGGTCGAACCACCGCTGTTGACCGTGTCGTTGACCAGGACCGTGACGATGATCTCGCGCCGCAGCGCGTGGGCGTCGACCGCCTCGGAGTAGTGCTCGCGCAGCTGCCGCGGGAAGTAGGCGTGCAGCAGCTTCTGCAGGTGCGGGTCGTCCGGCAGGCTGGTCCCGATCAGCTCCTGCGCCGCCGTGATCTTCGTGTACGCGAGCAGCACGGCCAGCTCGGGCTGGCTGAGCCCCTTGCCCGCGCTCAGCAGCTCGCGGATCTGCCGGTCGCTGGGCAGGAACTCCAGCGCCCGGTCGAGGTGCCCGTCGCGGCCCAGCCGGCGCATGAACCGCTGGTGGGCGTGGAGCAGGGAGGGCGCCTGCGCGACCGCGTTGGACAGGGCGGTGTTCTGCGCGTAGTTGTTGCGCAGCACCAGGTGGCCGATCTCGTCGGTCATCTCGGCGAGCAGCGCGTTGCGCTGCTTGACGGTCATGTCGCCGTCCCGGACCAGGCTGTTGAGCAGGATCTTGATGTTCACCTCGTGGTCGGAGGTGTCCACACCGGCGCTGTTGTCGATCGCGTCGGTGTTGATCCGGCCGCCGTCCCGGGCGAACTCGATCCGGCCGAGCTGGGTGGCGCCGAGGTTGCCGCCCTCGCCGACGACCTTGGCGCGCAGGTCCGCGCCGTTGACGCGGATCGCGTCGTTGGCCTTGTCGCCGACGTCCGCGTTCGACTCGGCGGAGGACTTGATGTACGTACCGATGCCGCCGTTCCACACCAGGTCGACGGGGGCCTTGAGGATGGCCTGCATCAGCTCGGCGGGCGTCATCTTGGCGACCCCGGGCTCGATGCCGAGCGCCTCGCGCATGTGGGCGTTGACCGGGATGGACTTGGCGCTGCGCGGGTGGACGCCGCCGCCCGCGGAGATCAGCCCCTTCTCGTAGTCGGCCCAGGAGCTGCGCGGCAGGTCGAAGAGGCGGCGCCGCTCGGCGTAGGAGGTGGCGGCGTCCGGGTTCGGGTCGATGAAGATGTGCCGGTGGTCGAAGGCGGCGACGAGCCGGATGTGCTCGGAGAGCAGCATCCCGTTGCCGAAGACGTCGCCCGACATGTCACCGACACCGACGACGGTGAAGTCCTCGGTCTGGGTGTCGTGTCCGAGCTCCCGGAAGTGCCGCTTGACGGACTCCCAGGCGCCGCGGGCGGTGATGCCCATGCCCTTGTGGTCGTAGCCCGCCGACCCGCCGGAGGCGAACGCGTCACCGAGCCAGAAGCCGTAGGCGACGGCGACCTCGTTGGCGATGTCGGAGAACTTCGCGGTGCCCTTGTCGGCGGCGACGACGAGGTAGGTGTCGTCCTCGTCGTGCCGGACGACGTCCTTGGGCGGCACGACCTCGCCGGCCACCATGTTGTCCGTGATGTCGAGGAGCGCCGAGATGAAGGTGCGGTAGGCGGCGACGCCCTCTGCCATCCAGGCGTCCCGGTCCACCGAGGGGTCGGGAAGCTGCTTGGCGACGAAGCCGCCCTTGGCGCCGACCGGCACGATGACGGTGTTCTTCACCATCTGCGCCTTGACCAGGCCGAGGATTTCGGTACGGAAGTCCTCGCGCCGGTCCGACCAGCGCAGACCACCGCGGGCGACCTTGCCGAAGCGCAGGTGGACGCCCTCCACGCGCGGCGAGTAGACCCAGATCTCGAACGCCGGGCGGGGCGCGGGCAGGTCCGGGATGGACTGCGGGTCGAACTTCATCGACACGTACGCGTGCGGCTCGCCGCTGTCCGCGTGCTGGAAGAAGTTGGTGCGCAGGGTGGCCTTGATGACGGTGAGGAAGGACCGCAGGATGCGGTCCTCGTCGAGCGAGGCGACCTGGTCGAGGGCCCCGTCGAGCTCTTCGAGGAGCCCGTCGATCAGCTCGGTGCCCGCGCTCTGGCGGTCCGGCGACATCCGGGCCTCGAAGAGCGAGACCAGCAGCCGGGTGGTGTGGACGTTGTTCTGGAGGGTGGACTCCATGTAGTCCTGGCTGAACGTCGAACTGGCCTGGCGCAGGTACTTCGCGTAGGCGCGCAGCACCATGGCCTGCCGCCAGTCGAGACCGGCGCTCAGCACCAGCGCGTTGAAGCCGTCGTTCTCCGCCTCGCCGGTCCACACCGCGGCGAAGGCGTCCTGGAACCGCTCGCGCGCCCCGTCGGCCAGGTAACCGCCGTTGGCGGTGGTCTGCGGCATCCGCAGCCCGAAGTCGTAGATCCAGGCCTGCGTACGGTCCGCGCAGCGCAGCTCGTACGGGCGCTCGTCCACGACCTCGACGCCGAGCCGCTGGAGGGCAGGCAGGACGGCGGACAGCGAGACCTGCTCGCCGGTGCGGTAGATCTTGAAGCGGCGCTCACCGGGGGCGGCGCCGACCGGCTCGTACAGGCTGAGGGAGAAGTCCCGCTCGTCCTGGTTGAGGGCTTCGAGGTGGACCAGGTCGGCGACGGCGGCGCGCGCCGAGTGGTCGGCCTTGTAGCCCTCGGGGAACGAGTGCCCGTACTTGCGCAGCAGTTCGGCGGCGCGCTCCTCGCCGCACTCGGCGTTCAGCGCCTCCTGGAAGCCGTCGGCCCAGGAGCGGGCGGCCTCGACCAGGCGGGCCTCGATGCGGTCGGCCTCGGCGTCGGTGAGGCTCGGCAGCTCGCTGCCGGGGGCGACCCGGACGACGAAGTGCAGCCGGGACAGGATCGACTCGGTGTTCCAGGCGGTGAAGTCGACGCTGGTGCCGTTCAGTTCCTCCTTGAGGATGTCGATCAGCCGGAGGCGCACACCGGTGGTGTAGCGGTCGCGCGGCAGGTAGACGATCGCGGAGTAGTAGCGGCCGTACTCGTCCTGGCGCAGGTAGAGGCGCAGCCGGCGCCGCTCCTGGAGGTAGAGCACAGAGGTGACGATCGAGCGCAGCTGGTCGACGGGCGTCTGGAACAGCTCGTCGCGCGGGTAGGTCTCCAGGATCTGGAGCAGGTCGCGGCCGTCGTGGCTGTGGGGCGTGAAGCCCGCGCCCTCCAGCACCTCGGCGACCTTGCGGCGGATGACGGGGACCCGGCGCACGGACTCGGTGTAGGCGGCGGACGAGAACAGGCCGAGGAAGCGGCGCTCGCCGATGACGTTGCCGTCGGCGTCGAACTTCTTCACGCCGACGTAGTCGAGGTAGCTGGGGCGGTGCACGGTCGCCCGGCTGTTGGCCTTGGTGAGGACGAGGAGCTTGTGCTCGCGGGCCTTGGCGCGGGCGTCGGCGGGCAGCCGGTCGAAGGAGGGGCTGACCGGGTGCGCCTCGTCCTCGGTGTGGTGCGGGTCGGAGCGCAGGATGCCGAGGCCGGTGCCGGGGACGGCGGCCAGCGCGTCGGAGTCCTTCAGCTCGTACTCGCGGTAGCCGAGGAAGGTGAAGTGGTCGGCGACGAGCCAGCGCAGCAGTTCCCTGGCCTCGTTGACCTCGTCGTCGGCGAGGTCGTCCAGCGGTTCGCCGGGCAGGTCGTCGGCGATGCGCAGCGCCGCGTCCCGCATCTTCTCCCAGTCCTCGACGGTCTCCCGTACGTCGGACAGGACCCGCAGCAGGTCGCTCTGGATCTGCTTGAGGTCGGCGCGGTCGGTCTCGCGGTCGATCTCGACGTGAATCCAGGACTCGACGACCGCGTCGTGCGGCAGCCCGGCCTTGGCGTCCTTGGCCCCCTTGGCGTTCTCGCGGCCGGCCTGGGGGCCGGTGGCGATGCCTGCGCCCTTGGTGAGGACCTCGACCAGCTTGCCGGTCAGATCGCGCCGGACGATGACCTGCGGGTGGATCACGACGTGGATGCCGCGCCCCTGGCGGGAGAGCTCGTTGGTGACGGAGTCGACCAGGAACGGCATGTCGTCGGTGACCACCTCGACCACGGAGTGGCTGCAGGTCCAGCCGTTCTCCTCGACGGTCGGGGTGTGCACCCGGACGTTCGCCTTGCCCTGGGGGCGCTCCTCGGCCAGCCGGTAGTGCGAGGAGGCGGCGCCGAAGACGTCGATCGGGTCCCGGCCCGCGATGTCCTCCGGAGCGGTGTGGAGGTAGTAGCGCTGGAGATAGGAGAGCAGGACGTCCTGGCGGGAACCCTCCTGCTCGGCCCCCGTGCCGCCGTCGGCCGCGGTGGCCGCGACGTGCAGCCGGGGGGCACCGCCCGGCCCGCCGGCACCACCGCCCGGGCTGTTGTCAGCTACCTCGGCGGCCCGTGCGAGCAGTTCGGCCTTGGCTTCGTCCAGCTTGGTCTGCATGTCCTCTGGCTCCTGTCGCGCGCCGTTGCGTGACGTAGGTGAAAGGGTCGGCACAACGCCACGACGCGGGGTTTCCGGTCTGGGTCGACGCTATGCCGCGGTGAGAGATCCCCGGGACCTTATTGGCCGTTTTCGGCGGTCGGCCCGGGCGAGAGGGATCAGTCGGGACGGCCCGGGCACTGTGGCACTCCGGGCGCCGGCCGGGGGCTTCGCTGCCCCCGAGACATATCGCGCTGATCACGGGGTCCAGGCTATCTCGCCCGCGCCCGTCACCGTCACGATCCGGATGTGTACAAAAGAAGGCCGCGAATTTAGACACTTTGGACAGGCGCCGTGGCCCCGCCCCGACCCACCCCGCCCCGACCGGCCCCGACCGACCGGAGCGAGGCCCGCCGGACGAGGAACGGCCCACGGGACGAGGAACGGCCCACGGGACGAGGTACGGCCTACCCCACCAGCCGCTCGGCGAGTGCCGTGGCTTCGGCCAGGGTGTCCACGACCGGCACCCCGGCCGCCTCCAGACTGGCCCGGCTGTGCGAGCCGCCCGTGTAGAGGACCGCCTTGGCACCGACATGGGCGGCGGCCACGGCGTCGTCCACCGCGTCACCTATGACGACCGTGTGCCGCGGGGATATCCCGTCCAGGGCCACGAGATGCCGCTCCATGTACTGCGCCTTGCTGCCGCCGGACGGCCCGGTGCGCCCGTCGACGCGCACGAAGTGCCGCTCGATGCCGTACCCGCGCACGACGGGGACCAGCTCCTCGTGCTGGTACATGCTCATGAGGGACTGGCTGCGGCCCGTCAGCTGCCACTGGGCGAGCAGCTCGGCGGCGCCCGCGGTCAGCCCGCAGGCGTCCCGCTGCTGGGTGTAGTGGCGGTGGAAGACGCCGTCCATGCGCTCCCACTCGGCGTCGGTGGGGAGCCGGCCCATCAGCCGCTCGTAGAAACGGGGTATCGGGATGCAGTACATCTCCCGGTACTGCTCCACGGTGATCGGCGACAGGCCGATCTCGCCGAACGCGGCATTGGTCGCGCCGACGACGGCGGTGTTGTCGTCGAGCAGCGTGCCGTTCCAGTCCCAGACCAGATGCGTGCGGTGGTGTCCCGGTGCAGTCCCCATGCCCAGAAAAATACTCGCCCCCACTGACAACCGGCCGGCTACCCGATCAGGTGGGGAATCTCCTGCACCCCGAACCAGAGCAGTTCGTGGTCCTCGGCGCCGTCGACGGTGAACTGCGCGTCGTCGTCCCCGAGGTCCGCCGCCCCGAGCGCGGCGGCGGCCGCCGTGACGTCCTTGTCCGCGTCGCCGGAGTCGACGTGGACCGCGGCGGCCTCGGTCAGCCGCACGGCGGCGGCGATCGTGACCTCGCCGAGCGAGGAGGCGTCGAGGACGTGGTCCGGGTCGGCGACCGCGGCACCGTCCGGAACGTCGACGGCGACGACGACCCGGCGCCGGGCGGCCTGCGGGTCCCCGGCGATCAGCCGCAGCGAGGCGGACGCGGCCCGGTTGAGCGCCGCGTACTCCAGCTCCTCGATGTCGTCGGAGACGTACCACTCACGCAGCGCGGGGGTCACCGCGTAGGCGGTGAGCGGACCGGGGCCCAGTTCGCCGGCCCGGTGCGCCGCTGCGAGACCGGCGAGGGTCAGGGGGACGTACACGCGCATGGCTGGGCCGCTTTCGTAGTCGGAGACGCCCTCAGGATACGTGCGGCGTCCCCCTTTGGGGTTACGCGTACGGGCCCGGCCCCGTCCACCCGGCGACGACCGCTCACCCGGCCCGGCCCGCCCCCGGCACCCGCACCGGACGGGGTCGACCACCCGGATAGGTGAATTCCGGGCCCGCCCCGAGCGACCCCACCGACGCTTGCGGCGGCCTCCGCACCCCCGTAAAAGATCACCAGCAGAAGTTACCGCCCGGTATCCGCCGGGCCTCTGGAGCACGGGGGCGACAGCGATGACCACGAACAGGACCCGGCCCGCAGGACGGCACGACGCACGCAGGCCCGAAGCCGTACCCGCCCAACGCCACCGGACCCCTCGGCGCATGCGCCCCCACCACTGGTTCGCGGAACGCCTGCTGGCGGTCCTGAGCGGCCAGCGCCCGGTCCACTGGATGCTCGGCCACACCATCGGCGAGGCCTACGACCAACTGGCCGAACTCGCCCCCAGCACCCCCCTCAGAACCCGGGGCACCCGCCCGGTCATCCGCATGTGCCGAGGCGCCCAGCCGGCCCCCGGCGTAGTGGAAGCCTGCGCAAGCATCGCCGCAGGCGAAGAGGTTCGCGCCATGGCCTTCCGCCTGGAACAGGGCTCCGACCTCCGCTGGCGCTGCGCGGCAGTGGAACTGGGCAACACCCCGATGCGAAACCGATGAGCCGCCGAACACCACACCCCCGCGCCCCACCAGACCCCCGGAGGGGCCCCTCACGCCCCACAGCCACCCCAGACAGGGCCCGGGCCCCCGAGCCCCAAAACCCCGTCCCAAGCCCTCAGCGCCCCACCAGAACCCCTCAAAACGCCCACCCCGAGCCGCACCGCCCAAGCACCCCCGCGCATTGCACCCCTTCAAGCCCCTCCGGCGTTGTTCCCAGCCTCGCCGGCATTTGAGGCGCGGGGCCCGGGGCGGAGCCCCACAGTCCCGGCCCCTCCGGCGCTTTTCCTCCCAGCCCCTCCGGCGCTTTTCCTCCCGGCCCCTCCGGCGCTTGAGGAACGGGGCCCGGGACAGCGCCCCGGTTTCGGGAAGGGGCGGGTAGGGGAACAGGCCCGCCGCAGGCGCACACGCACACGCACACGCACCGCACACCACAAGCGCACCGCACCCGCACCCGCTCCCACGGCCCCCACGGCCCCCACCCCCACACAAAACAACCGGGCCGGACACCCCAGAACGGTGCCCGGCCCGGCTACAAACCCCAACGTCAGCGCAAGCTACTTCTTGCGCCGCCGCCCCCCGCCCCCACTCTTCTGCGCCTTACGCCGCTCCGCCCGAGTAAGCCCATCCGACTCCGACTCCGACCCGGCACCGGCACCATCCCCGCTGGAGAAGTCGCCCTCGACCACCCCGCCCTCCCCGTCCACCGTGGGAGCGGAGAAGTGCAGCCGGTCGGGCCGCTGCGGAGCCTCCAGCCCCTTGGCGCGGATCTCCGGCCGCGCGGCCGGCACCGCGTCCTCCTTGGACAGCGACGTCGCCGCGTCCTGGACAGGAACCTCCTCGACCTGCTGCTCGACCTGGACCTCCAGGTTGAACAGGTAGCCGACGGACTCCTCCTTGATGCCCTCCATCATGGCGTTGAACATGTCGAAGCCCTCGCGCTGGTACTCGACCAGCGGGTCCTTCTGCGCCATGGCCCGCAGGCCGATGCCCTCCTGGAGGTAGTCCATCTCGTAGAGGTGCTCGCGCCACTTGCGGTCCAGGACCGACAGCACCACGCGCCGCTCCAGTTCACGCATGATCTCGGAGCCGAGCGTCTTCTCCCGCTCGTCGTACTGCTCGTGGATGTCGTCCTTGACCGACTCGGCGATGAACTCCGCGGTGACCCCGGCCAGGTCCCCCGCCGCGTCCTCCAGCTCGGCGACCGTGACCTTCACCGGGTAGAGCTGCTTGAACGCGCCCCACAGCCGGTCCAGGTCCCACTCCTCGGCGAAGCCCTCCGCCGTCTCCTGGCGGATGTAGTCGTCGATCGTGTCGTCCATGAAGTGGCGGATCTGCTCCTGCAGGTCCTCGCCCTCCAGGACCCGGCGCCGCTCGCCGTAGATGACCTCACGCTGCCGGTTGAGCACCTCGTCGTACTTCAGGACGTTCTTACGCGTCTCGAAGTTCTGCTGCTCGACCTGCGACTGCGCCGACGCGATCGCCCGTGTCACCATCTTGTTCTCGATCGGCACGTCGTCCGGCACGTTGGCCATCGACATGACGCGCTCGACCATCTGCGCCTTGAACAGCCGCATCAGGTCGTCGCCGAGCGACAGGTAGAAGCGGGACTCGCCCGGGTCGCCCTGACGGCCGGAACGACCGCGCAGCTGGTTGTCGATACGGCGCGACTCGTGCCGCTCGGTGCCCAGGACGTAGAGCCCGCCCAGCTCCTTGACCTCCTCGAACTCCGCTCGCACGGCCTCCTCGGCCTTCTCCAGCGCGGCGGGAAGGGCGGCCGCCCACTCCTCGACGTGCTCGACGGGGTCGAGCCCCCGCTGCCGCAGCTCGGCCTCGGCGAGGTCGTCCGGGTTGCCGCCGAGCTTGATGTCGGTGCCTCGTCCGGCCATGTTCGTCGCGACGGTCACCGCACCCTTGCGGCCGGCCTGGGCGACGATCGTCGCCTCCCGGTCGTGCTGCTTGGCGTTGAGCACCTCGTGCTGGACACCACGCTTGGAGAGCTGCTGCGAGAGGTACTCGGACTTCTCGACGGAGGTCGTGCCGACCAGGATCGGCTGCCCCTTCTCGTGCTTCTCGGCGATGTCGTCCACGACCGCGGCGAACTTGGCGACCTCGGTGCGGTAGATGAGGTCCGACTGGTCGGCGCGCTGCATCGGCCGGTTCGTCGGGATCGGCACGACGCCCAGCTTGTAGATCTGGTGGAACTCGGCGGCCTCGGTCATCGCCGTACCGGTCATGCCGGAGAGCTTGCCGTAGAGGCGGAAGAAGTTCTGCAGGGTGATCGTGGCGAGCGTCTGGTTCTCGTCCTTGATGTCCACCCCTTCCTTCGCCTCGATCGCCTGGTGCATGCCCTCGTTGTAGCGGCGGCCGGCGAGGATACGGCCGGTGTGCTCGTCGACGATCATGACTTCGCCGTCGATGACGACGTAGTCCTTGTCCTTCTTGAAGAGTTCCTTGGCCTTGATGGCGTTGTTGAGGTACCCGACGAGGGGGGTGTTCACCGACTCGTAGAGGTTGTCGATGCCGAGCCAGTCCTCGACCTTCGAGACGCCGGGCTCGTGGATCGCGACGGTCCGCTTCTTCTCGTCGACCTCGTAGTCGCCGGTCTCCTCGATGCCCTTGAGCGGGTTGCCCGCCTCGCCCTTGGACAGGCGCGTGACCAGCTTGGCGAAGTCGCCGTACCACTTGGTGGCCTGGTCGGCGGGGCCGGAGATGATCAGCGGCGTACGGGCCTCGTCGACCAGGATCGAGTCGACCTCGTCGACGATCGCGAAGTTGTGGCCGCGCTGGACCAGCTCCTCCTTCGACCACGCCATGTTGTCGCGGAGGTAGTCGAAGCCGAACTCGTTGTTCGTGCCGTACGTGATGTCGCAGGCGTACTGCTCACGGCGCTGGGCCGGAGTCATGTTCGCGATGATGCAGCCGACGTCGAGGCCGAGGAACTTGTGGACCCGGCCCATCATCTCGGAGTCACGCGAGGCGAGGTAGTCGTTCACCGTGATCAGGTGCACGCCCTTGCCGGACAGGGCGTTGAGATACGCGGGCAGCGTGCCGACGAGGGTCTTGCCCTCACCGGTCTTCATCTCCGCCACGTAGCCCAGGTGCAGCGCGGCGCCACCCATGATCTGGACGTCGTAGTGGCGCTGGCCGAGGACGCGCTTGGCCGCCTCGCGGACGGTCGCGAACGCCTCGGGAAGCAGGTCGTCCAGGCTCTCGCCGTCCGCGTACCGTTCCTTGTACTCGTCGGTGAGCGCCCGCAGCTCGGCGTCGGAGAGGTTGACGAAGTCCTCTTCGATGGAGCTGACCTGGTCCGCGATGCGGTGCAGTTTGCGCAGGATCTTGCCTTCGCCTGCACGCATGAGCTTGTTGAAGACGGACACTGAGGCTGGTCTCCTTGCCGGTCGGGCCTGGCACTGGGTCGTGTAATGGACTCTGGCGCGGGCACGGCAGGTGGGCCCCACCGCAACGGCCATCGTAAGCGAGGACCCCGCCGCGCCGGGAGGGCTGCCACCGCGTTGTCCCCGCAGTGCCCTTCCGAGTCAACGGACGAAGGGTGCGGAAGGTGCCGGGAAACGTGAAAAGTCCTCGCTTCCCCGCCGCTGCCTCACCAAGAATCCCTTCATGGAACCGATCACCCTCACCACCGACCGCCTGCTGTTGCGCCCCTTCGTCCAGGCCGACACGGACGCGGTGTACGACGCCTGCCAGGACCCGGACATCCAGCGCTGGACGGTGGTCCCCTCGCCCTACGGCCGCCCCGACGCGGAGTTCTTCACCGCCCGGCTCTGTCCGGGCGGCTGGCAGGACGACTCGATGTACAACTTCGCCGTGGTGCCGCGGGCCGGCGGGGCCCTCATAGGCGCGCTCGGCATCAACAGGCGGACCGGCCCGGGCACGTACGAGGTCGGCTTCTGGACCGCGAAGGAGCACCGGGGCCGCGGCTACATGACCGAGGCGGTCCTGTGCGCCGCCCGCTGGAGCTTCGCCTCGCTCGGCTGCGACCGGCTGGAGTGGAAGGCCGAGACCGGCAACGTCCCGTCACGGGCCGTCGCGCTGAAGGCGGGCTTCCGGCTGGAGGGCGCCCAGCGCTCGGGGCTGCTCAACAAGGGGGTGCGCCGCGATACGTGGGTCGGCGCGCTGCTCCCCTCCGACCTCGGCCTGGCCGGTACCCAGGCGTACGTCCCGGCGGGCGATGTCAGTGGCGCCCCCTAAAGTGCGGAGCATGACGTCTGTGCAGCCACCCGCAGTCGAACTCTCCGCCGACCAGGCGCGCAGGATCGCCCTGCGCGCGCAGGGTTTCCTGGGCGCGCCGGACCGCCGGGCCGGGGTGCCCGGAGTGCTGCGGCACCTCGGCGCCGTACAGCTGGACACGATCTCGGTACTGGCGCGTTCGCACGAACTGATCCCGTACGCGCGCCTGGGCGCGATCGGCCGGCGCACGGTCGAGGAGGCGTACTGGTCGGGCGGACGCGCCTTCGAGTACTGGTCGCACGCCGCGTGCATCCTGCCCGTCGAGGAGTGGCCGCACTTCGCGTTCCGCCGCCGCGCCTACCGCTCGCGGGCGCAGTGGCACCACGACCTGCCGGACGGCGCGTACGACACCGTCATCAAGCAGCTGACCGCCGAGGGCCCGCTGACGGCGACGGAGCTGGGCGGCGCGAAGAACGGCGGGGAGTGGTGGGACTGGTCGGCGTCGAAGGTGGCCGTCGAGCGTGCCCTGATGTACGGCGAGGTGGTGTGCACCGAGCGGCGCGGCTGGAAGCGGGTCTACGACCTCGCGGAGCGCGCCCTGCCCGACGCCGTGCTGCACGACGATCTGGACGACGCGGAGTGCCTGCGCCGGCTGGTGGCGCTCGCGGGGCAGTCGCTGGGCGTGGGCACCCGGTCGGACATCGCGGACTACCACCGTCTCAGGGGGGAGCAGTTCGACGCGGTGGTGGCGGATTCCGGTCTGGTGCCGGTGTCCGTGCAGGGCTGGGCGAAGCCGGCCTGGGCGGACCCGGCGGCGCTGGCCGTCGAACCGCGCGGGCGGCACCGCACGACGCTGCTGTCGCCCTTCGACTCACTGGTCTGGGAGCGTGCGCGCACCGAGCGGATCTTCGGATTCACGCACCGGCTGGAGGCGTACGTGCCCAAGCCGAAGCGGATGCACGGCTACTTCGCGATGCCGCTGCTGGCCGGCGGCAGGCTTCAGGGCCGGGTCGACCCGGCCCGTGACGGCACCACGCTGATCGCCCGGCAGGTGTCCCTGGCGGGCGCGAAGGCCGTGGCGCCGATGGCGGAGGCTCTGGTGGAGGCGGCCTCCTGGGTCGGCTGCACGGACGTCCGGCTGGAGCGGGTGGAGGCGCCGGAGCTGCGGGGGCCGCTCACGGCGGAAATCGCCCGCCTCCTGGCATGACCGGGCTCGCCCGCCTCCTGGGATGACCGGACCGGTCGCGCCGCCGGTCACCGCGTCGTGCGCACCGGTCACCTGATCTCGAGGATCTTCTCCCGCATGGCATAGACCACCGCTTCCATGCGGGAGTGCAGCTGGAGCTTCTCCAGAATATTGCGCACGTGGTTCTTCACGGTGTTCTCGGAAATGAACAGTTCCTTGGCGATATCGCGATTGTTCATGCCGGTGGCGACCAGTTTGAGGACTTCGAGTTCACGCTCGGTGAGCCGGGGCGCCGGTACCAGCCGGCGTTCATCGGTCCGCTGGATCATCGATTTGAACTCGGTGAGCAGTTTGGACGCCATGGACGGGCTGATCTGGGACTGCCCGTCGGCGACCGCGCGGATCGCGGTGGACACCTCGTCCGTGGAGATCTCCTTGAGGAGATAGCCCGTGGCGCCGGCCTTGATGGCGTCGTAGAGGTCGGCCTCCTCGTCGCTGATCGTCAGCATGATGATCTTCGCGCTGGGGGCCACCTCCTTGATGGACGTACAGGCCTCGATGCCGCCCCGCCTGGGCATCCGCACATCCATCAGCACGATGTCCGGGAGCAGGTCGGCCGCCTTGTCGACCGCCTCCGCCCCGTCGCCCGCCTCGCCGACGACCTCGATGTCCTCCTCGTGCGCGAGGACGATCTCCAGGCCTCTGCGGAAGAGGGCGTGGTCGTCGACCACCAGGACCCGGATCGGCTCCTTGCGGTAGCCGTTGTCCCGGTACTCGCCGGCCAGGACGCCCGCCGCGTCGTCGGAGCCCCTCGCGTCGCGCACGGGCCCGAAGGTGTCCGCCATCGTTCCTCCCCCTGAAGGCCACGGCCTGAAGTTCACGAACTGTCCGCCAACGGCAGTTCACAGAGCACCGTTTGGCTTGAGCCGCCATGATTTCATGCCGGGACGCCCGGCGCGGTGATCCCTCGGTGGCACACGGGTGCCCCTGGGGGCGCACAGGCGCTCCAGGGGCACCACACAGTGGTGGCGTCAGCCGCCGAGCGCACCGCCGGCGCCGCCCGCCTCATCGGCGGCCAGCGGGTCGGTCCTCAGGTGGATGACACCGTAGTCGTAGGCATGCCGCCGGTAGACGACACTGGGCTCCTTCGTCTCGTTGTCGACGAACAGATAGAAGTCGTGTCCGACCAACTCCATCTCGTAGAGCGCCTGGTCGAGCGACATGGGCGCCGCGACGTGCGTCTTCTCGCGCATCACCAGCGGCCCCTCGCCCTGTACCTCCAGCGAGCCGACCCTGGTGGTGGGTTCGGGCTGTGCCGTCTCGTCGATGATCAGTTCGCCGTCGCCGTTGAACGATGCCGCGTCCGGCACCATCTCGCCGACCTCCGCAGCGGGGATACGCCCCGTGCCCCGGCGGCTGTAGCGCTTGTCGTGCTGCTTGCGCAGCCGGGCCTCCAGCTTGCCGGTGGCCAGGTCCAGCGCTGCGTACGGGTCGCCTGCGGCCGCTTCCGCCCTGATGACCGGTCCGCGCGAGCGGAGAGTGATCTCCACCCGGTCGCAGCGGTCTGCCTGACGGGGGTTCGGCTCCTTGGACACCTCCACGTCGAGGCTGATCACCTTGCCGTCGAACTTCTGGATCTTGTCCAGCTTCAGCTTCTCGGCCACGTGCTTGCGGAACCGCTCGGGCACCTCGGTCTTGCGGCCCTTGACGACGATGTCCACGCAGAACTCCGTTCCCGGATCGCCCCGCTCAGTGGCGGAGCATCTCCCTTTTGCACCTGGCTCCGGTGACGACCGGAGCCGCGGACTCGGTGACTTCCACCTCCTCCTCCCCCGTCGGCAAGGTCTCCACCCCACCGAATTTCCGGTTTCCCTACTGGTGGGTCGCCTGCCCGAAACCTGGTGGTGCATTCGTCGAGGCCCGGCATTCACCATTCCTCACAACCGAACATAGCCTGCTCGGACGGATGTCGGCACCCGCTACTCGCGCGTACCTCCGTTCAGGTCTATTTACCCACTCACTACCTGCAACGATGCAAGTTCAGTTTCAGTTCCGGTTTATTTCGCGGGCAGCGGGACATGCTGCGTCGAAGGCCGCGGGGGACGCCGCGACGACGGCCGCGTCACGCACCACCGCGCCGGTGCCGGCAGGCCCCTGGGCGCAGGCGAGCGCACGTGCCGCCTCGGCCAGCGTGGCCCCCGTCGTCAGCAGGTCGTCCACCAGCACCACCCGACCGGTGGCGAGCAGCCGTCCGCCCCCGGTCACCACCCTCAGCGCACCCGCCAGATTGGCCTGGCGGTCCCGCGCCGTGAGACCCGCCTGGTCCACCACCGCACGCCGCTGCCGCAGCACCGCGGCGACCGTCGCCGGCGTACCCGCACGCCGCAGGTGCGCGGCCGCCGCCAACGCGATCCGCCGCCCCGGATCATGCCCGCGCGCCGCCACCGCCGACCGCGCGGACGGCACGGGTACGAGCAGCAGTGGTCGCCCGTCCGGCACCTGCCCCGTCCCGGCCCTTACCGCGACCGCCAGCGCCTTGCCGAGCGGCCGCGCGAGGGCGAGCACGCCGCGCTCCTTGTGGGCCAGCAGCACCGCCCGTACCGCGTTCTCGTATCCGGCGGCGGCATGCACCGCGGGCAGGGCGGGCGGCTCGGGCGCGGGCCGCACCCGGCGCGGCGCTCCGCCGTGCAGCTGCGCGCCACAGGCGTCGCACAGCTCCGTTCGTGCCCTGCCGCAGCCGCCACAGGAGACCGGCAGAACGAGTCCGGTGATCTCCCGCCACCACCCGCGCATGACTCAACTGTGCCCCCACCGGGGCAGCCGGGCCACCCCTGTGGACAACCACCGGTCTCAGCCGGTCTCCGCCGGTCTCCGGCCGCCGGTCTCAGCCGGTCTCAGCCGGGGTAGACGAGCGCGGAGCCCTCCTTGAGGACGGTCTGCCAGTTGTCACCCGGCAGCAGCTTCACTATCCCGTCGCCGAACGTGTCCGCCATCAGCGGCAGCTGCTCGTCGTCCGCGGCGGCGATGGCGAGCACCTGGTTGACCCCGGGCAGCACCCCCGAGGAGGGCGTGGAGCCGTCCGCCTGCACGTAACGGACCTGCTGCACGCCACCCTGCTCCTTGCCGACCACGACGAGGCGGCTGCGGCCGGACCAGGACATCGCCGTCACGTCCGCGAGCTGCGGCGCCGCCTGCCGCAGGTCCACTACGGACACCTGCGCGTCGTCCTGCGGTCCCTGCCGCTCGATCCGGCCGATCTTCAGCGTCGTGTGGTCGTCCTTGGTCAGCAGCAGCGCTATGCGCACCCCGTCCGAGGACAGCCGCAGCGCCGTGATCCGGCTGCCGTCGAGGCTCGGCACGGTGACCTCCTGCGGCTTGCCCTTGCCCTGGGGCAGGCGCAGGAGCCTGGAGTTCTTCGGGTCGCGGTCGGCGACCCAGAGATCGCCCCGACCGTCCCAGCTGGGCGCCGTCAGCCGGTCCTCGGAGTTGCCCGCCTTGCTCGTCACGGCGGGTACGGGCAGCTCGCCGTCCACGGCTATCGACGTGACGTAGAGCGCGTCGTTGTGCTGGGAGAGCGCCGCCGCCGACTGCTCGTCCCGGGCCACGCCGACCGCGCTGACCCGCAGCGCACCGCTGCCGAAGGGACCGGGCACCGGCTCCGGCTCGCCGCTGCCCCGGGTGCTGCCGGGGATGCGCTCCACGCGCCCCTTGGCGTCCACGAAGTACTGGCTGTCGGGTCCGCCCGAGGAACGGTCGGGGGCGTACTCCTCGGCCTGGTCCGCGTCGAGCACACACAGCGGCGAACCGTCCGAACGCTGCAACTCCACCTGTTCGACCCGCGCGGAGGTCAGGTCGCGGAGGGTGAAGAGGACCTGCGAGGCCATCATCCGGCAGGAACGCTGCCCGGTCCCGTCGGCCTTCTTGTCGAGCGGCACCTTCAGAACGTTGCGGTCGTCGGGCGTCAGGGAGGCGACGCCCTTCTTCAGCCCGGTCCCGGCGGGGAAGCGCGACTCGACCACCGGCCGCAGCCAGTCGGTCGGGCCCCGCAGAAGGCTGCGGACCGCCTGCGTCACCGTGTCCGTCCCGGTGGCGGGGTCCGTCCGGTTCCGGAGGTAGACGGGGTCGGCGACGAGGGTGGCCTGCGCGTCGGACCGGCCGGTCGCGAAGTAGAACTTGTTGACGGAGCGGTAGAGCCGCTTGAAGTCCGACTGCCCGAGCACCAGCCCGTCCGGCACGAGGTCGATGCGCCACTCCTTGCCGTCCGGCCCCTTCTCCCGCACCAGGTGGAGCGTGCGCGAGTAGTCGGACGGGGCGAGCGGCTGGTACGCGTTCTGCTCGTCGACCGTCGCCACCTTCTCCCCGGTCAGGGTGTAGGTGACCTCGGTGGTGCTGTGGTCGCCCTCGTGCACCGGCCGGTCGCTCCGGTTCGGCGCCTTGGCCAGCACGGTGGTCTCCGCACTCGGCTTCCAGCGGCGCGACGCCTCCTTGGTGAGGTACTTGCGCGTCGTCCGGAAGTCGGAGTCGTCGCTGGTCATCGACTCCAGGAAGCCGTCGACCACCTCGTTGGGAGTCGCGCCGTCCCGCGGGGCCACCGCGTACACCTGCACCTGGGAGTCGCCGGGCTGCGAGGCGTCGACGGCCTTGACGTCCCCGGTGACGGGCATCGAGCCGCACGCGGACAGCAGCAGCGCGCCGCACCCGATCAGCACGGTCATCCCCGCCGCACGCCCACGGCCGCCCTGCAGACGGTCAGTGCTCACGAGTCGTGTCCTCCCGCCCCGGTATCGCCCCCGGAGAGTCGTTGGGTCCGGCCGGCCGCCCCTCGGCGGTGCGCGGCACCACGCGCGCCCCGTTGCCCGGCAAGGCCGCCGGATGCACCGAGGCAGGCGCGGTCCTGGCCCGCATGGGGGCCCGGGACGGAACGGGCAGCGGCGAGCGGCCCGCGGTGGCGTGCTGCGAGGGCACCGCCAGCAGCCGGCGCTCGCTGCCGGTGGCCGAGGGGTCCGCGGCCCGGTCCCGGTTCTCCCGGTTGCGCCGCGAGTCCTCGGGCTCCAGCGGTATCGGCGAGCCCCGCAGCGGCTCGTCCGCCGTACGCGGCAGCGTCAGCCGGAACTGCGAACCGCCGCCCGGCTCGCCCCAGGCCTGCAGCCAGCCGCCGTGCAGCCGTGCGTCCTCGACGGCGATGGACAGGCCGAGGCCGGTGCCGCCGGTCGTCCGCGCACGGGCCGGGTCCGCCCGCCAGAAGCGGTTGAAGACCCGGGTCGCCTCGCCGGGCTTCAGCCCCACGCCGTAGTCCCGGACGGCGACGGCGACCGCTCCGCCCGCCGCACCCATCCGCACCACGACATCGCGTCCCTCGCCGTGCTCGACGGCGTTGACGACCAGGTTGCGCAGGACCCGCTCGACCCGCCGCGCGTCGGCCTCGGCGATCACCGGCTGCTCGTCCCCGACCACCCGGATGCGGGTGCCCTTGCGCTCGGCCAGCGGCTCGGCGCCGCCTATCACCCTGCGCACGACCTGCCGCAGGTCTATCGGCTCCGCCTCCAGCGCGGCCGCGCCGGCGTCGAAGCGGCTGATCTCCAGCAGGTCGGACAGCAGCGACTCGAAGCGGTCGAGCTGGTCCCCCAGCAGCTCCGCGGACCGGGCCGTGACCGGATCGAAGTCGACGCGCGCCTCGTGGATGACGTCGGCGGCCATCCGCACCGTCGTCAGGGGTGTGCGCAGCTCGTGCGAGACGTCCGAGACGAAACGCCGCTGCATCCGGGAGAGCTCCTCCAACTGCTGGATCTTCAGCTGGAGGTTCTGCGCCATCTTGTTGAAGGCCTCACCGAGCCGGGCGATGTCGTCCTCGCCGGTGACCTTCATCCGTTCCTGGAGCCGGCCCGCGGAGAGCCGTTCGGCGATCCCCGCGGCCATGCGTACGGGGGTGACGACCTGGCGGACCACGAACCAGGCGATGGCCCCCAGCAGCACGACGACGAACAGGCCCGCGGTCGCCAGCGTGCCCTTGACCAGCGTCAGGGACTTCTCCTCCTGCGTCAGCGGGAAGACGTAGTACAGCTGGTACGGATTGCGGTCGATGTCGTAGAGGCGCTTGCCGACGATGAGACCGGGCTGCGACTCCTGCCCGTTCGCGTACTGGATCAGGGAGTACGTCTGGAAGGCTCCGGGGCCCTTGTTCACCGAATCGCGCAGGCTCTGCGGAATGCTCGCGGCCTCGACGCTTCCTGAGCCGCGTGGCGCACGGGAGCCCTCGTCGGCGCTGAGCGCCACCACGTTGAAGGCGTTCTTCCCGCCACTGGCGAGCTGGTCGACGAGCTCGGTGCGCCATGAGTTGTTGGCCGTCGTGCCGTCCACGGCGTCGTCGCCCTGGCCGGCGGCGGGGGTGAGAGGCGCGTTGGCCTTCTCCTGGGCGGCCGCGAACCCGCCCGCGGCCTGTGTCTGGGCGGCCTTGCCCTTCGCGTCCAGCAGGCCGTTGCGCACCTGACCGATCACGACGAGGCCGAGCAGCAGCACCACTCCGAGTGACATCAGCAGCGTGCCGGCGACGACCCGCAGCTGGAGGTTGCGCCGCCACAGCCGTACGGCGGGCAGCAGCGGACGCCGCACCCAGCGCATCAGCAACCGCGGCACCGGCCCGCCGGGCGCCCGGTCCTGGAACAACCGGCCGCCCTGCAGGAAGCGCTCGACGGGAGACGACGTGTGCCCTGAACCGGCAGCCCGCTCCGCACGGACTCCCGGCTCCCCGGGCTTCGGAGCAGTGCTACCCAGGGACATGTCAGCTCGGTCCGGCCTTGTAACCGACACCTCGGACGGTCACCACGATCTCCGGCCGCTCCGGGTCCTTCTCGACCTTGGAGCGGAGCCGCTGAACATGCACGTTGACCAAGCGGGTGTCCGCGGCATGGCGGTAACCCCACACCTGCTCCAGGAGGACCTCACGGGTGAAGACCTGCCACGGCTTGCGGGCGAGCGCGACCAGCAGGTCGAACTCCAGCGGCGTCAGGGCGATGGACTGCCCGTCCCGCTTCACCGAGTGCCCGGCGACGTCTATGACCAGGTCCCCGATGGCCAACTGCTCCGGGGCCGGCTCTTCGGACCTGCGCAGACGTGCCCTGATGCGGGCGACCAACTCCTTCGGTTTGAACGGCTTGACGATGTAGTCGTCGGCCCCGGACTCCAGGCCCACCACCACGTCAACCGTGTCGCTCTTGGCAGTGAGCATGACGATCGGCACACCCGACTCGGCCCTGATCAGCCTGCAGACCTCGATGCCGTCCCTGCCGGGCAGCATGAGGTCGAGCAGGACCAGGTCCGGCTTCGCCTCTCGAAATGCAGCAAGTGCCTTGTCGCCGTCCGCTACGAACGACGGCTCGAAACCCTCACCACGCAGCACAATCCCGAGCATCTCGGCCAGTGCGGTGTCGTCGTCGACGACAAGGACGCGTCCCTTCATAAACGACATCATCCCATTAGCTAATCGTTACCTGCGATGATCTGGCACACAGCTCTGCCAGCCCGGCCCCCGTGACCGGCGAGATTACGCCCTCCTCCGTGACGATCGCCGTGACCAGCTCCGGCGGCGTGATATCGAAGGCGGGGTTGTACGACTGGGTTCCCACCGGGGCCACGAGCACCCCGCTCACCTCCTCGTCCCCAGCCCCGCGAGGCGAGAATGTGAGCTCCGTCACTTCCCGCCCGGATCGCTGCTCCACGGTGATCGACGCCCCGTCCGCGGTGAGCAGATCCACGGTCGTCGTCGGCGCCACCACTATGAACGGTACGTGGTGGTACTTGGCGAGCACCGCCAGCGGATAGCTCCCCACCTTGTTGGCCACGGAACCGTCCGCGGCGATGCGGTCCGCCCCGATCAGCACGGCATCCACCTCCCCCGCGGCGAACAGCGAACCGGCCGCATTGTCCGTGAGCAGGCTGTACGGCATGCCGCTGCGCGCCGCCTCGTACGCGGTCAGCCGGGCGCCCTGCAGCAGCGGACGGGTCTCGTCCACCCACAGCCGCCGCAACCGGCCCTCCCGGTGCGCGCCGAGCGCCACCGCGAAGGCGGTCCCCTCGCCCCCGGAGACGAGCGCCCCGGTATTGCAGTGGGTCAGCAGCCGATGACTCCCGCCCGGAACCAGCTCGTCCAGCAGGTCGAGCCCGAACCGGGCCATGCGCCCACTGGCCTCGGCGTCCTCCCGGTGCAACGCCCTGGCCTCCGCCAGCGCGGCCGCCCCCGCCTGCTCCTGCCCGGCCCCCTTGTCGAGAGCCGCCCAGTACGCCGCGGCAGCCCGCCGCACGCCGTACCCGAGGTTCACCGCGGTGGGCCGCGCCTGCTCCAGCAGCCCGGCGGCCTCCGCCACGTCATAGCCCCGCACCGCGGCCAGAGCCACCCCGTAGGCCCCGGCGATGCCCAGCAGGGGGGCGCCCCGAACCGCGAGCGCCCTGATCGCGCCCACCAGTGCCGGCACGTCGGTGCACACCAGCTCCGTTTCCTCGGCCGGCAACCGCGTCTGGTCGAGTAGCACCAGTACGGGGCCCTCCGGAGGTTCGTCCCAGCGAAGTACGGATAGCCCGGCGGACTCGCTGCCCACCGGCGATTGTGTGTCCTGATCAGCCATCCGCCCAGTCTGCCCGGTGACTCGCCCGGACATGAAGGGACCGAGGAGACACAAGGCCAGGCCCGCACCTGCGCAACGCGTGGCACGATGGCTGCCAACCTGACGCCCCGATGCGCGGACAGGACCGTGAAGGAGCAAGAATGAACGACACTCCGGGCTGGGCCTCGCCCGGATCTGCCCCCTCCGACGGTCAGGAGACGGGCGTCCCCCGGCCTTCCGAACCCGTCGACGGCAGCGCACCCGCGGGAGCCTGGGCTTCCACGCAGCCGCCCGCCGGGCAGTGGTCCCCGCCGAGCCACACCGCGACCGGCCACGGCACCCCGCCTCCCCGCCCCGGCTGGGGCGCCTCCCCGCAGGGGCCGGGCTGGGGCCGACTGCCGGACGCGGCGAAGCCCGGCGTCATCCCGCTCCGACCACTCGGCGTCGGCGAGATCCTGGACGGCGCCGTCTCTGCCATGCGTGCCCACTGGCGCACGGTCCTCGGCGTCTCGCTCACCGTCTCCGTGATCGCCCAGACCGCCATCCTCTTCGTCCAGCGGTACCTGCAGCCCGACCCCCCGTCGTTCGACCGGAACGCCACCGGCCCGGAGGCCCTGCGCCAGACCGCGGACTCGCTCCGCTTCAGCCTGCTCGACAACGCCCCGTCCATGCTCATCTCCATGCTGGCCCTGATCTTCACCACGGCGGTACTCACCGTGGTGATCAGCCGCTCGGTGCTGGGCCGCCCGGTCACCCTGTCCGATGCCTGGACCGAGGCCCGGCCCAGGCTCCTCCCCCTGCTGGGCCTGACGCTCCTGCTTCCCGTCCTCGGCGGGGCGGTCATGGCAGCAGGTGTCCTCCCGGTATTCCTGATCGGCGACACCGCGGGAGTCGGCCTCGCGTTTCTCGGCCTGCTCGCGGCAACGGGAGTCTTCCTCTGGCTGATGGTCCGTTTCAGCCTCGCCTCCCCGGCACTGATGCTGGAACGGCAGTCGATCACCGCGTCCATGCGACGTTCCGCCAAGCTGGTCCGCGACGCCTGGTGGCGGACGTTCGGCATCCTCGCCCTGACCATGGCCCTGACATTCATCGTGGCCGTGATGGTCAGCATCCCCTTCGGCTATATCGCGATCATTGCCGACGGCGGCACTCTGAGCTCCTTCGTCGACAAGAGCACCACCGGTTTCGGCTGGCCGTACCTGATCACCTCCGCCATCGGCGACGTGATCATCGCGACGATCGCCTACCCCCTCTACTCCGGCGTCATGGCTCTGCTCTACGTGGACCAGCGAATCCGCCGCGAGGCACTCGACCTCGACCTTGCCAGGGCAGCGGGGCTGCCGGGCTACGACAACAGGAGCTGACACCGTGTCGGGGGCGGGCGGGACAGCAGCGCCGCTGCTGATACGGGCCAGCGGCGGCACCCCCGTGGACACCGGGCGCCTCCCGGCCCGGAAAGCGGCGAGACGCGAACTGTCCAAGGGCGCGTACCACAAGAACGATCCGAACCTCCTCCAACGCGCTCTCGACCATGTGTGAACCTGGTTCGGCGACCTCATCCCAGCGGCCGGCGGTGGCGTGGACCCCGGCGGGCCGGCCGGCCTGATCGTTCTCCTCCTGACCGTCATTGCCCTGGCCGCCGCACTCCGGTGGAGGCTCGACACCTCGCAGCGCGGCGCCCGGCCCTCCGGCTCACTCTTCGAGGACGGCCCCCGCAGTACCGCGGACCACCGCGCCGCCGCCGAGGTCCACGCCGCCGCCGGCCGCTGGAACCAAGCCGTCCAGGAACGGATGCGCGCGATCGTCCACTCCATCGAGGAGCGAGCCCTACTGGATTCCCGCCCCGGACGGACCGCCGACGAAGCGGCCTCGGAAGCAGGGCGCGCCCTCCCCGCGCACGACACCCGCCTGCGGGCGGCGGCCCGTGCGTTCGACGACGTCACGTACGGCGGCCGCATCGCCGACCAGTCGTCATACCTGGCCCTGCTCGACCTGGACCTCGACCTCGAATCCGCCGAACCCCACCTGACCGACACGCGCGAGGGGGCTGCCGAATGACCGCGGTAGCCACCCTTCCCACCTCCTCCTCCGTCGCCCCTCCCCAGGTCTGGCTCCGCGCCCGCGGGGTGCCGCTGGCCTTCCGGCTGCTCGTCATCGCCGCGATAGCCCTGGCCTCTGCCCGCTCCGGGGACCAGCACGGCCGCCTCGGCCCCCGCTCGGCGAACCGCTACGGCAGCAGGGCCGTCGCCGAGCTCCTCAAGGACCACGGCGTATCCGTCCGCGTCGTGACCACGCTCAAGGACGCTGCCTCCGTAACCGGAACCGACGCGACGCTCCTCGTCACCGCTCCCAACCTGCTGATGCCCCACCAGCAGACCACCCTGCGTGCAGCCACCACCGCCACGGCCGGCCGCACCGTCCTCCTCGGTGCCGGCTGCGCGTCCGTGGGCACGCTGGCCCCGGGGGTCCACGCCGAGCCCTCCACCTCCGTGGCCCCACGTCCCCCCGGCTGATCCATGGCAGCGGCCCGAAGAGCCGGAGCCGTCGAGACGGGCGGCATCCGCTACGCATCGGACGGCCTCGACGCCACCGCCTGCTACCCAGCCCCCGGCCTGCCCTCCGCGCTCCTTCTGCGCCGACCCGCAGCCGGTGACACCGTCCTTCTCGGCTCCCCCGACTTCCTGTACAACGAGCGCCTGGCCCACCAGGGGAACGCATCCCTGGCTCTCCAACTCCTCGGTTCCCGCCCACATCTGGTCTGGTACCTCCCCTCCCTCACTGATTCCTCCGCCGGCGGCGCCCCGGGCAACGACGGCACTACGAACGGCGACACGGTGGACAGGGTGAGCAGCTTCATCGAGCTGATCCCGTCCGGCTGCTGTGGGGCACGCTGCAACCCGCACTCGCCGCAGTGCTCGCCGCGATCTGGTGGGCCCGGCGCCTGGGCCCCCTCGTCACCGAGCACCTGCCGGTGGCCATCCGAGCGTCCGAGTCCACCGAGGGCCGGGCCCGGCTCAACCGCAAGGCCAACGCTTGTGACCGGGCCGCCTCATCACTCCGCCGCGCCGCCCGCACCCGCGTGGCACCCCTCATAGGCGTCTCCCCCCGGGACGCCCACTCCCGCTCAGTGCTCCCCCCTCGCTCTGTCGGCACACCTCGGCCCTGCCCATGGCTCCATCAGCGAACTGCTCTTCGGCCCGGCCCCCTCCGAGGAGGCCACGTTCGTACTTCTGGCAGACCAACTCGACTCCCCCGAAAGAGAGGTCCGAACCTCATGAGCGCCCCGCCACCCGTGTCCGTCGGCACAACCAGGACCGTCAGCGGTGACGACGCAGCCCGCACCTCCCTGGAAGCGCTGCGCTCCCAGATCGCGATGGCCGTGGTCGGCCAGGACCCTGCCGTGACCGGGCGGGTCGTCGCCCTCCTCTGCCGAGGGCACGTCCTGCTCGTAGGCGTCCCTGGCGTGGCCAAGACCTTGCTGGTCCGAGCCCTTGCCGTATCACTCGAACACAACACGAAACGCGTGCAGTTCACGCCCGGCCTGATGCCCAGCGACGTCACCGGTCGCTCGTCTACGACGCCCGCACCGCCGAGTTCCCCTTCCAGCCGGGCCCCGTATTCACCAACCTCCTCCTCGCCGACGAGATCTACCGGACGCCCCCAAAACCCAGTCATCCCTTCTGGAAGCGGTGGAGGAACGCCAGTCACCGTCGACGGAACACCCCGCTCCCTGCCGGACCCCTTCCTTGTTGCCGCGACGCAGAACCCCGTCGGGTACGAGGGCACCTGCCCGCTGCCCGAAGCCCAACTGGGCCGGTTTCTGCTGAGGCTGACGGTTCCGCTTCCCGCCCGCGAGAACGAGATCAACGTCCTCACCCGCCATGCCGACAGTTTCGATCCTCGGGATCTGAAGGCCGCAGGCATACAACCGGTCGTCGCCGGCCCGGTCGATCTCGAAGCCAGCCGCCACGCGGTCGCCAGGACAACCGTCTCCCCCGAACTCTTCGGCTACGTAGTGGATATCTGTCGTGCCACGCGTGATCCCCCTCAATCTCGCTCGGTGTCTCGCCCCGAGGAGCCACCGCACTGCTGTCCACCGTCCGAGCCTGGGCCTGGCTCACCGGCCACGACTATGTAGCCCCGGACGACGTGAAGGCCTTGGCCCTGCCCACACTCCGCCACCGCATCCAACTGCGCCTCGAGGCACAGATGGAAGTGGTCTCCCCCGACTCCGTCATCCCCGCTGTACTCGCCCATGTCCCCGTACCCCGATGGGGCGATGAACTGTGGCCCTCACCGGACGCGCCGCCTTGCTGGCCGCCCTAAGATCACTCCCTGTAGGCGTCGTGGCCCCGAGCTGGACGGGAATGCTCGCGGTCAACGCCCCGCTCTCACTGGCAATTCTGTGCGACTATGCCCTGGCAGCGCCAGTGCGTTCGCTTCAGTTCACCCGATCCGGTGATACAACCGTTCGACTCGGTGACGGGGCAGAAGTACAACTCACCGTAACCAACCCTTCCCGTCGGCGTCTGCGGGCACACCTCCGCGTCGCGTGGCCTCCCAGCAGCTGGCTGCCCGGCACGGAGCCGTCCGCCTCCCGCCACACGCTGACCGCTCCGCCCAGCGAACGACGGCGCCTGACCGCCTTCCTGCGCCCCACACGCCAAGGTGATCGCCGAGCCGAACAGATCACCGTCCGCTCGTACCGGCCCTTGGGACTGGCTGCGCGCCAGGGCAGCCACCAGGTGCCGTGGACGGTCCGGGTCCTCCCGCCCTTCACGAGCCGCAAGCATCTTCCGTCCCGGCATCTTCCGTCCCGGCTCGCCAGGCTGCGAAAGCTGGACGGCCGCACCAGCCTGCTCACCCGTGGCGAGGGCACGGAGTTCGACAGCTTGCGCGCCTACGTCCCCGGTGACGATGTCCGCTCGACCGACTGGCGGGCCACCGCCCGCCAGTCCGCAGTCGCTGTGCGGACCGGACCTGACGCCCCGAGCGCGATCGGCGCATCCTCGTGGTCCTGGATACGGGTCGCACTTCGGCGGGCCGGGTCGGCGACGTCCCACGCCTCGACGCCGCGATGGACGCGACGTTGCTCTTCACCGCTTTCGCGACCCGTGCCGACGACCGTGTCGCGCTGCTCGCCTATAGCCGTCGTGTCCGGGCGAGGGTTCAGGGCCGCACGGCCGGGGAGGTCCTGCCTGCCGTGGTCGATGCGCTGGCGCTGCTTGAACCGGAGTTCGTGGGGACCGATGCGCGAGGTCTCGTTGCCGAAGCTCTGGCAGACGCCCCTCGCCGTTCGCTGGTCGTCCTTCTGACCAGTCTCGACGCGGTTCCTGTGGAGGAGGGGCTGTTGCCCGTACTGTCCCAGTTCACCCAGCGCCATACCGTGCTGCTGGCTGCCGTGAGTGACCGGCACGTCGAGGAAATGGCCCAGGCACGAGGCACAGTGGACGCAATATACGAGGCTGCTGCCGGCGCCGAAGCCCAGGCCCGAGGCCGTCGCACCGCCGAACAGCTCAGGCGTCACGGAGTGGTCGTCGTCGACGCACCACCGGACAATCTCGCACCCGCCCTTGCCGACGCCTATCTGGCTCTCAAAGCAGCGGGACGGCCATAGCGGGCATGCTGCCGGGAAAGGGGAGCCGAGCTGGCGCAAACCGGTCCGGAAACGCAGAAGAGCCCCGTGCCACAAGGGCACGGGGCTCTTCCTAAAAGGAGTTCGGCGGCGTCCTACTCTCCCACAGGGTCCCCCCTGCAGTACCATCGGCGCTGAAAGGCTTAGCTTCCGGGTTCGGAATGTAACCGGGCGTTTCCCTAACGCAATGACCACCGAAACACTATGAAATTAACCAACACCGGATCAAAACACGGCCGTTCGTTATTTCAGAACTAACACAGTGGACGCGAGCAACTGAGGACAAGCCCTCGGCCTATTAGTACCAGTCAGCTCCACCCGTTACCGGGCTTCCACATCTGGCCTATCAACCCAGTCGTCTACTGGGAGCCTTAACCAATCAAGTTGGTGGGAATACTCATCTCGAAGCAGGCTTCCCGCTTAGATGCTTTCAGCGGTTATCCTTTCCGAACGT
>NZ_SSBK01000030.1 GCF_004795035.1 Streptomyces sp. A0958
AATCCGATCGCGATCCGGTCCGACAACCGCTCGTCCGTTTCCGGCTTGACCTGTCCAGGGCGTGGCATCCCGGCACCTCCTGAACAGGCACCCTACCAGCCGAGATCCTTAAGTCACTGGTATTGAGGCTAGGACATGCGCAGGTCCATACGTCGACCGCGTGGCTTGGTTCACGTGAAGTGGTTCTCGCTCAACTTCTGTGGTGCGTGCAGAGCAGCGCCCCGGCGTTCGCGCTTCGAAGCCGCACGAACTTCATTCCGCAGACTGGCACGCGGGCTGTCCGCCCTCGACCGAGGCCTCGTTCACGAAGTCGACGGGAAGCCCCTGAACGCCTGGGCCTATGCCGCTTGAAGGGGCGAGGTCAGCCGTCCGCCACGTCCACGAAACGCAGAGGGAATTCCGAGTCGGAGGTCAGCAAGAGCTGTCGCCTGGAGCCGTCGAGCGCCGTGACGCCGATGCCGTCGGGCGGGAATGGCCCGAGCACCTGTCCGTTAACCTCGAAGTTTCGTGACGGTCCGCCGGCGGAGTCGGTGGACCGCTTTCGTGCCGTGGGCTGAGAGTGTGGGCAGGTTGATGGCCCGAGTGTCGTCTCGGGTGGCGCCGGGTTCCACTGCTCCGGGTGTCGAGCTGCTGTCGTAGGGACGGAAAGTTGCTGGTCAGCCGGGGTTCGGCAGGAGTGAGAGCTGGTCGAGTGCGGCGGTGATGTGGCCGGTCCAGGGCCAGTGCCGGGCCAGCCGGAGGATCCGTCGGCGGCCGGTGGTGACGAGCTGTCCGGCCGTGGTGAACAGGCGGAGTCGCAGGCGGCGGGGTTCCCAGAGGCGGGCCTTGCCGGTCAGGGCGAGCATCGGCATCCAGGCCAGCAGGTCGAGAGCGATCTGCACGATCTCCAGCCAGATCCGGTTCTGGGCGGTGCGGTGCAGGGGCAGGTTCCGCAGGCCGGTGGCCCGGGCATTTCGGATGCGGTCCTCGGCCCGGGCCCGCAGTCGGTGACGGAGTTCGAGTTCGGCGATCGGCCGTCCCGCAGTGTTGGTGGCGAAGCACGTCAGCCGCATGCCGTCCGCGTCGGTGAGCCGCAACTGAGCTCCGGTGTGCGGTCGTTCCTTGCGGGCGATCAGCCGCACGCCCTTGGGTCAGCCGTCCTGGACGTCGCCGGTGAGTTCGGCGACCCAGGCGCCGTCGCGGATCTCGCCGTCCGTTTCGACGGCCGGCGTCCAGGCCGATGCCGGAACCTTCAGCACGTGCTGGTGGATTTGCTCGGTGACCGTCATGCCGACCGAGTAGGACAGCCACCGTCCTCGCCGGGCGAGCCAGGCGAGGAAGTCGTGGGTGCCGCCCGCGGAGTCGGTGCGGATCAGGGTCCGGTGCCCGCGCCGGTATTTCTTCGGCAGCTGGGCCAGGGCGAGTTGGGTGGCGGTGATGTGGTCGGCCGCCGTGTTCGAGCCCGCGTTGCCCGGTCTGAGCAGGGCCGCGACCGGTTCACCGGTGCCGCCCGGCCCGTGGTCGACGAACCCCATCAGCGGGTGGTGGCCGTAGGTCCGCTTCCATGTGGGTGCGGCATCTTCCTTGTCGGAGTGCGCGATCACCAGCTCTCCGTCGAGGTCCACGGTCACCGTCCCGCCCGCGTCAGGTGCTTCGCGGTCGGCCATCCGCCAGACGTGTTGGCGGGCTTCGGCCCGCGCGGCCCGGATCGCGGTGAGGGCCTTCGGCCCGGCCGCGGCGAGGGTGTCGATGAGGCGGGAGACCGTCGGATCGGAGGCCACCGGCCCGAACACGGCCGGCTCCGCCCGGAGCATGGCTACATCCGCAAGGCAGTCCCCGCCCAACGCGACCGCCAGGGCCACGTCCGGCAGGATCTTGCCCGGATCGTGCACCGCCCGAGCCTTCCGCCACGGCGCCGCCGACGCTGATATCGCGGTGTCCAAGCCGGCCTTGCGGACCGTCTCGACCAGCAGCACGCCCCGGCCTGCGAGACCACCGCCCGGCCGCCGCCCTCGATACGGACACGCGGGTAGGACCCGATACGCTTACTCACCTGGAGAGTGCTTCTTTCCTGCGGCTGACTGGACCCTAGACAAGTCCCATCGTTGCAGGTCAGGAGCACTCTCCGCTTATTTGATCAAGGCATGGGCGAGCCCGCTCGCGAAAGCGCGAGGCTAGGGGAGAGGCGGTAACGGAGTCGGGGGCGCTACGGGTGGGCCGCGCGGTTGGCTGCCTTGCGGCGGATGTGCCGGGCGGACTGTTTCCCGCTATGGGCGCGGGGAGTGCCCCGTAGCGGCGCGGTACGTACCGCACCGAACCTCCGCTGCCGGGGGTCGAGGCGGATGAAAGAGGACTCAACGGGATATGAATGTCCGCCTCTGTGGCGTTTCCGCAGGTGAGACGGGTCACTCGTTTAGCTTCGAGTCCCACCCGTCCCACCGAGTATCCCCAGGCAGAATCGTTCTGACCTGGGGAGACGTGTTTTCTGGGGCGTTCCGCGTGCGGCGGACGCCTTGCGACGTGCCGTATCGGCGGGCCCCGACCGTCCCGGATCGCGGGCCGGCGCCGCCCTGGTGGGTGCGGACGTGCGGCATCTGCCCCGCCGGGCGTCACTGATCCGACAGCGAACGGCCACAGGGTGACGCCCAGATGCAACCCGTGGGTTGCACCTTGGATTTCGATGTGCAACTGTGGGGTTGCAGTCAATGGCAACGGCAGAGGAGCCCCTCATGAGCGAGGACCGGATCGAGCGCGAAACGCTGATCGCCGCACCCCTGGAGCGGGTCTGGTCGCTGGTGGCCCAGCCCGGGTTCTGGGTGGCCGACAAGGCGAGCCTGCCCGGCACCGTGGCCAGGGAGGGTGAGTCGATGATCGCGAAGCACGCCGAGCACGGCGACTTCCCGGTGCGTGTGGAGAAGGTCGAGCCGCCCACGTACCTGGCGTACCGCTGGACCAGCGCGTTCCCCGGGGAGGAGCTGCGCGTGGACAACAGCACCCTGGTGGAGTTCAAGTTGACCCCGGAAGGCGACCGGACGCGGCTGCGCGTCGTCGAGAGCGGGTTCGCGGCGCTGGCCGGCTCCGAGGAGCTGCGCGGTCAGAATCTGAAGGATCACAGCGGAGGCTGGCCCCTGGAGCTCGACGCGCTCAAGTCGCGCGCCGAACAGCCCGCCACGTGACGGAAGAACGTCCCGGCGCCGCCGAGGTCGTCGACAGCGTCCTCGGTGCGCTGGCCGACCCGACGCGACGTCAGCTGCTCGACCTGCTCGCCGCGCAGGGCGAGGCCACCGCGACGACGCTGGCCGAACACCTTCCCGTCTCGCGGCAGGCGGTGGTCAAGCACCTCGCCGTCCTGGACGCCGCCGGGCTGGTTTCCGGCAGCCGGATCGGGCGCGAGGTGCGGTACGTGGTGCGGCCCGCGGCGCTGGACACGACTGCGGGGTGGATGGCCTCGCTCGCGGCCGACTGGGACCGGCGGTTGGCGAACATCAAACGCGTCGCTGAGGCAGCGGAGCGGGATTCGAGTGCGGCACGCCCCGACTGAAAGGGAAAGCACGCTATGGACACGACAGTACTTCGCAGCGCCTACGAACGGTTGCTCGACGTGGCGGCCATTCCGGACCTCGGCGACGCGGACGACGAAGGATGGAACGCCGACCGGATACTGGCCCATCTCCTCAGCGTCGATGCCTCGGTCGCAGCGGTTGCTCTGGGCGTCGTCGCCGGCGCGCGGCCCACCTTCGACAACCGGATCTCCCTCGACACCTGGAACCTTGACCGGATCATCACCGGGCACTCAGGCCGGGCCGACCTGATCGATCACGTCCGGAGTCAGGCCGCGATCCTGTGCGACATCGCCGATCAGCTCAACGAGGAAGCCGCCTCGGTTGCGGTGCCGTCGCTCCTCCTGTCCAATGACGCACTCGTGCTGGACCAGCCGATTTCGCTGGCAAACCTCATCGATGGCCTCGCCGAGGACCACGTGCCCGCGCATACGCGACAGCTCATCGAACTTCGCGTCGCCGTCCCTGGGCAGGCCTGAAGGCGGCGCCCGAGTCGAACATCGGACGCCCGGTCCCCGGTCTCCCCGAGGACCGGCTGCGTGCGGGGGGACGGCTCTCCCCCGGGGCCCGGCGGGCCGTGCTCGGCGTGGCGCGGCCGGTTACGGCGCGGACTCCCGAACGGTCAGCCGGGTCGGCAGGATCAGCGGGCTCGGGTCCTGTCCGTCGATCGCGCTGACCAGCATCCGTGCCATCTCGTGCCCCAGCGCCCTGACCGGCTGGCGCACGGTGGTCAGCGGCGGATTGGCGTGCCGAGCCCCGGCCAGGTCGTCGAAGCCGATCACCGAGACGTCCTCGGGCACCCGCCGCCCCCGGCGACGCAGCACCTGGAGCGCACCGATCGCCATCCCGTCCGATGCCGCGAACACCGCGTCCACCTGCGGATGCGCGTCCAGCAGTCGCTCCATCGCCTCCGCGCCGCCCTCCACCTGGAACGCACCGGAGGAAACGCCCAGCAGGGGGATGCCGGCCAGCGTCAGCCCCTCGGTGAAGCCCTGCTCGCGGGCAACCGAGACCCGGCTGTCCACCTGGCCGGTGATCATGACGGGTCCGGTCCGCCCTGCGCGCACGAGGTGATCGGCGGCCAGCCTGCCCCCGCCCCTGTTGTCGGCGTCCACGTACCAGCGGGGCTCCCCGGTCAGGGGCAGGCCGCCGAAGACGACTGGCATCCCGGCGTCCTCGGCCAGCCGTCCCAGCGGGTCGTCGCCGCGCAGCGCTATCAGCATGATGCCGTCGGCACGGCGTGAGCGGACCATCTGCTGCAGGCGGCTCCGGCCGCGCGGCGTATTGGCGAGCACCAGGATCAGTTCCAGGTCGGTCTCGTCCAGGGCCGCGCTCACCCCGACGATGATCTCGGCGAAGAACGGGTCCGCGAACAGGCCGGTCTCGTCACTGGAAGCGGCCAGCACCACCGCGCCGACCTTGCTGCTGGCCAGCGCCCGCGCGGTCGGGTTCGGTACGTATCCCAGCAGTGCCTGTGGCTCGCCACCAAGGGCCCCGAGTCGTCCCGCGGCCACGCCGACCAGTGCGCCAGTCAGTTCTACTCCCCGGACGCCCCGAACGACGGAGCTCCGGGCAACGCCGTCTCCTCCACCGACCCCGCCACCTGGCACTGGACCGACACCTGGTTCGACCGGAACGTGGGCAGCCCGTCCAGCAAGGACCTGGCGCACTTCGTGATCGACACCAGCCGCAACGGCAAGGGCGTGTGGACCCCGCCGCCGGGCAAGTACAGCGGCGACCCGGAGACCTGGTGCAACCCGCCCGGGCGGGGCATGGGCCCTCGCCCGACCGCCGACACCGGCGTCCCGCTCGTCGACGCGTACCTGTACGTGAAGACCATCGGCGAGTCCGACGGCAGTTGCACCCGCAACACCGGAGGCACGATCGACCCCGAGTACGGCAGCGTCGACCCGGCTGCCGGCGTCTGGTGGCCCGAACAGGCGCACGAACTCGCCCGCAACGCGGTGCCTCGCCTGGCACTCAACCACTGGCTCGGGTTCTGACCAGCGGAAACATCGCGACCTGCGAGGACGCCGGTTCGGCGTCCTCGCGGCCGAGGCCCTGCGGGGGCGCGAGCCGCCCGGCAGGGCCTCGGTGCGGTCAGCCGGCCGACTCCGCGCCGGCGGGCTTCTCCGGTGTGACGGGTTCGACGCGTATGGAGGAGAAGGCGTCACGGAGGAAGCGGTCCAGTTCGGCCGAGTCGCCGGGGCCGACGACGCCGGCCAGCGGGATGTCGGTGTCCGCGTAGCTGAGCACGGTCTTGATCGGCTCGTCCTCGGACCGCTGGCTCCACCGGTGGACGAGCGGGCTCTCGCGGAACGCCGCTTCGCCCTCGATCCGGCAGTGCTCGGCGCCGAGCTTGTGGCTCGGCCAGCAGAACCAGCCGTATCGGGACCCGTCGGCCTCGGGCCAGGACAGCTCCTCGGCGGCCACACCGCCGGTGACCAGCTGGAGGTACCGGGAGGGCAGGTGCACTCCGGTGGCGAGCTCGAAGGTGTCGACCACGTCCGCGCCGCCGAAGCGGGCGCCGACCTCCAGGAACACCAGCCCGTCCGGGGTCTCGATGCCTTCGAGGTGGAAGAGGCTGGTGGTGATGTCGACGGCGGCGAGGCAGTCCAGGGTCCAGCGGCTCAGCTCCGGGGTCAGCTCGATCTGCACCGAGCCGAGCGGCGTTCCCTGCGCGTATCCCAGGCAGGTGCCGACGTAGCGGCTGGCCTGGACCACCATGGGCTTGCCGTCGATCAGCATGCCGTCCACGTGGATGATGGGCCCGGTGACGAACTCCTCGACCTCGAAGCCGTCCTGCTCGGCGCCTTCGGGCACCCCGGCCTCGCGGACCGCAGCCAGGGCCGCGTCCGCTGTCGGGTAGATGTGTACGTTCATGCTCGCCGCGCCGTCCAGCGGCTTGAGCACCGTCTCGCCCGACCAGGGCAGCCCGCCGGGCCCGGCGTCGAGCGCTTCGGTCAGGGACAGGAACCGGGGGACCCGCAGACCCGCCGCGGCGACCATGGACTTCATGACCACCTTGTCGCGCCAGGGCAGGATGTCCTCCTCCCGGTCACCGGGCACGCCGAGGGCCGCCCGCACCCGGGCACCGGCGATCAGGTCGAACTCGGAGAGTGCGAGCACCATGTCGAAGGCGGGGAGCCCGTCGACGGCGGCCAGCACCTCGTCCGTGAGGTCGCCGGTGTCCGGGCGTTCGATGCGCGTGCAGCGGAGGTCGGACGGAAGGGTGGCCAGCCGGTCCGCCGGGCCGACGTAGGTGACGTCGTGTGCCGCGTGGTCAATTCCGGTCGCGTGCCGGATCATTTTGTCCGTGACTCGGTGCAGGATCAGGATGCGCATGATAGGTCCTCAGACGTGCGAGAAGCGGTATGAGTAGGGCGACAACGCAGACGGAGCCGATGACGGAACCCAGGGCGATGCTCTGGGGGCTGAAGGAAGTGGTGAAGAGGGTGACCAGGAGTCCGGCGGCCGGCAGGGACAACTGGTTCAGGAGAATGATGATGGCGATCGTCTTCGCGAAGTGCTCGCGCGGAATTCTCCTGACGCGCTCCGTGCGTATGACGACGTTGAAGAATCCGACGGTCCCGAGCAGGACCGCGTAGCTCACCGCGTACTGGGTGAAGGTGTTCGCCAGGCCCACTCCGATGCCGCCCAGGCCGATCAGGGAGTAGGACGTCATCAGGGCGGCGAAGGGATTCATCCGCTTCGTCAGCCTCGGGACGACGAAGAAGGTCAGGATGCCGACGATCCCGGCCCCGGTGCTCAACGCCCCGTAGTACTCGTCCGGTTGGTGGAAGACACCCACGGTGGTGGCGGCGCTGGTGGCCATGCCGACACCGACCATGAGATTGACCGTCATGGTCAGCCCGACCAGGCCCAGGATCGCGGGCAGCTTGAGCAGGGTCGTCACGCCCTCGCCTATGCCGGTGGCGACCGAACGGACCGTGGTGGGTTCGGTGGTGTCCCCGTCGAGGGCTTCGGCCCGGAGCCAGCGGCGCAGGGACAGGGTGTTGAGGGTGGTCAGCCCGTACACCACACCGATCACCGCGAGCAGACTGGTGGTCGGCAGCGCCGAGGCGAGCAGCGCGGCGAGCACCGGGCCCGCCACCTCGCTGGTCTGCTCCGTCCCCTGGATGATCGACTGCGCCCGGACCATCTGGTCCATGGGGACGAACCGGGGGAGTGTGGCTTCGAGCGCGACGTACGACTGTGCGCCCGCCACCGACATGCCGGCGGCCAGCACACACAGCGTGATGAACTTCCCGTCCGGTATGAGGAACATCAGGGCGAACGCGGTCAGCGCCAGACCGGAGCGGACGAAGTCCGAGCCCATGTACAGGAGGTAGCTGCGTATTCGGTCCGCGAACACCCCGGCCACGGGCAGGAATATCACCCGGGGCAGCCACTCGACCAGGAAGATCAGGCCGGTCTGCGACGCGCTGCCCGTCAATTTGTAGGCGAGCAGCGGAATGGCGAACAGGAGGAACTGGTCGCCGAGTGCGGCCAGTCCGCGACCGGCCACGAAACGCGCCACTTGGGGGGTCGGCATATAGGCGTGTGGTGGCGTTTCCGTATCGCTGCCGCCGTCCTCCCCGGGCGCCTCGGCCGTGTTCTCCCTCGCTTCGTGGCTCATGCTCCCCCGTCATTCATGTCACCGAGCCCGTCGAACAGGCTCTCCATGGTCATGGTCATGGTCAGCCGGAGGACGGGCCCATGGCCGTGTCCGCGTTCCGAGATGCTGGGCGAACGTGCTCACTCGCAGGGCGGTGCCAGAGTATAAGCACTCGGCAGTCGCCCGCAGGCCGTACACCGGGATCGCGGTTCCGTCCGCTGAGCGGGGACAGCACGTGGGGATGTACCAACATCCGAACCCCCCTTGCCTGCACGGGAGTCCGGGGCTAGCTTTCCGGTCGAATGGTTCGGATGAGGCGCCGATCAGGCACATTTCCTGCGGGACTCGTCCGAGGGCCACTAACGGGGGGTGCTGTGGGGCCGCGTACTGTCGCCACGCTTCTGGAGTTCGAGCGAAACGTCATCCCTGTAGTGAACTCCCTTCGCGAGCTGCGCAGTCGGGCGCGCGGTCGCGACGGAGAGCCGGCCGGCGGGGCGACGGCCGGCTCCGACGAGGAGATACGTTTCGCCGTCGACGCCCTCCGTACCGCCGTCGAGAACCTGCACGGGCTGATGCCGGAGCAGCAAATAGCCGCCACCTGCGAGAACTTGAGGGCCTGGCAGGAAGCCGGCTGCGAGGGTGTGCCGCAATTCGACAGCACCCGGGACGCGGTGCCCGCACCCGAGGACGGCGAGGCCGCCGCTTTCGTGGGGCCCGTGACCCTTCCCAACAGCGACCGGCACGACGTCCACATCGAGGCGTTCTCGGTGATCCGCCAGGACCCGGACAGCACACCCCTTCTCCAGGCCACCTACCCCCACCCCAAGGCCGTCTTCCAGTCGACCCGGCTGCTGTCCGCCTCCCGCGGCCTGCGGGAGGGCAACTGCGTGGTCTTCTTCCCCGAGAACATCCCGGCCGCCACGCGCTGCACCGACCAGAACTTCGCGTGGTTCTTCTTCAACCGGCACACCGAGATCTACGCCCACACCCTGGCCATCACCGAGCGCCTGTGCGGTCCCGGCTCGCCCTTCACGGGCGAGGACGAGCTCGTCTCGGCGGAAGTGGACCCGGAGGACACCTACCAGGCGCGCTGTGTCTGGGGTTACCTGCACGACTACTTCCACCACACCGGCCCGCGCCCCCTCGACCAGCACCTGGCGATCAAGACGACGTGGCGGCCCGGGCTCCTGGAGGAGCTCAAGGTCGACATGAAGTCGGCGATCGCCTGCTTCGAGGAGGAAGTCCCGTACGGCGAGATCGTCTTCGAGTACATCCTGCTGGAACGGCTGTTCCGCTACCCGGCGCAGCCCGAGCCGCTGCGCAACTTCGATGCCGGCACCGGCTTCGCGCTGGGCACCTGGCTCGCCTCCCAGGGGCTGTTCACCCAGGACGACCAGGGCCGCCGCGTCCTCGGAGCGAAGGCCCGCATCGTCGAGTCGGTACGTGAACTCGTGCGCCAGATCGAGGAGATCGAGGCCACGCAGGACGACGCCGCCTATCGCTCCGGTGCCGTCGACTTCCTCTTCGGGACGCTGCTCCGCCGCCCGGAGAGCAAACCCGACCGGTACGGCGGGCCCCTCGCGCCGCTCGGCCTGTGGGGCACCGAAGTCCATGTCTGAGCCGCGCCGCGCTGCGGAGATCGAAGCGATCCTCAAGGACCCGGGCTTCTGCCGTCACTCCACCGGGCACACCGCCGTCGTCGACTGGGATGCCGACACCGGCTGGTCCGAGCCCCGTGTCGAGCCCTGGTCCGACCTGGTGATGGACCCGGCCACGCTCGGACTCCACTACGGGCAGGCGGTGTTCGAGGGCCTGAAGGCGTTCCGTGCCGTCGACGGATCGGTGCACCTGTTCCGGCCCGAGGACCACGGTCGACGCCTGGCACGGTCCGCCGCGCGGCTCGCGATGGCCGAAATGCCCGCCACGCTGTTCGCCCGGGCGTGTGCCGCCCTGGTCGCGGCCGACGAGCAGTGGGTGCCGGGCGGTTACGGGCAGAGCCTCTACCTGAGACCGCTGCTCATCGCCACCGAACCGGACCTGGGGCTCAGGCCGTCGAAGCGCTACCGGTGCGTGATCCTGGCCTACCCCGCCGACCCCTGTTTCGGGGCCGACTTCCGCCCGCTGTCGGTGACCACGTCGACCGAAACGGTGCGTGCCGTACGGGGCGGCACCGGCGAGTCCAAGTGCGCCGGGAACTACGCCGCCGGCCTCCTCACCCGTACCGAGGCGCAGGCCGCCGGGTACGACGAGGTGCTGTGGCTCGACGGGCTCGAACGGAGCCGGATCGAGGAGCTCAGCACCATGAACGTCTTCCTCGTCCGGCGTGACGGGACGGAGGCACGGGTGACGACCCCGCCGTGCGACGGAACCATCGTCCGCGGCCTGACCCGCGACTCGCTGCTGACCCTGGCCAGGGACCAGGGGATCGCGGTCGCGGAGGAGCACACCACGATCGACGCCGTCCGCGCCGGCCTCCGCTCCGGAGAACTGGCCGAGGTGTTCGCCTGCGGCACGGCGGGAGTCGTCGTTCCGGTGGGCCGACTCGGCGTCGGCGGCGAGGACATGGCCGTCGGCGACGGGAAAGGGGGACCGATGACCGCGCTGCTACGGAACAGCCTGCTTGACGTCCAGCACGGACGTACGCCCGACGCGCATGGCTGGCTTCGGACCGTCACGCGGGCCGATGAGAACGGGGGACGACGCGCATGAGCGACGACAACACGGCCTTGAAGTGCGACCGGGGGCCCGCACTGTCCGGAGTCACCGTGATCCACACCCTGGGCCCTTCGGGCACCAACCTGGAGAAGGCCGCCCACCACTGGCTCGCGGAGCGGGGCGTCGCCGGGAACGTGGTGCTCCACACCGAGGTGGAGGACGGCCTCGACGCGATGGCTTTCGACGGCACCGAGGCCATCCTCGCCTGCGCCGTCTACCCCCGGCTGCACGACCTCGTCTTCCAGAACCTGCACCGCCTGGAAATGGCCGACAGCTTCATCCTCGACACCCACGACATGGTCCTGGCCGGGCGTCCGGACCACCCGGCCATGGCCACGATCGTCAGCCACCCGGCCCCCAGCAGCCTGGTGGCCGGGCTCGGTCACACCACGCTGACCAGCAGCAATTCGCGCGCCGCGGCGCTGTGCGCGGCCGGGCAGTACGACGCCTGCGTGACGACCGGGCCCGCTGCGGCGGCCGAGGGGCTGCGGCTGATCAAGAACTTCGGCCCCGTCCCGATGATCTTCACCCTGCACGTCGGCCGGACCCTCGCGGACGACGCCGGCATCGACGCGGGGGACGGAAGCGCATGCTGATCGTCGTCCAGCCCCTGTCCGCCGGTGTCCGGCTCACCGCCCGGATGGTGGCCGCCCAGGTCCCCTGCCTCGTACCGACCCAGTTCCCCGAGCTACTGCCGCCCGAGGTGCACTCCGGCGCGACCGTCGCCGACTGGCACCCGGACGCGGGGGTGGCCGGGCTGCTCCGCCTGGTCGAGAAGGCCGTCGCGGAGACCGGGGCCGCGCCCACCGGTGTGATCGCCGGCTTCGAGTACGCGGTACCGGAGGCCGCCGAGCTGGCCCGCACCCTCGGGCTGCCCGCGCTCGGCGCGGGTGCGGCCGAGGCCGTGCGGCAGAAGGACGTCATGCGGCGGCGGTGCGAGGAGCGGGCAGTGGCCTTCCCGCGCTCGGTCGTGGTCGGCCCCGAGGCGGCGGGCCCCTGCCCGCTGCCGTTCCCGGTCGTGGTCAAGCCGGTCGACTGCGGCGGCAGCCTGATGGTGAGCCTCTGCCGCGACCAGGAGGAGTACGCGCGGGCCTGCGCGGTCGTGCACGACCCCGGCGAGGACGTGAAGTTCCACCCGAACCCGCGCCGGACGGCCCTGGTCGAGGAGTACGTGGAGGGCCCCGAGTTCTCCCTCGACGGCTGGGTGGACGCCGACGGCCCGCACCTGGCGAGCGTCACCACCAAGTTCCTCTCCGCCCCGCCGGACTTCTTCGAGATGGGCCACATCGCCACCGCGCCGGAGCGCTCGCCGCACGGCGGGGTCCTGGAGCGGTTCGCCCGCGAGGTCGTGGCCGCCTTCGACCTCACGGTCGGCCCGTTCCACATCGAGACCCGGATCGACCGCGACCGGGGCCCCGTCCTGATCGAGGTCGGTGCCCGGCTCGCCGGCGACAACATCCCCGAACTGGTGCTCGCCGGACCCGGCGTGGACCTGTGCGCCGCCACCGCGGACGCCGCACGCGGGGTGCCGCACGACCCCGGCGCGCTGTCGCCGGTGAGCGCGGGTCTCGCGTTCGTCACCACCGACCGGCCCGGCACCTTCGCCGGAACGCTCCTCGGTATCGAGCCCTTCACCGAGGCGGCCGAGTTCCGCGGCCTCCTCCCGGAGGCGGAACCGGGGACCGTGCTCGACCCGGGCGACATTTTCAGCAACCGGGTCGCTCGTATCCACTTCGAGGGCGATCTCGACCGGGTCGAGGGCCTTGTCGCCTCGGTCCTCGCAGACGTGAGGGCCGACGTCCACGGCGTCGGCCACCAGGACAAGGAAGGTGCCCGCGCATGAGCAACGAACTGACCGTCACCCCCACGACCGGCCCGCGCCCCAGGCCCGAGGCGGGCGGGGCGGCCGGGTCCGTCCTCACCGACCACGCGTTCTTCATGCGGACCGGCAAGCGGCGCGGCTGGCAGGGGCTGACCGTGGCGGACCGGGACGGCATCCCGGCGCTGCGGCCCACGGCCGCCGCCGTGCTCTCCGGCCAGACGGTCGTCGACGAGTTCGCCGCGTACCGGCTCGCGGACGGCACGGTCGCCGTGTTCCGCCCCGACAGCCACATCAAGCGCATGAACAACGGGGCCCGCCGGCTCGCGATGCCGCAGGTCGACTTCGACCGGGTCTGGAGCTCGGTGCGGGCGATGGTCGAGCTGGACGAGGGCTGGCTGCCACAGGAGGCGGGCGCTTCGCTGCGGCTGCGGGCGGTGCTCGCCGCCGACGGCACGGGGCTGGCCGCCGGGCCCGCGGACGACTGCCTCTTCTACGTGCTCGGGTCGGTGCCGGCCGCCGCGGAGGCGAAGCCGCTGAAGGCCATGACCCTGGACGGGTACGTGCGGGCCTGGCCCGGCGGCACCGGTGACGTGAACACGGCGGGCGGGCTGGCGGCGGGCGTGGTGCCCGGCGAGATAGCCGACAACTACGGCAACGACCACGTGCTGTGGCTCGACGGCCCGCAGGGCCGCTTCGTCCAGCAGATCGGCGAGCTGAACGCGTTCTTCGTGATCGACGGCGTGCTGACGACGCCCGCGCTCGACCGCACCGTCCTGCCCGGGATCACCCGTGACTCCGTCGTGAAGCTGGCCCGGGACGCGGGGACCGCCGTCGCCGAGCGGCCGGTGGAGCTCGCCGAGGTCCTCAAGGGAATCGCGGACGGCTCCGTCACCGAGTGCTTCGCCACCGGCACGGCCGCCGGGGTGGCGCCGGTCGTCTCCCTCGGCCACCAGGGCGAGGAGTACCGGCTCGCGTCCCAGGAGGCCGGCCCGGTGACCGCCCGCTTCCGGGACCTGCTGGACGGCATCCACCGGGGCGAGTCCGTCGACCGGTTCGGCTGGATGCGGCGGATCACCGAAGTGGCACCCGTCCACGCCTGAGGGAGGAGACAACCATGGCGTACGTCGTCACCGACGAATGCGTTGGCTGCAAGTACACGGACTGTGTGGACGTCTGCCCCGTGAGCTGTTTCCACGAGGGCCCCGACATGCTCTACATCAACCCCGAGGAATGCATCGACTGCAACGCGTGCGTCGCCGAATGCCCGCCCGAGGCGATCTGGGCGGACGTCGACCTGCCGGAGGACAAGTTCCAGTGGATCGAGATCAACGGCGAGATGAGCAACAAGTACCCGGTCATCTTCGAGAGCCGGGGCACCAGGGGCGAGCCCACCGAGGCCCCCGCCGAGCCCTCCAGCCAGCCTTCCTGACCCAAAGAGCGGGAGCCTAGGTCATGACGACCCACGTCGAGAACCCCTTCATGCTGGGCCTCGACTCGAACTTCTATCTGAAGGACGAGTTCGAGAGCCCCGAGAAGCGCACCAACGTCACCTGGTTCTACCCGAAGATCTGCGCCTTCCAGGACGCCCTCGACTCCGAGGGGAAGAAGGCGGAGTACTTCTCCTTCCTGGACCGCCAGTCCCACCCGGAGCAGACCGACATCCTGCTCTACTTCCACATCCCGTTCTGCGAGGCGTTCTGCAACTTCTGCGCCTGCTTCAAGGAGTCGGCGGCGAAGTACCAGGGCGAGCGGCAGAAGCGCTTCGTCCAGGCGATGGTCAAGGAGATCCAGCGCAACGCCCGCTCGAAGTACTTCGAGGGCACGAAGGTCAAGTACGTCCAGTTCGGCGGCGGTACGCCGTCCGCCCTGGAGCAGGAGTCGATGGCCACCATCCTGGAGGCCGTCCACCGCGAGTTCGACCTGAGCGAGGTCGACGGCATCTCCCTGGAGGGCAGCCCGCTCGGGCTCTCCAAGGACGGCTACATCGAGATGCTGAAGTCGCTCGGCATCACCCGCATCTCCTTCGGCGTGCAGACCCTCGACGAGGACATCCGCCGCAAGCTCACCATCAAGGCCAGCGTCGAGCAGGTCCACCAGACCGCCGAGAACATCCGCAAGGCCGGCATCCGCACCTTCGCCCTGGACCTCATGTACAACCTGCCGGGCCAGGACGACGAGGTGCTCGGCCGGGACCTGGAGGGCATCTGCGGCGAGCTGCGCCCCAGCTTCGTGCAGACGTACCGCTTCAACCAGTGGGAGGGCACCCGCCTCGACCAGCAGATCCGGGCCGGCAAGGTCGCCGAGGTGAAGCCGTCGGGCGCCATCGAGCGGGAGCAGTACCGGCAGATCAAGAACGGGCTGGCCGGGTACGGCTACGACAAGCAGCTCCTGATCAACTTCTTCACCCACCTCGACGACGCGGGCGAGATCGGCCTCAACCACGCGTGCGGCGGCAACGGCTACCGCGCCAGCTACACCCTCGGCATCGGGCCGGCCGCCGAGAACTACATGGGCGAGCGCAGCTACCGCAACCACACCGACGTCGAGCGGTGGATGCGGGAGGTCGAGGAAGGCATCATCCCGATCGAGCAGGGTCGCATCTGCTCCGAGGACGAGGTCGAGAACCGGGTCATGGTCTTCTTCCCGGTCTTCGGCACCGTCCGCAAGGCCGACGTCGCCAACTTCGAGAAGTACCGCCGCGAGGTGGACTGGCTGGTCGAGGGCGGCTACGCGATCGAGACCGACGAGGACCTGACCCTCACCGAGGTCGGCCGGGAGAACGCCGGCAACATCGCCTTCCTCTTCTACTCGGACGAGGAGAAGGCCCGCGCCCGGCGCACGATGTACCTGTCGCTGAAGAACAAGCGCAACCCCTTCCACCAGGACGCGCAGAACATCCCGCGCACCCCGCTCTTCCTCCAGACCCGCCCGAAGACGGCGGAGGAGACCTCCGAGGAGAGCACCCCCGCCACGTCCGAGAAGAGCTGATCCGCCGATGGACGCCCGCAGGACCCAGGCGGAGATCGAGGACGACCTCCGTTCGGTGATCGCCCAGATCTTTCCGCAGCAACTGGTCGAACTCGAGACCGATACACCGCTGTTCAACGGCGGTCTGTCGCTCAACTCGACCCAGATGATCGAACTGACCCTGGCCTTCGAGACGTTCTACGACATCGAGCTCGAACCCGAGCTGCTGACGACGCAGAACTTCGCGACCCTGGGGTCACTCTCCGGTCTCCTGGAGGAACTCCTCAACGACGAGGTGTCCCCTGTCTGAGATCCATTCGGACGTGCGCGTGGTGCTGATCCACGGGAACGCCGGAGCGAGCGTCGAGGGCATCTGGTTCCCGTATCTGAAGCGGGAACTGGAGGCCCTTGGCGTCGCGGTGGTGGCCGAGACCTTCCCCGACCCCATCAAGGGCCGGATGAGGTACTGGCTGCCGTACCTCACCGACGTCATCCGCCCGGACGAGCGGACGGTCATCGTCGGCCACTCGTCCGGCGCGCTGACCGCTTTCCGGTACGCGGAGACGGCGCCGCTCCTCGGCACCTTCGCCGTCGCCGGCCACCACCACGACTGCGGCTTCGAACTGGAACGGCGCAGCGGCTTCTTCGACACCCCGTGGGACTGGAAGGCGATCCGCGCCAACCAGCGGTTCATCGAGCAGTTCCACTCGAAGGACGACCCCTGGGTGCCCTTCGAGGTCGCCGAGGAACTGCACGAGCTGACCGGGAGCACGTTCACCGCCATGCACGGCATGGGCCACTTCGGCTCGTACGACCAGCAGATGGACACCTTCCCGGAGCTGCTGGACGCGATCCGCCGCCGCCTCGACGGGACCGCGCTGGAGGAACGATGAACGTCACGCTCGCCGACGAACTGCTGGAACGGCGACGGGACAGCGCGGCCACGGCCGTCGTCGACCTGGAGACCGGCGAGCAGGTCTCGTATCGGACCCTCGCCCGGCGCGTCCAGGCCCTGACCGACCTCCTCGCCGGGCTCGGCGTGGGCCGGGGAGGGACCGTCGCGATGGTGATGGACAAGTCCGCGGCCTCCGTCGCGGTCATGTGGGCGGCGCTGCGCCTCGGCGCCCGCTACGTGCCGCTGGACGAGTCGCTGCCGGCGGCCCGGATCGCGCTGCTGCTCGGCAAGTGCGCGCCCACGGCCACCGTGGTCCAGCCCGCCTACCGGGAGCTGGTCGAAGGGGCGCCCGCCGGGGCCGTGGTCACGGTGGGCGCGGCACCCGGGGACGCCGGAACCGGCTGGAACCCCTCGGCCGAGGCCGAGCCGAGGCCGGCCGACGTGCCCGGCCGGAGCCCCGAGGACCACGCGTACGTCGTGTTCACCTCCGGCTCGACCGGCTCGCCCAAGGGCGTCGTGATCAGCCACCGGTCGATGTGCGCCCTGCTGACCGGAGTGCAGGAGACGGTCGGCTTCGAGGACGGCATGCGCTTCCTCAACGTGGCGCCGCTCTTCTTCGACGCCTCCGTGGTCGACCTGTGGTCGACCTTCCTGGTCGGCGGCAGCGTCCATCTGCTGCCCCGGCTGCGCATGCCCACCCAGGTCACCCGGGCCATCGAGGAGTGGCGGATCACCGACACGCTGCTCGTGCCGTCCGTGATCCGGATGCTGGTGAGCCGGTTCAGCGATGCCGGGCGGCGTGACCTCGGCTCGCTGCGGCGGCTGTGGTTCGGCGGCGAGTCGTGCCCGGTGTCGGTCCTGGAGGCGTTCTCCGCCCTCGTACCGGGACTGCGGTACGTGCACGGGTACGGGCCCACCGAGACCACGCACAGCGCCACGCTCTTCCTCACCGACACCCCGGGCAAGGACGGCGAGGAGTTCCTGCCCATCGGCCATCCGCTGCCGGCCGTCGACGTGCTCGTCGTGGACGACGAACTGCGGCCGGTGGCGGACGGGGAGACCGGCGAACTCCTCATCGGCGGGCCGCAGGTGATGGCCGGTTACTGCGGCGAGCCGGAGCGCACCGCCCGGTCCGTCGTCCCGCTCGCGGCCGGCGCCGGGGGAGCCGGGGGCCGCTACTACCGCTCCGGCGACTACGTGCGCCGGCGGCCGGAGGACGGCGCCCTCGTCTTCCTCGGGCGCCGCGACGACGCCCTGAAGATCAACGGCAACCTCGTCCACCTCTCCGAGGCGGAGGCGGCGACGCTGGCCGTGGCCGGGGTGACGGACTGCTGCGCGGTCCCGGTGGCCCACCCGCTGACCGGCCGGGCGATCATGCTCTTCGTCCTGGACCGGTCGGACGGCGGCACGGGCCTGCGCGAGGAGGAGCTGCGCCGGGAGCTGGCGCTGCGGCTGCCCGACTACATGCTGCCGGCCCGCATCGAGTTCCTGGCCGACGGGGACGTGAGCCTGACGCCGTCCGGCAAACTCGACCGCGACCGGCTGCGGGCGATCGCGGACGCGACGGGGAAGGAGGCGAAGTCCAGGTGAACGGCGCGGAGTTGGACCGCTTCGAGCGGTGCGGCGTGCTGACGGTCGTGCCCCGCTCGGCCACCGGTCTCGCGCTCGGCGACGACCCCGCGCTGCTCCTGCGGCACCGGGCGGAGGAGTTCCTTGCGGCCCCCGGCACGGTGGACCGGCTGGCCGACGCGTACGCCCGCGAGGGGCTGGCCGTCGAGGCACGGACCGAGGTCGGCCTCACCGTCTCCGGCGCCCCGGCCCTGCTCGCGGAGGTCTTCGGCCACCCGGTGCGGCCGGTGCGGAACAAGTACATCCGGGAGACCGTCCGCTACGAGTTCGCCGCAGCCGGCCCGCTCCGCTCCCGGCTCCACCCCGAACTGGTCGAGGAGGTGCGGGCCCCCCGAGCGGGCTTCGAGCTGGGCGCCGGCGCCACCCCGCCGCTCCCGCGCGACGCGCGGTACCTGCGGCTGCCCGAGGACGCGGTCCGCCTCTCGGGCGCCGGCCGGTCGCACGCGGCCGGCGTCACGGGCGACGGGGTCCGGGTCGTGATGGTCGACACCGGCCTGTACGACCACCCGCACCACCGCGCCCACGGCTACCGCACGGCGGTCGTCCCCGCGCTGTCCGCCCTCGATCCCGCCGTGGACGAACGAGGCCACGGAACCGCCATGTCGGCGCTGCTGCTCGCGGTCGCACCGGGGGCCGACCTCACCATGGTCAAGATGGCCTGCGAAAGCTTCTCCTTCCCGCTGGCGGCCTTCCAGCGGGCGGTGGAGCTGGCGCCGGACGTCATCTCGTGCAGCTGGGGCACCCTGCGTGCGGAGCCGCACCTCCACCTGGAGGTCGCGAACGCGGTGCGGCGCGGGATCACGGTCCTGTTCGCCGCCGGGAACGGCTCCACGGACCGGCGTACCGCCATGTTCCAGTCGGTGGCGACGCCGGGCGCGATCACGGTCGGCGGGGTCCATGTGGGGCAGGACGGACGGAGGCGGGCCGCCGACCTGGCGTCCAGCTACCGCTCGGACGTCTTCCCCGGCCGACGGGTCCCCGACCTGTCCGGGCCGTGCGGAATGCTGCCGAACGGCGACTACGTGGTGTTCCCGACCCAGCCGGGGTGCATGTTCGACCGCCGCAACAGCGCGTACGACGGGACCGCACCCGACGACGGCTGGCTGGTGTCCAGCGGGACGTCGGGGGCGACGGCGTACGCCGCCGGGGTGGTGGCGCTCGCGGTGCAGCAGGGCATCGGCAAGGGCCGTGCCCTGACCACGGCGGACCTGGCGGACGCCTGCCTGCCGGTGACGGAGGGGCGGACGCTGACCGGCGACGACTGCGGCGGGACCTGCCCCAACGAGGCGGTGGGACACGGCCTGCTCACCGCCTGGCCGCCCGCGGAGCCCGGGCTCGGATGAGCGGAGTGGCGCCTCACGCGGCATGGACACAACGCCTGGTCGGCAGGCGGGTTCTGTGCATAGGAACGGACTTGGCGGACGTGGCGGAGATACGGGACGTCCTCGCCCGCCGGCCCTCTTTCAGGGCCAAGGTGTTCACCGGGGCGGAACGCGCCTACTGCGAGGTCATGACGGACCCGGCGGAGCGGTACGCGGTCCGGTTCGCCGCCAAGGAGGCGGTGTTGAAGGCGCTGGGTACGGGCCTCGCCGGTGCGCCCCTCACCGATATCGAGGTCCGGCGGGCCCCGGAGGGGAAGCCCTCCCTCCATCTCGCGGGCCGCGCGGCGGCGCTGGCGGAAGCGGCGGGCGTCCGCACCTGGCTGATCAGCCTCACGCACACGGCGGCGCAGGCGCACGCGATGGTGGCAGGGCTCGGGGACGAGACGTGAGCGCGCTACGTCACTTCACCTTCTCCAGCTTCGGCATCTCGCCGCCCGTCGTCCCGTTGTCGATCAACGAGAACGGCGAACCGTCCGGGTCCGTCAGGGTCGCGAACCTGCCGAACGGGATGGTCAGCGGGCCGAACCGCAGCGTCGCGCCCAGGGACTTCGCCTTCTCCACCGCCGCGTCGCAGTCCGCCACCGTGAAGTACACGTTCAGGTAGGGCGGCGCCTGGGGCGGGAAGTCGTCCGTCATCTTCATGCGGCCCAGGACCGGGTCCGCGCCCAGGTCGTAGAGCGTGAAGTCGACCGCGCCGTCCACCATGCGCTTCACGCCGTACCCGAAGACCGCCGCGAAGAAGGTGTCCGCCTTCTCCGGGTCGCGGGTGAAGACCTCGGCCCAGTTGTACGCACCGGGCACCGTCCGGGCCTCGAAGCCCTTGTGGCTGCCGGGCTGCCATACGCCGAAGGCCGCCCCGCCCGGGACGGTGGCCACCACCATCGTGCCGAAGTCGCCGACCCGCATGGGCTCCACCTGGACGGTGCCGCCGTTGTCGCGGATCTTGGACGCGGTGGCCGCCGCGTCCGGGGAGGCGATGTACAGGGTCCAGCCGGTCGGCATCCGGTCCGAGTGCCGGGGCATCAGCGCGGCGACCGCTTTCTCGTCCACGAAGGCCTGCGTGTAGTCGCCGTGCTCCGCCAGCGTGTCGCCGAACGTCCAGCCCAGCAGCTCACCGTAGAAACGCTTCGCCTCAGCGAGGTCGCCGACCGTGGCGTCGGCCCAGCACGGCGTGCCCTCTGCTTCTGCGGGCATTGTGGGTCATCTCCTCGGGTGACGGGTGGCCCCTTGTCCACGCTAGCCATCCTCCGCCTGTCCTGCGCGTCGACCCCGCGGACCGGCCACCGAGCGGGCCACGCCCAGGTCCACCAGGTCCTGGGGGCGCAGCCGGAGTTGGCCGGCCGTGGCCCGGACCTGGTCGGGGGCCCGCTTCAGGATCGCGGCGGCCAGTTCCGGGGCGATGACCGAGAAGTAGCTGTCCGGGGTGACGTGCGTGTTGTCCGGCGCGGCCAGTGCCAGCGCACCGCCCGAGCCGCCCTCGCCGATCACCAGGGTCGTGACCGGGACCCGGGCCGCCGCGATCGCCGCGAAGGCGTCCGCGATGGCCGCGCCCGCGCCGGACCGTTCCGCCTCCGCGTCGTTGGCCGCGCCCGGGGTGTCGACCAGCGTGAGGACCGGGGCCCCCAGCCGGTCGGCGAGCCTGATCACCCGGGCCGCCGTGCGGTACCCGGCCGGGCGGGTCGCGGTGCCGCACTGCGCCACGTACGCCACCGGCCGCCCCTCGCGCAGCCCGAATCCGCAGAGCAGCCCCGGGTCCGTGCCGCCGCACCGGTCGCCGCTCAGCGGGAGGCGCAGGTCGAAGTAGGCGTCCAGGTAGGCCCCGGCGCGCGGCCGGTCCGCCGCCCTGGCGCGGAGGACCGCGTCCCAGCCCGTCCGGGGCAGGTCCGTCGCCCCCAGGTCGTGTCCGGAGAGTCCCGTCGTACGCCGCGGGCCGGACGGGACTTCCCGGACACGGCCGAGCGCGGCCGGGACCGGGGCGGGCGCGGGCGGGGTGTCGTGGTGGGCGAGCAGGCCCAGCCAGCGTCCCACCGTGGCCGGCAGCTCCCCGGGCGGGACGATCGCGTCGATGGAACCGGCCGCGAGCTGGCCCTCGGCCCCGTACGCGGCGGGGTCCGCGTCCGCCGGGCGCACCCGGGAACCGGCGAACCCGATCTGCGCCCCGGGCAGCGCCAGGATCACGTCGGCGCCCGCCCCCAGCGTGGCCCAGCCGCCGCCGGTCGTGGGGTCGCGCAGGACGGCGAGCTGGGCCGGTCCCGCCGCCCGCAGCCGGGCCGAGGCGCGGGCGACCCGGTGCAGCTGGGTCAGCGCGATCATGCCTTCCTGCATGCGGCTGCCGCCCGTGGCGATCAGCGAGACGAGCGGCAGCCGCCGGGTGACGGCCTCCTCGTACGCCGCCTCCAGCCGGTCTCCGGTGCGCTGCCCGAGCGAGCCGCCCAGGAAGCCGAACTCGAACGAGATCAGGACGCACCTGTGCCCGCCGACCGTGGCGGTGCCGTGGACGACGGACTCCTGCTCGCCGGTACGGGCGGTGGCCCGGGCCCGGGAGCCGGCGTAGCCGGTCCAGCCGAGCGGGCCGTCGCCCGCGGTGTCTCCGGCGGGGGCGGCGGACTCGGTGAAGTCGGCGGTGAGCGCGGCGATCGCCTCGCGTGCCGTCAGCCGCTCAGCCATGGAGGGCCCGCTTCATGATCTTGCCCAGGTCGTTGCGCGGCAGCGCGTCCAGGTAGCGGACCGTGCGCGGGCGCTTGTGCGGGGCGAGCTGGGCCGCCACGTGATCGGCCAGGGCGTCGGCGGTGGGCGGGGCGGCGGGGTCGGCCGGCACCACCCAGGCCACGATCCGCTCGCCCAGGTCCGCGTCCGGTTCGCCGGTGACGGCCGCCTCCCGGACGCCGGGGTGTTCGAGCAGCGCGTTCTCGATCTCGCCGGCGCCGATCTTGTAGCCGCCGCTCTTGATCAGGTCGGTGGCCTTGCGGCCGACGATCCGCACGTATCCGTCGGGGTCGAGCGTGGCCATGTCGCCGGTGCGGAACCAGCCGTCCCCGGTGAGCGCGGCGGCCGTCGCGTCGGGGCGGTTGAGATAGCCGGTGAACAGGTTCGGGCCGCGCACCTGGATCTCGCCGATGGACTCCGGGCCGGCGAGCGGGGTGCCGTCCTCCTCGACGAGGCGCAGCTCCACGCCGCGCAGGGGCGGACCGACCGTGCCGGGGCGCGGGGCGCCGTCGGCCCGTACGCCGGTGTTCATCAGGGTCTCCGTCATGCCGTACCGCTCGATGACCCGGCGGCCGGTCGCCGCCGCGATGCGTTCGTGGTCGTGGACCGGCAGGGCGGCCGATCCGGAGACCAGCAGCCGGGCGCCCGCGAGGGCCTTCGCGAGACCGGCGGACGCGTCCGGGTCCGCCAGCGCCTCCGCGAGCCGGTGGTACATGGTCGGTACGCCGAACAGCATCGTGCCGCCCGCGCCCAGCTCCCGGGCGACGCCCTCGGTGGAGAACCGCCCCAGGTGGCGTACCGAACCGCCCCGGCGCAGCGGGCCGAGCACGCCGAGGATCAGGCCGTGCACGTGGAACAGGGGCAGCGCGTGGACGAGCACGTCGTCGGCGGTCCACTGCCAGGCGTCCCCCAGCGCGTCCAGCGACGCGGCGAGCGCCCGGCGCGGCAGGACGGCCCCCTTGGGCGGGCCGGTCGTGCCGGAGGTGTACACGATGAGGGCGGGGGACTCGGGGTCCGGTTCGGGGCGTGTCGTGGGGGCGGGGCCGGCGGCCGTCGTGCTGACGTCCACGCGTTCCAGGGAGGCCAGGGCGGGCGGGAGCACGTCCTCCGGCGAGGCCAGCACCGCCGAGGGGGCGCTGTCCGCGACGATGTGCGCCAGCTCCCGTTCCCCCGTCCTCGGGTTCAGCGGTACGGCCGGCACGCCTGCCCGCAGCGCGGCCACCACGGCGACGACGGTCCGCGCGGTCGGCGTGGCCCAGACGGCGACCCGGCCCGCGCCGGTGAGCCGGGCCGCGAGCGCGTCCGTGGCCCGGGCCAACTGTGAGTACGTCAGGGAGACTCCGTCGAACCGGACGGCCTCTCGGGCGGCCGCCGGACCGGACGCGTCCTGGAGTGCAGGCAGAAGTGGCATCACCCTGGGAACCCTAGATCGATACCGCGTTCCCGTCCCTCGAATCCGGTTCGAACAGGGGCCCCCGGGATGTGACCGTTGCCTCACCCGTTCCGCTGGACGTTCCGCATGCGGCCGTACGCGTACACGCAGCCCGCCAGGGCCAGGTCGGACAGGAGCATGAAGCCGATCGAGTACGAGTCCTTCGCGCTGTGGATCGCGCCCATGACCAGGGGCGGCACGAACCCGCCGAGCCCGCCCATCGCGCCCATGATCCCGGTCACGCTGCCCACCTTCGCCTGCGGGGTCACCTGCGAGACCAGGGCGAAGACGCTGCCGCTCGCGGTGCCCAGGCCGGCCGCCATGACGAGCAGCGCGATCGTGCCGCCCGGCCACAGCTGCGGGTCGAACGCCTGCACGATGGTCGTGAGGGCGGCGACCCCCAGCGCCAAGGAGGTGACGAGCGCCGGGTGCAGGCGGTCCGAGAGCCAGCCGCCGACCGGCCGGAAGACGACCGTGACCAGGGCGAACCCGGCCGCCTTCGTCCCGGCGGCGGTCGGCGACAGCGCGTACCACGCCTTCAGGTACGTCGGCAGCTACACGCCGAAGGCGACGATGCCGCCGAAACCGATCGCGTACAGCGCGGACAGCTCACAGGTGACCCGCGGCCTGCTCGCCGCCGCCGGCCGGCCGGCCGGCCGTCGAATCGGTCGGCACCTGGCGGCCCGGACGGTCGCCGACGAGCAGGGCGGCCAGCGCCGCGTACACCACGAGCGCGGCGGCGACCACGAGGAACGGCAGGTTGTCGCCGTGCTCGGCGGGCCGGAACCAGGAGTTGACCAGCGGGATGCCGATCGCGAACGTCGTACCGCCCAGCCCCAGCAGGAAGCCCACGGCCAGCCGCGCCCCGTACTTGTCGGTCAGCGCGCCCACCGGGATACGGCCCAGCGAGCCGACCAGCACCGGCACGGCGACCAGCAGGGACTGCTGGAACGAGTTCAGGCCCAGGCGGTCCTTGTAATCGGCCGACATGGGCGCGATCAGGTTCCAGGCCCGGAAGGTGAGCGTGAAGCCGATCGTGGCCATCACGAGGTTGCGACAGGCGGCCCCGGAGGCCGGTGCGCCGGCCGGTGCGGGTGACTGCTTCACGGCTGTACCCACACGGCCGGTCAAGGGCGGGCACCGGCCGCGAGCCCGTCGGCCCGCTCCATACGGGGGGGGTCCGCCCGTCCCCCCGACTTCTCATACGCGCCGAAGCTGCGACAATTGGGGGCATGGATCGTCTGGACAGGGAAATCCTCGGTGTCCTCCAGGAGGACGCGCGGATCTCGTACCGTGACCTGGGCATACGGGTCGGGCTCAGCGCCAACGCGGCGGCCGACCGGGTACGGCGGCTGCGCAAGGACGGCGTCATCCGCGGCTTCACCGTGATCATCGACCCCGCAGCCGACACCCGCACCGGGCTCGTCGTCTTCATCGACGTGACCCTGCGGATGGACACCACCAACGAGACGTTCGAACGGGCGGTGCTGGCGCTGCCCGGCATCACCGAGGTGGTCCACGTGACGGGCGGCCACGACTACCTCGTACGGGCCGCCGCCGCCGACACCGCCGCGCTCGACACCCTCCTGCGCCGCCTCAAGCGCGAGGCGGGCGTCGCCCACTCCCACACCCGCGTCGCACTCCGGGCCGCGCCCGGCCCGTGACGCGCCGGCGCCCCGGACTCACCGCCGCGCCCGGCCCGTGACGCGCCGGCGCGCCCGGCTCACAGCGGCGCCTGCCACGTCACCACCGGCGCCCGCGAACCGTCCGGCTCGCGCCCGTCGTCCGCGACCGTGAGCCGGACCGCGCCCCGCCCGTCCGGCAGCGCCGCCGTCACGTCCACCTCCACCTCGATCGCCGACACCCCGTCCCGCCGGTGCGCCGCCGCCAGCGCCCCGCGCAACGCCGCGAGCAGCCGCCCGCCCACCGGTTCCGTCACGAGCGCGTCCACCGCCCCGGTGAACTGCACCGACGGCTGGAAGCCGAGCACCGCCGCCGCGCCCCCGGTCTCCCGCAGCACCCGGCCCCGGAAGGTGGCGGGGGCCTCGGCGGGCGGCTGCTGAAGGGCGAAGATGGCCGTCCGCACCTCCTGGATCGTCGAATCCAGCTCGTCCACGGCCGTGGAAAGCAGCTCACTCGTCTCCCCGGCACCGGCCCGGCGGCGCGTCGACTCCAGCATCATCTCGGTGGCGAACAGCCGCTGGACGACCAGATCGTGCAGGTCCCGCGCGATCCGGTCGCGGTCCTCGTACACCGCCAGCTGCTCCCGGTCGTGCTGCGAGTCCGCCAGGACCAGGGCGAGCGCCGCCTGCGAGGCGAACTGGGCGGCCAGCAGCCGGTCCAGGTCGGTGTACGGGCGGGCGCCGCGCCGCCGGGGCAGGGCGAGGGTTCCGATGAGCCGGCCCCCGCTCTGCAACGGCAGCATCATGCTGGGGCCGAACCGGGACCGCACCGGTGTCGTCATCCGGGGATCGGTCGCCGAGTCCTCGATGAACACGGCCTCGCCGCCCAGCAGTTGGACCAGGACGGGGGAGCCGGGGGCGATGGCCGTGCCCACGATCCCGGCCGGGTCCTCAAGGGTGGAGGCGACGACGATCTCCATGCCGCCCTCGTCGGTGGGCTGGAGGATCACCCCGGCCACCGCGTCGCTGAGGATGCGGGCCCGTTCCGCCACGGTCGTCAGCGCGTCGGACAGGTTCTCGCCGGTGAGCAGGGTGTTGGTGACGGCGGCGGCGCCCTCGATCCAGCGTGCCCGCTGCCGGGCGCTCTCGTACAGCCGGGCGTTGCCGATCGCGATGCCGGCCTGCGCGGAGAGGACCCGCAGCAGCCCGGCGTCGGTCTCGGTGAAGTGCCCGGTGGGCTTCTCGGCGAGGTAGATGTTGCCGAAGACCTCCTGGCGGACCCGGATCGGGGCGCCGAGGAACGAACGCATCGCGGGGTGGCCGGGCGGGGTGCCGGTGGCGCGCGGATCGGTGGTCAGGTCGTCGGAGCGCAGCGGCCCCGGCTCGTCCACGAGGGCGCCGAGCATGCCCGTGTGCCCGTCGGGGAAGTCGCCGATGGCCGCCTGCTCGGCCTCGCTCATCCCGCAGACGAACAGCTCGCGGATCGTGCCGCGCCCGGGGTCCAGCACGCCCAGCGCCCCGTACCTGGCGTCGGTCAGGGCGGTCGCGGTGTCGATGATCTGCTGGAGGGTGGCCCGCAGTTCGAGGTCCGAGCCGACGCTCAGCACCGCTTCCAGGAGCCGCGGCAGCAGGGGCGACTCCGGCAGGCCGCGGTCCGGCGGCGCGCCCGCCGGCTCGTCCGTCATCGGCCGTTCCCGGCGCGCCGGTCAGCCGGCGAGGGGGTCGAGGACCATCGGGCTGATCTTCCCGTCCAGCATGGCGCCCATGCCCAGGACCGAGCAGGTGTCGGGCCGTTCGGCGATGCGCACCGGCATGCCCGTCGCGTCGCGCAGCATCTGGTCGAGGCCGGGCAGCAGCGCGCTCCCGCCGACCATCGTGATCCCGCGGTCCGCGAGGTCGGCGACCAGGTCGGGCGGGCAGTCCCGCAGGACCTTGCCCAGGCCGTCCAGGACGGCGGTGAGCGGGCGGTGGATCGCCTGCCGGATCGCGGCGGTGTCGACCTGGACGGTCCGGGCGAGCCCGGTCGCCACGTCCCGGCCGTGGATCTCGGTGACCGAAGGGCCCTGCGTGGTCAGCCCGTTGCCGCTGAGCGCGAGTTGCAGGGGGCGCACGGACTGGCTCGGCAGCATCAGCTCGTGGAACTGGCGCAGGTGCTGGATCACCGCGTGGTCGATCGCGTCGCCGCCGATCGGAAGGCGTACCGCCGTCACGATCGAGCCGAGCGAGAGCACCGCGATCTGCGTCGTCGCGGCCCCGCACACCATGATCATGGTCGCGGTCGGCTGCTCGACCGGCAGCCCGCAGCCGACGGCCGCCGCGATCAGGGTGTCCACGAGTTCGACCCGGCGCGCGCCGAGGCCGACCAGGGTCTCCACGGCGGCCCGGCGGGCGAGCGGGTCGCTCTCGTGCGGGATGCTGGCGGCGGCGCGCAGCCAGGGCTTGCGGCGTAGTTGGCGGCGCAGCTTCTCACCGAGCAGGTGGCGCAGCATGCGCTGGGCCATCTCGATGTCCACGACGGTTCCGCCGGAGACGGGCCGGGCCACTCGGATGTAGGCGGGGGTGCGGCCCGTCATCTGTTCGGCGAGGGTGCCGACGGCGATGAGCGAGCCGGTACGGGTGTTGACGGCGGCGACGCTCGGCTCGTCCACGACGAGGCCGGGCCCCTTGACGTACACCCGGGTGCGGGCGGCCCCGAGGTCGACGGCGAAATGGCAACGGCGCAACTGCTCAAGGCTGACGGTCACGGCAGGTTCTCCCGAGAGCGTTGAGGGGGACCGACGGGCAGCCGGCTCTCCTCGCATCGTGCGCCGTCAGGGGCCACCACGCCCGCTGGGGTGCGCCGTCGGAGGGACCACCCGACGACACCTCCGCCCCCACCGCAGACGTCCGCCCGCCGGCACGTCAACACCCGCCCCGGCCCTCTCAAGCCCGTCCGGCGATTGAGGATGCCCGAACGGCAAGTTCAAGCCCGTCCGCCACATCAAGCCCGTCCGCTCCTTCAAGCCCGTCCGCCACATCAAGCCCGTCCGCTCCCTCAAGCCCGTCCGCCACATCAAGCCCGTCCGGCGATTGAGGACGCCCGAACGGCAAGTTCAAGCCTGTCCGGCGATTGAGGACGCCCCGGCAGGCCCGCGCGCCCGCACTCAGCCCCCCACGCCCCCCACGCCCCCCGCCAGCACCCGCTGGAGCAGCCCCCACGTGAACTCGGCGACATACGCATCCGCCCCGTCCCTGACCGCCAGCGCCCAGCGGGTCGGCGCGCTGCCCTCCATCGGGCGGGCCGGCGCGAAGGCCCGCGCCACCTCGTCCACCGTGCACGACCAGGGCGTCAGGTCCGCCACCGTCCGCAGCGCGGGGGCCGCCGCGCCCGGCGCCCGGACCAGCCACTCGTTCCACACCGCCCCGCCCGGCGCCACCATCACCTCGAACCGCAGTTGCGGCCAGAGCGGCACCGGCCACAGCAGCACGTCGAACTCCAGATCACCGATGGTCCGGCGCCCGGTCGTCTCGGGCTCGCCGAGCACCGAACGGTATCGGCGCAGCGCGCCCCGCCCCCGGGGCGCCCGGACCATGGCCTGCCAGCGCCGGTTCGCCTCGCGCATCTCGGCGAGCGTCGCGCTCAGCTCGTGCCGGGCGTCCTCCACCAGGCCGGGCTGGTGGTCGGCCATCCGGCGCAGCAGGACGAGCTGGAACTCGCGGGGCCCGAAGGGGGCGGAAGCGGTCATGCGCCCCATGGTGCCGGTCCGGCCCCCGGCTCCGTTCCCACCATCCGGCGCAACAGGTCCCGCAGGACCGTGCGGTCCGCGTCCGACAGGCCGGCCAGCGGCTCGCGGGCGAAGTCCAGCGCGTCGCGCAGTTGCAGCGCGGTCCGCGCCCCCCGCTCGGTGGGCGCGGCCAGCTTCACCCGGCGGTCGGCCGGGTCCGGGCGCCGCTCCACCAGGCCGCGCGCCTCCAGCCGGTCCACGATGCCGGTCACGTTGGACGGCTCGCACTTCAGCTTCTGGGCGATCCGGCGCATCGGCAGCGGCTCGACCGACAGCAGCCCGAGGACCCGCGCCTGCGAGCCGGTGAGGCTGTGCGCGGCCGCGGCCTGCTCGTACTCCTCGTAGTAACGCGCCACGACGGTGCCGATGAGCTCGATGACTTCGAGAGTCAGGGGATCTATGCGCGAGGCCATGACACACAGGATACCCAGTTGCTTGACAACATGAAATATCCAGGCGCATGGTTGTTTCATGTAGTGAAGTTTTTTCGCCACCCGGAACCGCCACCCGGAACCGCCACCCCGGGACCACCACCCCGGCACCGAGACCGCGACATCACCCCGACATCGAGGAGACCCCGAGCCCATGTCTGCAAATCTTCCCGACTCCAGCCGTGAATGGCACCTCGTAGCCCGTCCGCACGGCTGGCCGAAGGCCGAGGATTTCGCGCTGCGTGAGGCACCGGTCACCGCCCCCGCCGAGGGCCGGGTCCTCGTGCGCAACCTGCACTTCTCGGTCGACCCCTACATGCGCGGCCGGATGAACGACGTGAAGTCGTACACCCCGCCGTTCGAGCTGGACCAGCCGATGGACGGCGGCGCGGTCGGTGAGGTCGTCGCCTCCAACGCCGAGGGCTTCGAGGCCGGCGACCACGTCCTGCACGGTCTCGGCTGGCGCGAGTACGCGAGCGTGCCCGCCAAGCACGCGGTGAAGGTCGACGCCTCGCTCGCCCCGCTCTCCGCCTACCTCGGCGTGCTCGGCATGACCGGGCTCACCGCCTACGCCGGACTGTTCGACGTGGCGTCCTTCAAGGAGGGCGACGCGGTCTTCGTCTCCGGCGCCGCCGGTGCGGTCGGCAGCCAGGTCGGGCAGATGGCGAAGCTCAAGGGCGCGTCCCGGGTCATCGGCTCCGCCGGCTCCGACGAGAAGGTCGAACTGCTCGTCGAGGAGTACGGCTTCGACGCCGCGTTCAACTACAAGAACGGGCCCGTCGCCGAGCAGCTGCGCAAGGCCGCCCCCGACGGCATCGACGTCTACTTCGACAACGTCGGCGGCGAGCACCTGGAAGCCGCGATCTCCTCGTTCAACGTGCACGGCCGCGCCACCATCTGCGGCATGATCTCCCAGTACAACGAGACCGATCCCACCCCCGCCCCGCGCAACCTCGCGCTCGTCATCGGCAAGCGGCTGCGCCTTCAGGGCATGCTCGTCGCCGACCACTCCGACCTCAAGGAGCAGTTCGTCCAGGAGGTGGCCGGCTGGCTGAACTCGGGCGAGCTGAAGTACCGCGAGACGGTGGTCGAGGGCATCGAGAACGGCTTCGAGGCCTTCCTCGGTCTCCTGCGCGGCGAGAACACCGGAAAGATGATCGTCTCCCTCGGCTGAACCGCTCCGCCGGCACCCGTTAGTCTCGTTCCAGGCCGTCGCGATCGTGGGCGCGAGTCGCGGCGCATCAGCAGGAGGAATCCCCAGTCATGAGCATTCAGGACATCGCCGTCGCGTACACCGCCGTCGCCACCGCTACGAACGGCCGTGACGGCCGCGTCGCCTCGGACGACGGCAAGCTCGACGTAGTCGTCAACCCGCCGAAGGAGATGGGCGGCAGCGGCGCCGGCACCAACCCGGAGCAGCTGTTCGCCGCCGGTTACAGCGCCTGCTTCCAGAGCGCGCTGGGCGTCGTCGCCCGCCAGGAGAAGGCCGACATCTCCGGCTCGACGGTGACCGCCGCGGTCTCCATCGGCAAGACCGAGGCCGGCGGCTTCGGCCTGGAGGTCGCGCTCACCGCGACCATCCCGAACGTCGACGCGGCGACCGCGCAGGCGCTCATCGAGAAGGCCCACCAGGTCTGCCCGTACTCGAACGCCACGCGCGGCAACATCAAGGTGGAGCTCTCGGTCGCCTGACCCGCTCCTCCTCGCCGGACCTGCCCCGCCCCCCGATCCCGTTAGGCTGACGCCATGCGTGATCTCGGGGCGGGGCTCGGCTATGTGTTCAAGGGCCAGCGCTGGGTGTTCGGCCACGGCAGGTGGTTCGGCACAGGGCTGCTGCCCGCCCTGATCACACTCGTCCTGTACGCGGGCGCCCTCATCGGCCTCGGTTACGGCGCCGACGACCTGGTGGAGTGGGCGACCCCGTTCGCCGACGACTGGTCCTCGCCCTGGCCGGCCCTGCTGCGCGACGCCCTGACGGCGCTGGTCTTCGTCCTCGGCCTCTTCCTGGCCGTCATCACCTTCACCGCCGTGACCCTGCTGGTCGGACAGCCCTTCTACGAGGCGCTTTCCGAGGAGGTCGACCGCACCGAGGGCGGTACGGTCCCCGAGTCCGGGCTGCCGCTCCGGCGCGAGCTGTGGATCTCCGCCCGCGACAGCGTGCGCGTCCTGGTGCGGGTCGGGCTGTACGCGGTCCTGCTCTTCGCCCTCGGTTTCGTACCCGTCGCCGGGCAGACCGTCGTGCCCGTCATCGGCTTCTGCGTCACCGGGTACTTCCTCGCCGAGGAGCTGACCGCCGTCGCCCTCCAGCGCCGGGGCATGGTGCTGAAGGACCGCCTCGCCCTGCTGCGCGGCCACCGCCTGCGGACCCTCGGCTTCGGCGTACCGCTGGGGCTCGCCTTCATGCTGCCGTTCGTCGCCGTGTTCCTGATGCCGGGGGCCGTCGCCGGGGCGACCCTGCTGGCGCGCGGCCTGGTGGGCGAGGAGGACACGGGCGCCGCAGGCGGCGGCGAGACGGTCCGCGAGGACTGAGCGGCCGGCTCAGCGCACCGAGAACCCGTACACCGTCGTCGACACGAACTCCTCGCCCGGCCGCAGCACCGTGCTCGGGAACTCCGGGCGGTTCGGCGAGTCCGGGAAGTGCTGCGTCTCCAGGGCGATCCCGGCGCACGGGCCGAACGGCCGGCCGTCGAAGTGGTCCGCCGTGTACAGCTGGAGCCCCGGCTCGGTCGTCGTGACCGTCAGGACGCGCCCCGACACCTCGTCGTACAACTCGGCCGCCGGAACCGGCCCCTGCGCGTCCAGCACGAAGTTGTGGTCGTACTCCTTGGTCACCGGCCGGGGCTCGCGGAAGTCGAACCGGGTGCCCTCCACCGGCAGGAACTCGCCCGTCGGCAGGGACTCCGCGTCCACCGGGGTGACCGCCTGCGCCGCGATCCGCAGCCGCTGCCCGAGCGCGCTGCCGCTCTCGGCGCCCGCGAGGTTCCAGTAGGTGTGGTTCGTCAGGTTCAGCACGGTCGGCGCGTCCGTCGTCGCCCGGTACGCGATGCGCAGCGCACCGCCCTCGTCCAGGATGTACGCCACCGTCAGCTCCATACGGCCAGGGAAGCCCTCCTCGCCGTCCGCCGAGACGAGGGACAGCTCGACGCCGCCCTCGACCTCGCGGGCGTCCCACACCCGCTTGTCGAAGCCGCGCGCCCCGCCGTGCACGTGGTTGCGGCCCTCGTTGCGCGTCAGGTGGTGGGTCCGGCCGTCCAGCTCGAAGGCCGCCCCGCCGATCCGGTTCGCGTACCGGCCGACCAGCGCGCCGAAGTAGGGGCCCGTGTACTCCTGGTACGAGGCGAGGTCCGGCAGCCCGAGCGCGATCCCGGCCCGCACCCCGTCCCGGTCCGGCACCTCGGCCGACTGCACGACGCCGCCGTACGTCAGGACGCGCACCCGCGTACCGTCCCGCTCCAGCGTCCAGCGGTGCACGGCGGTGCCGTCCCCGAGGGTGCCGAAGTGTTCCGTACCGACCACCGTGTTCGAACGCGTCTCCATGATCAGCGACTTTACGCGGGCGGGCGGGCCGCCGTGACGTTGCGGTAGGCGATCTCGGCGAGCCTCGCCTGACCGTTGCGGCCGGGGTGGAACCAGTCCCACTGGCTGAGCTGCTTGCCGGTGAACCGGTAGTCGAACACCGCCCCGCCGTCGTACCGGCAGCGGCTGTCCTTCGCACACACCTCGCGCAGCACTTCGTTGTACGCCACGACACGCTCCTGCACGGCCGCGCGGCGGGCGACGGCCGCCGCGCCCATGTCGTCCGCGTCACTCAGCATCGACTTGCAGATGCCCAGCTTCCAGATCTGCTTGCCCAGCTGGTTGCCGCGCCCCTGCGACCACAGCCGCTTCAGGTCCGGCACGCTCGACACGTACACCTGCGCCTTGGGCGCCCCGCTGCGCAGCCGGCGCATCGACGCCTCGAACGACGTGCGGAAGTCGTCCACCGGGGTCATCGCCCGCACCGAGTCCCGGCAGGCGTCGTTGGCGCCGATCATCACGGTCACCAGGTCCGGGTCCTCCGCGGCCGCCGCCGCCATCTGCTCCGGCAGCTGGGACATCCTGGCCCCCGTCTCGGCGTGGTTCCAGGTGTGGTCGGCCGCGCGCGAGGCCCCGAGCAGCCGCACCGCGAGGCTGCGCACCGCGGTGTCCGTGCCCGTCGACCAGGACACCTCCGGGCAGTCGGCCAGCACCGAGCAGGCGTCGAACCCGCGCGTGATCGAGTCCCCGACCGCCGCGATGGACCCGGGGCTCGGGTTCCAGACCGGGCCGGCCGCGGGGGACGCGGGGCGGTCGGCCGGCGCCGACCCCTTCGTCGTCCCGTTGTGCCCCGCGTCACAGCCGGTCAGCGCCGCCGCACCGACGAACGCCAGGGCCGCCAGCCCGGCCAGTGCGGTGCGCGAGCGGTGCCGTACGGACCGATCCGGCATTGCCTGGTCTCCTCCTGTTCGTGCCCGGACGCTCCGCCACGTGAAGACTGAGCGAAGAAGGGCCCCGGACCGACGGTACGTCACACCTCGGCACCCGGGGCGCGGTAGCTTTTCCCCGTCGAACCAGTGGCTCCCTCGGACGCCCGGCTCCACTCGGGTGGCATCCGAACATCACACCACGTCACATACTGTCGCTTTTCCGGAGAATAACTCCCGATGCTGTTTACTGATGACAGGCCGCTGGGGAAGGCGAACCTCGTCCCACACTGGAGGTCCCGGTGACGACACGTGGAGTCCTGTACGTTCACTCCGCACCGCGCGCGCTCTGCCCACACGTCGAGTGGGCGGTGGCGGGTGTCCTCGGTGGGCGGGTGCAGCTGGACTGGATCAGACAGCCGGCCGCGCCGGGCACCTGGCGCTCCGAATTCTCCTGGCAGGCCCGCCCCGGCACGGCGTCGAAACTGGCCTCCGCGCTGCGGGGCTGGGACCTCCTGCGCTTCGAGGTGACGGCGGAGCCGTCTCCCGCGGCGGAGGGCGAGCGCTACAGCTCGACGCCCACGCTGGGCATCTTCCACGCCGTCACCGGCATGCACGGCGACATCCTGGTCCCCGAGGACCGCCTCCGGGCGGCGCTGGCCCGCTCGCTGGGCGGCGAAACCGACCTGGAGTCGGAGATCGCCAAACTCCTCGGCAAGCCGTGGGACGACGAACTGGAGTCCTTCCGCCACGCGGGCGAGGGCGCCCCGGTCCGCTGGCTCCACCAGGTGGTGTGACCGCCGGGGCGGAATCAAGCCCCCTCCGGCGATCGAGGAGCGGGGGCTCGGGGGGGCGGAGCCCCCAACACGACGACGAAGCCCGCACCCCCCACGGGGGTACGGGCTTCACACGTACAGCCACAAAGGCGTCACACGCTACGGAACGCCAGCACCACGTTGTGCCCACCGAACCCGAACGAGTTGTTGATCGCCGCGATCGGCCCCTCGGGCAGCGCCCGCGGCTCGCCCCGCACGATGTCCGCGTCGACGGACTCGTCCAGGTCCTCGACGTTGATCGTCGGCGGAGCCATCCGGTGGTGCAGCGCCAGGACCGTCGCCACGGTCTCGATGCCGCCCGCGCCACCCAGCAGGTGACCCGTCATCGACTTCGTCGCGGAGATCGCCACGTGGTCCAGGTCCTCCCCGAGGACCTTGCGCAGGGCCTTGACCTCCGCGATGTCGCCCTGGGGCGTGGACGTCGCGTGGGCGTTCAGGTGGGCGATCTCCGACGGCTTCAGGTCCGTCTGGTCCAGCAGGTTCTGCATCGCCGCGGCGATACCGCGACCCGTCGGCTCGGGCTGCGCGATGTGGTGGGCGTCGGCGGAAAGCCCCTGGCCCAGCACCTCGCAGTAGACCCGGGCGCCACGCGCCGCCGCGTGTTCCGCGGACTCCAGGACGACGACACCGGCACCCTCGCCGAGGACGAAGCCGTCGCGGGCCACGTCGTACGGCCGGGACGCCTTCTCCGGCTCGTCGTTGTTCTTGGACATCGCCATCATGTTGGCGAACGCGGCGATCGGCAGCGGGTGGATCGCCGCCTCGGTGCCGCCGGCGAGGACCACATCGGCACGGCCGGTGCGGATCATCTCGACGGCGTAGCCGATCGCCTCGGCCCCGGACGCGCACGCGGAGACCGGGGTGTGGACGCCCGCCTGGGCGTTCACCTCGATACCCACGTTCGCCGCCGGGCCGTTGGGCATGAGCATGGGCACGGTGTGCGGGGAGACGCGGCGTACGCCCTTCTCCTTCAGCACGTCGTACTGGTCGAGCAGGGTGATCACGCCACCGATGCCGGAGGCGATGACCGAACCCAGCCGCTCGGGCTGGATCGATTCGTCCTCACCGGCCTTGCCGGTGAAACCCGCGTCCGCCCACGCCTCGCGGGCCGCGATCAGCGCGAACTGCGCCGAGCGGTCCAGACGGCGGGCGAGCGGACGGGGCAGGACGTCAGCGGGATCGACGGCCGCCAGGGCCGCGATCCGAACAGGCAGTTCGGCGAAACGTTCGCCCTCAAGAGGCTTGACGCCGGAACGTCCGGCCATCAGACCTTCCCAGGTCGATGCGGAATCGCCACCCAGCGGAGTGGTTGCGCCGATACCGGTGACGACCACGGTGCGATTGGTCGAGTTCACTGGAAAATCTTCTCCACGTGTAGGGGGTCGTGAATCAGCGGCGCCACCGCCGGGTGGCGACACACGATCCGGCTGGATCAGGCCTGGTGCTTGAGGATGTAGTCCGCGGCGTCGCCGACGGTCTTGAGGTTCTTGACGTCCTCGTCGGGGATCTTCACGTCGAAGCGCTCCTCGGCGGCGACGACGACCTCGACCATGGACAGCGAGTCGACGTCCAGGTCGTCCGTGAAGGACTTGTCCAGCTGGACGTCCTCGGTCGGAATACCGGCGATCTCGTTGACGATCTCGGCGAGACCTTCGACGATCTCTTCCTGCGTGGCGGCCATGTCGGCGCTCCTTCGGTGTTTATCTGCTGGGTTCGGGCGTCCGGGCGAAAAGACCCGGTGTGCCTAGGGGAGAGTAACGACCGTCGCGGCGTAGACGAGACCCGCCCCGAAGCCGATGACGAGCGCGGTGTCGCCGCTCTTCGCCTGACCGGTCGCCAGAAGCCGCTCCATCGCGAGCGGAATCGAGGCGGCGGAGGTGTTGCCGGTGGTCTCCACGTCACGGGCGACCGTGACGCTCTCCGGCAGCTTCAGGGTCTTCACCATCGAGTCGATGATCCGCATGTTGGCCTGGTGCGGGATGAAGACGTCCAGGTCTTCCGGGGCGATCCCGGCCGCGTCCAGCGCCTGCTGGGCGACCTTCGCCATCTCGAAGACGGCCCAGCGGAACACCGCCTGGCCCTCCTGCGTGATGGCGGGGAACTTCTCCGGACGGTCGGCGTGGAAGGCGTCCCACGCCACGGTCTGCTTGATCGTCTCGGACTTGTCGCCCTCGGAGCCCCAGACGGTCGGGCCTATGGCGGGCACCTGGGACGGGCCCACGATGACCGCTCCGGCGCCGTCGCCGAACAGGAACGCCGTCGCCCGGTCGGTCAGGTCGGTGAGGTCGCTCAGCCGCTCCACGCCGATGACGAGCACGTACTCTGCCGAGCCCTCGACGATCATGCCCTTGGCGAGGGTCAGCCCGTAGCCGAAGCCCGCACAGCCGGCCGAGATGTCGAACGCGGCGGGCTTGCCGGCACCGACCTTGTGGGCGATCTCGGTCGCGATGGCCGGGGTCTGCTTGAAGTGCGAGACGGTGGAGACGATGACCCCGCCGATCTGCTCCGGGGTGATCCCGGCGTCCGCGATGGCCTTGCCCGCCGCCTCGACGGACATCGCGGCCACGGTCTCCTCGTCGGAGGCCCAGTGGCGGGTCGCGATGCCGGAGCGGGAGCGAATCCACTCGTCGGACGAGTCGATCGTCTCCAGGATGACCTCGTTGGGCACCACCCGGGTCGGGCGGTAGCCGCCGACACCCATGATCCGCGCGTACGGCGCGCCCTGGCTGGGCTTGATCTTCGACATGCTCTCGGGCTCCTTAGGCGCCCGCGTGCTCAGCGATGAGCGCGCGGGCCGCGTCGAGGTCGTCGGGGGTCTTGAGCGCGAGGGTCCGGACGCCGGGCAGCGCCCGCTTGGCCAGGCCGGTGAGCGTGCCGCCGGGGCAGACCTCGATGAGCGCGGTGACGCCGAGTTCCTTGAACGTCTCCATGCACAGGTCCCAGCGCACCGGGTTGGCGACCTGGCCGACGAGGCGGGTGACGACCTCGCGGCCGGTCGCGACGGTCTTGCCGTCGGCGTTCGAGATGTACGTCACAGTCGGGTCGGACACGTCCAGGTCCCCGGCGGCGGCGCGCAGCCGCTCGACGGCGGGAGCCATGTGGTGCGTGTGGAACGCGCCGGCCACCTTCAGGGGCACCACGCGGCGCACACCCTCCGGCCTGTCCTCGGTGAGCGCGGCGATCTGCTCGGCGGTGCCGGCGGCGACGATCTGACCGGCCCCGTTGACGTTCGCCGGGGTCAGCCCGAGCTTTTCCAGGTGAGCCACGGTGACCTCGGGGTCGCCGCCGAGCAGCGCCGCCATGCCGGTCTCCGTGACCGCGGCGGCCTCGGCCATGCCGAGCCCACGGGTGCGTACGAAGCGGAGCGCGGCCTCCTCGCCGACGACTCCGGCGAGAGCGGCGGCGGTGATCTCACCGACGCTGTGGCCCGCGACGGCACCCGGCGACGCGTCGAGCGCGGCGGCCGAGAGCAGACCGGCGGCCACCAGCAGCGGCTGGGCCACCGCGGTGTCGCGGATCTCCTCCGCGTCCGCCTTGGTGCCGTAGTGGGCGAGGTCGAGCCCGATGGCGTCGGACCAGGCCGCGATGCGGTCGGTGGCACCGGGGAGGTCGAGCCAGGGAGTCAGGAAGCCGGGCGTCTGAGCGCCTTGGCCGGGAGCGACGAGTACGAGCACCCTCACACTCTCTCTTGTGAACGGTCCGGAACACCCGTGGGGACAGGGACGAAGAACCGTAGGGGGAATTGTTGATGTCCGACAAAAGTCTAGGACTGTACATCCCGGTCGGCCAGACGCCCCAGGATCAGGGCGATTCGCAGAGTGAACGCCGAGCGGACATCGGAAGGCGACCAGCCGGTGACGTCTGTCACACGTCGGAGCCGGTAGCGCACGGTGTTGGGATGCACGAACAGCATCCTGGCCGCGCCTTCGAGGCTGCTCGCCTGCTCCAGATACACACTCAAAGTCTCCAGGAGCGCTGAGCCCGCTTCTTCGAGCGGTCTGTAGATCTCCTCCACCAACTGCTCGCGCGCGGCCGGGTCACCCGCCATCGCGCGCTCCGGCAGGAGATCGTCCGCGAGCACCGGCCTCGGCGCGTCCTGCCAGGCACCGCACGCCTTGAGCCCGGCGGCCGCCGCCTGCGCGGACCGGGTCGCGGCCAGCAGGTCCGCCACCACGGGACCGGCCACCACGGGGCCCGCCGCATACGGTCCGATCAGGGCCTTCGCGACCTGGAGCGGGTTGTCGCTGCCGCCCGCGATGACGACCAGGCGGTTGCCGAGCACCCCCGTGAGCACCTGGAGCTTTGCGTGCCGGGCGGCCCGACGGATCGCCTCCACGGTCAGCTCGCTGTCCCCGTCCGGGGCCGTGCCGAGCAGCACGCACACGTGCTCCGGCGAGTTCCAGCCGAGCGCGGCGGCCCGGGACACCGCACCCTCGTCGGCCTCCCCGGACAGCACCGCGTTCACCACGAGTGATTCCAGCCGGGCGTCCCAGGCGCCCCGGGCCTCGGCGGCCTGCGCGTACACCTGGGCGGTCGCGAAGGCGATCTCCCGGGCGTAGACGAGCAGCGCCTCGCGCAGCACCGACTCGTCGCCGGGCGCGGCGACCTCGTCGATCGCGGCCTCCATGACCTCGATCGTCGTCCGCACCATCTCGACGGTCTGCCGCAGCGTGATCGCCCGGGTCAGCTCGCGCGGGGCCGTCCCGAAGACGTCCGTCGAGATCGCCTGCGGGGTCTCCGGGTGCCGGAACCACTCGGTGAACGCGGCGATACCGGCCTGGGCGACCAGGCCGATCCACGACCGGTTCTCCGGAGGCATCGCCCGGTACCACGGCAGCGACTCGTCCATGCGGGCGATCGCGTTCGCGGCCAGCCGGCCGGAGGACTGCTCCAGCCGCTTCAGGGTCGCGGCATGGAGATGGGCGGCGTTCGCAGCGGGCTGCTCAGGATCGGGTCGGGGCACGGACACAAGACTGCCTTATCCGGACGGAGGCACGGAGGGCCGGGGCCGGTGGCGGGTCGTGCCGCCCGGCAGCGGGCTCCCTCCGGGCCCCCGGCGGGGCTACCGTGGACAGGTGATTTCCGTACACCGCGCGGGCGACCGGTTCGAGGGCGGGGACGAGGCGGCCGGTATCTCCTCCCGGCACTCCTTCTCCTTCGGCTCCTTCTACGACCCCGACAACCTCCGTTTCGGCCCGATCCTCGCCTGCAACGAGGAACGCCTCGCCCCCGGCGCGGGCTTCGAGGAGCACCCGCACAGCCACACCGAGATCGTCACCTGGGTCGTCGAGGGCGAGCTGACCCACCGCGACTCGGCCGGTCACGCCACGGTCGTACGCGCCGGGGACGTCCAGCACCTCAGCGCCGCCTCCGGCGTCCGCCACGTCGAACGCAACGACGGCGAAACCCCGCTGACGTTCCTTCAGATGTGGCTGGCCCCCTTGGAGCCCGGCGGCGAGCCCTCGTACACGACCGTCCCCGGCATCGCCGACTCCACCCCGTACGCCCTCCCCGAGGCCGGGGCCATGCTCCACGTGCGGCGGCTCGCGGAGGGCGAGCGCGCGGCCGTCCCGGACGCTCCGCGCGTGTACGTCCATGCCGTGCGCGGCGCGATACGCGTCGGCGGCGAGGAACTGACGGCGGGCGACGCGGCCCGGATCACCGGCGAGGCCGGGCTCGAACTGGTCGCGGCGGGGAACGCCGAGGTGCTGGTCTGGGAGCTGCCCGCCTGAGGTGCCGCCGGCCTACCGGCGCCACATCGACCACATCGGCGGCCCGGCCCGGAACGTCATCTCCTCCCGCACCTCGAACCCGTGCCGCCGGTAGAACGTCAGGTTGCGGCTGTTGCTCGACTCCAGGAACACCGGCCGCCCGTCCGCGTCGGCCCGGTCCAACAGCCCGCCCAGCACCCGCGACCCGCGCCCGGTGCCGCGCGCGTCAACGTGGGTGCCGATGTACTCCACGTACCAGTGCGCCGGTTGAGTCGGGTGGCGGTGCTCCAGCGCGAGCAGCCGCATCCCCGTACGAGGCAGTTGGGCCCGCCCCGCCCGCAGCAGCGTGCCCGCGTTGCGCAGCAGGTAGCTCGCCGGCAGCTTCCACGCGCCGGGCTCCGCCCAGACCGCCGCCACCGTGCGGTCCGCGTCCGTCCACACCCGGCCCGCCGGGACCTGCTGGGCCAGATGCGCGGTGAACAGCAGCCGCAGCCGCCGGTCCCGGTCGCGGGGCATCAGCCACGACCAGACCGGGTCCTCGGCGTACGCGCTGGCCAGGACCCCGGCGAGCGCGGGGACGTCGGACGCGGTGGCGCGGACCATGTCGTCGCTCATGGCCGGGGAGCGTAGCGCCGCCGGGGGGTGCGGGGGAACGCAAAGGGCCCGGGAGACCTGTGCGGTCTTCCCGGGCCCTTGAGCTGTTAAAGCCCGGCGACGAAGGTGCGCCAGGCGGCGGCACCGATGACGACGACGGGGCCGTCCTGCACCTTGCTGTCACGAACGGGCACGGAGGCGGCGCAGCCGTCCTGTACCTCGACGCACTCGCCGCCTCTGTCGCCGCTGTAGGACGACTTACGCCACGCAGCGGCGCCGGTCACGGTGCACTCGACGCACTCGCCGCCGGTGCTTCCGCTGTAGCTGGACTTACGCCACTGCGAAGCCTTCAGCTCGGGGCCGGTCTCCATAACGCTCCTCCATGACGCGGGCGATCAGGACCGCCGATTCCTCCACGGAGAGCGCGGCAGCCTGCAGGTGAGCATAGCGGAGCGAGGCTGCCCTGACCGTGTCCGAGTCGGCGGTCATGTGGCCCGAGATGAGGTCCTCGGTGTAGATCAGGTCTGGGTCATCGTCGAAGCGCAAAGTGGTGAACGAGCCGTCCAGACTCGCGTGTGCACCAGCGGCGAAGGGCAGCACCTGGACGCGAGTCCAGCGGTTGGTGGCGAAGTCCAACAGGCGGTTCAGTTGCGCTCGCATGACCTCGGGGCCACCGATCGGACGGTACAGAGCGGCCTCGTCCAGGACGACCCACGTCACCGGCGGACGCTTGCGTTCCAGGATGCGTTGGCGCTCCATCCGGGCGGCGAGCAGGCCGTCCAGATCGTCCGGCATGCCGGTGGCCAGTACGGCTCGGGCGTACGCCTCGGTCTGGAGCAGGCCGTAGATCAACTGCGTCTGGAACGTGGAGATGTACTCGGCCCTCGCCTCCATGTCCGCGTACTCCTGGAACCAGGACGGCAGTTGGCTTCGCAGGACCAGGCCCACCAGCCGGGAGAAGTGACCGTCCGTGCGGAGGGCGGCGTCGATCCGCTCGGAGAAGTCCCGCGTGGGGATCTTCTTCGTCGTCTCGATCTGGCCGATCAGCGAGCCGGTGCAGTAGATGCAGTCGCCCAGCTGGACTTGGCTCAGGCGGGCGGCTTCGCGCAGGCGGCGCAGCTCGGAGCCGTAGTAGTCGAGAGGAGAGGCGGTGGGGTCGAGCGTCTGGATGTTGGCCACGAGGGACCTCCGGGGTGCAACGCCTCGCGGCGTTCGGTTCCGTGCGTAGCCGAGCGTAGTCAGTTGCTCGCAGGATGGTGACATGAATCACGTAATTGCCACCCGAACCGGTTCCGAAGAGCCGGTCTACCGCGCCGACTTCGCCATGAGTGACCACTCGGCCCGGCACCTGCGCCGCATCCTGGGCCTCTACCTGAAGGGCTGGGGCCTGGCCTCGGTGTCCGACGCGGCGGAACTCGCGCTCACCGAACTGATCGGCAACGTGGTCCGGCACGTGCCGGGGCGCCGCTGCCAGACGTTCATCTTCCGGCTCCCGGGTGGAGCGGGCGTCCGCGTGGAGGTGGCGGACGACTGCGCGAAGGTGCCCGTCGCGGTGGAGGGCGATGTGCTGGACGAGGAGGGGCGCGGGCTGATGCTCGTCGCGGCGGTGACGGACGACTGGGGGGTGGAGGTGCGGCGGGACGGCGGCGGCAAGACGGTGTGGTTCGAGTGCCTGGCCGCCGCCGGGGCGGTCACGCCGCCAGCTCTGCCAGTACCGCGTCGGTGAACGCCGGCCACACCTCGACCGCCCACGGGCCGAAGGCCCGGTCGGTGAGGGCGACGCAGGCCGCGTCCGCGACCGGGTCGACCCACAGGAAGGTGCCGGACTGCCCGAAGTGGCCGAAGGTCGCGGGGGAGGAGGAGGCGCCGGTCCAGTGCGGGGACTTGGAGTCGCGGATCTCGAAGCCGAGGCCCCAGTCGTTGGGGTTCTGGTGCCCGTAGCCGGGAAGGACGCCCTTCAGGCCGGGGTGGACGACGGTCTGCGCGGCGAGCACGGTGCGCGGGTCGAGGAGGCGGGGGGCCTGCACCTCGGCGGCGAAGCGCACGAGGTCGTCCACGGTGGAGACGCCGTCCTTGGCGGGGGAGCCGTCCAGGGTGGTGGCGGTCATCCCGAGGGGTTCGAGGACCGCCTGTCGAACATATTCCGGGAACGGGATGTCGGTGGCCTTGGCGATGTGGTCGCCCAGGACCTCGAAGCCCGCGTTGGAGTAGAGGCGGCGGTTGCCGGGCGGGGCCGTCACCCGGTGCTCGTCGAAGGCGAGGCCGCTGGTGTGGGCGAGGAGGTGGCGGACGGTCGAGCCCTCGGGGCCCGCCGGTTCGTCCAGCTCTACGGCGCCCTCCTCGTACGCCACCAGCGCCGCGTAGGCGGCGAGCGGTTTGGTGACGGATGCGAGGGGGAAACGATGCGCGGTCGGGCCGTGCGTACCGACGACCGTGCCGTCCGCTCGTACGACGGCGGCCGCCGCGGTGGGCACGGGCCAGTTCTCGATCATCGGCAGGCTCTGCATGCGTACGAGAGTAGATTCCGGGTGCCGCCACGTCGAAACCCGCACCCGGTCACGCTTGCTTCGAGTGCACTCCAACGTTCTAGCGTGGAGGGCATGACGCTGATGGAGACCACTTCGACACGGACCGACGCCTGCGCTTCGGGCCCGGCGGCCCATCCGCGCCCCGAAGGGCAGGACCAGTACACGATCAGCGAAGTGGCGGCGTTCACCGGTCTGACCGCGCACACGCTGCGCTGGTACGAGCGGATCGGCCTCATGCCGCACGTGGACCGGTCGCACACCGGTCAGCGCCGCTTCACCAACCGGGACCTGGACTGGCTCGCCTTCGTCACGAAGCTGCGGCTGACGGGGATGCCGGTCGCGCACATGGTGCGGTACGCCGAGCTGGTACGCGAGGGCGACCACACCTTCGAGGAACGGCAGGAACTGCTGGAGGCGACCCGCCGCGACGTGAAGACGCGGATCGCGGAGCTCCAGGACACCCTGGCCGTGCTGGATTACAAGATCGACTTTTATGCGGGCGCCCGCCGTGCGCCGGAAAGGCCCAGTGCCTCATGACTGACAACAAGATCGCCACCGTGGAGCTCGGCAGGGGCGGCCCCCAGGTCGGCGTCCAGGGGCTCGGCTGCATGGGCATCAGCGAGTTCTACGGGGACACCGACGAGGTTTCCGCCCGCGAGACGCTGGAAACGGCGCTGGCGGCGGGTGTCACGCTCTTCGACACCGCCGACATCTACGGCGGCGGCGCCAACGAGACGTTCCTCGCGCCGTTCGTCGGGGCGCACCGGGACGAGATCACCCTCGCCACGAAGTTCGCCATCCAGCGCCGGGACGACGACCCGCACTACCGGGGCGTGAACAACGACCCCGCGTACATCCGGCAGGCCGTCGAGGCCAGCCTGCGCCGGCTGGGCACCGACGTGATCGACCTCTACTACATGCACCGCCGCGACCCGAACGTGCCGCTGGCCGAGTCGGTCGGGGCGATGGCGGAGCTGGTGGAGCAGGGCAAGGTCAAGCGGCTCGGGCTGAGCGAGGTGACGGGGGCGGAGCTGCGCGAGGCGCACGCGGTGCACCCGATCGCCGCGCTCCAGTCCGAGTGGTCGCTGTTCAGCCGGGACGTGGAGCGCAGCGCCGTGCCAGCCGCCGTCGAGCTGGGGGTGACCGTCGTGCCGTACTCGCCGCTCGGCCGGGGCTTCCTGACCGGCTCGTTCGCGGACGCCGGCAAGGAGCTGTCGCAGGGCGACATCCGCACCTACCAGCCGCGCTTCAACGGGGACAACGCGCGGAGGAACGCGGCGCTCCTGGAGCCGGTCCACAAGATCGCCGCCGCCCACGGGGCCTCGGCCGCGCAGGTGGCGCTGGCCTGGGTGCAGCAGCGCGCCCAGGTCCACGGCACCCCCGTCGTCCCGATCCCGGGCACCCGCAGGAGCAGCCGGCTCCTGGAGAACGTCGGCGCGACCCGGCTCACCCTGACCGCCGACGAGCTGGCCCTGCTGGAACCGATCGCCGGCCGGGTGGCGGGGGACCGCTACCCGGACATGAGCTCGACGTCGGCGGCGCGCGAGTAGGCGGCTCCCCGCCCACCGGCCGACCCTTGGCGACCTTGCCCCGAATACGCCTTTCGTCCCGAATGTGAGTGGCCGGGTTAAGGTCGCGCCATGCGTACGATGCCGTCAGCCGAGATGGTCAGCCTGATCTCGTTCCTGGCTGTTCTGCTGATTTTCTTCAGTATCGACGTGCGCTCAAGGGATTCCGGGGCGTCGAAGCCGTGGCACGCACGCCTTTTCGAATGGGCCTCACGAGTCGGTGGCATCGCCACCGCTCTGGCCCTGACGCTGGGCTGGGTGGACCTTTTCCTTCCGGACGAGAACAGCGTGATCCATGTGGCGTTCGTGGCCGTACCCGGGTCCGTCGCGGTGCTGTGCGCGATTGTGCTGGGCCTGGAAATGCTCTGGCAGCGATGGGAGTCACCGTAGACGGGCGGCGGCCACGCCCCGTTACCTTTTTCGTGGCCCCGCAATGGGGCGCCTGGCCCCCGGGCCCGGTATGGCCGTCGGCGTCGTCGGCGGGTACGCGGCGGGGCCGGTGGCGGGAGCGGACGGAGGGGCGGGTATGGGCGCGGCCACGGGCGGCTACAGCTCGGCGAGGAGCTGCGCCTTCTTCGCGCTGAACTCCTCGTCGGTCACCAGACCCGCCCGGTGCAGCTCCCCGAGGTGGTGGATGCGCTCCGCGATGTCCGCCGGATCGCGCCGGGCGGCGGCGGTGGTGAGGGGGGTGGCGGCCGGGGGCGCGGACTGCCTCTTGCGTACGGATTCGAGGACCGCCGCCGCGAAGGGCAGCGACTCGTGGACCGGACCGTAGCCGAGGCCGAAGACCACGGCCGCCGGGTCCTGGTCGGCGCGGGCGGGCCGGGATATCACCGGGTGGACGCTCTGGGCCGTCCCGGTCCCGAGGCCCGCCCCGGTCACCGGCCCGGTGAGCGCGTCCGGTCCCGGGACCACGCACTCGGACCCCTTCGGCAGCAGCCGCAGATAGCCCTCCACGCCCTCCGGCGAGCGCCACTCGACCCCGTACAGGTCCGTCACCGGGAACGTCTGGTCGCCAGCCTTCCACTTCTCCGACGAGGCGCCGGTCCAGAACCAGCGGAAGGAGATCCGCTCCCCGTCGAAGCCGGCCCGGCCGTCGTACGCCTTGAACTGCATCGGGGCCTCGGGGGCGGCGACCAGGAAACGGTCGGCCGGCTCGCCCGCGTCCGGCCCGAGGCAGGCGCGCAACTCGTCCGCGTAGTACTCGGCCAGGGTCTCGCGGGCGGCCGGGAGCACCAGGCGGTACGGGTCGCAGCCGTCCTTGAGCTGCCCGGCGGCGGCCTCCAGGAGGGGATCGGCACCGGGTCTCGGGACCGCACGCAGCACCACCGTGCCCCGCTTGCCCGGGGTGAGCGTCACCGACGACAGCGCCGCGTGCGGGACGCGGCGCTCGCGGAGGCTCTGGAGGAGCCTCGGCGTGCGGATACCCCGTTCGTAGCGGATGAGCACGGAGTCGGTGTCGAACTCCCAGGTGGCATGAATTCCGGCCAGCACATCACCCATGCGCCTCATCGTATGCGGCACTTGCCCGCCCCGTCCCCTCTCGGCGTCGACCGCTTCGGTGGGGCCGAGGCGGTCTTCTCTACGCGCGTCAGGCTGTCGTATCGGCGTAAACCCCGTCGTTGCAGGCGCTGTCGGCCTGTGCGCAGGTCACCGACGCGTACGCGCCCACGCCGATCGCGGCGAAGTTGTCCAGGCTCTCGGTGCCCGGCTCGAAATAGCCGCTGTGCCCGACCGCACCGGCCGCCGAGACGACCCGGGCGCCGAAACCGCGGTCCACCGGGTCGGCCCCGTGACCGAGGCCGCCGAACTCCAGGTTCGGGACGTCCTCGATCCAGTCACCGCGGTCCCGCATCGCCCAGACATGGGCCCGGGTGTGCAGCTGGCCGGTGTTGTCCGCCCGCATGCCGGGGCTGCCGGCCACCGCGATGTCCTCCACCCGGCCGGGCAGCCTCTCCGCGGCGACCCCGCACAGCACGGAGCCGTAGCTGTGGCAGAACAGCGAGACGGGGGCGGGGCCCGGGAGTGCCCGGACGAGCGCGTCGAGCCGGACCGCCCCGCGCCGGGCGAGGTTGCCCAGGGCGGCGTCCATGCCGATGCCGACGGGCGTGGTGTAGTCGGCCCAGGCGATCACGGCGGTGCTCACCCGGGGGCGCGCGGCGCGCTCGGCGGCGTACAGCGACTTGGCCATGCCGACGGGCGCGGCGTTCGTCCTGCTGCCGGTGCGCTCAAGGGTCAGGAGGTTGGTGTCGACGCCGGGCACGACGAGTGAGATGCGGTCGGCCCGGTCGAGGTCGCCGAACACCTCGGCGGCGAGCCCGCGCCCCGACGGGTCGAACGCCAGGAAGTGGCGGTCCTCGGCCAGCATCGAGCGGAAGCGCTCCATGCGGTGCTGCGCCTCGGCGCGGCCGGTGGCGGAGAGTCTGGTGTCGTGGACGCGCCGCTGCTCGACCGTGCGCGCCTCTTCGATCGCCCGACGGTTCGCCCGGTAACGCACGGTGACCGGGGCGCCGTTGAGGTTCCCCACCACCAGCGGGTAGGTGTCGGCGAGGCTGCCGCGCTGCGCGGCCGTCAGCGTGGCGAAGAAGTGCGCCAGCTTGTACGACGGGGCGTCGACGTCCGGCAGCGGGTGGCCCGCTATCGATCCCTTGGCCCAGGAGGCGAGCGCGAGCGTGCGCGAGTCGGCGGACCGCTGGTGGTGCACGGCGGTCCAGCCGGTCGTCGCGAGCATCACGAAGACGACCGCGAGGGCGAGCAGAGCGCGCCAGGCGGTGAGCGTTGGGGAGGAATCGAAGGAAGTCACTCCGGACCACCCTAGGAGACCCGGACAGCCGCTTTGCGGGCGGGGTGACGCACATCACTCGACTGTGCGGAAGGACACGGCAATTGCCTCACGCTGCGTACGGTGATCCGTCACGGCGCGCTCATCGCGTGTTAGGGGATGTGTCGGACGCCGCCTGGGGAGCGCGCCAGGTCTCGGAGAGGGCCGGGGTGAGCGCGTCGAGATACGTCTCGGTCAGCGCCCGCAGCGATTCCACGCTGGTGTCCCGCCCCTGTCCCCACAGTTGGCCGGCCGCCCGCATCACCCCGGAGAACGCGGCGACCGCGACCCGGGGGCGCGGGTCGCTCGCCATGTCCAGGCCCTCGCGCCGCGCGATCAGCTCGGCGACCTGGTCCTCCAGGTGGATGCTGCGGCGCAGGTGGGCGGCGAGCAGCGACGGCGTCGATTCGATCATCTGGTAGGCGCGCATGTGGAGTTCGACCGGGACGAGGGCGTCGACGGCCTCTCCGATACTGTGCCAGGCGCACAGCACGGCGCGGCGCATGGCCTCGAAGGGGGCTTCGACGGCGGGTCGTTGACGCAGTTCGGAGAGGAAGCGCGACTCCACCATGTCCTGCACGGCGAAGACGACCGCCTCCTTGCCCGCGAAGTAGCGGAAGAAGGTGCGCTGGGAGACCTCGACCGCGTCGGTGATCTCGTCGACGGTGGTCTCCTCGTACCCGTGGGTGGTGAAGAGTTCGAGGGCGGCGACGAGCAGCGCGTCGCGGGTACGCCGCTTCTTGCGCTCGCGCAGCCCGGTCGGGAGCGCCGCGGACGGCTGCCCTTCGGTCACTGGACTGGTCCTCTTTTCCCTGCTTTGTCCAGCTCAGCCTACCTGTGAGCTACGTGACAGTTACCGACTTGTGAATTGGTTTGTCAACTGTCAGTGACTGACACTAATCTCCGGCGTATGACTAGTCAGACCACCGTCGAAAAGGCTCCGCGGGACCCTCAGGGCCCCGGTCCCGCACCTGCCAAGGGGCTGCGCGGCCACCCCTGGCTGACGCTGTTCTCCGTGGCCATCGGCGTGATGATGGTCGCGCTCGACGGCACGATCGTCGCGATCGCCAACCCCGCCATCCAGCAGGACCTCGGCGCCTCGCTCGCCGACGTCCAGTGGATCACCAACGGCTACATGCTCGCCCTCGCGGTCTCCCTGATCACCGCGGGCAAGCTCGGTGACCGCTTCGGCCACCGGCAGACCTTCCTCATAGGCGTCGTCGGCTTCGCCGCGGCATCGGGGGCCATCGGGCTCTCCAGCAGCGTCGCCCTCGTGATCACCTTCCGGGTGCTCCAGGGCCTCTTCGGTGCGCTGCTCATGCCGGCCGCGCTCGGCCTGCTGCGCGCCACCTTCCCGGCCGAGAAGCTGAACATGGCGATCGGCATCTGGGGCATGGTGATCGGCGCCTCGACCGCGGGCGGCCCGATCCTGGGTGGTGTGCTCGTGGAGCACGTCAGCTGGCAGTCCGTCTTCTTCATCAACGTGCCGGTCGGCGTGCTCGCCCTGGTGCTCGGCATCCTGATCCTCAAGGACCACCGCGCCGAGAACGCCCCGCGCTCCTTCGACTTCGCCGGCATCGTGCTGCTGTCCGGTGCGATGTTCTGCCTGATCTGGGCCCTGATCAAGGGCGCCGAGTGGGGCTGGGGCGACATCCAGACGATCGGCTTCCTGGTCGGCGCGGTCGTCCTGTTCCTCGCGTTCGCGCTGGTCGAGCAGCGCGTCAAGGAGCCGCTGGTCCCGCTGGCGATGTTCCGCTCGGTGCCGCTGTCCGCCGGCGCGGTCCTGATGGTGCTGATGGCCTTCGCCTTCATGGGCGGTCTGTTCTTCGTCACCTTCTACCTGCAGAACGTGCACGGCATGAAGGCCGTCGACGCGGGTCTGCACCTGCTGCCGCTGACCGCGATGATGATCGTCGCCTCGCCGGTGGCGGGCGCCCTGATCACCAAGTTCGGCCCGCGCGTCCCGCTGGTGGGCGGCATGGTCTGCACCGCCGTCGCCATGTTCGGCATGTCCCAGCTGACGGTCGGCACGAGCACGCTGACCATGTCGGTCTGGTTCGCCCTGCTCGGCCTGGGCCTCGCCCCCGTCATGGTCGGCGCCACCGAGGTCATCGTCGGCAACGCCCCGATGGAGCTCTCCGGCGTCGCCGGCGGCCTCCAGCAGGCCGCCATGCAGGTCGGTGGCAGCCTCGGTACGGCGGTGCTCGGCGCGATCATGGCCTCGCGCGTCGACGCCGAGCTGACGGACAACTGGAAGGCGGCGAAGCTTCCGCCGCTCTCTCCCGAGCAGCTGGGCCAGGCGTCCTCCGCGGTCAAGGTCGGCATGCCGCCCGTCACCAAGGAGACCCCGCCGGAGATCGCGGGCAAGATCGCGGGCGTCGCCCACGACACGTTCGTCTCCGGCATGAGCACGGCGTTCATGGTCGCCGGCATCGTCGCGGTGATCGCCGCCCTCGTCGCCACGCTGACCAAGCGCGGCGAGAACGCGGAGGCGAGCGCGGGCGCCGGTCACATCTGACCCCGGCGCCCCGGGCGTCACCCGGGCGTCAACACAGCGCGTACAACAGCCCCGCCGGAACGTTCCGGCGGGGCTGTCCCCTATCAGGGTGATCCAGGCCCCCGACCTCTTCCCGTAACGCTCCGTGACGACTCAGGGTGTCGGTGGAAGATCCACAGCGGCGATCCACATCAGCGGCGATCCACATCGCAGTGGGCGATCCGCATCAGTGGTGATCCACACCAGAAGGTCCACACCACGGGGGTTCATTTCACATGCGTACGACCGTTGTCGCGGCTGCCCTGGCCGCCACCGCCCTGTTCCCGCCCGCACCCGCCCAGGCCGCGCCCGTCAGGCTCGGGGACTGCGCGAGCGGGCAGCTCTGCCTCTGGGCGAAGCCCGACTTCACCGGCGCCCGGCAGACCCACGAGCTGTCCATCCTCGACATCGAGAGCTGTGTGCCGCTGAAGACCGGCACCACCGCCCAGGCACTGGCCAACCGCACCGGCCGGCCCGTCACCACCTACCAGTCGGCCGAGTGCGCGGAGACCGGCGAGTTCGAGACGTACCCAGGCGGCGGCACCTGGCTGCCCCGCTCCCCGTACCAGGTACGCGCCTTCAAGGTCTGGGAGAACTGAGCGTCCGGACACGCCGCAGGGCGGCGGCGCCCTTCCGGGCCCCGCCGCCCCGCACCGGTCCTCACGTCCTACGCGTCGCCGCCCGCGGCCCCCGGATCGGCCGAGGCCACCTCCAGCAGGTCGTAGCGGTCGACGGCCGTCTTCAGCACCGAACGGTCGACCTTCCCGTCCTTCGCCAGCTCGGTGAGCACCGCGAGCACGATCGACTGCGCGTCGATGTGGAAGAACCGCCGGGCCGCACCCCGCGTGTCCGCGAAACCGAACCCGTCCGCACCCAGCGACTGGTACGCCCCGGGCACCCAGCGCGCGATCTGGTCCGGCACCGACCGCATCCAGTCCGACACCGCCACGAACGGCCCCTCGGCCCCGGACAGCTTGCGCGTCACATACGGCACGCGCTGCTCCTCCTCCGGGTGCAGCAGGTTGTACCGCTCCACGTCCACGGCCTCGCGCCGCAGCTCGTTCCAGGAGGTCGCCGACCAGACGTCCGCCCTCACGTTCCACTCGTCGGCGAGGATGCGCTGCGCCTCGACGGCCCAGGGGACCGCCACACCGGACGCCATGATCTGGGCCGGGATCTGGCCCTTCTCGCCACTGCTGTAGCGGTAGACGCCCTTCAGGATGCCCTCGACGTCCACATCGGCGGGCTCGGCCGGGTGCTGGATCGGCTCGTTGTAGACGGTGAGGTAGTAGAAGACGTCCTCGTTCTCCTCGGGCGTCCCGCCGTACATCCGGCGCAGACCGTCCTTGACGATGTGCGCGATCTCGTACCCGAACGCCGGGTCGTACGCCACACAGCCCGGGTTGGTCGAGGCCAGCAGCTGCGAGTGCCCGTCGGCGTGCTGAAGGCCCTCACCGGTCAGCGTCGTACGGCCGGCGGTGGCGCCCAGCACGAAGCCGCGCGCGAGCTGGTCGGCCATCTGCCAGAACTGGTCACCGGTGCGCTGGAACCCGAACATCGAGTAGAAGACGTACACCGGGATCAGCGGCTCGCCGTGCGTCGCGTACGCCGAACCCGCGGCGATCAGCGAGGCCGTGCAGCCCGCCTCCGAGATGCCGTCGTGCAGCATCTGCCCGGTCGGCGACTCCTTGTACGCGAGCAGCAGATCGCGGTCCACCGACTCGTACTGCTGACCGAGCGGGTTGTAGATCTTCGCGCTCGGGAAGAACGCGTCCATACCGAAGGTGCGGTACTCGTCGGGCGCGATCAGCACGAAACGCTTGCCGATCTCCTTGTCCCGCATGAGGTCCTTCAGGATGCGGACGAACGCCATGGTGGTGGCGATCGACTGCTGACCCGAACCCTTCTTCGCCGCCGCGTACGTCTTGTCCTCGGGCAGGTTCAGCGGCTTCGCGCGCACCACACGGGTCGGGACGTAACCGCCCAGGCCCTTGCGGCGGTCGTGCATGTACTGGATCTCCTCCGAGTCGCGGCCCGGGTGGTAGTACGGCGGGTTGCCGTCCTCCAGTTCCTTGTCCGCGATCGGGATGTGCAGCCGGTCCCGGAACCGCTTCAGGTCCTCGGCGGTCAGCTTCTTCATCTGGTGGGTCGCGTTGCGACCCTCGAAGTTCGGCCCGAGGGTCCAGCCCTTGACCGTCTGCGCCAGGATCACCGTCGGCTGGCCCTTGTGGGCCTTGGCCGCCGCGTACGCCGCGTAGACCTTGCGGTGGTCGTGACCGCCGCGCCCCAGGTGCAGGATCTGCTGGTCGGTCATGTCCTTGACCATCTCGCGCAGCCGCGGATCGTCCCCGAAGAAGTGCTCCCGGATGTACGCGCCCGTCTCCGTCGCGTACGTCTGGAACTGCCCGTCCGGCGTCGTGTTCAGCCTGTTGACCAGGATGCCAGTGCGGTCCTGCGCCAGCAGCGGGTCCCAGGAGCGGTCCCAGACCAGCTTGATCACGTTCCAGCCGGCGCCCCGGAACTGCGACTCCAGCTCCTGGATGACCTTGCCGTTGCCGCGCACCGGGCCGTCGAGGCGCTGGAGGTTGCAGTTGACGACGAAGGTCAGGTTGTCCAGGCCCTCACGGGCGGCGATGGACAGCTGGCCCAGCGACTCCGGCTCGTCCATCTCGCCGTCGCCGAGGTAGGCCCAGACATGCGAGTTCGACGTGTCGGCGAGGCCGCGCGCCTCCATGTAGCGGTTCATCCGCGCCTGGTAGATCGCGCCGAGCGGGCCGAGACCCATCGACACCGTCGGGAACTCCCAGAAGTCCGGCATCAGCCGCGGGTGCGGGTAGCTGGACAGCCCGTTCGGCGCCTTCGACTTCTCCTGGCGGAACGCGTCGAGCTGCGCCTCACTCAGCCGGTCCAGCAGGAACGCGCGGGCGTAGATCCCGGGGGAGGCGTGCCCCTGGAAGAAGATCTGGTCACCGCCCAGACCGTCGTCCTTGCCGCGGAAGAAGTGGTTGAAACCCACGTCGTACAGCGAGGCGGAGGAGGCGAACGTGGCGATGTGCCCGCCCACGCCGATCCCCGGACGCTGGGCGCGCGAGACCATCACGGCCGCGTTCCAGCGGGTCGCGTTGAGGATCTTGCGTTCGATCTCCTCGTCGCCGGGGAAGAACGGCTCGTCCTTCGTGGCGATCGTGTTCACGTAGTCCGTGCTGCGCATCTCCGGCACGGCGACACGCTTCTCGCGCGCGCGCTCGATGAGCCGGAGCATGAGGTAACGGGCCCGTTCACGGCCTCGCTCGTCGACGGCGGCGTCGAGGGAGTCGAGCCATTCCTGGGTCTCTTCGGGATCGAAATCCGGGACCTGACTCGGAAGGCCGCCAATGATGATCGGGTTGCGATCTGATCCGGAAGCCACGCTGTTCCTTCGCTGTTCGGTGCTGCGCTTCGGGGCCTGTCACGGGAGTCTGCCCCCGGGCATGAGCATGTGTACGCATCCCCATCGTGTACCGCCGGCACGCGTACGTCATCTCTACCGAGAGGTAACCGCCGACGCGCCCGACCCGTCCGCGCCGAGGCGGATGGACGGCCGCTGATTGGGTATCGGTGCAGGCAGAGGGTGTCGGACAGGATGGGGCAGGCAGGATGGTCTGGGCCGAACCGCAACCATACGCCCAAGGCGTCCAAGTGTTCCCAAACGCTGCTCGGCTCCGAATGCCGGACCGAAACGGCATAAGCTGTCCAAGGACGTAAAGGGAACGGAGGAGGACGCGGGCTCCCGCAGGGGGCCGCCGACAGGGCGGCGACGTGGCATGAAACGTCACCGTTTAGGCGGTCTCGCACGCTGGGTACTTGCGCGATCCGCCGCTCCCGTGTGGACTACGGCCAACGCCCCGCGCACGCGCGTGGCTGAAGCATTTTCCGAAACATGATCAGGAGGCAACCCGTGAGCGCGACCGCGGACCACGCGGAGGAGCGGACCAACCCGGCGGCACGCCTGGGGTTCGAGCCCGGACAGGTGGTCCAGGAGATCGGCTACGACGACGACGTCGAGCTGGAGCTCCGTGAGGGCATTGAGGCCACTATCGGCCAGGAACTCGTCGACGAGGAATACGACGACGTCGCGGACGTCGTCCTGCTCTGGTTCCGTGACGAGGACGGCGACCTTACGGACGCGCTGGTGGATGCCATCGGTCTGCTCGAGGACGGCGGTGTGGTCTGGCTGATGACGCCGAAGACCGGCCGTGACGGATACGTCGAGCCGAGCGACATCAACGAGGCCGCCCAGACCGCCGGTCTCGCCCAGACCAAGAGCGTCAACGCGGGCAAGGACTGGTCGGGAAGCCGGCTCGGGACGCCGAAAGCGGCCAAAGCCAAGCGCTGACCCCCATCGACCCTGAAGGCCCCCGACAGGCACCGCGCCGGCCGGGGGCCTTCGTACGCCCGGGCCCGCTCCCGTCGGGCTCGACCCGGACGCCGGCGGGAGGCTTCCACGGGTGCCGCGCAGGCGCCCGCGCCCTCTGCGTAGGGTGGGGGCCACCCGGACAGCCCAGCCCGGTGACGTAGCGAAGGGACGCGTTTTCATGGCGATCGAGGTCGGCACCAAGGCCCCGGATTTCGAGCTGAAGGACAACCACGGCCGGACCGTGAAGCTCTCCGATTTCCAGGGTGAGAAGAACGTGGTGCTGCTGTTCTACCCGTTCGCCTTCACCGGCGTCTGCACGGGCGAGCTGTGCGCGCTCCGCGACGAGCTGCCCACGTTCGAGAACGACGACACGCAGCTGCTGGCCGTCTCCAACGACTCCATCCACACCCTGCGCGTCTTCGCCGAGCAGGAGGGCCTGGAGTACCCGCTCCTGTCCGACTTCTGGCCGCACGGCGAGACCTCGCGGGCCTACGGTGTCTTCGACGAGGAGAAGGGCTGCGCGGTGCGCGGCACCTTCATCATCGACAAGGAGGGCGTGGTGCGCTGGACGGTCGTCAACGGCCTGCCCGACGCGCGCGACCTCAACGACTACATCAAGGCGCTCGGCGCCCTCTGATCCGGCTTCGGGTGGATCATCCGGCGACCCAGGCCCGAAAGCCTGCTCAGGCCGGGAACCGGTCACTAGTATCCACTCGTTGATCCGATGCCAACACGACGTGGAGGCGCCGGCACCGGCCGGCCCCCAAGAAACCAATGGGAGGACTCGTGGGAGTCAGCCTCAGCAAGGGCGGCAACGTCTCGCTGACCAAGGCCGCGCCCAACCTGACCGCGGTCATCGTGGGTCTGGGCTGGGACGCCCGTACCACCACCGGCGGAGACTTCGACCTCGACGCCAGCGCCCTGCTGACGAACGCCGAGGGCAAGGTCGCCAACGACGGGAACTTCGTCTTCTTCAACAACCTCAAGAGCCCCGACGGCTCCGTCGAGCACACCGGTGACAACCTCACCGGTGAGGGCGAGGGCGACGACGAGGTCATCAACGTCAACCTGGCCACCGTCCCGGCCGACGTCGACAAGATCGTCTTCCCGGTCTCGATCTACGAGGCCGAGACCCGCCAGCAGAGCTTCGGCCAGGTGCGCAACGCGTACATCCGCGTCGTCAACCAGGCCGACAACAGCGAGCTCGCGCGCTACGACCTGTCCGAGGACGCCTCGACCGAGACCGCCATGGTCTTCGGCGAGCTGTACCGCAACGGCGCGGAGTGGAAGTTCCGTGCCATCGGCCAGGGCTACGCCTCCGGTCTGCGCGGTATCGCGCAGGACTTCGGCGTCAACGTCTAGACCGCTGAACGGGGCCGCGCGGTCCCGGCCATCAGCATTTCCGTCCGGCGCCGCACGACGTGCGGCGCCGGACGCGCTCAACACACGGTTCATCGACTCGGGGAGGACACACCATGGGCGTCACGCTCGCCAAGGGAGGCAATGTCTCCCTCTCCAAGGCCGCACCCAATCTCACCCAGGTGCTGGTCGGCCTCGGCTGGGACGCACGATCCACGACGGGGGCCGACTTCGACCTCGACGCCAGCGCACTGCTGTGCCAGTCGGGCCGGGTGCTCGGCGACGAGTGGTTCGTGTTCTACAACAACCTCACGAGCCCCGACGGTTCCGTGGAGCACACCGGTGACAACCTCACGGGTGAGGGCGAGGGCGACGACGAGTCGATCATCGTGAACCTCACGCAGGTCCCGGCCCATTGCGACAAGATCGTCTTCCCGGTCTCCATCCACGAGGCCGACAACCGCGGTCAGACGTTCGGCCAGGTCAGCAATGCGTTCATCCGCGTCGTCAATCAGGCGGACGGCCAGGAACTCGCGCGTTACGACCTCACCGAGGACGCCTCCACGGAGACCGCGATGATCTTCGGCGAGCTCTACCGCTACAACGGCGAGTGGAAGTTCCGTGCAGTTGGTCAGGGGTACGCATCGGGGCTGCGCGGCATCGCTCTAGACTTCGGGGTCAACGTTTCGTAAAGCCGCGCACGGCGCGGGGGAGCCCCGTACACGTCGGGGGAGACCCGTTACATACACGATGGGGTAGCCAGTGCTTCTGAAAACCTTCGGGTGGTCGCTCGTGATCACCGCGATCGGCCTAGTGGCCGCGTGGTTCTACGGGGGGTGGGAAGCCTTCGGAGTGGTGGCGATCCTCTCCGTCCTGGAGATCTCGCTGTCGTTCGACAACGCGGTGGTCAATGCCGGAATCCTGAAGAAGATGTCCGCCTTCTGGCAGAAGATCTTCCTCACGGTCGGCGTGCTCATCGCGGTCTTCGGCATGCGGCTGGTCTTCCCCGTCGTGATCGTCGCCATCACCGCCAAGCTGAATCCGATCGACGCCATCGATCTCTCCTTCAACGACGCGGACCGCTACAAGGAACTGGTCACGGACGCCCACCCGGCGATCGCCGCCTTCGGTGGCATGTTCCTGCTCATGATCTTCCTCGACTTCATCTTCGAGGACCGTGACATCCAGTGGCTGCGCTGGATCGAGCGCCCGCTCGCCAAGCTCGGCAAGATCGACATGCTGTCGGTCTGCATCGCGCTCATCGTCCTGCTGATCACCGCCCTCACCTTCGCCACCAGCGCCCACCAGCACGGCGGCGGGCACGCGGACAAGGCGGAGACCGTCCTGCTCGCCGGCGTCGCCGGTCTGATCACGTACCTCATCGTCGGCGGACTATCCGGCTACTTCGAGGAAAGGCTCGAAGACGAGGAGGAGCGCGAGCACGAGGAGGAGGAAGAGGCCAAGCGGAGCGGCAAGAAGATCTCCGCGGTCGCCCTCTCCGGCAAGGCCGCGTTCTTCATGTTCCTCTACCTGGAAGTGCTCGACGCGTCCTTCTCGTTCGACGGCGTGATCGGCGCCTTCGCCATCACCAACGAGATCGTGCTGATGGCGCTCGGCCTCGGCATCGGCGCCATGTACGTCCGTTCGCTCACGGTCTACCTGGTCCGCCAGGGCACCCTGGACGACTACGTGTACCTGGAGCACGGCGCGCACTACGCGATCGGCGCGCTGTCGGTCATCCTGCTCGTCACCATCCAGTACGAGATCAACGAGATCATCACCGGCCTCGTCGGCGTCGTCCTGATCGCCTGGTCCTTCTGGTCCTCGGTCCGCCGCAACAAGGCGCTGGAGGCGGAGGAAGGACAGAGCGAAGTCACCGCCGGGGTGTGACCCGGTAGCGATTGAGGGAACGCTCTGAGCGGGGCGGCTCGTACGGTGGCGGCTCCGGGTAAGGCCCGGAGGCGGCCCGGAGCCGCCCCGCAGTGGTGCGTGCGTCGCGTGCGCCGCGTGCGACGGCTGGAGCAGGACCGAGAGGTGGGGGTCGGGATGGCGTTCTGGGACAACCTGTGGCCGGGGCGGGAGTCGCAGTTCGAGTCGGGCAACGCGGCCACCAACTCCATCGTGCTCACCCGGCGGCACGCCACGGTCTCGCTGACCAAGCAGGGCGCGCTCAGCGGCAACCTCCGGGTCAACCTCTCCTGGCGGATGCGCACCTCCGACATCGAGGGCCGCGCCCGCCAGAGCGGCCGGCTGCTGCACCCCTTCAAGCTCTTCCAGCCGGAGGCCGTGCAGGCCCACACCCAGGGCGTCGTCAACGTCGACCTGGACCTCGGCTGCATGTACGAGCTGACCGACGGCACCAAGGGCGTGGTGCAGCCGCTGGGCGACCTGCTCGGCGATCTGAACGGGCCGCCCTACATCAGGCTCAGCGGCGACGACCGCTTCGGGGCTCCCTCGGGCGAGACCCTCTACGTCAACCTCGACAAGCGCGAGAACATCAAGCGGCTGATGGTGTTCGTCTACATCTACGACCAGACACCGGCCTTCGACCGGACGCACGCCAAGGTGACGCTCTACCCGGGCAACGGACCGCGCATCGAGATCGATCTGGACGAGCGCGCCCCGCAGGCCCGCTCCTGCGCGGTGTTCACGGTGGAGAACGTCAAGGACGAGCTGGTGGTGCGCCGCGAGGTGAAGTTCGTGTACGGCTTCCAGTCGGAGCTGGACCGGATGTACGGCTTCGGCATGCAGTGGGGACGCGGCTACAAGTCCCGGACCTAGTGCCGTATGAACTGCGGCCCCTGCGGGGGCAGCACGAAATTCGGGTCGGGCGCGTGCGCGGCCGCCGGGGCGGGCTGCGGGTAGCCGTAGGCGGGCTGCGCGGAGGCCGGCTGGGGATAGCCGTACGAGGGCTGCGGGGCCGGGGCGGGCTGCGGATAGCCGTACGAGGGCTGCTGGTGCAGCACGGTCGCCTGCGAGTCGGGCACGGGGGCCGGCGCCGGGGGGAACGGGGGAGCGGGCGGCACCGGCTCCGGCCGGTACTGCGGCTGCGGGGGCTGCTGCTGGTGCGGCTGGGGCTGCGACGGGGTCTGCGGCTCGGGCTCGGGCTCCCCCTCGTCGACCGAGATCCCGAAGGCGGTCGCGAGACCGATGAGACCGGTCGGGTAGCCCTGCCCCACGGCCCGGAACTTCCAGCCGTCGCCGCGCCGGTACAGCTCGCCGCAGATGATCGCGGTCTCCTCGCCGGTCTCCGCGCGCACGTCGAACACGGCCAGGGGCTCGCCGCCGGCCGCGGCAGCCGCGTCGTAGATGAGGATGCGCAGGTCGCGTACGTGCTCGAAGGCGGCCCCGTCCGAGGACGCGGCGATGACCACCTGGTCGACCGAGGGGTCGAGCGTGTTGAGATCGGCCTCGATGGTGTCCGTCAGGCCCTCGGGCAGGCTCCGCTTCGGTAGCCGGCGCACCAGGCCGGAGGGATGACGGGGCTGGTTGTAGAAGACGAAGTCCTCGTCCGAGCGCACGCGGCCGCCGGCGCCGAGCAGCAGGGCAGACGCGTCCACATCGGGCACCCCGGCGCCCGGCGTCCAGCGCAGCACGGCCCGTACGGCCATGGCGTCGAGGGGGACGTTCGAGCCTTTCACCATCGCGTGCGTCATGCCGGTCATCCTGCCTGCTGGCCGCCCGTGCGGACAACGTGGGGGTCGAGGCCCGCGTCCCGGCGGCGGACCGGAATCGTCCCGTCCGTCCCCTTCGAAACCCCCGCGAAACGGGTGAGCCACCCCGAATTCATATGGGCAGGGAACCGTGGACACTCGTCCGTACGTACTATTACCGGCCACACGTTGTCCGGTCGGTCAGAGAGTACGGGGGGAATGCATGCGTCATTTCGGGCATATTGCAGCTGCTGCGAAGGACGGGCTGTTCTTCCAGGAACCCTGCGTGTTCGACGCCGACTCCCCGAGCCCCCTCCTCTCCGCCGCCCTGGGCGCCACGCTCTACAGCCCCGCCACCCGGCCCCGGCTCGCCGACGACATCGTCAAGCTGGCCGGGCGCGGGGTCGTCTCCATGGTGCTGTGCCTGGAGGACTCCATCGACGACTGCGAGGTCGTCGGGGCCGAGGAGAACCTGGTCCGGCAGTTCGCCGACCTCGACGCACGCGGCGCCGATCTGCCGCTGCTCTTCATCCGGGTCCGCGAACCGGGACAGATCACCGACCTGGTGCGCCGCCTCGGGACGACCGCCCGGCTGCTGTCCGGATTCGTGCTCCCCAAGTTCACGCGCGAGCGTGGCGTGCCGTTCCTGGAGGCCCTGACCCGGGCCGAGGCCGCCGCCGGCCGGCGCCTGTTCGCCATGCCCGTGCTCGAATCGCCCGAGCTGCTGCACCTGGAGACCCGCCGGGAGATCCTGCACGCGATCGCGGAGACCGTCGACGCCCACCGCGACCAGGTGCTCGCACTGCGGCTCGGCGTCACCGACTTCTGCTCGGCGTACGGACTGCGGCGCGCGCCCGACATGACGGCGTACGACGTCGGGATCGTCGCCGGCGTCATCGCCGACGTCGTCAACGTCCTCGGCCGGGCCGACGGGACCGGCTTCACGGTCACCGGCCCCGTGTGGGAGTACTTCCCCCGCCAGGAGCGCATGTTCAAGCCGCAGCTGCGCCGCAGCCCCTTCCAGGAGAACCGGGCCGACGAACTGCGCACCGCGCTCATCGCGCACGACCTGGACGGACTGCTCCGCGAGATCGAGCTCGACCGCGCCAACGGCCTGCTCGGCAAGACCTGCATCCACCCCTCGCACGTCGCCCCCGTGCACGCGCTGTCCGTGGTCAGCCACGAGGAGTTCAGCGACGCCCAGGACATCCTGCGGCCCGAGAGCAACGGCGGCGGGGTGCTGCGCTCCGCGTACACGAACAAGATGAACGAGGTGAAGCCGCACCGGGCCTGGGCCGAAAGGACCCTGCTGCGCGCGAAGGTCTTCGGCGTGGCCCGTGAGGACGTCGGCTTCGTGGACCTGCTGGCGGCCTGCCTCGCGGAGTGAGTACGACCGGCGGGACGATCGGACAGGGACACCGGCGCCGAAAGCGGCACCGGGTGTGACGGACGAGTGGAAAGAGACGGCGAACGTGGTGTGGTCGGGTAGCTGGGTCGCGGAGCGACTGGGCGTCGAGCTGGTGGGCGACGGGGAACTGCGCGAGCTGCTGGGCCTCGCCCTGCGGCGCAACCCCAAGCGGGCACACCTGCTCGTGTCCAACGTGCTCGGCAAGCACGTGCCGCAGCGCCCCTCGGTGGTGTACGCCGCCGGATTCGACCTCGGCCGCCGGGTGCGCGACCTGCTGGGCGAGGACGGGGCGCGGCAGGCGGTCGTGCTCGGATACGCGGAGACGGCCACCGGCCTCGGCCACTCGGTCGCCGACGGCCTCGGCGACGCGCCCTACCTCCACTCGACCCGCCGGCCCGTGCCCGGTGTGGCGCGGGCGGGCGGCTTCGAGGAGTCCCACTCGCACGCCACCTCGCACCTGCTGCTCCCCGAGGACCCGGGGCTGCTGGCGGCGGACGGGCGCGGCGGGGGCGGCTCGCCGGACTCGGCGCTGGTGCTGGTGGACGACGAGTTCTCCACCGGCAACACCGTCCTCAACACGATCCGCGCCCTGCACGAACGCTACCCCCGCGACCGGTACGTCATCGTGGCCCTTGTCGACATGCGCTCCCCGGCCGACCGGGGGCGGCTCGCGGAGTTCGCCGCGGAGATCGGCGCCCGGGTCGACCTCGTGGTCCGCACCACGGGCACGGTCGGCCTCCCGGACGACGTCCTGGCGAAGGGGCAGGCGCTGATAGCCGAGCAGGAGCGGGAGGCGCTGCGAGGGGCCGGGGGCCGCATCGAGGAGCAGCTCCCGAAAGCGCCGCGCACCTGCACGCGCATCGACCTCCCGTGGCCCGCCGGCGTGCCCGACGGCGGCCGGCACGGCTTCGCCCCGGCCCACCGCGCCCTCCTGGAGCCCGCCCTGCCCGCCCTGGCGGACCGCATCTCCGAGGCCCTGGGCGACGCACCCCGCCGCGTCCTGGTCCTCGGCTTCGAGGAGCTGATGTACGCGCCGATGCGCCTGGCCACGGCCCTGGAGGAGCGCACGGACGGCGAGGTCCGCTACTCCACGACGACCCGCTCCCCGGTCCTGGCCGTGGACGACCCGGGCTACGCGATACGCACCCAGCTGGTCTTCCCGGCCCACGACGACCCGGCCGACGGACCCGGCGAGCGCTACGCGTACAACGTGGCGGGCGCGGGTTTCGACGCCGTGGTGGCCGTGGTCGACTCCGCCGCCGACACCCCGGCGCTGCACGCACCCGGCGGCCTCCTGGACCAGCTGGCCGCCCACACCGGGCAGGTCCTGCTCGCGGTGGTCCCCTCGTACATACCGCCGGCGCCCGCCGCCCCCGCCCTCCCGCCCGCCTCCGAACGGCAGGAAGACCCCCACATGCTGCTGCCCGAGCCCCTTCGCGGCCCCGCCTTCTCCTCGTACGCACCGGACGAGGTCGGCTGGCTGCTCCAGGACCTCTCGGACACCCGCCTCGAAGCGCCCACGGAGGAGCGCGAGGAGGCGATACAGAGCGGGGGAGCGCACTACGCGGAGTCGCTGCCCGTCGAGTACCAGCCGTCCGCCCAGTACCAGGAGCTGTTCAAGGCCGCCCTTGACATCTCGGCCGCCCGGATCGCCCGCGCCGTGGGCACGGTCACCGAGACGGTCCTCGCCGAGCGCGGCCCGCGCCCGGTGCTCGTCTCGCTCGCCCGGGCCGGTACGCCGGTCGGCGTGCTGATGCGCCGCTGGGCCCGGGTACGGCACGGCATCGAGCTGCCGCACTACGCCGTCTCGATCGTGCGCGGACGCGGTATCGACGCCAACGCGCTGCGCTGGCTGGCCGCCCACCACGACCCGGCCGACGTCGTGTTCGTGGACGGCTGGACCGGCAAGGGCGCGATCACCCGCGAACTGGCCGCCGCGATCGTGGAGTTCGAGAAGGCCGAGGGAGCCGAGGGCTTCAACCCGGAGATCGCGGTGCTGGCCGACCCGGGCGGCTGCGTGCGTACGTACGGCACCCGCGAGGACTTCCTCATCCCCTCCGCCTGCCTCAACTCCACGGTCTCCGGGCTCATCTCCCGTACCGTCCTGCGCGCCGACCTGGTCGGCCCGCACGACTTCCACGGCGCGAAGTTCTACCGCGACCTCGCCGGCTCCGACGTCTCCGGTCTCTTCCTCGACACCGTCACCGACCGCTTCGACGAGGTCGCGGACGCCGTGGACGCCGAGGTGAAGGAGGCGCTGACCGCGGACCGGGCCCCGACCTGGGAGGGCTGGGCGGCGGTCGAACGCATCAGCGAGGAGTACGGCATCAACGACGTCAACCTCGTCAAGCCCGGCGTCGGCGAGACGACCCGCGTGCTGCTGCGCCGCGTCCCGTGGAAGATCCTCGCCCGGCGCGGCGCCGGCCCGGACCTGGAGCACATCAGGCTGCTGGCCGAGCAGCGCGGCGTACCGGTCGAGGAGGTCGACTCGCTCCCGTACACCTGCGTCGGGCTCATCCACCCCAAGTACACGCGCGGGGCGACCGGCGCCGACGGCAAGGCGGTGGAGTCCGCGTGACCGACACCCCGGTGACCCTGATCGCCAGCGACCTCGACCGCACCCTCATCTACTCGGCCGCCGCCCTCCAGCTCACCATGGAGGACGCCCGGGCCCCCCGGCTCCTGTGCGTCGAGGTGTACGACCACAAGCCCCTCTCGTACGTCACGGAGACGGCCGCCGGGCTGCTCGCCGGCCTGACCGGCGCCGCGTCCACCGTCTTCGTACCGACCACCACCCGCACCCGCGAGCAGTACCACCGCATCCATCTCCCGGGCGCCCCGGCCGAGTTCGCGATCTGCGCCAACGGCGGCCACATCCTGGTGAACGGCGAGTCCGACCGGGACTGGCAGCGGACGGTGGCCCGCCGGCTCTCCGACGAGTGCGCCTCGCTCGCCGAGGTCCGCGCCCACCTCGTCTCCGCCGCCGACCCCGCGTGGCTGCTCAAGGAACGGGTCGCCGAGGACCTGTTCGCCTACCTCGTCGTGGACCGCGCCGAACTGCCGCCGGACTGGATGACGGAGCTGGCCGCCTGGGTGGAGCCGCGCGGCTGGACCGTATCGCTCCAGGGCCGCAAGATCTACGCCGTACCGCGCCCGCTCACCAAGAGCGCCGCCATGCGCGAGGTGGCCCGCCGTACCGGTGCCACCCGCACCCTCGCCGCCGGTGACTCACTCCTGGACGCCGACCTGCTGCTCGCCGCCGACCGGGGCTGGCGCCCAGGCCACGGCGAACTCGCCGACGCCGGCTGGAGCGCCCCGCACATCGAGGCGACCGCCGAGCGGGGCGTGACCGCGGGCGAGGAGATCCTGCGCCGCTTCGTGCGGGCGGCGGGGCTGTGACGTAGGGGCCGGCCTCCCGACGCGCCGCGAGAATGCGCTCGTACGGGCCGGGGTGGACGACTACAGTCACGCCGTTCCCGCCCGCCGGGGGACATGCGGCCGACCAGGGAGTTGCGCGATGACCAAGGGAAACGAAACCAAGATCACGGACGAGCTGTACGCGTACATGCTGGCGCACAACCCGCCGCTCGACGCCGTACAGCGCGAACTCGTGGAGACCACCTACGCCGAGCTGCCCGACCGGGCGGGCATGCAGTCCGCCGAGGAACAGGGCCCGCTGCTCGCCTTCCTCGTACGGCTGACCGGGGCCCGGCACATCGTGGAGGTCGGCACCTTCACCGGCTTCTCCGCCCTGTCGATGGCCCAGGCGCTGCCCGCCGACGGCCGGCTGATCGCCTGCGACATCTCGGAGGAGTGGACGGCGTACGGCCGTGCGGCGTGGGAGAAGGCGGGCGTCGCCGACCGCATCGACCTGCGCATCGCCCCCGCCCTGGACACCCTGCGCGCGATGCCGCAGGAGCCCCACATCGACTTCGCCTACCTGGACGCGGACAAGGGCAACTACATCGCGTACTGGGAGGAACTGGTGCCCCGGATGCGCCAGGGCGGCGTCATCACCACGGACAACGTGCTGTTCCACGGCGGCGTGACCGACCCGCACGCCACGGGCGCGGCGAAGGACATCCAGGACTTCAACGACCACGTGCTGGCCGACACCCGCATGGACAGCGTGCTGCTGACGGTCTCGGACGGCCTGACACTGTCGCGCAAGCGGTAGCGGTCGGTGCGGTAGTGGTCCGTGCGGTAGCGGTTGGTGCGGTAGCGGTCGGTGCGGTAGTAGTCGGTGCGGTAGCGGTTGGTGCGGTAGTGGGAGCGGTAGCGGTCGGTTCGGGGCCCGGGGGCGCCGGTTCAGCCGCAGCAGCCCCCACCACAGCAGCCGCCGCCACCACCGCCACCAGCCGAGGGCGCGGGGCCGGAACCGGAACCGGAACCGGCCGAGCCGCCCACGGCGACCGTGGAGAGCAGCTTCACGGTGTCCTCGTGCCCGGCGGGGCAGGAGGCGGGGTCGGAGGACTCGGCCATGGGACGGCTGAGCTCGAAGGTGTCTCCGCAGGAGCGGCAGCGGTACTCGTAACGAGGCATGGGTCCAGGTTATCCGCAGTGGGCCGGGCTCAGTTGGCTCCGGCCCCGCGTTCTTCGCGGATCTCGGCGACGACGTGGGCGGCGGTCTGCCGCAGGCCCTCCGTCACGGTGAGGAAGTGCCAGTAGTCGGGGTGGCGACCCTCCAGGCCCGTGATGGCCTGGTCGAGGCGGGCCACCGCGTCGTCCAGCGGGCGGGCGTGCCGCGGCTCGGGGGTGTGGCGCCCGGCCATCGCCAGCCGCTGGGCGTCACGGATCGCGAACCGGGTCCGCTGGATCTCCTGCTCCGGGTCCTTGGCGACGAGGTCGAGCCGGTGCAGCCGGTCACCGGCGGCGGACACCGCCTCGTCCGTGGCGTTGAGCAGGGCGCGCACGGTGCTCAGCCGCGAGGTGGCGTCGGCCCAGCGCTGCTCATCGCGGGCGCGGGCGGCCTCCTTGAGCTTCTCCTCGGCCTGGCGCACGTTGACGGCCGCCTGCTCGGGAACCGGCTGGAGGTCCTGCCAGCAGGCGGCGGAGAACCGCCGCCGCAACTCGCTGAGCACCGGCTCGACGGACGCGGACCGGGTGGTCAGCGCCTGGGCCCGGGTACGCAGGGACACCAGTCGGCGGTCGATCTCGGCGGCGCGCTCGGGCAGTTTCTCCGCCTCCGCCCGCACGGCCTCGGCGTCCCGCAGCACCTGGTCGGCACGTTGAAGGGTCTCGGGCACGCCGTGGCGCCCGGCACCCTGATTGAGTTTGGTCAGCTCGGGGGCCAAGGCGGCGAGCCGGGCGGCGAGATCGTCGGCGCGCAGCCCGGACGCCCGCACCGAATCGAGAGCATTGCTCGCGGCGAGGAGCGCCTGTCGCGCCCGCTCGACGGCCGGGGCGAGCCGGGCGAGCTGTGTCTCGGCACTCCCGAGCAGGGGCCCGAGCCCGGCGGCGAACCGCTCCAGGTCGCCCTTGACGCGCACCAGCTGGTCCTTGGCGGAGGACAGCTCGGTCCGGGCCCGGGAGGCGACGGCCGGGTCGAGATCGTCCCGGTCGAGGTCGTGGGCGTCGACGGCGGTGATGTAGGCGTGACTGGCCTCGTCGATGCGCTGTCCGAGCGCGGCGAAGTCGTCGACGGCCTTGCGGGCGGCCGGCGAGCTGTCCACGGCGGTGATCGTCTCGATGGAGATCTGAAGGTCGCGCTGCGCGGTGTCGAGCTCGTAGAACGCCTCGGCGGCCGCATCCTTGGCCGCCTGAGCCTCGGCCCGCTGCCCCTCCCCACGCCCCCCGAACCACCGCCGCGTCCCCCCACCGGCGACGGCGAGGGGGAGAGCGGCGGCGAGGAGGGGGAGGGGGGCGAGGACGAGGAGGCAGGTGTCACGGACGTCGCGCCCGAGCGAACGGTGCCGCCCGCGCCCCACACGCGCCCCGGTCACGTCGATCGCTCCGGGGGCTCCGGGCGTTCCGGGCGCTCCGACGACGGAACCCGCTCCCTGCCCGCCCGCTCCCGCCTGCGGCTGCGCGTGTGTCGCCGTCACATGCCTCTCCCGTGCCGTTTCGCCTTGCCCGGTACATTCTCCCACCAGGTAAGAACGAACACACGGGCCGGTTAGTTCGCGCCGGGAGCGGTGACTCGGCGTTGCGGCGCGGTGTCGTGTGACGTGGCGGACGTGGCGGACGTGGCGGACGTGGCATCGTGCGGTGCGGCGCGGTGTCGTGTGAGGTGGCGTGGTGTCGTGCGGTGCGGCGTCTGTCTGCGCGGGGAGGTCAGTCCGCGTGCCGCACGGAGACGCCACCGTTGTCGCTGTGGGCCTTCACGACGTGCTTGCTGTCGTCACCGCGCGGCACGTCCACGGAGACGTGCCCGTTGTCGGCGGTCGCGGACACGGCGTACCGGGTCTCGCCGGCGGGAAGGTCGATGGTGATGCGCCCGTTGTCACTGACGGTGTCCACGAGATCCGGCACCTTGCTGAGGCCGAGCTTCACGGAACCGTTGTCCGACCGGGCCACCACGGACCGGGCCGAGATCCGCTCGGCCAGGACGGACCCGTTGTCGCTCTTCAGCTCCAGGGGCCCGCTGACGTCCCGTACGACGACCCCGCCGTTGTCCGAGTAGAGCTTGAGCGGCGTGGTGAACTTGGAGGCGGTGACCTTGCCGTTGTCGGCGTCCACGGTGAGAGCGAGCCCCCGGGGCACCTTCACCTCGTGCCGGGCCTCGCAGTCGCTGATCATGGCCTTGCACTTCACCCGAAGCGTGAGCGTGTTCCCCTCCAGTTTCCACACGGGGTCGGGCCCGGTCCCGAACATGACCCAGCCGTCGACCCGCCGGGTCACCTCGATCTTGTCCACATCGGCGGGGACGACCTCCACGGTGGAGTTCTCCGCATCGATGGTGAGTGCCTTCCCGTCGTACGCGAACGACATGTGCTCGACGGGCGCGTCCTCCACATCCGTGCTCCCGCACCCACTGAGCGCCCCGACGAGCAGAGCGGTGCCCCCGATGGCCACGAGAACGCTGCGATTACGGATGGTCATGGTGATCAGGTCCCCCTGGGCCGGCGCTGCGATGCGCGTCTTGCGATGCCCCTACGGTACGCAGCGCCCGCCGGCCCGACGATCCGGTCGGCTACCGTCTTGGGGTGGGGGTAGCCCCCGTACGACCCGAGCCCGGCCCGGCCGTACGATCGGCTTCGGCCCCGCTCACGATCAGGCTGGGTCCGGCTTCGGCCCGGCTTCGGCCCGGCTTCGGCCCCTGGATGACCGATTGTCGACATGTGCCGTGATGCATGTAACCTGTTGCCTCATCCACGGGTGCGTAGCTCAGGGGTAGAGCGCTGCTCTTACAAAGCAGATGTCGGCGGTTCGAAACCGTCCGCGCCCACCAGCACAAAGACCCCCAGCCGATCATGGCTGGGGGTCTTTGACATCCACTTCTGACATCAACGGGCACGATCACCCACGGTCGGGACGCTGCCGCTTCAACATCCGGTCCAGGTGGCTCACGGCCTCCCGCTGCGTGTCCTGGACGACGTGGGCGTAGATGTTCATCGTGACCGCGATCTGACTGTGCCCCAGGATCTCCATGACGACGCGGGGCGGGACGCCGGCAGCGGTCAGCAGGGTCGCGCAGCCGTGGCGGGCATCGTGCAGGCGGATCACCCGAAGGCCGGCGGTCGCGGCAACGCGGGTGAACGAGCGGTACAGGTTGCGGGGTTCGATCGGCCGGCCTGTGCGGGTGGTGAAGACGTATCCCGTGTCCTCCCACTGATCACCGGCAGCCTCACGCCGAGCAGCCTGCCGCAGCCGTTCCCATCGGAGCGGAGCGATGCAGAGGGCGGGGAGGGGGAGCGTCTGTTTCCTGCGGCGCCCCTTGGGATCGTCCTCGTACGCCTCACCGCGGACACGCTGTCGCTGAGTGCGAACCCGGATCTCCCGCTTGTCGAGGTCCACGTTTTCCCACCGGAGGCCGACGATTTCACCGCGGCGGAAGCCGAGCGCGATGGCGAGCACGAAGGCCGCATAGAGCGGGTCCTTACGGGCCGCGGTGAGGAAGGACAGGGTCTCGTCCAGCGACCAGGGGGAGAGGTCTCGCGCTTCGGCCGAAGGCGGCTCCACGAGGGTCGCCACGTTCCGCATGACGAGTTCTTCCCGGCAGGCCGCCGTCAGCGCGGTACGCAGGACACGGTGGGATTCCTTGGCGGTCGCTGCGGTGGTCGTCTGTTCCAGACGGACGAGGAAGCGCCGGACGTCTGCGACGCTCAACGATTCGAGCCGCTTTGAGCCGAGCATCGGTACGAGGTAGAGGCGGATGGGCGTCTCGTACTTGGCGTAGGTCGTCCGCTTGCGGCGCGGCTTGACGATGTTCTCCAGCCAGTACGGCAGCCACTCGGAGAGCTTGGCCGACCGCGTGGGCACGGGGACGCCTTGGTCCACCTTGGCGAGCAGGTCACGGCGCTTGGTGTCGCACTCGGCCCAGGTCTTGCCGTAGGCGAACTTGCGGGCGCGGGTGCCGTCCGGCTGGAGGACGTAGACCGCGGCTTGATAGCGGCCGTCCTTGCGCTTGGTGATGGTGCCGGCGCCGTTGGGGTTGCGTTTGCGCTGGGGAGGCATCAGGCGGCTTCCTCGATCTCGTTGACGATGAAGTCCCGTACGGCGTCGGCGGGGATGCGCCGGGCCCGGCCGATGGTGATGGAGACGAGTCGGCGGGAGCGGATCAGGTCGTAGACGGTGGAGCGTCCGAGCTTCAGCCGCGCCATGACCTGGGGCACGGTGAGGAGTTCGGCGGTGGCGGTGGTCATGCGTCGGTTCCTTCCAGGGCGAGTTGGTCCATGAGTTCGGCGCGGTGTTCGCGGGCGGTTTCGCGGTTGTGTTGGATGTCGCGGTGGATGTTGGCGGCGAGCCAGGATTCGCCGGGGGTGTGGCCGTTGCCGGCGTAGGCCCAGTGCGCGAGCGTGAGCGTCGTCGCTTCCGGGTGGTCGTCGGGGTCGGGGAGGCCGAGGGATGCTCGTTGTTCGGCGGCGCGGTAGTCGGCGCGTACCTGTCGGAGGGCGCCGAGGGTGGTGGAGTAGGCGCGGGACTTGGTGGAGAAGTGGCCGCGGAAGCCGAGCATGTGGGCCCAGTCGCGGAGCTTGCGGTCCGGGTAGGCGTGGTGCAGGTCGAGGCATGCTTCGATCAGCCGGCGGGGGTGCTCGGGCACGTCGAGGAGGATCAGCGCTTCCTTGTTCCCGATCCGGTGATCAACGGTGCCCGTTGTTTCGGCGGCCTTGGTGGCGTACTTGGCGACGTAGGAGGCAACGGCCTGTTCGGTGAGGTCTTCGCCGTTGCCGAAGGCGCGGATGGGCTGGACGTCGAGCTGTGTGCCCCAGCGCAGCACCCATTCCGAGGGGAAGCCGGCTTCCTCGTTCGCGGGAACGGTGACTTCAGCGCGAGCGGCGGCGGCCCGGATCGCGTCTTCCAGCAGGGCGAGGGTGGCCCAGGCCGGGGGCGGGGCGTCCGGTCCTTCGGGCCCGTCGAAGCGGATCACCGCATGGAAGTGAACGGCCCCGAGTTTCTGGTACTCGGCGACCTTCCCGAAGGACACCTTGGACTGTTCCCGGGCGGCTTTCTGCGTGAGGCCGGCACGCTTGGCGATTTCGCGGCGGAGGTAGATCGTGAAGTAGCGCCAGAGGTCGGAGGCGTGGTTGTTCCAGAGCACCGCGCCCGCGTAGTCGTACCGGTCGGGGTCGAGGGGTGTGCCGAGTTCCGGGGCGTTGTCGGGGTGGTGGGTGCCGCAGCGGCAGGGCCGGTTGCCGGGGCGGTTGTGGACCGGGCCGAACGAGGGGGCGGTGAGGGTGGCGAAGACGCGGGGGTGGTCGCGGATGGTGTGTGGGGTGCCTTTGTCGGGGTCGCCGGTGAGGCCGGCGCGGATGAGGTGGTAGGTGTCGCCGGCGTAGGTCCAGGCGCAGGCGGGGCAGCGGGAGGCGCGGCGGTTGCCGCAGGCGATCCGTAACCGTCCGCCGGGCTCGTTGTCGGTCGCGTAGTGGTGGAGCAGGGTGCCGGTTGCGCGGTCGATGGTCTTGGTGGCGCCGGTGAGGTGAATGGGTTGGGAGCAGCCGCCGGTGCGGCGGAGTTGTTCGGTGAGGCGGTCGAAGCCGGGAGACCCGGCCATCCTCAGAAGGTCGGTGAGGGTGGTCGGGTCGAGGCCCGCCATGGTGGCGGTGTCGTTCACGCGGCCACCTCCAGACCAGCGGTGGCGGTGTTGGTTGCGCCGAGGCCGGTGAGGATGGCGGTGGCCAGGGGCGGTGGGACGGCGTTGCCGATCTGCTCGAACTGCTTGGTCCGCGACCCCTGCCACGGGTAATCGGCGGGGAAGCCCTGGAGGACGGCCGCTTCCGTGGCGGAGAGGCGGCGGACGGCGGTGCCGTGGTCGTCGTACCAGGACACGTCATTGAGGGCGTGGCCGAACAGGAGGGTGGGCGCGGGGCGGTCGAGGGTGCGGCGGGTGGAGCGGGGGCGGTTGCCGACGCGCAGCGTCCAGGAGCGGGCCCTACCGGTCAGGGCCCAGGCCGGGGCGGTGGTGGAGAAGCGGGTGCCGCCGGAGGTGTGGTTGCCCCGGGTGATGACGTCTCCCGCGGGGCAGCCGATCGCTTCGGCCATGGACACCCAGGGCAGCCGGCCCGGTCCGAAGAGGCTTTCGGGTTGGGCGGTCTCGGCGTGGGTGGGCTCGGGCGGGGTCGCGGTGCGGGTGCGGGAGGCCATCAGCACGGCGCGGCGGCGGGTCTGGGGGACGCCGTGGTCGGCGGCGTTGAGGATGCCGACCCACGTCGAGTAGCCACGGGTGCGCAGGATGCGGGCCATGTGCTCGAAGAGGGGCTGTGCTGCGGGGACTTCTTCCAGGGCGACCCATTCTGGGTGGAGGCCGAGGGCGTAGCGCAGCGGTTCGGCGACCAGGAGGGAGCGGAGGTCGGTGCAGGCGGTGTGCAGGAGCGGGCGGGTGTCGGTGCCGCGGGCGAGGTCGTCCAGGGCTTGGTGGCACAGGTGCATGTCGTCGTGTCCGGCACCGAGGCCGGCGGTGCTGAAGGGCTGGCACGGGGCCGACCCGATCAGCCCGACGACTTTTCCGGTCAGGGGCGCGGTGGGGTAGGCGGCGACGTCGGTGCGGATCGTGAGGTGACCAGCCTGGTTGCGGGTGGCGCAGGCTGCCGCGTCGATCTCCAACCCGATCTCCCGGCCGCCCAGGGCGCGTAAGCCCTGGGACCAGCCACCGGGGCCGGCGAACAGGTCCAGCACACGAGGGGTGTCGGTGCTCATCGGCGGGTACCCCCGTTGCGGTGGGCGGGGCCGTGGTTGGCGGTGTAGCCCTCCACCAGTGCCTTGACCTGTGCGTCGCCCGTGGCGGTGGCAGAGGCCCCGCAGTGGCAGACCGCGGACCCGGTGGCGGGGGCGTTGGGGGAGGGCTTGCTGATGTGGAGGCCGGGGCGGTCCGGGGTCGGGGTCAGGTCGGCCATGACGCTCACGCCCCGATCCGGGCGTGGGTGCGGGCGGCGGGGAGGGTGTGGCCGGTGCCGTTGCAGGCGGGGCAGTCGGCGGTGATCGTGCGGTGCTCGCCGGCCGGGGTGCGGGTGCCGGTGGTGATGGCGACAGTGGGAAAGCCGTCGCAGTGACCGCAGATAGGCCGGGGCAGGGTCCGCTGGGGCATGATGATGTCTCCCTTTCGGGTCCGTTGGATCTGGAAGGTGGGAAGGCGCCCGGGGCGGCGGAAACTTGGCGGTTGAGGCCGCCCCGGGGGCCGTTAAGAGCGAGCGCGCGGGGTGTTGTTGCGTCGGCCGCGTCCCTTGACCGCGTACATGGCCGAGTCCGCAGCGGACAGAGCGTCGGTGAGGGTGCGTGCGGGCAAGTCGGCGAGGTGGCAGACACCGACCGAGGCGCCGACCGGGACCGTCAGCCCGCCATAGGCGACGGGGCGGTGCAGCGCTTCGCGAAGCGCGGCCAAGCCGGGAGTGCGGGCGGGGTCGGTGATGATGGCGGCGAATTCGTCGCCCCCGAGACGGGCCGCGATCCCATGGCCCGAGACCCAGCCAGTCAGCCGTGCGGCGGTGGCCGCAATGACGGCGTCGCCGGCCGAGTGGCCGTAGGTGTCGTTGATGGCCTTGAAGTCGTCCAGGTCCACGAGCAGGGCGGCGGCGTCGGCTGAGCGGGTGGCGATGCGTTCGGCGCGGGCCGTCCAGCCGGTTCGGGTGTGCAGGCCGGTGAGCGGGTCGCGTCGAGCGGTGGACAGGCGGTGGGTGAGCAGGCTGCCGTGCAGAGCCCACCCGAGGGCGGGTAACGCTGCGGCGACGATGGACAGGTCCATGCCGATCACCGGGCCTTGTTGTTGAGGAGCGAGCGCAGGACTACGGCGCAGATCGCGACCGAGGCGGCGGTGATCGCGGTGGCCAGGAGCATGGAGACCAGGACGGTGCCGATGATCAGGACCATGGCGGTCCCGCCGGCGGCGGCGAGGATCAGGGAGCCCGGGGTCAGCCGGACGGTCGGCCGGGTGGACGGAGCGACCGGGGCCGGGGCGGGGGTGTGGTGGCAGGTGCAGGCGGGGGTGTGGGTGATGCCGGTGAGCGGTCGGGCGAGGGGCGTCGACGAGGTGATGGGCGCGGTGTCCGGGGGCGGGATCTTGGGGGTGAACACGGTTCCTCCTGTCAGGGGTTGCAGCGGTGGGTGCGGGCGGCGAGTTCGGCGGCGGAGCGGTTGTGGTAGTTGGCGGAGAAGTTGCAGCCGGGGGCGGTGCAGGCGGCGGTGTGCTTGGTACGGCCCCGGCCGTCGTGGTGGGTGCCGACCTGGACGGGGCCGATACGGATCACGTCGGTGAAGCGGTTGGGACGCGGCATGGTCAGTCCTCCTGACGGAGGGTGTTGCCGGGGAACTCGGCGCGGATACGGTCGGCCTCTGCCGGGTCCGTCGTGCGGTCGGCCGCTTCCTCGGCGAGAAGCCGGGCGAGAGTGGGGCGGCCGGTGGCGGCCATCTCCCGGGCGGCGTCGACGTAGTCGGCGGGGCGATTGAAGTTGAACAGGGCCATGAGTCGAGATCCCTTCTGATCAGGCGAGTTGGGCGGTGATGGCGTCGGCGAGCGGTGCGGGGACGCCGAGGCGTGCGCGCAGGGTCGCGGTGTCGATCCGGTTGCCGGTCGTGGCGTGGTGGGTGTCAGCGACCTTCCGCGCGTGGTCCAGCAACGCCGGCGGAACAGTCACCGGGACAGGCGCCGGTGCCGCAACGGGTTCCGGGGCGGGGACAGGTTCGGGGGCCGTCGGAGCCGTGACAGGCGGGAGTTCGGGCGCAGAGTCCGGGGCCGGGTCGGGCTCGCGCTCGACCGTGACGGGCTCGGGTGCCGAGGCGGTCAACGGCGCTTCTGTCGCCGCCGGTTGAGCGGTGGGGGTGGCGGTGTGCGTGTGGGCGAGGAGTGTTCCGCCGAGGAAGGCGAGGGCGGGCCAGCCGGCGACGAGGATGCGGAGCCATGGCGGGACGTTGTCCAGGTCGAGCATTCCGGCGGTCGCGATGTTCGCGCCGAGGGATGCGGCCAGGGCGATGACGAACCAGACCCAGGCCGGGCCGTTGTCCGCGGCTGTGCGCATTCGGCGCCAGGCGGCGACCAGGAGCAGGTCCACGCTGATCGGGTAGGCCCAGGCTTTCCAGCCGTCCTGTCCGGCAGCGTCGGCCAGGTCATGCAGGTGTGAGAAGGACAGAGCACCGGCGATGACGGCTTGAACCAGCACGGCGTCCGGGCGGATGGTGCGGGGCATGGTGGTCACCTCCAATCTGTGGTGGTGCCGGGGCCGGGCGGGATGCGGGTGGTCGCCGCCCGGCACCCGGAGCGGAGGGGGTCAGGCGTTGGGTTCGGTTCCGGTGCCGAAGCAGTTCAGGCACAGGCCGTCCTGCTGTCCGACCGGGCGGCGCTTGCGGCCGACGCGCACGGTGGTGGGGACGTTGCCGGTCCCGCCGCACGGCTTGCAGTCACCGTTCTCGACCACGGGCGGGGGCTTGGGGGTCGTCCGTCGAGGTGCCATGGCGGGGGTTCCTTCCGGTTCCGGGCATGGGCGGGGTAGGGACCTGGCGCAAGACGGTCACGCCGACCGGGAAGAGCGGGGTGCTACTCGGTAACCGGGACCGGCTTCAGCAGCGGCGCGGCCGGGGCCGAGGCGGTGTGAACGGTCGGCCGGAAGGGTGCCAGAGCGGCGAGGTGCGGGGTGAGGTGCGCATACTCCTGGCAGACGGCGACCGCGTCGGCCGGGGTCATGGCGGGGGTTCGGATGCGGGACCAGCCGCCGGAGGCATCCCCGGCCACCGCAACACCGGGGCGGTCGGGGGCAATGGTGGTCGCGGCGAAGACCGCTTCCGGGGCGATGTCGCCCAGGGCCATTTCGGCGGTCTGCTTGTCGTTGACCCGGTGCACCACACGCCCGGTGAGCTGGGCACGCAGCGCGGTCGCCCCCTTACCGAGGTCGGAGCCGAAGCGCTGGCCGCAGACCTCCAGGAAGATCCCGACCGCACGGGCCATCTGCGCGAGCCGGATCATGCGCATCACCATCCGGTCCCGGCGTTCCTCGTCCTTCTTCGCGGCGACAAGGAAGAGTTCCGCGACCTCATCGACCAGGACGACGAGCGGCACCGGCCGCACCTTCGCCGGCAGGCCCCACATGTCCGGGACACCGTGAGAGCTGAGAAGGTCGAAGCGCTCTTCCATCTCACCCACGAGGGCTTCCAGCAGCCCGTCCGCCTCGTCCGGGGTCACCGCCAGGGCGGAGAGCCGAGGCGCATAACCGCCCTGTTCCACACCCCTCTTGCAGTCAATCCCGACCAGACCGACCGGGCGCTTGGCCAGCCCGGAGATGAGGTTGCGCTGATACATCGACTTGCCCGACTGGTTCGCCCCGACCGTCAGGGCGTGCGGGATCTTCTGGTAGTCGCGGACGAACGCCGTGCCGTCTTCCCGGAGCGCGACGGGGACCACCAGCGGGCCTGCGGTGGTGGTACGGGGCAGGCGGCGGGGCATCTTCACCCGGCGCAGCACGTCATAGCCGGTCATCCGCAGTTCCACGAACCCCGGCTTCACCTCCACCACATGCACGGAGTGGACGCCCCAGGCGTGGCGCAACCGTTCGGAGGCGGCGGACACGTCGGCGGGTTCCAGGCCGGCCGGGAGACGCAGCGTCGCCCGCATCCCGGTCGAGGAGTAGCGGACCCGGCGGACCCTCGGCGGAACCGGCTGCACTTCCTGACGGGCCACATTACGGACCATGAACGCCCGCAGGCGCGACGGCTGAACCGTCAGCCCGCACACATCCATCGTCGCCCGGTACGTCACCGAGAAGCGGACCCGGGCAACCGGGGCACCCACCAGCGACCAGAACACCCGAGGAGACCGAACCTTCGCGTAGCCGAGGCCGCCGGCGGCCGATAACGCCCCCGCTACCTCGATCGCCGTGGACAGGTCCGACATGGTCAGACACCCGCCGTGATGGCCACCGCGCGGAAGCTGATCCCGTGCCGGGTCTGGCCGTTGAACGTGTTCTCCCAGTCGCGGGCCTTGAGGCCAATCACCGTGACCGGGGTGCCGGGGACCAGGTTCTCCGGGACACCCGTGCTCGGCACCGTCACCTGGTAGAGGTTGCCCTCCCCCTCGTCCGAGATCAGCAGACCCACCGTCGCGAGCTGGGCACCGGTCTCCCGGTCCACCGCGATCTCCCCGGTCTGCTTGCTCACGAGCTTCGGCGTCGGAGGCGTCGCCACGAACACGACAGCGGTCGAAACATCGATCTTGAAAGATGGCATGAGCGCATCCCTTGTTCAGGAGGTCACCGCCAACCGGCAACCTCTCTAGACATCTACAGTGAAGCAGTTCATCTCTAGAGACGTCAACACCTGTCTAGAGATGTGTTGTTGTGCCACCTCAGGGCATCGGTTCGTAACGAGCACGTTCCGCTCGTGGGACGTACGTTTCTTTCGTGAAAGAAAGCTCTAGGCTGTCTAGAGAGGAGAGGAAGAGATCACTCATGTCCACCGAGGGCGCCAAGCGGCAGCCGAAGTACCAACGGATCGCCGATGAGCTGCGAGACGCCATCCAGTCCGGGCGGTACCACCCAGGCGATCGACTGCCAGGCGAGAACGACCTCATGGCCAGCCACGGCGTGGCCCGTATGACCGCGCGCCAGGCCCTCGGCGTTCTGCAAAGCGAGGGCATCGCCGAGTCGCGCAAGGGCGCCGGCGTCTTCGTGCGATCGTTCCGCCCGCTGCGTCGCCAGGGCATCAAGCGCTTGGCTCAGTCACAGTGGGGCGAGGGCCGGTCCATTTGGGCCGTCGACACGGAAGATCGGACTCTGGTCGTTGACCAGGTAAGCGTCACCGAACAGGGCGCCCCGGAGCGTGTCGCGCACGTGCTGGGAGTGGAGCAGGGCGATCCCGTGTGCGTACGCAGCCGACGGTTCGTGCTGGACGACAAGCCAGTGCTCATCGCCACGTCGTACCTGCCGGCAAGCCTGGTAGCCGGGTCTGCAATCACTCAAGAGGACACGGGGCCTGGCGGCATCTACGCCCGGCTCGCTGAACTCGGCTCCAAGCCGGTCCACTTCCGCGAGGAGATTCGTTCTCGCATGCCGTCGACGGACGAGGCAGAACAACTGAAGCTCTCCACCGGGACGCCCGTCATGCTAATCTGCCGGACGGCTTTTGCGGACGAGGGGCGTGCCGTCGAGGTCAACGAGATGACCCTTGACTCCGCTTCGTACATCCTCGAATACGCCTTTGACGCGTAGGGGCTCCTCAGCGCCCAGCCCAGGTTTCGCCCCGGCGGGCAACGCTGAATATCTGCTCAACCCGCGCTGGCGGAAGCACAGGTGCGAGCCCGGAGAGGACTGTGTGCACCCTGGCGCCATCGATGACGAGAACCGGAGGCGCCGCGTTCTTCACGGACAGTCTGGCCGCGCCCACGATCGCGATGACCGGGCGGACGGGCACAAGGAACCCGCAGTGGTCTGACAGAGCACGCGAGGTGCGTCGAGCCTCGTGCTCGCTGACCACGATGTACTTGGTGGGGGCGCGATTGACCGTAATGGCGTGATCGCCGTACCAGACGGTCTTGCCCCGGCGGCACTTCGAGTTGATGGTGAAGACGCCCGAGGGGCCTATTGACCAGGTGATCGATGTCCGACCCACTGGGCCATTGGACAGAGTGAAGAACCCGCCGACCCTGTCGTCTAAGAGTGTTCAGGCGCCGGCCAGTCGTACGCTCACCGACCAGCCCTAACGCCCAGCTTCGTATCTCCCGATCCGGCGACCAGCGGGCGAACGGCCTCTTCATTCGGTTGGGCTCCAGTTCTGCGAGCTTCCTCCGAATCGCATCTCCCGGCCGATTCCCCACCAAGTCCTCTTGCAGCACGGCTACTACCCCCTCGGTTCGGGAGTCCACCGCACCACGCTCCCGCAGAGGTGCCAAGACGCCGATTCCGGCCACCGAGAGCTGTTACAGGTTTCTCTACCTCATCAAGGCACCCGGCTGCGCTCCGCTCCGCCGGGCGCGCTTCCCGGCTCTGGCTGCGCCCGCGCTCCTGCCTTCGGCCCGCTCGGCGCTGCCGCCGCCGACGCGCGCCCGCTGGATAGGCCCGAGGGCATGAGACGAGAACCAAGCCCGCGGCTTCAAGACGATGCCTCCGGCGGGGGCGCTCAGACTCCGGGATGGGAGGGGCGCCGTTCGCGAGTGCCGGCCGGAGCATGGTGAGCGTCGTGGGGCTCCCATCCCGACCACCTTCGACCCAGGCAGAGCCGAGCAGTCGCGGCCCAGGGCGTCAAGGTCGTTCGTACAGTGGCGCGCTCCACCTTGACGCCCTGAACCACGACCGCTCCACGGTGTGTGGGTCGAAGGCAGACGGGATGGGAGCCGGGGTAAGGGGTGGGTTGGGGGCGGTTGCAAGGCTCTGACCAGGCGAAAGGCGAAGGTGCAGAACTTTAGTTTCCTACATGGTTACTAAGAATCACTAAGGCTTACTAGAGCTAAGGCCGTTATAGTGGCAAACAGACTTGGCCAACAGAGGTTGTACAAGTCGGGTTGTCCAGCCGAGTCTGGACAGTGAGCCCGAGATGGTTCACATAGACCTCCGACGCAGAAGCCCGGCCCTGGGGCCTAAGCCAGGACCGGGCTCATGCGTGGAGTTGCCGAAGCGGGTCCGGCCGAATTGTTGGCGGTCGGGCCCGTTTCGCATGGCCCTGCCGTCCGGCACCACTTCGTTCTAGCGCTACCGCGCCAGCTGTTCCACGCAGCCTGCGATCGCCGTCACAGCCGTGAGAATCGCGATCAAGAGCTGTGCCTTCGTGGGGCCGCTGCTCTCTCTGTTCTCCGCCTCTTCAGGCTCCCGCTCCGCTGCCATGTCCCACTTCCGATCAGGTAGTGCAACGCCCCACCACCTATGGGGCCTTCGGCTCTGAGGTCCGAAGCTAGGAGGGATCGGAAGCGGACGGCAAAAGCATATCGGGCGGCTTTGACGGCGACGGCCTTCCTAGGCCCTATCTGTCCACCTAACGTGGACGCATGGAGTCAGAAGCTGCGAAAAAATCATCTGTCACCTCATCGCCCATGTCTGCCTTCCCTCTCTGTCAGCCTTGGGTGAGACATCCCGCTCTGTCGGGTTAGCCTGAGAGGGCACGACAGGAGAATCACCCCTTATGACCAGCACCGAACCGGCCGGGTCCGACCCGGCGCCGAGGCCGAAGC
>NZ_SSBK01000031.1 GCF_004795035.1 Streptomyces sp. A0958
GGTGGGGGTGCGTCAAGGGGGGCGGGGGTGCGGGGTGCGCCTTTCCGGGGTGCGGGGGTTCGTCCTCAAGCGCCGGACGGGCGGGGCCCGGCCCTTGGGCGGGCGGCATCTTGGTTCTGCGCCCCGGTCCGGGGCGGGGGGTTCCGTCCTCAGGCGCCGGACGGGCTGGGTTTGTGCGGGTTGCCTCCGCGGGGTGCGGGTCGCCTCCACCTGGTGGGTGGGGGTGGGGGCCCTCCGGGCAGACTCCTCAAAAATGGCGTGTTCACCCGGGTGCGTGGGGGACCCGGGTCGTACGCCATTTTCTGCGGGGACTGCCCTGCACGCCCCCACCCGGCCGCCTTGCGTCTGCGGCCTTCGTGCCAACCGGTGTGCAGGCGCGCGACGGGTGGTTCGGGGGCGTGCAGGGGAGTCCCCGCAGGACGAGGAACGGATACCCGGGTGCCGCTGCGTACCCGCGGAACGTTCGTCGTCCGAGGAGACGCCCCGGAGGGCCCCCGGACCCCACCCACAAGGCCGGGGCGCGCCTTTGAGCCCGTCCGGCGATTGAGGACGGAACCCCGCGCCCCGGACCGGGGAGGCGCCGAGGGTGCCGCCCGCCCAAGGGCCCCGCCCCGCCCCGGACCGGGGCAACCGCCTTGACCGCGGTCACCGCCTGCTCTAGCGTGAACCGCGTTCATAGATGTGGACGTCAATCAGAGATGCGTACGCCTCAGGGAGCGCCCGTGAGCTCAGACCCGCTTGCCGCCCGGCTTACCGCCGTCGCCGGGCCGCTGTTCTTTCCCGTCACCGCCTACCGCGCGGACGGTTCCGTCGACGTGGACGTCTTCCGCGCGCATGTCCGCCGGGGCATCGACGCAGGCGCGGCGGCGGTGTTCGCTTGCTGCGGGACGGGGGAGTTCCACGCGCTGACGCCGGAGGAGTTCCGGCTCGTCGTCGCCGCCGCGGTGGAGGAGACCGCGGGGCAGGTGCCTGTTGTGGCGGGAGCCGGATACGGGACCGCGTTGGCGATCCGGTTCGCGGAGCTGGCAGAGGACGCCGGCGCGGACGGGCTGCTGGCGATGCCGCCGTACCTGGTGCAGGCGGACCAGGCGGGGCTGCTGGCGCACTACACGGCGCTGGCCGGGGCCACCGGGATCGAGACGATCGTGTACCAGCGCGACAACGCCGTCTTCACGCCCGAGACCGTTCTCGCCCTGGCGCGGACGCCGGGGATCATCGGGCTCAAGGACGGCTACGGCGACCTGGACCTGATGCAGCGCATCGTCAGCGCGGTCCGGACCGGGCTGCCGGGGCAGGACTTCCTGTACTTCAACGGGCTGCCCACCGCGGAACTCACCGGTCTCGCCTACCGCGGCATCGGCGTCACGCTCTATTCGTCCGCCGTCTTCGCCTTCGCCCCGGACATCGCCCTCGCCTTCTACCGGGCCCTGGAGTCCGGCGACGACGGGCTGGTCAACGCGCTGCTCGACAGGTTCTACCGGCCGCTCGTCGAGCTGCGGGACCAGGGGCGCGGCTACGCCGTATCGCTGGTCAAGGCGGCCGTCCGGCTCCAGGGGCTGGACGTCGGGGAGGTGCGCAGCCCGCTCACCGAGCCGCCGGCCGCGCACATCGAGGAGCTGACGGAGATCATCGCGAGCGGCCGCGCGCTGCTGGAGCGGCACGGGGCCGGGGGGCGCGGGTGAAGACCTCCGTCTTTCTCTATCCGTGGGACGTCGTGGGGGACCCCGACGCCCCCGCCCGCATCGCGGACCTCGGCGTCCAGCAGGTGACGCTCGCCGCCGCCTACCACTCGACCCGGGCGCTGACCCCGCGCCACCCCGGCCGCCGCATCGTCACGGCCGAGCACGCGGCGGTGCTCTACCCGCCGGACGCCGAGCGGTGGGCGGGGCGTGCGCTGCGCCCGTACGAACAGGGGTGGGTCGCCTCGGACGACCCCTTCGCCGAGGCCGCGGACGCGCTGGCCGGGGCCGGTCTGGAGGTGCACAGCTGGGTGGTGCTCGCGCACAACTCCCGGCTGGGCGCGGAGCATCCGCGGACCTCGGTGGTCAACGCCTACGGGGACCGCTACCCGTGGGCGCCCTGCATCGCGCAGCCGGAGGTCCGTGCGTATCTGGTGGACCTGGCGGCGGAGGCGGCGGTGCGTGAGGGGGCGCGGGGCACCGAGCTGGAGTCCTGCGGCTGGTACGGCTTCGCCCATCTGCACGCCCACGACAAGGTGGGGGGTGTCGGGCTCGGGGACGTGGCGCGGTATCTGATGTCGCTGTGCTTCTGTGCTGTCTGCCGGGCCGGTTATGCGGGGCAGGGGCTGGATGCCGGGGAGCTCGGCGCGGCCGTGCGGGGCGTGTTGGAGCCGGTCTGGGCCGGGGGCGGGGCGGCGGACGCCGGGTGGGAGGCGGTCGGGAAGCTGCTCGGTGCGGATCTCGCGGCGGCCACCCTGCGGTGGCGGTCCGAGGTGGCCCGTGGGCTCCAGGAGGCGGTGGCCCGCGCGGTGCGGGAAGCCGCCGCGCCCGGGTTCCAGGTGCTGCTGCACGCCGACCCGGCGCCGTACCGGTGCGGGGCGAACGTGGGCGTCGAACCCGGGCACATCCTGTCCGTGGCGGACGGGGTGGTGCTGCCCTGCACCGGTACCGACGCGGTACGGGAGGCCGTGCTCGGGCCGTTCGCCGGTGCGGAGGGGGTCGTCGCGGCCAACCTCACCGTGGTGCGGGGGATGGGCGGCAGCCCGGACACGCTGGAGCGGGACGCCGCCCACGCCGCCTCGCTCGGGGCGAACCAACTGCGGCTGTACCACGCGGGGCTGGCCCCGGACCCGGATCTGGAAGCCGTCGCCGGGGCGCTCTCACGCCTCGGCTGACACGCGCGGGCCGGCGGGGGCCAGTGGTTCCCGCCGGCCCGTGAGCAGGAGCGCCGCCGTCAGCAGGGCCGCCGCGCCCACCAGCGGCAGCAGCACCGCGACGTCCACCCGTGCCACCAGCACCGCGCCGAGCCCCAGCGCCACCGCGTTCGGCGACATCATCAGCGTGTCCGCGCTCGCGGCCGTGCGGCCCAGCACCGCGTCCGGCGTCTCGCGCTGCACCGCCGTCAGCGCGGCGATCAGCACGCACGGCAGGCCGGCTCCGATCAGGGCGCAGGCGGTCAGCGCCACCGCGTCGTTCGGGACGGCCCGCAGGCCCACCGCCACCCCGAACACGGCGATGCCCGCAGCCGGGAACACCCGCTCCGGCAGCCGTCGCATCAGCGGGCCCGCCAGCAGCCCGATCGTGATGGACCCGATGCCCTGCGCGACGGAGAGCACGCCCGCGAAGGCGGGGGAGTGGCCGAGCGTGCCGTCCACGACGGCGTACAGCGTCGCCCCGTTGAGCCCCGCGCACAGCATCGTGACCGAGGCGGCGAGGACGAGGGGGCGCAGCACCGGCGAGTCCCACAGCCGGCGCGGTCCGGTGGTCCAGCCGCCCGCGCTGCGGGGTGCGGGGGCCGACCGCAGTACCCGCAGCAGGCCGTAGAGGCCGGCGGCCAGGGTGAAGGAGACCGCGTCCAGCAGGGCCACCGCGCCGCCACCGAAGCGGGCGTACAGGGCGGCGCCGGTCAGCGGGGCCACCAGCTTCATGCCCTCGTTGGCCGTCATCCGCAAGCCGTTGAAGTCCCCGAGAAGGGTGGGGGCGACGGTCCCCGCGACCAGGGCCGATTCGGCGGAGTCCATCAGGACCGAGCCGCATCCGTACACCAGCAGGACCGCGAACAGTAGCCAGACCCGGGCGGCCGAGTCCACCGCCGTCAGGGTGGTCAGGAGGGCGGCCATGGTGATGTTGGTGCCCACGAGGAGCGGCTTGCGCGGGAGGCGGTCGGCCAGGGCGCCGAGCAGCGGGCCGAACAGGACCGGCAGCCAGACGGCGAACAGGGCGAGCGCGGCCAGACTGTCCGAGCCGGTCAGCGACTTGACCCAGATCCCGGCGGCCAGGGTCATCGCAGAGCTGCCGAATCCGGACACGACGACCGCCGCGAGGAACAGCCCCGCCGTTCTGTCCCTCAGTACCCGCCCCGCCGCCATCGCGCCCACCCGACCTTCCTGACCTGCACGTCCGTTACGCAGTCAGGCTGGCGACCCAGGCCCCCGCCGGGCATCGGGCAGATGCCGTACGCCGGTGAACTCGCGGGCGGGGGAACGCGATCCGTGTACGGCACATGTCCTGGTTCCGCGAAGTTCTTTCGTCAGAAGCGTTGACGAAACATTCGCGGCGCCTCTAGCTTCATCGCGTCGTACTTCGTACGTCATATATGAGACGCGATACGCGAGATGTGAGAGCCCTTCACCCATGACCTTTGCGCCCACCCCGATTCCGTCCCGCACCCAGTACGTGCTGGAGGCGATCAAGCACGCGATCCTCACGGCGCAACTGAGGCCCGGGCAGGCGCTCGTGGAGACCGAGCTCGCCGCACAGTTCGGGGTCTCCAAGACCCCCGTCCGTGAGGCGCTCAAGACGCTCGCCGGTACCGGGCTCGTCGTCATGAGCCAGTACAAGGGCGCCACCGTGCGGCTGGTCGACGCGGCCATGGCGCGGGAGGTGTACGACGTACGGCTGCTGCTCGAACCCGAGGCGCTGCGCCGCTCCATCACCCGCAAGGCGTCGCTCGACGCGGCGCAGGAGGCCCTGGAGCGGGCGGACTCGGCGGGCGACAAGGCCGACCGGTCGCTCGCCAACCGGGACTTCCACCGGGCGCTCTATCTGCCCTGCGGCAACCCGCTGCTGGCGCGGATGCTGGACGAGGTCCGCGACCAGGCCGCGCTCGTGTCGACGGTCGCCTGGTCGGCCATCCCCTCCTGGGAGCGGGAGGCGGCCGAGCACCGGGAGATCCTGCGGCTCGCGCTCGCCGACGACCCGGACGCGGCGGCCGGGGCCCTGCACGACCACATCGCGTCGTTCGTCCGCCGCGCCTTCCCCGACGACGAAGACGGGGGCGGCACGGCGTGAACCCGCACACCGACGAAAGGCCTGTCCGCATGGACCTCACACCGCTGAAGGCGGCCCTCGCAGACGTCGTGGCGATCCCGGTGACCCCGTTCGCCGGGGACGGGACCATCGACACGGCGGCGCACCGCGCCCTGCTGCGGAGACTGCTCGACGGCGGCGTGCGCATCGTCACCCCGAACGGCAACACCGGGGAGTTCTACGCGCTCACCCCCGAGGAGCGGCGCAGCGTCACCGAGCTGACCATCGAGGAGGCCGGCGGCCGGGCCACGGTCCTGGTCGGCGTCGGGCACGACGTGCCGACCGCCGTCGCCGCCGCCGAGCACGCCCGGGACGCGGGCGCCGAGATGGTGATGGTGCACCAGCCGGTCCACCCGTACGTCTCGCAGGACGGCTGGATCGACTACCACCGGGCCATCGCCGGGGCCGTCCCCGGAATCGGCGTCGTCCCCTACATCCGCAACCCGCACCTCGACGGCGCCTGCCTCGCGGCCCTCGCCGACAGCTGCCCCAACGTCATCGGCGTCAAGTACGCCGTCCCGGACGCCGCCCGCTTCGCCGCGTTCGCCCGGGACGCGGGCCTGGAGCGGTTCGTCTGGGTCGCCGGACTCGCCGAGCTGTACGCCCCGTCCTACTTCTCCGCCGGCGCCACCGGATTCACCTCCGGGCTCGTCAACGTCGCCCCCGGCGTCTCGCTGGCCATGCTGGAGGCGCTGCGGGCCGGCGACCACCCGGCCGCCATGAAGATCTGGGAGCAGATCCGCCGCTTCGAGGAGCTGCGCGCCGACCGGCAGTCCGCCAACAACGTCACCGTCGTCAAGGAGGCCCTGGCCGCCCTCGGACTGTGCGGCCGCGCGGTGCGCCCGCCCAGCCGGGAGCTGCCCGAGGCGCAGCGCGCCGAGGTGGCCGACCAGATCGCCGGGTGGTCCATATGACCGCCGCCCGCCGCATCGCCCCCGAGGAGCTGCGCAGCCACCAGTGGTACGGCACCGACGGGCTGCGCTCCTTCAGCCACCGCGCCCGCACCCGCCAGCTCGGCTACCTCCCCGAGGAGCACCTCGGCAAGCCGGTCATCGCGATCCTCAACACCTGGTCGGACATCAACCCCTGCCACGTCCACCTGCGCGACCGGGCGCAGGCCGTCAAGCGCGGGGTCTGGCAGGCGGGCGGCTTCCCGCTCGAATTCCCGGTCTCCACGCTCTCGGAGACGTTCCAGAAGCCGACCCCGATGCTCTACCGCAACATGCTGGCGATGGAGACCGAGGAGCTGCTGCGCTCCTACCCGGTCGACGGCGCGGTGCTGCTCGGCGGCTGCGACAAGTCGATGCCCGCGCTGCTGATGGGCGCGGCCTCCGTCGACCTGCCGGCCGTCTTCGTACCGGCCGGGCCGATGCTGCCGGGGCACTGGCGCAACGAAGTCCTCGGCTCCGGCACCGACATGTGGAAGTACTGGGACGACAAGCGCGCCGGGCTCATCGGCGACTGCGAGATGGGCGAACTGGAGAACGGCCTCGCCCGCTCGCCCGGCCACTGCATGACCATGGGCACGGCGTCCACCCTCACCGCCGCCGCCGAAGCCCTCGGCGTCACCGTCCCCGGCGCCTCCTCCATCCCGGCCGTCGACTCCGGCCACGACCGGATGGCCGCCGCGTCCGGGCTCCGCATCGTCGAACTGGTGTGGCAGCAGCGGAAGCTGTCGGAGATCCTCACGGCGGAGGCGTACGAGGACGCCGTCGCCACCGTCCTCGCGCTCGGCGGCTCCACCAACGCCGTCATCCACCTGATCGCGATGGCCGGCCGCTCCGGGATCAAGCTCACCCTGGACGACTTCGACCGCATCGCCCGTACCGTCCCGGTGCTCGCCAACCTCCGCCCCGGCGGGAAGTACCTCATGGAGGACTTCCACTTCGCCGGCGGGCTGCCCGGCTTCCTGACCCGGCTCACCGACGTCCTGCACCTGGACCGGCCCACCGTCGCCCACGACACCCTGCGCGCCCAGCTCGACGGCGCGCTCGTCCACAACGACGACGTCATCCGGGAACGCGACAACCCCCTGGCCGAGGAGGGCGGCGTGGCGGTGCTGCGCGGCAACCTCTGCCCGGACGGCGCGGTCATCAAGCACATCGCCGCCGAACCGCACCTGCTGCGCCACACCGGACCCGCGGTCGTCTTCGACGACTACAAGGAGATGCAGCGCACCATCAACGACCCGGCGCGGGCCCTGACCCCCGACCATGTGCTGGTGCTCCGCAACGCCGGACCCAAGGGCGGCCCGGGCATGCCCGAGTACGGCATGCTGCCGATCCCCGACTACCTGCTGAAGCAGGGCGTACGGGACATGGTGCGGCTCTCCGACGCCCGGATGAGCGGCACCAGCTACGGCGCCTGCGTGCTGCACATCGCGCCCGAGTCCTACGTCGGCGGGCCCCTCGCCCTCGTACGCACCGGTGACCTCGTCACCCTGGACGTCGAGGCGCGGCAGCTGAACCTCGACGTGTGCGACGAGGAGCTGGCGCGGCGCCGGGCCGAGTGGACCGCGCCGCCCCTCCGGTACGAGCGCGGCTACGGCGCGCTCTACCAGGACCAGATCACCCAGGCCGACACCGGCTGCGACTTCGCCTTCCTGGCCCGGCCGGGGGAAGTGCCCGACCCGTACGCCGGCTGAACGGCCCACCGGAATTCCGGCGCCCGCCTTGTTCGGCATACCGAACACCATGCGGCAAGCGCTTGCTCACTCCACGCACCGCCCCGCACCACACCCGTGCCACCCCGCACCCCCGTACAGAGAGAACGGAGACGTGTCATGGCCCAAGCCTCCGCCGCGGCCACACCGCCCAAGGTGCCCCGGCGCCGCTCCGCGAGCCCCCGCCGGCTGCCGTATCTGCTGATCGCCCCCGCAGGGCTGCTGATGCTCGGCTTCATCGCCTACCCGGTGGTCAGCGTCTTCTACTACAGCCTGCAGAACTACAACGTCACCAAACCCTGGCGGAACGGCTTCGCGGGCCTCGACAACTTCACCCGGATCTTCACCGAGGACGACCAGTTCTGGACGACGCTCGGCTTCAGCGCCCAGTGGGTCGTCGTACAGGTCGCCCTCCAGCTCACCCTCGGGCTCGCACTGGCCCTCATCGTCAACCAGTCGTTCGTCGGCCGCGGCATCTCCCGCGCCATGGTCTTCTCGCCGTGGGCCGTCTCCGGCGTGCTGACCAGCACCATCTGGATTCTGCTCTACAACTCCTCGACCGGCTTCAGCCGCTACCTCGCGGACGCCGGGATCGGCGACTACGGCACCTCCGTGCTCTCCGACACCGGCACGGTCTTCTGGGCCGCGACCGTCGCCGAACTCTGGCGCGGCGTCCCCTTCTTCGCCATCCTCATCCTCGCCGACCTCCAGTCCGTCTCCAAGGAGCTGTACGAGGCGGCCTCCGTCGACGGCGCCGGACGGATGCGGCAGTTCTTCCACATCACCCTGCCCCACCTGCGCGACGCGATCATCCTGTCCACGCTGCTGCGCGGCGTCTGGGAGTTCAACAACGTCGACCTCCTCTACACGCTCACCGGCGGCGGACCGGCCGGCGAGACCACCACCCTGCCGCTCTACGTCGCCAACACCGGCATCGAGGGCCACGACTTCGGCTACGCCTCGGCGCTCACCACCGTCGCCTTCGTGATCCTCCTCTTCTGCTCGATCGTCTATCTGCGCCTGAGCAAGTTCGGAGGCGACCACAAGTGACTGCCGCCCTCGCCGAGAAGAACGGCATCCACTCCGCACGGCCGGCCGCCCCCGCCGGCCCGCCGCCGGCCACACCCCGCCGCAGGCCCGGCCGCGAGCGCGCCTTCGACGAGGTGCCGCGCTGGCAGATCTACGTACCGCTCGGCGTCTACCTGGTCTTCACGCTCGTCCCGTTCTACTGGATGTTCCTTTTCGCCGTCCGGCCCGCCGGCTCCACCTCGCTGGTGCCGTGGCCGATGACCGGGGAGCACTTCTCCAAGGTCTGGAACGAGCGCAGCTTCGCCGTCTTCTTCCAGAACAGCATGATCGTCGGGGTCTGCACCCTGATCAGCACGACCCTCGTCGCGCTGGCCGGCGGCTACGCGCTCGCCCGCTTCGACTTCAAGATCAAGAACGGCTTCATGCTGGCGCTGCTGTGCTCGCAGTTCATCCCGGGCGCCCTGATGCTCGTACCGCTCTTCGAGATCTTCAAGAACCTCCAGTTGATCAACTCCCTGGGGAGCGTGGTCATCGCCGAGACGGTCTTCCAACTGCCGCTCTCCATCATCCTGATCAGCGGATTCATCAAGAACGTGCCCCCTTCGCTGGAGGAGGCCGCCTGGGTGGACGGCTGCTCGCGCTTCCGGGCCTTCTGCGCGGTCGTGCTGCCGCTGCTGCGGCCCGGCCTCATCGCCGTCGGCTCCTTCGCCTTCGTGCACAGCTGGAACCACTTCCTGTTCGCGCTGATGTTCCTCAGCGAGCAGGACAAGCAGACGATTCCGGTCGGCCTGAACACCCTCATCGGCGCGGACAGCGTCGACCTGGGCGCGCTCGCCGCGGGCGGGGTGATCGCCGCCGTCCCCGTGGTGATCGTCTTCGCCTTCATCCAGAAGTGGCTGATCACCGGCTTCAGCGCGGGCGCGGTGAAGGGATGACGGACATGCCCTCGCCGCCCGCCACCCCCGTCCCGATCGTCCTCGCCGGCGCCCGAGGACACGGCCGATGGCACCTCGCCAACATCCGCCGCCTCCAGGACCAGGGCCTGGTCCGGCTCGCCGGCGTCTGCGAACTCGCCCCGCTCGACGCCGCCGAACTCGAAGCCTTCGCCGGCGAACCCCCCGAGCAGTCACCCGACTTCGGCGCCCTCCTGGACTCCACCGGGGCCCGCGCCGCCGTCATCTGCACCCCCATCCAGACCCACACCGCCCTCGCCCTCACCGCCGCCGGACGCGGCGTCCACCTCCTCCTGGAGAAGCCGCCCGCCGCGACCCGCGCCGACTTCGACCGCATCCTGGCCGGGGTACGCGGCGCCGGCATCGCCTGCCAGGTCGGCTTCCAGTCCTTCGGCTCGCACGCCGTGCCCGCCATCCGCGAACTCGTGCGCACCGGAGCCATCGGCACAGTCCGGGGCTACGGGGCCGCGGGCGCCTGGGTCCGCGACGACGCCTACTACCGGCGGGCCCCCTGGGCCGGGCGGCGCAGGCTCGGGGACACCGACGTGGTCGACGGCGTCCTGACCAACCCGCTCGCCCACGCCGTCGCCACCGCACTCGAACTCGCCGGCACCACCACCGCGCAGGACGTCGCCTCCATCGAAACGGAACTCTTCCGCGCCCACGACATCGAGGCCGACGACACCTCCTGCGTACGCGTCACCCCCACCTCCGGGCCGCCCGTCACCGCCGCCGTCACCCTCTGCGCGGAACAGGCCGGGGAGCCCTATGTGATCGTCCACGGCGACCGCGGCCGCATCACCTTCTGGTACAAGCAGGACCGCGTCCTCGTCCAGCGCGCCGGGCACGGCCCCGTGGAGACGGTGCACGGGCGGACCGACCTCCTGGAGAACCTGGTCGACCACCTGGTGCGGGAGGCGCCGCTCCTCGTACCGCCGGAGCGCACCGGCGCGTTCATGGAGGTCGTCGAGGCCGTCCGTACCGCCCCCGAACCCCGCCCCCTGCCGTCCGACGCCTGGCGCACCGCCCCCGTGCCCGGCTCCGGCACCACCCGCCGGGTGGTGCGCGGCATCGACGCCCTGGTCGCCTCCGGCGCCGAAACCCTCGCGCTCTTCTCCGAACTCGGCGCCCCCTGGGCGCTCCCCACCGAGGTGAGTTCCCCGTGACGACCACCGCACTGCTCAGCTGCGCCGGCCGCCCGGTCGGCCGCTACACCTACCTCCCCGACGCCGGGGGCCGCCCCTACCTCCACCCGGTCACCACCCTCGCCCGCACCCCCGTCACCGAGGAGCGCCCGGCCGACCACCTCCACCACCTGGGCACCTCCGTCGCCGTCCCCGACGTCTCCGGGCACAACTTCTGGGGCGGCCGCACCTTCGTCCGGGACCAGGGGCCCACCGCGCTCGACAACCACGGCGTGCAGCGCCACCTCGGCTGGAAGCTGTGCGACCCGGACGGATTCGTCCAGGAGCTCAGCTGGGAGGCCGACGGCGGCGAACTGCTGCGCGAACACCGCACGGTGGCCGCCGCCGCGCTCTCGGAGACCGCCTGGGCGCTGGACTTCTCCTTCGCGCTCACCAACCCCGGCCCCGCGGACCTGTCGATCGGCAGCCCCGCCACCAACGGCCGCCCCGGCGCCGGCTACGGCGGCTTCTTCTGGCGCGCCCCCAAGGAGGCCGCCGCGCCCGCCGTGTTCAGCGCCTCGGCGGACGGCGAGGAGGCGGTGCACGGCCGGGCCGCCGACTGGGTCGCGATGTGCGGCGACGGCTGGAGCCTGGTCTTCGCCGGGGCGACCGAGGAGACCCGCCGCGACCCGTGGTTCGTGCGGACCACCGAGTACCCGGGCGTCGGCTCGTCCCTCGCCGCCGCCGAACGGCTCCCGGTCCCCGCGGGCGCCACCGTCGTACGCCGGATCGTCACCGTCGTCGCCGACGGCCGCCTCGACCGGGCCGGCGCCGCCGCCCTCGTCCGCCGGGCGGTGACCGCGTGAGCGCCCCCGCCGAGCGCCCCTGGACCGCCGACGTCGGCGACGGCACCTACCGCAACCCCGTGCTCAACGCCGACTGGTCCGACCCCGACGTCGTGCGCGTCGACGACGACTTCTACCTCACCGCCTCCAGCTTCGGCCGCGCCCCCGGCCTCCCGCTGCTCCACTCGCGCGACCTCGTCAACTGGACCCTGATCGGGCACGCCCTGGACCGCCTGGAGCCGGCCGCCGACTTCGCCGTGCCCCGCCACGACTGCGGGGTGTGGGCGCCGTCCCTGCGCCACCACGCCGGACGGTTCTGGATCTTCTGGGGCGACCCCGACCACGGCGTCCAGCAGATCAGCGCCGAGGACATCCGGGGCCCGTGGACCGCGCCCCACCTGCTCAAGGCCGGCGAGGGGCTGATCGACCCCTGCCCGCTGTGGGACGAGGAGACCGGCGAGGCCTACCTCGTGCACGCCTGGGCCAAGTCCCGCTCCGGCGTCAAGAACCGGCTCACCGGCCACCGGATGAGCCCCGACGGGCGGGAACTGCTCGACGAGGGCAAGACCCTGATCGACGCCGACTCGCTCCCCGGCTGGTTCACCCTGGAGGGCCCCAAGCTCCACCGGCGCGACGGCGAGTTCTGGATTCTCGCCCCGGCGGGCGGGGTGACGACGGGCTGGCAGGGCGCCTTCCGCTCCCGCGACTTCTTCGGACCGTACGAGGAACGCGTCGTCCTCGCCCAGGGCCGCACCGACGTCAACGGCCCGCACCAGGGCGCCTGGGTCACGACCCCGGCCGGTGAGGACTGGTTCCTGCACTTCCAGGAGCGCGGGGCCTACGGGCGCGTGGTCCACCTCCAGCCGATGCGCTGGGACACCGCCGACGGCGGCTGGCCGGTCATCGGCGACGCGGGTGAACCCGTCGCCACCCACCCCAAGCCCGCTCTGCCCGTCCAGCCCGTCGAGGCCCCGGCCTGCGACGACAGCTTCCCGGGCGGCCGGTACGGCAGACAGTGGCAGTGGACCGCCAACCCGCGCCCCGGCTGGACGGTCGAGCACGCGGGGGACGGGCTGCGGCTCAGTTGTGTGAGGACGGCTCACGCGCACGACCTGCGGGCGCTGCCCCACGTACTGGTCCAGCGGCTGCCCGCCGAGACGTTCACCGCCGAGGTCGGACTCGCCCTGGACAGCGAGGCCGCCGGGGCGAAGGCGGGGCTGGCGGTGCTCGGGGACGCGTTCGGCTGGATCGGGCTGGAGCGGGCGGCGGAGGGCGGGGTGCGGCTCGTGCACCGGTTCGCCGAGCCGTCCGCCACCGCCGAGCGCGAGGCCGCACCCGGCAGGCCGGTCCCCGGCGCCACGGTCCGGCTGCGGATCGAGGTCGCCCCGGGCGCCCGCTGCCGGTTCCTCGCCGACACCGGGGACGGGGCCGGGTTCCGGCCCTCCGGCCAGGTCTTCGCCGCCACCCCGTGGCGCTGGGTCGGCGCCCTGCTCGGGCTGTTCGCCACCGCACCGCCCGGCACGGGCCCGGCCGGGACCGCCCGCTTCACCCGCTTCCACGTCACCGCGTAACCGGACCGGCCGGGACCACCGGCCACCGAACCCCCCACTCATGCGTACGAACCGAGAGAACCGAGAGAGAAGAGCCGATCATGAACATCTCGAAGACGCAGCGGGGGCGTGCCACGGCCGCCGTCTCCCTCGCGGCGGTGCTCGCCCTGACCGCGACCGCGTGCGGTGACGACGGCAGCGACACCGGCAACGAGGGCAGCGGCAAGGGCGAGATCACCTTCTGGGACAACAACGGCGGCCCGCGCACCGCCGTCTGGACCGAGATCATCAAGGACTTCGAGAAGAAGTACCCGGACATCAAGGTCAAGTACGTGCCGATCCCGATCTCCGACGTGCAGTCCAAGTACGACACGGCCATCGCGGGCGGCGGTCTGCCCGACATCGGCGGCGTCGGCACCGCCTACCTCGCCAACATGGTGTCGCAGGAGGCCCTGGAGCCGCTGGGCGACCGGATCAAGGACTCGTCGCTCAACGGCAAGCTCGTCGAGGGCATGGTCGAGAGCGTCAAGGACGCGGCGGGGCGCGGCGACGACATGTACACCGTGCCGACCTCCGCGAACAACGGCGCCCTCTGGTACCGCACCGACCTGTTCGAGGCGGCCGGCCTCGACGCGCCCACCACCTGGGCCAAGTTCTACGAGGCGGCCGAGAAGCTCACCGACGCCAAGCACAACAAGTTCGGCTACACCATCCGCGGCGGCGCCGGCTCCATCGCCCAGGCCATCGACGCGGCCTACGGGCAGTCGGGCATCACGGAGTTCTGGAACGGCGACAGAACGACCCTCAACGACGCGAAGAACGTGGCGGCGCTGGAGAAGTACGTCGCGCTCTACAAGAAGACGACGCCGTCCGCCGACGTCAACAACGACTTCACCAAGATGGTCGCCCAGTTCGACACCGGCACCATCGGCATGCTCAGCCACAACCTCGGCTCCTACCAGGACCACCTGAAGGCCCTCGGCAAGGACAAGTTCGCCGGCGTCCCCAACCCGGTCGGCGACAGCGGCACCCGTGTCCAGGTCTCCAACCCCGTCGACGGCCTCGGCCTGTTCCGGTCGAGCAAGAACAAGACGGCCGCCTGGAAGTTCATCGAGTTCGCCGCCTCGCACGAGGCCAACAGCAAGTGGAACGAGTCCGCCGGCGCCATCCCGGCCAACACCGACGCCGCCAAGGACCCGTGGATCAGCGCGGCGGCGCCGACCGAGCTGGCGGCCAAGGCCCTCACCGACGGCTCCACCAAGATCGTGCAGCTGCCGTACTACCTGCCCGACTGGAACAACATCAGCAAGGCCGACAACGAGCCGGAGTTCCAGAAGCTGCTGCTCGGCAAGACCACGGCCAAGGACTTCCTGGACAAGATGGCCGACGAGCTGAACAGGGCCCAGAAGGAGTGGAAGGAGATCGGCAACGGCTGACCCGGCCTCCGCACCGGGCCGCCCCGTCCGTGACGCGGGGCCGGCGGCGGGACGCCCCGTACGAACGGCCCCGCCGCCGCCCTCGCCGCCCTGCGCCAGACGCTCCGCGCCCGGCCCCCGCCGCACCTGGCCACCCCCGCCGCACCCGAGCGGCCCCGCTTTTTTTCCCGCAGGTCCCGCACGAGAACCGAGGAGTTGTCATGTCCACACGCATTCCCGCCCGCAGAACGCACGCCCGTGCCATCGCCGTCGCGATGGGCTGCGCGTCGCTGGCCCTCGCCCTGAGCGTCCCCGCCCAGGCATCCGTCCCGCACCCCGGCACCAAGGGCATCGAGCGCGCCGTCCTCGCCAAGGGCGACGGCTGGGCCTCCGCCGAGGGCTCCACCACCGGTGGCGCCGCCGCCACCCCCGACCACGTCTACACGGTGCGCAACCGCGCCGAACTCATCGCGGCCTTCAAGGACGCGGGCGACGCCCCGAAGATCGTCAGGATCGACGGCACCATCCACGGCAACGCCGACGCCGAGGGCAACCCGATCGACTGCGAGGCGTACCAGACCGACGGCTACACGCTGGACAAGTACCTCGCCGCCTACGACCCCGGCACCTGGGGCCGCGAGGAGGTCCCCTCCGGCCCGCTGGAGGACGCCCGGCTCGCCTCCGCCAAGCTCCAGAAGGCCGCCGTCAACGTCCACGTGCCGTCCAACACCACGCTCATCGGCGTCGGCAGGGACGCCACGGTCATCGGCGCCTCCATCCAGATCCAGAACGTCTCCAACGTCATCGTCCGCAACATCGGCTTCGAGGACACCTACGACTGCTTCCCGCAGTGGGACCCGACCGACGGCGACACCGGCCACTGGAACTCCGAGTACGACAACCTCGTCGTCTACGGCTCCGACCACGTCTGGGTCGACCACAACACCTTCAGCGACGGCGACCGCCCCGACGCCGACCAGCCCCGCTACTTCAACGAGCTCTACCAGCAGCACGACGGGCTCTTCGACATCGTCAAGGGCGCCGACCTGGTCACCGCCTCCTGGAACGTCCTCAAGGACCACGACAAGACGATGCTCCTCGGCAACAGCGACGGAGCCGGGGCCACCGACCGGGGCAAGCTCCGCGTCACCCTGCACCACAACCTCTTCAAGGACGTCAACGAGCGCGCGCCCCGCGTCCGCTTCGGCCAGGTCGACTCGTACAACAACTACTTCGTCGCCACCCGGGGCAGCGTCTACGGCTACTCCTACGGGGTCGGCGCCGAGTCGCACCTCGTCGCCGAGCACAACGCGTTCTCGCTGAGCGGCGAGTTCGACAAGGCCAAGATCATCAAGAAGTGGTCCGAGTCCTCGCTCACGGCCGGCGACAACTACGTCAACGGCCGCCGGACCGACCTGATCGCCGTCCACAACGCGGGCGTCCCCGGCGAGCACCTCACCTCGGGTGCCGGCTGGACCCCGACCCTGCGCAACCGGGTCGACCACCCGCTGCTCGTCCCGCTCGTCGTGGGCCTCGGAGCGGGTACGGGCCGGCTGCCCGGCGCCTGACCGCACCCTCCCCGCCGGCGCCGCGCGGCGCCGGCGGGGGCCCCTCGCACCCCCGCAAGGAAGTGGAGTACCCGCCCATGCCCAGCAGACGAACCGCTCTCGCCCTCCTCGCGGGCGGCGGCGCGGCCCTCGCCCTCGGCGCGGCCCCCGCGGCCCTCGCCCAGGGCCGCCCCGACGCACACCGCCCCTTCGGGCGCTACGGCACGCCCTCCCGCCGCCTCGACCCCGCGACCCTCTACGTCGACGCGCACGGCAGGGGCGACCACACCCGCGTCCAGGCCGCCGTGGACGCCGCGACCGGAACCGGCCGCACCCTGGTGATCGCCCCCGGCACCTACCGGGAGACCGTCGACATCCCCGCCGCCGGGACCGGCCTCACCCTCATCGGCGCGAGCGGCGACCCGCGCGACACCGTGATCGTGTACGACAACGCCAACGGCACCCCGTTGCCCGGCGGTTCGGGCACGTACGGCACCAGCGGGTCCGCCACCGTCACCGCCCGGCCCGCCGGCCTCACCGCCCACCACCTGACCTTCGCCAACGACTGGCTGCGCGCCGACCACCCCGAGTACACCGGCACCCAGGCCGTAGCGATCAAGGTGCTGGGCGACCGCTCGGCCTTCCACGGCTGCCGCTTCCTCGGCCACCAGGACACCCTGTACGCCGACTCCGCCTCCCTCACCGCCTTCTCCCGCCAGTACTACCGGGACTGCTACGTCGAGGGGGACGTCGACTTCGTCTTCGGCCGCGCGTCCGCAGTTTTGGAGCGCTGCCACTTCCGCACCCTGACCCGCACCGACCTGCCGGCCCCGCCCCACGGCTTCGTCTTCGCGCCCAGTACCGCTGGCGCCAACCCGCACGGCTTCCTGGTGCTGCGCTCCCGCGTCACGAGCACCGCCCCCGACGGGTACTTCAAGCTGGCCCGCCCCTGGGTGCCCTCGTCCGACCTCACCGCCCACCCCATGCTGACCGTGCGCGACAGCCACCTCGGCGCGGGCATCGACACCGACGAGCCGTACGGGACGATGTCGGCCGGCTTCCCGTGGCAGGAGCAGCGCTTCGCCGAGTACCGCAACACGGGCCCCGGCGCGCGCGTCACCGTACCCGCCAACCGCCCCCGGCTGACCGCGTCCGAGGCGCGCCGGCACACCCCGGCCACCTGGTTCGGCGACTGGCACCCGCGGGTCTGAGAGCCGGCCGGCGGTCCCGGCCGAAGCGGGCTGGGGGCAGCGGTCCCGGCCGAAGCGGGCCGGGGTCAGCGGTCCTGGCCGAAGCGGTCGCCGACCGAGGCCTTCCGGCCCGAGACCCGGACGGCGTGCGCGGTCACGTAGTCGCCGGTGGCGTCCCGTTCGCCCTCCGCGTGGTTGTACTGCCCGGCGAACGTGTGCGTGCCGGCCGGGACCGTCCGGCCGGTCCTCAGCGTCCACCGGTAGACCAGGTAGCCGCCGTCCTCGGTCGCCGACACCGTGAAGTCCGCCTCCGGCAGCGAACGCCAGGAGCCGGTGCTGTTCACACCGCCGGTGAGCGCGATCCGCAGCTCCACGGTGAGCGAGGACAGCGGCTCGGTCGTCCGCAGGGTCACATTGCTCTGCGCCCAGTACGCGTTGCTGTGCGGGTCGACCACGCCGCCCGTCCACAGCGGCCCGTCCTCGGGGCGCAGCCCCCCGAGCGCCGCCGGATGTGTCACGGCGGCGGTGGGGGAGGGGGAGGGGGACGGGGCCGCTTTTGATGCGGACGGTGCCGCTGCCACCTGCCGGCCGTGCGTCCCGCCGTCGCCCGCCGAGGTGACGGCGAACGTGCCGGCCGCCAGCACCCCGCAGACCGCCGCCGTCGCCCCCGCGACCCGCAGCCACGGCAGCGCGGCACGCGGCGGGCGCACCGTCCGCGCCGGGCCGTGGCCACCGGCCATGCCCCGCTCGACCCGGGCCAGCATCCGCTCGCGGTCGGGGCGGTGGGCCTCGGCGGCGTCCCGCAGCCGCCCGGACAGCTCCTCGTCCTTCACCGGTCTCCTCCGCTGCGCTGCGCCGCGACGGCCACCCGTACCCGCGCGGCGGGCGTCTCGGGCCCCAGCAGCCGCTGCAGTTCCGCGACGGCGCGCGAGGTCTGGCTCTTGACCGTACCCACCGAGATCCCCAGCACCAGCGAGGTCTCCCGCTCCGAGAGGTCGAACGCGTGCCGCAGCACCACACAGGCGCGCTTGCGGAACGGCAGCCGGCGCAGCGCCTCCTGGACGTCGACCACCGCCGGCACGTCCGGACCGTCGGCGCCGCCGTCCCCGCCGCCGCGCGGCGCCCAGAACAGCGCGACCCGGCGGCGTTCGCGCACCGCGCTGCGGATGCGGGTCCTGGCCAGGTTGGCGACGACCCCGCGCGCGTACGCCACCGGGTGGCCGGCCTCGCGGACCCGGTCCCAGCGGTGCCAGAGCGCGAGCAGGGCGTCGGCCGCCAGATCGTCGGCGGCATCGGCCTCACCGGTCAGCAGGTGGGCGAGGCGGGCGAGTTCGGCGTAGTGGGCCTCGAAGAACTCATGGAACTCGGCGGCGGCATCGTCGACGGCTGTGCCCACAGCTACCTCGTCCCTGCGCTCGAATCCCGTGCACGCCCGGCCGGTCCGGGTACGTCCCCGGCGCCGCCGCCCGGGGCGGGGCGTGAGCGTACCAGCGTCCCGCAAGCGCTTCGACACGGGTACGTACCCGGACCGGGGCGGGCGCTACCGCCGGAGCGCCGCCTCCATCATCTTCCGGGCGATCGGCGCCGCGAGGCCGTTGCCGCTGACCTCGGAGGCGGCCGCGCCGGAGTCCTCCACGACGACCGCGACGGCGACCTCCTGGCCGCCGCTGCCGGCCTTCGCGTACGAGGTGAACCAGGCGTACGGGGTGTTGCTGTTGCCCACGCCGTTCTCGGCGGTGCCCGTCTTGCCGCCCACCTCGGCGCCGGAGATCCGGGCGTTGGTGCCGGTGCCCTGCTCCACGACGGTGACCATGGCGCTGCGCAGCTGCTCGGCGGTGGACGCGGAGACGATCCGCTTCGTGTCGCCGTCCGCGAAGTCCTCCAGCGTGCCGCCCTCGCCGTCGGTGACCTTGGAGACCATGTGCGGGGCGGCCAGCTCGCCGCCGTGGGAGAGGGCCGCGGAGACCATCGCCATCTGCAACGGAGTGGCGGTCACCTCGAACTGGCCGATGCCCGAGAGCGCCGTCTGCGCCTTGTCCATCCCGGTCGGGTACACACTCTTCGAGGCCCGGACCGGCACGTCCAGCTTCTCGGTGTTGAATCCGAACTTCTCCGCCATCGCCCGCACCTTGTCCTGGCCGAGGTCGGCGGCGACCTTGCCGAAGACGTTGTTGCACGAGTACTGGAGCGCCACGCGCAGCGACGCGTTCTCGCAGGGGGCCGACGCGCTCTCGTTCCGCAGCGGGGTGGTGGTCCCGGGGAGCGTGTACGGGCTGGGGCTCTTCGTCGGCTCGTCGACCGAGCTGTAGAGGCCGTTCTCCAGCGCGGCGGACGCCACGACCAGCTTGAACGTCGAACCGGGCGCGAGCGGCTGCCGCATCGCGCGGTTGACCAGCGGCTTGTCCGGGTCGGCGAGCAGCTTCCGCCAGGCGTCGCCGTCGCTGGTCCCGCTGATCGTGGACGGGTCGTAGGACGGGGAGGAGACCATGCCCAGGATCTGTCCGCTCCGCGGGTCGATCGCCACGGCCGCGCCCTTGTCGTCGCCGAGCGCGTCCCGCGCCGCCTTCTGGACGTCCGGATCGATCGTCGTCACCACGTCGCCGGGCGCGGCCCGCTTGCCGGTCAGCGCGTCCAGCGGGTTCTTCAGCCGGTCGTCGGTGCCGTCCAGCACCTGGCTGTAGATCCCTTCGAGCTGGGTGGAGCCGTACGCCTGCGAGCCGTAGCCGGTCACGGCCGCGTAGAGGCCGTCCTGCGTGTAGGTCCGCTTGTACGCGAGATCGCTCCCCTCCGTCCTCTTCGAACCCGTGACCGGGGAACCGGCCACGATGATGTCGCCCAGCGGCTGCGCGTACTGCGCGATGGTCTTCCGCCGGTTGTGGTCGTCGTCTGCGAGCGCCCGGGCCTGGTACGCCTGCACCCAGGTCGCCCGCCCCAGGAGGGCGAGGACCAGCAGCAGGCAGAAGACCGAGGCGCGCCTGATCGTCTTGTTCATCCCGCTTGTGGGACGTGCGGGGCCCGGCTCCCGTTCCCGGTTGTGCCGCTTCTCACCGATTCCTCATCGTCACCCGGCGGGACCGGGGCCCGTCAGAGCCGGCGGGTGGCGAGCGTCAGGCGGTCGCGCGCGTCGAACAGCGCGTCCTTGACCGTCTGTTCGTGCGCGGGCGTGAGCCGGGCGACCGGCACCGAGCAGCTGATGGCGTCCCGGGCCGGGGTGCGGTAGGGGACCGCGACACCGAAGCAGCGCAGCCCCAGGGTGTTCTCCTCGCGGTCCACCGCGTACCCCTGCTCGCGGATCTGGTGCAGCTCCTCGATGAGCTTCTCCCGGTCGGTCAGGGTGTGCTCGGTCAGCGCGGGCAGCGTCTCGGGCAGCATCTTGCGGACCTGCTCGTCGCTGTAGGTGGCCAGCAGCGCCTTGCCGAGCGACGTGGAGTGCGCGGGCAGCCGGCGGCCGACGCGGGTGAAGGGGCGCAGGTAGTGCTGGGACTGGCGGGTGGCGAGGTAGACCACGTTGGTCCCGTCGAGCCGGGCCAGGTGGATGGTCTCCGTGGTGTCGTCGGAGAGCCGGTCCAGGGTGGGGCGGGCCGCGGCGACCACCTCGTCGCCGTCGATGTACGAGGTGCCGACCAGCAGGGCCCGTACGCCGATCCCGTACCGCGTGCCCGTCGCGTCCGTCTCCACCCAGCCCAGCTCGACCAGGGTGCGCAGCAGCATGTAGAGGCTGGACTTGGGGTAACCGACGGCCTCCTGGACCGCGGCGAGCGAGTGCATGCCCGGCCGCCCGGCGAAGTACTCCAGCAGTTCCACCGTCCGTACCGCGGACTTGACCTGCGCCCCACCCGACTCGGCAACCGACATCGCCCTACGCCCCTTCCAGCCCACCGACGAAACCCCGCGACTTCTTGCCAACACCGAACACCCGGAAATAGAGTCGCTTCATATTCACGATCAGGAACTCTGTTCAGAATACCGAACAACTTATACCGGACAGCGTCTGATGTGCGGCAGTGGAGCGGAAGGAATCATGGTGGCAGCAGCACCAGTCTGGAGCGTCGACCCCCGCACCGGGAACCCGCGCGAGCAGGTTGCGGTGGAGGCCACAGCCGAGGAGGTCGACCGTGCGGTCCGGTCCGCCCACGCCGTACGCGGCTCCCTCGCCGACCGCACCGTGCGCGCCGCCTTCCTGCGCACCGCGGCCGACCTGCTCACCGAGGCCGGTGAGCACGTCATCGAGGCCGCCGACGCCGAGACGGCGCTCGGGCCCGCCCGGCTGACCGGCGAACTCGCCCGCACCGCAGCACAGTTGCGGGCCTTCGCCGAGGTCGTCGACGAAGGCGCCTACCTCGACATCCACATCGACCACGAGGACGCAACCCGCACCCCGCCCTGGCCCGACCTGCGCCGCTACAAGATCCCGCTCGGCGTCGTCGCCGTCTACGCGGCCAGCAACTTCCCGCTCGCCTTCTCCGTCCCCGGCGGCGACACCGCCAGCGCCCTCGCGGCCGGCTGCCCCGTCGTCGTCAAGGCGCACCCCGACCACCCCGCGACCTCCGAGCTGTGCGCCTCCGTGCTGCGCCGGGCCGCCGCCCGGATCGGCCTGCCCGAGGACGTCGTCACCCTCCTGCACGGCTTCGAGGCCGGCGTCGCCCTCGTCAAGCACCCCCTCGTCGGTGCCGCCGGCTTCACCGGCTCGGTGCGCGGCGGACGCGCCCTGTTCGACGCGGCGGCCGCACGGCCGGCCCCCATCCCCTTCCACGGCGAGCTGGGCTCCCTCAACCCCGTCGTCGTCACCGAGGCGGCCGCCGCCGAGCGCGGCGAACAGATCGGTACGGGGCTGGCCGGCTCGATGACCATGGGCGCGGGTCAGTTCTGCACGAAGCCCGGATTCGTCCTGGCCCCCGAGGGCGAGGGCGGCGACCGGTTCCTGAAGTCGCTCACCGAGGCCGTCAGCGACTCCGAGGCCGGCGTCCTGCTCGACCACCGGATGCGCGACGCCTTCCTCGCCGGAGTGGCCGAGCGCACCGCCCTCCCGGACGTGGACGCCCCCGTCACCCCCGGCGCGGGCGGCGAACACACCGTCGCGGCCGGCTTCCTGACCGTACCGGCCCGGCTGCTCACCGCCGAGGGCCCGCACGACGCGCTCCTGGAGGAGTGCTTCGGCCCCGTGACCGTCGTCGCCCGCTACGCCTCCGAGGACGAGATCACCGCCGTCCTGTCCCGGCTGCCCGGCAACCTCACCGCCACCCTCCACATCGCCACCGAGGAGGCCGACGGCAGCGCGGCCGGGCTCCTCGCCGAACTCACCCCGCTCGCCGGCCGCGTCCTCGTCAACGGCTGGCCGACCGGCGTCGCCGTCGCCCCCGCCCAGCACCACGGCGGCCCCTACCCGGCCACCACCTCCACCTCCACCTCGGTCGGCGCCACCGCGATCGAACGCTGGCTGCGCCCGGTCAGCTACCAGACCACCCCCGAAGCGCTCCTCCCGCCGGAGCTGCGCGAGGACAACCCGCTGGGCCTGCCCCGCCGAGTGAACGGACGACTCACATGACCACCACCCTCCCCGAACTCCCCTTCGCCCTGGAGCCGTTCGGCCCCGCCATCGACTGGAGCCACGAGAACGGCGTGCTCACCGGACGCGCCGGCGCCCGGCAGGACCGCTTCGTCCCGCCGGACGGTGAGAGCCTCGACTCCGTGAGCGACGCGTCCCGGCTGCTGGGCACCGCCCCGGCGGGCGACTTCCAGCTGATCGCCCGGGTCCGGGTGGGCTTCGCCGCCGCCTTCGACGCGGGCGTCCTCTACCTGCACGTCGGCGACCGGGAGTGGGCCAAGCTCTGCCTGGAGCTCTCCCCGGACCGCCCGACCATCTGCACCGTCGTCACCCGAGGCCACTCCGACGACGTCAACTCCTTCGTCGTGGACGGCGACAGCTACTGGCTGCGCCTGAGCCGTACGGGCAACGCCTTCGCGTTCCACGCCTCGGCCGACGGCGAGAAGTGGACCTTCGTCCGCGTCTTCGCCCTGGGCACGCCGGAGCAGGCGGCCACCGCCTCCATCGGCTTCCTCGCCCAGTCGCCCACGGGCGACGGCTGCGAGGTGTCCTTCGACCGGATCGCGTTCCGGCCGACCGGCCCGGCCGACCTCCGCGACGGCAGCTGAGGCGCCCCCGGGACGGGCGGTGCACGCAGGGAAATCCCGTACCGGTGCACCGCCCGGCCGTGAGAGCCTGCCCGACGGCTCCGGAAGCCGGAGCGCCGAGGGAGGGGCCGTCATGGGTGTGCATCTGATCGGCGGCGGCTGGGACGAGGACATCGCGCCGCTCGTCTACGGCCCGTTCCTCGCCGAGGTGGGGGACGAGGGCGTGGTGGGATGCCTGCTCCTCGACGAGGGGGACGGCGCCGAGCAGTTCACCCGCTACGCCACCGTGCTGCGGCGGGTCGCGCCGGGCGTCAGACCGGTCCCGCTGCTCGTACCGGAGGGCGGCGTGTTCGCACCCGGGGAGCTGGCCGGGGTGGACGGGCTGCTGGTCGGCGGCGGACTCACCCCCGCCTATCAGGACGCCCTCGCCCCGGTACGGGACGCCGTGGCACGGATCATCGCCGAACGCCCGCTGCCCTACGCGGGCTTCTCCGCCGGCGCGGTCGTCGCCGCCCGCCGCGCCCTCGTCGGCGGATGGCTGGACCGGGGCGCCCCCGTCTGCCCCGACGACGCGGCGGAGGACCTGGAGGAGATCGAGGTCCGCGACGGCCTGGGACTCCTCCCGTACACCGTCGACGTGCACGCCTCCGCCTGGGGGACGCTCGGGCGGCTGGTCGCGGCGGTGGCCCGCGGCGAGGCGGCGGCCGGCGTCGCCCTCGACGAGAACACCCTGCTGTCCGTCACGGCCGACGGCCGGGCGACGGTGGCCGGGGCGGGTCAGGTACGCCTCGCGCGTCGCGGGGAGGACCCCGGTTCCGTCGTCGTGCACGCCCGGCGCGCGGGGGAGCGGTTCGTGCTCTGAGCCCCGTACGGCAACCGGTTGAAGGCCGGGCGGCGTCCCTCACTTCATGATCCGTATTGCTACCGCCGCCGATCTCGACGCCATAGTCACCGTCCACACCGAGGCACGTGCCACCTACTACCGGGGCCACCTGCCCGAGGAGGAGTACGCGGGCACCGAAGAGGTGGCCCGCAGCCGGGACGGCTGGGCGGGTGCCATCGACCGGGACGACGCCACCGTGCTCTGCGCGGAACTGGACGGCGCCCTCGTCGGCGTCGCCGCCTACTCCGTGCGTGACGGCTCCGCGCACCTCTCCCAGTTCCACGTGTCCCCGGCCCACTGGCGCGAGGGCATCGGCAGCGCCCTGCACATCGCGTGCATGGCCGGCTGGCAGCGCCACGGCGTGACGGAGGCCCGCCTGGAGGTCTTCGCCCCCAATACCGGCGCCCAGTCCTTCTACTCCGCCTGCGGCTGGACCCCCGACCCGGACAACCCCCGGTCGGGCGACCACCTGGTGCTGCGCCGCGACGTGCCGCCGGCCGGGCAGGGCTGAGCGGGAGACCGTTCGCGGCAGGCGCGCGGTCCGGGGAATGAGACGGGCCCCGGGTGCGTTGGGGCGGGGAGCGGAGGGTGCCTCCGCGCTGTGTGAGCAGCCGCCCGAGAGCCCGGAGAGAAGAAGAGTCATGCGCGTCGAGATCTGGAGCGACATCGCCTGCCCGTGGTGCTACATCGGCAAGGCCCGCTTCGAGAAGGGCCTGGCGGGCTTCGCCCACCGCGACGACGTCGAGGTGGTGCACCGGTCCTTCGAACTCGACCCGGGGCGTGCCAAGGGCGACACCGAGCAGGTCATCGACATGCTGGCGCAGAAGTACGGGCGCACCCCCGAGGAGGCCCGCTCGATGGAGGCGAACGTCGCGGCCAACGCCCGGGCGGAAGGGCTCGGCTACCGCACCGAGGGGCGCGACCACGGAAACACCTTCGACATCCACCGGCTGCTGCACCTGGCCAAGGCCCGCGGCCGCCAGGACGAGCTGCTGACCCTCGCCTACCGGGCGAACTTCGCCGAGGACCGTTCCGTCTTCGACGACGCGGTGCTCGTGGAGCTGGCCGTCGAGGCCGGTCTCGACGCCGAGGAGGCGCGCACGGTGCTCGCCGACCCCCAGGCGTACGCCGCCGAGGTACGGGCCGACGAGCAGGAGGCGTCCGAGCTGGGCGCCAACGCCGTGCCGTTCTTCGTGTTCGACCGGCGCTACGGCATCTCCGGCGGCCAGCCCGCCGAGGTCTTCGCCCAGGCGCTGGAGCAGGCGTGGAAGGACCGCCCGGTGACCGCGTCCGGGGACGGCGACGCAGCGGCCTGCGACGCCGACGGGGCGTGCGAGGTCCCCGGGGCGGCCGGGACCGCCTGACCCCACGCGGACCCGCGACAGCCCCGACACATAAGCATTGCTGGGGTTTTCCCGTGAGATTTTGTCAATTGACCCGAGGTCGGGGAGGCACCAGGCTGGGCGCATGATGACGTCTTCGCTCAGCCGTGTCGTGGCCGACGAGTTCGCGCCGGAGACCACCTACCTCAACACCTCCACCTGCGGTCTGCTGCCCCGCCGCACCGTGGACGCCGTGAAGGCCCTCGTCGAGGAGAACGCCCGTGGCAGCAGGGCCGGGTCGGGGGACTTCGGGGCGGTGGACCGGGCCCGGGACGGGTTCGCCCGGATCGCCGGGGTCGCGGCCGGCCGGGTCGCCGTCGGCAGCTCGGTCGCCGGCCACGTCGGGCTGATCGCGTCCTCGCTGCCGCCGGGGGCCGAAGTCCTCGCGCCCGAGGGTGAGTTCAGCTCGGTCGTCAGCCCGTTCGCGGTACGGGGCGACCTCACCGTGCGGTACGCGCCGCTGGGGGAGCTGGCTGACGCCGTGGGCCCCGGGACCGCGCTGGTCGCCTTCTCATCGGTGCAGTCCGCCGACGGCCGGCGTGCGGACCTGGACGCGGTCCGGGCCGCGGCCGCCGCCCACGGTGCCCGGACCCTGCTGGACGCCACCCAGTCGGCCGGCTGGCTGCCGCTGGACGCCGGGGCGTACGACTACACGGTCACCGCGGGCTTCAAGTACCTGCTCTGCCCCAGGGGCACGTCGTTCCTCACCGTCACCGAGGAGGCGCAGGAGGGCCTGGCGCCCGTCTTCGCTGGATGGGTCGCGGCCGAGGACCCGTGGGGCAGCACCTACGGGCCGGTCACCGAGCTCGCCTCCGACGCCCGCCGCTACGACGAGCCGCCCGCCTTCCTCTCGTACCACGGGGCCGAGCAGTCCCTCGCGCTGCTCCACGAGATCGGCGTCGAGGCGCTGCACACCCACGCCACCGGACTCGCCGCCCGCTTCCGCGCGGGGCTCGCGGAGCTGGGCCGCACCCCGGTCCCGGCGGACACCGCCGTCGTCGCGGTGCCCGGGCTGGGCGACCGGGCCCCGGAGCTTCAGCGGGCCGGGGTGATGGTCGCCGGACGGGCCGGCAATCTACGGGCGTCCTTCCACCTGTACAACACCGAGGCCGACGTCGACCGCGCCCTGGACCTCCTCGCCGGGCGGCCTCAGCCCTGAGCGTCCGCCGGCGGCGCGCTGTGCCACTTCCACGACGTCACGCGCTCGTGGCCCGGCAGGTCGGCGCGGCCGGTGGACCAGAGGAGTACGGTCCACCGGTCCTCGTCCTCCGGGGCGTCGGGGAAGAGGCGGGCCAGCGCCCGGTCGCACAGGTCGGCGGCCGGCGCCCAGGTCAGGCCCAGGCCCTCGGCGATGTCGTGGGTGTGCACCAGGGTCTCCACGACGCCCATGGCGGCGAAGCCCTCCGGGTCGGAGACCCCGTACCCGTGGTACGAGCGGACGTCAGGGGCGGCCGTGCGGACCATCGCGGACAGCAGCGCGCCGCTCGCCTCCAGGGTCTGGAGCAGTCCCGCCGTGCCGGCCTCCGGGTCCGCGAAGACCGCGTTCCACGGGCCCCCGTCGCGCTGCGGGGCCCAGCGGTAGGGCACCTCGGTCTCCAGCGAGGGCGTGCGCGGGCCGAGTTGGACGGCGTACGCGAACAGGTCGTCGCTCAGGTGCTCCACGGTCTCCCAGCAGTCCCAGCGCAGCGTGCCGGCCGGGACGCGCCAGTCGGCGTCCGCGGCGGCGGCGAGGGTGTCGACCGTCAGCCGGACCGCCTCGGTCACGTCGTCGGCGGTGACCGGCAGCCGTCTACCGGTGAGCGCCGCCCGTTCGGCCGCGCCGCACTCCACGCAGAACTCGTTGCCCTCCGGGTCGGCCAGGGTCGCCCAGCCGCGGCCGTTCGGCTTGCGGTGGTCGGCGACCAGGGTGGCGCCGAGGGCCAGCAGCCGCTCGACCTCCTCGTCCCGGGTGCGGTCCTGGGGCTGGACGTCCAGGTGGACGCGGTTCTTGGCGGCCTTCGGTTCGGGCACGGTGACGAACAGGAGAGCCGCGCCGGGCGTTTCGAGCAGCGCCTCGGGATCACCGGGAAAGTCGTCGTCGGCAAGCGCTCCGCCCAGCACCTGCGCCCAGAACGATCCGAGCTCGTAGGCGTCCAGGGAGTCGACGGTGACGTGATGTATGTGAGAGGTCATTCGCCCACTGTCGCCGCTGAACCGTGCCGCCGTCCAGCGAGTTGAATCCGGTGCCGGGCCCCGCGAGTGGTCGGCACGGGACCGGTCACTTCCGTTCCTCCCGGCTGTACAGCCGTCGTCCCCGCCCCTCCTCGTCCGGGCCCCAGTATTGGTGACGGCGATTTTGTACGCGGTCTTGGTGATCGACGTCGCCCTGATCCTCCGCAGCAGGCTGTTCCATTCCTCCGGACTCGCGGCTCCATGGGTCACCGCCTACGTGTCCGCGGCGCCCGTCACACGGTGCTCGGAGACGAGGAAAGTGCCGCCCCCCTCCGGTATGACCGCCACCTTGACCGGCACCGCCGGTTCCGGGCGCGGCGAGGCAGGGGCCGCTGAGGTCCCGTCCTGCGGCGCGGCGGCGGCCGGTTTACCGTCACCGCTCAGCGCGTCCGTGACGGCGTCCTGGAGCGTGCTGCCCAGGCCGGTGATGAGGCCGACGATCACGGCGGACACCCCGGCCAGCACCGACGCCGTGATGACCGCACGGGCCGAATTCCGCTCGGCCTGCGGGCCGTCCGTGCTCCGTCGCCGTTCGGACACTCGCCGAAGGCGCTCGCCCTGACCGGTCCGTCGCGCCATGGTTCCCCCACACACGTCCGGAGTTCCATGACTCTGACGGGGTGTCCGGGGGCGGCCAGGGGGTTACCGGTGTGCGGTGATCATGCCGAAGGGGCGGTGCGCGCAGCCGCGTACCGCCCCAACAGGCCGTTCGGGAAACCTACTTCACCGGCGTGAAGTCGCGCGCCCCGATGAACTCCGGGCGGCGGACCGGAGCCGCGAAGGGCTCCTGGGCCGTGTTCTCCACACTGTTGAACACGATGAACACGTTGCTGCGCGGGTACGGGGTGATGTTGTCGCCCGAGCCGTGCATCGCGTTGCAGTCGAACCAGGTGGCCGAACCGGGCTTGCCCGTGAAGAGCCTGATGCCGTGCCGGTCGGCCATCTTCGTCAGCGCCTCGTCGGACGGGGTGCCGGCGTCCTGCATCTGGAGCGACTTCTTGTAGTTGTCCTTCGGCGTCTCGCCCGCGCAGCCGAGGAACGACTTGTGCGAGCCGGGCATGATCATCAGCCCGCCGTTGGTGTCGTGGTTCTCGGTCAGCGCGATCGACACGGACACCGTCCGCATGTTCGGCAGACCGTCCTCGGCGTGCCAGGTCTCGAAGTCGGAGTGCCAGTAGAACCCCGAGGCACCGAAACCGGGCTTGACGTTGATCCGCGACTGGTGGACGTAGACGTCCGAGCCGAGGATCTGGCGGGCCCGGCCCACCACCCGCTCGTCGCTGACCAGCCGGGCGAAGACCTCGCTGATCCGGTGGACCTCGAAGACCGACCGTACGGACTGCGACTTGGGCTCGATGATCGAGCGCTCGTCGGCGCGTACGGCCGGATCGGCGATCAGCCGTTCCAGCTCGGCGTGGTAGCCGGCCACCTCGTCCGGGGCGATCAGCTGCTCGACGGTGAGGAAGCCGTCGTGCTCGTAGCCCTGCAGTTCCTTCGCGGTGATCGGACCCGGCGCGCCCGGCGCGGACCAGATGACCGGGTCCTGGCGGGGAGTGGTCATCTCGGCGGCGCCGCGCGAGGGGTACAGGTCGGTGCGTACGTCGGTGGTCATGGGTTCAGCCCTCCTCGGTCAGCAGTGGATAGACACCGTTCTCGTCGTGCTCCTCCCGTCCGGTGACCGGCGGGTTGAAGACGCAGACGCAGCGGAAGTCCGTCTTGGGACGCATCGTGTGGTGCTCGTGGCCGTTGAGCAGATACATCGTGCCCGGCGTGATCCAGTGCTTCTCGCCGGTCTCGTCATTGGTGAGCTCGGCCTCGCCCTCCACGCACAGGACCGCCTCGATGTGGTTCGCGTACCACATCGAGGTCTCGGTGCCGGCGTACATCGTGGTCTCGTGGAGCGAGAAGCCGACCTTCTCCTGGGCGAGCACGATGCGCTTGCTCTCCCAGGTGCCGGACGCGGCCTTCACATGCCGGTCGGTGTTCTCGATGTCGGCGAACGATCGGACGATCACGGTGGCTGTGTGCCTTTCTCTCTACGACGGTGTTGTGTACGGGGGCCGCCGCGGCGGCCCCCGGGATCAGGCGGTCTCGCGGACGGCGCGGGCCAGCGTGCGCAGGCCCTCGTCCAGTTCCTCCGGGGTGATGGTGAGCGGCGGCAGCAGCTTCACGACCTCGCTCTGCGGGCCCGAGGTCTCCAGCAGCAGCCCCAGCTGGAACGCGCGGGCGCAGACGGCCGACGCGCGGGTCGGGTCGTCGAACTCCAGGCCCCAGACCAGGCCGCGGCCGCGGAAGCGCGCGGTGTCGTGCTCGCCGCAGATGGCCAGCATCGTCTGCTCGACCTGCTGGCCCCGGGCCAGCGTCTGCTTCTCCATCTGGCCGTCCGCCCAGTAGGCGTCGAGCGCGGCGGCGGCGGTGACGAACGCCGGGTTGTTGCCGCGGAAGGTGCCGTTGTGCTCGCCCGGCTCCCAGATGTCCAGCTCCGGCTTGAACAGGCACAGGGCCATGGGCAGTCCGTAGCCGCTGATGGACTTCGAGAGCGTCACGATGTCCGGCGTGATGCCGGCCTCCTCAAAGGAGAAGAAGCCGCCGGTGCGGCCGCAGCCCATCTGGATGTCGTCGACGATCAGCAGCATGTCCTGGCGCCGGCACAGGTCCTGGAGCGCGCGCAGCCACTCGGGGCGGGCCACGTTGATGCCGCCCTCGCCCTGGACCGTCTCCACGATCACGGCGGCCGGCTTGTTGAGCCCGGAGCCCTGGTCCTCCAGGAGCCGTTCGAACCAGAGGAAGTCGGGGACCTGGCCGTCGAAGTAGTTGTCGAACGGCATCGGCGTGCCGTGCACCAGCGGGATGCCGGCGCCGGCCCGCTTGAAGGCGTTGCCGGTCACGGCCAGCGAGCCGAGCGACATGCCGTGGAAGGCGTTGGTGAACGAGACGACGGACTCGCGGCCCTTGACCTTACGGGCCAGCTTCAGCGCCGACTCGACGGCGTTGGTGCCCGTCGGGCCGGGGAACATCACCTTGTACGGCAGGTCGCGGGGGCGCAGGACGACGTTCTGGAAGGTGTCCAGGAAGGCCCGTTTGGCGGTGGTCGCCATGTCGAGGCCGTGCGTGATGCCGTCGCGTTCGATGTAGTCGATCAGCGCGCGCTTGAGCACCGGGTTGTTGTGGCCGTAGTTGAGCGAGCCCGCGCCGGCGAAGAAGTCCAGGTACGAGTGGCCGTCCTCGTCGGTCAGCCGGGCGCCCTGGGCGCGGTCGAACACGGCGGGCCAGCCGCGGCAGTAGCTCCGTACCTCGGACTCCAGGGTCTCGAAGACACTCAGGGCGGGCGGGGTGATGGTCACAGCGGGTCTCCTGCGTGAGGTGGTGTGACGGGCGGCGGTGAAGGTTGGCTGCGGCGGGCCGGCGGCCCGGCGGGGGAAGTGCCTGCTCAGGCGTGGAACGGGCCGATGCGGTAGAGCACTTCCGGCAGGTGGGTGCCTTCGGGGAACAGGCCGCCGTCGAAGAGCACCTCGCGCTCCAGGGCCACGCCGTGGCGCTGCGCGTAGGAGGTGAACAGGCGGTCCGATGCGGTGTTGTCCGGGGTGACGGTCGTCTCGACGGAGGCGAGGCCCTGCTCGGCGGCGACGCGCGCGGTCAGGGAGTCCAGCAGCTTCGCCGCCAGGCCGGTCCCTCGGTGGCCGTGGTCGACGGCCACCTGCCAGACGACGAGCGTCTCGGGGCGGTCGGGCCTGATGTACCCCGTCACGAAGGCGACGGGGTCGCCGGTCTCGTCGCGAGCGACCACGGAGGTCGCCGCGAAGTCACGGCACCACAGCAGGTAGCTGTACGAGGAGTTGAGGTCCAGGACCTCGGAGTCGCGGGCGATGCGCCAGATCGCGGCTCCGTCCTCCACTCGCGGGGTGTCGATGGTGAGGAATTCGCTTCGGGCACTTGCAAAATCTGCTGGTGCGGCGGTCATGGCAATTGAATTTACCTAGCAAATTTCGAAATTGCATCGACGCGAGGGGTTGGGCGGCGCGAAGCTCTGTGTTATCAGGCGGGTGCGCGCACCAGCGCGAACCGGTGGCGTTTTCTCCCGTTTTGGCCCCCATTTATCGGTCAAATCGCCGACTGTGTGGAGTCGGTCACAAGCTCATAACTCTCTCCACACACAAGCGAAATGCGTCTCACGAGTCTCATTGGAACTGGGGTGTTTAGCTCCGGGGAAAGCGGGCAGAAGAATGCGGGGAGCTGCTCTGAATAAGGCAGCTCCCCGCATTTATGGATGACGTCCCGATTTACGCGCTGGGCCAGGTTTCCGAAACGGCCTTCCGGGCAGCTTCCAGATCGACCTGCCGGCCCGCCTCGGCCAGCGCCGACCCCAGAGCCGCGAGCGAGGACAGCACCGCGCCCCGCGTCGCATCCACCCCGTAGTGATTGACCCGGATCATCTCCTTGGACAGCGCCCCTCCGCCCGCGATCAGCGGCAGCGAGGGCTCGCCCGCGAGCGCCCGCGCGACCAGCTCCGAGGCGTCGACGCCGTCAGGGGTGCGCAGCGTGGTCGCCACCGGCGCGGCGTCCCGTGCCTCGTGCACGTACGGGGTCAGACCGCCGCCCAGCGCCACCGCACCGGCCCGGGTGGCCGCCGCGGCCGCCGCGTGACGGGCCATCACCGCGTCCGGGCCCTCCGCCTCGATCCGCTCCACGCACGCCTCCAGGGCCAGCATCTCCAGCTGGGCCGGGGCGTGCGGCAGCGCCTTGCGCCCTCCGTCGATCCAGCGCTCCTTCCAGTCGAGGAGCGACAGGTAGGAGCGGCGCGGGGCCTGCGGGTTGGCGGCGATCCGCTGCCAGGCCCGCGCGCTCACCGACACCGCCGACACCCCGGCCGGACCGCCCATCGCCTTCTGCGAGCCGATCACGCACAGGTCCACGCCCCAGGCGTCCGGCAGCAGCGGCTCGGCGCCCACCGACGCGACGGCGTCCAGCATGAACAGCGCCCCGTGCGCCCGCACGACCTCGCCGATCTCCGCGACCGGGTTGGTGTTGCCGGTCGCCGCCTCGGCGTGGACCAGCGAGACGAAGTCGATCTCCGGGCGGGCGGCCAGCGCGTCGGCGACCTGACCGGCGGTGACGGCCGTGTGGAACGGCACCTCCAGGTCGACCACCTCGGCCCCGCAGTCGCGCAGCCAGTTGCCGAACGTCTGCCCGTAGGGGCCGGTCACCACGTTCAGCGCCGTCGAACCGGGCCGGGCCCCGCCCCTGATGCAGCCTTCGAGGGGGAGCAGCGCCTCGCCCTGCATGACGACGACGTCCTGCTCGGTGGCCAGCAGACCGGCCACCCGCCGCTCGATCGCCGCGAAATGCGCGGCCGTCAGCGGGGCGAGGTCGAGGAAGGGGTGCGTCACGGCGGTGCTCTCTTCGGGTTCGGATCGGTGGCGCCCGGCCTGCGGGCCGGGTCTGCTCCGAGAGTACCCAGCGTCTGCCGCCCGGCCCCGGCCCCGGCCCTTCCGCAGGACCGGCCCGGTGCGGGGCGTGGCAGCCGGCCGGGCCCCTCGTACAGTGCTGTGCATGAGTGATCACGAGGCGCCGCGGGTGCTGCATGTGAAGGGGCGGGTGCTCATCGGGCCCGAGGAGGTCAGGGACGAGCTCTGGGCGGTCGGCGGCCGTGTCACCTTCGAGCGGCCGCCCGGCGCGGACGACGCCCTCGTCGTCACCGGCTGGGCCCTGCCCGGCCTGGTCGACGCCCACTGCCACGTCGGCCTCGACCTCCACGGCGCCGTCGACGCGGCGACCACCGAACAGCAGGCGCTGGACGACCGGGAGGCCGGGGCGCTGCTCCTGCGGGACGCCGGCTCGCCCGCCGACACGCGGTGGATCGACGACCGCGAGGACCTGCCGAAGATCATCAGGGCCGGCCGCCACATCGCCAGGCCCCGGCGCTACACCCGCAACTACGCCTACGAGATCGAGCCGGACGAACTCGTCGGCTACGTCGCCCAGGAGGCGCGCCGCGGTGACGGTTGGGTGAAGCTCGTCGGCGACTGGATCGACCGCGAGGTGGGCGACCTGACCGCCTGCTGGCCGCGCGAGGCGGCCCGGGCGGCCATCGCCGAGGCGCACCGGCTGGGCGCCCGGGTCACCGCGCACTGCTTCGCCGAGGACTCGCTGCGCGATCTCGTGGAGGCCGGGATCGACTGCGTGGAGCACGCCACTGGGCTGACCGAGGAGACCATCCCGCTCTTCGCGGAGCGCGGCGTGGCGATCGTCCCCACCCTGGTCAACATCGCCACCTTCCCCTCCCTCGCGCTGGGCGGCGAGGCCAAGTTCCCGCGCTGGTCCGCCCATATGCGCCGACTGCACGAACGCCGCTACGACACCGTGCGCGCCGCCTACGACGCCGGGGTGCCCGTCTTCGTCGGCACCGATGCGGGCGGGGTGCTGGCGCACGGTCTGGTGGCCGACGAGGTCGCGGAACTCGTCAAGGCGGGCATCCCGCCCCTTCAGGCGCTGTCCGCGACGACCTGGAGCGCCCGCGAGTGGCTCGGCAGGCCGGGCCTGGAGGAGGGGGCGCCGGCCGACCTCGTGGTGTACGACGAGGACCCGCGGGCCGACGTCCGCGTGCTGGCGGGGCCGCGCCGGGTCGTCCTGAACGGGCGCGTGATCGGCTGACGCACGGGGTTGACCAGCAGTGACCCCGGGCCGGCCCGCTCGTTGAACCTCTTTCGCGTATGCGGGAGGGGGTCCCCGTACGCCGGTCACGTGCGCCCTGAAACGGCGTGAAGCTCAGTGAAACGGGTGAACGCGAGGAACGCACGTGCCGGAATAATCGAATACAGACGCGGAAACCCCCCTTTGGAGTGAACTCACCTCAGGTATCCACCAGTTCACCCTCTGTGCGTAAAGATTCACGGAGTCGAGGCCACCGGTGCCCGCGATGTCCCCCATTGGACGGCGCCGGTGGCTCCATGTCTCTTGTGGGGGTTCCACCACCTTGAACAGCAACACCTTCCGCCTCGCCGCCCTGGCGGTCGCCGCGGCTCCCGTCGCCCTCCTGGCCACTGTCCCGGCCCACGCCGCCACCGCGACGACCGCCACGGCCGGCGACGACGGGAAGGCGAGCGCGGTCGTGCTCCGCACCGCGCTCGACGTCTCGCTCCTGAACAAGACGGTCGTCGTGCCGCTGAAGACCACGCTCAACGAGGTCCAGGCGCCGCGGAGCGCCGAGCGGACCGCGCTCAGCGTGCGGCTCGACGGCGTCGACCACGGAAAGCCGTTCGACGTCCTGCGGGCCGACGTGGCCACCGCGAAGGCGACCGTCGACAAGCACCGCGCCGAGGGCTACAGCAACCTGGTGAAGGCGCGGGTCAATCTGCCCGGTCTCGACGTGCTGTCGCTGATCGAGGTGGAGAAGGTCACCTCCAAGGCGGTGTGCGAGGTGGGCCGCAAGCCGGTCGCCGAGTCCAACGTGCTCGGGCATGTGACGGTGCTCGGCAAGCGCGTCACGCTCACCACGGGCGGCACCACGCGGGTCGCGGTGCCGGGCGTGGGCGAGGTGACCCTCGACCTGTCGAAGACGGAGACCACCTCGCGCACGGCCGCGGCGGTGGCGCTCCAGCTGAAGGTCTCCGTCAACCCGCTCGACCTGAACGTCGCGGACGTCAAGGGCGAGGTCACGCTCGCCGAGGCGACCTGCGAGACCCCGAAGTCGGACGGCGACCACAGCGGGGGCGGTGACAACGGGGGCAACGGCAACGGCGGTTCCACCGGGGGCGGTTCGACCGATGGCGGCTCCGGTGACGGCGGCTCCACGGGGGGCGGGGGCACGGCCGGTGACACCGGGGGCGACGGCGGCAGCGACGTGAAGACCCAGACCGGCACGGACCAGGCGCCCGCGGCCACCGGCGCGGACCTTGCCGAGACGGGCAGCAGCTCCAGCACCCCGTACATCGCGGGCGGCGCGGCCCTGCTGCTGGCGGCCGGCGCCGGCGCGATGGTCGTGACAAGGCGCCGAGCGCGGGGCTGACGCACCGGAGGGGGAGCGGGGGCGGTGAGCGGGGGACGGTGAGCGGGGCGACGAGGTGGTGAGCGCTGCTCCGGATGCGGAGCAGTGCTCACCATCGAGTGCGGCGTTCTGATTACAGAGCGATGCTCACAGCCGAGTGCGGCGTTCTGTGTGTGGGGCACCGCTCACGGCCAAGCGCGGCGATTCGGCGATCCGTTACTCAGAGCGCGCCGCTCACCGCAACGCGCAGTGCTCCACGTAGGGAGCGTTGCTCACCATAACGGGCTCCGCTCCATATGCGGAGCACTGCTCACGACAACGATCGGTGCTCGACCTACGGAGCGCCGCTCACCGCGCGGGCTCGCGCTCCACGTGCGGAGCGCGGCCCACCAAACGAGCCGGCGCTCCATCCCCAGAGCACCGCTCACCACCTGAAGCAGGAGCAGCAGCACCAGCACCGGCACCAGCACCAGCAGGAGGCAGGTGCAGGCCCAGGCCCAGGCGACTACCGCCCGACCGCCGTCAGTGCCTGGAGGGCCAGGTCGAGCGCCTGGAGGAAGCGGTTGGTCGTCGTACGGTCGCGCACGGCCAGCCGCAGCCACCCGGCGCCGAGCCCGGGAAACGTATCGCCGCGCCGGGCCGCGAAGCCCAGCACCCGCAGTCGTTCCCGTATCTCCCCGGCCCCTTCGAGGCGGACCAGCACGAACGGTCCCTGGGCCGGCTCCACCACCCGGACCTCGGAGAACTCCCGCAGACCGGCGACGAGATGGGCCCGGTCCACCGCGGTCCGGTCCGCCGCCGCGGCAGCCTCCGCCAGCGCCCGGGGCTCCATACACGCCTCCGCCGCCGCCAGCGCCGGGGACGAGACCGGCCACAGCGGCTGCGCCTCCTCCAGCGTGCGGATGGTCTCCGGGGCGGCCGCCACGTACCCGATCCGCAGCCCCGCCAGCCCCCATGTCTTGGTGAGGCTGCGCAGGACGACGAGCCCCGGGACGTCCGTACGCCCGCACAGCGCCTCGCGCTCGCCCGGGACCGCGTCCATGAACGCCTCGTCGACCACCAGGGTCCGCCCGGGACGTGCCAGCCGCTCCAGCACGGCGGCGGGATGCAACACGGAGGTCGGGTTGGTCGGGTTGCCGACCACCACCAGGTCCGCGTCGGCGGGCACGTCGGCCGGGTCCAGCCGGAAGCCGTCCTCGGCGCGCAGCAGCACCCGCCCCACGTCGTGCCCGGCCGCGCGCAGCGCCGCCTCCGGCTCGGTGAACTGCGGATGGACCACGTACGGCCGCCGGGCCGGCAGGGCCCGCGCGATCAGCACGAACGCCTCCGCCGCGCCGGCCGTCAACAGGACCCGCTCCGGCGGCAGTCCGTGCCGCGCGGCGACCGCCTCGCGCGCTTGGCGTCCGTCCGGATACGCGGCGAGCGTGCCCAGCGACGCGGCTATCCGCTCCTTCAGCCAGGCTGGTGGGGTACCGGCCCGTACGTTGACGGCGAGATCGGTCAGATCCCGGTCTCGTCCCCGTACTTCCGCGTCGCCGTGATGACGCAGATCGTGCGCGCCCGCGCCTGTCGCATCGGGACTCTCAGTGGGAGTGTGCATGACCGCCATGGGGGGGTGGGTGTGGGGGTGATGGCCGTCGTCGGGGTCAAGTCCGGCAGGATGACTATGCGCCCCGCACCGGGTTTCACGCAACGGTCCGGACGGGCCGGCGCACGACGGCGCAGGTGGCCATGGACGGGCGCCCGGCGGCCGGTCGGGACTTGCGTTTGGGGGCGAGGAGTTGACCGCCGCCGGCGAGCGCCGCCGCCTCGGCCACCGAAGCCGTACCGACGGTGGAGAGCGGCGCCCCGGAGGGGTGCGGCACCTCGATACGGGCCAGCACCTCGGCCGGGTACGTGCGCAGCGGCACACCGAGCCGGGCGGCGGCGGCCACGAGCCCCGGCTCGCCGGCCTTCGCGTCGACGGTCACCAACTCCGCGACCTCGCGCGACGAGAGACCCGCCGCGCCCAGGGCCTCCCGGATCAGCCCGGTCACCTCGCCCTCGGACACGCCCCGGGACGCGCCGACGCCGACGACCAGGCGGCCGGGCCCGGGCGGGCGGCTGAGATGCGCGGACCGGGGTGCATCGGCTAGCAAGAGCGCATGGCGGTGTTCGTCGCGCTCGGCGCGTTCCTGATGACCCTGGCCGGCGGCTGGGTCGCCCAGCGCGTCAGCGACCGCCGCCACCTGGTCCTCGGTCTCGCCGGCGGGCTGATGCTCGGCGTGGTCGGCCTGGACCTGCTGCCGGAGGCGGTGGAGGCGGCGGGCGGCCTCGTCTTCGGCGTACCGGCGGCCCTGCTGCTGTTCGTGGCCGGCTTCCTCGTCGCCCACCTCGTGGAGCGGCTGCTCGCGGTACGCCAGGCGGCGCACGGCGCGGCGGAGCAGCGCGTCCCGCAGGTCGGGCTGACGGCGGCGGCCGCGATGGTCGGCCACAGCCTGATGGACGGGGTGGCGCTCGGCGCGGCCTTCCAGGTCGGCGGAGGCATGGGAGCGGCCGTCGCCCTCGCCGTGATCACGCACGACTTCGCCGACGGCTTCAACACGTACACGATCACCAGCCTGTACGGGAACGCCCGCCGCAGGGCCCTGACGATGCTGTACGCGGACGCGGCGGCGCCCGTCGTCGGGGCGGCGACGACGCTCCTGTTCACCCTTCCGGCGGAACTGCTCGGCTGCTATCTCGGTTTCTTCGGCGGCGCCCTGCTCTACCTCGCCGCCGCCGAGATCCTGCCCGAGGCGCACCACGACCACCCGGCCCGCTCCACCCTGCTGTGCACGGTGGCCGGGGTGGGCTTCATCTGGCTGGTGGTGGGCCTCGCGCAGTGACGCGTTCACCCCCGGCACCGCCCGACGAACCGCAGGGCCGCACCGGGGGCCGAGGCCCAGTGGGTGTGCAGGTAGCTCGCGTGCACCCCCCGCCGGACGAACCCCTCCACGCGCCGTTCGGGCCGGTGCATGCCCCAGGCCGGTTCGTCGCCCGCGCCCGGCTCCAGCACCGAGCGGTGGAACTCGTGCCCCCGCATCCGCGCCCCGGCCGGCGCCAGCACGTTGTCCACGAGCGCCACGGCGTCCCGGTAGCCGAGCGTCAGCCGCTTCGACATCCGCGCCTCGGCGTCGAGCACCCCGCACATCGGCAGCCCGTCCAGCGACCGCGCCAGATACAGCAGCCCCGCGCACTCGGCGGCGACCGGCGCCCCCGACTCCGCCAGCTCCGCCACGGCCTTGCGCAACGGTTCGTTGGCCGACAACTCCGGCGCGTACACCTCCGGGAACCCGCCCCCGATCACGAGCCCCCGAGTCCCCTCGGGCAGCCGCTCGTCCCGCAACGGATCGAACGCCACGACCTCGGCCCCGGCGGCGGCGAGCAGTTCGGTGTTCTCCGCATACGAAAACGTGAACGCGGCCCCACCGGCAACAGCGACAACAGGCGCCTCAACCCTGCCTTCCAGCCCCTCCGGAGCCGCTGCTTGCAGCCCCTGTGCCCCTCCCAGTCCCTCCGGAGCCGCCGCTCCCAGCCACTCCGGCGTTTGAGGAGCGGGGTCCGGGGCGGAGCCCCGGTTACGGGAAGGGGCGGGTAGGGGAACACCCCCGCCGAAGGCGCCCCCCACCGCATCCCCGGCCCCCCAAACCCCGCCCGGCAAGGGCCCCGCGGACCGCGCCAACGCCAACAACCCCTCCAGATCGCACCCCGCCGCCACCTGCCCCGCCATGGCCGCGACAGCGGCCACCGCATCGGCACGCCGCTCCGCCACCGGCACCAGACCCAGGTGCCGCGACGGCACCGACACCCCCTCGGCCCGCCGCAGCGCCCCCAGCACCGGAACCCCGGACTCCTCCAGCGCCTCCCGCAGCAGCGCCTCGTGCCGGTCGGAGCCCACCTTGTTCAGGATCACCCCGCCAATGCGCACCCCCGTGTCCCACGAGGCGAAGCCATGCACCAGCGCCGCCACCGACCGGGACTGCGAGGACGCGTCCACGACCAGCACCACCGGCGCCCGCAGCAGCTTCGCCACGTGCGCGGTGGAGGCCAGCTCACCGAGGCCCGACGCCCCGTCGTACAGCCCCATCACGCCCTCGACGATCGCAAGGCCGCACCCCTGCGCCCCGTGTGCGAACAGCGGCGCGATCAGATCGGGCCCGCACATGTACGCGTCGAGGTTGCGGCCCGACCGCCCGGTCGCCAGCGTGTGGAAGCCGGGGTCGATGTAGTCGGGGCCCACCTTGTGCCCGGACACGGCGAGCCCGCGCGCGGCGAACGCGGCCATCAGGCCCGTCGCGACGGTGGTCTTGCCGCTGCCCGAGGAGGGCGCGGCGATGACCAGGCGTGGCACATTCACCACTCGATGCCCCTCTGGCCCTTCTGCCCGGCGTCCATCGGGTGCTTGACCTTCGACATGTCCGTCACCAGGTCCGCGGCGTCGAGCAGCGCGGCGGGGGCGTTGCGGCCGGTGATCACCACGTGCTGCGTACCGGGCCGGTCGCGCAGCACCTGGATGACCTCGTCGGTGTCCACCCAGCCCCAGTGCAGCGGGTAGGCGAACTCGTCCAGCACGTACAGCCGGTACGTCTCGGCGGCCAGGTCGCGCTTGACCTGCTCCCAGCCCTCGCGGGCCTTGGCCTCGTTGTCCAGTTGGTCGTCGCGCTGGACCCAGGACCAGCCCTCGCCCATCTTGTGCCAGGCGACGGACCCGCCCTCGCCGCCGGCGCCGAGCACCTTCAGGGCGTTCTCCTCGCCGACCTTCCACTTCGCCGACTTCACGAACTGGAAGACCCCGATGGGCCACCCCTGATTCCAGGCGCGCAGCGCGAGCCCGAACGCCGCCGTCGACTTCCCCTTGCCGATGCCGGTGTGCACCATCAGCAGCGGGCGGTTGCGCCGCTGGCGGGTGGTGAGTCCGTCGTCCGGCACGCTCTCCGGCTGTCCCTGCGGCATTACGCGGCCCTCCTGTCGGTGCCCCGGACGTCCTTGACGAGTCCGGCGATCGATTCGGCGCGCAACTCGTCGAGCGTGACGGCGGTGCCGCCCAGCTCGCCCGCGAGGCTCGCCGCGAGCCCGAGCCGCACCGGCCCCGACTCGCAGTCCACGACGACGGACGCCGTGCCGTCGGCCGCGTGCAGCCGGGCGGCCCGCGCGGCCAGCGCCACCGGGTCGGGCCCGCCGGTCGCCCGCCCGTCCGTCACCACGACCAGCAGCGCCCGCCGGGACGGATCGCGCAGCCGTTCCACCCTCAGCACGTCATGGGCCTTCAGCAGCCCGGCGGCCACCGGGGTCCGCCCGCCGGTCGGCAGCGACTCCAGCCGGGCGGCCGCCGCGTCCACCGACGAGGTGGGCGGCAGCGCCAGCTCGGCGTCCCGCCCCCGGAAGGTGATCAGCCCGACCTTGTCGCGCCGCTGGTAGGCGTCCATCAGCAGGGACAGCACCGCACCCTTCACGGCGCCCATCCGCTGCCGGGCGGCCATCGACCCGGACGCGTCCACGACGAACAGCACGAGATTGCCCTCGCGCCCCTCCCGCGTCGCCTGCCGCAGATCGTCCCGCCGCACCACGAGCCCCGGCCCGGACCGGCCCCTGGCCCGCTGGTGCGGGGCTGCGGCCTGCACGGTCGCGGCCAGATGCAGCTTGGTCAGCGCGCCCTGGGGCCGCCGCGCACCGGTCGTCCGCCCGTGCTCGGTGCGCGCCCGGGACCGCCGCCCCGCCGCGCCCTCGCCGAGACCGGGCACGCTCAGCATCTTCGTACGGAACGGCTCACCGGCCCGTACGGGCTGCTGTTCGCCGCCCTGGCCGGGTACCGATGGGGCGGGTCCGGACGGCTCGGAATCCGGCTGCCCGGGCGTGTCGTCGGCCCCGCTCTCGGGCTGAGGCGGCGTGTCGGGGCCGTCCCCCTGCGGCGGCAGGCCACCCCCACCGCCCCCACCGCCACCACCGGGCCCGTCCGGCTCCGGATCGTCGTCCCCGCCGCCGTTCTCCTCCAGCATGTCGTCGAGCTTGTCCTCGTCGAGCCCCGGCGCGTCGAACGGATTGCGCCGGCGCCGGTGGGGGAGCGCGAGCAGGGCGGCCTGCCGGACGTCCTCGGCGAGCACGTCGGTGCGGCCCGCCCACGCGGCCAGCGCGGTGGCGGTCCGCGCCATCACGATGTCGGCGCGCATCCCGTCGACCTCGAAGGCCGCGCAGGTCGCCGCGATCTGCCGCAACGCCTTGTCATCGAGCCGGACTTCGGGCAGCAGCGCCCGCGCCGCCATGATCCGGGTCCGCAACTGCGCTTCCTCGTCGGCCCATCGGGCGGCGAAGCCTGCCGGGTCGTCCTCGTACGCGAGGCGCCGCCGCACCACCTCCACCCGCTGGTCGGCCTCCCGGGACGCGGCGACCTCGACGGTCAGTCCGAACCGGTCGAGCAACTGCGGCCGCAGTTCCCCCTCTTCGGGGTTCATCGTCCCGACGAGCAGGAACCGCGCGGCATGCCGTACGGAGACGCCCTCGCGCTCCACGTACGAGGCGCCCATGGCTGAGGCGTCGAGCAGGACGTCGACCAGATGGTCCTGTAGCAAGTTGACTTCGTCAACGTACAGAATGCCGCGATTCGCGGCGGCCAGTAGTCCCGGCTCGAAGGCCTTCACACCCCCGGAGAGCACCCGTTCGATGTCGAGCGCGCCGACGAGCCGGTCCTCGGACGCGCCGATGGGCAGCTCCACCGTCCGCGCCGGCCGCGACACGCCCGAGGCGTCCTCGTGGGGACCGTCCGGGCACGCCGGATCGGGCGACGCGGGGTCGCAGGAGAACCGGCAGCCGGGGACGACGGAGACCTCCGGCATCAGCGCGGCCAGCGCGCGCACGGCCGTGCTCTTGGCGGTGCCCTTCTCGCCCCGGACCAGGACGCCGCCCACTGCCGGGCTCACCGCGTTGAGCAGCAGACCGAGTCGCAGGTCGTCCTGCCCGACGATGGCGGTGAACGGGTAAGGCGTACTCATAGGCCCTCCTTGGCGGGGGTTGCGGGTGCCGCGGGCGCGCCCGGCGGGATGAACGGAAGTCCGGCCGGCGCGCCCGACTCGATGAGCCGCCACAGCGCGTCGGTGTCCGCGTGTTCCTCGATCAGGTCACCGAGGCGGTCGAGCTGTTCCTCGCGCAGGGCGGCGAAGCAGGTGTCGGGGGCGGGCACGAAGCGGCGGCCCGTGAGCCGTGCGATCTCGGTCAGGAACCGGCGGCGGAACGCGTCGCTCTCCAGCGAGCCGTGCCAGTGGGTACCCCACACGGCTCCGGACCGGCAGCCGTCCAGCGGCGTGCCGCGCCCGTCGGTGAGGAACGGTTCGCCGCCGCGCACATCGGCGACGCCGTGGTGGATCTCGTACCCCTCGACCGGCGCGCCGAGCGCCTCACCGGCCGGTCGGGCGAGGGTCTTCTCGCGGTCGAACCGAACGCGCACGGGCAGCAGGCCGAGGGCGTCGACCTGCCCGGCGCGCGACTCCACCTCGTCCTCGATGTGCTCGCCGAGGATCTGGTAGCCGCCGCAGATGCCGAGCACCGGACGGCCCTCGGCGGCGCGCCGCCGCAGCGCGTCGGCGAGCCCCCGCTCGCGCAGCCAGCCGAGCGCCTTCACGGTGCCCCGGGTGCCGGGCACGATGACGAGGTCGGCGTCGGCCAGTTCCTCGGCCCGGTCCACGAACCGCACGACGACGCCCGGTTCGGCGGCCAGCGCGTCGACATCGGTGAAGTTGGACATCAGGGGCACGGCGCACACGGCGACGCGCAGCACGTCCTCGCCGTGCGGCGGGGCGACGGCCGACTCGCGCACGGCGCCGCGCAGCGACACCCGCAGCCCGTCCTCCTCGTCGATGCCGAGACCGTGTGCGAAGGGCAGCACCCCGTAGGTGGGGCGGCCCGTCAGATCGCGCAGCATGTCGAGGCCCGGCTCCAGCAGCGATACGTCGCCGCGGAACTTGTTGACCAGGTAACCGGCGATCAGCTCCTGGTCCTCGGGCGCGAGCAGCGCGGTCGTCCCGAAGAACGAGGCGAAGACCCCGCCGCGGTCGATGTCCCCGACGACCACCACCGGGAAGCGCGCCGCCCGTGCGATGCCCATGTTCACGATGTCCGTGCGCCGCAGGTTGATCTCGGCCGGGCTGCCCGCGCCCTCGCAGATCACCGCGTCATACGTGCCCCGAAGCTGCTCCAGGCAGTCCACGACGGTGGACAGGAGCTTCTCCTGCCGTCCGCCGTGGTAGCCGCGGGCGCTCATCTCGCCGACCGGGCGCCCCATCAGAACGACCTGGCTGGAGCGGTCGCCGCCGGGCTTGAGGAGCACCGGGTTCATCAGGGCGGTCGGTTCCACCCGGGCGGCCTGGGCCTGCATGGCCTGGGCGCGGCCGATCTCGGCGCCCTCGCGGGTGACGAAGGAGTTCAGCGACATGTTCTGCGCCTTGAACGGGGCGACCTTCACGCCCCGGCGCACCAGCCAGCGGCAGATGCCGGCGGTGACGACGCTCTTGCCCGCGTCCGACGTGGTCCCGGCGACCAGCAGTCCACCGCTCATATCGGTCTCCGTCCAGGGATACGAGGTCCGTGCGCTCTCGGGGCCGGGGCCGGGGTCGGGCTCGGGGTGCGGCCGGCCGCCGCGATCCGGCGTGCGGCGATCCCCGCGCCCAGGCGGGCCGCCACGCTGACGCCGAGGGCGAGCACGCTCACCCGGCGCGACAGCCGCACGGCCCGCTCGATGTCCTCGGTCTCCACGGCGCGGCCCCGCTCGCCGTTGAGCACGGGCCGGTGTTCGACGCGGCCGCCGTACGCGAGGGTGCCGCCGAGCCGTACGCCCAGCGCACCGGCGAAGGAGGCCTCCACCGGGCCCGCGTTGGGGCTCGGGTGCTTGGCCGCGTCCGCCCGCCAGGCGTGTACCGCTTCCCGCGGCCGGCCCCCGGCGGCCACGGCGAGCAGGGCCGTCAGCCGGGCACCCGGCCAGCCCGCGAGGTCGTCCAGGCGGGCCGAGGCCCAGCCGTAACGCCGGTAGCGCGGCGACCTGTGACCGACCATCGCGTCCAGCGTGTTGGCGGCCCGGAAGCCGACGAGCCCGGGGACGCCGGCCACCGCGCCCCACACCAGGGCGCCGACCACGGCGTCCGAGGTGTTCTCGGCGACGGACTCCACGACGGCGCGGGCGATCTGCGGGGCGTCCAGGGACTGCGGGTCGCGGCCGCACAGATGCGGCAGCCGCTCCCGGGCCAGCTCGACGTCCCCGGCGGCAAGCGCCCCGCCGATGGCCCGGGCCTCGCGCCCCAGCGACGTACCGCCGACGACGGACCAGGTGGCGGCGGCGGTCAGGGCGACGGACGCGGCGGGGTGGCGGCGCAACGCCCGGGCGGCCAGCGCGGCACCCCCGGCGGCGCCTCCGGCGCAGAGCACGGTGTGCAGTGCGCCCCAGCCGCGGTGGTCGCGCCAGAGCCGGCGTTCGACGCCCGCCGCGGCCCGCCCGAAGGCGGCGACCGGATGCCCCCTGCGGGGGTCACCGAGCAGCAGATCGCCGATCAGACCGGCCGTGGCGCCGTACGCGTAGATGCGATCGGCACGCACGGTTCAGCCGGCCGTCACGCCTCGGAGGACCTTCGTACGGGCAGCCGCCCGCAGGGGCGGTGGGGAAACGGTCGCACGGCAGCCGGGCATGGCGATATGTCCTCACTCAGGGTCCGCGCCCTGGTTCGACGTGACGGCGACGAGAGTCTCCTGGCTTCCGGATCGGCGGTTCCCCCGGTCTTCCAGTCCGTCTCCGCGGACCGTGACGTGCGGTGTGGGGGACCGCTCCCCGGTGACAGTGGCGGGACCGCGCCGGATTCGCACCGGCTTCCTCTGCTGTCTCCGTAATGGCTCCGGCAGTCCACCACGCCCCGCGAACGCCCGTCAACTTGCTGTTGACCTGCGGCGGCGCAGTGTGCGCAGACGCACATCGGGCCGGACGCACACGAGGTGCGTCCGGCCCGATGCGAGGGGGAGCCCGATGCGAGCAGGAGGAGGTGTCAGGGGGAGGAGGTGTCAGGCGACGATCAGATAGATGCCGTACGCGACGGCCGCCGCGCACAGCCCGAAGCAGACGTAGGCGCCGGCGCGTGCCAGCCGGAGCGAGGCGCCCGCCCGGCCGCCCTGCGCGGCCGGTTCCGGCTGCTTGGAGAGGCCGACGATGCCGAGGGTGAAGAGGCCCACCAGAGCGACGGTGGTGACGAGGGAGACGCCGAAGACGGTCCCCAGGGCTGCCCAGTCGATGTTCATACGGAGTGTCCTTACCGGAGTACCGGAGTACCGGGGTCTCTCAGACCGTGGCGGGTCGGGCCGGGTCGGCGGCGACGGGTGCGGCCGGGGCCGGGATGGTGGCGGTGAGTTCGTGGGCCTGGGCGGCCGCGGTGGGCGGCGGGCTGACGGCGGCGATGGCGGTGGTGACGACACCCGCGGGCTCGGCCGAAACCTCGTCCCCGGAGCCGGGCGCGACGTCGCCCTGGCCGACGGGCTTGCGGCGCGAGAGCACCCAGATCACGGCGGAGCCGGCGAGCAGCAGGGCCGCGACGACCACGACGCCCCAGGTGCCCTGCTTCGTCAGGAACTCCGCGCCCGCGCCGACCAGACCGGCGGCCGGCAGGGTCAGGCCCCAGGCGACGAACATCCGGGTGGCGGTGGACCAGCGGACCACGCCCCCCTTGCGGCCGAGGCCCGCGCCCATCACGGCGCCGGAGCAGGACTGGGTGGTGGAGAGGGAGAAGCCGAGGTGGGAGGAGGCCAGGATGACGGTGGCCGCGCTGGTCTGGGCGGCGAAGCCCTGCGGCGGCTTCAGCTCGGTCAGGCCGCTGCCCATGGTGCGGATGATGCGCCAGCCGCCCAGGTACGTGCCGAGCGCGATGGCCATGCCGGCGCTGACGATGACCCAGACCGGCGGGTTGGAGCCGGGGGAGAGGACGCCGCCGGTGACCAGGGCCAGCGTGATGATGCCCATGGTCTTCTGCGCGTCGTTGGTGCCGTGGGCGAGCGAGACGAGCCCGGCCGAGGCGATCTGGCCGGCCCGGTAGCCCTTGGCGGTCGCCTTCTCCTGGGCGTCGTTCCGGATCTTTCCGCCGATCCGGTACGTCAGCCGGGTGGCCAGCAGCGCGGCCAGACCGGCCACGATCGGGGCGGCGACGGCGGGCAGCAGCACCTTGGTGACGACGGTGCCGCCGTTCACCGACGACCAGCCGGCGGACATCACCGCGGCGCCGATGAGGCCGCCGAACAGTGCGTGGGAGGAGCTGGACGGGAGCCCGACCAGCCAGGTCAGAAGATTCCACAGGATTGCGCCGACGAGCGCCGCGAAGATGACCTCGGTTCTGAGGCCGTCCTCGTTGACGATCCCGCCGGAGATCGTCTTGGCGACCTCCACCGACAGGAACGCGCCGACCAGATTGAGAACGGCGGACATGGCGACCGCCGTCTTGGGTTTGAGTGCGCCGGTCGAGATGGTGGTGGCCATCGCGTTGGCGGTGTCGTGGAAACCGTTCGTGAAATCGAACACTAGAGCCGTCGCGATCACTATCGCGAGCAGCAGCGTGATGTGTTCCATTTACCCAGGCAATCGTTCGACGTCATTGGCACGTGGAACGTAGGCAACTTGAGTGAACGGAAGATGAACTGAGCAGGGCGTTGCGGTGACCCCGGCCGGAGCGGGCCGCTCATCCATCGAAAGGATCTTCGTATGAGCGACCGGGACGCGATCGCGCGGGCGTGGGATGCCGTCGTCGCCACGGCCCGCAGGACGGCGGCCGAGGGACTGGTCGTCGGGACCTCCGGAAACGTCTCCGCGCGGGTCGGCGACACCGTGCTCGTCACCCCCAGCGGTGTGCCGTACGAACGGCTTGGCCCCGAGGACGCGGTCGGCGTCGATCCGGAAGGCAACCAGGTACTCGGAGAACTGGCCCCCACCAGCGAACTCCCCCTCCACCTCGCGGTCTACCGGAACACCACGGCGGCGGCCGTCGTGCACACCCACGCGGTGCACGCCACGGCCGTCTCCACGCTCGTCACCGAGGTCCCCTCCGTCCACTACGCCGCCGCGCTGCTGGGCGGCCCCGTCCGCGTCGCGCCCTACGCCAGATACGGCACCCGCGAACTGGCCGAGAACATGCTCACCGCCCTGCGCGACCGCACCGGCTGCCTGCTCGCCAACCACGGCACGGTCACCCACGGCGCCACGCTCGACGAGGCGTACGACCGCACCGCCCAGCTCGAATGGCTCTGCCGGGTCTGGCTCACCGCGAGCTCCGTGCCCGGCCGCTCCCCGGCCCTGCTCACACCGGACCGGCTGGGCGAGGTGGGGGAAGCGCTGAAGGGGTACGGGCAGCGCCGGCCGGGCTGAGCCCCACCGGACGGCCCTGCCCACTGGCGTCACACCGCCCCTGCCCCGACACTGGTGGTGTGCGCACGGTTACCGCGACGGCAACGGCCGTCACCACACTCATCGGCGCCGGTGCGGCAGCGGTCGCGGCCGGCCGGTTCGCCGGCGACCTCGCCCTGAGGACGCCGCCAGGACGCCCCCTGCCCGCCGACCGCGAACTCACCGTGCACGCGACGGCGGCCGGACAGGTCACCCTGACCCGGTCGCTGACCTCGCTGCGCCCCGGCACCTACGGGCTGACCGGCAAGGACGTCCACGCCGTCGTCGGCCCCGTGCTCGACCGCGCCCACCAGGCCGCCGACACCGTCGTGCGCCGGCTGGAACGCGTCGACCACGGCATCCTGGCGCCCGGCGACAAGGTCCGCATGACGCCCCAGGTGTACAGCGGCGACCCAGGGACCGCGCTCGGCCTCACCTTCCGCGAGGTGGAGATCCCCGGAGAACTCGGCGGACTGCCCGCCTGGCTCGTACCGGCCCCCCGCCCCACCTGGGTCATCACCGTGCACGGCATCGGCGCCACCCGCGAGCACCCCCTCAACCTCATGGGCTTCCTGCACGGACAGCAGCTGCCCGTGCTCGACCTCGCCTACCGCGGCGACCCGGGCGCCCCCCGCTCCCCGGACGGCCTCGGCCACCTCGGCGAGTCCGAGTGGCGCGACCTGGACGCCGCCATCCGCTTCGCCGTCCGCAACGGCGCCGAGCAGGTCATCCTGCACGGCTGGTCCACCGGTGCCTCCATGGCCCTGCACGCCTGCGTCGGCTCCGCACTCCGGGACCGGATCTGCGGCCTCGTCCTCGACTCCCCGGTGCTGGACTGGGCCACCACCCTGCGCAACCTGGCCGCCGCCCGAGGCGTCCCCTCCGCGCTGCTGCCGCTCGCCGTGCGCGCCGCCCAGGGGCAGACCGGGCTGCACGGGACCAGGCTCCTGGACACCTCGCTGCCCGCGACCCTGCACGCCCCGACGCTGATCTTCCACGGCCCCGACGACACGCTGGCCCCCTGGCTGAACTCCCGCCGGCTCGCCGCCCGCCGCCCCGACCTGATCTCCCTGCACCCCGTGGACCGCGCTCCGCATGCGGCGATGTGGAACGCCGACCCGGCCCACTACGAAGAGACCCTGCGCCGCTTCCTCACGCCCTTGATGTGAGGTGATGCGCCGCTTGGGCCGATTGGTCCCGGCCGGCGCACGGGCCCGCGGACACCGGCGTGCCGGGTTCCGTTTGGGCTTTCGGGCCGTCAGGGGCAAGACTGCTCCCCGTGACGTCCCGTACCCCGCGCGACTCCAGGCTGCGACTTGTCCGCCCGCGACCCCTCGCCACCGCTCGCAAGGCCGTGACGACCCGGCGCACCAGGCCCGCGCCGCGCCCGCCCGAGGGCACACCACCCCGGGCGGAACTGGCCCGCCAGGCCAGGAAGGCCCTCGCCGACGCCGTACGGATCGCCCGCTGGGCGGCCGACGGGGCGGACCCCGGCACCCCGCCGCTGGCCGCCCAGGCCCTCGAACACGCCGCCGCCGCACTGGAGTTGTCCCCGGCCCAGGTGCGCTCCGGCTGGGACCGGGCCCGCCTCGCCGGCCTGGTGGAACTGCACGGCGACACCGCACGGCCCGGCTGGCGGCTGCGTGCCTGGGACCGGGACGACTCCGCGGTGCTCCGCGGCTGGGTCGCCCTCTTCGACGCCTGGTCGCTCGTCCACCCCGCGCCCCGGGGCATCGAGTCCACCGCCGTCGCCGAGGCCGTCGAGGCCGTGCCCCAGGTGCTCTCGCTGCTCCAGCTCTCGGCGGGACCGGTCACCGTGCCCGCCCTGCTCGACCTCCTCGGCCAGCGCGTCGCGGAACTCCACGAGGAGCGCTGCGAGGTGCCGTACGAGCCCCAGCCGGTGCCCGCCCCCGCCGAACCGGCACCCACCGCCCACCCCCCGGAGCTCGTCGCCCTCCTGCTGGACTGGGCCCTGGAAGGGCTGGCCGCCGTCGGGGCGCTCACCCTCGGCGCCGGACAGGCCACCCTGACCCCCCTCGGCAACTGGGCGGTCTGGGTCAAGCTGGAGCAGATCTGCGTCGCCGCCCAGAGCCCGGCCGGCAACATCGAGCAGGCCGCCGCCGACATGCTCCTGGGCTGCGCCCGCCTCACCCCCGGGCCCGCCCGCGCCGAATACCGCGCCTGGCTGGCCGCCCGCCCGGTCGGCAGCGCCGTCGCCGAACTGCTCGGCGTCGCCCGGGGCGAGGACGCACTGCTGCGCGGGCTCGCCTTCGAGGCGCTGCGCGTCGTCGGCGCCCCCGCCGAACCCGAGGTGCGGGCCGTCGCCACCGACCCGTCGCTGCGCCCCTACGCCCTGCTCTGGCTCGCCGAGTACGACGGGGCGGACCCGGAGGACGCCCAGGAGGTCCTCAGCCGCGAGGAGGCCACCTGGCTCTGGGTCGACACCGCGGCGGCCGTCGCCGACCACGGCGAGACGGGGCTGCTGGTGCGCCATCTCGACACGGCCGTGCAGGGCACGGTCCCGGCCCTGCTCGACGAGGTGCGTGCCGTCGGCCACCCGCGCACCGTCCAGGTCCTGGTCGCGCTGGCCGCCGCGCACCCCGACCCGGCCCTCGCCAAAGCGGTCCGCAAGGCGGCGTTCCAGGTGCACACCGGCGGCGCCTGACCGGGCCGCCCGTCTTCCCGCCCCGGGGGCGGCCTCAGCCCGCCGCCCCCGGGGCGTACGTCCCGAAGCTCCAGACGTTGCCCTCCGCGTCGCGCGCCATGTAGTCCCGGGAGCCGTGCTCCTGGTCGGTGGGCGGCATCAGGATCTCCACCCCGTGCTGCGCGGCCCGCGCGTGGTGGGCGTCGACCTCGTCGACCACCACGTAGACGCCGGCCGGACCCGCCCCCGCCATCGCCCGGGCGAAAAGGCCCTCGCGGCCCCGCGAGCCCAGCATCACCCTGCCGTTGCCACAGGACAGCTCCGCGTGCGTCACCGAGCCGTCCTCGCCCTCGTACACCGCCTCCGCCGTGAAACCGAGAGCCTCGGTCAGCGTCCTGATCGCGGCCTTCGGGTCGTCGTACAGAATCGTCGGATACACCGTCGCCACGCCTGTTACCGCGTCCGCCATCGTGATCGGCCCCTTTCCGTACGCGGGCCGGCCGGCCCGCCCGGGCGACCCGGTTGTGATCTGTGTCTCAGTCTGGCACCGGGCACTGACAGCGTCCCGTCGGCGCCGGGGGCCCGGGCGTGGGCATCGCGTGGCGCGCCCGGCCCCCGGCGCGGCCCCGTTCGCGCCGCGCGGCGGAGCCGCCCGGAGCATGCGGAAAAGTCGGTGGACACCGCCAGTAGACTGGTTCCCATGGCAATTCTCCTTGTGCGTGTGCGTGAGTAACGGCGTCGAGTCGTGAACCGCTAGCCGTTCCTCCGCCGTCCATTCCGCCCTGGAGTTCTTCCCGTGATCACCGCTTCCGGCATCGAGCTGCGCGCCGGCGCCCGTCTGCTCATCGAATCCGCCACCTTCCGCATCGCCAAGGGCGACCGCATCGGCCTCGTCGGCCGCAACGGGGCGGGCAAGACCACCCTCACCAAGTGCCTCGCGGGCGAAGGCACGCCCGCCGCCGGCACGATCAGCCGCTCCGGCGAGGTCGGCTACCTCCCGCAGGACCCGCGCACCGGCGACCTCGACGTGCTGGCCAGGGACCGCGTCCTGTCCGCCCGCGGCCTCGACGAGATCCTGCGCAAGATGCGGGAGAACGAGGACCGGATGGCGAACGGCAAGGGCGCCACCCGCGAGAAGGCGATGAAGAAGTACGAGCGCCTGGAGACGGAGTTCCTCACCAAGGGCGGGTACGCCGCCGAGGCCGAGGCCGCCACCATCGCCGCCGCGCTCAGCCTGCCCGACCGGGTCCTCGGCCAGCCGCTGCACACCCTCTCGGGCGGTCAGCGCCGCCGCGTGGAGCTGGCCCGCATCCTCTTCTCGGACGCCGACACCCTGCTCCTGGACGAGCCCACCAACCACCTCGACGCGGACTCCATCGTCTGGCTGCGCGACTACCTCAGGAACTACCGCGGCGGCTTCGTCGTGATCTCCCACGACGTCGAACTGGTCGAGACGGTCGTCAACAAGGTCTTCTACCTCGACGCCAACCGCTCCCAGATCGACGTCTACAACATGGGCTGGAAGCTCTACCAGCAGCAGCGCGAGGCCGACGAGAAGCGCCGCAAGCGCGAGCGGCAGAACGCCGAGAAGAAGGCCGCGACCCTCAACGCGCAGGCCGACAAGATGCGCGCCAAGGCCACCAAGACCGTGGCCGCGCAGAACATGGCCAAGCGCGCCGACCGGCTGCTGTCCGGCCTGGAGAACGTCCGGGTCGCCGACAAGGTCGCCAAGCTGCGCTTCCCCGACCCCTCGCCGTGCGGCAAGACGCCCCTGATGGCGGAGGGCCTGTCCAAGTCCTACGGGTCGCTGGAGATCTTCACCGACGTCGACCTGGCGATCGACAAGGGCTCCCGCGTCGTCATCCTCGGCCTCAACGGCGCCGGCAAGACGACCCTGCTCCGGCTGCTCGGCGGGGCCGAGCAGCCCGACACCGGCCGGATCATCCAGGGCCACGGGCTCAAGCTCGGCTACTACGCCCAGGAGCACGAGACCCTGGACCCGGACCGCACGGTCCTGGAGAACATGCGCTCCGCCGCACCCGACCTCGACCTGGTCGCGGTCCGCAAGACGCTCGGCTCGTTCCTCTTCTCCGGGGACGACGTGGACAAGCCCGCCGGGGTGCTCTCCGGCGGTGAGAAGACCCGGCTGGCCCTGGCGACGCTGGTGGTCTCCTCCGCCAACGTGCTCCTGCTCGACGAGCCCACCAACAACCTCGACCCGGCCAGCCGCGAGGAGATCCTCGGCGCGCTGCGCACGTATCAGGGCGCCGTCGTCCTCGTCACCCACGACGAGGGGGCGGTGGAGGCACTTCAGCCCGAGCGCATCATCCTGCTCCCGGACGGGGTCGAGGACCTGTGGGGCGCGGACTACCGGGACCTGGTCGCACTGGCCTGATCCACCCGCACCGGATCATTCGGCCTACACGTGATCCCTCATCTGCGTGAGTACGTCTCGTACCTCGGCGCGGCGCCCGGCAGCTGGCTGCCGGGCGCAGTCATTTCGGCGGTCCTTCCCTTGCGGGCCCTGACCTGGACGTTCCTTCGGGGCGGCGCGCCGGCCGCCTTCCGGGACCTGGCGGAATTCGGGGTTCCGGCCGTACCGGCGCACTCCCGGGGCGTGAATCCGCTCGCAGAGACCTTGCCGAATGGGTGGCCAGGAAGCGCCCGAGGGGTGATCATGAGAGTCCAGAGCGCACTTCCCACGAGGAGGCACGGGTGGCCGAGACTCTGAAGAAGGGCAGCCGGGTGACCGGCGCCGCGCGCGACAAGCTCGCGGCAGACCTGAAGAAGAAGTACGACTCCGGTGCGAGCATCCGGGCGCTGGCCGAGGAAACCGGCCGCTCCTACGGGTTCGTCCACCGGATGCTCAGCGAGTCCGGAGTGACGCTGCGGGGACGCGGCGGCGCGACACGAGGCAAGAAGGCCGCGACGGCCTGAGGGCCGGTCGCGGACCGGGGCACGTCGCAGGACGGCTCCGGGGGCCCACCGGTTCCGGGTGCGCCACCCGGTCGACCGTGCGGTCGATCAGGTGGTTACTGTTCAGTCACTTAGCTCCATGTGCTGACTGCACCCGATCCGGAGGCTCCCCATGACCTCGCTCGACTCCGTGCTCGACAAGGACGGCGTACGACTCACCGTCGACGACGCGATCGCCACGGTGACCCTCACCAACCCGGCCAAGCGCAACGCTCAGTCCCCCGCTCTGTGGCGGGCGTTGACAGAGGCCGGACGGGCCCTGCCCGGCAGTGTGCGGGTCGTCGTGCTGCGCGGCGAAGGCGTGTCGTTCTCCGCCGGACTCGACCGCCAGGCGTTCACCCCCGAGGGATTCGACGGCGAGCCGTCCTTCCTCGCCATGGGGCGCGGCCCGGAAGCCGAGACGGACGCGCTGATCGCCGAGTACCAGGAGGCGTTCACCTGGTGGCGCCGCAACGACATCGTGTCGATCGCGGCCGTCCAGGGGCACGCCATAGGCGCCGGCTTCCAGCTCGCCCTCGCCTGCGACCTGCGCATCGTCGCCGAGGACGTGCAGTTCGCCATGCGCGAGACCAGCCTCGGACTGGTGCCCGACCTCACCGGCACGCACCCCCTCGTCCACCTCGTGGGCTATGCGCGCGCGCTCGAAATCTGCGCCACCGGCCGCTACGTCCACGCCGCCGAGGCCGAGCGCACCGGCCTGGCCAACCTCGTCGTGCCGGCCGCCGAGCTCGAAGGCGCCGCCCGCGACCTGGCCGGCGCCCTGCTGGCCGCCCCGCGCGACGCCGTCATCGAGACCAAGGCCCTGCTGGGCGGCGCCCTCTCGCGTACGTACGAGGAGCAGCGCGCCGCCGAACGGGCCGCGCAGAGCCGTCGGCTCCGCGACCTGGCGGGCGCCCTCGACTGAGACACGGGCACCGGGAGCACCGGCCGGCCGGAAGGGGCGCGCCTCCGGTCAGCCGGCCGGCGCCTTCCCGGTCACCGCCGTGACCAGCACCGCGACCGGCGGATGCCCCTCGACCGCGTCCGTCACCGCCTCCCGCACCGCGCGGGCCACGTCGAGCGCCCGGTGACCGCTCTCCGTCGCCACCTCGACCCGTACCTGATCCGCACCCGTGTGCACCGCCGCGCCCAGCACATCGGTCAGCGCCGCCACGCCGCTCACTCCTTCGGCGGCACGGCCCGCGGCGTTCTCCGCGGGTACCGGGCGCACCTCCACGGGCTCCGGTTCGACCCGTTCGGACGATCCGTCGAGCAGCCCCGTCACCCGCAGGTCCACCTCCGCGACCACCAGCCCGAGCCGCCGCGCGGCAGCCGAGAGGAGGGCCGCGCGCAGTGCGTCGGCGGCTGCGGGCAGGGGCCGGTCGGCCGTCGCGGTCATCGTCGCCTCGATTCGTAGGGGGCCCGGCGGCAGTGCGCTCGGGGGCGGGGGCACCTGGGCGGCGGGCGCCGAATCCGGGTCGGCCACGGAGATCCGCAGCTCACCGAGGACCGGTCCGGGCGCCGGTCCGCTCACTGCCAGGCGCAGTACCTCGGCAGCGGCCCGCTCCGAGATCCAGGCGCCGTCCGCCGGACCGCCCAGAGGGAGTAGCCGGCCCAGAGAGAGCCGTTGCCGTACCGCAGCCGTCCATGCATGGGCCCTTTGCGGGCTGTCAGCCGTCGTCATGACCACCAGACTGCCGCATCCACGGCGCGAGTCGGGGCAAGCGCACTTAATGTGGGCAAGGAAGTCAAACCTGCCCCGAAGGGAAGAACGGCGATGACTGAGACCCCACAGCGGAACCGGCCCGAGAACCCCGACGACAACGCCTCGGGCGGCAGCAGCCTGACCAAGCGCGGCGGAGGGAACCCCGGCACCCGCGGCCGTACGACGATCGCCGACGGTGTCGTCGAGAAGATCGCCGGAATGGCGGCCCGCGACGTCGACGGGGTGCACGCGATGGGCAGCGGCCTGTCCCGGACCTTCGGCGCGGTCCGCGACCGCGTCCCCGGCGGTTCCAAGTCCGTCACCCGCGGGGTCAAGGCCGAGGTCGGCGAGTCCCAGACCGCCCTGGACCTGGAGATCGTCGTGGACTACGGCGTGGCGATCGCCGATGTCGCCAGCGACGTACGGGAGAACGTGATCTCGGCGGTCGAGCGCATGACGGGCCTCGAGGTCGTCGAGGTGAACATCGCGGTCAGCGACGTGAAGCTGCCCGACGAGGATGACGACGACGACGATTCCGAGTCGCGCGTCCAGTAGCCCTGGCGCCCACGGCAGTTGAGGAGCACACGATGAACATGGCTGTGGTCGGCCTGTTGGCCGGCATGGCGCTCGCTTTCGCCGGATATTTCGGCGGGTTCGGTGCCTTTGTACTGGTGGCCGCCCTCGGGGCGATCGGCTTCATCGCCGGCCGTTTCCTCGACGGCGACCTGGAACCCGGCGACTTCTTCCGGAGTCGCGAGCGCGGCGACCGACGGCGGTGACGGCCTTGTCGGGGGCGAGCGGCCCGGTCGGGGCCGAGCAGCGGGGAGAGACGCGGATCGCCGACCGGGTGGTCGCGAAGATCGCCGCGCAGGCGGCGAAGGAGGCGGTCGACGCGCCGCCGGAGGACGCGGCGACGCCGCGCGCCACGGTCACCGTGCACCGTGACACGGCCCGCGTACAGGTGAGTCTGGAGCTCGGATACCCCGGCGACATCGGCCGCCAGTGCGGTGCCGTGCGTCGGCGGGTCGCCGAGCGGGTGAAGGCGTTGGCGGAAATGGATGTGCCCGAAGTGGCCGTACAGGTCGAACGCCTGCACCCCTCGGGAGCGAGCCTCGCGGCACAGCGGAGGATTCGATGAACGAACCCCACGACCCGGACGACGGCACGCGGCGCCCGTCCACCGCCGGCGCGGTGGAACACGGCGACGTCCTGCTCGACCGGTCCAGCTCCTCCGCGGCGCACGACCCGGCGCCGGACAAGCAGCGGACCGAAGGGCGGGCGGGCCGCTTCTGGTCCGGCCGCCGCATCCCGGCGGGCATCGTCTCCCTGGTGGTCCTCGGCGCCTCCGGCCTGCTCCTCTACGACGTGGCGGCGGTCCGGGCCGGCCATCCGGCGATGCAGTGGCGCCGCTCGCTGGCCGACGAACTCGCCCACCGGCGGCTCGACGACGTCTGGGTGCTGACCGGCGCCTCCGTCGCCGCGGCCCTCGGCCTGTGGCTGCTGCTCCTCGCGCTCACGCCCGGACTCCGCGACCTGCTGCCGATGCGCCGCGAACAGCCGGACGTGCGCGCCGCGCTCGACCGGACGGCGGCCGCCATGGTCCTGCGGGACCGGGCCGTCGAGGTCTCCGGGGTGCAGTCGGTCCGGGTCCGGATGAGGCGGAACAAGGTGGGGGTGCGCGCGGTGTCGCACTTCCGTGAACTCGACGACGTACGGGCCGATCTGGACACCGTGCTCTCCACAGCCGTCGGAGAACTGGGCCTCGCCAGGCAGCCGCGCCTGTCGGTCCATGTCCGTAGGCCGGCGAAGAAGGGGTGAACGGCGTGCTCAGGACCGTCAACCGGGTACTGCTGGGCCTTGCCGGGCTGGTGCTGATCTGTGTCGGGGGCGGCGTGCTGGCCGCCGCGGCGGGTCTGTCCGTACCGTCCTGGTGGCCCTGGTACGGGAAACACGACGTGCTGCTCAGCGAGGCGGACCGGGACCGCTGGCGCTCCGAGGACTGGTGGTGGCCGACGGTGATCGCGGTGCTCGCCGTGCTCGTGGTCCTCGCCCTGTGGTGGCTGCTGGCCCAGCTGCGCCGCTCCCGGCTGTCCGAGGTGCTGGTGGACAGCGGAGACGGCGAGGGGGCCCTGCTGCGCGGCCGGGCCCTGGAGGGCGTGCTCGCCGCGGAGTCGGGCGCCTTGGACGGGGTGGCCCGCGCCCATGTCAGGCTGACCGGCAAACGCGGCACCCCGGCCGCGAAGGTGAGGCTGCTGATGGAGCCGCACGCCGCACCGGAGGAAGCCCTCGGCAGGCTGAGCGACGAGGCTCTGGCCCACGCCCGGAACTCCGCGGGCCTGGCGCGGCTGCCCGCCGTGGTCCGGCTGAAGGCGGTAAGGCACCGGGCCGAACGGGTCAGCTGACGGACGACGCGGCGGTGCGGGCTCCCGGCTACGGGGCCCGCGCCGCCGCGCGAGGGCTCAGAAGCCGTGCCGCTGCCCGCCGTCGACCGGCACCATGATGCCCGTCAGATACGAGGCGGCGGGGGAGAGCAGGAACGCCGCGGTGCGGCCGAACTCCTCCGGGGTGCCGTAACGGCGCAGCGGGATGCGCGCCTCGTTGGCGGTCCGCGCGGCCTCCGCGTCGCCCGAGAGCGCGTCCAGTTCCCGCACCCGGTCCGTGTCGATCCGGGCCGGCAGCACGCCCACCACCCGGATGCCGCGCGGGCCGAGCTCGTCGGCCATCGACTTGGCGACACCGGCCAGGCCGGGGCGCAGCCCGTTGGAGACGGTCAGCCCGCCGATCGGCTCGTGGACGGAGCCGGAGAGCACGAAGCCGATGACGCCGCCCTCGCCGAGCGCCGCGGCCGCCGCCCTGGCCAGCCGTACCGCGCCCAGGAACACCGAATCGAAGGCGGCCTGCCACTGCTCGTCGGTGTTGTCCGCGATGCCGCCGGGCGGCGGGCCGCCGACGCTGATGAGGATGCCGTCGAGCCGGCCGTGCCGCTCCCGCGCGGCCGCCACCAGCCGTTCGGCCGAGGCCGGGTCGGCGTTGTCGGCGGCGAGCCCGACGGCGTCCGGTCCCAGCTCGGCGGCGGCCTCCTCGGCGCGCTTCCCGTCCCGGCCGGTGATGATCACCTTCGCGCCGTCGGCCACCAGGGCGCCCGCGGTGGCGTAGCCGAGGCCGCGCGTCGCTCCGGTGACGATGTACACACGGTCCTTCAGTCCAAGATCCATGGCCCTATCCTGCCGTGCCGTCCCGGGCCGTGCCCTCGGCGGCCCGCGCTTCGGCGGGCTGCGCCTCGGCCAGGGCGACCGCCGTGCCGACCAGGCCGATGTGGCTGAAGGCCTGCGGGAAGTTGCCCAGCTGGCGCTGCGCCACGGTGTCGTACTCCTCGGCGAGCAGGCCCACGTCGTTGCGCAGGGCCAGCAGCCGTTCGAAGAGTTCGGTGGCCTCGTCGGTGCGCCCGGTCATCCGCAGGGCGTCCGCCAGCCAGAACGAGCAGGCCAGGAACGCGCCCTCGCCGCCCGGCAGCCCGTCGATCGAGGGGCCGTCGGTGCTGTAGCGGCGCAGCAGACCGTCGCTGTGCAGCTCGTCGCGTACGGCGTCCACCGTCCCGATCACGCGCGGGTCGTCCGGCGGCAGGAACCCGGTCCTGGCGATCAGGAGCGTCGCGGCGTCCAGCTCCCGCGACCCGTACGACTGGGTGAAGGTGTTGCGCACCGGGTCGTAGCCCTTCTCGCAGACCTCCCGGTGCACGGCGTCCCGCATGGCCCGCCAGCGGTCGGCGTCACCGGTCAGCGTGGGGTCCTCCTCCAGGCTGCGCACCGCACGGTCGGCGGCGACCCAGGCCATCACCTTGGAGTGCACGAAGTGGCGGCGCTGACCGCGGATCTCCCACAGCCCCTCGTCCGGCTCGCGCCAGGTGGACTCCAGGAACCCGAGCAGGCTGAGCTGGAGGCTCCAGGCGTGCGGCTTGTCGTCCAGGCCCGCGTCCCGGGCCAGCCGGAGCGAGTCGATGACCTCCCCGTACACGTCGAGCTGGCGCTGGCGCACCGCCGCGTTGCCGATGCGGACCGGGGCGGAGTTCTCGTAGCCGCGCAGCCACGGCAGCTCGGACTCGGGCAGTCTGCGCTCGCCGGCCAGCCCGTACATGATCTGGAGGTCGGCCGGATCGCCGGCGACCGCGCGCAGCAGCCAGTCCCGCCAGGCGGCGGCCTCCTCCAGATAGCCGGCCGAGATCAGCGCGCCGAGGGTGAGGGTGGAGTCGCGCAGCCAGCAGAAGCGGTAGTCCCAGTTCCGTACGCCGCCGATCTCCTCGGGCAGCGAGGTGGTGGGGGCCGCCACGATGCCGCCGGTCGGGCCGAAGGTGAGCGCCTTCAGGGTGATCAGCGAACGGATCACGGCCTCCCGGTAGGGCCCGCGGTACTTGCAGCGGGCGGACCACTCGGCCCAGTCGGACAGGGTGTTCTCCAGCGCCTGGTACGGGTCGACGCGCTGGGGCCGGGGCGAGTGCGAGGGGTGCCAGGTCAGCACGAAGGCCACCTGCTCGCCCTCGGAGACGCTGAACGAGGAGCAGGTGGAGAACTGCTGGCCCCACGTCTTGACCGGCGGTTCGCTGCGCAGCCAGGCGGAGTCCGGTCCTGCGACCGCCACCCGGTGGCCGTCCGAGCGGCGCATCCACGGCACGATGGAGCCGAAGTCGAAGCGCAGCCGGATCACCGAGGTCATGTCGACGGTGCCGCTGACGCCCTCGACGATCCGCATCACGTCCGGCTCCTTGTCGCGCTGCGGCATGAAGTCGATGACCTTGACGGTGCCGGTGCGCGTCTCCCAGTACGTCTCCAGGACGAGGGATTCGCCCGCGTAGGAACGCCGGGTGCAGGCGTCCGCGCCCTTGGGGGCGATCCGCCAGTGGCCGTTGTCCTCGTCGCCGAGCAGGGCGGCGAAACAGGCGCCCGAGTCGAAGCGGGGCAGGCACAGCCAGTCGACAGAACCGTTTTTGCCGACCAGCGCGGCTGTCTGGAGATCGCCGATGAGGGCGTAGTCCTCGATGCGTGGGGTCACGTTCTGGCGTCTTCCCGAACCTGGCCCCCGTTAAGCAGGCAGCTTGTGAGGAGAGGCGGGAGTCACCCTCCGGGCGGGCCCGGCCTCACGCCTGTGCGGGCTCGGGCTCCGGCTCCGGCGTCGCGTCCTCGGCGGCGGCAGCGGCCGCCGCCGCGACCCGGTCGCGCTTCTCGCGCCGGGCCAGCACCACGAAGCCGACCGGGACACCGGCGGCGAACAGCCACCACTGCACGGCGTACGCCATGTGCGGGCCGATGGAGCTGTCGTCGGGGGCCTCGATCAGCTCGGGGGAGTTGTTCTTCGGCGCGGGACCGGTCTGCTCGATGTAGCCGCCGAGCACCGGGCGGGAGAGCAGCTTGGCCTGCTGGGCGCTGTTGATCAGCATCACCTGGCGGTTCGGAAGGTCCGAGATGTCCTTGATGCCGCTGGCGCTGGTCGTCTCGTCGGCCTTGAGCCGCCCGGTGACGGTCACCTCGCCCTTGGGTACGGGCGGTACGTCCGGGAAGGCGTGCTGGTCGGCGGCGGAGGGGACCCAGCCGCGGTTGATCAGGACCGTGCCGCCGCCCTTGAGGTCGAACGGGACCAGCACATGGACGCCGATGCTCCCGTCGGTGGCGGTCCTGCGGCGCACGACGACCTCGTGCTTCTCGTCGTACGTCCCGGTGGCCGTCACCGCACGCCAGTAGTCGGAGCGCGGAACGACGTGGCCGGGGGAGGTGAGCTTGGACACCGGGACCGGGTCCGCCTTCAGGCTGCGCGAGATCAGGGCGTTCTGCGCGACCTTGTGCTCGTGCCGGTGCAGCTGCCAGAAACCCAGCTCGACCATCGTGGGAATGAGGACGAGGGAGAGGAGGGCGAGGATCAGCCACTGCCGGGTCATCAGGAAGCGGTACACCCCACGACGGTACAACCGGTCGTGGGGTGCCTCGCGCAGGGGGTGGCCGAAGGGGTGGCCGCCCCCTGCCCTCAGACCTTGTCGACGATGCCCACCCTCCCCTCCGCGCGGGCGCAGTGCCCGCCGCAGAACCAGTGCCCGTCGACCTCGACGCCCTGGCCGATGACCTGGACGCGGCAGTGCTCGCAGATGGGCGCCATGCGGTGGATGGCGCAGGCGAAGCAGTCGAAGACGTGCACCGCGCCCTGCGCGTGCACCTCGAAGGACATCCCGTAATCGTTTCCGCAGACCTCACAACGTGCCATGCGCCACAGGGTGGGACGCGAGGGCGCGGCGGGCGAGCGGCGGGCGGGCGAGTCGCCCCCGGTTCACTCCGATGACGGCGTCGGCGCCGGCACCTTCGCGACGGCCGGGGCGACGTCCCGCAGGAGGTGGGTGAAGGCGCTCTCGTCCACGATCGGCGTGCCGAACGACTTCGCCTTCACCGTCTTCGACGTCGCCGAGTCCGGATCGTTGGTCACGAGCAGGCTGGTCAGCCGGGAGACGCTGGTCGCCACATGCAGCCCGGCCTCCACGGCCCGGTCCTCCAGCAGTTCGCGGTCGACCGAAGTGTCCCCGGAGAACGCCACCCGCATGCCCTGCATGAGTGGTTTGTCCTTCTCGTACCGTCCCGGGTTCGGATACGGGCAGGCCGGGCGCTTGCGCGAGGGCCGCCAGCTGTTCTGTCCCCCGTACGAGGACACCGAGCCGGTCCGCGGCGTCACCGGCGAGTGGGACCACTCGGTCAGCGGCCGGCACTCCAGCAGCGGCAGCCGCACCCCGTCCCGCGCCGCCGCGTGCAGGCTCGGGCGGAACGCCTCGGCCAGCACCCGGGCGTCGTCCAGCGCGTGGTGCGCGCGCTGCTGCACCACGCCGAAGTGCTCGGCCAGCGACGCCAGCTTGTGGTTGGCCAGCGGCAGCCGCAGCTCCTTGGCGAGCGCGATGGTGCACAGCCGCTGCCGGACCGGGGCGGTGACCGACGCCCGCGCGTACTCCCGGGCGAGCATCGACCAGTCGAACGCGGCGTTGTGCGCGACCAGCACCCGGTCCGCGAGCCGCTCGGACAGCTCGCCGGCCACCTCGGGGAAGAGCGGCGCGCCCTCCAGGACGTCACTCGTCAGCCCGTGAATCCAGACGGGCCCGGGATCGCGCTCCGGATTGACCAGCGTGTACCAGTGGTCCTCGACGTTGCCCCGCGCGTCCAGGCGGTAGACGGCCGCGGACACTATCCGGTCGTCCCGGGCGAGCCCGGTGGTCTCCACGTCGACGACCGCGTACCCCTGCGGGTAGGCGGCCGGCCACGGTGCTGCGGTCTGCGGGTCGTCGAGCATGGTCACAGAGAATACGGGCCACGACCGACAGTCCCCTATTCGGCTGCCGCCCCCGCCCCTGGCGGCCCGTCACCCCGGCCGTACGCGCCCGGTGGCGCCGCGAGGTGAGACCATCCCGGGATGACGCGTACCCCGGCGCACGACGAACCCCACGGCACCGGCCTGGGGGCCCGGCTGAACTGGCTGCGGGCCGCGGTGCTCGGGGCGAACGACGGGGTGGTCTCCACCGCCGGGCTCGTCGTGGGCGTCGCCGGGGCCACCGACGACCGGGGCGCCCTGCTCACGGCGGGTCTGGCCGGGCTGCTGGCCGGGTCCTTGTCGATGGCGGCGGGCGAGTACGTGTCGGTCTCCACCCAGCGCGACTCGGAGAAGGCCGCGCTGGCGACGGAGATACGCGAGCTCCAGGAGACCCCTGAGGCGGAACTCGCCGAACTGGCCGGCCTGTTGGAGGGCAAGGGGCTGAGCCGCGAGGTCGCCCGCGAGGCCGCCGTCCAGCTCACCGAACGCGACGCGCTGCGCGCCCACGCGGAAGTGGAGCTGGGGATCGACCCGGACGACCTCACCAACCCGTGGCACGCGGCGGGCGCCAGCTTCCTCGCCTTCACGGTGGGCGCGCTGCTGCCCCTGCTGGCCATCGTGCTGCCCGCACCCTCCGCGCGGGTGCCGGTGACCGTGCTGTCGGTCCTCGCGGTGCTGGCCGTGACCGGCTGGTGGAGCGCCCGGCTGGGCGAGGCGGCGGCGGGCCGGGCGGTGCTGCGGAACATGGGCGGGGGAGCGGTGGCCATGGCCGTGACGTACGCGGCGGGGCACCTGCTGGGGGCGGCGGGGGCCTGACGGCGCGGCCCGCAGGCGCCGTACGGGGCGCGGCTCTGTCGGAAGTCACCAAAAACTGCTGACAGCATGTCTCGCATACTTGTTGGTAACAACGTCTGGCCCTTGGCCGGACCCCGCTCTACGGTGCAGGCATGCCGACGAACCTGCCCGACGTAGTGCTCTGGTCCATCCCGGCCTTCGTGCTGCTCACCGTCCTGGAAATGGCGCTGCACCACTTCCACCCGGACGAGGACGCCGCCGGGTACGAGGCGAAGGACGCCGCCACCAGCATCACCATGGGGCTGGGCAGCCTGGTCTTCGACCTGATGTGGAAAGTGCCCATCGTCGCCATCTACACCGCGGTGTACGAGCTGACACCGCTGCGCGTCCCGGTCCTGTGGTGGACCGTCCTGCTGATGCTGCTGGCGCAGGACTTCTTCTACTACTGGTCCCACCGCGGCCACCACGTCATCCGCATCCTGTGGGCGTGCCACGTGGTCCACCACTCCAGCCGGAAGTTCAACCTCTCCACCGCGCTGCGCCAGCCGTGGACCTCGCTGACCTCCTGGCCGTTCTATCTGCCGCTCATCGCCTGCGGCGTGCACCCGGCGGCGCTCGCGTTCTGCTCGTCGGCCAACCTCGTCTACCAGTTCTGGGTGCACACCGAGCGGATCGGCAAGCTGCCCCGGCCCTTCGAGTACGTACTGAACACGCCCTCCCACCACCGGGTGCACCACGCCTCCCAGGGCGGCTACCTCGACCGCAACTTCGGCGGCATCCTCATCGTGTGGGACCGGTGGTTCGGTTCGTTCGCCTCGGAGACGGTGCGGCCGGTGTACGGGCTCACCAAGAACATCGAGACGTACAACCCGCTGCGGGTCGCCACCCACGAGTACGCCGCCATCGCCCGTGACGTGCGCGCGGCGGGCAGCTGGGGCGAGCGGGCCGGGCGGATCTTCCGCGGGCCGGGCTGGCAGCCGGCCGGGCCGCGTACCGTGCCGGCCCCCGCCGGACCCGTCGCCGCGCCCGCCCCGGAGCACACCGGATGAGCGACGACGGCCCGGAGCCGGAGCGGCGCGAGCGGTACGTACGGCCCCTGCTCATCGCCTTCCTCGTCGCGTGCGCCGCCGACCTCGTCGGCGTACTCACCGGCTTCGACGGTCTCCACCTGGCCGCCAAGCCGCTCCTGATGCCGCTGCTCGCCGGGTACGCCGTCGCCCGGCGCGGGCCCCGGCTCCTGACCGCCGCGCTGCTGTGCGGCTGGGCCGGTGACGTGTTCCTGCTGGCCGACTCCGATCTCGCCTTCCTCGTCGGGATGGCCGGCTTCGCCGCCGGGCACGTCTGCTACCTGGTGCTGTTCGGACGGGCCCGCGGGGCGCTGCTGCCCGCGCTCGGGTACGCCGTCGTGCTGAGCGCCTTCACCGTCCTGGTCCGGGACGGGCTGCCGGGCGGGCTGCGGGTCCCGATGGCGGGCTACAGCCTGCTGCTGACCGCCATGGCGTACCGCTCCGGCGTCCTCGGCCGGTACGCGGCCACCGGCGGGGCCCTCTTCCTGCTCTCCGACGCGCTGATCGCCACCGGCGTCGCGGACCTGCCGCAGCTGCCGGCCCACAGCTTCTGGGTCATGCTCACCTACGTGGCGGCGAAGCTCCTGCTGGCCCTCGGCGCGCTCGCCCCGGGAGCGCGCGGGACCGGGGCAGCCCGGGGCGCGTACCCCGAGCGAAGCGTCAGCAGCTGAGAGCGGACCGGTGCGGGGGCCCGGCGTCGGCCCCCGCACCGCCTCCTACCAGCGCACGGCGTCCAGCGCGTCCACCACACCGGCCCCGTAGAAGCCGTTGCGGTTCTTGCCGCCCTCGCAGACCGCGTCGACCGTGCCGTCACCGTCGATGTCGTACGGCGCGCCGCACGCCTTCGCGTCCGCCTCCAGCGTCAGCAGGGCCTTGACCACGGCGGGCGAGGCGTACGGGTGCTTCGACTTGATCAGGGCCACGACGCCCGCGACGTGCGGGGACGCCATCGACGTACCGGCCTTGTAGCCGTACGCACCGCCCGGCAGCGTCGAGAGGATCAGACCGCTCGTCGCCGGCGGCTCCGGCGTCTGATAGGCCGTCGAGTCCCCGCCCGGCGCGGCCACGTCGATGACCCCGTTCCCGTAGTTCGAGTACGAGGCCTTCAGGCCCTTCGCGCCCGTCGCCGAGACCGTCACCACGCCCGGCAGCATCGTCGGGATGTCGGGGCACTGCTTCGGGTCGATGGTCCGGTCGACCGTGGTGGTGTCGTTCGGACTGGTCGAGTCCTCGACCGTGTCCGCCGCCAGGTCCTCGGCGGAGTTGCCCGCGGCGGCGACGTTGACCGCGCCCTTGCGCTCGGCGTACCGGGTGGCCCGGGCGACGGCCTCGACCAGGGCGCCCTGGTCGGGGTCGTTCTTGCAGTTGTACATCCACGGGTCGGTGTAATAGCTGTTGTTCGTGACGTCCACGCCGTGCTCGGCCGCCCACACGAAGCCGCAGACGACGGCCTCGGTGTAGAAGAAGCCGTCCGGGTTGCCCACCTTGATGCCGGAGACCTTCACGCCCGGCGCCACACCCGTCACGCCGATCCCGTTCTTCGCCGCCGCGATGGTGCCCGCCACATGGGTGCCGTGGTCGCTCTCGCCGGCCTTCGGACGCCAGGCACCGTCCGTGGTGTCCGGGGCGCCCGACACGCAGTTCACGGAGGCCGCGCGGTCGAAGTTCGGCGCCAGGTCAGGATGCGTGTCGTCGACGCCGGTGTCGATGACCGCGACCGTCACCTTCCGGCTGCCCAGCGACTTCTGGTGCGCCTTGTCCGCCTTGATGGCGGGCAGGTCCCACTGGAGCGGCTCCATCGGGTCCTGGCCCGCCGTCGCCCTCGCCGCCGCGGCCCGCTCCTGCTCGGCCGTCAGCGGCTGCTCCACCCCGATGTCCTTGGTGGCCTGCGGCACGATCGGGTTGGTACGGGTGGCGCCCGCCGACTGGACGCCCTTGACCCGGCGGACCGTCTTCGCGAAGTCCGGGTTCTGCGAGTGGACGACGATGACACCGATCCGGTCGTAGGCGACCACCACCGTGCCGCCGGCCCGCTCTATCTCCTTGCGCACCTGCTTGACGGTGCCGGCACCGCCCTGCGTGTTGACCACGTACGACAGCTTCGGACCGTCCGCCGGCGCCGCCGCCGAGGCCGCGCCGTGCAGCGGGGCGGCAGAGGCGGCGCCCGTCGGCAGGAAGCCGAGCGAGGCGGTGAGAGCCAATCCGACGGGCAGCGTCAGTGCGCGTGTCCGCCTGGATGCCAGATGAGCCATGGGGTCTCCACATCATCCGTGTCAGTCGACCGGACACCGGTCGTGTCCAGTCGCGTACATGACGAGTGAAGCTATCGCCGACCAGCCCGGCGCATCAATCGGTTCGCGCGAACACGTGCCCGGCGAAGCCTCCGAAGGAGTGATGCGGAGATGGGCGGAACCGAGGTGAACCGCTTCGCCGCGCGCCGCGTGCCGTTGTCAGGGGAAGCGCACCACCACCCCCGAACACGAGGACCCGAAGTGAAACCCACCGTCCCCACCACCACCGCACCCGCGTCGCGAGGAGATTCCGTGGCTACCGATGCACCGCCGCCCGAGGGCAGTACGGAGACCGGCCCTGCCCAGCCCACGACCGAGGCGTTCCTCGCGGAGCAAGGCAGCGCGGAATTCGGCGAACTGCGCCGCTCCCACCGCTCCTTCGCCTTCCCGCTGACCATCGCCTTCGTCCTCTGGTACCTGCTGTACGTGCTGCTCTCCAACTACGCGGGCGGCTTCATGGGCACCAAGGTGTTCAGCAACATCAACGTGGCCTTCGTCTTCGGCCTCGCCCAGTTCCTCACCACCTTCCTCATCGCCTGGTTCTACTCGCGGCACGCCAACGCGAAGCTCGACCCGAAGGCAGAGGCCATCAAGTCCCGTATGGAGGCCGACGCATGAGCCCCGCGTACCACTCCCACGCCACCGTGACCCTCGCCGCGTCGGCCACCGAGCACCGGCCGCTGATCATCACGCTCTTCGCGGTCTTCGTCGCGGCCACCCTTGGCATCACCGTCTGGGCCGGCCGCCAGACCCGCAGCGCGTCCGACTTCTACGCGGGCGGCCGCCAGTTCACCGCCTTCCAGAACGGGCTCGCGGTCTCCGGCGACTACATGTCCGCCGCGTCCTTCCTCGGCATCGCCGGCGCCATCGCCCTCTTCGGCTACGACGGCTTCCTGTACTCCATCGGCTTCCTCGTCGCCTGGCTGGTGGCCCTGCTGCTGGTCGCCGAACCGCTGCGCAACTCGGGCCGGTACACCATGGGCGACGTCCTCGCCTACCGGATGCGGCAGCGCCCGGTCCGTACCGCGGCGGGTGTGTCGACCATCATCGTCTCGATCTTCTACCTGCTGGCACAGATGGCGGGAGCGGGCGTTCTGGTCTCGCTGCTGCTCGGCATCACCAGCGACGCCGGAAAGATCCTCATCGTTGCGCTGGTCGGCGTACTGATGATCGTCTACGTCACCATCGGCGGCATGAAGGGCACCACCTGGGTGCAGATGGTCAAGGCCGTGCTGCTCATCGCCGGCGCCATCCTGATGACGTTCATGGTGCTGTGGAAGTTCGACTTCAACGTCTCCGACCTGCTGGGCACCGCCGCCGAGAAGAGCGGCCACGGCGCCTCGTTCCTGGAGCCCGGCCTGAAGTACGGCGCCACCGGCACCTCGAAGCTCGACTTCCTCTCCCTCGGCATCGCCCTGGTCCTGGGCACCGCGGGCCTGCCGCACATCCTGATCCGCTTCTACACGGTGCCGACCGCCAAGGCCGCCCGTAAGTCCGTCAACTGGGCCATCGGCATCATCGGCGCGTTCTACCTGATGACCATCGCCCTCGGATTCGGCGCCGCCGCCCTCATCGGCCCGGACGAGATCAAGGCGAAGAACCCCGCGGGCAACGCGGCCGCCCCGCAGCTCGCCGAATACCTCGGCGGGGTCGGCACCACCGGCGGGGCCGTCCTGCTCGCCGTCATCTCCGCCGTCGCCTTCGCCACCATCCTCGCCGTCGTCGCCGGACTGACCCTCGCCTCCTCGTCCTCCTTCGCCCACGACATCTACGCCAACGTCATCCGCAAGGGGAAGGCCACCGAGAAGGAGGAGATGAGGGCCGCCCGCTGGGCCACCGTCTTCATCGGCGCCGCCGCGATCGTCCTCGGCGCCTTCGCCCGCGACATGAACGTGGCAGGCCTGGTCGCCCTCGCCTTCGCCGTCGCCGCGTCCGCCAACCTGCCGACGCTCCTCTACAGCCTCTTCTGGAAGCGCTTCACCACCCGGGGCGCGCTCTGGTCGATCTACGGCGGCCTGGCCTCCTCCGTGATCCTGGTGCTGTTCTCGCCGGTCGTCTCCGGCAACGAGAAGACCTCGATGTTCAAGGGCGTCGACTTCGCCTGGTTCCCGCTGGAGAACCCCGGCCTGATCTCCATCCCGCTCGGCTTCCTGCTCGGCTGGATCGGCTCCCTCCTGTCCAAGGAGGAGCCCGACCGGGGCAAGTACGCCGAACTGGAGGTCAAGTCCCTCACCGGCATCGGCGCGCACTGATCCCGTCCGCACGGGGCCGCGTCGTAGAGTCCTACGACGCGGCCCCGCCGCACCTCGTGCCAAACGGTCCCCCCGCACCGTCACAGGTCTCGCGTAGGCTCGAAGGAGTCAGCTACCGCGACCGGGAAGTCACCGGGGGAGGGGGCCCACATGCTCATCGACACCTACGACCGGGTCGCCACGGACCTGCGCGTCTCGCTCACCGACCGGTGCAATCTGCGCTGCACCTACTGCATGCCCGAAGAAGGCCTGCAGTGGCTCGCCAAACCCGACCTGCTCGGCGACGACGAGATCGTCCGGCTCATCAGCATCGCCGTCACCCGGCTCGGCATCACCGACGTCCGCTTCACCGGCGGCGAGCCGCTGCTGCGCCCCGGACTCGTCTCGATCGTCCAGCGCTGCGCGGCCCTCGAACCCCGCCCCAGGATGTCCCTCACCACCAACGGCATCGGGCTGAAGCGGACCGCCGCCGCGCTCAAGGACGCCGGCCTCGACCGGGTCAACGTCTCGCTCGACACGCTGCGCCCCGACGTCTTCAAGACCCTCACCCGCCGCGACCGGCACCACGACGTCCTGGCGGGCCTGGAGGCCGCCCACGAGGCCGGGCTCACCCCCGTCAAGGTCAACACCGTCCTGATGCCGGGACTCAACGACGACGAGGCCCCCGACCTGCTCGCCTGGGCCGTCGAACACGGCTACGAGCTCCGCTTCATCGAGCAGATGCCGCTCGACGCCCAGCACGGCTGGAAGCGCGAGGGCATGATCACCGCGGGTGACATCCTCCGGACGCTGCGCACCCGCTTCGACCTCGCCCCGGAGGGCGACACCGAGCGCGGCTCCGCCCCCGCCGAGCGCTGGACCGTCGACGGCGGCCCCCACCGGGTCGGCGTCATCGCCTCCGTCACCCGCCCGTTCTGCCGGGCCTGCGACCGCACCCGGCTCACCGCCGACGGACAGGTGCGCACCTGCCTGTTCGCCCGCGAGGAGACCGACCTGCGCGGAGCGCTGCGCTCGGACGCGCCCGACGAGGAGATCGCCCGGCTCTGGAAGCTCGCCATGTGGGGCAAGAAGGCCGGATCGGGCCTTGACGACCCGAGCTTCCTCCAGCCCGACCGCCCGATGTCCGCGATCGGCGGCTGAGCCCGGCCGGTCACGCGGACGGGGGCCGCGACTCCCACTCCGCCAGCGTCACGACGTCCTTGAGGAAGCCCCGCACCCCGAGGAACGAGGACAGGTGCTCCCGGTGCTCGTCGCAGGCCAGCCAGGTCTTGCGGCGCTCCGGCGTGTGCAGCTTCGGGTTGTTCCAGGCCAGCACCCACACGGCGTCGGCCCGGCAGCCCTTGGCCGAACAGACGGGGGCGGCTGCCTCGGGGGATGCGGAGGATTCGGAGGATTCGGGGGAGTTCACGGACTCAACCGTAGGACCTGTCGTCAAATTCGGGTGTCCGTTGCACGCCCTGCCGCAGAAATGGCGACGCCGGGCAGCCACGGGGGGAGCTGCCCGGCGTCGGTCCGTCGCTCCGACGGGGGATGCGGAGCGCGTTCAAAGTATGTCACGCACACCCCGCCGCAGTGCACTGGAACTTCATGATTGATCTGAGCTTTTCTTGAGCTTGGGCCCGTCGTGGCCTCAGCCGTGCTCCTGCGCATCCGGAGACCGGAAAGCACGTCCGGACTGCGGTGAAGCAGGCGCCGCACCCGCCGCCGGAGCGGCGTCCAGCGGCGGGTGGGCCGGGGCCGGGAGAACGAAGGTCGAGGGCAGTGCGGGGGAGTTCTCGCGACCCGCGTTGGCGATGACGACGGCGACGTACGGCAGCAGCAGCCCCAGTCCGAGCGCCACGAACGCGATGTGCCGCTCCACGTTCCACAGGAGCGTCGCGGCCACCACCGACACCGTCCGCACGGACATCGAGATCACGTACCGCCGCTGCCTGCCGCGCACGTCCTCCGCGAGCCCCTGCCGGGCCCCGGTGATCCGGAAGACCTCCGCACCGTTCTGTTTGCGCACCACGCCCCACCAACCTTCCCCGGACCCGGACACCGGCCGGTCCCACGCTACGCCCGCCACCCGGCGCGTTCGAGGCCGGGGCACGCCGTATCCGTACATTCCGCCCCCCCCCGCCCGCGACACCCGTACGGACCCGCCGACATGCGGCCCGCCGGTCCGGCGCCGAGACTGGGCGGGACATGCGCGACACCGCGTCGCTCAAGGAGGCAGCATGGGCTGGTTGTGGGCAATCATCGTGGGCCTGGTGCTCGGTCTGATCGCGAAGGCGATCCTCCCGGGCAAGCAGCAGATCCCGCTCTGGCTGACGGTCATCTTCGGCATGATCGGCAGCGTCCTCGGAAATGCGGTCGCCACCTGGCTCGGCGTCAACGACACCAAGGGCATCGACTGGACACGCCATGTGCTCCAGCTCATCGGCGCCGTGGTGGTGGTCGGAGTCGGCGACATGTTGTGGGCCTCGCTCCGGGGCAGCAAACAGAGGAGCTGAACCACCAGGAACCGACGACAGCGGCCGGGCACGCAGGATGCGTGCCCGGCCGCTGTCGTCGCCGGTGCGGTGGGAGGTACGGCTCAGCCGGCCGTGACCTCGATCGCCGCGAGGTTCTTCTTGCCCCGGCGCAGCACCAGCCAGCGCCCGTGCAGCAGCTCCTCGCGGGCCGGCGCCGCCTCGCCGTCGAGGACCTTCACGTTGTTCACGTACGCGCCGCCCTCCTTGACCGTGCGCCGCGCACCCGACTTGCTCGGCGCCAGACCGACCTCCACCAGCAGGTCGACCAGCGGGCCCAGCTCGGTGACCCGCGCGTGCGGCACCTCGGACAGGGCGGCGCCCAGCGTCGCCTCGTCCAGCTCACCCAGCTCGCCCTGGCCGAACAGGGCCTTCGACGCGGCGACGACCGCGGCGCACTGGTCCGCCCCGTGCACCAGCGTCGTCAGCTCCTCGGCCAGCGCGCGCTGCGCCGTCCGCGCCTGCGGGCGCTCCTCGGTGAGCTTCTCCAGCTCCTCCAGCTCGGCCGGGGTCCGGAAGCTGAGGATGCGCATGTAGCGCGAGATGTCCCGGTCGTCCACGTTCAGCCAGAACTGGTAGAACGCGTACGGCGTCGTCATCTCGGCGTCGAGCCAGACGGCCCCGCCCTCCGACTTGCCGAACTTGGTGCCGTCCGCCTTCGTCATCAGCGGGGTCGCCAGCGCGTGCACCTCGGCGCCCGGCTCCAGGCGGTGGATCAGGTCGAGACCGGCGGTGAGGTTGCCCCACTGGTCGCTGCCGCCCTGCTGGAGGGTGCAGCCGTAGCGGCGGTACAGCTCCAGGAAGTCCATGCTCTGGAGCAGCTGGTAGCTGAACTCGGTGTAGCTGATGCCCTCGTCGGACTCCAGCCGCCGGGCGATGGAGTCCTTGGTCAGCATTTTGTTGACCCGGAAGTGCTTGCCGATGTCCCGCAGGAACTCGATCGCGGACAGGCCCGCGGTCCAGTCCAGGTTGTTCACCATGACCGCGGCGTTCTCGCCCTCGAAGGACAGGAACGGCTCGATCTGCGAGCGCAGCCGCGTCACCCACTGCGCGACCGTCTCCGGGTCGTTCAGCGTGCGCTCGGCGGTCGGCCGGGGGTCACCGATCTGACCGGTGGCCCCGCCCACCAGGGCGAGCGGCCGCAGACCGGCCTGCTGGAGCCGGCGCATGGTGAGCACCTGCACCAGGTGGCCGACGTGCAGACTGGCCGCGGTGGGGTCGTAGCCGCAATAGAACGTGACCGGACCGTCCGCGAGAGCCTTGCGCAATGCGTCCTCGTCAGTGGACTGGGCGAACAGCCCGCGCCACTTCAGCTCGTCGACGATGTCCGTCACGGTTCCGTGCTCCTTACAAGACTGGTCGGGTTTTATGTGTCGTTCAGTCTAGGCGGGTCACACCCCCCGGCTGACCGAGCTCATGTTGAAGTCCGGGACGCGCAGGGCGGGCATCGCGGCCCGGGTGAACCAGTCGCCCCACTCGCGCGGCAGCGTCTTCTCGGTGCGGCCCGCCTCGGTGGCCCGGGACAGCAGGTCGACCGGGGACTCGTTGAAGCGGAAGTTGTTCACCTCGCCGGTCACCTCGCCGTCCTCGACGAGATAGACCCCGTCCCGGGTCAGCCCGGTCAGCAGCAGCGTCGCCGGGTCCACCTCCCGGATGTACCACAGGCAGGTCAGCAGCAGCGCGGGGCCGGTCGTCACGGCCACCATCTCCTCCAGCGACCGTTCGCCCCCGCCCTCCAGCACCAGGTTGTCGATCGCCGGGGCGAGCGGCAGCCCGGTCAGGTCCGCGGTGTGCCGGGTCGTCGTCAGCTGCGCCAGGCGGCCGTCCTCGACCCAGTCGGTCCGGGCCAGCGGCAGCCCGTTGTCGAAGACCGAACCGCCGTCCCCGGAGGCGTGGGCGATGACGAACGGCGCCGACTCCAGGCCGGGGGCGTGCGGGTCGCTGCGCAGGGTCAGCGGCAGCGGGGACAGCGTCTCGCCGAGCCGGGTACCGCCGCCCGGCCGGGAGAACACCGTCCGGCCCTCGATGGCGTCCCGGGCCGTCGAGGACCAGAGCTGGTAGACCAGCAGGTCGGCGACGGCGGTCGGCGGCAGCAGCGTCTCGTACCGCCCTGCGGGCAGCTCGATACGGCGCTTTGCCCAGCCGAGGCGCCGCGCCAGCTCCGCGTCCAGCTCGGCCGGGTCGACGTCCTTGAAGTCCCGCGTGGAGCGGCCCGCCCAGGCCGAACGGGAGCGGTCGGGCGACTTGGCGTTCAGCTCCAGCGTGCCGTTCGGCTGGTCGTGGCGCAGCCGCAGCCCCGTGGACGTGCCGAGGTAGGTGGAGGTCATCTCGTGGTGGGCGAAGCCGTACAGCTCGCGCCCGCCGGAGCGGGCCCGGGCGAAGGCGTCGCCGAGGGCGGGGGCGAACGCGGCGAACACGTCCGAGTCCGTCTCGGCCGGCGCGTCCGTGAAGTCGGGCGACGCGGGCACCCCGCTGACCAGCGGCTGCGCGTCCTCGGCCGGTCCGGCGCCGCGCGCGGCGGCCTCGGCGGCCCGGACCAGCGGTTCCAGGTCGGCGGCGGTCACGGCGGACCGGGAGACCACACCGGACGCGGTGCCCTCGGCGCCGTCGACCGTGGCGATGACGGTCAGCGTGCGGCCCCGGGTCACCCCGTTGGTGGTCAGCGCGTTGCCGGCCCAGCGCAGGTTGGCCGACGACTCCTCGTCCGCGATGACCACACAGCCGTCGGCGGTGGACAGTTCGAGCGCGCGCTCGACGATTTCGTACGGCTTGCTGACGCGGCTCATCGCCCGGCCTCCTGCGTCGTATTCAGAATGTTCACGCCCCGGAAGAGGGCGGAGGGGCAGCCGTGCGAGACGGCCGCGACCTGGCCCGGCTGGGCCTTGCCGCAGTTGAAGGCGCCGCCCAGGACGTACGTCTGCGGGCCGCCGACCTTCTCCATCGAGCCCCAGAAGTCCGTCGTCGTCGCCTGGTAGGCGACATCGCGCAGCTGCCCGGCCAGCCTGCCGTTCTCGATGCGGAAGAACCGCTGTCCGGTGAACTGGAAGTTGTACCTCTGCATGTCGATGGACCACGACCGGTCGCCGACCACGTAGATCCCGCGCTCGACCCCGCCGATCAGGTCCTCCGTGGACAGCCCGCCCGGGTCCGGCCGGAGCGACACGTTCGCCATGCGCTGGACGGGGACATGGCCGGGGGAGTCCGCGTACGCGCAGCCGTTGGAGCGGCCCAGGCCCGTCAGCTTCGCGATCCGGCGGTCCAGCTGGTAGCCCACCAGCGTCCCGTCCCTGACCAGGTCCCAGGACTGCGCCTCGACGCCCTCGTCGTCGTACCCGATCGTCGCGAGCCCGTGCTCGGCGGTGCGGTCGCCCGTCACGTTCATCACGGGCGAGCCGTACGCCAGCTTCCCCAGCTGGTCGAACGTGGCGAACGAGGTCCCCGCGTACGCCGCCTCGTACCCCAGCGCCCGGTCCAGCTCGGTGGCGTGGCCGATCGACTCGTGGATGGTCAGCCACAGATTGGACGGGTCCACGACCAGGTCGTACGTCCCCGCCTCGACGCTCGGCGCCCGCATCTTCTCGGCCAGCAGCCCGGGGATGCGCTCCAGCTCCGCGTCCCAGTCCCAGCCGGTCCCGGTCAGGTACTCCCAGCCGCGCCCGACCGGCGGCGCGATCGTGCGCATCGAGTCGAACTCACCGCTCGCCGCGTCCACCGCCACCGCCGTGAACTCCGGGTGCAGCCGCACCCGCTGCTGGGTGGTGACCGTGCCCGCCGTGTCCGCGTAGAACTTGTTCTCGTGGACGGTCATCAGCGAGGCGTCCACATGCGCCACGCCCTCGGCCGCCAGCAGCCGCGCGCTCCACTCGGCGAGCAGCCCCGCCTTCTCCTCGGCGGGTACGGAGAACGGGTCGACCTCGTACGACGAGACCCAGGTGCGTTCCCCGTGCACCGGCTCGTCCGCCAGCTCCACCCTCTCGTCCGAGCCCGCCGCCGCGATCACCTTCGCCGACAGCTTCGCCATGGCGACGGCCCGCGAGGCCACCTTCGCCGCGGCGTCCATCGTCAGATCGACCCCGGAGGCGAACCCCCAGGCCCCGCCGTGCACGACCCGCACCGCGTACCCGAGGTCGGTGGTGTCCGAGGACCCGGCCGTCCGGGCGTCCCTCAGCCGCCATGTGGCACTGCGCACCCGCTCGAACCGGAAATCGGCGTGCGCCGCCCCGAGAGCCCGCGCGCGGGCCAGCGCCGCGTCGGCGAGGGCCCGTAGCGGGAGCGCCAGGAACGACTGATCTACCTCATGGGGCACGGGCGGCCTCTCCTTCGCGGTCTTACCCTCGGATTGTTTACGAGGCAGTGAAGCATGGCCCATGCCGTGTCGCGGCCGAATTCCCCGGGCGGGGCCGGGCGCGTGACTGTAGGAACCCGACAGTGCCCGGCCGGAGGCGCTGTCAGGGGCCGATTCTCCGCGGCGCGGGCGGTACCGATAGGTTTCCGAGGTACCAGACCGCTATCGAAAGGGTGATCCGTTGAGCCGCTCGGTTCTCGTCACCGGAGGAAACCGGGGCATCGGCCTCGCCATCGCCCGCGCTTTCGTCGGCAACGGCGACAAGGTCGCGATCACCTACCGTTCCGGCGAGCCACCCGTGACGCTCACCGAGGCCGGTGTTCTCGCGGTCCGTTGCGACATCACCGACGCGGAACAGGTGGAGCAGGCCTACAAGGAGATCGAGGAGAAGCACGGCAACGTGGAGGTGCTGGTCGCCAACGCCGGTATCACCAAGGACCAGTTGCTGATGCGGATGTCCGAGGACGACTTCACGTCCGTGGTCGACACCAACCTCACCGGCACCTTCCGGGTCGTCAAGCGCGCCAACCGCGGCATGCTGCGCGCCAAGAAGGGCCGCGTGGTCCTCATCTCCTCGGTCGTCGGCCTCCTCGGCTCGGCGGGCCAGGCCAACTACGCCGCCTCCAAGGCCGGTCTGGTCGGTTTCGCCAGGTCGCTGGCGCGCGAGCTCGGTTCGCGCAACATCACCTTCAACGTCGTCGCGCCCGGCTTCGTCGACACCGACATGACGCAGGTGCTCACCGAGGAGCAGCGCAAGGGCATCGTGTCCCAGGTGCCGCTGGCGCGTTACGCGCAGCCCGAGGAGATCGCCGCCGCGGTGCGGTTCCTCGCCTCCGACGACGCGTCGTACATCACTGGAGCCGTCATCCCCGTTGACGGCGGATTGGGCATGGGTCACTGATCACCATGAGCGGAATTCTCGACGGCAAGCGCGTCCTCATCACCGGGGTGCTGATGGAGTCGTCCATCGCGTTCCACGCCGCCAAGGTGGCCCAGGAGCAGGGTGCCGAGGTCATTCTGACCGCCTTCCCGCGGCCCACGCTGACCGAGCGCATCGCCAAGAAGCTGCCCAAGCCGGCCAAGGTCATCGAGCTGGACGTGACCAACACCGAGCACCTGGACCGCCTCGCCGGCCTGGTGCGCGACGAACTGGGCTCGCTGGACGGCGTCGTGCACTCCATCGGCTTCGCGCCGCAGGACGCGCTCGGCGGCAACTTCCTGAACACCCCGTTCGAGTCGGTCTCCACGGCGATGCACGTCTCGGCGTTCTCGCTGAAGTCGCTCGCCATGGCGTGCAAGCCGCTGATGAGCGAGGGCGGCTCGATCGTCGGCCTCACCTTCGACGCCCAGTTCGCCTGGCCGCAGTACGACTGGATGGGCCCGGCCAAGGCCGCGCTGGAGGCCACCTCCCGCTACCTCGCCCGTGACCTGGGCCCGGACGGCATCCGCTGCAACCTGATCTCGGCCGGACCGCTCGGCTCCATGGCCGCCAAGTCCATCCCGGGCTTCGACGGGCTCGCCGACGTGTGGAACACCCGCGCGCCGCTGGCCTGGGACATGAAGGACCCGGAGCCGGCCGGCCGCGGCATCGTCGCGCTGCTCTCGGACTTCTTCCCGCGGACGACCGGCGAGATCATCCACGTCGACAGTGGCGTGCACATGATGGGCGCCTGACCGCTCCGCCGTACGCACCGGCCGCACACCGTCTCCCCCGGAGGCGGTGCGCGGCCGTTTTCCGTGCCCCGCACGGCCTTGTGGCGCTCAGGTCGAAAAGCCGGCCGATCCACCGCAGAATGTGGAGGAACCGGACTTCCGGTCAGGCGTGGGGATCGGGCGAGGGGAGGAGATCGCTGTGCGTCGCACACATCACCGGACCCGGTACCTGCTGGCGTCCTGCGCGGCCGTCGCCGCACTGCTCGTCCCGGCCGGCCTGTACGCCGCCGGGCACGTCGGCGCCGCCGGGGCGCCCGCGCCCCCCGCGCCCCGCCCCGAACCCTCCGGCGCCGAGTGCCGTACGGCCGTCCACGGCTCCCGGGTCGTCGCCTACTGCCACAACCCGTACCCCTCCACCGACCGGGTCCAGCTGCACACCGAGTGCGCCCGCTGGTGGGACATCGACGCGGACTCCGAGCCGGTCGACGTCGGACCGGGGCGGACCGTACGCCTGGACGACCGCTGCTGGAAGGAAGTCGGCTCCGCGTGGGTCACCCATGAAACGCGGGTCTAGACTCAATACCAGTGACTTAAGGATCTCGGCTGGTAGGGTGCCTGTTCAGGAGGTGCCGGGATGCCACGCCCTGGACAGGTCAAGCCGGAAACGGACGAGCGGTTGTCGGACCGGATCGCGATCGGATTGC